>JANRLF010000007.1:0-289866 GCA_033762815.1 Chitinophagales bacterium | reverse complement strand
AAGAATTGTGTTCATAAAGCCGCCTGACGATATCGTTGGTGATGCCGACATAATAAGAGCCATCATTGCATTTCAAGATGTAAACGCCAACACCCATTGGCGAAAGATATGAAATTGCTACCATTCATAGGCCAAGCAACTATTTGGCAAGCCAAAAGCACTTTATCGTTATTGTGCGAAGGAATACCGTGCGCAAGCCGTCTCGGTGAGCGAAGTCGAACCGGAGCGTAGGCCATCGCTGTGGTTCGACTCCGCTCACCACGACCCGAGCCCCTTTGAATGTTCGTCATGTTGTCTAGCCTTAGGCTAGAAAGCATCTCCTACCACGCACTTGAAAATCACCATAAGCAGCGAACAAGCCTTAAAATCAAGGGTATCGCAGTTTAGCTATCAAGAAGGTATAGGGTTCACGACAAGAGGTCCCGTCTAGCCTAAGGCTAGACGGGACAACGGGAGCCGCAACTCTATGTAATGTGGGTGTAGTAGTTTCCTACAGAATGACAGACGGGCTAAGAGCCTTTTGCGGCTGGCACATATCCCCACAGGGCTGTTATTTTGCCTAAATAATGGCTACCTTTGCACATTGCAATGAACGCTGATACGAAAAAAGTAGCATTTTACACCTTCGGCTGTAAGCTCAACTATTCGGAAACCTCGGCAATAGGTAGGCGTTTCTTGGATGCGGGCTTTGAAAAAGTGGCTTTTGAAGAACCTGCCGATGTGTACCTTATCAATACTTGCTCCGTTACCGAACAGGCCGACCAAAAATGCCGGCACCTGGTAAGCCGCACCCGCAGGCAGGCACCCGATGCACGGATAGTGGTAATAGGCTGTTACGCGCAATTGCAACCCGAAACCATTGCCAAATTCGAGGGGGTCGATTTAGTGCTGGGCGCTTCGGAAAAGTTTAAGGTAGTGGACTATCTGGCCAATATGGGGGCAAAGAAGGAAGTGGCAGAAGTGCATTCGTGCAGTATTGATGAGGTGGATTTTTTCGAGAATGCCTATTCTTTTGGCGACCGTACCCGCACCTTCTTAAAAGTGCAGGACGGCTGCGATTATGGCTGCGCTTTTTGTACCATCCCAATGGCACGTGGCAGGAGCCGAAGCCCATTGATAGCTTCTATCGTGAAAAATGCAGAAGACATTGCCGCCCAAGGAGTAAAGGAAGTAGTACTGACGGGGGTAAACATTGGCGATTTTGGCAAGGGCGAAAGCGGGGGAAGAAGGAAACAGGAAAACTTTCTCGATTTGGTGATGGCATTGGACGAGGTAGCTGGCATTGAGCGTTTTCGCATATCCTCAATTGAGCCCAACCTGCTGAATGAAGATATCATCCGCTTTGTGGCGAGCTCGAAAAGATTCATGCCGCATTTCCATATCCCGCTGCAATCAGGCTCCAACCGTATCCTAAACCTCATGCGTAGGAGATATCGACGGGAACTGTACGCAGAAAGGGTGGCACTGATAAAACAACATATGCCCCATTGCTGTATAGGGGTGGATGTGATAGTGGGTTTTCCAGGCGAAACCGAAGAAGATTTCATGGAAACTTATCAGTTTGTTCATAGTCTGGACGTATCTTACCTGCACGTTTTCACTTATTCGGAACGGCCCAATACCTTGGCCATGGAAATGGCGGGCAAAGTGCCCGTACAGGAGCGAAGAAAGCGCAATAAGATGCTTACGGATTTGTCAAACAAGAAAAGACGCTATTTTTACAGCCTACATGAGGGGCAGGAACGGACAGTACTATTTGAAGGCGAGAACGAGGAGGGATGGATGCACGGCTTTACCGATAATTACATTAAAGTGAAGCAACCTTTCGATGCGGCACAAGTGAACCGATTGACTAAAGTAACACTGGGCGCGACGGACGATGATGGTACTATACCTGCACGTGAAGCCGCCCTTGAATATAGCATCTTTCAACAACCACCCCTATAAAGCCTATGGTACTGGCGCGCTGTTATGCAAATTTCTATTGGTTATTCCACGATTTATTCGGGGTTGATGTCCCTTTCCTGAAGTTGATACAGAGCTTTGGCTTTTTCGTAGCCATGGCTTTTTTGACCGCCGCTGCCTTTCTCTATCCTGAATTGAAGCGGCGCCAACGCTTAGGCTATTTCAAGACTTTCAGCAAAGAAACCATCATAGGCGAAGCCCCCAAGCTATGGGACGTACTGCTCAATGCCTTATTGGGCTTTGTGTTGGGCTACAAAATACTGGGGCTCATGGGCAACCCCGGTGCTTTGGAAAACCCACAGCACTGGTTGCTTTCCGGCGACGGGAATCTATTAGGCGGAATTGCTGGCGGTATTATTATGGGTTTTTGGCGCTGGTATGAAAAGCACAGCGTAAAATTGCCCAGCCCTGTAAAGGAAGCCAAAACTATGTGGCCACATGACATGATTGGCGATATTGTTTTGTTTGCTGCCATTGGCGGTATTTCCGGTGCCAAGTTCTTTTACCTTTTTGAAACACCGGGCAATTTTCAGGATTTCCTGCAGGACCCCTTGGGCTCGTTCTTTGGCGGTTTGGCCATTTGGGGCGGTATTGTGGGCGGTGCTTTGGTGGTGAGCATCTTCGCTTATAGACGCAATATCAATATCTTACAGTTGTGCGATGCTACGGCACCTACTTTGTTGATAGCCTTGGCCGTTGGCCGTATCGGTTGCCAAGTGGCGGGCGATGGCGACTGGGGCATCTACAATACCCAGCCTAAACCCGGTTGGCTATCATGGTTGCCGGATAGCCTTTGGGCTTACGATTATGCGCACAACGTAAACCGCGATGGTGCCGGCCTTATCCAAAATTGCCAAGAAGCTTACTGCACCTATGTAACGCCATTGGTGTACCCTACCCCGATTTATGAAATTGTGATGCTCACCATCCTATTTGCCATATTATGGGCATTCCGAAAAAAACTGGTAGCCCCCGGTGCCATGTTTTCTCTCTACTTCATTGTTAGCGGCGTGGAGCGGATACTGATTGAGCAAATCCGTATCAATACCAAGCTGAATATTTTAGGCATGCAACTGACCCAAGCCGAGTTCCTCTCCATTATTTTTATGGTGGGGGGTACTATAGGCCTTATCATTGCTTTACAACGCCACCGCAAGAACTTGCGAGAGAAAGGGCCCGATTACTTAGTAATTGGGGAAAAATTGGCTGTTTAGTGGGTATGCTAATCTAATATAGATAGCCTAAAGTATGGGGCGTCTATTAGAAATGCCCTAAGAATTGACCCTTATTTCCTCCTTCTGCCCTAAGTAACGGGGCGCGGTATTGAGCAGATAGCAATCCATCAAGGCTTTAGTACGGGCCAATATTTCCCGGGCAAAAAGAAAATTGCCCGATAGCTGTGGGTCCTCGGCTTCAAAGCCTACCACTTTCATGTTTTTGGCTGATGCTATGAACAGTGCCCTTTGCAACTGGAACCGTTGGCTCACCACAATAAGGCTCTGCTGGCCGAACACTTCCTTGGCCCTCACCATGGAATCGAAGGTACGGAAACCAGCATGGTCCATTACAATATCCTCTCGGCATACGCCTAGGGCTATTAGGGCATTTAGCATATCCTTCGGTTCGTTGTAGGTTACATGGCCATTATCGCCGCTTACCAATATCTTTTTCACTTTGCCATTTTTATACAAAGTAGCAGCAGCTTGTACGCGGGTATAAAAGTAGGGGTTGCTGCTGCCGTTTTTCAACCTTTTGGAAGTGCCTAATACCAAGGCCACGTCATGCTGGTGAATATTGCCCATGTCGGAATAGATATCCTTATTGGTAGCCGAGGCAACATAGAAATACCCTAGTAGGGCAAAACCCAGCACAAAGCTTAAGCAGATAACAGATAGGAAGAGGAAGCGCCTAACCATACATTAACAACACCCTAATATAACGGAAGATTGCTCGAATCCATCTGATGGGCGGCAAAAAAATTTCAACAAATATTAGGGCTTATCAACAAAAGCTATACTTAGGACGATAGGGTATGGACATAGCATCTCATGATTCAAACTTAATCAAGACTAAATCCAAATCCTTAATTCTAGAGAATTCTTTGTCCGAAGTAATAATGGGGAGATTATAGAGTATTGAAGTAGCGGCAATAATGGCATCAGGTAATTTAAGTTTATATGTACGTCGTAAATTTATTGCAACTTGCTTAATGTCCATGTTCATTTCAATAACCAAACAATCGTCAATAAGAGTTTTTATCGCCGCTAGTTTTCGTCTGAAGTTTCAGGATAGGATAGCAACTCCATTTCAGAAATAAAGGAAACATGAAGGTTTTTACCATTGAGAATTGTCTGAATACCAGTCAATCCCTTTTGAAGATATATTAGGATATTGGTATCTACCAAAAGCTCATCGCCATTCATTCCTTAGCTGCTTTTGGAGTTCCAAGCCGTCAATCTTCCAGTCAACTTTACCGAAATGTTTAGATGCATCAAACGGCTTCCTTTTTTTCTTGAGCTTTAGGAGTGCTTTCTTAATTTCCTCTTCACTGCTGCCTATTTTTATCTCCACCACCATAAAATTTTTGTTTTACTCAAATATAATGATTGTTATACAATCTTGGTTCCGACCAAATTTTCATAAACAAGATATTCAAACAGTCTGATTCGCATTTGAGCATTACATTCCAGCACCCATCACTTAAACTTATTCACCACCAACCCGCTGCGCAGCTTGGGCTCAAACCAGGTCGATTTGGGGGGCATCACATTACCGCTGTCGGCAATGCGGATAAGTTGCTCAATGGTGACGGGGTACAGTGCAAAAGCCACTTTCCAGTCGCCGCTGTCTACGCGCTTTTCCAGTTCCTTTAGGCCGCGGATACCGCCAATAAAGTCAATGCGGTTGTCGGTGCGTGGGTCGGCTATGCCCAGCAACTTGTCCAGCACATTGTTCTGCAGGATAGAAACATCCAAGCCGTTCACTGGATCGTTGGGGTCATAGCTGCCTTCTTTGGCAGTCAGTTGGTACCAGTTTCCGTTTAAGTACATACCGAAGTGCCGGCCCGCTTCGGGCTGGTAGGTGCTCTTTCCCTTGGGGGTTACGGTAAACTGCTCTTCCAGCCTTTCCAGAAAATCTTCTTCGCTGTAGCCATGCAGGTCTTTCACCACACGGTTATAGTCCATGATGCTCATGTGGCTGCTGGGGAACAGTACAGACAGGAAGAAGTTGTAGTTTTCCTCGCCGCTGCTACCGGGGTCGTTTTCCCGCATTTCGCGGGCCACCTTGGCCGATGAGGCCGCCCTGTGGTGGCCATCGGCAATGTAAGTGAAGGGCACCTTTTCGCTGAACAGTTGCACGATGCGCTGCAGGGTGTTCTGGTCTTTGATAATCCAGATGGTATGTTGCACGCCATCAGGGGCGGTAATGTCCGTATCAGGCTGCGCCTGCTTCACCTGTTCTACTATTTCATTGATTTCCGCAAGGTCAGGATAAGTGAGGAACACAGGCCCCGAATGGATGCCCGTGGTCTTCATGTGGTTAATGCGATCCTGCTCCTTTACGGGGCGGGTAAACTCATGTTTTTTGATGACATCGTCCCAATAGTCCTTGGCACTGCTCAGTGCCACCAGGCCAGTTTGGCTGTGGCTGCCCATGATTTGGCGGTACACGTACAGGTAGGGCGTAGGGTCTTGGCTGAAGGTGCCATTGTCCACTAATGCCTGGAAACGCTCCGCCGCCTTTTCGTACACGCTTTTGTCATAAGGGTCGTGGCTGGCGGGGAAGGCAATCTCTGCACGCTCCACCTGCAGCCAACTCAGGGGGTTGTCCTTGGCCTCTTCGCGGGCTTCTTCAGTGCTCATCACATCATAGGGCAGGCAGGCAACCTGTGCTGCCAGTTCGGGTCGGGGGCGGAATGCTTGAAAAGGGCGTATGGTGGCCATATTTTTAGTATTGAGTATCGAGTAGCAAGTATCAAGACTTACTACGGGATGTTGGTTTTACTTTTATTTTTCAGTTTAGTATCAGCAATCTTGCTACCTGATACTTGCTACTTGCTACCAAAAAACTCCTTGAGTTTTTCTGCAATTTCCACGCCTATCCTTTCCTGGCCTTCCACGGTGCTGGCACCAATGTGGGGGGTGAGCGATATGCGGGGATGCGACAATATTTCTTGCGAAGGTACCGGCTCGCCTTCAAACACATCGAGTGCGGCGGCGGCCACTTTGCCGCTATTTAGGGCTTCCAATAGGTCGCGCTCTACTATCGCGCCACCACGGGCGGTATTGATAATGCGCACGCCGTCTTTCATCTTGTCGAAGCGCTCCTTGTACAGAATAGGCGGGTCTTCGCCTTCTTTGAAGGGCACATGCAAAGTGATAAAGTCGCTCTTGGCGAGCAGTTCGTCAAAGTCATCGGTGTGCATGGTGATGGTCACTGCTGCATCCTTGATTTTGAAGAAGTCCACATCAATCTTTACCTCGGCGTGGTGCAGCTTGAAGGGCATTACGTTCATGCCTAGGCCCAATGCCATGCGCGCTACTGCCTGACCGATGCCGCCGAAGCCGATGATGCCCAGCGTTTTGCCCCTTAGTTCTATCCCTTCGGCATAGGCCTTTTTCAACTTATTGAAATCCGTTACCCCCCTGCCTGGCATTTCGCGGTTGCTTTCGTGCAGGAAACGGGCCAGGGTAAACATTTGCCCAATAACCAGCTCCGCTACCGACTGCGAGGAGGAACGTGGCGTGTTCATCACCGTTTTGCCTACGCTTTTGGCATAGTCCACGTCAATATTGTCCATTCCCACGCCAGCGCGCAATATCACTTTCAGGTTGGGGGAGGCGTCTATCAGCTCCTTGCGGATTTTGGTAGCACTGCGCACGATTACCACATCGTAAGCATTCAGTCGGTCTTTCAATTGGTCTTGCGGAATGGTCTCCGTATCTACCTGAAAACCGGCTTTTTCCAACATTTCTTTGCCGATGGCGTCTATGCCGTCGTTGGCTAATATTTTTATCATGGTCTTGATCACAGATTTTTGGATTTCGCTGATTATAAGGTCAGTCGGATTCTATTTTCAAATTTCCAAACACCATCTTGCCTAAGGCAAGACAAATTGACTAGCCGTTTTTCTGGGCGAAGTCTTTCATCACGTCCACCAGGGCCTGCACGCTTTCCAGGGTCAGGGCGTTGTACAGCGAGGCGCGGAAGCCGCCCACGCTGCGGTGGCCCTTGATACCTACTAAGCTGGCCGTCTTTGCCGCTGCCAGGAAACCTTCTTCCAATTCCGGCTTGGCGATAGTAAAGGTCACGTTCATGAAAGAGCGGTCTTCTACTTTGCAAACGGGGTTAAACAAGGGGTTGCTGTCAATTTCGTTGTACAACAAGGCTGCTTTCTCCCGATTCATTTTTTCAACGGCGGCCAATCCTCCTTGGCTTTCAATCCAACGCAAGGTAAGCAGGCATACATAAGTGGCAAATACGGGGGGCGTATTGTACATGCTGCCTCCCTTGATATGCACCCGGTAGTCGAGCATGGATGGTATCTTACGGTCAACGGTCTTGTCCAGCAGGCTTTTCTTTACCAGTACTAAGGTAGCGCCCGCAGGGCCCAGGTTCTTTTGTGCACCGCCATATATCAGGTCAAACCTATTGGCATCTATCACCCGGCTGTACAGGTCTGATGACATATCGCATATCAGCGGCACCCCTGCCGTATCGGGAAATTCGTGCATCTGCGTGCCGTAAATGGTGTTGTTGCTGGTGCAGTGGAAATAGGCGGCATCATTGGGCACTGTATAGCCCTTTGGAATAAAGGTATAATTCGATTCTTTGGAAGAGCCCAGCACATTCACGTTGCCGAACAGCTTTGCCTCCTTGATGGCCTTGCTAGCCCATTCGCCGGTATCGGTATAAGCGGCAGTGTCATTGTCGGGCAGAAAATTGAAAGGCACCATGCAAAACTGGGTGCTGGCCCCGCCTTGCAAGAACAAGGCTTCGTAATCATCGCCGAGGCCGTAGGTTTTCTTTGCCAATTCGCGGGCTTCAGCCATTACGGCATCGAACTCCTTGTCGCGGTGCGATACTTCCAAAAGGGATAGACCCGTTCCTGCAAAATCTCTGATGGCGGCGGCTGCTTGTTCTAGTACGCTTTGGGGCAATATGGCCGGCCCCGCGGAAAAATTGTGCTTCTTCATAGCGGTGTTTTTTACCCTATAGTTGGGTACCGTAAATGTAGAAAATTTTTGCTGCAGCCCACTACTGTTAAGCAGAATTAACGCATCATGATTTACCAAATTTACTTGCCCCCAGCCAAATAGAAGAAGTGCCCCAAACCGACGGTGAAAATCCAGTTGCCCAATATGCCGTGTAGTATAGCACTCAATAAGATGGAGCGGTGCTGCAGGTATTGGTTGGCAAGATAGAAGCCCCCAACAGCCGAAAGGATGACAGAAACCCAATGGCCAAACATGAGGTGTGCAAGGCCAAACAAGATGCCATTCACTACTATCAACTGCCACTGTTTTTCAAACAAGGGGGCATAACGTTGCATAAAAAAGCCACGGAACAAGATTTCTTGAGGCAATGCTGAAAATATGGGATAAAAGCACATAATCAGCAACCATAACTGTGGCCTTTCCCGAACGATGATGAATAGGTTTTCAGGAAAAAACCAATAGACGATGGCAATACTGATAGCAACGTACAGCGTGCCCGCCAACAAAAATGACCGCCAGTTTTGGAACCCGTTAAGGCCGAAGGAACGGTTGTTGAAACCATGATGGCGGTACAGGTAAATTACCGCCCCTATCGATAATAAAGACATAGGGACGATAAAATGTACTGGCATCAGCCTGAAATAGTACAATGTAGGCAGCCCCACAAATAGCAGGAGCATTTCCAGCCAAAGGCCCAGTTTTGCGGGCAGCGATAGATGCTTATCTACAAGCTCCGTTGCCATGTGTTATGTTGACGAACAAGTAAGGAAAAAATTGTGCCTGTTTGTGCCGGCATCAGATAAGCTAATTCGTTAATTTTGAACCATAACCCTTCTATTATGGCTTCCATTAACCAGACCACTGAATTTGCTACTGCCACTGCTACCGATATTTTTGAAGTGCCCCTGCTAATGGCCACCGCGGATAGTTTAGAAGGCTACGGACGGATAGTGCATAGTTTTGAGGAAGCAGAGGTAGACATTGTGCCATGGCCACTGAGCGGATGGCGCAAACTGATACCGGGTACAGGAATAGAGGGAGGATTGGCCCAAGATACCTTTGAGTTTGAATGGAAAGAAAGCTTTTTATATGCTACTAACCATGCTGTAAGGAAAAGCTACATCACGGGCATGCTTGCCCTGCCTGGGGAGCCAATGCCCAAAGATCGGAAAGCGGTGTTGGTAAGGGAGGCCAACTATCATCCTGATGGTGGACAGGTTTTTTTTCCAAAAAACGGGGAGCCATTTGTGGCCTTACTGGCCTTACCAGGCGATGACGTACGACCTGAGGATTTCAGGGCCTTTTATTGCGATGGCAGCTTTGGCATCCATATCAATCCTAATGTATGGCACCAGCCGGTATATCCTATTGCCGATAAGGCTACCTTTGATGATAAACAGGGCAAAGTGCACGGCTGTGTGCTCTGTGATTTTGTGGAAGAGTTCAACTGTTGGCTATCCGTGCCCTTAAGCTTTTAAGAAAGCTTGTTTTTTCCGATGCTCTTCATACAATAGGTGGATGATACCATCGGATAAGCCTATTTTGGGTACAAATATGGTGTCAATATCCGCCCAGCGCATAATGTTCAGAAAAATTTCTGCTGCAGGCAGTATTACATCAGCCCTATCGGGTTTTAAGCCAAGAATGGTCACTCTTTCGGCATAAGTAAAGCCTTCCAAATGCTCATAGGCTTCACGCAACTGTTTATAGTTGATAAGGCCTTGCACTGTATCGCCATAGAGTTTGTATAGCTTATTGATATTTCCCCCGGTTCCTATGCCAGCTATGCTTTTATAAGTCTTTTTAAAGTCAAGCACCGTCTTTTTCATCGGTTGCCAGTCACTTTCCTCAACTTGGTTGTTCAATAGCTTTAAAGTGCCTATGGGGAATGATATGGCCTTCACCAATTGGTTGTTGGCAAAGAAGGAAAGCTCCGTGCTACCACCGCCCACATCAATGTATAAATAAGCCTTACTGGCATCCAACTGTTGGGCTATATGGTTGGCATATATGATATTGGCTTCTTGCGAGCCTTCAATAATTTCGATTTTTACCCCGCTAGCAGCAAACACTTTCTCCACCACCTCCTGGCCATTGCTTGCTTCGCGCAAAGCCGCTGTAGCACAGGCTTTATAATGCACTACATCAGTAGCTTCAATTAGGTTGCGGAAAGCCAGCATGGTTTTCCCTAGCTTCTCAATTTTTGATTGGCTTACGAATCCATCCAAAAAAGCCTCTTCGCCCAGGCGCAAAGGAATCCTGATAAGGCTTTCTTTCTTGAAAACCGCCTCACCGTTAGTAATAAAAACGTTGGCGAAAAGTAGTCGTACCGCGTTAGAACCAATATCAATGGCCGCAAATTTCATCTAGCAGCTTTAATCTACACCAAACCTAACAAATATCATGCTTCTTTTGGGTTCAATGCTTTTAAATAATTGTAAAGTTCCTCCTGTGCCCTGATTTTCACTTGGCTTTTATCCCGCTTGTATTTGTTTTGCCTTTCCCCGTTAATGATGCGAGCCTTGGTATTGTCGCTGAACTGAATTTCCAGCATATCGCGTATTTCCTTCTTTAAATTGGCATCGTAGATTGGGCATGCCACTTCCACCCGATAATCCAAGTTTCGCGTCATCCAGTCGGCCGAACTGATGTAATATTTCCAATCCCCTCCATTGGCAAAAGCATATACGCGGGAATGTTCTAAGTACTTGTCGATAATACTGATAGCTTCGATATTCTCGCTAATGCCTTTCATGCCTGGTATCAGGGCGCAAATGCCGCGAATAATGAGGCGCACCTTTACGCCAGCTTTGCTGGCATCATATAGTTTTAGTGCCATGTTCTCGTCCACTAGGCCGTTCAGTTTCAAGATAATTTCAGCAGGCTTTCCAGCTTGTGCGTTTTTCATCTCCTGATTGATAAGGGTTACCAGCTTGCGGCGCATAGTAAACGGCGAAACCAGCAAATGGCGGTACGTACCCACTTTCAAATGATTCTCCAAGAAACCGAAGACCCTAGCCACTTCTCCAGTGATTCTGGTATCACACGTAAAGAGGCTTTCATCGCAGTATAGGCGTGCCGTGTCTTCATTAAAATTGCCAGTACCGATGCTTGCATAATAAACCATTTGGCCTTTTTCCTTCCTGGTAATTAGGCAAAGCTTGGCATGTACCTTTAGCCCACGAACGCCATAAATGATATTAGCGCCTTCATCGGCCAACTTTTTTGCGTAATAAATATTGCGTTCCTCATCAAAACGGGCCTGCAGTTCCACAATTACATTTACCTTTTTGCCATTTCGCAATGCATTCAAAAGCGCATTGATTACTGCGGAATCTCGGGAAACACGGTAAAGCGACATGCTGATTTCTTTCACCTTCGGGTCGATGGCCGCCTCCCGAAGCAAATGGGTAATATGGTGAAAGGATTGGTAGGGGAAATGCAGTAGTATATCCCCTTTCTTGATAGCGGTGAAAATGCTCGTATATGGCTTCAATGCCGGATGCGGTAGAGGGGCCATTTTCTTTTCCTTCAAGTGCTGAAGGCCCAAATCAGGAAAATGGATGAAGTCGCGGAAATTATGGTATCGTGCACCCGGTATGATACTATCGTGCTCGGTAATGTTGAGTTTGCTGGTCAGGAAATTCAATAAATCCTTGGGTATCTGTTCGTCATAAACAAATCGCACGGGCGTGGCAACCTCCCGCTTACGGATACTTTTGCTCAATTTCTCGATGAAACTGGTAGTTACATCATTGTCGATATTCAGTTCAGCATCTCGGGAAAGTTTGATGGTATAGGCTTCATAATTGTCAAACTCGAACAGGTAGAAGATTTCCCGCAGGTTATAACGAATAATGTCATCTAGCAAAATGATATAATGCTTATCATCGGGCGATGGCAGCACCACAAAGCGGGGGCAAACATCGGTGGGTACATCAATGAGGGCGTACCGTGTTTTTTTACCGCTCCCGTTCTTGTTCTTTTTGGTAGAACATTTTACGGCTAAATAGATGTGATGGTCATTCAGGGTAGGGAACTCAGGCATCACATCTATCAACAAAGGGGTAAGGTTGGGCTGCACTACTTCTAAGAAATATTGCTGAACGTAGAGCGCTTGGTCCTTGTCTAAATTGCTTTCATTAAGGATGTAAATGCCTTCTTTCTCCAGGTCATACAGAATCTGTTCGTATATTTTTTGAAACTGAGTGCGCTGACGCAGGGAGATGGCTTTAATCTGGTTCAAAATCTGCTTCGGCGAACCGCCTTGCAGGAATTCACCGCCTACCTTGTATTTGACCACCCTTTTTACGCTGGCGAATCGTACCCGGAAAAACTCATCGAGGTTGTTGGAAAAGATGCCCATGAATTTTAGCCGCTCAAGTAAGGGCACGCTAGGGTCTGCAGCTTCTTGCAGCACTCTTTCGTTAAATGACAGCCAACTGATTTCTCTATTGATAATCTTTCCTTCTTCCTTTCTGGGCATACCAAGCTATCGCTATGTTAAGCAATTGTAAACTTAAAATTTCGGCAAAGTTAAGAAATTACACGAACATTTTAGGCGACAGGGAATATTCAATGTGTCCGCTGTTCTGGCTAATAGTATGCCAAGTATTGGTTGGAAAGCTGATGCAGACCACACCGGCCGTGGGAATTTTTTCAAAGACGCTGTTGGTTAAAAATGAGGCAATATTGGCTATCTCAGGGTCGTGGCTGATGAGCATGGCCTCATTGTATTCATTGGGCAGCCCTAGAATGACTGCCAACAATTCTTCATGCGATGAGTTGTAAAGGGAAATATTGATCATTAAGTTGTCCGGGTGTATTTCCAAGTCCTGGGCCAATATCTCGGCGGTTTGCAGTGCCCTTTTTGCGGGACTGGTTACCAATAAGCCCGGTCTTACCCCTTTCTGGGCCAGATGCTGTGATATGAAAGCGGTTTCCTCCCTGCCCTTCTTTTTCAGTGGTCGCTCATGGTCATTCATTTCCTGGTGCCTCCAGGCGGCTTTGCCATGTCTTACCAAATACAGTAGCTTCATAACTAGGGGTGTTTAATATATTCTCGGGCAATCCTTACGCCCATTTCTGGATAATCGGTTATAATGCCATCAACGCCATGAGCCAGCAGTTCTTTAATCATGCTACTGTCGTTCACCGTCCATGGAATTACTTTCATGCCCCTTTCATGAGCTTCGTTCACCAATTCGGCATTTACCAATTTGAAATACGGGCTGTACACCTGTGGGGTAAAGCCTAGCAGGTCAACATTTTTCTCCAACCCTAAGCCATTTTCAACCAATAATACCAATGCTATTTTAGGGTCAGTCTTCTTCATTTCCTGCAAGGTGCGAGGGTCAAATGACTGGATGGTCACATGGTCCAAAATCCCTTTCTCTTTTAGCAGGGTATATAGCAATTTGGCAAATTCAGCAGGAGCAGGGTGGTAGATGCCATCACCTTCGGGCCGGCTTTTTGTTTCGATATTGTATTTTACCCTGCGCTGCCCTTGCTTCACCAATTTTTCCACTGTGTCAATTACCATAGAAAGCAAGGGCTTGTGCATTTTCATTGGCTCCTGCTGCTCGAACTTAGGGTTCCCTTTCGACCCGCAATCAAAGCCTTTCACCTGCTCATAGGTCATTTGGTAGATATTCAGTTCCTCTTGTGCCTTATCGCCAGTTTCGCATATGTCGGCGTTCATCCATGGCTCGTGGCTTACTACCAATTGTTTGTCCTTGGTAACTACCACATCCATTTCTAGTGTGGTAACACCGGCTTCCAAGGCAAATACAAACCCGGGAATGCTGTTTTCAGGAAAGTTGCCCCTAGCGCCACGGTGGCCTTGTACGTCAATTGCTCCTTTCTCTTGACTGTACGACGACCAAGCTATGATGATGGCACAAATGGCCAGCAAAATGAATAGGGAAAATGAGTTTAGCTTTTTCATCACATAAAAACTAGTAAAATTTTGTTCTACAGCAATGACCAATATTGTGAATAGCAAAAATTTAACGTTAAATTAAACGATATTGACGTTTAAACTTTCATCACAATTGGCTGTCTGATCGTTAGTGATGCTGTAACTTTGTGTAAAGCCGGAACGATTTTGAGATACCTGATTGTAGTTTTTTTGTTGTTATCTACAGCTTTACAAGCCCAAAGTATCAGTGGAACCATAGTTGACAGCAAGGATAAAAGCCCATTGCCCGGTGCTAGTATTAGCTTGTTGCACTTGCCCGATTCAGTGACTTTGGGCACAGCAACTGATGCGGAGGGACGATTTGCCTTTTTAAATGTTGCCGCTAGTAGCTATGTGTTGCGGGTGTCATTTATTGGCTTTACGGATACTTTAAGGAACATACAGCTTGCAGATGGGCAAGGGTTGGAGTTGGGAACAATCTTGTTGCGTTCCGATGCCATCAACCTAGGCACCGTAGAGGTGGTAGAACAGGTTTCGCAATCTACCCAAAAGGGGGATACCACCCAATTTAATGCAGGAGCCTTTAAAACCAACCCTGATGCCAATGCCGAGGATCTAGTGACCAAAATGCCGGGCATACAGGTACAGAATGGCAAAGTACAGGCACAGGGGGATGATGTAAAGCAGGTATTGGTAGATGGCAAGCCGTTTTTTGGAGACGACCCCAACGCGGTTTTAAAAAACATGCCCGCAGAGGTGATTGACAAAATACAGGTTTTCGACCAGCAGAGCGAGCAATCGAGACTGACGGGATTCAATGACGGAAACACCAGTAAAACCATCAATATCATCACCAAATCCAAAGCGAAGGAAGGGTATTTCGGAAAGGTATTCGGTGGTTATGGTTATGGTAATGACCACGTTTTCCGAGCCGGAGCCAATATCAATATTTTTAAGGGAGATAGGCGCATTACCTTGCTGGCGCAATCGAACAATGTGAACGAGCAGAACTTCTCGGCAGAAGACTTGGTGGGTGTATTGGGTTCTAGTGGTAGAAGGGGTGGTTTCGGCGGAGGTGGCGGTGGCTGGGGTGGTGGCAACAGCGATTTTTTGGTGAACACCCGCAATGGCATATCCACTACTCATGCCTTCGGATTTAACTATACCGATAAGTGGGGAAAGCACAAAAAAGTGGATTTGACCGCTAGCTATTTTTTCAACCTGAGCGACAATGATGCCAACAGCGAAACACTTAGAGACTATGTATTAGGCGGCGATAGCGCACAGGTTTATGAAGAGCAGTCTCTGAATAGCAGCCGCAATATCAACCACCGATTCAATGTGCGGATGGAGTATAAGATAGATAGTATGAATACCTTGATAGTTCGCCCGCGTTTTTCATTACAGCAAAACAACGGCTTTAGCAATTTGACGGGGCAAACCACTACCGGAGAGGCTTTGCTGAATAATATTGTCAATAACTTCGAATCGGATTTGCTAGGGATGAACTTTAACAATGAAGCGACCTATCAACACCGGTTTAAGAAAAAGGGGAGGAGTTTATCCTTTACGCTCACCAATGGGTACACGCAGAATAATGGCGAAAGCTTCCTTTATTCGGAAACCAACTACTTTGCGGACAGCATCTACGCCGATACTTTGGACCAAAACGCCCAATTAGATAAAAATGGTTGGTCTATTGGTTCGAATATCACCTATACCGAGGGCGCAGGAAAGAATGGATTGGTACAGTTCAATTATGGCAATACTTATAATAAAGTAGCTTCAGAAAAAGAAACCTATGATTTCTCAACTGCTACCCAAGAATATACGGCTTTGGACACAACCCTAACGGTGATATTCGATAGCCGTTACCAAACTCAATATGGTGGTATTTCTTATCGGTTCAACAACGATAAGCTGCAATTTAACTTAGGAGCTAACTACCAATGGTCGCAACTGGATGGCGACCAAAGTTTTCCCTATCAAGCCAAAATTAGCCGTAGCTTTCAGAACGTACTGCCCAATGCCATGCTGATGTATAAGTTTACCGATAAAAAGAGTATCCGACTCAATTACCGCACCAGCACCAACCAGCCCAATATCGAGCAGTTGCAGGACGTGATAGACAATTCCAACCCCCTAAAGCTGACCCGTGGAAATCCAGGATTGGCGCAGGAAATACAGCATCGGCTGTTCAGCAGGTACTCGGCATCGAATACAGAAAAATCTACTTCCCTCTTTTTCATGATAGCAGGGGGATATACCCAAAATTACATTGGCAAGAACACGATTATCGCTACCGAGGATACAACACTGGCTGAGGGTATTGTATTGCAAACGGGCTCGCAATTGACAACCTATGAAAATTTGGACGGTTATTTCAACTTGCGTTCATTCCTGACCTATGGCCTTCCACTAAAATTCATGAAGTCGAACTTCAATCTCAATGCTGGGGTGGCCTACAGCCATACACCTGGAAAAATTAACAATGAAATCAATATTGCCAACAGCACTACTTTTAGCTTGGGTCTTGTTGTGAGCAGCAATATCAGCGAGAAAATTGACTTTACCGTTTCGTCCAATTCCAGCTATACTTTCGTAAAAAACACCTTACAGCCCCAAAGCGACAATAGCTATTTCAATCAGAATAGTAGGCTAAGAATCAATTGGATATTTTGGAAAGATTTGTTCATCAACACCGACTTAAGCCATCAGTTCTACGCAGGCTTGAGTGGCGGCTTCGACCAAAACTTCCTGCTATGGAATGCCGCCGTTGGTACCAAGCTATTCAAAAATAAGCAGGGAGAAATCAAAGTATCGGCTTACGATATCTTAAAGCAGAACAACAGCATTACTAGGAACATTACGGAAATATATACCGAAGATGTGCGCACCGATGTATTACAGCGTTATGTAATGCTGACTTTTACTTACAACATCCGCAAATTTAAAGGCGGGAAGAATGATAAGGATATGGAGATACCTACGGTGCCGCAGGGCCCTTCAGGAATGCCTGCTGGAGGCGGACCGCCCCCTGGTTCCCCTCCCCCTGGCGGCGGTTATTAAAGGATATTACTATTTCCATTTGTTGCATTGACTTTTGTTTATGCAAAGCGTCTGATATCTCCCATTCAGAAATAATGTCATCCGATTGTAAGTTGCTTTGGCAAGAATGCTCTAATCATCTAATGTTTTTTGGCGAAGTTGGTTTTCCGTTTATAATTAGTTTGTTTTTTTAGCCACAAATAACCGAGTAGCATTTTTATATTTATTCTCCGTTAAACCAAGTTTAAGGTTTTTCAGGCTTAACCAAACCAAAACCCTATTCTATATGAATCGTTTTTACAAGCAAGTGAAGCCATGGTATGTGAAAATGGCATGCTTGGTAGGTCTATCGATTATAGGCAACCTATCTTTTGCACAAACAACCCTTTATTCTGAGAATTTCAACTCAGGCAGTAGTACTACTTGGACATTGAATACCTCCGACTTGGGAAGTGACCCTGCTAACAACAACTATTGGGACATCAATAATACTTATAATGGTGGGTTTTTCGGAGGTACTACTCCTAATCAACCCGCGGCTGTAACTGGTTTTCCGCAAAGCGTGTATATGCACATTCAAAATGATTTGGCAGGTAATGCTAGCTTTTTGGCACCTGCAACGGGTAATGTGTTTACAAAGCTGAATACGGGTATCAGTACTTTAGGTGCTACCAATGTAACCCTTACATTCTATTATCTGTGTAATGGAGGAAACAATAACTACCGTGGCCGTTTATATTATAGTATTGATGGCGGTAACTCATGGATTCAGCAAGGAGCTAATTATGGCAGCATAAGTTCTTGGACCCTGTCTACTGTTACCAATCCTGCATGGGACAATGTCGCAGATTTGCGTTTTGCCTTTATGTGGGCACAACTAGGTGGGGGCGGTGCAACAGCCGCCGACCCAGCCTTCGCAGTAGATGAGATAAAAGTAGTTGGCACTACCACAGCTTGTTCGTTGAGCCTAACATCTAGCGGTACCAACCCAACTTGTAACGGAAGCACCAATGGCAGTATTACTAGTTCAGTAACTGGTGCTACTGGCACGGTGACCTATACTTTGAACGGCGGTAGCAGTAATACCACTGGAAGCTGGAGCAACCTAGGCGCAGGTTCTTACACCGTGATAGCTGTAGAAGGCTCTTGCCGCGATACAGCAACCGTTACTTTAACACAACCTGCACCGGTTGGCACACCAACAGCTAGCTCAAACACCCCTGTTTGCGAGGGGCAAACTTTACAGTTGAATGCAGCAACCGTAGCCAGTGCCACTTATAGCTGGTCAGGACCCAACGGCTTTACTTCAAGCCAGCAAAATC
Source organism: Chitinophagales bacterium (assembly GCA_033762815.1). Lineage (GTDB taxonomy): Bacteria > Bacteroidota > Bacteroidia > Chitinophagales > CAIOSU01 > JANRLF01. Next base: position 271,393 of record JANRLF010000007.1, on the reverse strand, counting down.
CAAGTATTGCCTCAGTAAGCTTGGCAGCCGCAGGTAACTATACGGTAACTGCTACTGTAGGAGGTTGTACAGCAACTAGCACTACCACGGTAGTAATCAATCCCCAGCCTGCTGCGCCTACGGTTTCGTCGAACTCCCCTGTTTGCGAAGGACAAACATTGAACCTTACTGCTTCTACTATTGCAGGAGGAACATATAACTGGAACGGGCCTAACGGTTTCAGTTCATCTTTACAGAACCCCTCAAGGGGGGCCATTACCCAAGCCGATGCGGGCCAATATAATGTAACAGTAACCGTAACAGGTTGTAGCCCAGTAAGCGGTTCAGTAAGCGTAACGGTAAATCCTGGTCCTGGAGCGGTAACGGCAAGCAACAATGGCCCTTATTGTGTAGGAGATATTATTATCCTATCTGGAAGCTCCGTGGCTTCTGGAATCATAAGTTGGACAGGGCCTAATGGCTTCAATTCATCTTTGCAAAATCCTTCTTTTGGTGCGCAAGCCAACTCCGGGGGCGATTATATCTATACCGTTACCACTGCAAGCTGCGGCTCCACTTCCGATACTACTACAGTGGTGGTAAACAATGTACCAACCGGTTTGGCCGCTACCAGCAACAGCCCTCTGTGCGTAGGGCAGAATCTTAACTTGTCAATCGGTAGTTCCCCGGGGGCTACTTATGATTGGACAGGTCCTAACAACTTTACTTCAAGCCAGCAAAACCCAACAAGAAATGCCGTAACGGTTGCTGATGCCGGTGATTATATTGTAACCCTTACCAATGGTTGCGGAAGTGCCAGCGATACAGTGACTGTATCCATTACTGCTGGAGCACCTGCTGTAACTGCCAGTAATAATGGTCCTGCTTGTTCAGGCCAGCCTTTAACATTGTCTGCCACTACCATCAATGGTGCCACTTATAGTTGGACTGGGCCTAACAACTTTACTTCGAGCCAACAAAACCCTGTTATACCTTCGGTTTCGGTTTCTAATGCCGGCACTTATACCGTAGTTGTTTCTACAGGTTCCTGCGGTACTTCTACTGACACCACCATTGTATCCATTACTGCCAGCCCATCTGCACCTACCTTGAGCAGCAATAGCCCATTGTGCCCAGGTGATTTATTAAGCCTTACTTCCACTACTGTTCCTGGTGCTACCTATGCTTGGAGCGGCCCTGGAAGCTTTTCTTCCAATAGCCAGAACCCTTCAAGGCCTAGTGTAAGCCTTGCTGATGGAGGCACTTATACCGTAACCGCTACTGTTGCTGGTTGTGGTTCCGTAACTGCTTCAATACAAGTAACAGTTAATACCCCTCCTATTGCAAACACCAGTTCCAATAGCCCTGTATGTATTGGCGATACTTTGCGCTTGAACGTTAATACCTCCAGCGGTGCCTCTTACGTATGGAGCGGCCCTAATGGATTTATAGCTTTAGGTGCCTCTACCTTCATTGCCAATGCCGCTGCCAGCGATGCCGGAACGTATGCTGTAACGGTTACGGTGGGCAGTTGTACAGCTACTTCATCAATTACCGTTGGTACCAATCCACTTCCACGCCCCAAAGCTGGTAGCGATGGTAACCGCTGTTGGGATGAATTGGATTCATTGAACGCCAATGATGGCTCTGGCTATGTTGCTTATCTGTGGCAGCCTGGCGGATCCACTTCGCCCATTATTCTGCCTAGCAGCAGTGGGCAGTACATTGTAACAGTTACTGACACCAATGGCTGTAAAGGTAGCGATACCGTTAATTATGTGATTTTGCCAAAACCAGATACTACCACCTTTATCCAGTTAGGTGACACCTTGGTTTCAAGTTGGGATACCGCAAGCGAATACCAGTGGTTCCTAAATGGCGATACCATATCTGGGGCCACTTCACAAAGTCTGGTGATTACCGAATCAGGCAATTACTCAGTAATCGTAACTGACGGAAATGGCTGTTCCTCCATATCTGAGGAGATATTCGCCACTTATGTTGGATTGGATGAAATCAATTTGGCCAGCGGTTTAAGCGTGTATCCTAACCCATCGCAAGGTGTTATCCATATTAGTAAGCAAGGCATTGCGGAGAACATGGAAGTAACCCTTTATAATGCAGTGGGTGCGATTATCTACAACGGACAAGTTGAACTAGGAAATGGCCAAATAGCCACTATCAATGTTAATGAAGTAGCATCGGGGGTTTATGTTTTAAAAATCAAGACCAACAGCCGTTCATTAAGCCAAAAACTGATTATAGAGTAACCTGCTGAAAATCTTTCTTTTAAAGGCCGGGCATACCACCCGGCCTTTTTAATTGACCATTTTTAACATTTGACTACACAATAAACTTATCGGAACTTTCGCTATCGTATAGACATTGACTTATTGATTTAATAGCAATAACCAACTTGATCATGCGGGTTTGGAAGTACTTCACAATCGTACTTTTTCTGTCTTTATCCAGCTATAATGCTTTGGCCCAACAACCAAATGTACTGATTAGAAAGTACAAATGGACTTATAACCAGAAGCCGCAGGTAATGACCTTTCGCTTCAGCCAAAACGATTATCTGTATTATAGGCACCTAGCTAGGGGACAGAATTATGCAGACTTTACCAGGGAAGACCAGGAACATGCCGTAGTAAGCGCTTTTGCAAGGGCAATAAGGGCTAAGGCCGACTTTTTAAAGCTGAGCGAATGGCAAAGGGTAAACTATGTGGTAGCTTTCGTACAAGGGCTTAAATACGTGAAGGATGCCAATGATAAGATAGAGTATGCCAAGTACCCTGTAGAAACTTTGGTGGATTTGGGCGGTGACTGCGAAGATTCGGCGATACTGCTTGCCGCTTTGTTGGATGAAATGGGCTATGCTACCATACTCATTTCACCGCCAGGGCACATGGCAGTAGGGATAGCTTGCGCTGACTGCCAAGGTAGCTACATAGATTATAAAGGCCGTAAATACTATTATACCGAGACTACCAGTACAGGCTGGAAGATAGGGGAACTACCTTACGAGCACTCAAAGAACTTCGTATCAAAAGTGTACCCCATCCAACGCGAAAATGGTTACGACAGCTATTCCTTTAGAAAGAATTACAGCTCCAGCGAAAGGTACGACGAAACCATCCGTTCGCAGCCTTGGGTGAGCCCCCAAGGCACCTCTAGCAAGAAGGCTCCATTACACGTGGAGCTTATTATCAGCAACGATGGCAAGGTAAGAAAAGTGGTAAAACCTTAACTATTATCACCCATTTAGCAAAAAAAAGCCCCCGTTATACAAACGGGGGCTTCGATTTCTTGACTGTTAATGATTATTGAAAGATAACCCTTGTGTTGGCTTGCTCACCATTGGCAAAGCGCACATTCAGCACATACACGCCATTGGCCAATCCAGCTTTTTCAATGCTGATGCTGCCTAAGGAATTAGCAGTTTCAGATTTCAATATTTTACCGCTCAAATCCATCAAGCTGATTTCCTTGATTTCATAGTTACCCTTAGTAACTTGAACAGTTACCCTGTCGCTGGTTGGATTGGGGTAAATATTCAGCACGTTTTCTGCAAGTTTTACTTCTTCAATTCCCACAGGGAAGTTCTCTTCGCCTGGCAAACCAAGAGCCACTACAATACGAGGGTTAAAATAACTTTGTAAGGTATCAATGTAACGCAAGGCCTGAGTTTTGCTCTGGTTAGGATTGGAGGTAGAGGTAGCAACGCTTGACGGTACAGCATTTACATCCCACCATTCCCAGTATGAGCCCCTACCTTGTGGCAAATCAATTGGGAAAATGTTTCTCACACCTTCATTACGGCTATCGGCCACTTGTGTGTATGGGTCGTTAAAAGTCCTTGCAAGTAATACATCATTGTTACCTAGTTCATTGGACTTCTTCACCGCATTCCAAGGTCCCATAACATCCACAACAAATTGGCCTGTGGTAGGTACTATTACGATGCCATTTTTGTAAGGTGCAAATTCATCAGTAAGTACGTGCGCTGCAACCATAGGCACATCCCCGTCTTCCAACCAAGAAGAATCGCCCAATGCACCACCGAACTGAAGCATTAAATCGATATCGGAACTGTACCCGGGCCAGTTTTCGATATTACCCGAATTTGGATTAATGGTATCATAGGTACCGCCAAAGCCATATACATCGCCCAAGCTATCCGCATACACCAAAGGCTTTGGATTCAATGGGTCAGTCAAATCTAAGAATTTCGAGATTTGCGTTTCCGCTTGGTCGTCCAAGGTTGCCATACCAAATGCAATGTATCCACCGGAACCTTGCCCGCAAACGATGATTTTGGAAGTATCGATACCATAGCTATTGCTGTTGGTAGCGTAATCTTTCCTGAACCAGCGCACGGCGGTACGGCCATCTTGGATAGCGCGATATACAGCACGCAACAAGGTGCCTGTTCTATCAGAAGTGGCTGAAGCAGTAGGTGTCCAACCTAAACGGTAGGAAACAGCAGCAGCAACATAGCCACGCTTGGCAAACTGACGGCACATTTCCATTACCGTGCTGTCTTTTCTGGTACCCGTTGCCTGTTGGTTTACAGGTGTATTAGTGCCAGGAAACACGATGGGCAAAAAGCTTCCGGTATGGAAGTAAATAATCAAAGGACGTTCGGCAAGCGTATCGGTTGTAGGATAGTACACATCCATTTTCAAATCCTCTTCCCTGCCATTGCCGGCACCCAACAGCTTATAGAACATGGTGATGTTCCGTCCGTAGGTCACATTGGAATCAATGGTAATATCGGAAAAAACTTCATCCAAGTACCTTTGCTGGGCAAAAGCACCTGTGGCTTGCAGCATGAACACCGCAACGAGTAGTGTAACAATTTTTTTCATAGTGGCATTTTTGTGTTCCCTAAGTTAAGTAATGTTTAGCAATAATCAGATTTTGTTAAATTCAAAGGTAATAGAGCCATATATCATTCTTCCTATCACAGGCCCACCATACACTTCGATATGCTCATAGTTCAGCAAATTGGAAGCACCTAACTTAAATGTGGTATAAATTTTTGGCACCACCTTATTGATTTGCGCATCCAATAACCAAAAGCTGGGAACCCTACCGGTAAACTGGGGCGAACCCTCAAACACAAATGATTGCACCCATTTGCAGTTGACATTGAAGCCCCAATCCTTTAAACCTGCTTTGCCTGCTTTGAACACAATATCCTTACCAGCTATACCGATATTGAACTTATGAGCCGGAGTGTTGAAAGCGGGAATCAAGGGGTCATCAGCACCTTCTTTGTTCAATACGTTCCAAGAGTAGTTGCCATTCAATGATAAATATTTGTAGAAGAAATAGTTGATACCGATTGAAAACCCTTGTGTGGTTACCCGTGAGGTAGCATTGCTGGCCACCCGATAGGGCTGAATTTCGCTTTGGTCAATGATGAAGGTAGAATCAGTAATATAGTTCTTGGGGGCTACCGCTCCTAAGTTGTAGCCAATGAAATCTTTATAAAAACTAAAGTAATAGCCCATGTCAACATACACCTTATTGAACAAGGTAGTGCGATACCCGGCTTCCAATGTGCGTACTTTCTCCGGCACCACTGGGTCCACATCGAAATAATCCAGCTTACTGTAGTCGATGGCCTGCCCGCCATAAACCTCGCGCAAAGATTCGATAGTTACCAAAGAATCGAATCCATCCAGGTTGCCTATCAATATGGCCCTACCTACGTTATAGTACAGGTATTGGTCTTGCAAAGTAGGGTTTCGGATAGCCGCCGAAAAAGAAAAACGTAAGATATGGTCTTTGGTGGGAGTATATACGATACTTGCAGCGGGAGAGACCAATACTGGAAAGTTTTGGTTTTTGTCCAACCTTGCCGTAGCGTTGATTTTCACTTTATCCTCGGCAAGGCGTTTTTCGAAACCAAGATAAAAACCGAACTCATAATTAGTTATAGTAATGCCTGCGGTATCTTTAAAAATTGTACCCCTTGAATTGGGCGTGTACAACCTGAAATTGCCCCCTAGGGTAATATCGAGCCAGGTAGGGGTAAACTTATACTCCGCCTGGGCATGGTACAAGGCAGACTTATCATAGAACTTTGTTCCTCCCTCGGCATATACTTCTTTGGACGTAATGCTGTTCAAAAGGGAATCGAACTCGGGGGTGCCTGGGACCAAACGGTTGCTATCGGCTGACATTCTAGACTCTATATGCCAGGCCAATATCGAATCATAATTGGCTTCAATGATTGCATTTGCTTGGTCAAGATTAAATGGCTGCCCTATGCTGGGGTCAGGTGGGTAGCCTTCCAACGACTTAACCTGATTTACGATATTGTTTGCCCAGTAATTGCGGTAAGCAGTACTCCAGTCATTATCTGATTTAACGGCATCTTGCAGTTTAATGGCCGTAAAAACGGCATCGTATGAATCGCCGGCATTTTCATGGGTAGCATACAGCCTCACAAAAAACTTGTTCTCCTTGCGTATCTCAAAACGGTTTTGGAAGAAAAGAATGTTCTTCAAGCTATAGCGGTTATCGCCCTGGTATACGGTGGTGCCGTTGCCAAAATTGCTACTGACGATAAATTCAACTTCTTTCTTAGTTCTGAAATGCAGTGCAATATTAGCCTTAATGTTTTCCGTATTGTAGTCTACGATATCTTCTTCCATATAACCGGTGCGGTACCAGTTGCGAAGCCCTGGGAAACGGAATATCTCTTGATTGCTGGTAGCTGAAAATAGGGTCTCATCGCCATAGCGGTTAACGGCATCATGCCCGCCGGGATTCCCAAAACTCTCTTGGGTACCTTCTACTGGGGCTATGTTTCTTGCTTCCCAGTCATTGGCCCTTAAATAAAAGAAGTTCAATTTATAGGCGAAGAATTCCCTATCCGCCTTGTTTTTGAAGGGTTGGGCCCAACGCACAGCCCCTTCAAAAAGAGCTCTTTCGCCACCTTTGAGGCTAACAGATAACCCTTTATGCATGAACGGGTCCTTGGTGGTCATGCTGATTACGCCATTAAAAGCATTAGGCCCATAAAAAGCGGAACTTGCGCCTACTATAAGGTCCACTTTTTGCACATCCAGTTCAGAAGCCCCCAAAAAATTGCCCAAAGAAAAGTTAAGTCCTGGTGCCTGATTATCCACCCCGTCGATAATCTGCAAGGAGCGTACAGGGGAAGTACTGTTAAAACCGCGGGTATTGATTACCTTAAAACCAATACTAGCTGAGGTTAAATCAACTCCTTTCAATTGCCCCAAGCCTTCATAAAAATTAGCTGCTGGGGTTTCCTTAATGGCGGAAATGCCCATGGATTCCACTGTTAATGGAGATTCTTTTTGCTTTTCCGTTATCCGGATATCGGTTACTTCCACAATTTCAGTCAATACGGTCGATTGGGCCAATTTAACATTGATAGGCTGTCCAATATTTGCCTGAGTTACTGGGATGGTTTGGGTTTCATACCCTAGATAGGTTATCTGCAAGTTGAATGGGGGCACCGTATCGGCTTCTAAGGTAAAGTTACCTTCAAAGTCAGTTACAGCCCCACGCGTTGTACCTTCAATTAACACGGTAACACTAAACAATGGCTCTCCCGTTGTTTTGTCCTTTACATTACCAGTAATGGTTTGTGCCCAAGTATGGACCGTACAAAACAAACCTATGCTCGCGATAAATAATTTGTACCAATTTTTCATTCAGTCCGGTTTCCTTAGTTGTAGTTAATCAAACACGATTTGATAACAAGCTAGCTAATTTATAAAATATATCGGGATGTCAAAAAATAGCCAAAATAAAGGCTATGTCAGGCTTGTCGAAATGGTGGTGGCGGAATAAATTCCACATAGCCCAACTAAGGCCTAACCTTAAAACACCCTACTTTATTGTTTGTTGCCAGAAATAACCGCTTCCTTTGGCAACCAACTCATTATATCTTCCTTTTTCAAGGGCCTTTCTGCACTGCGCCAATTAAACCCTTTCAACAAATGGTCTTTGGGTACAATCTGTTGCATGGGGATAAAAGTAGCAGAGGGCTGGTTGAGAAAAGTCACTTTTCTCACGCCCGTACTGTCCATGTACAGCCACATGCTACTGCAGATAGCTTCGTTCAAGCCCATATAAGCACCTGAGTCATCCTTGCCATAGTAATTGCTCTCGCCGTTTCCTTTGGCCAACATCCTATCGAGCTTACTGTTTTCGAAATATCCGAAAATATTCTTCCCCTTTATTTGATTATAAATCCCCGTATCAGACTCATTGACTATAAAGCCGTTTTTCTTCAATTCCACCTGATCGATTTTTTCGTTGCGCATAGTCATGGTAATGGTATCTCCGGTCAACTGGTTTTCCTCGTTCCATAATATGGGGTCTCGGTACATCCACATCACCGAGTCGCGAAAGGTAAAAAAGAGCGAATCGCAGAGCCCTTGCAAATCGCTTTTAAAAATCTTTACATGGTGAAAAGCATACAGGTTGCGGATGGAATCAATACCCTTGTTAGAGATGAGGGTATCAGCCGTGATGTACAACGAATCACCATCCAATAGATATATCAAAAGTGCCTGGTCGGTAGCAGTGATGTGCTCTTCCTTTTCTTTAAATACCGCCAACCGACCTTTTAGTATAATATCCATACTGCTATCAATCCAAGTAAAGCTTTTCAATGCTTTGCCAAACCCCGTAACTTTTTCATAGTAAAGGCTATCGGTAAACAAGGTCTGTGGGCTGCTTTCCAATATGGTGTTCTTACCGAAAGCGGCTATATCGGTCTTGGTGTTGTACCAGCCGCTTTCGCAGTGGATGGTGGTGGTATCGGTCACTATTTTAGTGGGGCCGTAAAAAGTGCTAATCTCCGTTTCCGTATTGTACGATAGGGTATCGCTATAAAGGGTATAATCCTTACTTTTCAGCACCACATCCTTTTTAAAGAATGCAGTTTTCGTATCAGAATAGTAATAACCACGGTAGCTGGTCAAATCCACGTCTTTATCGATAAGGTGGCCTCCGTTGAAATAGGTGCCCATTTTCTTATCCATCCAGTAAGTAAGCCGCGGGGTAGTGAGCACGGCATTGCCTTGGCGAAGCGTGACATTGCTATATAGATCCGCGATTTTTTTGTCGCCGTTGTATTTCAATGAATCCGAATAAATGTCCACACTATCCCCTTGTTCAATATGTACATGGCCGAAGGCATCTACAGCATTTATTTTGGTATAAAACAAGGCACTGTCGCAGTTGAGTATTACGTCCTCCTGCTTCAAGCGTACATTGCCCACCAGCTTATTGGCTTCTTTACCCTTTCCTTTCGATACGTCGGACCTTAATGCATCGGCATTTAGTATTTCAATGCGTTTTACCTCTTGTGCATGGGCGCTGGCGGCAAGCAGGAAAAATAACAATATGTAGAGGTGCCTTACCATTGCTTGTAGTCAACGCTGATAACGGACTTCAAGTGCGGATTATTTGTCCTTTTTGCTAAAAACCGAAAAATGGACGTACCTGCTGGGGTTAAGCTTCAAGTCAACCAGCAAGCTATCGAGGCTGGCAGTTGATTTCTCAAGATTCTTATACAGGGTAGGGTCGTTGATCAATTTGCCCACGGTACCCTCGCCTTCATTGATTTTATTCATTAACGAACGCACGTCCTTTAAGGTGTTATCCAATGTGGCTATGGTAGCTGGAATATTGGAAGCTTTCAAGGAATCGGACACTGCACCTAGGTTGGCGATGATTTTGTTGATGGCATCGTCATTCTTGTTCAGGTTGCCTGTAATACCCTGAACGTTCTTCAATATATTGGATATCGTGCTTTTTTCTGCCTCCAACAATTCATCTACATTTTGGGCAATGTGGGCAAAGTTACCAGTAGCCTTATTCAGATTATTCATGCTGCTCTCAATCTTTCCCCCTTTCAAAATACCCTGCACCACTTGAAGTATTGAATCTATTGAGCCCATCATTGCCTCCGCTTTTTGCTTCACGGGCAATAGTTCCTTTCGCACCGATTCGGTCAAATCCAATTGCGCTTCTGACAGTATGGTATCTCCATTTTGAACCAAGGCCCCAGCACTATCCAAAATCAGAGAAATTTGCTTGGTACCCAACAAATCGGCGCTCTCAATTTTAGCCACCGTCCTTTTAGTCACTTTTATATCTTGGTCCAGTTGCAACTCGGCCAATATTCTATTGTTGGGGCCTAAGGCCAATCTGCTCACCCTGCCAACAGGATAGCCATTGAGGCGTACCAAATCAGATTGGTTAAGCCCCTCCGTGTTTTCATATACAGCGTATAGCACAAATTTCTTCTGGAAAATATTGTTACCCTTCAGAAAACTGTAGCCAATAATCATAATGGCCAGCCCAAATGCCGCCAAAATGCCTACCTTACTTTCATCGGAAATTTTCAAAACGGTATATATGGATTGCTTATGAACAAAAATAACAAAATAACTTTAGTGGCAAATTGAAGCACTAGTTTACTGTGTCGGTTCCGCTAGTAGCTGCCAATTCCAGTGGTCGTTGCCATTCTCTACTTTTAGGCCCACTCCAAAACTTTGTTTGCTGCTTATCTCAAGCTTGGGCACGTACCAAAATTCCGCTACACAACGTTCAGATCTAATATCCAATATACCATAACCATGTTTGCTGAATTCGGTATAGACATGGTGCGGGTTCACGCTGTTGCTGATTTCCTGTGCAGTAGGAATAAATGCCGGCGGTATGCCCTGTTCATCAAAATTGCCCCTTGAAATACTGGTAGGCAAAAATTCGACTGCAATAGAACCTTTACCAGTGCTACGGTCATAAGTTTTTCGATCCAGCGGATCAAGCGGAATATTTTCTGCGAAGGACATGTGCATATCCCCGCTCAAAACCACATTATTTTGGATATTGTTTTCCTTTAGATGGCCTAAGATTGCCGCTCTCTCCTCAGGAAATCCATCCCAATCCCCCGGGTTGAAGTAGTATCCGTCTCCAGGCAAGCCTTTGGGCAAGCCCCTTGAATACCAACTGGCCATCTGTTTTTGGCTTCCTATAAGGTGCCAAGTAGCCGTACTGCTTGACAAGCCACTTTTTAACCAGTCCAATTGCTTTTTACCCAATACCGTTTTTTCGCCATTCTTCTTTCCTTTCTGCTTATAGCTGTCTTGATCGGTAATGAACAGCTCTGCCAAGTTGCCCAATTGGAAGCTGCGGTAAATTAAGTAAGGCTCCTGTGGGTCATTCTGCTTTCTAATCGGTAAATACTCAAAAAATGCCTGTTTGGCCTGTTCCGTAATCTCGGGTGTCGAGGAAAGGATATCGTGGTTGTCCCATACGGCTATCCAGGTCTGTCGTTGGCGGGCATAGCGCAAGTCAGGGTCGGCCAAATAATACTTATGCCGCTCCCGATACTCCTGTAGGCTGTTTGGTTCTGTAGGGTAAGGCAAAGGCACCCTGAATTCCTCGTCCTCGTCCACAAAGTCGTAAATGTAATCGCCCAAATGCACCATAAAATCAATATCGTTGCGCTCTCCAATACGCCGATAGGCATTAAAAAAGCCCGAATAGATACTGCTGCAGGAAGCAATGGCCAAGCGCACCTTTTGCGCACTCTTAGTGGGAAGTGTCCTTGCCCTGCCTACTTGGGAATACTTGCCACTTGCGGACTTAAAGCGATAATAATAAATGCCCCCCGCGTGGAGTTTATCGGCATCGATATTTACCGTCCAATCGGTACTAGCGGTAGCCTGAATTTGTCCTTTGTTTACCAATTGGCTGAAAAGGCTATCTGAAGCTATCTCCCATTCCAATGTCACAGTTTCTTGGGCGGTGGGGCTCACCCTTGTCCATAGCATTACCCTATTGGTATCTGGGTCGCCAGAAGCTACCCCATAATAAAAAGGGGCAAATGCGGTATCCAAATAAATATTGGGCGGAAACTGTTGTATGCCTTGCAATTCTTGCTGGGCCCACAATGGAAATGATATCGCCAAGCAACCTACAATCAGGTAAATTGTGCGGCTCAAGCTGTTCACGCTAAGGCTTTTCGATGCCATGGATGCTATGGATAAATTGGCGCTCATTGGCTACAATAAAGTTAACCATTTGCCGCTTCAGGCTGTTGTCGTAATGGCTAAACAATTGATAACCGTGCCTTAAGATTTCTATACCCATGGTTATAGCATCTACTTCTGTGGGCCCATACAAGTGCGGCTTGGCTTTCATGGTGGCCAACACATCTTTCATAATCAGAATGGTTTTCTCCAACAGCCTGCTATTGGTAAACGAATTGAACAACTGGCCGAGCTCGGTAATGAAACGCTCCAACTGGTGCAAGGGTATTGCTTTGATACAGTCAATAAACTGCTCATCGCTAACTGGAATGGCGTATCCCTTATCCAATGCGGCTTTCACTAAGGTCTTTTCAAATCGCTTGGCGGCGGTATGTGCCTCCAATGACACCAAGCCTGCCTTCAAAGCCGCAGGAAATTGTGCCCCAAACCGAAAGATTGCAGCAGTAATATTGCCCATCAGGCCCCATACCTTGGAAGGATGGTTTACATAATGCTCCAATTGGTCAAATGCCGCATCCAATTGTTCCCTGAATACCGCTTCGGGATATAAATATTGAAGGAAATACTCCCTCAATGAATCCACCATCTCCTCGGTTATCTGGGCGGGGAAGCCTGGACTTTCTTTTAACTCGATATAATCGTAACGACTGGCAATAAACTCTCTGTACTTATCTATCAGGTGCAGTTTCAGGGCGCTTTCTTCCGATTTCATTGGGCTGGCTACTAAAAAAATATGCCACCAAGATAAATAAATCGGAAAATATCCTAGCGCACTACCACTTCCTTAACAAGTTCTTCGCCTACAAACTCGTTGACCATATCCTTTATTTTTTCCCTGGAATATAATAGCTCATTGCGCACGGTAGCATTTGTGAGGCAAATAACTAGGGTGCTTCGTTGCAAATAAACATCTTGCGTACAACGGGCAATGGTTTTGCCCATCAGTTCTTCCCAACCAGTCACGATGCGGGTTTCCTGCATCTTGTCCTTCAGGCGGTATGAGTTTACCAAATCCTGTATGGCCTCTTTCAGGGTTTTTTCATTGCTACGCAGCCGCATGGTACTAAGTTACGATTTACTTTTGATGGTGGCATGGCATACCTGTTTCCCATTGCTCGAAACTTGGGTTAGTTTTACTTGCAACCAATAGCAGGTCGCTTTCTAATCCGGCTATAGAAATTAACCATTACAACATACCATGTGAGTTACCCAAACCTATATTTAATGTTAACGTTCATCGATGCCAAAATAATTACCAAAAATAGCTTTGGAATATAAAATTAATTACCTACATTTAAACTATCCTTGAATGCGGTTAATGTGAGCTGGGCAGCGACATTAATTCTCACCTTATGTATTCAAGGCAAGTACTGACGGCCGTCAGCAGTGAAGTACATTTAGTTAACCTATTTAACACAAAACCATGACCTTAAACAAAATTTTGTTTATAGGCTTGCTATTGCTTGCCATAAACACCCCTTCGGCATTTGCCCAATATTATCAAACAGGAGCTACCCCTACCGCAAGCTATGATAATGGTAGTGGTAATGTAGGCATCGGCACCACATCGCCTTCCTCAAATTTAACAGTGGTTGGGACTTTCGAAAATATCCGCAATGGGATTACCATCGGCAACGTAAGCAGTATGTTATCTGCTGGATTAGATGGTGCCGGTATTTACCATGAGGATGGTTCCAATAATGCGGCCTTCCATTTAGTGGTTGATAACGGAAATGGCACTTTCACTACTTATGTTGGCAATGCTAATATAAGTACTGGTTCCCCAATTGGTGCAGTACATATTTCCGATATCGATCAGAATGTACTGTTTTATGGTGACGTGACCGGTGCCGGAGACAGTAGGGACGTTACGTTAAACGATGACGAAATAGGCATTGTATTCCGCAATCCCATTGATGATAATGTAACGAATATGTTTATGACAGAAGACCATTTACAGTTGTTACGCCATGTCGATGACGACTTGAAAAACATTACTATGAATGATAACTCCATCTTTGTTGGGGCAGAGGATCAATCGACGGGACAATTGCATTTTACGAATGTTGCCTCAGATCCTAATGTGGGTGTTCATATCTCTGCCCAAAATAGTACGGAGGATGTTTCCCTTTCCGTGCGAACTCCTTATGGCGTTTCTATTACCGGCAAAGACCAAAGTAACAGTACCATTGGATTTTCTGTAGCCGACAATACATATTCCCATTTGTTTAGCATTACAAATGCTGGATTTGTAACTGTAAATGGTAGTGGCGCTGTTTCTGGTACATGGGCTGTGTCATCAGATGAACGCTATAAAAAAAATATCGTAGCTGTGAATGGCGCATTGGAAAAAATCAACAAGCTGAATGGTGTGTATTACAATTACAAAACCGAAGAGTTTCCCAAGAAAAACTTTGAGTCGGTACGCCAGTTAGGTTTCATTGCACAGCAAGTTGAGCAAGTGGTACCTGAAGTAGTACGTACCTATGCAGATGGCTATAAAGGGGTGGCCTATCAAAACCTGACTGCTCTGCTGGTAGAAGGGGTGAAGGAACAGCAAGGTATGATAAATGACAACTATGAGGAGCTGAAAGCAGAGTTGCAGAAAAAGGATGAACAGATTGCGGAGCTAATGTCAAGGCTGACTAAATTAGAACAAGGCAGTGGTAATATTCAAAATGTAGAAATGGGCAGCAGTGAGTACCCCCAACCTTCATACATTGGTCAAAATGTTCCAAACCCATTTACAGAGCAGACCTCCATTGAATATTTTGTTGCGGGTGGTGAAAAAGGGACGATGCAAATCACTACCGAGAAAGGTGAAATTGTTAAGACCCTAACACTTTCGCCCGGCCATGGCAAACTTGAATTCAATTTCAATGATTTTCCTTCCGGACAATTGATTTACTCTTTGTATGTGGGCAATCATTTGATAGACAGCAAAAAGATGGTAAAAGCGAAATTTTAAGCCAATTCAGTTAATGGAAGCCCTGGTACTTTTTTTAGTACCGGGGCTTTTCTGTTATTTGAAAGTATCTTAAGTGGCTTGGGATATCAATGCCAATCTTTACTATAGAGCCTCTTTACTTTATTAGTGCAGACCATAGCTTGAAACTTAGGCCGGTGGGGGCGATGCAAGCAAATGCTTGCCTCATGGTTTGTCACAAGAAGGCTTTCGCGCAAAGTCTTCGCGCCATTCTTGCGCCAGTTTGCGGGTATTGCGTATAATATCCCCTAAAAAAACTGTTTCGCAGGTATTTCGCAGGTACTTCGAAGGGTGTTCGCGGGTACTTCAAGGGTATCTCGCGGGTGCTTCAAGGGGTGTTCAAGGGGTGTTCGCAGGTAGTTCAAATCCTATTAATTTGCTGTTTATCAATGCATTATGAGAAAAAAGTGTGTTTTTTTGTTTTTTTGTCTTATTTGTAGAGGGTAGAATGTAGAAAGTAGAGGGATTTACGATGGAAGCCCGCCCCGCTTTTTGCGGGGATTTCAGATTTACAATTTACACCTGCCCCGCTTATTGCGGGGACTGCAGTCCAAGCCATTTTCAAATTTTCAAATCACAAATTTCCAAATTCATTGAAGCATCTAGCTACTACCTCTAAAAAAACCGTTTCGGTAGTATTTCGGTAGTACTTCAGTGGTGTTTCAGTAGTACTTCAGTATAGTTTCAGTAGTGTTTCGGTGATACTTCAGTGGTACTTCAGTAGTACTTCGGTTTTGCTTATTTTTTTTGATTATCAATAGTTTGCACTAAAATGAGTGTGTTTTTTTGTTTTTTCCTCTATTCTTAGAGGGTAGAATGTAGAATGATTTACGATTTCAGATTTACAATTTACAATTGCAGTCCAAACCATTTTCAAATTTCCAAATCATCAAATTTTCAAATCAATCAGCACATCAGCACATTAATCAATGGTAAGCACTTAGTGCGAATAATCCAAATCAAAAAATGGGTAAATGGGTATATGCTCAGTGGCGGGTTTGGCTAGCTAGAATACCGAAAAGCCTAGCCGCCAGTATGCGGTGGGTGGGTGTACAAGGGGGGGGCTAGCCAGTTAAGGCAATACCGTTTCGGTTGCCACAAGGCCTCACAAGAAGGCTTCTCCTATAGTCTTCGCGCCATTCTTGCGCCATAGGAGGGATTTTAATACAAGTTTGCTGCTGCTAAACTTTGATTAGTATGAAGGTGTTATTGGTTTTCAATTCTAAACAATTTATTCTCTTGAGATAAGGTCAAAACAAAATAATCCTCATTGTTTAGTTCATCTGGCAATTTATCCTTCAAAATTGATGCAACAAATTGGATATTGTTTTTGTTAACAAAGTTGGCAATCCTTACCAACTGATTATCATGCATTAATTCTTTCTTGTCATTCAACAAGAAATGTAAACAAGGAATATTTTCCTCATCAGCAAACAGTATATAAGCTAGGTCAAAACATGATATCTCGCCTTGCTTTTTGCCGGAGCTCATATTAGCATTAAAAGTACTGAACTTATATAGTTTTTGACCCTTTCTGTTTGTAAATATGTCATACTTTATTGCATATTGTTCCCCATACAATTCATTAGATATTGAGGCGAAATATTTATTAAATTTATTTAATTGCCTTTTTACAATTTGCTCAAAACTTTCACTAAAAAGTTCTTCATCAATTTGACTAAGTTCTTTATTAAACTCCTTGATATTGGATTCTACTTCATCTAATTGCTGTATAATATTTTCGTACTCTCCCTTTTTTCTATATTTTTCTGTTAAATCTGCAATTACTTGTTCCAATTCTTCAAAGGAATCACTTTTAGCAATCAGGGATGCTGTTTTTTTCTCCTCAATAAGTAATCGCTTTAGGGCTTCATTTTTTTCTAAAATTTGTTTATCGAGTAAAGGGATTTCCTTAGTAATAAATCTCATTTTCTCATCAATCATGCTATTGTGAAAAACAACTAAATCAGAAAAGGACTTTTGAATACCATCAATTTTGCTAGTCGCCTGCTTATAAATCATTTCTAGCTGGCTCAAATCAATATTTGCTTTATTGGAAATTAGTTCTTCTTCAGTTTCTATTATCAAACCTCTGCGAATATTTAGCTTGCCTATCGAGGCACCCAATTTATTTATTTCATATTTTATTAAATTCAACCTGTCTAAATCTTTTTCGAAACTTTCATTAAGATTAAAATTATATTTTTTATTATTTAATTCTTCAATATCGTTGTTTATTAACGATAATGCAGTTTCGTAAGCAGTCTTAGTTTGGTCTTTCTCTAGCCGATTCTTATAGGTAACTTCTTGTTTTATTTTAGCTAATATCTCTTGTTTATTATTACCTTTTGTAAATTCACAACCAAATAAAAAAAGATATAGTGTTTCATATTCGGCATCACTTGCAAATTTGTCTAAGGTTTTAAGTGTGTTATTTACACTTTCGTCTTTGTAACGAATATTATGCGAAATTATCTGTCTAAAGGTAGGCTTGTCTGCAAAATGGTCTGGAAAGATTAAAGTAGACAATCTGAGATTGAATTCTTCTTCGGTGAGATTTTCATCATTAATTGACCTGATAATTTCTTTTCGTGATAGAAAATTTCTTTTGATTACAATATCATCTGTGTTTTGGTCCAGGTCAGCAGTTAAAATCAAAGTAATTAAAATCTTCTTTTCAATCAAGAAATCCTTGACGAGTTTATATTCTTGTTTTTTTGTTTCTTGGTCCAGATAAATATTTTTTGGGTCTGCTCCTAAACAAAAGTCGATTAGTTTTAGAACGGTGGTTTTGCCAACATTATTCCCTGTGATTTGATGTTCACTTTCGTCAACAATCAAATTAAGTCCTTTATGAAATTCAATTTCACGAAGGACTCTAGTACCGCTTGAAATTATCAACGATTTTAAGAACATAATTCTATTTCACCTTTGGAATTAAGCTTGGCAATGTCCAATAAATAGAGCCAATCAAGGCAAAGTATAAAAACAGAGAATGACATAACCTTTCTTGTTTTGACCTCTTGGTACAAATCAAGCATTTTGTAATTGGTACCTTTTTTTAAAGATTCGATTACAAATGCACTGTTATAGTAAATGCTATTGTCGGGATGGATGTTGTCAGGAAGTAGCATAGATGTAATTTGCAGGGTTTTCAAAGATTTTACATCGAATAAACGCATCTACAACAAGAATACTTACACAAAGTTCCAGTTCATCAATAGGGATTGAAACGTAGTTAGAGCTGTTTAATACTTTCTGTTGTACCATCGAAATTATTACAAAAAATAGCCGATCATCATTAAAAGAATTGTTTAATTTGGCGTATTCTGTTCTTATTGATGACAAAACAGATTGGCTTTTATTGCTGCCTTGCAAATCAAATTCCGAGTAAATTTTATCTACCCTTCCATAATGAATGGCATAGTCCTCGATAATTAACCTTGCCGTATTTAATCCATTATAGGATATCTTCCTCTCGATTTCAAATGTAGAAGTCTCAGACGGTGGGTTGTGTGTAGCCCAATCTTCTTTTGCGAGAATACCGATTACGGTAGCAAGATTGGATTCTAGTTTCAAAAGATTAACTTCAGGGCTAAGTTCATTTTTTATAAATTTATATACTCTTTTTTGGTTGTCAATAGTCATGCCTCTTACTGTAATTAGGATAGACTTAATATCAATAATATCAGAAGTAGGGGTAAAACTAATGCCATGTGGATTTTTAAAGGTTTCCTTTCTTAAATCGTCTGCATCCTTTGCGATAGAGATAAATTTAAAGGTAAAACCCTTGTAGCTTTTGATTAGATCTTTTGAAAGTGAGGTTTCTATCTTTTGTTTGGTGGAAGTAGAGGATACCTGGATGACAAATTTATTGGTATGATCAATTAGATCGATTGCTTCAACATTTTGTTTATTTTCATTTTCATTCATTACTTCCCATCCATAAATTTCATTTAGCAGACGTTGGTAGAAATTCTCAGAATGTCCATGAAAATCCAAAATATTGAGCTTGCCTCGACGAGTGATGCGAAGTGCAAGAAGGTTTAACCTTTCCTCAATAACATTAAAATAATTCGGGCGATTCACTCTCTTTAGGTATTACAGATAGACATGCCTTAAAGATGCATGTTTTTTTTACAAATACTACCCCTTACTGCTCAAATTTTAGTAGTAGCAAACTTCGAACTAAGATAAAGTAAGCCTGTCTGCCGCCAGATTGGCTTTAAGCTTATCGAAAAAAGGTAGGCATAACACCACCGCCACCAATCATTTCCCGCAGTTTATCAAAGCTAAGCTAACCACTGCTGTCGCCGGTTTGCAACCGGTGACAATATAACAGGTCGGACTGTGTCAGAGTAAAGGCGGATGCAATCCGCCGTGTACTATCGTCACCGGACATAGTCCAGCGACAGCACGTTTATTTCTTCGGGTGTTGGCTCATAGGTGTTGGCAACTGTGTGTACTTCAGCGGTAGTTGCAAGTACAACTCCAACAGATCGACATCCTCTACACTATCTATCAGCTTATGTAGCTTTTCTTTTGTTGCCGTTATCGAAGTGCGTGCCATAGGCTAAAGATAAGCGTTTACCATAGCTAAAACCAAAAAATCCCTCCCAAAATTCCTACCTTTATGCCCTCATTAAACAGCATATGGAACTGGCTAAAACGTACGACCCAAAACAGGTGGAGGGCAGATGTTATCAGCACTGGATAGAGCAGATGTAACTCTATAAATACTTTTCTAGCAATTCCTTAATCTCCTTATCAGACATACTATCTTTCTCGCCCTTATTATAGATGGAAAGCAGGTAGACTTTAGTATCAATAATTTTTACAAAAGAAATCACTCTAGCCCCGCCTGATTTGCCTTTACCTTTTGAGGCTACTGCAAGGCGTATTTTGTAAACATCATTACCAAGGGGTATTCCAAGTGTAGGATTTTCCGAAAGTTCTTCGCCCAGTTCCGCCAGTTCTGTTTTTAGGGAGGGATACTTTTTTACTAGCCTTTTAGCTTCTTGTTTAAAGTTTTGTGACAGGGCTACCTCAAAGCTCATTTAAAAAGTCTTTAAGTGCCGTGCCCTTTGTCTTACCTTCTTTAAACAATTTCATTTCTTCAAACCCCTTTTTCAGGTTTTTAACTATCTCCTCCTTGGTGTCACCTTCATCGGCATTCCCCACATGTTTTTGTAACAGTTGCAGGTGTAGCTCTAGCAATGTAGCATCCTCTACACTGTCTATTAGCATATGTAACTTTTCTTTAGTTGCCGTTATTGAAGTACGTGCCATAGGCTAAAGATAAGCGTTTACAGTATGTAAAACCAAAAAATCCCTCCCAAAATTCCTACCTTTACGCCCTTATTTACAGCATATGGAACTGGCTAAAACGTACGACCCGAAACTGGTGGAAGGCAGATGGTATCAGCATTGGATGGAGCAGGGCTTCTTCCGCTCTGTGCCCGATGAGCGGGAACCGTTTACCATTGTGATACCCCCGCCTAACGTAACGGGTGTGCTGCATATGGGCCATATGCTCAACAATACCATACAGGATGTGCTTATCCGCAAGGCACGCATGGAGGGCAAAAATGCCTGTTGGGTGCCCGGTACCGACCATGCCAGCATAGCCACCGAAAGCAAGGTGGTAGGCATGCTGCGCGAAAAGGGCATCAAAAAAAGCGACATAAGCCGCGACGAGTTTTTGAAGCATGCCTTTGAGTGGAAGGATAAATACGGCGGCATCATCTTGGAACAGTTGCGCCGCTTGGGTGCTTCTTGCGACTGGGAGCGTACCCGCTTCACGATGGAGGACAAGCTGAGCAAGGCGGTCATTAAGGTGTTTGTGGACCTGTACCGCAAAGGCTACCTGTACCGCGACCTGAAAATGATTAACTGGGACCCCAAGGCGCGCACCACCCTGAGCAATGAGGAGGTAGTGTACAAAGAGAAGCGCAGCAAGCTGTACCATGTGCGGTATCAAGTAGAAGGCAGCCAAGATGAATGGCTGACCATAGCCACCACCCGCCCCGAGACTATACTGGGCGATACTGCCGTATGCGTAAACCCAAAGGACCCGCGCTATACGCACCTACAGGGCAAAAAGGTGCTGGTGCCGCTCATCGGCCGTAGCATACCGGTGATATTCGATGAGTACGTGGACATGGAGTTCGGCACGGGGGCCTTGAAGGTGACCCCCGCCCATGATATCAATGACTACGAGCTGGGCAAGAAGCACAACCTGGAGACCATCGACATGATGAACGATGATGGTACCATCAGCCCCGCTGGGCAATTGTATGTAGGTGAAGACCGCTTCACCGCCCGCAAACGCATCATTGAGGAGATAGAAACCGCTGGCCAGTTGGTAAAGGTGGAAGAGATTGATAACAAAGTGGGCTACAGCGAGCGCAACCCCGATACCGTGGTGGAGCCGCGCCTGAGCCTGCAATGGTTTGTGGACATGCAGCCATTGGCCGGGCCTGCTCTGGAGAATGTGCTGAACGATGAGATACAATTCCATCCAGCCCAGTTCAAGAACCTGTACAAGCACTGGCTGGAGAACATCCGCAACTGGCCCATCAGCCGCCAATTGTGGTGGGGCCAGCAGATACCTGCTTGGTATTTGGAGGATGGCAGTTTCTTTGTGGCCGAAACCGCCGAAGAGGCACTGGAACTGGCACGAAAAGCTACTAAAGATGACAGCCTAAGCCTCTCTGCCCTGCGTCAAGATGAAGACGTGGTGGACACTTGGTTTAGCAGCTGGCTGTGGCCCATTTCTGTGTTCGATGGCTTTGAAAACAAGGAGGAGCTTAATTATTACTACCCTACCAATGTGTTGGTAACGGGTTGGGATATCATCTTCTTCTGGGTAGCGCGCATGATTATGGCCGGTTACGAGTACACCGGCGAGAAGCCCTTTAAGCATGTGTATTTTACCGGCATGGTACGCGACAAGGAAGGCCGCAAGATGAGCAAGTCGCTGGGCAACAGCCCCGATGCCATGGAATTGCTGGACACCTATGGTGCCGACGGGGTAAGGGTAGGCATGCTGATAGCGGCACCCAAGGGCAATGACCTGCTATTTGACGTAAAACTGTGCGAACAGGGCCGCAACTTCAGCAACAAGGTATGGAACGCCCTGCGCCTCATCAAAGGTTGGGAAAGTTATGAGGACAAAAACACCGACAATGAAGCGGCCATCGCTTGGCTGGAAAGTCGCCTGAACCAAGTTATTCAGGATATTGATGCGCACTTCGCTGCCTTCCGACTATCGGATGCGCTCATGGCCGTGTACAGCTTCATCTGGGACGATTTCTGTTCATGGTATCTGGAGATGATAAAGCCCGAATACCAGCAACCGATTGACAGCCACACACTGGCGCGCACCATTGAGCTTTTCGAAAAAGGCCTGCAACTGATGCACCCCTTCATGCCATTCATCACCGAGGAGATTTGGAACCAGTTGCGGGAAAGAGATAGCAAAGATTGCATCATCGTGAGCAGATGGCCACAGGCCGGTCAAGTGGATGCTGCATTATTGCAACAGGCGGAAGCAGCCAAGGAAGTGATATCGAAAGTACGCGAGGTGCGCAACCAAAAAGGCCTGAAACAAAAGGAGCCGCTGCAGTTGTATGCTGTGGTGAAAGATAAAAATCGCTATGCTACCTTCAGCGCTATGATTCAGAAGCTGGCGTTTTTGGGCGAATTCAGTTTTGTAGATGCCGAAGTGGATGGCACCCAAACTTTTCTGGTAGGCACCGACCAGTTTTTCCTGAAGACAGGCGATACTATTGACCCTGAACAGGAAAAGGCCCGCCTATTGCAGGAACGCGATTATTTGCTGGGCTTTATCCGCTCCGTACAAGGCAAGCTGAGCAATGAAAAATTTGTAAGCAGTGCCCCTGCCGCCGTTGTGGACAGCGAACGCAAAAAGCTAAGCGACGGCGAGGCTAAGGTAAAGGCAATAGAAGAAAGTTTAGCAAAATTGAATTGATGCGATATAAATTATTGATAGGAGCTATAGGATTGCTCTCGTTGATTGGTTGCAAGCCCAAGCAACCTGATTATTCGGCGGAGATATTGAAACAGGCCGAAGAAGTAAGGCAAGGCTTCATTACCGGGGATTTTAAACTGGTGTTGAAGCACATCTATCCTAGCCAAATAACCGAAGCAGGCGGTGAAGCGATGATGATAGAACGTTGGACTAGTGCACAGACCGCCATGAAGCAGAACGGCTATAACCTAATAGATATCAAGTTGGGCAAGCCCACGAAGGTAGTACATGCTGGCAAAGAACTGCATTGCTTGGTACAGGAAAACATTATCATGGAAAAAGGGGGCCAGTTGCTCGATACGGAGAGTTATCTACTTGGTATATCGCAGGATAATGGCAAGCTATGGTATTTTATCGATACTTACCCCTTGAGCATGCCTACCATCAAGCAGATATTGCCACATTACAATGATTCATTGGTCATCCCTCCTAAGAAGGAGACACAGGTAAGCCCGAGGAAGTAGCCACTAGGTATGGGTCAGATTTATTGGCACCCATCAGGATTATGACCGCATCAATGTAAAAACAATTTAGCAATGGAAATCAAATTGATCAAAACAGAGAACGACTATCAACAAGCCTTAAAACGACTTGAAGGGATATTTGATGCCAAAAAGGGAAGTAAGGAAGGTGATGAATTGGAAATCCTTTCATTGCTGATAGAGAAGTATGAAGACGAGCATTATCCAATTGATGCTCCTGACCCTATTGAAGCCATTAAATTTAGAATGGAGCAAAATGGCTATGAACCTAAAGACCTGGAAAAGATTATAGGCTCAAGGGGAAGGGTAAGCGAAATACTCAACAAGAAAAGAAAGCTTACTTTGGAGATGATTCGGAAGCTGCATAACCAATGGCATATACCAACAGACGTATTGGTGCAGCCGTATTAACAGCTGAAAAAAGTGGGGATAAGCCCGAGGAAATAATTGTAATATTCTTGTAAGAATATGTGTTAGTCATTTTGTGTTCAAAGGAAAGGAGTAGCTTTATGAAAAAGCAAGGGCAAAATGAAACCTCTGTTACTTTCTATTTTCATCTCTTTCAATTTCTTTCTACAAGCGCAGGATTGGGCACCCTTTGTATGGGGAGATACGGCCATTTATTCCAATGGCAACATACATTATACGTTGCTAATCGATTCAATGAGAGCAAATGGTGCCGACACATTTTATTACAATCGGCCTTATTTTGAATATATTGATAGTGGAGATTGCCAACTGAATGCTTATGCGCTTAACTGGATAAGTTCTGTAAAAAAGAGTAGCGGTGACTTCTACTTAGAAAGCGATACAAGTACCTATCGAATTAAACCGATTGCTGCGGTTGGTGATGTCTGGTCGTATAGCACTACAGGAGCCAATGCACAAGTAATAGCCATTTTAGAGGAAATTGTTTTAGGGGTACTTGACAGTGTCAAGTGGATAAAAATATCCCAAACTAATTATGAGGATACGATAAAGCTTAGCAAAAGGCATGGTTTCATAAATGCCCATAATTTTAGGACAGGCTTGGAAGGGGAACTGGATTTAGTAGGTCTTAATGAAGTGGGTATAACAAACCTTGATGCCCAGAAAATGTTTGATTTTGAGATAGGTGATGAAATTTCCAGTGAAGAGGGGGGCATTTTGTACCCCTATGTACGTAGAGAACTATTTGTAGTTCTAGATAAAGATACTCAAATAGATAGGATAAACTACCAAATGAGAAAATGCTGGTTAGAATATAACAAGTACAACTGGCAAATTTTGGATACAGGTTCAGATACTATTGATGTTTCCATTGTTTTTTCAACATATTTTTTGGCCAATCAGTTGCCGCATACATCAGTAGTAGATAATCAAAAAGTTTATGATATAGAGCAGTCAAGTCGCGGCTCTTATAATGGAAGAATGGTTAAGGAAATTTTTGTACGAGGATATTTAGATTCATCCGGTTGTTTTAATTGGATAACGGATAGTATTTATCCTTATGGAATAGAAGGTTTAGGATTCTGGTACTATTTTGATGCATCAAAGTCTAAGGATCCCATCTACTACAAAAAGGGCAACGAAACATGGGGCACACCCATGACTTGTGAAGATATTCTCTCAGGATTAAATGATGGCTATTCATCTCCTATGTTTGCAGCTTATCCCAATCCCGCCAATGATGTACTAATAGTGAAAGGAAAAAATTTGGACCAGATTGAAATATTGGATGTGATGGGCAAGCTGATATTGACTAAGCAGGCCATTGGTGAACCCATCGATATCTCTACCATACCCAATGGCATGTATCTGGTAAAAGCAACCCATAGAAACGGGTACGCAATGCAAAAGCTGCTGATAGCGAGATAATAGCATTTAAAGGCGAAAACATTACATTTGCCTGTACCAATCGCCTTTGTTATGGATCAGTTGAATGCATATATCGACGCCAATCGGCAGCGTTTTTTGGATGAATTGTTGGATTTATTGCGCATACCCAGCGTGAGTGCCGATAAAGCTTTTGAAGATGACGTGTTTGATGCGGCTGAATACATAAAGAACCGTTTGGAAGAGGCTGGTGCCGATAAGGTGGAGGTTTGCCCCACGGCCGGTAATCCGATTGTGTACGGAGAGAAAATAGTGGATGCTGCCTTACCTACTGTTTTGGTATACGGGCATTATGACGTGCAGCCTGCCGACCCTTATGAACTGTGGGATTCGCCCCCTTTTGAACCGGTGATAAAAGAGGACAAGGTATACGCTCGCGGTGCCTGCGACGATAAGGGCCAAATGTACATGCACATTAAAGCTTTTGAAGCTTTGAACAAGAATGGGGCACTGCCTTGTAACGTGAAATTTATGATTGAAGGGGAAGAAGAAGTCGGCTCGGTCAACTTGGGCGATTTCATCAGGGAAAACAAGGACAAGCTGAAAGCCGATATCATCCTTATTTCCGATACATCCATGTTGGCCAATGATACCCCTTCCATTACCACGGGTTTACGAGGCCTGAGTTATCTGGAAGTAGAAGTAACAGGCCCCAATCGCGACCTGCACTCTGGGGTATATGGAGGCGCAGTAGCTAACCCCATCAACGTATTGGCGAAAATGATTGCCTCCTTAAAGGATGATAATAATAGTATTACTATTCCAGGATTTTATGACGATGTGGCCACGGTTTCTACTGGCGAGCGGGCGGAAATGGCCAAGGCTCCTTTTGATTTGGACGCATATAAGCACCACCTTGATATAGAAGATATTGAGGGAGAAGAAGGCTACACCACGATGGAGCGCACTTCCATACGCCCAACCTTGGATGTGAATGGTATGTGGGGCGGTTATATCGGTGAAGGGGCAAAAACGGTACTGCCATCAAAAGCCTATGCCAAAATATCCATGCGGCTGGTGCCCCATCAAAATGACGATAAAATTACCCAGCTATTTACGGAGCATTTCTTGCGCATTGCCCCTCCTTCCGTAAAGGTGAAGGTAACCCCTCACCATGGGGGAAAACCCGTGGTAACGCCCACTGATTCTGCCGCCTACCGCGCAGCGGAAAAAGCCTACACTGCAACTTTTGGCAAAAAGCCGATACCCGTGCGTTCAGGAGGTAGCATTCCAATTGTCGCACTGTTCGAAGAGGTTTTGGGCTTGAAGTCTCTCTTAATGGGCTTCGGTCTTGATTCCGACGCCATCCATTCGCCTAATGAGCACTTCGGGCTGTTTAACTTCTACCAAGGCATAGCCACCATTGTCGCATTTTATCAATTTTATGCCGAAGAGGCTAAGTAATCCGATTTTCCAATGAGTCAACCATTATCAGAACAAGCAATACAGTATGTAAGGGATTTTGCCCCCGCTAAGGTGAAGTTGGCGGTGACCGATATTGACGGTATCCTCCGGGGGAAAGTCATCAGCAGGGACAAGTTCCTGTCCATTGTAGAAGGTGGTTTTGGCTTTTGTGATGTGGTGCTTGGTTGGGATAGCGGAGATGTGGCTTATGACAATACTGAATTTACCGGCTGGCATACGGGCTATCCTGATGTGAATGCCAAAGTGGATTTAAACACCTTCCGAAAAGTGCCCTGGGATAATGATATCCCTTTTTTCTTGGCCGATTTCAGGGCTGCAGATGGCAATGATTTGCCGATTTGCCCAAGAGGACTTTTAAGAAAGATTCGCCAACAAGCTTTGGATGCAGGGTACTATCCAATTGCCTCTCAAGAGTTCGAATGGTTCAATTTTGAAGAAACACCGGAAAGCTTGGAGAGCAGGGGTTACTACCAGCCTCAACCGATGACCCAGGGCATGTTTGGTTATTCCATATTGCGCAGTAGTGCCAGGGCTGATTTTTTTAATGATTTATTCGATTTATTGGGGCAGTTCGGTGTGCCCATTGAGGGTATCCATACCGAAACAGGGCCCGGCGTGTATGAGGCGGCCATCTTGTATGGCGATATTTTGGATGCGGGCGATAGGGCCGTGCTTTTTAAATCAGGGGTAAAGGAAATAGGCCAGCGGCATGGCGTAATGCCCAGCTTCATGGCAAAATGGAACAAAGACCTACCAGGCTGTAGCGGACATATCCATCAAAGCTTGTGGGATGTTGATAAAAGCCGCAATCTTTTCTACGATGCGGGAGCAGAACATAGCATGAGCCAATTGATGCGCAGCTATATGGCAGGCTTGCTGTATTGCCTGCCCCATGTGCTGCCTATGTATGCACCAACTATTAACAGCTATAAGCGTTTGGTAGAAGGGGCTTGGGCACCCACCACTCCCACTTGGGGCATGGACAACCGTACTACTGCCTTACGCGCCTTGCCCGGTGGGGAGAAGAGCACCCGCATAGAAACCCGGGTATCAGGGTCTGATGTGAATCCCTATCTGGCTCTTGCTGCCAGTCTTGCTTCGGGTTTGTATGGTATCCGCCACAATTTGGTTCTTGAGCAGCCTTATACCGTCGGCAACGGCTATGCAGATAAGCGATGGGGTACCTTGCCGCGCAACTTGGATGAAGCTACAAGGGCCATGCAGGCATCGCCTGTAGCTGCAGACCTCTTCGGCAATGAGTTTGTTAAGCACTTCTGCCAAACTAGGGAATGGGAATGGCGACAGTACAGCAAAGCAGTCACGGACTGGGAACTGAAGCGCTATTTCGAAATCATTTAGTTGTTCTTCACTGGCTGCATCATGCTGGGGGCCCCAGGGTATTGCAGGTCTTTTTCTGACACGTTGTAAGAAAACTTCAACTTGCCACGCTTGTCGAAAACTTCCATGGTACATTGGCGGTTGCCCACAGGGCCACTAATGGAGATGCGGCCATTGTTTTGGCTGTCGTACACCATCCCCGGTACTCTTTGCGGGTTGTTCTTTTGTTCGGAACGGGTCACTTTAAAGGGAAAACTGGTAATGCCCGAACAAGTAAAATCATACAAAGGATAAGCTCCTGGCCTGTCCAGCTTAATGATTTCGGAATAGTGCATATCGCCGGTGAGGAAGATGACGCCGGTAATCTTATTGTCGGCAATGAACTTTAACAGTTCTTCCTCTTCCGATTTAAAATGCTGGAAACAATCCTTTTTGTTCATCTTGTTCAGCACCTGGCTGCCAATGGCTATAAACTTGAAGGTGGCGGTAGAAGCCAACAGCTTGTTTTCCAGCCATTTCATCTGTTTGTCGCCAAACATGAGGGGAGTTTTTTCATCGGGCTCGGTGCGGTAAAAACGGCCATCGGTCATGAAAAATTCGCCGTCAAGGTGCTTGAAGGAATAAAAGATTCCTTTTAGCGAGTCGGTGCCATAAGCAGGGCTTGGCCAAAACTTCGTCCACACGTCCAAAGCATCGTTTTTTCCCGAAAAATCGCCGCAGGCATTGTTGGGGCCAAACTCATGGTCGTCCCAAATGGCATATTGGGGGCGGCTTTCCACAAAAGCTTCCATTTTTTTGCGGGTTCGGGTTTCTACATACTTATTGAACATGCCCTTGTAAGACTTGTGGTCTTTGCCCAAAAAGTAAAGATAATCGCCCGTCCACACCATGAAATCAGATGGTATGGCTGTCATGTACTTAAAGGTACGCTCTTCAATGCCGGGCTGAATCCAGCGTAGGCCATGTGGAGGAATAAAGGCACATGAACCTACGGAAAACGACCAATTACGGCCAGGCTCATTACTGAAAGTTTTGATTACCCGGTCAGCACTTACCACTTGACTATCGAGAATGATACTTACTTTGTAGACGTGTTCGGGCTGTAAACCATAAAATTGGAAAGTGAAGGGTGTTTTGCCGTTTATCGTCTTGCTTTCCGAAGCCAGCTTCTCAATGGTGAGTATGCTACCGGTATTCACATCCTTAACGGTGACAATTGCTAATTGGGTATGTTGTACCAAAATCCAAACAGCGGTACTATTATGGGTGGTATGCCCTTGCATAGGCCCCGCTAATAGTTTGGGATTTTTGGCAAGTGTTGAAATACTTAGGCTTAAAAACAAAATACTTACAAGGCTTTTCATAAAAAGGAGGGAGATAGTTTTGCAAAG
The DNA here is from genome assembly GCA_033762815.1 of Chitinophagales bacterium. Taxonomy (GTDB): domain Bacteria; phylum Bacteroidota; class Bacteroidia; order Chitinophagales; family CAIOSU01; genus JANRLF01. Next base: position 241,808 of record JANRLF010000007.1, on the reverse strand, counting down.
GTAATGCGACAATGTTAAGAAAATGTCAAGTATTGATGCTTGATGCTGAAAGTAGCCACAGGGTTGCAACCCCATTTCAGTTATTGTGATGGAAAAGGTAATTTCATGCAACCTTTAAGTTAATATTGCGTCATTTTGAAATTATTAACTGAACTTTGCCATTAATATATCATGGCTATCCTAATCATTTTTGTTTCCCACTGGTACTTGTCGCTGTTTTTTCAGTCGTTTTATCACCATCGCTACTCGGCTCACCGAATGTTTAGCATGTCTAAGTTTTGGGAAAAGGTGTTCTATATCGGGTCGTTTATAACCCAGGGCTCTTCTTATTTAAGTCCTTATGTATATGGGGCTATGCACCGTATGCACCATGCCTATGCAGATACTGAAAAAGACCCACATTCACCTAAGTATGATGCAACCATGATGAGCATGATGCTACGGACTAGAAAAATTTATTTGGATATAGAGCATGGTGTTGCTCAACTGGGTCAGGCATTTACCAAAAATCTTCCGGAGTGGAAGGCTTTTGACAAATTTGCATCTAGCCGTATTACGCGCTTAGTATGGATACTAGTTTATATTGTTTTGTATGTTTTGTTTGCAAATAGCTGGTGGCTTTATCTTTTGATTCCATTGCATATTGTAATGGGGCCGTTGCATGGCGTTATTATCAACTGGTTTGCCCATAAATACGGTTATACTAACCATGCTGCAGAGGATACGTCTAAAAACCTGTTCCCAGTGGATTTGATAATGCTAGGTGAAGGCTTGCACAACAATCATCATAAATTTGGTGGAAGGCCAAATTTCGGTTATCGTTGGTTCGAATTTGATCCTATTTATCCCATCATACTATTGTTTGATAAACTGCGGATTATCAGACTTGCAAAGGCCAACGTCTAGCTACATCCAATATTAATGGATAGACCCTTCTAGCTCGGCTTTCACACTAAAGCTAAGCTCCACTTCGTCATTGATTACTTGATTGCCGATTAGGTCGGGAAATGAGTTTTTCGAGCCAAAGCGCACGTCCCAATCCGTACGGTTCAAAATAATGGTACCAGTTGCATTGAAACCTTGGTCTTGTAATTCCAAATCGAGCGGGAATGAGATGGGTTTGGTAATACCTTTTACGGTTAAGCTTCCTGTTGCCAAATAGTTGGTACCTTTTGCTGAATCGAGTTGTTCCTTTATGGAGCTGATGTTAAAGGTAGCCTCAGGATACTTTTCCGTATTGAAGAAATCGGCTGATTTAAGGTGGCCTTCCAGTTTCATCCTTTCCGATGGGTCTTCTATATCCACATTTTGGATGGACTGCATATTGATGACAATGGTACCCCCCGAAAAAGCTCCATTTGTTCCGAAATGGAATTCCCCATTTTTGATATTCACCTTTCCAAAATGCGATTTCCCAATCTTTTTTGAGCCTTTCCAGTTCAACACACTGTTCTTTTCGTCCAGCACATACGTTTTGCCGGTATCGGTTGCCACAGGAGACAAAGCAATGTGTTGATCCTTTTCCGGGGAATTATTGTCTGCACTTTTATTGTTTCCACAGGCTACAAACAGCAGCCCAATGGCAAAGGCCAAGAATAAATGGACGTTCATACCGATAGGTTTTTTGTTGCAACATATAGCAGCAATTGTTATGCCTATTTACATAACAATTAAGCATCCTATGAAATCGCCTATCAAAGGCCCATTGGTAAGGGCTGTTATTTAACCCTTCTATGACCCACCCACACGAACCGGCGATTGATATAATCTGGATTAGTAAAGCTGGCATTGCCCGCAGGATTGCCTCCGGTAACGTGAAAGTCGGAGAAAGCGGCATGTTGATTTACCCATATTGGCCCTGATAAGTTCAGAGTCACTGGTGTGAACACCTCTTCCATAGTAGTTTCAATTTCAGCGGCCATTTGTTCATCCGTAGTGTATGCGGCACAGGTAATGGCCCCATGCTTTTCGGCTAGGTTGCGCGCCAACTGGATGGATTCGGCAGTATGTTGGGTTTTGATGACCAATACGATGGGGCCAAACAATTCCTGTTCGTAAACATGCATGTCCTTTGCCTCCACCTCAATGATGGTGGGAGTGGTAGTTCTTGCTCCCGCAAATTCAGGATTTTCTGCCTTGCTGGGTTCCAAAATCACTTTCCCAAGCTTTGAACTGCCAACCACCCGCTCGAAGGTGGCATCACTTTGAACGGCACCTAATGTACCAGGACCCATTTTTGGATTGGTGGTCAAGTCAAGCACCGCTTGTCTAAACTGTGCTATTACCTCTTCATAAGGTATGGTTTCTTCTCCCGACTTCACTCCCGTAGCAGGTACAAAGAAGTTTTGGGGTGCGGTACACATTTGGCCGGAATATAGGGAAACGGAGAAGGCCAGATTGCCAAGGGTATCTTTAAGGTCTTTGCTACTGTCCAATATCACCGAATTGACCCCTGCCTTTTCAGTAAATACGGCCTTTCCGGGCAAAGATTCCACGTAGGCACCAAAGCTGCTGCTGCCGGTATAGTCGATGATTTTCACTTCCGGATTTTCTGCCAGTTGCTTGGTAATCAGGTGGCTGGAGCTATCAACGGCCAGTTGGATGGTATTGGCATCATATCCGCGGTCGTTTAAGGTTTTCTGTATTTCTTCCACCACGATGGCAATTGGCAGTACCGACTTTGGATGAGGCTTCACTATTACGGGGTTGCCGGTAACCAAACTGGCGAAGATACCGGGCACACTGTTCCATACGGGGAATGTGGAACAGCCAATCACCAATGCGATACCTTTAGGTACAGGTTTGAACTGTTTTTCCAATACCATCGAGAATTTGCCCATTGGTTTTTCCCAAGTGACGTTGCTAGGGAAGCGGGTCAGTTCCTGAAAGCCCAGTGCCAAGGCTTCCAAAGCCCTATCGTTAGAATGCGGGCCTGATGCTTGGAACGACATCATAAATGGTTGGCCCGTAGTATGCATGGTGGCATATGCTATTAGAAAAAATTTGTCTTTGATACGTTCCAAGGCCTCCACTAAAACATCTGAACGCTCTTCTACAGGTACGTTTTTCCAAGTTGCGAGCGCCTTTCGTGCGGTATCTACCAAATGGTAAGGGGTAAACAAAGGATAGCGGATATTCAATGGTTCCAAGGTATAAGGCGATACTTCTTCGCCTGCCCATGATACTTCCCCCTCTTGCAGTAAACCACCATACTCCGTATTCAGCATACTTTGAAACTGTTGCTGACCGATAGCAGGGGCCTCTTCACCATACGCTTTTGGGTGTTCCGGATATTGGGCATAGAAAGTACGGGCTTGGATAGCCTTTACCGCATTTTCAATAATCGCTTTATTGTTCTCTGTTAGCGTTGACATAGTTTGCTTTTGTGTATAGCTTAAAGGTAAGGTTTTTGCCACATTGGGCAAAGTCCTTGTTAAACGCACCGCAATTTTCTGCTAGTACACCTGTGAAAAGAAGTCTTCAGAAATTTATCTAAAGGCTTAGGTTCTCACAACTTGCATAAGTGGAATGCAATAATTTTGCTGCAATTTACATTTTCAGTAAAATGCACTACTTTCGCCCAGTTATATATGAGCAGTTTCTTCAAAGTCTTCCAAGTTGTTTTTGCACTAAGTGTGGCCATTATTTTAGTGGGCTTGCAGGGTTGTCAAAAAGACCCCGAACCTAGTAATGAATTAGACCCCAACATGTTCAATGAAATGGTGTGCGACGGTGGGGGCGATAACACCTGGTACCCTTTGGCAGTGGGCAATAGCTGGCGCTATGACCAATACGGAAGCTTTAACTATGTTACCCGTAATGTTGAAGCCACCGTACCCTTTGCCGGAAAGCTGTACTATATAGTGGTGGAAGAACAGTCAGGAGATGATTTCACAGTCTTGCTCGGGGAAGATTCCATAGGCAACATAGTGCAATATTCTGGAAATACGGAGTATTTGTACATCCCAAAGCAACCAGTGATTAACAAAACCTGGTACAATGGGGGTGATAGTTTGAAAGTAGTTGCCGTTGATACAACCCTTGATAACCGATATTGCAGCTATACCAATGTTTTGGCCATAGAGCAGCGTGATGCCGGAAACACATTAAAGTCAACTAGATACTACGTGAAAGGTATTGGTCAAGTATATGCCACTTTCCCGTTGGATAGCGGTAACCACACACTTTCGGATATAGCTTTGGAATAATGGGAGGGGGTATTCTCCCGCATTTTTCCTATCTTAATAAAAAACATCAATATGCGATATGCGGAGGTAATGGCATTATTGGAGCAAAATGCCGACCCAAGGGGCATTGCCCATTGGAACAAAATAAAAAAAGATGAATATACGAACACTACCTTTGGTATAGGTGTTACCAAATTGCGGGCCTTAGCGAAAAAGATAAAGAAGGACCATGAGTTGGCCCTGCAGCTTTGGGATAGCAATGTATGGGATGCAAAAATGATTGCCATTTTTATTGAGGAGCCAAAGAAAATTACCAAAGAGCAAATAGAGCGGCAAATTGCGAAAGGATTTAACTGGCTTACTGCTGATAAATATTGTGAATTGATAGTGGAAACACCATATGCCCTTGAGTTCATAGAAGCCTGGAAAGATGCCGAAAATGAGTTGACGCGACGTTCGGCTTATACATTGCTCAGCTATGTGGCGAAGGGCAATCCTGAATTGGACGATACCTATTTCTTCGGACACTTGGAAGCCATTCGCAACTTACAACAAGCACCCAATTTTGTTAAAGATGCCATGAACAATTGCTTGCTTACTATTGGTAGCAGAAGTTGGCCGTTGTACACCGAATGCTTGGTCATTGCCAAGTCAATAGGCAAGGTAGTGGTCGATTATGGCGACAATAGTTGCCAAGCATTGGATGCAGTGAAGCACCTGAATGGCGATAGAATAAAGAACAAATTTGCCCTAACCCGATAAACCTACCTTATGGAAGTTGTATCTCGCCCTACCGCACTTAGCAGATTTTGGTTGAAAAATTATCCCTCATATGTAGCCGCGGATATTGACCCTGACCGCTATGGTAACATTTTGGAACTATTGGAAGAGAGTTTTAAGAAATATGCTGACTTGCCCGCCTTTGAGCATATGGGCAAAATACTGACTTACAGGGAAATTGACCAACTTTCACGGGATTTTGCTGCGTATTTACAGCAAGAACTTAAACTGAAAAAAGGAGATAGGGTAGCGGTACAGATGCCCAATTTGTTGCAGTTTCCGGTGGCTATGTTCGGTATTATCAGGGCAGGTTTAATAGTCGTGAATACCAATCCGTTATACACCCCCCGCGAAATGAAGCACCAATTCAACGATGCTGGGGTAAGTGCCATTATTGTATTGGAAAATTTTGCCTCTCAGTTGCAGGAAATCCTTTCTGAAACCCCCATCAAACACGTTATCATTACTAGCGTGGGCGATTTGTTAGGTGGCGTAAAGGGAACCATTGTCAACTTGGTGGTAAAGTATGTGAAGAAAATGGTGCCGGCTTATTCGCTACCGGGAGCTATTTCCTTTAAGTCGGCCATGGCAAAGGGGAAAAGTTTGAACTATCAAAAGCCTACCATTGCCAATTCCGAGGTGGCATTTTTACAATATACGGGCGGTACCACGGGCTTGTCCAAGGGAGCAAGCCTCACGCATCGCAATATTATTGCCAATATGGAGCAGTTGTTTGCATGGGTGGGCAACTATTTTGAAGAAGGCAAGGAAGTAATAATTACTGCCCTGCCACTTTACCACATTTTTGCATTGACGGCCAATTGCTTGGCCATATTCAAATGCGGGGGCAAAAACGTGTTGATTACCAACCCGCGCGATATGCCGGTCTTTTTGAAGGAATTGAAAAAGCATCAAATGACCGTGTTTACAGGAGTGAACACACTGTTTGTTGGCCTGATGAACCAACCTAGCTTCAAGGAAGTAGATTTCAGCAAGTTGAAACTTTCACTGGGTGGTGGTATGGCGGTACAAGATGCTGCTGCCATTAGATGGAAGGAAGTAACAGGTTGCAATCTAGTGGAGGCCTATGGTTTATCGGAAACCTCGCCGGGCTTGGTGGCCAATCCCATTGATGGCAACCATCGGATGGGATACATCGGTTTGCCGCTACCATCCACCTTGATTATGATTGCTGACGATGAGGGGAATGAAGTGCCATTGGGCGAACGGGGCGAGATATGGGCCAAGGGGCCACAAGTAATGCCGGGATACTGGCAACAGCCCACAGAAACTGCCAACGTGTTCCACGATGGATGGTTCAAAACAGGCGATATAGGCGTAATGGATGAAGATGGTTTCCTGAAGATAGTTGACCGTAAGAAAGAGATGATATTGGTATCAGGTTTCAACGTGTATCCCAATGAGGTAGAAAATGCCATCGCCCTTCACCCAAAAGTACTGGAAGTGGGTGTAATTGGGGTGCCTGACGAAAAGACTACGGAAGCGGTAAAAGCATTTGTTGTGAAAAAGGACGAAAGTCTTACGGAGGAGGAGTTAATTGCATTCTGCAAAGAAAACATTACTGCCTACAAATGCCCCAAGCATGTGGAATTTAGGAAGGAACTTCCGAAGTCGAATGTTGGCAAAATATTAAGGCGACTATTGAAAGAAGGCCAGCCGGCCTAACTTACTTGCGGCGTTTGAACGACCATGTAAACCTGAAGCGGGCTACCTCAATACCATCTTCAGACTTGCCAATAGTGGTGACCGTGACTGTTTCGGCATTGCCGGTAGCGATTGTTCTTTCCACCGCATCGAACAGCAGTTGACCTTCTTCGCAAGTAAAGGTGGTAACATTAACGGCGCGTTTCGGAAATTCTGCCTCCATGCCAATGATGATAACTGCTACAGAGGGTTTGCGCTTTTCAACGGCAAACAAAGCCAAGGCTCCTGTGGATAGCTCGGCGGCCATGCTAAGGGCTGCGAAGTAGGTGCTCTTAAATGGGTTGCGTGTACGCCAGCCATAAGGTACGGTAGCTACACAGCGCTGGGTATCCATTTCCCTAACCCGCATGCCCGAAAAGAAGCCCAATGGCAACTTGGCCAAGAGGAACATCCGGAACAAGAAAGGGTTTTTCAACCTGTTTACAAATTGCTGTTGCCAGGGTTCCATGGTTACTTTTTGTTCTAAAGGGGCAGTGGCTGTTGACATGGTTTGCGCATTTTTACGAAGCAGGCAAGTTACAAAAAAGCGCAGAAAAGTTGGCCTAAAACTCCACCTTGCATCCTACCACCGGCAGAATTTGCCCTTGTTTTACTTCATAAACACTGCCATCAAAGCTGTATTCGACGGTAATGACATTGGCCCGGTTGGTAAAGTTCTGGATATCAAAACGCCAAGTTACGCTACATCGCTTGCGGTTGAGCTTGTAGTTGACATAAAGGTCAAAGCGATAAAATACGGGTGTTTTTAAGCTATAAAGGTCTTCTTTGCGATACACATAATCATTCTTCCCAATGGACGCAGCTATATCAATAGGGGTGTACCGTTGCCCGCCAGCTGCAGTAGCCTTGCCGCCAAAGCCAAAAATGTTATTTTTTTCTTTGCCCACTTTGTATTCCTTTCCCGCTAGGGCATTTACAATAAAGTTGCCATTGTAGCGGGTGTTCCTTTCCAAGCCATCGCCGGGGGTAAACAGCGAATTATAAATACTGCTATTGATAAGGAAAAAGTAACCTTTTGAAAAGAATTTTTCCAAGGTCAGCTCCAACCCATAGTTTCGGCCAAACCCCTCGTTCACTAGTTGTCTGGTTGAAATAACATTGCTTTCGTTCAGGGCTGAATAATCGCTGCTGGCACCTGGCCTTATCGGCACTTGGTACAAGTGTTGGTAATACACTTCAGCCTTTAAATGTACATCCTTGCCCAGGGTTCTGTCATAACCCAATACAAAATGGGCTGCCTTTGTGAAATCGAGATTTTCATTCGGCCGATAGCGCTCCCCGTTTTTGTTTTCCCTGAAAGCCAGGTAGGTGGATAGGGCTTCGCGCCTGCTGTGGATTCCAAATCCGAAACTTAGGTATTGCTTTTCGTCAATCTGGAACTTGAGGCTACTACGCGGTTCAATACTCAGGTTGTTGTTCAAAACAAACATCATGGCATGTATCCCCGTATTCCATGTCCATCTCGGGCCTATTCTCCAACGCCAGTTGGTAAATGCCTGAAGAAAAAAGGTGCCCCCTGCATCGTCAAACTTTGTTTCTACGGTATAGGTATTGTAGTTGAAGTCGGCAAAAAAGTAGTTGTATGATAAGTATGACAGTATGAAACCTGATTTCAGGTCGTGCCGGGCATTGAACTTATTGTTGAGCGTTACTGAGCCCCTACCGGTATAATTCCATAGCTTGGCCTTTTCAGTCTGTATCCGCTCCGTACCAGTAAACGCGAAGCCCTCATCCACATGGGTGCGGGTGGCGGTAAAGGCCCCCACCGTGGTGAGCCAGGTGCGTTCGTTGAAGATATAGTTGTTGCTTAGTCCGGCTATAAAAACATCAGAGCCCTGAAACTCATCTTCTTGGTATTTGAGGGTGTCAAACAGCGTTCGCTCGTCAAAGAATTTTATTGTGCTCATTCCCGCCAAACCAAACAAGGAAAAGGTGCCGGCTTTTTTGGTTGGGATATTGAGCTTATAGGTTAGGTCTTGGAATGATGGGCTGTTATTGCCTACCAACCTAATACCCATCTTATCCAACACCCCGAGGGTAGAATAACGATAATTGACTAAATAGGAAGCCTTTTTATTGCGCGACAATGGACCTTCTACCCCCAGGCTTAGCCCCAGCAAACTGGCTTCGGCGGTCAATTCATGCTTTTGGTTATTGCCCTTACGCAGCCTTACATCGAATACCCCCGAGGTGGCATTACCGTACTCGGCCGCAAAAGCACCCGTTGAAAAATCGGAAGCATCCAGTACAAAGCTGCCAATGGCACATACTGCCCCATTCGATGCCCCTTCGTAATTGTAATGGCAGGGGCTGGGCACCTCTACACCTTCCATACGCCACATCAACCCACGGGGGCTATTGCCGCGTATCACTATTTCCTGCTCAATATCGCTGCCGCTGCCGTTGCTCACGCCCGCAAACGACATCAATGCCCTGGAGGGGTCTTCGAAGCTGCCCGCAAACCGGGTGGTCTGTTCCGTTGACAAGGTGGTTGTACTCACTACCGAATAGTCATTGATGGCCTCTTGCTTGGTACGTTTGCCGCTCACTACCACTTCTTTAAGGTTCGTGACCGTTTCGGTCAATTCCAAGCTTAACACGATTTCTTTGGCCGAACCTACCAGAATATTGGGTATCACCATTTCGTCATAACCGATAAAGGATACTTTGATGGTCTGTCGGCCCACCGCAACACTGTCAATCCTGAAATTGCCTTCCGCATCGGACACGGCATACTTTGGGTGAAGGCTATCCACCAAAATAATGCTAGCGCCCGGCAATGGTATTTTTGATACCTTATCTACCAAGCTCCCCCTTATAGACTGCACCCTCGACTGGGCAAAGAGGCCGCCCGCCGTTAACACGCCTATCAACAGAATTAGTAAATGCTTCAAAATCAGGGAATAAATAGGTGCTTGTAATATACAAAGGAATACCAAAAGTGTTGCCTAAAAATTAAGCCAATCTGAAGATTTGATAATCTTAATATCTCAAGATATACAAGCTAAGCATCTATATGCATGGATGCTTTTATGGAAAAATGGTGAGGGATGCATCTCATTTCAGCAAACCAAAAATCCATAGCCATGAAAAAACACAGCATTATTATCGGCAGTATTTTCCTGATAGCAGCAATAGCTGTTAGTGCGCCTTACCTAAAGGAGCAACCCACTAGAATAGAAGGCACTCACTATCCACACCAAAAACAACCCCCCGTATCAGGTCGTTTTCCCGATAAAGGTTGTGTCTTTAAAACCGTTTTCGGGGAGGAGCAGTTAGATAGTACAGACTACCAAATCAAAACGGTAACCGAGGTGGACCTTTCAGTAAACAGGGGCCTAAAATGGCTAAGCAAAGCACAATTGCCCAATGGTGGGTGGGGGGCAGGTAGCCATAGCTTCCAAACAAACATGGACCCACACTCCGTGCAAGCCGACCCTGCCACCACGGCAATGGTAAGCATGGCCATGTTGCGCTGTGGCAGCACCCCATATTCAGGAGAATATGCCAGCAATGTAAGTAAGGCGGTGGAATTTCTCCTTCAGGCAGTAGAAAACTCAGGCAACCGAGAAAAAATTACGCAACTGGAGAACACTCAAATACAAGCCAAGCTGGGCAGCAACATTGACGTGGTACTCACGGCCCAATTCTTTACCAATCTTTTAGATGCACTAAAACAGGAAACCCCCTTGAAAAAGCGGGTAGTGAAAAGCCTAGAGCAATGTATCCAAAAGATACAGCGACAGCAAAATGCTGATGGTAGTTACAAAGGAGGGGGATGGGCCGGCGTGTTGCAAGATGGGCTTGCCCATTCTGCCATTGAATCGGCGCAATACTATGGCATTGCGGTGGATAGTACGGCTTTCGAACAGTCAAAGAATTACCAAAAGGGTAACCTGAATACCGAAACCGGCGATGTGAACGTGGACAGGGGTGCCGGCATTGTGTTGTACTCCATATCCAATACTACCCGAGCCAGTAGTAAAGATGCCCGTAAGGCGAAAGAAATGATTGATGAAGGGAAGAAAAAAGGCATACTTGAAAAGGATGCGGAAGTAACCGTTGAAAACTTAGAAAAAGTGGGCCTAGCACCTACATTGGCTTATGATTATCAGCAAGCAAATAAGATATATGAACAAGGGAAGGTAACTGCACAGAACGAAAATGTAATGAGCGGCTTTGGCAATAATGGCGGCGAGGAATTCCTTAGTTACTTGCAAACGGGAGAATCGATGATAGTGGCTAAAGACAATGACTGGAAAAAATGGTACGATAACATGACCAGCAGATTATTGAAAATACAAAACAACGATGGTACCTGGAATGGGCACCACTGTATCACTAGCCCCGTGTTTTGTACCGCAACCTGTGTTTTACTGCTTTCCATCAATAACGATGTGGACCAATTGATGAAGCTGGGCAGCAGTAACTAGTAATTCCATCAATAGTGCAAGTGGCGGATTGTTCAACGAGCAATTCCGCCACTTTTGTTTTCAGTGCCAAGCTATTGCTTCAACAACTTTCCATATACTTCCTGTTCGCCTGAAAAACGCAAGTGATAGGTGCCGGTGGGACTTTTGTCGTGCAGAAAGCATTGTAAACCAAGAAAATCCAAAACGCTTAGTGTTTAATTCTTCCCCAATCAAAGCCATAGAGCTACAATACCATCAACCAGCATTCACCTAATTTGACTCTTTCGGAGCACTTTTTACCACCTATTGCTACGTATCGCTTTAAGCCTACTGTAACCGATATCGACTCAGGTAAAACCAAGCTTAAGTTGTTAAGTTTCTCATTCTGAATAAAGTGGCTTGTAGATCCATGAGCCCATAAAAAACATGTTGATAACTTTTTTAATGCCTTTTTGTGGTAAAAAGTGGTAAAAAGTGGAATAATCTGCTAAATTTACCGTTAGAATAATCCATGGCATTCTTAGGCGAACATCTCTGCAGCCTTGACAACAAGGGTCGACTCAAGCTACCAGTAGGCTTGAAGAGCCAGCTTGCGCCCGAAAATAACGGCAGGTTTGTGCTGAATAGGGGCTTTGAGAAGTGCCTTACGCTGTACCCTTGGGACGAATGGCAGCGTATCAGTGCCAAGGTGAACAAGCTGAACACCTTTGTGAAGAAAAACCGTGATTTTGCCCGCTTCTTTTTTAGGGGTGCTACCGAACTGGTGCTGGATAGTACGGACAGGCTGAACCTGCCAAAGCATCTGATGGACTTGGCAGGTATCAAAAATGAAGCATTGCTCACTGCCCGCGCCAACATTATCGAGATATGGGAGCCTAAGGCTTATGAGGCAGTGGTAAACGAGGATAGCGACCAATATTCAGACTTGGCAGGAGAAGTAATGGGCGACATAAACTTTGATGAATGAGCTACCATGTACCTGTGATGCTGAAAGAATGCATAGAGGCACTGGACATAAAGCCAGAAGGCATTTATGTGGACGTCACCTTTGGTGGCGGGGGGCATTCGCGCGCCATTATGGAGCGGCTGAGTACGGGCAAGTTGGTAGCTTTTGACCAAGACGAGGATGCCAAGGAGAACACTTGGGAAGACAACCGCTTAGTGTTCGTGCACGAGAACTTCCGCTACCTGAAAAAATACCTGCGCCTGTATAATTTATTACCAGTTGACGGCATTTTGGCCGATTTGGGCATTTCATCCTACCAAATCGATACTGCAAAGCGGGGCTTTTCCATCCGCTTTGATGCGGCCTTGGATATGCGGATGGATCAATCGTCCACGCTTACGGCTGCCGATGTGGTGAATACCTATAGTGCTGCCGACCTGCAGGAGCTTTTCAGCAAGTACGGCGAAGTGCGCAATGCCCGCACCTTGGCACAAACCATAGTTGAAGCTAGGGAGGTGGCCCCCATACAAACCATCGAGGACTTTAAGCGGATACTGGAACCGCTAAGCAAGGGCAACCCCATGCGCTACCTGGCCCAGGTTTTCCAAGCCCTTCGCATAGAGGTGAATAAGGAATTGGAAGTATTGGAGCAGTTGCTGAAAGATGCCACAGAAGTGCTGGCACCTAAGGGCCGCCTAGTGGTGCTTTCCTACCATTCGCTGGAAGACCGGTTGGTGAAAAATTTTATTAAAGCGGGCAATGCCGAAGGTGTAGCGGAGAAAGACCTATACGGGAAGACCGAAGTGCCTTTGGTTGCCGTGAATAGGAAGCCAATAGAAGCTAGTACGGAAGAGCAGAAACGCAACCCCCGCAGTAGAAGTGCCAAACTAAGGATAGCCGAAAAACGCTGATATGCCCAAGGATTTCATAGAGGAAGCCGACCAACTGCAAGCCCACGAACCTGAACAGGTAGATGGGGAGAAGGTGAGCCTGGCCGGAGTAGCAAAGCGTATGAAAAGCGCATTGAACCCCGAGAATCTGTTCGCCAACCTACCCTTTGTACTGTTTCTGGCGGCATTGGCGGTGGTTTACATATATAACACCCACAGCATGGAAACTACGCTGAGGGACATTGATAAAACCAAGCAGGAGTTGAAAGAATACCGCTGGCGGTACATGAGCGGCAAATCGAAGCTAATGTTCAACAGCAAGCAAACGGAGATAGCCACATCGGTACAGCCGCTAGGTTTAAAGGAATTGACCACGCCACCAAAAAAAATTGAAGTAAAGGAAGGTGAGTATTAAGAAAGACATATTATGGCGCATATATCTGGCATTCTTCGCCGTATGCTGTATGGGCTTTGCCGTTGTGATTAAGGCGGGCAAAATACAGAACGTAGAAGGGCCCGCCCTGCGCAAAATGTCGGATAGCATTACCACCGATTTCAAGCCCATTGAGGCTGAAAGGGGCAATATCCTTTCCGAGGACGGTAGGCTTTTGGCTACTTCGCTGCCCTACTTTGAAGTACGTATGGACATGCTTGCCGATGGCCTTGAACCCAAAGAATTCTCTGATAGTGTGGGCTATCTAGCAGCCAAATGGGCAGCAAAGTATCCGGAAAAATCAGCAGAAAAATATAGACAGGAACTGATCAATGCCCGTCGCCGGAAGCAGCGCTACTTCCTTATCCGTAAGAATGTGACGTATCCCGAACTTCAGGAAATCAAAACCTGGCCACTGCTGCAACAAGGCCAATACGAGGGAGGGCTGATTGTAAACCAAACCAACAAAAGGGTATTACCTTTTGGCAACCTAGCCAAACGCACCTTGGGATATGTAAGGGACAGTGTACAGCCTATTGGCTTGGAAGGCGGCTATGACAAATACTTGTCAGGCGTAAAAGGGAAGCGGTTGATGCAGCGTATTGCAGGCGACACTTGGGTGCCCGTAAACGAAGATGAGGAAATCAGTGCCGAGAACGGTAAGGACATAGTTACCACTATCGATATCAACCTGCAAGACGTACTTGAGACGAGCCTGCATAATGCACTCATTAAGCACAATGCCGACCACGGTTGTGCCATATTGATGGAGGTAAAAACGGGCAAGATTAAAGCTATCGCCAATCTTGGGAAAAACGGCGAGGATTATTGGGAAGACTTCAACTATGCCATAGGAGAAGCAACAGAGCCCGGTTCTACATTCAAATTAGCCTCTGTAATCGCTTTGTTGGAAGATGGATATGTAAAGCCAGGAGACAGCGTAAATATTGAGGGGGGTAAAGTAGCCTTTTATCGGGATACCATGCGCGATTCTGAAAAGCACGAGGAGCAAAAGGTTACCGTTCAGCATGCCTTTGAAATTTCTTCCAACGTGGCTTTCTCAAAGCTGGTCAACCACTTCTATAACAACAAGCGGGAGCAGTATATCCAACATTTGCAAAAAATGGGCCTGTACGAAAAAACAGGCATCGCCATGAAAGGCGAGGCAGCTCCTTATATCAAGCATCCTGACCAAAGCAATTGGACAGGTACTACCTTACCTTGGATGGCAGTGGGTTATGAACTGATGCTCACTCCCTTACAGGTACTTACCCTATACAATACCGTTGCAAATGATGGCTATATCGTAAAGCCCTACATTGTAAAGGAAATACAGCAGCAAGGAAAGCCCGTTCAGCAGTTCGAACCACAAGTAGGCACCGAGCGCATCTGCTCAAAAGCGACATTGTTGAAAGTACAGTCCATGTTGGAAGGTGTGGTACTAAATGGCACGGGAAAGAAAATTAAAGCCGATGCCTATAGTATTGCCGGCAAAACTGGTACGGCAAAAATTGTATTCGAAGGGCGTTATGAAAAGATTTACCAGTCGTCATTTGCGGGGTATTTCCCTGCTGATAACCCCATGTATTCCTGTATTGTAGTGGTAAATGCCCCTTCTAATGGCGAATACTATGGTGGGGTGGTTGCGGCACCTGTTTTCCGCGAACTGGCCGATAAAATTTATGCTACCTCACTGGCCCTTCACCCTAAGAACAATACCCAGCAGCAATATCCTGCCATCAATGTGCCCGGCTTGTTGGCTGGCAACCAGAACGATATGAAGACCATTTGTGGCACCATGGGGCTGAAGCACAGCGTGCAGAAAGATGCGGAATGGGTGGCAGGTGAGCCTAGTGGTGAGGGTATTGCCATGAATGAAAAACCAGTAGTGGAAGGACAGGTACCCAATGTGCTGGGCATGGGCTTGAAAGATGCCATTTATCTTTTGGAAACCCAAGGATTGGTAGTCGATTTCAAAGGAAAGGGGAAAGTGAAACAACAATCATTGGCACCGGGCAGTACCGTGGCGCGTGGCCAAGCCATTTACATTGAATTGAACTGATGAAGCAACTGAAGGACATATTGTACAAAGTGAACTTACTGGATGTGATAGGCAGCACGGCTATCGATATCCAAAAAGTGACCTTTGATTCCCGCCAAGTGGAGGCAGGTTGTCTTTTCGTTGCTGTTAGTGGAACACAGGTGGATGGGCATCATTTCATTCAACAAGCTATTGACAAAGGAGCCAAAGCTATCCTTTGCGAGCAGTTGCCCAATGAGTTTCAGCAGCAGATAAGCTATATCAGGGTACAAAACAGTGCCAGGGCATTGGCCTTTGTTGCGGAAAATTTCTACGACAATCCATCGGAAAAACTGAAGATCGTGGCCGTAACAGGTACTAACGGAAAAACCACCACGGCTACCTTGCTATATCGGTTGTTCCGTGAGTTGGGTTACAGTGTGGGGCTATTATCGACTGTGGAGAACAAAATCAACGAAGCCACTATACCAGCTACACATACCACCCCGGACCCCATACAATTGAGCAGCCTTTTGGCAGATATGGTAGATGCGGGTTGTGAGTACGCGTTCATGGAGGCCAGTTCACATGCCATCCATCAGCACCGTGTGGCAGCATTGCAACTTACAGGGGCAGTATTTACCAATATCACCCATGACCATTTGGACTATCACGGCACCTTTGATGCCTATATAGCCGCTAAAAAGCAGTTGTTCGATGAGTTGCCCGCTTCTGCTTTTGCCCTTGTCAACTTAGATGATAAACGGGGTAGGGTAATGGTGCAAAATACCAAGGGCAAAGTGCAAACCTATAGCCTTAGCCGTATTGCAGATTTTAAGGGCAGAATCATAGAAAGCTCTTTCAGTGGACTGATTATGGACGTTGATGGACAAGAGTTGTACACTAAGCTGATTGGGGAGTTCAACGCCTATAACGTGATGGCCATTTATGCTGTGGCAGTATTGTTGGGCATACCAAAAGTTGAAGCTTTGGGGGCGATTAGCCAATTAAATACTGCTGAAGGCAGGTTTGACTATATATCCACCCCCAAACGCAAAATTATTGGGATAGTGGACTATGCCCATACACCTGATGCACTGAAAAAAGTGCTGGATACCATTAAGGCCATCCGTACGGGAAATGAACAGTTAATAACGGTAGTTGGCTGCGGAGGCAACCGCGATAGGGAAAAGCGCCCGCTGATGGCACGTATTGCCAGTGAGTTGAGCAATAAAGTGGTATTGACTTCGGATAACCCACGCAACGAAGAGCCGGAGGCCATATTGGATGAAATGTACGCGGGGCTAACACCCAACTTAAGCCGCCATGTACTGCGCATTGTGGACAGAAAAGAGGCCATCAGAACAGCCTGCCAGTTAGCGGGTCATGGCGACATTATCCTGCTGGCGGGCAAGGGGCATGAAAAGTATCAGGAAATCAAGGGTGTGAAGTACCCATTTGATGATAAGCAAATATTGGCTGAAACCCTAAATGCACTGGAGAACTAATGTTGTACCATCTTTTCATATGGCTTGATAAAGCGTTCGACATTCCTGGTGCTGGCTTGTTCCAGTTCATCACTTTCCGCGCATCATTGGCTATTATTCTGTCATTAATTATTTCCATGGTGCTGGGCGGTAGCATTGTCCGCTATCTGCGCCGAAAGCAAGTGGGCGAGCTGGTGCGCGATTTGGGCTTGGAGGGCCAAAAACAAAAAGAAGGCACCCCTACCATGGGCGGCTTGATGATTTTGGCCGCTATCGCCATTCCTACCCTACTCTTTGCCAAGTTGAACAATATCTACATTCTGCTGATGCTGCTGGTTACCGTTTGGATGGGCTTCATTGGTTTCCTAGATGATTACATTAAGGTATTCAAGAAAGATAAACGTGGGCTTGCGGGCAAGTTCAAAGTGATTGGACAAGTAGGCTTGGGCTTGATTGTGGGCATTACTCTCTATACCAATAAATCGGTAGTAGTTAGGGAAATAGTGCCGGTAGATAAGCAAGTGAAAGTGGGTGTAGCGCCTGAGCAAATCCATTTGTTGGATGACTCCACCGCTTACTATTATGATTTAAAAAGCACCTCCACCACTATTCCATTTATCAAGGAGCATCAGTTTGATTATGCGGATTTGCTCTCTTTCCTGGGTGATGGCTACGAAAAATGGGCATGGCTCATTTATATCCCTATCGTCATATTCATTGTAACGGCAGTATCCAATGGGGCCAATATTACCGATGGTATTGACGGTCTTGCAACCGGTACTTCGGCTATCATAGGAGTTACACTGCTTGTATTCGCTTATGTATCGGGCAACCTTATTTTCTCGGAATATCTGAACATCATGTATATCCCCAATCTAGGGGAACTGGTAATATTCGGAGCAGCCTTTATCGGGGCTTGTGTGGGTTTCCTTTGGTACAATGCTTATCCTGCCCAAGTTTTCATGGGCGATACTGGCAGCTTAGCATTGGGGGGCATCATTGCTGCCATGGCCATCATTGTTCGCAAAGAACTGTTAATCCCCATTTTCTGTGGCATTTTTCTCGTGGAGAATGTATCGGTAATGATGCAGGTAAGTTACTTCAAGTACACCAAGCGCAAGTACGGTGAAGGTCGGCGCATATTTAAAATGGCCCCATTGCACCACCATTTCCAAAAACTGGGCATGCAAGAAGCCAAGATTGTAACCCGCTTTTGGATTATCGGGATACTGCTGGCGGTATTGACCATTGTAACCTTAAAAATCAGATAGAACGTTGAGCAAAAGGATAGTCATATTAGGCGGTGGCGAAAGCGGAATAGGAGCTGCCATTCTTGCTAAAAAGCAGGAGTATGATACCTTTTTGTCCGATGGTGGCACTTTGAAGGACAAATACAAGACTGAATTAGAGGGAAGCAGGATTCCATTTGAAGAAGGCGGCCATACCGAGGCATTGATATTGAATGCCGATGAGGTGATAAAAAGCCCCGGCATTCCTGAAAAGGCCGCCATTATCCAACAAATCAGGAAACTGGGCATTCCGGTCATTTCCGAAATTGAGTTTGCCTACCGTTTTACCAAAGCGCAAATAGTAGCCATAACTGGTACCAATGGCAAAACCACTACTACTAGCCTTACCTACCATATATTCCAAAAGGCGGGGCTTAATGTTGGCCTTGCGGGCAATATCGGGCACAGTTTTGCAAGAAGCGTTGCTGAGCACAATTACGATATCTATATCCTTGAAATCAGCAGCTTCCAGTTGGATGACATTGTCGATTTCCATCCCAATGTGGCCATTCTGATGAACATTACGCCCGACCACTTGGATAGGTACAACTACAACTTGGAGGAGTACGTGGCGGCCAAGTTCAAAATCAGCCAAAACCAAACGGCTGATGACAGCTTCATCTATTGCGAGGATGACGAAATCACCATGCAATGGATTGAGCAAAAGGCTATACAAGCCAAAAAAATGCCCTTTAGCCTGCACAAAACACCGCAAAGTGTTGGCTACGCCGAAAACGGACAGATTATCATCGAACATAAAACCACCTTCACCATGTCTATCAACGACCTTTCCCTACGCGGGCCGCACAACACCTACAACTCTTTGGCAGCGGGCATTGCCGCCAGGATTTTCGATATCCGCAAAGATGTACTGCGCGAAAGCCTGTCCGATTTCAAAGGCGTTGAGCACCGCCTAGAGTTTGTAGCCAAAATTGCGGATGTGGAGTATATCAACGATTCAAAGGCTACTAATGTGAACAGCAGTTGGTATGCGCTGGAAAGCATGACCAAGCCCGTGGTATGGATAGTGGGCGGGGTAGATAAGGGAAATGATTACGAGGTACTGAAGCCCTTGGTGATGAAAAAGGTGAAGGCCATTGTTTGCTTGGGGGTAAACAACATTAAGATACATGAAGCTTTTTCCCGCCACGTGGATATCATGGTGAATACCACCAACGCACAGGATGCGGTGAAAATGAGCCACCAGTTGGCAGACAAAGGTGATGTGGTATTGCTTTCGCCCTGTTGCGCCAGTTTTGATTTGTTTGAAAACTATGAAGATAGGGGCAATCAGTTCAAGAGAGCAGTAAGGGAATTATAGTACCTGGTATCAAGACACAAGACACAAGAAATTAGGAAATAACAAGTAAGAAATAGAATTGGAATCAATCAAAAAAAGAAATCTCGCTACTTGATACTCACTACTCATTACTAATGAAGCATATCGTCAGCAAATTGGAAGGAGACCGGATTATCTGGTTGGTGGTAGTGGCCCTATCGCTGCTCAGCCTTTTGGCGGTATATAGCAGCACGGGTACTTTGGCCTACAAATACCATTCAGGCAATACGGAATACTACATACTGAAGCATTTTACGCTCATGGTGTTTGGCTTGTTCTTAATGTATATGGCGCACTTGGTACCTTACCGTTACTATGCGAAAGTTGCCCAGTTGTTGCTTATCCTTTCTATTCCTTTGCTGATTTATACCTTGTTCTTCGGAACGAATAAAAACGACGCCAACCGTTGGATAACCTTACCCATCATCAATCTTTCTTTCCAAACCTCCGATTTGGCCAAGGTAGCATTAATCATGTTCTTGGCACGCACCCTATCGTTGAAGCAAGATAAAATCAAGAGTTTCAAGGAAGCCTTCTTGCCCTTAATTCTGCCTGTTTTTGCTATTTGCGCCCTTATTGCCCCCGCCAACCTTTCCACTGCATTGATTCTGTTCATGACCAGCTTGCTGCTAATGTTCATTGGCAGGGTATATATCCTACATATTCTTGGCTTAATAGGTATCAGTGCCTTGGTAGGCGCATTGTTTGTTTCCCTATTGTTCGCTTTGCCTGAAAAGAACTTGGTAGGCAGGATGCCAACTTGGAAAAAGCGCATTGAGGCATTTGCATCAAAGGACGGTAAGGAACAGTTTCAGGTGACACAGTCCAAGGTGGCCATTGCAAAGGGAATGATATTCGGAAAAGGCCCCGGCCAAAGCACCCAGCGCAATTACCTGCCTCACCCTTATTCCGATTTCATCTATGCTATCATTATTGAAGAATATGGCATCATCGGCGGAGTTATTGTACTTGTACTATACTTGGTATTCCTTTTCAGGATTATCCGTATCGTAGTGGGTAGCCCCAAAGCCTTTGGTGCCCTATTGGCAGTTGGCTTGGGCTTGAGCCTAGTTATCCAAGCCCTCATCAATATGGCCGTAGCGGTCAATTTGCTGCCCGTAACGGGCCAGCCATTGCCATTTATCAGCATGGGGGGTACCTCTTTGTTCTTTACCAGCTTTGCGGTGGGCATCATTTTAAGCGTAAGTAGAAGCATAGAGAAGGGTGGCGAAACAGGGGAAGTATCGAAACCTAGCACTGGTAGCAAAGACGACCATATTGTTATTGATGACGAAAATGTAGAAGCACTTGCAGCGGCATAAACCATATCGAGTTTTGATAAGCGGTGGCGGCACTGGTGGGCATATATTTCCTGCCATAGCTATAGCCAATGCTTTGCGCAAGTTTGACGTGCGTACTGAGCTCTTGTTTGTAGGGGCTAATGGCCGCATGGAGATGCAAAAGGTACCTGAGGCCGGATACAAGATTATAGGATTGAATATTGCGGGTATCCAAAGGGGCAATATGCTAAAAAACCTAGGCCTGCCATTTAAGATACTAAGCAGCTTGGTAAAAGCAGGGCGAATCATTAAAGAGTTTAAGCCCGAAGTAGTGGTAGGGGTAGGTGGGTATGCCAGTGGTCCAACTTTGTTTATGGCGAGCAGAATGGGCATTCCTACCCTAATACAAGAACAGAATTCTTTTGCAGGAGTAGCCAATAAACTAATGAGCAAGCGTGCCGATAGGTTTTGCGTGGCTTATGAAGGAATGGAGCAGTTTTTCCCAGAAGAAAAAATCGTGAAGACGGGCAATCCAGTAAGGGAAGATATCGCCAAGCTGCAATCCGATAAGGCGGCTGCCATGGCACATTTTGGCCTTGACCCATCACGTAAGACATTGTTGGTCATAGGGGGCAGTTTAGGCGCGCGCACCATCAACGAAAGTATTGCTGCCCAATTGCAATTGCTCAATGAATCGGGCATACAGGTGCTTTGGCAAACTGGTAAAAGCTATTTCCAGCCTTTGGCTGAAGCAGCTACCCCGTATCAGCACCTCAAGGTACATGAGTTTATTAAGCGCATGGACTATGCCTACGATGCAGCGGACGTGATTGTTTCCCGTGCAGGGGCTATTTCTATATCGGAGCTTTCCCTTGTGGGCAAGCCCGTTATTCTAGTGCCTTCTCCTAATGTAGCAGAAGACCATCAAACGCATAATGCCCTAGCCTTAACGGAAAAGCAGGCTGCCATAATGATAAAAGATGCGGAAGCCAAAGAAAAACTGGTAAGCACTGCCTTGCATTTGTTGGAAGATGCCACCACTAGAGAAACACTGGGAAAAAACATTTCCAAACTAGCCATTGCCGATGCTGCCGACCGCATTGCCAAGGAAATCATATCACTAATACCATGAAAGGGCTGAACGACATACGACGCATCTTCTTTGCCGGAATCGGGGGTATCGGTATGAGCGCCCTTGCCCGTTATTTCAAGCATGTGGGGGTGGAAGTATTTGGCTATGACAAAACCAGAACCGCCCTTACCCAACAATTGGAAGCCGAGGGCATGCATATCCATTATGAAGACGACATTAACCTATTGCCCGAAAAGATTGACCTAGTGGTGTATACCCCTGCAATCCCTAAGGACCATAAGGAGCTGAACCACTTGCGGGAAACCGGCCATCAGGTATTGAAGCGTTCGGAAGTTTTGGAAATATTGACTGCCGACAAGTTTACTATTGCAGTAGCAGGCTCACATGGTAAAACCACGGTTACTTCCATGATTGCCCATATCCTAAACCATTCGGGCTACGGATGCACGGCGTTTTTGGGTGGTATCGCTTTAAATTACCACTCCAATTTTATTGCAGGCAATAAGGACGTGGTGGTTGTGGAGGCCGATGAGTTCGACCGTTCGTTCCTGCGCCTTACACCTTCCCTAGCTGTTATTACTGCCGTGGATACTGACCACCTTGATATTTATGGCAGCCGAGAAAAGATAGAAGAGGCCTTTTTGGAGTTTACCCAAAAAGTAAAGCCAGCAGGGGAGATTATAGCCCATAAGCATGTTTCTATTATCAAACGCATTGAGCAAAGGACGGTAAGCACCTATGGCTTAGGCTATGCCGACTACCATGACACTGGTATCATGATTAAACAAGGTGCCTATCATTTTGAAGTGGAAAGCCATCATGGCTTGGTAGCCGACCTTGAATTGCACATGGGTGGCAGGCATAATGTAGAAAATGCGGTAGCTGCCATTACAGTAGCATTGAAGCTGGGGATTGCCAAAGAAAAAATTCGTGAGGCCATTGCTAGCTTTAAGGGAATCCACAGAAGATTTGAATACGTCGTCAAGTCGCCTGAACTGGTGTTCATTGACGATTATGCCCACCATCCCGAAGAAATCAGGGCCTTCATTTCTTCAGTAAGGGAATTGTATCCAGAGAAAAAGCTGACCGCCGTTTTCCAGCCCCACCTGTTCTCGCGCACCAACGATTTGTATGCCGAGTTTGCAAAGGCATTGGAATTGGCCGACGAAGTGATATTGCTTGATATCTACCCTGCTAGGGAATTGCCCATGGCCGGTGTTACTTCTGCTTTGATTTTGAACGAAATGAAGATAGCGGAGAAAAGCATTATCCCATATTACATACTGGCGGAGGAACTGGGCAGAAAACGCCCGGAAGTGTTGCTTACCATTGGGGCGGGCGATATTGATGCATTGGTAAACCCTATAAAGGAAGCATTGACTAAAGCATGATTGCCAAGCATCGACATATTATCCTAAAGGTTTTGGTCATCTTGTTCTGGACTGGTATGGGTACGGGATTCATTGTGCTTTTCAGCTCCGCCATGGGCAAGCAAAAGAACATTAGGGTCTCCTCCGTCCATATTGATATTGACGAAAGTAAGGGCATCTATTTTATCGGTAAGGATGATGTTTTGGGTATGATTGCCCAAGCCCATGATGGGGGCATTGTGGGTAAGCCCTTGGCAAAAGTGAATTTGCACCAGGTGGAAACCGCCTTAAAAGCCAACCCATACATTGAGTCGGTGGAGGTGTTTGCTACCCTTAAGGGAGCGGTCAATATCAGTATCAGCCAAAGGGAGCCGATTATCCGTGTTATTAACAACAATCGTGTTAGCTATTATATTGATAAAAAAGGCTTTAAGATACCCGTCAGCACTAAATTTACCGCTAGGGTACCCATCGTGTATGGCGATATTCCCGCCGATCAGGCCAAGGTATATAAGGAAACCGATAGCACAGTGGCCGCAGGCATATACAGATTGGCCTTGTTCATTGATACCAGCGAGTTTTGGAAGGCGCAAGTAGCGCAAGTGAACGTGGATGAACTGGGCGACTTTGAAATAGTACCGGTATTCGGCGACCAGTCGATTTTGATTGGGCAACCTTACCAATTGGCAGAAAAATTCAGTCGTGGACTGATTTTCTACAAAGAGGTGCTCAAAAATGTGGACGCATCGCAGTACCGCGCAGTGAACGTGAGATATAAGGATCAAATTATTTGCATTAAAAAAGATAGTACCTATGGAACACCATGATATCATCGTAGGACTAGATATAGGCACCACCAAAATATGTGCTATTGTTGGCAGAATGACCGCCCATGGTAAAGTGGAAGTATTGGGCATGGGCAAGGCCGACTCATTGGGCGTAATGCGGGGCGTAGTGGCCAATATTGACAAGACCGTGCAGGCTATCAGCCAAGCGGTAGAAGAAGCCCAACTGAACTCGAAGCAGCAGATTGGGAAGGTATTTGTAGGTATTGCCGGCCAGCATATCAAAAGCTTGCAACACAGGGGCATTTTGACCCGTGAGCGCTATGACGAGGAAATCGGCCGCGGCGACGTGCAGAAATTGATTTCCGACATGTACCGCTTGGTACTGCCTCCTGGCGACCGTATTATCCACGTATTGCCACAGGAGTTTATTATCGATAACGAGCAGGGTATCAAAGACCCCATCGGTATGTCGGGCATTCGTCTGGAAGCCAATTTTCACATTATTTCAGGCCAAATTACCGCTGCACAGAATATCAACAAATGTGTTGAAAAGGCAGGCCTCACCGTAGCTGACCTTATTTTGGAACCATTGGCATCTTCGGCTTCCGTTTTGAGCGAGGAGGAGAAGGAAGCAGGCGTGGCCTTGGTGGATATAGGCGGCGGTACTACCGATATCGCAATATTCCAAGATGGCATTATCCGCCATACTGCCGTAATCCCTTTTGGGGGCAATATCATCACCGAGGATATCAAGGAAGGCTGTTTGATTATGCGCAACCAAGCCGAGCAGTTGAAAATCAGGTTTGGCTCTGCCTTCGCCATTGAGACTCAGGAGAATGAAATTGTATCCATACCAGGCTTGAGGGGCAGGGAACCCAAGGAAATCAGCATCCGCAATTTGGCCCATATTATCCAGGCCCGAATGGAAGAAATACTGGAGCAAGTCTATTTTGAAATCAAGAGTTCCGGTTTTGAGAAGAAACTGATTGGTGGCATTGTGTTGACGGGCGGGGGTTCCCAATTGAAGCACTTGGTACAATTGGTAGAATATGTAACTGGTATGGACGCTCGGGTAGGCTACCCTACGGAGCATTTGGCGAAAAGCCCCGTTGCGGAAATCAAAAACCCCATGTATGCCACGGGTATCGGTTTGATTATTAAAGGTTATGAAGAGTTGAAGAATGCGGGCCAGCTTGCCAGCCAGCAACAGAAGAAGAAAGCCGTGGTGGAAGCCGTAGCGGAAGATACCATGGTGGCAGAACCGGAAGTGGAAATGCATACCGAGCCGCAAGAGCAGCGCCCCCGCTGGTGGGAGTCATTGTTCAAGAAGGGCAGGGAGTGGCTGGAAGAAGATGCGGAGGACTTTAAATAGTAGGGAGTGACAAGTAGCAAGAAAGTACACATGAAACAAACATTAAAAAGAAAACTCACCAATTAAAACTAACTATATGCTGGAATTTGATTTGCCTAAAGAACAATCATCGATTATTAAGGTAATCGGTATTGGTGGTGGCGGCAGCAATGCTGTCAACTACATGTACACGCAGGGCATACGTGGGGTCAACTTCATCATTGGCAACACCGATGCCCAAGCGCTTGAAATAAGCCCCATTCCCAACAAAATACAATTAGGCCCAGCCTGCACCGAAGGGCTTGGCGCCGGCTCCAATCCCGATATCGGTAAACTGGCCACGGAGGAGTCTTTGGACGAAATCCGCAGCCTATTGGAAAAGAATACCAAAATGGTATTCGTTACTGCCGGTATGGGCGGTGGCACGGGTACTGGCGGTGCCCCTGTGGTAGCGCAACTGGCTCGCAGCATGGGTATCCTTACCGTGGGTATCTGCACCATGCCTTTCACTTTTGAAGGCCGGAGGAAAATGAAGCAGGCCGAGCAAGGCATGGAAGAGCTCCGCAACAGCGTGGATAGCCTCATCGTTATTTCCAATGATAAAATCAGGGAAATGTACGGCGACCTAACCCGCTCCGAAGCCTTTGCCCAAGCGGACGGTATCTTGACCATTGCCGCCAAGAGCATCTCTGAAATCATTACCGTGGCAGGCCAAATCAACGTGGACTTTGCCGACGTGGAATATGTGATGAAAAACAGCGGCGTAGCCATTATGGGATCAGCCACCGCCGAGGGCGAAGGCCGTGCTGCAAGGGCTATCGAGTCTGCCTTGTCATCGCCATTGCTGAACGACAACGACATTCGTGGCGCGCAGAAGATATTGCTGAACATTAGCAGCGGTACCAGCCAGGTGAAAATTGACGAAATCACCGAAATACACGAATACGTACAAGAAGCCGCTGGCAATGATACCGACGTAATTTTCGGTACTTGCGATGACGAGACTTTGGGCGATAAAATCAGTGTAACCATTATTGCTACTGGTTTTGAGAAAAGAAACTCCCTAACCGAAAACTATACTTTTGCATCTGCCACCCCTAAAAAGGTAGTGCATACGTTGGATAACCCAGTTGCCACCGCTGTAAAACCAGCTGAGTCCGTGGCCGAAACACCCGCCCCTAGTATAATCGAGGAGCCGGTACTCGAAACCAAAGTGGAGGTGAGCAATACCTTTATTCCAGCCCCTGAGGAGAAGGAAGAAGTGCTGTACAAACTGGAGGAGGAGTTTACCTTCAGCCTTTCCGACACGGATGCACCCGAAGAGGAGAAAGCCTTTGTAAAGGAAGAAGCCAAAGAAGGCAGCTTTACTTTCTCGCTGTTCGATGCTGGCGAAACCAAAAAGCCCGAGGAGCCCGTTTTCAGCCAACCTAAGGAAGAGCCTTTCCAATTTTCCCTAAGGGAAGAGCCCAAAAAAGAGGAGTTCCAATTCCGCCTAAAGGAAGAACCTAAAGTGGAAGAGCCCGTAAGGAGCGAGGAAGACCTGACCCAGATTGCCAACGAACGCATGCGGAAGTTGCGCAGCCTTACCATGAAGCTGAACAACCCCGGCGGCATGAACGAACTGGAGAGCGAGCCAGCTTTCAAGCGCAGGAACATTCAATTGACCAGTGCCCCGGCCAGTGCCGAGAGCAACTATTCCAAATATACCTTCGGCAATGCCGAAGACGGCGGCGTTATTCGCAGGAACAACTCTTTCCTGCACGATAATGTTGACTGAACGATGCTTTGTTAGTTAAATTGGTTGTGTGTTGAGAGGCCTGGCTTTGTCAGGCCTCTTTTTTTATCATACCATTTTTTGTACCTCGCTTTTTATGGATTGCCATTTTAATCTTGAGGTGCCCTTACATTAGTCAATCAATCAATACCTCGGTACATTTTCCTGTTTCGGTGGTATTTCAGTACCCTTTCAGTGACCTTTCAGTACCCTTTCGGTACCCTTTCAGTGGTACTTCAGTACCCTTTCAGTGTATGTTCAGTGGTATTTCAGTTTCAGATAATTAGTTGGCAGTCATATGTTTATGCAAAATTGATGCGTTTTTTCTTGTTTTTTACTCATTTTCTTGTGTCATACTATCATCTACTCCTTGACAATTTTGATTGCAAATCTCCCCATAATAAGCTTGACCTTTAACCTTACCTTGTACCTTTCCTTGTGTTTTGTGACTCACATCCTAATAATAAGCACATAGCAACACATTTTCACGCAATGTTCGGAAACAATTGATTTTGAATGGAGTAGAAGTGAAAACAGAAAACTTTGCTCATTGAGTTAGCACATGCAATTCGCCATTCATTCTGAAAAAGGCATAATTGTTGCACTGGCAGCCTAATTAAATCATCTAAAAATCCCAAAAAATGAAAAACTTCTTCTTAATTGTATTTTGTATGGCAGTGGGTTTGGGCATGCGGGCACAAAGTGTTTATGGCCTCGATGGTGGCAACCTAATTAAATTCAATACCACTGACCCCGAATTGACCAGTTCTACCCCCATCACAGGGGTGTCTTTATTGGAAACATTGGTGGGTTTGGATTTCCGCCCAGCCACAGGTGAACTGTACTTGTTGGGCTATAACAACCTGGCCGGTGTAGCCCAATTGTATGTACTGGATACCGCTACTGCTGATGCCGATACCATTGGCGGACCATTGGCCATCAGCCTGGGCAGTAACAATGTGAGTTTTGATTTCAATCCGGTAGCCGACCGTATACGGATTATTACCGAAGATGGAGACAACTACAGGGTGAATCCTGCCAACGGCCTTTTAGCGGCTACCGATACGTCACTAATGTACAGTGTAAGCGATGAAAATGCAGGCCAAACCCCAGCCATCATCAGTGTAGCCTATACCAATAGCTTCAGTGGCGCCACTTCCACCATGCTGTACGGATTAGATAATGACCTTAACTTATTGGTCACCATCAATCCACCGAATGGGGGTATGCTGCAAACAGTGGATACGTTGGACATGGATTTTGATGCCGATGCAGATTTTGATATAGGGATGAACAACATGGCTTATTTCGTAGGTAGCGAAACCGGAGACGATGACAGCCTTTACATGCTTAACCTAACTACTGGCGAAATGACGAATATGGGCCAAATTGGTAGCGGCATGGACTTGAACGAAATAGCCGTGAGCATCAATGATATCAGTGCTATAGGGGAGAGGGAACTAGCACTGGAAGCACAAGTGTTTCCTAACCCAATGGGCAGCCAATTGCAGGTGAAAGTGGCTTCGCAACAAGCTATCACCCTTACTTTGACTGACCTGGCAGGGAAATTAATAATGGAACAAGAGTTGACTGCGGGTAGCCAACAAGCACAAATGGACGTGAGCCAACTGAACGCAGGCTTGTATTTGTTGACCATGAGCAATGGCCAAACCAGCACCGTAAGGAAAGTGAGCAAACTGTGAGCTATGCCCAATAGCTTTCTTTAAAAGGCGGGATAATTTCCCGCCTTTTTTATGCTACCTCTCTTTGGGAATTGAGCACTAGGGCTTAAGGTCCCTCCAGCTGCAATACTAGGGTTTAATCGAAGTGTTTGCCCTATAGTTTCAGACCACCGATATGTCATATTGTAAATATCTACCTTGGCACTTGCTATAGGCTTGATGCAAGGCATCGCTTCTTGTTTATTGAATATGCCAAGGTAGTTTCTTACAGAATGACAGACGGAGGAACTGCTTTGTCTTCCGAGCAAGGGCAAGGGAGGCAACTCAGCTACCCTATTGCTAGTGTCATCCCATCTCGCCTTGGGCGAGAGAGGGATATACCATGGCATTGTTGATGAACCCAGGGGAGAGTAGTTTTTTTGAAACAAGAAGTATGTTTTTTAATTGTTTGGTCTGCCTTTTAGTTTATCCGTTTGCCATCAAAGATCCCTCCTTTGTCGGGATGACATACTACTGGCCGCTATGACAGTACTTCGTTCGAGATGACGCAATTAAGAACGGAGACCAAGGGAGGAATTTGGCATGGATGAGTAAACCGGATTATTTCCAATGATTCCTTTCTTTATCGAACGATATAATCAATTCGTTTTTCTTACATTGATAAAAATGTAAGCTCACAACATATTACTGTATTAGGCTATACCCGCTTCAGTAAATGTGAGGTGATTCCTAAAGAATACCCATGATAAATAATAGCAATCCTAACAATGAAAGGTATATATTGTAAGCAACTTCTTCACTTCTCCCATATTCACTATCATACTTAATATTATAAGCAATAATCCATTTGCTCACAAAAAATATAACTAATACCAGCAAAATAAAAGCAACCCATTGAATAATACTTGAAGTGGAGTTAAGAAATTCAAGGTAAAGTACCATTAGATAAATTTTGCTTCCTATCAAAAGCGTAGCAAACAACTGATGATTATCATAAATCATTGAGTTGGAAACAAATTGTGGCTGAACTTCTAATGGGAAAACGGTGAACTTTCGGACTTCTCTACGGTTTATTAAAGTTATTGCATGGGAACATCTTTCAATAAAAAGCTTATCCATTTTCGGTGAGTTAAAAATTATTGAGCATTCTTCTTGTAATTCGTTAACTGATGAGAAATTAGTTTTGGGAGGGTGTATCAAGTTGACCTTAAAATTATGATAGTTGCGATATTCATTGAGCAAGGCAATTCCGCAATTCAACTTATACTCCATAGCAAAATAATTTCTGAGATTTACGGCATTCAAAGTATCCAATTGGGTTAATGTAACCCGTTTGTCTTTTTTTATTCTATCGTACAATTTATCCATCCTCCCATAATTAAAATCACCATTTAATTTGTAATTGAAATACGTCATTGTTATAAAAAAGGCTACTAATAAATAGCAACCAAATTTCAATCCCTTTTTATACAATAAAATTTCCTGAGTTTTTAAAGTGAGAATACAAAAAATACAGGTAAAGCAAAATGCATACAAAAACTCAAAAATAAAAGTATTAAATCTGTAAAAAGCGAAAAAAGTTGCTAGTAAGTAAGCTATCGAAACCGCAACCCCCAAACTTAAGTAATAGAGCACTTTCTTATAAAGAATAAAAAATCTTTCAATCCCATTATTGCTAAGAAACAAATACTTCTTATAAATGGATCCAATGGGAGTTTTTTCAGTAAACGATGCCATAACTGAGAGTATCGTTGTAACAAGCCCTAAAAACATAAGAAATAAATTCATATTTAAATTTGGTTTGTCATTTTGCAGTTTATTCCTATAATTCTTCAGTTAGGTAGTAAATGTAAAAATTATCTAAAGTAACAGACCTTTCAAGTCATTAAAAAAACAGCATCGTGTTTCTGTTAACAAAATGATTTGCCATTCATGAAATTGGGCCTTAGGCATTGCAGGAACCCCCTGTGCGTAATGACCAGTGCCGCTGAACAAATCAACACCGTAGACAAAGCACAGCTTAATCTTTGCGATAAGTGCAGGCAAGATATTCGCCAATAAATGCCAAGTTTCTATTGCCAAATCAACTTTCCACGCCCCAGTACGCTGCCTTATTGCAAAATCTGATAAAAGTACATGCCCGCTGGTATCCAAGCTGTCGCCGGTTTACAACCGGTGACCATAACACAGGTCGGACTGTGTCCGACTAAAGGCGGATGCAATCCGCCATGTACTATCGTCACCGGACATAGTCCGGCGACGGCACTGGTTATCTCCCCCACACTGGTGCAAGCGTCCGCTTGTACCTACGAAAATATACAGCGTCCGCTGAAATTATAATACTTGCCAAACATAATACTACGTTCACCAATCCCTTTTCACCAGCATCATCGCGGGCACTGCTACCAGCCCTTTCGATTTCCGAAACGGCGGAAGCAGCGAGAGAAAACCCCTTCCTTTAGCCACAAAATACATAGAATAAATCTATCTGCAAAAGCACTACGGCTTTATCGTAGCATTGGCTCTATAGTTTCAGACCGATATGTCATATTGTAAATATCTACCTTGGCACTTGCTATAGGCTTGATGCAAGGCATCGCTTCTTGTTTATTGAATATGCCAAGGTAGTTTCTTACAGAATGACAGACGGAGGAACTGCTTTGTCTTCCGAGCAATGGCAAGGGAGGAAACTGGAAGTGGCTACAGGTACATCGCTTGGGCATGGCTTGTCTGCTATAGGCTTCGCGCCATTCTTGCGCCAGATGGGGGGAGCTAAAGAAAAACCTGGAGGAAGTCAAAAAAACGCTGACAGCCAAAGGAAATCCACAAGGGTAGTTGTACAAAAAAATACTAATTTTAAGATTCTATAACTTAGAACGATGAAACCTTTTTTAGTAATTATCTTTCTATTAAGTACAACCATTGCATTGGCTCAGGATAGTTCTGTAATCCATGTATATCGATTGCCAAAACATAAGAATGGAATGTGTCCAACTGAGTTTACGTTACCGCGCCAAGATAAGATGACTTTATATAAGTCTAGTGAAATCAATTACACTATATATTCTGAAGGTGCTATTTTCTTTGATTTTAAGACAGTCTGCCCTGGTTTTGATGCTATGCCTGGATATACGTATTTTGCTCAATTATCCTTGAATGTGCAACATGGCCAAGAATATTATTTTGTTATCGATGCTTCTTATAGAAAAGATATGGCAATTATTGTGAAGAAGGAAGAATATCTGGAACTGATTGAAAAAGACAAAAATTTGAGTCGTTTGACCTATCAAGAATCTAAAAAAGAGCCTATCAAATAGCCCCTTATTGCACGTAGATACGCTGCGCTAATCTACGCGCAACTTGGGGGCTCATATTGCTTAGTACCCTTTATGGCGGTATGGGTGTTGCCCAAGCTCCCCGTTAAGATAAGGTTTCTGTGGCAGACCCCAAACGGGCGCTGCCGTATATTTGCTGCGGCTTGGGTTTCCAAGGAATGCCCTGTGGGCATGGTAGCTGCAAGCTACCTTACTTATTGCACGTAGATACGCTGCGCTAATCTACGCGCAACTTGGGGCCGTCACTCCCGTCGCTTTCCACTTCAAGTTTGCCCACTACCTTATTTCTATTAAAAATACCTAGCCTGTCGCTACCATAAAGCGGTACTTCCGTCTGCTTCACCTGCTTATAGGTGGTCGTACTTACCAAAGTCCTTTTGGTATAGTTGCTCATCACGTTGCCGCTGGCATCCCTTAGGTAATAAGTGTATTCCCATTCATCCTCATCACTGATGGCCGTCCCCACGTGCGGCTTCAGCACCTTGGCTATATTTATCACTTTAATTCCAGTTGAAATGTAGGCTTACTTATTGAAGGGTCTTTCCTATAATAAGTGATTTCAATTGTGTCGCCTTGATTTACTTCTCCTTTTTTAATATTGTCGCCCCACTTCTCATAAGTTTCACCATAAGCCTTGTACCTATATTTAAAATCGTATTTTCCTTTTCTTTTACTGACACGGGTTATTATCCCGAACGTCTTATTAGTTTCCGACCTTAGTAATTCTCTTTCTCTTTTATTCGTTTGGTGTACCCAAACAAATATGCAAATCATAATTATCCCAAGGACATAGCTGATTATGATCCTTTTATTGCTCATTGCTGTGGTATTATTTCTGTACCAGGAAGATTCTCTATTGGACGGGGCGTAGAGGTATTATCTATCTGCTGTTCGTATTTATAATCCATTTGTTCGTTTACTTTTTGGATTTCCATTGTAACGGTATTTTGTAAAACACTATTTACAAAATTTTCCATTACAGATTCACCCCCGTCCACCGTACCTTCGAACGCTTCGGAATTGACAAGTTTATTAAATTTCATCAACATTTCCTTCTCCGCTTTTGTTTTGGGAGCAAAATTGCCCCTTGTTGCGCGTAGATTAGCGAAGCGTATCTACGTGCAAATTGTTCGGTAGCTTGCAGCTACCATGCCCGTAAGGGCATGCCCCCACAAAACCAAAACGATACTACAGGTAAATTGCTCACCCCCCGTCAAGATAAGGATTCTTGGTGACAACCCAAGCGGCTGTTATGGGCTTGACGTCACTCTTAGATATACTTAATTCTTTAGGCAAGGGATTCGCCAATAAATGCCAAGTGTCTATTGCCAAATCAACTTTCCACGCCCCAGTACGCTGCCTTGTTGCAAAATCTGATAAAAGTACATGCCCGCTGGTATTTGGTCGCGGTGCAACACCCATTTTCCCTTTTGGATGATTGGCTGGGCCTTGATTTGTTGGCCAGCCAAAGAATACAGCTCAAAAGTAGCAGTGCCCCAAGCAGTGCTTGCTAAGCTGGTTTCGAACCAAACCAAATCCGTTGCGGGATTAGGGTAACAATGCACCCTCATGCTTATTGCTGCCAAAGCCTGAATGCCCGTATAGGCCTGTAGGGCAGGGCAGGTATCATTGTATGGGCCACTCACCAAAATGCTAACGGATGCATCATGGTCAAAGGCTTCACCTGCGTAATAGCTGGTGCCCTTTATAGTTAGTATATAAGGAAAAGGTCTGGCATGGGTGCTATCTACTATCCATTGAAAATAGGCAATTGCCGTATCAATATCCGAATCAGCACTTACCATATTAGTGGCAACGGAAGTAGGCTCTCCCAACAGCACGATGGAAACCGAATCGGCATCCATATCAGAATAGATGGCTTCAAACTCAACCGTATCGCCCGGATTCACGGACTTAATGAATATTAGTGGCAGGGGCTGGGACAGTGCAATACCCTCTAATTTGGGCGAACTTGCCCTACTGGGATGAACAATAATGGCTATTTCCCCTTGGGTATATCCGTAAAGGCTGCCATTATGGTATTCGTTTATTTTGATGCCGGCCGCATATATCCCCGCTTGCTGGGGGCTGAACCATTGCAGCAACCCATTAGAAACAAGCCCTAAAGTTGGAAAGGGGACGGTAGGGTTTATCTGATTTGGGTAGTTATAAGCAGGTACGGGGCTATTTGCTGCTTGCAACGGTACCACTAACTCATAAGAGGTGCTATCAGTATCAGGATAAGATGGATTGTGTATGAGCGATTGGCTGAACGAATCAGCTACGATGGCATTGAAGGGCAAGCTGCCCAAAAAGTTGTTGGTAGAAGTATGGCAAGCCCCATTGGCCTCACGTAGCCTGATTAGTGCTTCCAAATGAATGGGGATATTCTCGGTAGCTTGCCCATTATTGATATTGGTGATACCATTTATCCGGTTTGGATCGGTAAAGCTTATCAGATAATCTCCATCCGCAGCATAGGTGTAGGTGCCACTATAAATGTTCAGCTTAATGTTGTTTCCCAAGCTGGGTGCCCCTATCCTCAGAAGGGCCTGGGTATTGCCATCGCCCATGTCCAGCATAATCGTATCACTATCGGGGGGTGAGCTAATATCTGTAGTAACGAGATTTACCCGTACGAGATAGCTTCTATTTCCCTGGTACTGATAATGGATAAAGCCTGAATAAATATGGCTAGCTGATGCCAATAGGCTGACTAATGGGAATAGTATTCCCAGCAAAAGTTTGGGGTGGTTCATGGTGCCGCGTTTTTTAAGTAAACTTAAGATTCAGAGAATTATTATCCTGACAGCCGAACAACCTTACATATAATTAATTTGTTTCTTATGCTGTTGATTGATAATGATTTAAACAAAAAAAGCCCGAAGTGCATCTAGCATCATCGGGCTTTTGGGTCGTAATGATAAATTAGGCTATGGCATCCTTCACCGTTTTTACGGGATGGGTCACCAAATCCACGCCTTTGCTAAGCAGGCTACCCTGGCCTAAATTGTATCCGATGCAATAACCGGTGGCGCCCCTGAACAAAAGATAACCGCCAGTTAAGGCTTTGGTCACGCTCTTTTCTTTTCTGAAAAGCGCATTGTACAACAGCCACGAGCCGGACAATACGGATATGATTCTCTCCGAAGTACTTACGTTTCTTTCAAAATGCAAACCACTATCGTGATTGGCATGCTTTTTCTTTTTTCCCATGTTGGTCGATTTTGGTTATCCCTAATGGAAGTCAATTTCCGTACCAAGTATGACAATTACTTGCCAAGTTTTTCATTGTTCTGATGGCGCTGGCTATCGCGAAGGGTTTTCTTTTGCAGGTTGCGCTGCAGGGCATCGGTTAGGTCCACCCCGGTTTGGTTGGCGAGGCAGATGACCACGAACAGCACGTCGGCCAGTTCATCGGCCAATACCTTTTCCTTATCGCTTTCCTTGAACGACTGCTCCCCATACTGGCGGGCAATGATGCGCGCCACTTCGCCCACCTCTTCAGTAAGCATGGCCATATTGGTCAATTCATTGAAATAACGTACCCCGGTGGTATTGATCCAGGCATCTACCTGCTGTTGGGCTTCTTGTATGGTCATTCTCTATTTTTGCTGTCAATTAAAATGGTAACGGGGCCATCGTTCACTAAAGTCACTTTCATATCAGCACCAAAAGTGCCGCTTTCTACAGGCCGCTCCAGTTGCTCGGCAGCCATTTTCAAAAATTGTTCATAGAGCGGAATGGCGATTTCGGGCTTTGCAGCTTTTATGTATGATGGGCGGTTGCCCTTCTTGGTACTGGCAAACAAAGTAAACTGGCTTACGATTAACAACTCCCCATGCACCTCCTTTAAGGAGCGGTTCATTACGCCATCGTCATCATTGAAAAGGCGCATTTGCACTATCTTTTTTGCTGTCCATTCCAAATCCTCCACGGTATCTGCTTCTTCAAAACCTACCAACACCAACAGGCCAATACCAATGGAGGCTTTTATCCGCCCCTCGATATTCACCGAGGCATCGCTTACTTTTTGTATTACTGCACGCATCCTTCAGTATTTTGGTAGTTGACGGGCATCATTCAATATGTTTTCATAGTTTTTGTAGCGTTCTAGCGATATTTCACCTGCTCCTACAGCATCTTTTACGGCACATTTTGGTTCGTCCAGGTGCAGGCAGTTGTTGAACTGGCATTCCTGCAATCGGTCGCGCATCTCGGGAAAGTAATGGCCCACCTCCTCCGGTTCCAAATCCAAAATACCGAACTCCTTGATGCCCGGTGTATCGATGATATATCCGCCAAAAGGCAACACAAACATTTCCGCAAAAGTGGTAGTGTGGGTACCTTTTAGGTGTTTTGCACTAATGTCGCCCACCCTAAGGTTCAGAGCGGGGTCAATGGCATTGATAAGGGTAGATTTGCCGACTCCGGAATGGCCGGCCACCAAGGTCACCTTATCGCGCATCAGGTCTTTTAAGGGTTCGATATTGGCCTTTTCGGTAGCGGATACCAAATGTACGGCATAACCGGCCTGTTCATATATTTCCTGATAAGTGGCTTGCACCGCCGCCTCTTTCTCCGTCATGGCATCTTGCTTGTTGAAGATGATATGGGCGGGGATATGGTACGCTTCGGCAGTCACCAGAAAGCGGTCGATAAAGCCAGTGGAGGTGCGGGGGTTGGCAACAGTAGCCACCAGAAAGGCTTGGTCCAAGTTAGCGGCAATAATGTTGCGGCTTTGCATGTGCCTAGGGCTTTGGCGACTGATATAATTGTTGCGGGGCAAAATTTTGGAAATCACCACATCATGGTGCTCGTCTTTGCTCACTTCCACGTCATCGCCAACGGCTACGGGGTTTGACTTTTTATGGTCATCGAGGCGAAAACGGCCCTTGAGGCGGCAATTGTGCAAATGGCCATCTTCTGTCATCACTACATACCAACTGCCCGTGGAGCGCATTACCTTTCCCTTCATAAAGGTTGGGTTTTGTTGGATATGGCTTGCACGGCTGCGACCAATTCTGGCAACAAACTGCTATCCTCTTCCAATGCAGTGCCCACCACCAGCATATCGGCACCAGCTAGGCATGCTTTTTCGGCATCCTCAGGCGTTCTGATGCCACCCCCTACGATAAGGGGCAATTGGCAATATTCATGAATAGCGGCTATCATGGATGCAGGTACGGGATACTTAGCACCGCTACCGGCTTCCAGATACAATAGTTTTAGGCCCAGCAGTTCCCCTGCCAAGGCGGTACTGAGCGCAATATCGGTCTTATCTCGTGGTATGGGCAGGGTACCGCTCATGTACATGACGGAAGTAATACGGCCACCGTCTACCAATATATAGCCGGTGGGGATAACCTCGCTGCATTGCTGCTTGATTTGCATGGCAGCGGCTACATGTTGGCCTATCAACAGCTCAGGGTTGCGGCCCGATATAAGGCTGAGCAACAATAAGGCATCGGCACCCGGCACCACTTGGCGGGCATCGCCGGGGAACAATAGAACGGGCACACTGCCCTGTTTCAAGATATGCAGGCATTCTTCGGTGGCCTGCCGTAGCAATAAACTGCCGCCCAGTAACCAATAATCAAGACCCACACCTTCCCCTTTTTCCAATAGACGGGCCAATGCCTTTGGGTTGGTTTTATCGGGATCGATCAATACCCCCAAAGCCTTTCTGCCCATTGCTTTCCTTTGCAACAAAGCATTGTACACCGATAGCTGCATGTATCAAAAATACGAATAAACCGAAAGCGGTTTCAAGATATCTTGCTCCAGTCGGGCTGGTCTTTGTAAATACGGGCCAAATGTTTCAGTAATGGCTGATTTTGTGCCAAATTCAGCCCCGGGTCGGCTTGCAGCACTTCCTCCGCATCCTTTCGGGCGGCCTGTAGTATGTTGGCGTCTTTGCCAATATCGGCTAGCAACAGGTTCAGCACCCCACTTTGCTGGGTACCTTCCATATCTCCCGGCCCACGAAGCTGCAAGTCCGTTTCCGCTATTTCAAAGCCATCATTGGTGCGCACCATAGTATCTATGCGTGCCCTTGCGTCATTGGTCAGTTTGTTAGATGACATCAAGATGCAATAGGATTGTTCGGCACCCCTGCCCACCCGCCCACGCAACTGGTGCAACTGCGCAAGGCCAAAGCGCTCGGCATTTTCAATCACCATAATACTGGCATTGGGCACGTTTACGCCCACTTCTATCACCGTGGTGGCCACCATGATATGGGTTTGGCCCTTAACAAATCGCTGCATTTCTGCCTCCTTGTCTTCTGCCTTCATTTTTCCATGTACGATACTTACTCGGTAATCGGGCAAGGGGAATGCCCTCGTGATGCTTTCATATCCGTCTTCCAAGTCCTTTAGGTCGAGCTTTTCCGACTCTTTGATAAGCGGGTACACCACATATACCTGCCTTCCTTTGGCTATTTCGTCTTTCATGAACTGAAACACCTTCAGCCGATTGCTGTCATAGCGGTGTTGGGTGACGATTGGCTTCCTACCGGGGGGTAATTCATCTATGACCGATACATCCAAATCTCCGTACAGTGTCATGGCCAAGGTACGGGGTATGGGCGTAGCGGTCATTACCAGTATGTGCGGGGGGTGCGCGTTCTTCTCCCATAAGCGGGCACGCTGCGCCACCCCGAAACGGTGCTGCTCATCAATGACCACACAGCCCAAGTTGCGAAACTGCACGGTTTCCTCAATCAAAGCATGGGTGCCAATGATGATATCGATATGGCCTGCAGCCAAATCTTCCAATACGGCCTTCCGTTGCTTGCCCTTTACGTTGGAGGTGAGCAATTCCACCCTTAGGGGCAGTTGGCCGATATATTCGGTAAGCGTTTGTAAATGTTGCTGGGCCAAAATTTCGGTAGGGGCCATCAGGGCGGCTTGGTAGCCATTGTCATGCGCCATTAGCATGGTCATGAGTGCCACAATGGTTTTTCCGCTGCCCACGTCACCTTGCAGCAGGCGGTTCATTTGGCTGCCCGAAACCACATCGCGGCGTATTTCCTTCAATACCCGTTTTTGAGCATTGGTCAGGTCGAATTTGAGGCAAGTTTTATAAAAGGTATCGAAAAGGCCATCAATCTTCTCGAACATAAAGCCCTGAAACTGTTTCCTGCGGCCATGCTTCATGGCCAGCATCCTAATTTGTATCAGGAACAATTCTTCGTATTTGATGCGTTGCTTGGCAAGCTCCAGTTGGCGTTCATTATAGGGCATGTGTATATCCCGGAAAGCTTGGAAACGGCTGGGAAAACGATATTTGCTTACAATGTCGGAAGGTAGTATTTCGGGCAGGTCTTGTGGCTGCATTTCCAAAATCGCTGCCCTAATTATTTTGCCTAAACCCTTGCTGTCCAAAAAGTGGCTTTTCAACTTTTCCGTACTGTTGTACATGGGCTGCATGCCCTTCAGCTTTTCCAGCGTCACTTCCGTAGCGGGCTCCATTTCAGGGTGCGGTATGTTGTATTTGCCGTTGAAAAGCACGGGCTTGCCAAAAGCGATATACTCCACGCCGGGTACCAATGTTTTCTGCACCCACTTTACCCCTTTGAACCATACCAGTTCCATACTGCCCGTATCGTCCTTTAGATGGGCAATTAATCGGCTGGCCCTTTTATGGCCCGCTTCCAACAAAGGGCTTAGCTTCCCTTTTATTTGGATGAAAAATTGGTCGGAATTGACCTCGCCGATTTGGTAAATGCGGCTCCTGTCCACATAGCGGAAGGGGAAATGGAAAAGCAAATCCTTATAAGTGAATATCTGTAACTCCTTTTTTAGCAGGTCGGCCCTTTGGGGGCCTACCCCCTTGAGGTACTCCACGGGTTTTTCTAAAAAACGGCTCACTGGGTGAAATTAATCAGATAAGCCAAAAATCCCTCAAAACAGGTTGAAAACCTTACTAATAATGGGCTTGCCATAGAAAAATACCCCTACTAACACATTGAAATTTAATTAAAAAGGGTGTAACAAAGGAGCTAAAAATGCCGTATAAGAACCCGACAGAAGGCAGAAACTCTGTGAAGTGTGTAAAGAAAACCGTGTAGACATGAAAAGACTGATTGCGATTGTGAGCACCCTCTGCATCTTATCTTTCGGCGCTGTGGCGCAGGTGGGAGAGTTTGGATTCGGAGTAGGGACCTCTAACTTCCTCGGTGACCTCGGGAAGAAGAGTCCAAAAATGAAAAACTATTTTGGCGACTTGTCAGGGTCCATGTTCCGGCCCTCCGTACAGGTGTTTTATCGCCATACCTTCAATCCAAGGATTGCCCTAAAAGGAAGTTTGAGCTATGGACAAATAGCGGGCGATGACCGTTTGTCAAACACCACCCAGCACCGCGACGATGGTTGGTACCGTAGCTACC
Source organism: Chitinophagales bacterium (assembly GCA_033762815.1). GTDB lineage: Bacteria > Bacteroidota > Bacteroidia > Chitinophagales > CAIOSU01 > JANRLF01. The sequence continues at coordinate 201,235 of JANRLF010000007.1, read as the reverse complement.
GCAACTTGCACTTCAAATCCTTCTTGTTGGAATTCTCAGTGACCGCTGAGTTCCACATCTTGAAATACTACCCTGGCAGCTTGAAGCATCGTTGGACTCCCTTTATTTCTGGCGGTGTTGCATTGTTTGCTTTCAATCCAAAAGCCGAGTACAACGGCCAGTGGGTGGCTTTGCAACCGCTTGGTACCGAAGGGCAAGGCTTACCACAGTATCCTGATAGGCAAAAGTATTCCTTGGTACAGCCCTCTATCCCTCTAGGATTTGGCGTGAAATACAATATTAACCGTGCTCTTTGCTTAACTTTTGAAGCTGGCCACCGCATTACCTTTACGGATTACATGGATGATGTAAGCCAATCATATGTAGGCAGGGACGAATTCTTTGATTACTATGGTGCAGAAAGGGCGCAAATGGTATATCAACTGTCAAGAAGGTCGCCTGAAATTGACCCTGAAGGCAGCTATGCTTCCATCACCGACAAAGGTAACCCTCGTGGTAACCCTACAGGCAACGACGGCTACCTATTCAGTATGGTAACCTTGTCTTACAACTTTAACAAGAATAATCGTAAGGAGTATAACCCATTTGCTAAAAAGGCTGTGAAGAAATACAAACGCATCATGCGCTAAGTGCCTAACGGCAATAAATAAAAATAGCCAACGTTCTATTAGCCCGAAATTGTGTAATTTCGGGCTTTTGTTTTATGGTATACCGTAAGCCACTATTTGTTATACTCTTGTTGCTGGCACTTAGCCCTTTGGCCAAGGCACAGGATTGGGAGGTGGGCGCATGGCTGGGCGTAACCAACTATTTTGGCGACTTGAACAACCGTACCAGCTTTGAATTTATAGGCCCCGGTACTGGCTTTTTTGCCCGCTACAATATTAATACCCGTTTTGCCAACAAATTGGGCTTCAATTATGGAGCGGTTTCGGCGGATGATGCTTCTTCTGGTGATCCTTATGAACGTGCTAGAAATCTATCCTTTAAGTCGAATATCTTAGAGCTGACTGACCAATTAGAGTTCAATTTTTTCAAGTACGACAAGCGCAGGGATAAATTCAACTTTACTCCTTACCTGTATGTGGGCATTTCTTTTTTCTATTTCAACCCCAAAGCAGAGCTTGATGGAAATACCTATGCCCTACAACCAATAGGTACGGAAGGGCAAAATGACCCATCCAGTGGTCTTAAGCCCTATACCCGCATCAGTTGGGCTATACCTGCGGGCGGAGGTTTCAAATACAGTTTTCATCCAGCGTGGACCTTGGGGGTTGAATTGGGCGTGCGCAAAACCTTTACAGATTATCTGGATGATGTGAGCACCGTATACCCTAACCAAGTAGTGAGCTTTGAAGTAAGCAATAGTGTAGCACAGGCACTCTCTGACCGTTCGGGCGAGGTGGGCGAAGCCTTTGGGAAGCCGGGCAAGCAAAGGGGCAATTCTTTGCGGAAAGATGCGTTTATGACTTTCGGATTGACGCTTTCTTATACCATATTAAGGGAGCGGTGCCCCAAACCTTCAAATACTTACTAATCGTTATTAATTTTGCACGCAGTACCCGTATCGGCCCCAATGGACTTAAAGCAGCAAATCAATCTGGCAAAACTTCCGGAGCATATTGCCATTATTATGGATGGCAACGGCCGCTGGGCACGCCGATTGGGCAAAAACCGCATTTTTGGCCATCGCAATGGCGTTACTGCCGTTAGGGACGCTACGGAGGCTTGTGCGGAATTGGGGGTTAAGTACCTTACCTTATATGCCTTTTCCACAGAAAACTGGAACAGACCAAAAATGGAGGTAGATGCCTTGATGGATTTGCTAGTAAGCACCATTAAGAATGAGGTAAAAACCTTAATGAAGAACAATATCAGGTTGTTGGTGATAGGCGATATGGAGCAATTGCCTCCCAAGAGCAGGAAAAAGTTGTCAGAAGCCATGGAAACCACACAGCACAATACCCACATGAGCTTGGTACTGGCATTAAGTTATAGCTCCAAGTGGGAATTGACCAATGCAATAAAAGCAATTGCCCAAGAGGTGAGAGATGGGAAACTGGGGATAGATGATATTGACGACCAATTGATTAGTAGTAGGCTTTCCACCAAGGGGATGCCTGATCCTGAACTAATGATCAGGACTAGTGGCGAACACCGCATCAGCAATTTTTTATTATGGCAGTTGGCGTATGCCGAACTATATTTTACCGATATATTGTGGCCGGAATTCAAAAAGGACGATTTGTACAGGGCCATTCTTGATTATCAACAAAGGGAACGCAGGTTTGGTAAAATCAGCGAACAACTGAACAACGAATGAGGCAATATATTGCTTATCTATTAATTCCGGTTTTTGTTTGCCTCGGCTATGTGGCACAGGCCCAGCAGCCAGTGGATAGCACGGAGGCGGTAATCGACTATTCTGACCCTAAGGAATACACCATTGGGGGTATTACGGTATCAGGAACCCAATTTTTAGACCCAGATATATTGGTCGCCATTTCAGGCATTGGGGTAGGTGACCGAATTACCATTCCCGGCGATGCCATTTCCAATTCCTTAAGTAAGTTATGGGACCAAGGCCTTTTTACCGACGTGCAGATAAGAATAACCAAAACCATTGGCAACACTGCTTTTCTGGATATTGCTTTGGTAGAACGCCCTCGCCTGAACAATAAAACCTTTCCGAATACCAAGAAAAGCGAAAGTGACGACTTGGCGGAGAAAATACAATTGGTGAAAGGTCGCGTAGTGACGGAAAACTCAAAAGTGACCATAGCCAATGTGGTAAAAAACTACTATCGCGACAAGGGTTTTCTTGATGCTAGGGTGACCATTAAGGAAGTACCAGTGCCCAACCAAGTGAATTTGGTGAATCTGGAAATAGTGATTGAAAAGGGTAAAAAAATCAAAATTGCCAAAATCAGCTTTGAGGGAGTAGAGCAAGTGAGTACCATGAAGCTGAAAAAGAAAATGAAGGATACCAAGGAGAAAGTAAGGATTGACCTGAACAGCATTTTCAATATCGATACCATGAAGGCTGCAAGGAAGGAAAAGATAAAATTGGGCACCGTATTGGAAAACTTGGCACCTACCAGAACGTTGGAGTATCTATCGGAACATGTGCGACTGAATGTGTTCAGTACTTCCAAGTTTAAGAAGGCTGACTATGAGAAAGATAAAAACAGCATCATTGCTTACTATAATTCAATGGGTTACCGCGATGCTACCATCACGGCAGACACTGTTTACTTAGATAACAATGAGCTTAAAATCAATATTAAGATTGACGAAGGCGGCAAGTACTATTTCCGCAACATCAGTTGGAAGGGCAATACCATTTACAGTTCCATACAATTAGACAGCATATTGGGCATCCATAAAGGAGACGTGTACAACCAGGAATTGCTGGATACTAGATTGAACATGAACCCTAGTGGACGTGATGTGAGCACCCTATATATGGACGATGGTTATCTTTTCTTTCAGGTAACACCACTGGAGGTAGCGGTAGTAGGAGATTCTATTGACTTGGAAATTAGAATTAACGAAGGCCCACAAGCTACGATTAATGAGGTAAGGATAATGGGCAACACCAAAACCAAGGAATATGTAATAAGAAGGGAGCTATACACTATACCTGGTAATAAATTCAGCCGTTCCGATTTGATCCGTTCACAGCGGGAAATAGCTAACCTAGGCTATTTCGATACGGAGCAAATGGAGGTGGTGCCAATGCCGAACCCAGAGAAGGGAACCGTTGATATTGAGTACCGCTTAGTAGAAAAGCCCAATGATCAATTGGAGTTGAGCGCCGGCTGGGGCGGTAGGGGTAGAGGGGTAGTGGGCACCCTAGGTGTCACCTTTACCAACTTTTCTATACAGAATTTATTCAAAAAAGGCACCTGGTCGCCATTGCCTTCTGGCGATGGCCAAAAATTATCACTTCGTGTACAAACTAATGGACGTATTTATCAATCGTACAACGCTAGTTTCACTGAACCTTGGTTAGGGGGTAAAAAACCTAATTCATTTACCATTAGCTGGTATCATACTCGCTTTGCCAACCTCAATTCCAACAATGAAGTTACTGGTCGCCTTATTACCAATGGGGCTTCCTTAGGCTTAGGTATCCGTTTGAAAAAGCCGGATAACTTCTTCACCTTCCAGGCCTTGCTCAATTATCAGAACTATACCTTGGACAACTGGGTGTCATCCAACTTTATCATTACCGACGGCAGTTCCAATAACCTAAGTTTGAAATTTATTTTGGCTCGTAACTCTGTCGATCAGCCCATTTATCCAAGGCGCGGTTCTAACATCATGCTATCTTTGCAGGTCACTCCTCCCTATTCCTTCCTGAATGGGAAAGATTACACCACATTGACCGACAATCAAAAATATAAGTGGATTGAATACCATAAGTGGCGCTTTACTGCCGAATGGTTTACCCCTCTTACCCGGAAGGAAAAGATGCCGATAGTGTTGCGCATGGTAGCCAAGTTTGGCTTTTTGGGCTACTACAATAAGGACATCGGTTATTCGCCTTTTGAACGTTTTGAATTGGGGGGCGACGGACTGTCCAATATATCGTTCTATGGAAGAGACATTATCGCCCTTCGTGGCTATGAGGTGATAACTCCCTCTACTGGTGCACCGTTTTTTAACAAATTTACCATGGAGTTGCGTTTTCCCTTCTCGCTCAACCAGTCTGCAACCATCTACAGCACTGCATTTGTTGAGGCTGGTAACTACTACATGACCATTAAGGATTATAACCCTTTTAAGCTAAATAGGACCGCTGGTTTGGGCTTAAGGATATTCCTACCTATGTTTGGAATGCTAGGTTTTGACTATGGCATAGGCTTTGATAAAAACGCTGGCAATACCACAGGCTTCGGTAACTTCCTGGGCCAGTACGGCAAGTTTAGCATCGTATTAGGTTTCGAACCCGATTGATTCCAAATGATTAAAAGTCAAAAAAATGAAAAAAATTATCCTCCTACCTATCCTTGCCATTTTTATGGCACTTCCTGCGTTTGCCCAACGCATTATTTATGTTGATTCCGATTACATTTTAGCCAGTATTCCTGAGTATGCTGAGGCACAGAAAAAGCTGGATGCCATATCGGAAGAATGGCGTGCTGAAATTGATCGCCGTTACAAGGAAATCGATGAGTTGTACAAGGCATACCAAGCTGAACAGGTGATATTGCCCGATGCTACCAAAGTACAACGCCAACAAGAAATTGAAAATAAAGAAAAGGCCGTAAAGGAGTACCAAAAACAAAAGTTTGGTTACGAAGGCGAGCTTTTCAAGAAGAAACAAGAATTTGTAAAGCCCATTCAGGACAAAATATACAATGAAATCCAAAAATTGGCCGTTGAAAAAAGCGTTGATATTGTATTGGACAAAGCCAGTGGCACTAGTGTTTTGTACTACAACCCAAAGCTTGACAGGAGCGATGACATTATACTGGCCTTGGGTTATAAGCCTGTTAAAACTGAAAAAAAGCAATAATTAACTATCTTTGCGCATTACATCAATAAAAATCGAAATGAAAAAAGTCTTAATTGCCCTAGTGGTGCTATGCTCGTTTGCCTTTTCCAACAATGCTGTGGCTCAAAACAAATTTGGCCATATCAATTTTCAGGAATTGATAGTATTGTTGCCTGAGTACAAAACATCGGAAGATTCTTTGAGGAAGTTTGCCCAAGGGCTTGAAAACAAATTGCAACAATTGCAGGCAGAATATCAAAAGAAAGTACAGGAATACCAATCAGCCGCCAACATGACCGAGGTGGCAAGGGAAATAAAGTTGGATGAAATAAATGCCCTGGAGCAGAAGATTGTTGCCCTACAAGGTGATGCAGAGCAGCAATTGCAAGCCAAGGAATCCTCTTTGCTGAAGCCTTTACAGGAGAAGCTGGTGAATGCGGTAAAAGCGGTAGCCAAGGAAAGCGGTTATACCTACGTGTTTGATACTTCCCCGGGCAGCAGCTTGTTGTACTTCCCTGATGCAGATAATATTACCGCATTGGTGAAGAAGAAGTTGGGCTTGATGTAATATTGCCCTGTGCGGCTATCCCCCTTACAACCCATTGGTATTTTTGACTCGGGCATAGGTGGCCTTACCATTGCTCGAGAGATTATCAGCAAATTGCCCCATGAGGATGTCATTTATTTTGGCGATACGGCGCACATGCCCTACGGGGATAAGTCGGAGGAGCTGATTAAATTCTACTCAAGGCGCATTACTGAGTTTTTGATAAGCAGAGGTTGTAAAATTGTAGTAATAGCCTGCAATACAGCTTCATCTATTGCTTACCATGATTTGGTGGAAAGGTTTGGCGAGCATGTTTCCATTATTAATGTGGTGAGCCCTATTGTAAAAGGTGTAGCTGAAAATGTATGGAGCAAGGAGGTGGGTATTATTGGCACTAAGGGTACTATACGATCAAAAATTTATGAGAAGGAGTTGAAAGCCCTGCGGCCCGATATGGTGGTACACTCTTTAGAGACACCTTTGTTGGCACCTATGATAGAAGCGGGTTTTTATGATGATAGCATTAGTGCCCAAATTATAGCCTCTTACCTTAGTGACCCCATATTAAGCAATATATCATCGCTTATACTAGCATGCACCCATTATCCGTTAATTAAAAAGGAGATAGAGACATTTTACACTGGTAAGGAAGTGAAAGTGTTCGATTCTACTGATTTTGTGGCCGATGAGGTAAGAAAGATATTGGGTTTGCAGGGCTTATTGAACGACCGAAAAAGGACAGAGAACCATTTTTTTGCATCAGACTTAACGGAATCATTTGCCAAAACCACGAAAATATTTTTCAAAGAGAATTTACATTTGGAATTTTGTCCTCTATGGGATAGTTAATAACTTTAAATAAAAATATCGCTAATGAATAAGTTTTTCCTTTCACTTGCCCTGTTTTTTGCTCTAGGGGTTTTCATACCCGTAACGGTATCAGCACAAGGAATAGAGTTCTTTCAAGGCACTTGGGAACAGGCCGTTGAGAAAGCCAAAAAAGAAAAGAAAATCATTTTTGTGGACTGCTATGCCGTATGGTGCGGCCCCTGCAAATACATGAGCAATACGGTTTTTCCAGACCCTCAGGTAGGGGAGTTCTATAACAAAAATTTCATCAACTATAAGTATGACATGGAGAAAGGTGATGGGCCTACTTTTGCCAATACTTATAACATTACCGCATATCCTACGCTAATGTATATTGATGGAACAGGCAAGGTGATACACCGTGTTTTAGGCGGGCAGTATAAGGATAACTTTATTGCCGAAGGCGAAAAAGCCCTAAAGGCCAACTAACAAACCTGGTAGATATCCCTTAGGTTCCTACCATATCCATTGTAATCCAATCCGTAGCCAACAATAAACTCGTTGCTGATGCTAAAGGCATGGTAATCAACTTGGATAGGGTATCGCATAGCATTGGGCTTAATGAGTAATGCAGCAATAGCAATGCTTGCAGGTTCAAGTTTGTTTAGTTCAGGCAGCAAATTGTATAGCGTATGGCCGCTATCCACAATGTCTTCCAACAAGATGATATGCCTACCATTTACGTTTTCATCAAAACCCATTAGGCTGCGCACTATACCCGTGGACTGGGTACCTTTGTAAGAAGCCAAACGGGCAAAAGCAATTTCGCAATCGAGCTTGATATACTTCATCAAATCGCCGGTAAACATAAAGGAGCCAGTAAGAATGGATAGGAATAGTACATCTTTACCGCGATAGTCTTCGTTAATGCGCTCTGCCATCAAAGCGATGCGCGTATCAATGTCTTTATGCTCAATGAAGGGCCTGAACTGCTTATCTTGTATGGTAACCACGTTAGAAAAAAATTGCTGATAAATTCGGCAAAGATAAGCCTAGTAACCGATAATAAGCTTTTCGCCCAGCTTCACTTTATCAGTGGTCATTTTGTTCCACTGTTTTATTTGCTGCACGGTCACTCCATAAGTTCGGGCTATTGAGTATAGGGTATCGCCACTGCCCACGGAATGGAAACGGGGCTGGTCATTCTCTTCCGGTAAATCTTCTTGTTTATAGTCTATTACCAATTTGGTGCCCGATTTTAAGCTACCCTCTATATTATTCCAACGTTTCAAGTCATCAACGGAAACATTATATTTTTTAGCAATACCATATAGGGTTTCTCCTGGCAACACTTCATGGTACACGGGGGCTTTGTCGCGCTTATTGTTTTCAATTTCCTCTTCCAAAGGCACGGCTTCTTCCTTTGTAGTGGGATTATTGTTATAAACCAGCAGTTTTTGGCCAGCTTTTAATTCATTGCTGGTCAATTTGTTCCATTCCTTTATTTGCGCAGTGGTGATTTTGTATTGTTTAGCGATAACAAACAAACTTTCACCTGGCTTTACAATGTGGTATTCAGAAAAAGCTTCTTCCTTCACCGTATCCTCAGGTAATGGGTTAATGATTTCTATTTTTGGAGGTACCGGGATACTGCCATAGCCCACAATCAATTTTTGGCCGGGGTTGATTCCCTCAGTGCCTATTGTGTTCCAATTCTTGAGATTGTCAACTGTTGTATAATACTTCTTAGAGATGCTGAACAAAGTTTCTTTAGGCGATACTGTATGATAAATAGCTTCACCCTCAGGCGTTTCAATTAGTGGTTTATTGCCAAAAAGGGCACCTTGGTTCACGGTTGTATCTATTGCTTTTATAGGTTGCTCGTCCTCTTCCTCCAATACTTCTGTTTGGGTAAGGGGCATATTTTTTGCGGCAGCAATGCTATCTTCCCTTTGCTGGATATACAGTTTGCGCATTTCCTTTTGATGGGCATCAATTTCGGAGCGTATTTGTTTGCGTATTTCTTCGTCAGATTTTAATGGGGGTAGGCTATCGCACACTTTTTTCAGGCATAGCACCGCCCCTACTTCAGGTTCTTGGCCAAACTCCATATGGTTTTTGTCCAATAAGGCCGATATTTTGATGCCCTGTTTCTGCGAAATGGTTTTTATGGTTTCCCCTTTTTTTACGGTATGGGTCTTTTCAACGCCAGTTGCCCTTTTGGGTTGTAGATATATTTTGGTGCCCATTACCAAGCTATCGCCTTCTTCCCAATCATTGTATTTTTTAAGTTGCCTCACATCCACATGATATTGGGCGGCCAGGTCTTCTATGGTTTGGTTGGGCTGAACAATAACGGTTTTGATATTATTAAAGAGGAAAATCTTATCGTTGAATCGTTCTACCAGTTGCTCGGTGGATTTGATTTCCTTGATGCTAGGGTCTGCTGTATCGAATTGTGATAGGTTGCGTTCTTCAATAATTCGTATTAATAGATTGGCGTATTGGGGGTTAGTAGCGTAGCCGGCATTTTTTAAGCCTTTGGCCCAACTTTTATAATCCTTTACATCCAATTCGAACAAGAAGGCATAGCGTTCGCGGCTTTTAATGAAGTTGGAATGGTCCATGAACGATTCCAAGGCGCTTTCATATACCCTAAAGCATTCCCGTTTTGCATCGTCATCCATCAGGTAGCCTTTGCCCGACCAGTTATCATGGCACTTTACCCCAAAATGGTTGTTGGCATTTTTGGCCAATTCGCTATTGCCAAAGTTCGATTCCAGTATTCCTTGGGCGAGTGTTATGCTGGCAGGTATTCCTACCCGGCGCATTTCAGATTTGGCTATGTCCGCATATTTTTTGATATACTCCTCAATGGTCATGTCCTTTAGTTTCGGACTGCCATCTTGTGCAAATAGCCCTAATGGGGCCATAGCAAACACCAATAATAACAGAAACGACCTGCCTTGAATCATGGGCACAACTTGTATAGTGACCAAATTTAGGTACAAAACGCAGCCATGCCATGCTTAATTATCAACAGGGCAGAAGCAGTCTATACAATTTTTCGTGCGATGGAGATACCATCGCGAATAGGGAGTATCATATTCACAACCCTTGAATCGGCATGTATTTTTTCATTGTATTCATGAATAGCTTTAGTATCCTTGTCCATGTTTCCTTCCAACACCTTGCCGCTCCATAATACATTATCTGCCACAATAAATCCACCAGTTCTAACTTTGTCGAATACTAAATCATAATAGTTCGCATAATTGATCTTATCTGCATCAATAAAAACCAAATCAAAGGTTTCGTCAAGGTTGGGGATAATATCCATAGCATTACCTACCAAGGGGATAATTTTATCTTGCAGGTTTGCCTTGTCGATATAACTGTTCACCATTTCAGCCAATTCCTCGTTAATATCAATGGTATAGAGCTTCCCACTCTCTGTTAAGCCAGCAGCTAAGCAAATAGCAGAGTAACCAGTAAAAGTGCCTATTTCCAATATCTTATTGGGGCTAAGCATGTGGCTCAACATACTTAGGTAAGTACCTTGTAAGTGGCCTGAGAGCATGCGGGGCATCAATACTTTTGCATAGGTTTCCCTATTTAGTGCTGCCAGCACGGCATTTTCTGGGGTAGAGTATTGTTCAGCATATTGCTCAATGGCTAGCGGTAGAATATCCATTTTCTTGGTTTTTACAGCCAAAATAAAAGTAATTTTATTGAGCTGCTTGCCTTCATTCATTCTTAGAGTCGTTTCAAGGTCCTTTCTATAGGGAATGAAACAGTCGTTATTCTTTTGGAAAATTAAGCTGTTATGAAATATTGGTACCAAAGCTGCTTTTTCTGCCCATGCAATGTTCCCGAAACACGGTAATATATTAACTTAGCCAGCAGCAGTATTTACAATGACCATTCCTGCCATTTCCATCATATCACCAGTTTACCGCGCAGAAGTAATTTTACCCGAATTGGTGCGTAGGATAGAAGCTGTTGTAAAGCCTCAATTTGGAGAGAATTATGAAATTGTTTTGGTTGATGACCGTAGCCCTGATCAGTCATGGTCAGTAATGATGCAATTAGCGGCATTAAATCCCAATATCAAAATAGTACGGTTATCTAGAAATTTCGGACAGCACTATGCTATTACTGCGGGGCTAGACCATTGCAAGGGCGATATGGTGGTAATTATGGACTGCGACCTGCAAGACCAGCCGGAAGAGATTCCAAAATTATTGAATAAACTCAACGAAGGTTACGACTTTGTCATAGCTAGCAGGGGAGAGCGAAAAGACAGTTTCTTTAAGAAATTCTTTTCTAAAACCTTTCATAGTACTTTGACTTATCTTACAGGGATAAACCATGATGCTAGTGTGGGCAATTTCGGTATCTATAAGCGCCCGATGATAGATGCCATAGGGCAGATGCGTGAAAGTATAAGATATTTCCCAACCATGCGTAAATGGGTAGGATATGAAGGGGCTACCGTGCTAGTGGAACATGCTGCCCGTTTTGAGGGTAAAACCACTTATAACTTCAAAAAACTATTGAACCTAGCTGTTGATATTCTTTTGGCTTATTCCGACAAGCCTATGCGTATGTTCGTTAAACTGGGCGTAGGGGTGTTTTTGTTTACCTTTTTAGTGGCTATAGGGTACTTGATTTACGTTATTACCCTAGGCTATGGCCTTAGTATCATGATTTTTTTGCTCATTAGTGTATGGTTCTTTTTCGGTCTTTTGATAGCTATATTGGGCATTATAGGTTTGTACCTGGGCAAAACTTTTGAAAACGTAAAGCAGCGGCCAATTTACATAGTCGATAAAAAAATCAATTTTTAACATGTCGGCGGCTATACAGCATTTGAGCTGGGATTCTGATTTTTTTGGCTTTAAAGTAGGTAGCTTAAGGACCCCATCTCTGACTGCCACTGATATGCAAGCGATTCAAGAAGTAGGTACAAAAGAAAACTACCGTCTGCTTTACCTTGTTGTTTGCCCAGTGAATGAGACGGCGGTGGAAATTGCAGAGAAAAATGGGGCTTTTTTAGCGAATACTAAAATCATTTACCGTAGTGGTATTCAATTAGTTCACGGACCCATCTCCGCCAACATAAGGCCTTATGACCCATTGAATGACGATTACGTCTTTTTATTGGAACTTGCCTATCAAAGTGGGGTATATAGCAGGTTCAGATTGGATAAACAGATACCCGAAACTAAGTTTAGGGAAATGTATCAGTCCTGGACGCAAAACTCGGTAAACCATCGTATAGCCGATAAAGTGTTAGTGTACGATGACAATGGGCTAAAAGGATTTGTTACGGTAAAAAATGGACCGGAGGCAGCTTCTATAGGCTTATTGGGTGTGGACAAGCACAGTAGGGGCATGGGCATTGGCGGCAAACTCTGCGATGCAGTGCGTAAAGTTGCGCTGCAGCATCACCTTAATTATGTAACGGTACCCACCCAGTTGGAAAATGGACCCGCCTGCACCTTCTATCAAAAGAATGGGTTTGAGGAATATCATAGGGAACAGATATTGCATTTATGGCTATAAATGTTAAGGCTAGTGCCGAAATCGCCTAGCACTTTCCCCAGAGGCTTTGCAGCATATTTCTTATTTTAGTAAGGTCCATTCTATAATAAGTGCCATGAAAAATTGCTTGCTTGCCCTTTGGGTATTGTTGTTTACTCTTGAAACAGTTGCCCAAGATAATACCGGTAAGGCTATACTTTCGCCGCGTACTAAGTTGTATTTGAGTGAGCTACCTGCTAAAGGCCCTGCCGAAGTATTGCCTAACTATGTGTATCGCAAAACCGATGATGGTATTTATATGACTGCCATGATAAAGGTAAATGCAGGTTTCAATGAGTCGAAACTAGATGCCATTGGTGCGAAAGTGAACACCAAAGCAGGAAGCATATGGACAGTGATGGTGCCTATTAAGGAAATACCTGCCTTTGTACAACTGCAAGGGATCACTTATATCGAGTTGGATGAGCCCATAGCCATGACGCTCGATTCCGTACGAAAATCAACGCATGTGGATTCCGTGCATGCGGGTATTGGACTTCAAATGCCTTATGCCGGAGATGGGATAATTATGGGCATCATCGATAAAGGATTCGATTATACGCACCCTACGCTGTATGATACTACAGGTACCCGATTACGGCTTAGCAAAGTGTGGGAAGAAAAAAAACTGGGTACTCCGCCTACGGGCTTTAACTACGGCAATGAGTTATCGGACAGTACTGCTATGATGGTTGCCCATAGCGACGACCGATATAATTCCCATGGTATTCATGTAGCGGGGATTGCTGCTGGAAGCGGATATGGGAGTCCAACTGCTGCACCCATTCGTTATAGGGGCATGGCCTATGAGAGTGAGTTGGTTTTTGTAAGTATCAATCCTGATAGCTTACAATGGCAGAGCACGGGTATTACCGATATAATAGATGGATTGAACTACATTTACCAGTATGCGGATGACCAAGGTAAACCAGCTGTAGTAAATCTTAGTTGGGGACCTCCGGTAGGACCGCGAGATGGATCTTCTCTCTTCAGCCAAGCAGTAGATGCCTTAACTGGACCGGGTAAAGCCTTGGTGCTTTCTGGAGGAAACAATGGTGATCTTAAATTGCACCTCAGTAAAACGTTTACTGTCACGGATACGGTGCTTAAAACTTTCCCAACCTTTAATGATTATTTGGGTAGCGATAAGACATGGCTGGATGTATGGGGCGAACAAGGAAAGACTTTTTGTGCACAGGTGAGCTTATACAATAATGGCCAAACTGCTACTACCCCCATGGTATGTATTGATGGTCAAGTAAACAAGTATAAGTTGGTCGGTCTTGATGGCGATACTTTACTGGTAAGCATCACTAGCTCACCCGCGGAATTCAATGGGAAACCACGTATATATATTGGGCTCGATAACCGCTCTGCGGATACAGTTTTGTTAACCCTGAAAGGCAATGAAGGCAGCTTGCATCTTTGGAACGGCTATGTTTATGATGGCCGTGGTTATTACGGGGAATTGGAGAATTTTGGTTATTCTTGGGCTACTGAAGGCAATACCGATTACACCACCAGTGATTTTGTTGCCACGGAAACTGCCATATCCGTCGGTGCCTATACTGCCAAGAGCAGGTTCAAGAATATCAATGGACAAAATCTTTCATTGGGTGAGCCTCTAAGGAAATTGACTTCCTTTTCCAGCCATGGCCCCACTGCAGATGGGCGCATAAAGCCTGATATTACTGCTCCAGGCCTTTGTGTATTATCGTCGGTTAGTAGTAACGACACCACCTTTTTGCCGGGAGGTTCCAATTATGGTTCAGTAGTTAGCAGCTTCAATTTTCAGGGGTCGGATTATTACTATGGACAAATGTCAGGTACTTCCATGTCATCTCCCGCAGCAGCGGGTATTGTGGCCTTGCTTTTACAAGTGAACCCCCTGCTGGCCCCTATCGACATACGCAACATACTCTCCGCAACTGCTATAAAAGACACATTTACCCAATTGCAGCCCGATAGCATGAATAATTTATGGGGCAGCGGAAAAATAAATGCTTACCAAGCGGTGATTTTAGCAACCACTTATATTCCCAACGTGGGCATTGGGCAGCTACCATCGTCAAACATGGATATTGCATTATACCCTAATCCCAATAAGGGCACTTTTGTATTGGACGTAGTAGCAGATAATGATGAAGCAGCCCAAATCAGCATTTTCGACCTGAGCGGAAAAGAAATCTATACAGATAACCTTCGTTTAACTGCTGGCATCAATCATCATGAGTATACCAATGTTTTGGAAAGCAAAGGCATGTTCATTGTGCGTGTTGCTACTTCCAAGGGCACCTATAATCTGAAAATGGCCGTGCTTGATTAAGTTATAGCGAATCCTTTCGTATTCTCACCCATAAGCACCAATTTCCACACTGGCTTGTTGGGTTCATATGAGAAGTTACACGAGAGGAATAGGTATTTTTACAGCATGTCAGAACTGATTGATACTTATAGGCACCAAGGTCTGCGGCTAAAATTGGCGGAAAGTATCCGAAAGAAAGGCATTACGGATGAGGCGGTATTAAAAGCTATTGAAACATTGCCCAGGCATTATTTTTTGGACAAAGCTTTTTTAGAAAGTGCCTACGAAGACAAAGCTTTCCAGATAGGGGAAGGGCAAACCATTTCACAACCGTATACGGTGGCTTATCAAACCCAACTGCTCCAAGTTAAGAAACGGGACAAAGTACTGGAAATCGGTACCGGCTCAGGCTATCAGGCAAGCATTTTAAGTGCTATGGGAGCAAGGGTATATACCATTGAAAGGCAAAAAAAACTCTTCGATAAAACCCAGCTATTATTGGAAAAGATGCGGGTAGCCAATGTAAAAATGTTTTATGGCGATGGATTTGAGGGCAAAGAAGCTTTTGCGCCTTATGATAAGATATTGATTACTGCCGCCGCACCTGAGATACCTAAAAAATTATTGCAGCAATTGAAGATAGGCGGTGTAATGGTACTCCCCTTTGGCGTAGGAGCTGTGCAAACCATGTTGCGCATTACCAAAGTAAGCGAAACGGAATTCGAGAAGGAAGAATTCGAAGATTTTAAGTTTGTGCCTATGTTGAAGGGCAAAGTGAGTTAATACCGCCCTCGTATTACTCGTTGCAAGTCGCGCTTGGTATCCTTTGCTTTAATGCTTTCGCGCTTATCATGTGTCTTTTTACCCTTAGCCAAGGCAATATCCAGTTTGGCAAACCCCCGTTCCGAAAGATAAATTTTCAAGGGAATAATGGTTTGCCCTCGCTCTTTCACCTTGGCATGCAGCTTTTCCAATTCCTTTTTGTTCATCAATAATTTCCGCAAGCGTAAAGGATCATGGTTGTAGTGTGTGCCAAGCGTATATTCCGATATATGCATGTTCTTGATGAACAGTTCATCCTTCTGAAACACACAATAGGCTTCATTAATATTGGCCTTACCAGCTTTAATGGATTTGATTTCCGTGCCGGTCAGCATCATACCTGCAGAGAACTTCTGCAATATTTCATATTCGAAATAGGCCCTTCGGTTCTCTATGTTTACGGTCAGGCTCATGGCTGCGGCAGCAATTGTTCGAGTTTTTCCCTTTTAAGAATGCGTTGCTCCTGGTCGCCAGTGGCAAATATCTCATTGCCCATATAGGCGGTAAAGCTATTTTGTATTCTGTTTCCTTCTATAGCGGTCAATACGGCTTCAAAAGTTACTTTTGTCCCTACGGCGACTGGTTTTAAATGCCTTACTGAAATAAAGGTACCAATACCTTCTTCATCCTCCTCTTTCATATCGAGTACAAAAAGCCTACCAGCCCATTCGGCATCGCGAGCAATGGCAAAGGTAGCATATACGGCATGCACCATGCCTGTTTCGAAAGTGGCTGTATCGGTAGGTAACACCGTCCTTTCAAAAATCTTTTTGTCGCCTATCTGGAATATGTTTTTCAAAATGGGTCGCAATTTACGGAAAATAGGCCAAGCCGTGTCAAATCTCTTCGGTTTGAGGCTCTACACCCTTGATAAACAGCGTGCCTAACATCATGATAATGCCCGTAGCCAATACCACGAAAAACAAAATGCCTTCATTAAATGATTCCAATTTCAGGTTTTCAGGAATCTTGTAAAACAACAGTATCGTAATCAAGCCACGTGGGATGAAAAAAAGTTCTGCCAAAATATTGCTTTTCAGCAACAGCTTGAGGAAAATGAACCGAATAAGAATAAGTATAGCTACGATGGCCGTACCCGAAACAATGACGTCAATATCAGTCAACAACTGCAAATCGATAGAATAACCAAATAGCAGAAAGAAAAAGGTACGAATAAGGAAAGAGGATTCGGCAGTAATGCTGTGCAAGTTTTGTGTGGTCTGTTCTATTTCCTCCTTGGAGAAGACATTCAGCCAGCGCAAATTGATTAATTGCCAATTGTTGATTAGCAACCCGAACATCAAAATGATAATCAAGGAAGGCAAGTGTAGCATTTTACCGATAGTGTACAGCAATATGAGCAATGCGAAAACCAAGAAAAAACGAATGTTAACTTTGGCACGCAGTAGCATGTAAAAGAGCAATAACGAAACGGCCAATGAAAGGATAATGGATAAAATAAGGTTGCCTGCAAACAGTCCTATGGAAACAAAACTGAATACCTCTCCAGCCACAATATAGTTGAAAAATATAATGCCTATGATATCTGATAATGATGCCTCATAAATCAAAAACTCCTTTTTCTCATCGTTGAGATGATTGATGCTGGGAAGTACGATTGAACTGCTCATAATGGACAGGGGAATGGCATATACCAAGCTGTTCAAAAAAGGCTCTTGCAGCCGATAATAAATAAAGCCAGCTATCAATACCGCGGTAACCAAAAAAATCAGTAATGCGGAAAGAAACGCATTACGGATAACAGGCACTTTGTCTCGGGAAAGCTTAAGGTCAAGTCCTGCTTCTAGAACTATCATAATCAAGCCTACTGTACCTATGGATTCTACAATTGACCTTGGTACATCGATATGGAAGTTGAAATAACCTTCCGCATACCTTAAGCCTATACCCGTTGCCAATAACAATAGCACGGATGGTATACGGAAACGTAGGCTGATTATGCTAAATATGTATGAAAGCACCACCACCGTACAGGCTGCAATAATAATAACCGTACTGTCCAACTTACCTTCCATTGTTGCAAGATAGAAATTAATAAGGGTTGCTTAAACCTTCATGTAATGTTCCATTCTATAGTTGGAACCTAAAACAACTTATGCGATACTTGGTATTATGCCTATCCTTTTGTGTTTTGTTAAATCACCATGCGCACGCCCAGTATTCAGCGGGCGATACTTGGTACCAGAATCCTCTGGGTTTCAGCCCTTTGAACTTACACACTTCCATGGGCTTCTTTCTTCCGGCAGTTGCCGTTGGTGCTTGTTTGATTTTTACTAAAAAAGATACCAGTTTGCATCGAAAGTTTTCCGTTTACAATGAAACTGGGTTTTCATGGGGCTACAAGTATCCTTTTACCTTTCTGCCACAAAACAATACTGGGGTAAATTTCCAATTGCGCAGATGGATGGCGGTAGGTGCGGAACTTGATTTTTATTTTCCAAAGGATGGGTTCAATAACAATACTGCTGGAATTGCCATTAGGCCTTACGCACGCTTCTTTCCAGTAAATAGAGAACGTTGGCGACTTTATTTCGAATCGGGCGGTGGCCTTGCTTTGTTTTACAACCAATTTCCCCAACCAACTGATAAGGACGGCCGCTTGGGAACAAGGCTCAACGGAACTACCAAATATGGTTTAGGAGCAGAATTCAACTTTTCTCCCAATGCTGCCATAGTATTCGGCGTCAGGCATTTGCATGTATCCAATGGCAATACAAAGGGTGTAGACCGCAACCCCTCGCACGATAGTAATGGTTTTTTTATTGGAGCCGCATTTTGGCCTAAATAACTAGTATTTAGTATCGAGTAGTAAGCAGCAAGACAACGTACTAATAGGTTAATTTACTTTCTTAAAACAATCGTACAAAAGGTGTAAGTTTTGGTAGATTTCGATTCTGTCTACCCAATACCCAATACTATCAACGCAAAAGTCCTTTTGGGTAACAGAGATAATACTTGGTGACTGACTTGCTCAAATATTGCATGTTCAGTTGGTCAGTAGCATCAGCCACATCCACTAACCGACCGTCTTTATAGAGTATTTGTATGCGGTTATCATCAAGGTTGTAGGCATTATTGCTAGTACTTCCCGTCATCACAAGATATGCCGCTTCTTCAGGCGTCAAATGATATTCCTCCACTACCTGTCTTTCCAATTCCCTTACCCGTTCATTGGGGACTTCTATCGATTCCAGATTGACATGAAACAACTTACGATGGGTCATAGCGGTGCATAAAATTGAAAGTACCCTATCCTCATGTTCAGCCCACACCTTTAGGGAAGTGAACATATCATAGTCATCCAATTGTGCGAAGTGGTCCAAGGCAGCTTTGTCAAAATTGCCCCTATCGATATCATTATAGAGAAAATAAGCCAGCGAAGGGGTTGCAAATAATTGTAGGCCCTGTTTTGCCAGATACTTGGCTCTCAGCAACACATTTACCAATAATTGCTCAGCTCCTACCACTGTTTTATGCAAGTATACCTGCCAATACATTAGACGGCGGGCAATCAAAAACTTTTCTACGGAATAGATGCCCTTTGCCTCCACTACCAAATGGTCGTTACGTACGTCCAGCATCTTGATGATACGGTCTTCGCTAATGGCTCCTTCCTGCACACCGGTATAAAAACCGTCCCGTTTTAAGTAGTCCAAACGGTCCATATCCAACTGGCTGGAAATCAACTGGTGCAAAAATCTCTTGGGGTAACGGTCCATGAATATCTCAATGGCAAGGGTTAGTTGCCCCCCAAACTCTTCATTTAACACTTTCATAAACTCCACGGATAGGAACTCATGGGAAATGCCTTTTACCAAGCATTGCTCCAGTGTATGTGAGTAAGGCCCGTGGCCGATATCGTGCAACAGGATACCAATACAAACCGCAATTTCTTCTTCCTTGCTGATAGCATGCCCTTTGAACCGTAGTTCTTCAATGGCCTCGCACATTAGGTGTAATGCCCCCAAAGCATGGTGAAAACGGGTATGCAAAGCACCTGGATATACATAATGCGTCATGCCCAACTGGCGGATACGGCGCAAACGCTGGAAATAGGGGTGTTCCACTAAATCGAAAATGATTTCGTGGGGAATGGAAATAAACCCGTAGACTGGGTCGTTAAATATTTTTTTCTTATTGATAGAAAGCAATTTTTAAAGCGGCTGCAAGTTAAGGCTTTTGGCAAATTTGAGAGGTATGCTAATTATGGGCAACTGGCATAATTTTTCCTTCTATCCATCGCTTTTAACTAAAGGCAGTTAACTTTAACCTATAAAGCCCACCACCAAGCCATGAACAAAATCAATATCCTTTGGGCAGATGACGAGATAGAAATGCTGAAGCCCCAAATATTGTTTTTGGAACAAAAAGGCTATCAGGTTACCCCTGTATCCAATGGTCGAGATGCCATTGAGCGTTGTAGGGAAGAGGAAGTAGATATTGTTTTCTTGGACGAAAGCATGCCCGGAATGTCAGGACTGGAAACCTTGGCAGAGATAAAAACGATCAATGCGGGCCTTCCAGTGGTAATGATTACCAAAAACGAGGCAGAAGACATTATGGAGGAGGCCATTGGGTCTCAAATTACCGATTACCTTATCAAGCCTGTCAACCCCAACCAAGTGCTGCTTACGCTCAAACGGATTATTGACAATAAGCGGCTGGTGAGTGCGAAAACCAGTAGTGACTATCAAAAAGAGTTTCAAAAGATATTCTCTACCATACAGGATAATCTTGATTTCCGACAATGGAGCGATTTGTATAAAAAGCTGATTTATTGGGAGTTGGAGTTGTCAAAATCGGACGCAGGTGGCATGAAGGATGTGCTGACCATGCAGAAACAGGAAGCCAATGTGGAGTTTAATAAATTCGTCACCAAAAATTATCTGCGTTGGCTCGATTCTGACGACAAAAGTACTCCGGTAATGTCGCATACTTTGATGGAGAAGAAGATTTTTCCATACATGAGTAAAACAGTGCCTACATTTTTGATAGTAATCGATAATCTTCGGCTTGACCAATGGAAAGTCATCCAACCCATTATTGCCGAATCGTTCCGCATGGTGGAGGATGATACTTACTATAGTATTTTGCCCACTGCCACCCAATACTGTCGCAATGCTTTGTTTGCCGGCTTGCTGCCTTTGGAAATAGAAGAAGATTTTCCCAAGGAATGGAAAAATGACGAAGAGGAAGGCGGTAAGAACCTGCACGAGGAATTGTTTATGAAGTCACTGTTCAAGCGTTCTTTCAAGGATGAAATCCGTTCATCCTACGTAAAAGTGACCAATAACCGCGATGGGAAAGCCTTGGAGGATGAAATACATAATTATTTGAGCTACGATTTTGTAGCCATTGTGTACAATTTCGTCGATATGCTTTCACATGCCCGTACGGAGATGGAAGTGCTGAAGGAACTGGCTGGAGACGAGGCTGCCTACCGCTCATTGGCCTTAAGTTGGTTTGAGCACTCGCCGCTGCATAATGCCCTAAAAAAACTAGCAGGTAAAAATGTCAATATCATTTTTACGACCGACCATGGCAGTATAAGGGTCAATACCCCCAGCAAATGTGTGGCTGATAGAGCCACCACCACCAATATCCGCTATAAAAATGGCAAGAACCTGAATTTTGAACCCAAGGATGTATTTGAGATACGAAATCCACACGATGCTTTTTTGCCCAAGCCGCATGTAAGTTCAACTTATATCTTCGCCAAAGAGGATAAATATTTCGTGTATCCCAATAACTACAACCATTTCGTCAACTTCTTTCGTGACACCTTCCAGCACGGGGGCATCTCTTTGGAAGAAATCGTTATTCCCTTTGCGGTCTATAGTGCCAAATGACAATGGAATTAGTAATCAGCGGCTTGGATGACCTAGCTGAAAAGGCGGCAGATTTTCTAGAGTTTACCAAGGGCCATTATCATTTTGCTTTTTACGGTGATATGGGCGCGGGCAAAACCACCTTTATAAAGGCGGTGTGTGAACAATTGGCAACTGGCGACATTAGTAGCCCTACTTATGCCTTAGTAAATGAATATGCCACTGTATCAAACGCTAGAGACGGCAAAGAGCGGGTATATCATATGGACCTATACCGGCTCAAAAACCCGCAGGAAGCATTGGATATTGGGATTGAAGAGTATCTAGAAGACCCTGAAGCCTGGTGCTTTATCGAGTGGCCTGAAACATTAGGAAATTTATTGCCCGATGATTTTGTTCGTATATTTATCACACGAACCGAATTCGATAACAGAAACCTTAGAATCGTTTTACCATGACCGGAGAAAGCAGCAAACCATTGTCAGGTTATTCCGTGCAATTTGGACTCTCCCCGCAGGAGACGATGCTGAAAATCCATAAGTCGAAACAGCAACTTTATATTGGTATTCCTAAGGAAAGTTCTTTCCAAGAAAACCGTTTGCCGCTAACGCCTGAATCCATACAAATTCTGGTAAACAATGGGCACAGGGTGATGATTGAAACCAAAGCAGGTATCGGTTCGCATTTCTCAGACCGCGACTTTTCCGAAGCGGGAGCGGAGATTGTTTACGATCGCCATAAAATCTTTGAAGCTGAAATCATTCTTAAGGTGGCCCCGCCTACCGAAGAAGAGATTGAAATGCTGAAGATGAACCAAATTCTTATTACCCCCTTGCATTTGCCTACCATTACAGAAGGTTATATCCATAACCTAATGAAGAAAAAGGTGACAGCACTCGCTTTAGAGTATATCAAGGACGACACAGGTTCCTATCCCTTTGTACGTTCCATGAGTGAAATAGCAGGTAGTAATGTGATGATATTGGCGGCAGAATTGCTAAGCACCAGTAGAAATGGACAAGGGATTCTATTAGGTGGTATCTCCGGAGTGCCGCCAGCAAATGTGGTAGTGATAGGAGCGGGTGTTGTTGCCGAATTCGTAACCCGCAACGCTTTAGGTTTGGGCGCTATGGTAAGGGTTTTCGACAATAAAATCTATAAATTGATGCGCCTACAGAACAATCTGGGCCAACGTATTTATACCTCCAACCTTTACCCGGAAGTTTTGAAAAAGGCATTGCGCAGTGCTGATGTGGTAGTGGGTGCTATCCATTCCGAAAGTGGCCGTACGCCCATTATCGTTACCGAAGAAATGGTAGCTGATATGAAGCCAGGTTCAGTGATCATTGATGTGAGCATTGACCAAGGGGGCTGTATTGAGACTTCGGAAATCACCACCCACCAAAACCCTACTTTTAAAAAGTATGATGTGATACACTATTGCGTACCCAACATTGCCTCTAGGGTATCGCGTACCGCATCGTATGCCATGAGCAATATTTTGAGTGACACTTTGCTAAAGGCTAGCGAAACGGGGGGCTTTGAAAAATACTTGCATGCTGAGCATGCTGCCCGTAATGGGGTATATGTTTATAAGGGCTGCCTTACTAACCAGCACATGGGCGAGAAGTTCAACATTAAGCATACTGATATCAACCTGCTATTTACGGCCAACTATTGAGCTATTTTAGCGAAATTAGCTGCCGATGAACCTGCGCCTCAATATTATGCTTGCCCTTAGGGCAATCATGGGCAATAAACTGCGCACCTTCCTTACTTTTATGATTATTGCCATTGGTATTGCGGCATTGGTTGGCATACTTACCGCAGTTGATGGCATTAAGCTAGGCATCACCGGCAATTTCAGTCAATTGGGTGCCAACAGTTTTTCAGTACGTACCAAAGGCCTTACATTGAGAAGAGGTGGCTCGGGAGATAAGAAAGATTTTCCTGCCATTACCTATGAACAGGCCAGCAATTTTAAGGACCGCTACACTTATCCAGCCATTGTTTCCATTTCCAATAATGCCACGAGAATGGCTACGGTATCGCACCGATTCGAAAAAACTAATCCTAATATTAGTGTAATGGGGGTTGATGAGAATTACCTACAGGTGTCAGGTTATGAAATGTTGCTTGGCAGGAATTTTTCCATTCAGGAAATCAATGCAGGCAGCAATGTAGCCATTATCGGATCAGCATTAGCGGAAAGGTTGTTCAATGCCAGAGACACTATAGTTGGCGACCAGGTAAATGTGGGCAATTTCCCTTACCGGGTTATAGGTGTGCTGAAATCGAAAGGGAGCAGCATGATGAGCAGCGACAACATGGTTTTAATCCCAGAACAAAACTCAAGAAGCAATTTTGGTAAGGACAAAAATGTGAACCGCTACGTGATAAGTATAGCGGTAAAAGACCCCAAAAAGATTCCTTTTGCCATGGAAGAGGCCCAAGGATTAATGAGGGTAGTGCGCAAACTACGCCCAAAAGATGATAACAACTTTGAATTGGTAAGCAGCGACAAATTGGCCGCCACGGTAATAGAACAATTAAGCAAGGTTACCATTGCAGCCACCATGATTGGGATTATCACCTTAATCGGTGCTGGAATAGGGCTTATGAATATTATGCTGGTATCGGTAGCGGAGCGTACCCGTGAAATTGGTATTAGTAAGGCTATTGGTGCCACACGAAGAAACATTATCGTCCAGTTTTTGGTGGAAACGATTGTGATTTGCCAAATAGGTGGCGTATTGGGCATCATTATAGGCATACTCTTCGGCAATATTGTGTCCATATTGTTCAAAATAGATTTTATTATTCCTTGGCTTTGGGCCGCTTCTGGCTTTATATTTTGCTTCTTGATTGGTTTGGCGGCGGGCATCTATCCAGCATTAAAGGCTTCAAGGCTTGACCCTATAGAAGCATTACGGTATGAATAGTGATAACATGGAAAAAGCAGATAAACTCGACATACTGGCAATCGGAGCACACCCCGACGATGTGGAGCTAGGCTGCGCAGGCACCCTGCTAAAGCATATTGATTTAGGCTATAAAGTGGGGATACTTGACCTAACACGAGGTGAACTGGGTACCAGGGGAAGTGCCGAAATACGTGACCAAGAAGCCGCTGCTGCAGCAAAGGTGTTGGGTATAACGGTACGTGAAAATCTTGCTTTGATAGATGGCTTTTTTCAAAATGACAGGGAATGCCAATTGGCTATTATCAGGTTGATTCGAAAGTACCGCCCATCTATCGTCATTACCAATGCTTTTTATGATCGCCATCCTGACCATGGCCGAGCATCGAAACTGACGGCAGATGCTTGTTTTTTATCAGGATTGCCTAAAATCGAAACAGAGCTTGGAGGAGCAAAACAGGAAAAATGGCGGCCAAAGGCCGTTTATCACTACATTCAGGCACTTCACATGAAACCTGATTTGGTGGTGGATATCAGCCCTTATTTCGAACAAAAAATGGAATCGGTGTTGGCCTATCGTTCCCAGTTTTACGACCCCGATTCCAAAGAGCCACAAACCTTCATTTCCTCCCCTGAATTTTTGGATTTGGTCCGTGCTCGTGCTATAGAATTTGGTTCCTATATAGGCGTAAAATATGCGGAAGGTTATTGTGTAGATCGACTTATAGGCGTGCCTGATTTGGTAGCCCTATTGTAGCTTAGGTTACTTTTGCCTTATTCAATATACTCGCAAACAAGCTTGGGAAAAACCGTTTTAAATAGACGGCATAAATTTCCTTCTTACCCACCAAAACTTCCTGTTTTCCTTTAGCAATGCCTTTTAGAATTCGCTGCGCACAGACGTTAGGGTCAAGCCCCTTGTCGGTTTTTTCATCCATACTGTTTTGTGCCCTACCATCTCCTACCAGTGCATTCATAGAAATATTGGTACGGATAAACCCTGGGCATACCATTGTTATGCCGATATTGTCCTTAAAAACCTCTGCCCTTAAACTATCGAAAAAACCATGCAAGGCATGTTTTGAACCCGCATAGCCAGACCTTAAGGGTGAGCCAAATTTCCCTACCAAGCTGGTCACTACTGCAAAATGCCCGTATCCTTGCCTGAAATAATAGGGCAAAATGGCTTTGGTAAGACCTACCGTACCCAAATAGTTAATCTCTATCAATTTACGGTCAACTTCCAACTCGGTATCTTTAGCCATTGACCTTTGACTAATGCCCCCATTATGTATGATTAGGTCCAGCTTTGACTGCCATTGCCAAACGGCATTAACTACTGCTGAAAAATCTTTCGGCTGGCCTAGGTCCAACGCTGCAATCAATACTTTTTCTGGCATGGCACATTGACTTTTTACCCTTTCCAGTTCCTGTGTGCGCCTAGCGGAGACAATAACAAGTGCTCCTTGTTTCGACAGTTCGTAGGCCAAAGCTTCCCCAATGCCCGATGATGCACCAGTAACCCAAACGACTTTGTCCTTAAAACTCATTTACCCAAACTGATTTTACCAGGGCCATAGGCCACAATATAAAGCAGGCCGCCAACAACGGCCAAATCTTTGAAAAGTTGCGGAGTAATTGCGGAGACATTCAAAACTTGGTACATAAAAATGGGTGGTACCATTACGATTAGTAAAAGTACGGCACCTATGCGGGCTTGATAGCCTGTTATTAACATAACACTGCCCAGTATCATAAAAATTACCACCGCGGTACCTGTTATACTGGCAGCGGGTAATCCTAAAGTCCCTAACTTATCATTGTAAACTTGAAAATTTTGGAGGTACGCTATAGCAGTACTTAAAAAAAGTGCAGCCATCAAACAGCGCCCAATAAAGGGTATAATACGTTCAGCCATGTGTTGGATTTAGGTATTCCAGGATATATTGATTCACCAAATCAGGTGCATCATTTTGTACCCAGTGGCTACAATTGGGTATGTATTTTATCTCGTATTTTCCTTTCACATATTTAGGTATATCATAGGTTAATTCTTTGCCCAGTGCACGGTCATCTTCACCCCATATCACTAATGTGTCTGTGGGTATGGGCCTAAATTTTTTTGAAGAAAAAGCATATCTAAAAGCCGCCCTGTAATAATTGATAGGCCCAGTCAGAGCTCCTTTAGGTGCAAACACCTTAACATATTTATCAATATCTTCCTCCCTAAAGGCCTCCTTATTTCTTGACCATCCTTTAAATGCCTTGGTAAGGGTAAGCTTCAATTGGCTTTGCATATTGCGTTCAGGCAATCCAGGTATTTGAAAAGCAAACATGTACCAACTGCGCCTTAATTGCTTGAAGTTGGTAAATACATGCTTCATCAGTACGGGCCCTGGAGGGCAGTTTAAGATAATCAGTTTCTCTACCCAATCGGGACTTTGCTGCGCCAACTGCCAGGCTACTGCCCCGCCCCAATCGTGCCCAATAATGATGGCTTTTTTGTACCCAATGGTTTCTATCAACTTTCTGATATCGGTAGCTAGTATCTCGATTCGGTAAAGACTTACTTGGGTGGGCTTATCGCTTTCATTATACCCTCGCATATCTACCGCCACTACGGTGTAATGTGCCGCCAAAGCTGGGATTTGCTTGCGCCAACTGTACCAAAACTCAGGAAAGCCGTGCAGCAAAATCACCAATGGGCCACTTCCCTGCTGTACGTAGTGCAGTTGAATGCCGTTTACAAAAACGTAGCGATGTTCACCAACCTTCATGTCAGTAGCAATTTAGAAAAAAACAATTATTTCCCAACTGATTTTAATCGGTAGAAGAGAAAATACTTTTTACACAAAAAGTTGAAGCAGTTCCTGCACTTCCTTTACCTTCTCCATCGCTCCTTCTTCCTCATAAGCTTGGGCCAAGTTTTCCAATAGGATTTTTACTACCTGTAGGTTTCTGCAAGGGGTAAAATGCTCGTTGGTAGGCTCCAAATCCAACTTCTTCAAAAAAAGCAATATTTCGTTGCGGGTAAAAATCGTGCCTTTGTTCAATGGATTGATATAGAACACCACTTGATCGCGCAAATCGGTTTGTTCATCCAAAGTTTCAATAAAATCCTTAGTGTAAGCTAGCACAAAGTGGCGGGGTAGATTTACGCCATAGATAGGAATATCCAGGTCTTGCGCCAAAATTAAGTACAATGTGCCCAAAGACATGGCATTGCCTTTTTTACTTTCCAGCAAGTTGTTGATATAAAAAGTAAGTGCCCCAGGATTGTTGCTGGTTTTGCCCGCAAAACCCAACAATTGATAAAAGACGTGGTTGAACACATTTACCTGCTCCAAAGGGGTAAGCCCATAGTTCAATTCCAGCCATATGGCGCGCTTTATCTCATCCACATCGGCCCTGATACCTTCCTTGTCTAAGTCGGCATACTGGTAACGTGCGGCAAGAAAGGCACCTGTAAACAAATCGTCCGAATGGTTCTCAATCCAATCGGTGAGTTCGTTTTTAAGATTGGTAAATTGAATTTGATGGATGATCAATTCAATCCGTTCCTGAAGATTTGGGTCAAATGACTCCTCCCAATAACTTTCCAGCGCAGGTATTACTTTTGGGCCAAAAGAAAGCAGCTTGGTATACACCGCATCGTATACTTCCCTATCGGGGTCGTCCAATAACGATATTAGCGCACTTAGCTCTTTATCTTGTTCCTTTTCTGCCATTATTTTTTTCCTCGCCTAAATGGTTTTTTTCCTTCAGGGGCTTTTTCTACCAACTCCTTGCACTCCTCCAAGGTAAGGGTATAAGGATCTTTATCTTTTGGAATCTTTACATTTTTCTTGCCAGCCTTGATGTAAGGCCCATAAAGGCCCTTTAAAATTTGGATGGCGCCATCTTCAAAAGACTGGATAAACTTCTCTTGTTCGCTTTGTTGCTTTTGTTCTATTAGTCCAATCGCTTCTTCCAAGGTAAGCCGTTTGGGGTCCTTTTCTTTCGGTATGGACACAAAACTGTTTTCAAACTTCACGTATGGGCCAAAACGGCCAACCCCTACAGTAACATCCTTTTCTTTATAACTTCCTAAACTAATAGGGAATTTGAACAACTCCAAAGCTTCGTTCAAAGTAATGGTATCAATGTTTTGGCTAGGTTTCAGCTTAGCAAAACGAGGCTTTTCATCTTCACTAGTTTTACCTATCTGCGCCATGGGGCCATATCTGCCAATCCGCACTATCACTGGTTTTCCTGATTCGGGGTCGATGCCAAGTTCCCGTTCGCCAGTGGCTCTTTCTGCGGTTTCAGCTGTCTGCTCTACATTTTGATGGAATGGCTTGTAAAAGCTATCAATCATTTTGTTCCAGGCCAAGGTACCTCCCGCAATGTGGTCAAATTCCTCTTCGATTTTGGCAGTAAAATGATAATCGAGCACATTACTGAAATGCTCGGTCAAAAAGTCGTTCACTACCTTGCCAATATCAGTGGGAAACAACTTGGCTTTTTCCGCACCGGTAACTTCAGTTTCCGTGTATTGCTTAATGGTGTCGGCCTTAAGGGTAAGCACCTGATAGGGACGTTCTACCCCTTCTTTGTCCAGTTTTTCTACATAACCACGCTTCTGGATGGTACTGATTGTTGGTGCATAAGTAGAAGGTCGGCCAATGCCCAACTCCTCCAACTTCTTTACCAACGAAGCTTCATTGTAACGAGGCTGTGCTTTGCTAAAACGTTCCCTTGCCACCATTTCATCCAAAATTAAATTCTGTCCGGCCTTCAAAGGGGGCAAAATAGAAGTGTCTTCGTCATCAGTTTCGTCATCATCCGATTCGATATATAGCTTTAGGAAACCATCAAATAGCAAAACTTCCCCTGATGCGGTCAATTCTTCTTTGTTAGTGGAAATATCAATTTTAACGGTGGTGCGCTCCAATTGGGCATCGCTCATCTGGGAGGCAACCGCCCTTTTCCAAATCAAATCATACAAACGTTGCTCCTCTCGGGTAGCTTCGATACTGCGATTTTCAAAATAGGTGGGCCTAATGGCTTCGTGCGCTTCTTGGGCCCCTGATGCCTTGGTCTTATAACGGCGGCTTTGCACGTACTTTTCCCCGAAACTGGCACCTATTGCTTTGGCGGCTGCATCAATAGCGGTATCTGAAAGATTGACCGAGTCGGTACGCATATAGGTAATGTGCCCAGCTTCATAGAGTTTTTGCGCTACCGACATGGTACGAGTAACCGAAAAGCTCAATTTTCGGCTTGCCTCTTGTTGTAAAGTAGAGGTTGTAAATGGTGCCGCAGGCGATTTTTTGGCTGGGCGGGTTTGTATGTCCTTAATCGTAAACTTGGCCGCTTTACAGCTTTCCAAAAATTGACGGGCTTCTTCCTCATTGTCAATCTTTTTCAAGTATTCCGCCTTTAGCTTGCTTACTTTGCCCTTATCATCAGTAACATTGAATTGGGCCGTGATTTTAAATGTAGAATTAGATTTAAACTCTTGTATTTCCCTTTCCCGCTCCACAATGATGCGAACGGCCACAGATTGCACTCTACCTGCTGAAAGATTGGATGCCATGCTCACCTTTTTCCACAGGATGGGCGATAGTTCGAAACCTACCAATCTATCCAACACCCTACGGGCTTGTTGTGCATTTACTAAGTTCAAATCAATGAACCGTGGGTTGCTCACCGCCTTTTGAATAGCAGGCTTGGTTATCTCATGAAAAACGATGCGCTTGGTGCTTTCAGGTTGCAATCCCAATACCTCACACAGGTGCCAACTAATGGCCTCCCCTTCGCGGTCCTCGTCCGTTGCCAACCAAATCTCTTCTGCTTCCTTGGCCAGTTTTTTTAGCTGCGATACGGTCTTTTCCTTTTCTTTCGGCACCACATACTTTGGCTGGTAATGCTTGGCAATGTCTATGGCATTATTGCCCTTAGGCAAATCTCTGATATGGCCATTGCTGGAAGTGACCTTAAAGTCCTTCCCAAGAAATTTTTCAATGGTTTTCGCCTTAGCGGGCGACTCAACAATTAGTAGATTTTTGGCCATATATAACCCTCGTATTTTGCAATAATAAACTTAAAGCCCAACAATACAAACAGCTTAACAATGGCAAACATCGTACAAATGTTTTGGAAATGGCCAGTTTGTGGAATGAAGAAAACGGTAAATTTTGAAAGCGATTAATCTCAATCGTCCATTAAATCATCCCTTAGCGCTCTTAGTTCTGCCGCTTCATGAGCCTTTCCTAAACTGGATGCCCTTTCAAGCCCGATGTCCAAAATGGATAGGGCTTTATCAATCTGTTGGTCCCTTACATACAATTTAACAAGTTGATAATAGGTGGCCACATAATCTGGTTGGCTCTTTATCAAAAATTCAAGTGCTTCGATAGCTTCATTGGTAAATCCTGCTTTTTCCAATTCCTTAGCCATAGCATACTGCAAAAATGCATCATCAGGATTGTCAGAAAGCATTTTTTTCAACTGTTCCAATCTGCTGGCTGCCATTTTCTTTTTTGTAATGATTATTGCCTATTTTCGCAGGGCATTTCCAAGAATTAACAAACCCTGAAATTATGAAAATATTAGTGTGCGTTAGTAAGGTTCCTGATACTACCACTAAGATTACTTTTACCGATAACAATACCAAGTTCAACGAAGATAAAGTACAATGGATTGTAAACCCTACCGACGAGTGGTATGCTCTGGTAAAGGGTTTGGAATTAAAGGAGAAATTGGGAGGTAACGTAACCGTTATCAATGTAGGCAATGCTGAAAACGAAGCCATTATTCGCAAAGCTTTGGCCATAGGTGCCGATGATGCCGTAAGGATTGACGCTCCCGAAACTGATGCCTACCTTGTGGCTGCGCAGATAGCAGAATATGCTAAAAGCGAAAGTTTCGATATTGTTTTGCTGGGTAAGGAAACCATTAACTACAACGGCTATATGGTGGGAGGTGTAATAGCCGAGTTGTTGGATATGCCATATGTAGCATTGGTAACTTCACTGGACGTGAATGGTAGTACTGCTACCTTGAAAAGGGAAATAGAAGGTGCTGAAGAAACAGTAGAAGTTAGTTTGCCCCTAGTTGTGAGCGCACAAAAGGGGATAGCAGAAGCGCGTATTCCTAATATGCGCGGAATTATGGCTGCTCGTACCAAGCCTTTGAAAGTGGTGCCTGCCAGCAATGCCGAGGCATTGACCGAAGTAAAAATGTACGAGGCCCCTGCTCCTAAACAAGCAGTGAAATTGGTAAGCCCAGATAACGTGGAGCAATTAGTAGAATTATTACATAACGAAGCAAAAGTTATTTAAACATAGCCATGGCTGTATTAGTATTTGTAGAGACCCACGAAGGAAAATTAAGAAAGTCGGCCCGTGAAGTGGCCAGTTATGCGGCAAAAGTTGCCGAACAACAAGGCACTGAAGCGGTAGCAATTGCTGGTGGCTCAGCGAGCCATGAAGAATTGGCTACCTTGGGCCAGCATGGGGTGACCAAAGTATTGCATGCACATGATGCCCGCTTGGATAATTTCGACTCAAAGGCATTTACCAAAGTTGTAGCTGCTGCTGTGGAGAAAACCGGGGCAAACACTATCATCTTATCGCATAGTTTTAGTGGCAAGGCATTGACCGCGCGTTTATCAGCCCGCTTGAAAGCTGGTGCCGTAACTGGTGTGCTTGATTTGCCCGCCGCAGATGGTAGTGTAAAGAAGAGTGTATTTTCAGGCAAAGGCTTTGCCCATTACGCATTCAAAACAGACAAAAAAATCATTTCCCTTAACGCCAACTCTTATCCAGTTGCTAAGGGCAGTGGTAGCGCAGCAGTAGAGGATTTAGGTATTAGCCTTACCGATGCCGATTTCCCTGTTAAGGTGATTAAAGTAGAATCAGAAGGTGCCGGTATTCCTCTTCCTGAAGCTGAATTGGTAGTATCTGCTGGCCGTGGTTTGAAAGGTCCTGAAAACTGGGGGATGATTGAAGATTTGGCAAAAACCTTGGGAGCAGCTACAGCTTGTTCAAGGGCAGTATCAGACGTACATTGGAGGCCTCACCATGAACATGTGGGCCAGACCGGATTAACTGTTAGCCCCAACTTATACATTGCGGTAGCTATTTCTGGTGCCATACAACACTTGGCAGGCGTGAGTAGCAGTAAGGTAATCGTAGTTATCAACAATGACCCTGAGGCACCTTTCTTCAAAGCTGCCGATTATGGCATAGTTGGTGATGCTTTCCAAGTAGTACCAAAATTGAACGAAGCATTCAAAAAGTATTTCGCCAGCCATAATTAATTCGATGGCCGGAGCTGAAGCGCTATGGATAAAATTGAACTGGAGATAGTAGCCTTGTCTCACAGCATTGCCCAATCGCATTCTTATGCGGTGGTGCTGGGTGAAATTAAAGGCCTAAGAAGGTTGCCTATTGTTATAGGTGGCCCCGAGGCGCAGGCAATTGCAGTGGCTTTGGAAAAAATGAATCCCAGCAGGCCGCTTACGCACGACCTTATCCGCAATCTTTTTACAGGCTTTGATATAGAGCTGAGGGAAATTGTTATCAGCAATTTGAAGGACGGTATTTTTTACGCCCACTTGATTTGCCAAAAGGGAAATGATATCTATGAGATTGATTCACGTACTTCCGATGCTTTGGCACTGGCAGTGCGGTTTAACTGTCCTATCTACACTTACGAGTTTATTTTAGACCAGGCAGGTATCGTAATGGAAGAGGATAGTTCACGTTCAGAATCCGAAGCAGTTTCTTCCAATACGGAGCACGATGTCCCTGTGGCAAGTGCTAGTGGCAGCAATGACCTAACGAAGATGAACCTAAACGAACTGAATGAATTGTTAGGCAGCCTTCTCGATAAAGAAGACTATGAAAAGGCGATTAAGGTGCGAGATGAGATAAGTCGCCGGAAAGGAGAGTCGCAATAAAGAAATGTTTTTTTAAGATTTTTTTAACCGCAATTTGTCAAATTATATTTTTTTAGTAATTTGCACCAGCTTTTGAATCTGGGCAACGATTTGTAAAGCTCCTTATCCATTTCTGAGTCAAAAAACGATTGTAGTTTTCCACTACAAAATGTTGATAACCATGCCTTTTCTGGTACTGGTATAGCTATTTACCGTGTCATCACTTTGCTGGGATTTGCCTAATGGAAATGTCATTGGGTACGTATCTTCATATACGTTGGAATTACCTAAAGCACCGCGTATGAAGAACTATTTTATTCTATGGGAACAGATATCACTAAGTGAGGTGCCAGATATTGACAATGTTCATTTCTTTGCTATTGAACATGAAGGCAATATAAAGTACATAGGCTTGGCATACAAACTTTCTCTAGAGCAAGAATTACAAGAAACCATCAAATTGTTCCGTCTTGATTCCAAAGAAATCAAAATTTGGACAGGTTTAATTATCCGCAATATCCACAATATGGTAAATCAGCATATCGCTGAAGAAATATTGTGTTTATTGGTTTTTAATTTGAAGCCATACCTAAACGTTATCTGTAAGCGTTCCTATTATGGTCGCGATGGATTGGAAATATTCAACAGGGGGACAGGTTTGTTCCCATCATATCTAAAAGCGGACGTAAAGGTGATGCGCATGACGGGCACCTGATCATTCGTTGAAAATAAAGTTAGTTGTTAGTAGCATTGTGCAAGTACAGTCCCCTGCCTTGAAGGAGGGGACTTTATTTTTTAGGAATGTTCAACTTGAGTATATGGTCCTCAAACACTTGGCCTACAAAAATTGCTTCGTTGGCAAACAAGGCCACTGAATTGCCACTGATTGCCTTTCCGTTAGTTGTATAAATTATTGAGGTATTGCCATTAGTTAAATCCACTCCATAAATGATGCCTGGAGAAAGCGCAGATGCATTTTTAGCATGCTTAATAAATTTTCCAGCTTTCGGATGAGCGGCAATCAACACATGCCGGCTATCTGCCAATGAGATGTTATCTAACCCGTCGGCTATTTTCCACCGCTTCATCTCTTGCAAGCCGCCATTGCTAACATCGAATTTTACCAAGTGTTTTCGTTGGGTGGCTGCTACTAATAAGGTATCGCCTGTAAGGGCAATTCCATTGGCATACGCTAAATGCACTTTTTGTTTAGCCCATTTTTTTGCGTCTGGGTCATAGAAGGCTATAGTACTACTTCTTACCTTGAACATCCGCTCCATAAGCCAACTAAAACCTATTTTTCGGTGCTTACTATCGTTGGTCGCATATATCCAACCCTTGGGGCTGGCAGTAACATCATTGGGCGATATCAAAGACCCATCTAAATATTGTTGCTGGAAAGTTAGTCTATCTTTATCGACCCTATAAAGCATAATCGAATTCTGCTTCACCTTGGCATCTGCTATGGGGGAATGATTAACCACATATAACAGTAGCTCGCCACTACTATTTTTTACTAAATCAATACCATGTGGATTGAAGGAAAACCCTTTAGGCTCATTTACTCGTTCTAAAGTATCTTTTTGACTGCTATTCAGATCAAAGCTGACAATTTCGCCAAAGTGAGGCAGACCCTTTCGGCGTTGGTTGCAGGAAATCAGTAAACGGTGCTGCCCATCAAAAGTGTCCAAAACCATATCTTCGGTGCCAGGGCCTACATGGATTTGGGCTACGGCGTCAATTTGCTGACCCATTGCACTACTGAACAATAACGATAAAAGAATAATCAACAACATACTGAACTTTAGGGCGAAGATAAAAGTTGTTGGCTTGTTTGCTGCTAACCTGTTATATACAATTGTAAACCATAGGCAAAATAGCTAACTTTGCCCTCCGCAATTAAACCAGTAAAAAAAGATAAAAATGATGCAAAAGAAGGATTACCTGAAGGAGAAAGTGGAGCACATCGACATTACCCAGTACAATGTAGTACCAATGGTAGATGCGATGGGCAATATGGCTTTCCAAGCACGTAACTTGAGCAATGCAGCTCGCATTGCTGATATGATGCAGGCCGATAAGGACTGTGTGGTATTCCTTACTTTGGCTGGCTCATTGATCAGTGCAGGCTTGAAGAAAGCGATTGTAACAATGGTAGAGAACAATATGGTGGATGCCATAGTATCAACCGGTGCCAACATCGTTGACCAAGATTTCTTCGAGGCCCTAGGATTTTCCCATTATAAAGGTACCCAGTTCGTTGATGACCAGGAGTTGCGCAGGTTGATGATTGACCGTATCTACGATACTTACATCGATGAAGAGGACTTGCGCAAATGCGACGATACCATTGCCCAAATTTGCGACAGCTTGGAGCGTAGGCCATATAGCAGCCGTGAGTTTATTCAAGAGATGGGCCGCTTCTTGGACGAGCGTGAAGAATACGCCCCTTACCGCCAAGATTCTATTGTTTGGCAATGCTATAAGAAGGGAGTCCCAATTTTTGTGCCCGCATTTTCTGATTGTTCCGCTGGTTTTGGATTGGTTTATCATCAGTACCATACCCAAGGGCCTAAACTGTCCATCGATTCAGCAGCCGACTTTTTAGAAATCACCAAAATCAAAATCGAAAACCCTGAAAGCGGTATTTTCATGATTGGTGGCGGCGTTCCGAAGAATTTCGTACAGGATATAGTGGTAGCTACCGAAATATTGGAAAAAGACTGCCCTATGCACAAGTATGCTATCCAAATAACAGTAGCTGATGAACGTGACGGCGCCTTATCGGGCTCTACTTTAAAAGAAGCTTGCTCTTGGGGAAAAGTGGATACCGTTAACGAACAAATGGTATTCGCTGAAGCTACCGTAGCGTTTCCATTGATTGCCGGCTATGCTTACCATAAACAAAACTGGAAACATAGAAAAGAAAAGCGTTTGAACGATATGTTCAGCCACGTGAACGCTTAAGTTTAAACCAAAAACGCCTCCAAAAATCGGAGGCGTTTTCTTTTATCATATTCGGATTTGTTACTTTTAACTAACAATTGTTAGTACTTATGAAATCATTAGCCCTATCTATCCTGTTTTTGTGTCTGCTTACCCATGCCCATGCACAAGTGCCCATTATAGTAACCAATGCAGAGCAAACCATGAGCAAGGGATCCCATACCGCCTTCTCCATTACCATTCCACAAGCCCAAAAGAAAGATGTAGACGATGCCTGGGCAAAAGCGGTAAAACAAAAGAGCAAATCGAAAGCAGCGCAGATAGGAAACGAACTGGTGATCATTGGTACATTGATACCCTTAATCACCACTGATTCGCTGAACATATATGCCACTACTGTTGCTACTACCGAGGGCGTAAAGCTGGATGCTTACTTTGAGACCAAAGCCGGATTCATACAAGCTGACAACGCAAGCTTGGTATTGCCAGCACAAAAGTTTGTACATGATTTTGCGGTAAGCGCTTACAAAAAGGCAGTAACCGACGAACTGAACATCGAAAACGAAAAACTGCAGGACCTGGAACAAGAGTTAAAGGGATTGGCCAAGGAGGAGGATAAGTTGGTAGCCGATATCAAGAAAAAGGAAACCCAAATCAGCAATATCAAAAATGATATTATCGCCAACGAAGGCGACCAAGCCACTAAGCGCAACCTGATACAGGCACAAAAGCAAAAGGTGGAATCAGCAAAAAAGGTATCAAAAGATTCAGAGGCTGCTGAGGTGAAAAATCTTAAGGCTCTGGAGAAGGAACTGGACGCATTAATCAAGACCAACGAAAAGTTGCACGCTAAAATCACCGACTTGGAAACAGGCATTCGGGAGAATGGCCGCGAGATAGATACCTTAAAACAAAACCAAGGACTTAAAAACGAAGCCATTGGCGTACAAAAGCAAAGGGTTCAGTTAGTTACCACCAAGCTTAACGGCATCCAGTAGTTAGTTAGCTGCTTTCACCTCCAAAATTTCATACACCGTCTTGCGGATGTTTTTGCTGATAGCATCTGTGGGTAAATCATTACTGTCAGAACCAAAAGGGTCTTCAATTTCTTCGGCAATCAATTCCAGACTTGCCAGCACATAAAAGATAAATGCCACCACAGGTATACAGTAATAGCCCAAAGAAAACACCAGTGTCAAAGGCAATGACATGATATAGAAGAAAATGAACTTCTTGATGAAAATGCTATAGGTAAAAGGAATAGGCGTATTCTTTATCCTTTCACAGGCCCCACAAATGTCAGTAAACGAACTCAGTTCATTGTTTAAATAGAGTAATTGCTCAGGGCTAATCATTCCCTGCTGGTGTAACAGGGTGATTCTTTCAATTATCAGCTTCGCGACATAGTTAGGATTATGCTGTTCCTTCGTCAATTGGGTTGTATTAAAAACGTCATTTTCCAACAACTCCTTTTCGGCTACTGCATTCCGGAGATGATGCTTCAATACAAAAGGATAATTGCTAATCATACTAACAAAGAAAAAACGCTCCGTGGTCTTTTCCTTTGGCAGCAAGGCATTCAATTTCAAAGCAAGATTACGGCTATTGTTGACCAATGAGCCCCATAACTTACGTCCTTCCCACCACCGGTCATAGGCACTGTTGGTTCTGAAAACCAGCAACATGGAAATGACGAACGTAAGCGAAGTATGCATGATACTGATATTCTTCAGTTGATGATCTTCCCGTAAATGGAGGTAGTCCATCTCTACCCAAGCAATAACTGCACAATACACCCCTATACCCAACATGACGGGCAGCAGTTTTCGAAAAGTGTCGGACTTGTGGAAACGGAAGATAAAGGAAAACCAATCTTTAGGGTTATAGCTGATCATAGGCCTGCAAAGATAAGCATATGGGTTTATCCTGAATTTATGTGGCAAAACCATATCTTCGGATGATGGCTACAAACGAGCAAGCAACGCTAAAGCGAACGCTAGGCCCTTTGATGCTTTGGGGCTTAGGGGTGGGCTATGTAATTTCCGGCATGTACTTCGGCTGGAATTTGGGCCTGCCCTTAGGTGGTACTTTGGGCATGGCTATAGCTACCTTTTTTATCATTATTCTTTATGTAACCTTTACTTTCAGCTATACCGAATTGGCTTGCGCCATACCAAAAGCAGGCGGAGCTTTTGATTATGCCTACCGTGCCCTCGGCCCAAGATGGGGATTTATGGCAGGAATGGCGCAAAATGTAGAATTTATATTTGCTCCCCCAGCCATAGCCTTTGCTATAGGAGCCTACTTCCATACCAGTTTCCCCGATATTCCCGTAAAAGTGGTGGCTATAAGTGCATATCTCATTTTTACCTTACTGAATATTTCTGGCGTTAGAGCCGCCGCGATTTTTGAACTGCTAGTTACCATATTGGCCGTGGCCGAGCTTTTGCTTTTTGCTGGTATCACCCTGCCGCATGTAGAGTTATCGAATGTTGTTAGTACTTCCTTGCCCAATGGCATTAGTGGAATTTTTGCAGCATTACCGTTTGCAATTTGGTTTTTCTTGGGTATAGAAGGTGTGGCCAATGTAGCTGAAGAAACTGTTAACCCACAAAGAAATGTGGTTTTAGGATTTGGTTCAGCCATAGCTACCTTGGTGGTGCTATGCCTGCTTACTTTTGTTTCGGCGGTAGGTGTATCGGGATGGGAGGGAATAGTATATCCTGAACCAGGTGCTATGGCTTCAGATTCTCCATTGCCATTGGCTTTGAAAAAGGTTTTGGGGGAGAGGCATGTGTTTTACCATTTACTTATTACAGTAGGGTTGTTTGGTTTAATTGCTTCTTTCCACGGCTTACTATTGGCGGCGGGGCGCAGTATGTATGAGTTTGCAAAGGTAGGCTATGCACCCGCCATGCTGGGAAAGGTAAACGCCAAAACCAAAACTCCTGCTATTGCCTTAACATTCAATATGTTGCTAGGTATTATTGCGATATTAACCGGTAAAACAGCAGAAATTATTACCATAGCGGTTTTTGGAGCATTGTGTCTTTATGCCATTTCCATGTATTCCCTGATGGTACTGCGTAGGAGAGAACCCCAGTTGGAAAGGCCCTTCCAAGTGCCGTTATATCCATTCTTTCCAATCATTGCTTTAACCATTTCGATTGTTTCACTGTTGGCAATGGTATATTACAACCCTTTGCTTTCAATGATTTATATTGCCATATTAGTATTTTCCTATGGTTACTACCGGCTCACTAAAGGGAACAAGGTTTAATGATTTTCCGCCAGTGCTACCATCTTCTCGATAGCTTTATCCCACATTGTATTGCTATCCTTTAGACAAATGATTGGCAATGGGCCTGCAGTAATAGATAAAACAGTAGTACCTGATTCTTCATTTAACTGGAACATTTCTAAGTATTCACCTGTAGGGTCAGGTTGCGATTGATCGGCATCGTCATAGAAAACCACTTTCAATATCTCTTCCGGAATACATTTATCTACTATGCCTTTCACCAATAGATTTTCCTGTGCAAACCATTTAACTTCCGTACCTTCATCCCAAGTAGCCTCTACGTAAACGCCCTCACCAAATGCATCAGACCATTGACGGTTAACTGCACTATCAGTCAACATTTTCCAAACCTTAGCCGCGGTTGCGTTAATAGGAATGGTCCGTTTCATTGTTTCGGTTTCTACCATTTCCCTTAAATTTGTTCCCAAGATTTCAGACCATCCGGCGACAAAATTCTCTTTGGCAAAAGCAGGAATAGAAGGGAATGTTTCAATGCCACTGTGAGTCAGGATTACCTTGCTTGTATTTTTCTCATCAGATAGCTCCCAAGTAACCAACGAATTGCCTTCATACCCATCATAACCCCATGTATAAACAAGTTTCTTATTAGGGACTACTTCTACTACCTCGGAAACATGAAGGTAACTGACCCCTTCATTGTCTGTGCCCGTGAAAGTGAATCGGCACCCTACTTCAGGTTTAAAATCCAGCATATCAAAATACCATTGTTTCAATTGATTCTTATCTGTCAAGGCTTTCCAAAGGACATTGATGGGTGCATTATAGGTATGTTCTACAATCAAAGGTTGGTTCATAGCGCGATGGATTTTTTTTATGAAGATACTACTTGGCTTAAACTGAAAGTATCAATTCTACCTTGGCCAATCATCTTTTAATATACCATAGTAAACGGTATCCCTTCTTCTGCCGTCATGCATCAGCATATGGCTGCGCAAAACGCCTTCCTGAGTTGCTCCCAATTTTTCAATTGCCCTTCTTGATCGCATATTAGCAGCATCTGTTTTTAACTCCACACGCTCCATACCCAATACATTGAAGGCATAATCGATTAGCAATTGCTTGCAAGCGCTATTGAGGCCACTTCCTTGATAAGCTTTTCCCAACCAAGTCCAACCTATTTCCAAGCGTTTATCATGCAAGGAAATGTTTCCATAACTGGTACTGCCCGCAATAGTATTGGTGGCTTTATCGATAATGGTGAAAGGGTAACGAAATCCAATTTCTTTGTCCCTGAAGGCGGTAAGCATATAGTCCTGAAGTTCGCTTTCATCACCTATTCGCGATACGGTAAACAGCCACAAATCCTTGTCAAAGGCAATCAGCCTGAACGCTTCCATATCCGTAGGTAGTAGGGGGCGCAATAAGGCCTTGTCGTTTTCAAGGATAATATTGCGATTGAATATAGTTTGCAAGGATTAAGGCCTTATTCTCCTGTCCAAACAGGGCTTCTTTTTTCAATAAATGCTTGCAGGCCTTCTCCGGCATCTTTGGTACCCAGTATTTCTTGCAGCATACCTAATAAAAAAGGATGGGCTTTATCGGCTGGGATGCCTTTCAACTCGTCCCAAGCTTTTAACCCCAAACGAATGGCAGAAGGGGAAAAAGTTTTTAACTCTGCCACCAAATCATTCACGGTACTTTCCAAATCAGTGACAGCTACTACTTCGGTTACCAAGCCCAGTTCCTTTGCTTCATCAGCGGTGAGGGTACGTGCGCGCATACATAAGTCCAAAAGCTTTCGTGCCGGCATAATTGGCTTCAGGCTGGCCATTACTTGCATTGGCCATATACCTCGCTTTACTTCGGGTAGGCTAAACTGTGCGTTGCCGGAAGCAACAACATGGGTGCAGCCGCAAATCAACAAAAACCCTCCGGCATATACATTGGCATGCACCTGTGCAATACAAGGTTTGTGCAAATTATTGAATGCATCGCCCAATACCACAGGTGCGGGGGGCTCAGGTATGGTTGAAGCTGCTGCATCGGGTGCTTGTCCCGCAAATGCCTTCAAGTCAGCCCCAGCACAAAAAACATCTCCATTGGCCTTTAAGACTACTACCCAAACGCTATTTGCATAATGCGCATAACTTAGCGCATATACTATTTCGTTCATGAACACCGGATTCATGGCGTTCTTTTTTTCAGGCCGGTTAAGGGTTATGGTCAAAACATGGTCCTCTTCTTGCACCTGTAAATAAGCGAACTGTTGTTGCTTAAATGAGCTTACTTGTTCCTGTGTATACAACATAATACGACACTAATGATTGGCTGCTGCTTCTTCTGTAATAGGGGAAATTTTAAGCAATAGGCTATCTGCCTCCACGAAACCGGCTTCTTCTACATATACCTCTTCTACCACACCTTCTTCAAAGGCCTCAATGGTA
Organism: Chitinophagales bacterium; assembly: GCA_033762815.1. Classification (GTDB taxonomy): domain Bacteria; phylum Bacteroidota; class Bacteroidia; order Chitinophagales; family CAIOSU01; genus JANRLF01. Next base: position 159,314 of record JANRLF010000007.1, on the reverse strand, counting down.
TTTTCCATTTTCATACTAATCAACACCAATAGTCCATCACCCGCCTTCACTTGGTCGCCTGGCTGCACCAATACTTTCACAACTTGCCCGGGCATAGGGGCAGTGTAAGCACCCTTTATACTTTCGGCAACAGACTCCGGGAATCTAGGTATCACCTTCAAAGCCACATCGCCAAGCATATCACTATGAACGTACATAGTTTCCATATCTTCCACTACATAGTAATACCTCCTGATACCGTTAATTTCAATGGACAACACTTCTTCATCTTGCAGCACTATATAAGCCTCGTACTGCCTATCGGCAATCATTATATTGAACAAGCCCCTGTCGTAGCGATAAGTTACCTTCAGGTGTTGATCTTGGTACTGGTAGTTTTCAAATTGATATTGATAAAAATTATTGCGCCAGCCGCTGGGTACTTGGCGTAACATGGATTGCTCTTCTTGGCGATGAACCCATCGCATTATTGTGGCCGCTATAGCCATTTCATCTAAAGCATTGGAGCTAAGCCCGGCGTGAATATGCAATTCAGGATGGCGTGCCAAGAACTGGGTATCGAACTTTCCCTGCCTAAACTCTTCATGGTCTAATACCGAGACCAAAAACTGCTTATTGGTATTCAAACCCATCAGTACGGTTTTGCGCAGGGCATATATCAATGAATTGATGGCGTCTTCCCTGTTTTCTCCAATGCTGATCACTTTGGCGATCATTGGGTCATAAAACACGTCAATTAGGGAACCATTCTCAATGCCCGCATCAAAGCGCATTGCTTCATTCTCCACTGTTAGAAAACGGATAACCCTGCCCGAAACCGGCAAATAGTTATTATAGGGGTCTTCGGCATACAATCTACACTCAATGGAATGCCCCTCTACTTCCAACTCATCCTGCGTAATGGATAAAGGTAAACCCCGTGCCACATCAATTTGCATTTTAACCAAATCCAACCCTGTAATGGCTTCCGTTACTGGGTGTTCTACCTGCAAACGGGTGTTTACTTCCAGAAAATAAAAGTTGCGGTCTTTATCAAGGATAAATTCTACGGTGCCTGCATTGTCATAGTTCACCGTACGAGCTACATTTAGCGCGGCCTGAGCCATACGATTGCGCAAATCGTCATCCAAGGCGGGTGATGGACTTTCTTCTATGATTTTTTGGTACCGACGTTGTATACTGCATTCCCGCTCAAACAAATGAATGGTATTGCCATGCTTGTCGCCAAATATCTGGAACTCGATATGCCTGGCTCCTTCAAAATATCTTTCAATCAATAGTGTATCGTCGCCAAAGGCCGATAATGCTTCTCGTTTTGCGGCTTCAATTTCCTTTTCCAAGTTGCGCCCATCACGTACTATACGCATGCCTTTGCCGCCGCCGCCGGCTGAGGCTTTTAACAACAATGGATAACCTACCTCGCTGGCATGGTATTTTAGGGCGTCTAGCGATTGGTCGTTACCATCATATCCTGGAACGGTTGGCACCTCAAATTTTGCTACCAATTGTTTGGCGTTCTTCTTATCGCCCATCGCCTCGATGGCAGTTGGTGATGGGCCAATGAATGTAAGCCCCTCAATTTGGCAACGCAAAGCAAAGGTGGCATTCTCTGACAAAAAACCGTAACCAGGGTGAATGGCATCAGCACCAATTCTCAATGCCGCTTGAATAATCTTTTCCTGATCCAAGTATGATTCCGATGGATTGTAGCCACCAATAGCTACTGCTTCATCCGCTGTTTTCACGAATAAAGCCCCTCTATCGGCATCAGAAAATACCGCAACCGTGGGTATGCCCATCTCACGACAAGTGCGCATGATGCGTATGGCAATTTCCCCCCGGTTGGCAATCAGTATCTTACGGATATGGTTCATATCACTCAAATATAGAGCGCATAAAAGTAGTAAACTGTTGCTTGCCTTGTAATGGCAAGAGGAAAAAAAAGCAATATTACTATAGTATGGAGTTAACTAGTTATTTTTCAAAACTTGGTTAACTACTGTCATTAACGCTTGAAATGAAAAAACTGTTATTTGTATGGTACTTCTTGTGCATTTCAGCAGGTAATCAATAACTTCATTGCTTCACTGGTTTTTAAGAACTGTATAAATAATGAATGTCACAAAGCGTTTCTACCTTGTCTTTGTTTATTGCTGCTTTTGTTATATAGCCACTGCACAAAACCCAAGAGACTATGCAGCCCATGTAACGATAGCTCGTGACAAATACGGGGTACCCCACATTTATGGCCAAACAGATGCCGACGTAGCTTATGGCCTTGCTTGGGCACATAGCGAAGATGACTTTAAAACCATTGAAGAAGCTCTATTGATGACCAAGGGCCTCAATGGATTGGCAAATGGTAAAGATGGTGCCATAACCGATTTTTTTGTACACGCTATGGGCATTAAGGCATTAGTGGACAGCAAATACGAAACAGACATATCACCAGAGTTTAAACTCTACTTGGACGGATATGCCGCTGGCCTTAATGCTTATGCTGCCACCCATAAGAAAGAGGTACGAATCCCAAAGGCTTTTCCTGTTTGCGGTAAAGACCTAATTCAAGGATACGTGTTGCAAATGGTGCTTATCTCTTATGCCCATAAGCCAATAGAAAAAATCATCAAGGGCAAGTTTGACCAAATGGTCACAAAAGGCTCCAATGCATTTGCCCTCAGCGCGCCTAAAAGCGAAAGCGGCAATACTATGCTTTGCGTTAATCCCCATGTAGCTTTCGAGGGGCTATTTTCCTGGTATGAAGCGCATCTAAAAAGTGATGAAGGGCTTGATTTGTTAGGTGCTTTGTTCCCAGGTGGGGTCACCATATTTTTAGGTACTAACCAAAACTTGGGATGGGCGCATACCTGGAACGGACTGAAACTGACGGACGTGTACCGCTTAAAAATGAACCCAGACAAGAAAAACCAATATTGGTTCGATGGAAAATGGGAAGACCTGCAAACCGGGAAAGCCAAGCTGAGGGTTAAATTGAAAAAATGGCTACCTCGTATACCTGTGGGGAAGAAGCTGTATTGGAGCAAGTTTGGCCCCACTTTTAAATCTAAAAACGGAGAATTTTACTCTATTCGCGTTGCGGCCAATATGGATATAAAAGCCGCTGAACAATGGTACAGAATGGGCAAAGCCGCCAACAAGGAAGAATTTATGACTGCGGTAAAGATGAACTCCATTATCCGCTTCAACTTGATATACGCTGATAAAGTAGGCAATATCTCTTATATCGATGACGGGATGATACCGCAGCGAAACAACAACCTGAACTGGGAACAGCCGGTGCGTGGGGACACCAGTCTATACCTATGGACCACCTGGTACCCGACAGATTCGCTTCCTAGCGTGCACAACCCCGGTTGTGGATGGGTTTACAATACCAATAACACCCCATATGACGCCACCTGCAAGGAAGAGAACATCCCTTTTGGAAAGTTTTCTCCCAATATGGGTTTCCGCACCGGAAACAACAACCGCTCAACCCGGTTCAAGGAGCTAATGAATGAACATGATAAGGTTTCTTTCGATGAAATGAAGTCCATCAAATTCGATATCAGTTACCCTGCGGGAAGCGAATTCATTGTTTCGGTGCTGAAACAATTGGACATCAGTTGCTCAAAGCCCGAGTTGGAGGAACTAAGAAAACGTATGATAAACTGGGACCGTAAAGCCGCTCCTGAAAGCACCGAAGCGACATTATTTATGGTCACCATAGCTTACATTTTTGACAAAAAAGATTATGATGACAACAGTTTCCTTGGGAGCATCGTGATTGAAAAGGAGCTGATGGAAGAAGCCCTACAATATACCTATAATCATTTAATGGCGCATTTTGGTAGTACGAACGTTCCTATCAGCCAATTGCAACGGGTGCGCCGTGGTTCTCTCGACCTGCCCATGCCAGGTTTTCCCGATGCTTTGGCGGCAAACTACAGCAAGCAGGATAAAGAAACCGGCCGCTATTATGGTTATGTAGGCGACACTTATACCATGTTGGTTGAGTATGGCCCGAAAGGCCCCATCCGTATTGAGACACTTTCAGTATATGGTAGTTCCGCAAGACCGGATAGCCCACATTACAATGACCAGATGCGGTTGTTTAGCAAGCAACAAACCAAAACCATGACCATGGACTGGCAACAGATTTTGAAAGAGGCGGAAAGAGTTTATCAGCCACAGAAAGGCACTTGGTAACGCTTACGCTACACATCTTCGTAAAATTTTTCATCGAAGGTGCGGGTGCTTGGTTTGCCATCTTTTAGTATCCTTATCACCATCCAAATGAGCAACAAGGGAAGTACAATAAATAAACCGAATGTCAATTGGAACGACAACTGGACTATTGCCGTAATTTGATAAAACAGCCACACAGCAGTTACAAATATGATGGGAAAACGAATGTCTTTCATGCCTATAGTTTATAGTTTGAAGACAATTTTGGAGCCAAACTGTTCCAAATTTGGATTCTTCTATTCCGCACAAGCCATTTGGAGGATTGCTTTGCTTGTGTGTGCCATTTGCTGTTCCAGTAATGTATTTCCGCAAAGTGGAAAACATCCAATAGAAATACAGCTTGAAGCATGCCTTGATAGTAGTGAAAGTACAGCAGGCATGTGCGAATGCGAATGTGTTGCCGCCCAAGCATGGGACTTAGAGCTCAACAAGTATTATAAATTGTTGATGGGCGTTCTTTCGCCCGAAGCCAAGGAGTTGTTAAGACAATCACAGCGGAATTGGCTAGCATATCGCGATGCTGAGCAAAAGTTTAGCAGCCAGTTTTATACCGATATGGAAGGTACCATGTGGCGAGCTGTAAATGCCGGCCGATACAGAGAAATTGTAAAGAAAAGGGCCGAAGAGTTAAGAAGTTATTATGAGGATATGGAGCCGAAGTAAGTATCAATATCTTTTTAATAAGAAGCCCTTGTTAGCATAGCTACAAGGGCTTCTTACGTAGCGAGGGAGGGAGTTGAACCCTCGACCTCAGGGTTATGAATCCTGCGCTCTAACCGCCTGAGCTACCTCGCCAAATTGAAATGGACTGCAAATATAAGCCGAATCGCCGAACTTTCAAGTGCAATTATGTTTAAAGAACAGGCTTGAGCATGTTCCCACTAATTGTATATTTTAGTGAAAAAATAAGCATGAATCGCTTTGAAGATATTTTTGCCATTGTAGGGATAGCATTATACCTTTTCTGCTTCTTTCTTTTCTCTGGCAATTTTTCGGGTGGTTTTCAGATAATCGATGGGCATGATGATTTAGAAATTCACCATAATATTCAGGAAAAAGGGTTTGCCCCGGCTCTAAAAAGTGAAATGAACAGTAGGCTCAAAGTACGTTTCCTACCGGTATATTCTTTTATGCGAACGATAAAGGTTTTGCTTTTACAGGATAATTGGAAAGCCTATGCCATGTATAACTTCCTGCTTTCTTTAAGTACTTGCATTGCTTTTTTTGTTTTTGCTCGATTACTGAAATATAGTGTTCCTGCAGCACTGATATTTGTGTTTTTCATTTTTTTTGGTTCGGAAAGCTGGTTCAATCAAGCCACTATATTTTTTCGGGTTGCTTGCGCGGAGTTACCAGGGATGTTGGTGCTCGGCCTTAGTTTAATTGCGATGGTTTTGTCAGTACGAGCTAAAAAGCTTTGGAATAGATGGGAGGTTGTTTTTCTGCTCCTTACCATTCTTAATACCATGATTAAGGAGAGTTTTATCATTATCATCCCAGCTCTGGTATCATGGAAAATTTGGTATTATAGTGAGCATAAACAATTGGATTTGTGGACGTCTTTTAAGAAACATGTTCCCTTTGGCCTTGTACTGGGAAGCGTGCTTGCGATAGAGATTTTCATTTTGCTGTTTGTGATTGGTACTGACAAAATGGGGTATGTTGGGGTTTCTGCAGAGTCAAGTTTGTTGGCAAACATTATTAGTGTTTCTAAAAAGATGATAAGTGACTCAGCGGTTAGCCTTACCATTTATGCCATAATTGTTTCAAGTGCATTAATTTCCTCAACGTTACCAGAAAGCTGGTGGAAGAGTATTAAGGAATATGTTTTACGGTATTGGGTACACTTTACTTTGGCAATAATGATTGTTCTGCCACAAATCGTACTGTATAATAAGGGAGCCGGCATGTATGAAAGATATAAATTGCCTTTCATGTTAGGGGTTGGCTTTTTACTGCTAGTATTTTCCGATGTGGTATTTAAATCATCCCAACGATATGCGGTACTTAAGCTACTTTTTATTATGCCGTTCATTTTGTTTGGGTACAGAAATAGCGTTAATGCTTATGCTAATGCGGTTGCCTATGCGCATCAATCACACTTAGCGGAAACAGTGCTTTCCAAAATCCAGCTTGGAAGAGGGGAGAAAATTATGATTTTGGCGGACCCAGTACTCAACTTTGAGTGGAGCATCTCTATGCAAAAGTACTTGGCAATTACAGGGAATCTTCCAGAGGCCAGAATTAAAGCAATTTCTTTAGGCCAAAATGACAAATTGACTTTATCTAAAGATCCAAAATACCAGCAACAGTTAGCCAGTATCCATCAGGAAATGGCAGGTCTAAACTATTGGCAGGAGTCATTTGCTGCGCCACAATATGTCCTTATTGCCGACACTGCAATGGTGAACGCTTATCTAATGAATCAGTCTTGGTTTATGAACAACTATAATCGGGAGGAAATCGGGGATATGACATTGTTTTCAAGGCACCCGTGATCGTTATTGCCCATAAAATTCCAAAACTTTGTTTGCAATAAATTTAGTCTGTTGTTCTTTCAGTTCGTAGTATAGCGGTAAACGTACCAGACAATCTGTATATCTGTCCGATTCAGGCAATGGCCCAGCATTGTAGTGTTGGGTGTAAAACGGGCTTTTATGTAATGATAGATAATGGAATACTGCATAAATACCATTGTCTTTAAGATGCTTTATCAATGCATCCCGTTCATCAATATCGGCACACACCAAGTAATACATGTGCGCATTTAGGCTGGCATAGGCGGGTATGTGGGGCAGTTGCACCCCTTTTTTGGGTAGGGGCTGAAAAAGGTCGTGATAAATGTTCCAAAGCTTTTTACGCTTTGTTTGTATCATTTCTATATTTTCTAATTGGGCAAAGAGAAATGCAGCAATTATTTCGGATGGAAGAAAAGAAGAGCCAATATCCACCCAATTGTATTTGTCTACTTCGCCCCGGAAAAATGCTGAACGGTTGGTGCCTTTTTCACGAATGATTTCCGCTCGTTTGGTATAAGATTCATCGTTAATGGCCAGTGCTCCTCCCTCGCCAGAAATAACATTTTTTGTTTCATGAAAACTAAAGGCGGCTAGTTGGCCAATGGAACCTAATGGTTTTCCATGGTAAAATGAATCGATGGCTTGGGCAGCATCCTCTACCACTACCAACTTATGCTTTTGGGCTATTGACATAATACGATCCATATCGCAAGCTATTCCAGCATAGTGCACTACCACAATTGCTTTGGTTTTGGGACTAATAAGCTGTTCAATTTTTGCTGGATCGATATTGGGATTTTCGGAACCTGAATCGGCAAAAACAATTTTAGCCCCTCTCAATACAAATGCGTTAGCTGTTGAAACGAAGGTATATGATGGAATGATGACCTCGTCGCCAGGTTGAATGTTCAGCAATATTGCACACATTTCCAATGCATCGGTACAACTAGTAGTAAGCAAGCACTTCTTAAAACCGTACCGATGCTCTAAAAACTGATGGCATTTTTTGGTGAAACTACCGTCTCCAGATATTTTCCCTTCCTTTACAACCTGTTTGATGTATTGGGTTTCTTTTCCAGTCAAAAAAGGTTTGTTGAAAGGGATTTTCATGTTGTTTCTTTAATGCTCAAAGCTAAAAATTTAGGCCGAGATAATATCGTCCGCTCAATATCACAAGTCGAAACTCCAAGAAAGTCTATGCTTTGAAGCGCTTATATAAGAGCCAAGCTCCGAAAAGGAAAATCCACAATGGCCATGCGCCAACCAATATAACCACAATGCCCCTTAATACTTCTAAACCAACCTGCATTGAATTTACTATTTGGCTTAGGAAAGAGGGTCTATAGGTTTCAATGCTCTTTTCATTAGCAATCATTTCTTTGCGCACTTCTTTGTTTTGATAGAGATGGATCTTTACCGTGCTGTACTTTATTTTATCTTCCAAGGATAGGTTAGCGAAGTAAGCTTCATCGGCTTGTAGTTTTTTGTCCAGCACACTCTCCTCCGCCTGCAATTTTGTTCTAATATTGCCATTGTCATCATCAGAGATGTTGACGTTAAACTCACCCATTCTTTTTATCCGTTGCCTATTGGCCTTTATTTGCAATGCCACGTCTTCGGCCGTAATAGTGCGGTAGTCCATATATTCTATAAACGGAGCTATGGCCTTTAGGGCCGCATCAAGTTCGGTATTGGGTATTCTAAGGGTGATATCATTTACTACTACAAAGTGGGTCAAAATAATGGATGAATCTTCCGTCAATTTTGCCTGTTCGGTGCCAACTATCTCACTAGCCAAATGGGTGTGCGTAACAAAGCCTTTGAAACTATGGGTGATGTCTTCAATTTTATAAGTAGCTTGGATGACATTTTTCACCTTGCACTTAATGTCGGCCGTCCTAATGAAGCGGTGAACCGTATCATTTAGATTTTCGATGGCCGCTAATGAACTGATAGGAATAGTGCTTGAATCGGTGGGTGATGCATTGCCAGCTGGAGATAGACTAATGGTAGAGGGTGCAGGTGCTTCAATACTTGACCCTTGCTCGTTGCTGGCGCTTTCGTACTTGCGGGCACCGCCGTTACTGCAACCAATAAAAAACAGAAGACTGCCAATGAATAGGAGTTTAGTAGCCATAAAAGAGTATTTAGTCGCTTTGGTAGATTGAGTTATCTGTTATGCGAGTATTTCACATATAACGCCTGCTGTACTTAATCCGTATAAGCTTTGTTAACATTTTTTAACAAAGATGCCAGAGGTATAAAAATTCCATAAAGCAAGCGGTGATTTTTTAGAATGCAATAGTTCAACCAGTAAAATACTTATCCTAATCGCTGCTGCAAATCCAGCCGGTATTGGCGAGCGGTGTCTTGGGCTATATCGTAGCCCGCATCGGCATGGCGGATAACGCCCATGGCAGGGTCATTGTTCAGTACCCGTTTTAACCTAGCTGCTGCTTCTGGTGTGCCATCGGCCACTATTACCATACCGGCATGCAAGGAATAACCGATTCCAACGCCTCCCCCGTGGTGAAAGGACACCCAGCTGGCCCCGCCAGCTGTATTGATAAGTGCATTCAATATGGGCCAGTCGGCAATAGCATCTGAACCATCAAGCATGGCCTCGGTTTCCCGATTGGGGGAAGCTACGGAGCCAGTATCCAAATGGTCCCTGCCAATAACGATGGGTGCCTTCACTTTACCAGTGCTGACCAGTTCATTAAATGCCAGCCCCGCCTTTTCCCTATCGCCCATGCCTAACCAACAAATGCGGGCAGGTAACCCTTGAAAGGCGATTCTTTCTTTGGCCAAGTGAAGCCAGCGTTTCAATCCTATGTCATTCGGAAAGAGCTGCAGCAGTACTTCATCGCAGGCATAAATATCCGCAGGATCGCCAGAAAGGGCTACAAAGCGGAAAGGGCCTTTCCCCTCACAAAACAGTGGACGGATATATTCAGGTACGAAACCTGGAAATCCGAATGCCTTCTTCTCCCCGTGTGCATAGGCCTGGCCCCGAAGGTTATTCCCATAATCAAAGGTAATAGCGCCGCGGGATTGCAGTTCCAACATTTGATCGATATGCAGCACCATGGTATCCAATGATAGCTGCTTATATTGTTCAGGGTTGGTTGCTCTTAAAGTGTTTGCCTCTTGTACGCTTAAGTTCTTAGGGAAGTAACCCACCAATTCGTCATGTGCAGAAGTTTGGTCGGTGAGTGTATCTGGTGTAATGTTGCGGTCAATCAACCGTTGCAGTAAATCGACTATGTTGCAAACAATGCCAATGGAAACAGCCTCGCCATTAGTTTTGGCTTGCAATGCCCAATTGATGCCTTCGTCAATGTCGTGGGTCATTTTGTCCAGATAACGGGTTTCTATCCGCTTGAGCACCCGCCATTCTTCCATTTCAGCCGCTAGGCATACGCCCTCGTTCATAGTAATGGCCAACGGTTGTGCTCCACCCATGCCCCCTAATCCGGCAGTAACATTAAGCTTGCCTTTTAGGCTGCCTCCAAAGTGGCGGTTGGCAAGCGAAAGAAAAGTTTCATAAGTACCCTGTACAATACCTTGTGAGCCGATATAAATCCAAGAGCCTGCCGTCATCTGTCCATACATGATTAGGCCTTTGGCCTCCAATTCACGGAAATGCTCCCAATTGGCCCACTTGCCCACCAAGTTCGAATTAGCAATCAAAACCCTTGGTGCATCGGGGTGTGTAGGCAATATACCTACGGGTTTGCCTGATTGCACCAAAAGGGTTTCGTCTTCGTTCAAATCTTTTAACGCCTTCACTATCAAGTCAAAAGCTTCCCAATTACGGGCAGCCTTGCCAGTTCCCCCATACACTACTAAATCCTCGGGCCGTTCTGCAACTTCAGGGTCCAAATTGTTCAATAACATTCTCAGCGCTGCTTCCTGTACCCATCCCTTGCATTGTAACTGGCTTCCGGTAGGTGCTTTCAATTGTTGTACTTGCATGATATGAATTGTTGGCTAAAATTAAGCTATAACAACGATAGTTAAGGAAGGTTAATAAATAGGCGATTGTTAAACCACTTGCTTGTCCTTTCATCCAACTGCATAATAAAGGAATCGATTTTCAAGTTATCCAATCAAACAGCAGCATATGTTCCACACTCATTTCACCTCCGCCGAACTGATGCGCCAAATTGTGTTGGTGCTGCCATTTTTTTTAGGCTCTGTTACTATCATCTATGCCCTTTGCAAATTTGCCAGTCCTCATTCCAGCAATGCCAAGTATTGGTTTGCGGGCCTAACTTTGTTAACCGTGGTATTAATTTTTGTACGCCTGCTCGCCCTGCCTCATTTGGTAGGTTTAATGGGGCATGGAGGGCTAATGATGTCTGCCATAATAGGCTGTATGGTGGTAGGTTGTTTTGCAAGCCATTACTACTTGCGCAGGGAGCATTTATAGCTTATTTGAATCTTACCCTAAGCTTTACGGGTTGATGGTCTGAAAATTCAAAATTCAATTGCTGGCCTTTTACTTCCACCACCTCTAAGTTGGGAGATACCAAGAAGAAATCTATCAAGGTAGTGAAAGTTGTGCTAGGGTTATACGCAGTTACCAAGTTGCGGTTGGTAGGAGTAGTTGCATCATAGGCCCAGGCCCATCCATCCGGCATAAAGTCATTGGCTACATTGGTTTGGTGATAAGGCTCCTTAATCCCTTTGGCGAAGGTCATATTGTCAAAGCCGGGTGGGTTTTGGTTCCAATCGCCCCCAGCAACCACATAATTGCCTTGCTCGTATTCTTTTAGAATAAGTTGTTTAAGGTACCCCATTTCCTTGGCTTTCAGTTCGCCGGTATTGTCGTAGGCGGAGTTGTGCAGGTTGATGATAATCAATTGCTTGCCATTGGTGAGCTTATAGCGTTGTACCAACAGGCACCTATCCAGCATGTACAAATTCTTCGGAAATGGAAAAGCCCCAGGTAGCTGGTGGCGTACTACATCCATAGGCGTGTATTTGGAGTAAGTGGCCATGCCTGCTGTTACTTTACCCATTACGTCCCAAGGCCGTTCCAATGGCATGGGGTGATATTTCACCCAAAAGTTCATGGCATAGCTTCGGTTATATTGCGGCAAATTATTGCCTATTACTTCGTATTGATTGATATAGTAGCTTCTCTTAGATTGACTATCAATTTCCTGTATCATTAAGAAATCGACATCGGTTTGTTTTTGGAGAAAACGGATAATCCCGTTCAGGTTGGTATCAACCCTTTCCCGACTTGGCCTAACCATTTTGCCACCATCGTAAAAGAAATTCTCTTCCTTACCCAACCCAGCGTAGCCAATATTCCAAATCATACAAGTGAAACTGCTGTCGGTAATAGTGCCTTCAATAGGCGCATCTACCATGATGGCTGTTTTTTCACTGGGTTTGAATTTTGTGAAATAGCCTAAAAGAATGTTGCCCACTACATACACTATAATGATTAAAATGATTACCAATAAGACTTTTAATATCATTTTGAAATATTTCATTCAGGTATGAGGCTACTTTTTTGAATTGGCCGAATTTAGGTAATTTTCCACCGAAAATGATAAATGTGCTATATTTACAGGATATTTAACACTGATACACATACTTTCTTCACCAATCCCTTCTGAATGACGGCCAGCGAGTTTCATTGGAAAAGCTCCGACGGTATAAAAATTTACGGCAAATCTTGGTCACCTGATACTGAAGTGCACGGCGTGGTATGCTTGGTACATGGCATGGGCGAGCATATCAACCGCTATGAGCCACTGGCTAACTATTTGGGTCAGCATGGCTATGCAGTAATAGGTTTTGACCACCGTGGGCACGGTAAATCGGAAGGAAAGAGGGGACACACCCCTTCATACAAGAATTTATTGGAGGAAGTAGACGAGTTATTGAACAAGGCGCAGGAAATCTTCCCAGAGGTGCCGCAGGTGTTGTATGGGCATAGCATGGGCGGCAACGTGGTGGCCAATTATGTAATTGACTGGCAACCAACCATTGCTGGAGCTATTTTGTCTAGTCCTTGGCTACGATTGGCATTTGAGCCGCCGGCTTTGCAAGTAAAATTAGCGAGGGTGGTAAGAGGTATTTTGCCATCGTTTACACAATCTACCAAACTGGATGCCACGGCTATTTCCAGAATACCTGAAGAGGTTCAAAAGTATGTGGATGACCCACTGGTGCATGATAAGATTTCGGTACAGATGTTTTTATCCATAAATGAACAGGGAGCATTTGCTTTGCAAAATGCCGCTGAATTCCATTTGCCCCTGTTAATGTTTCATGGTACTGCAGATAGGTTGACGTCAGTAGAAGCAACGCGGGAATTTGCTAAAAGTATAAAAGAGCGGGTAACTCTTCGTATATTTGAAAACGCCTATCACGAAATACATAACGACCTACCTAGGTTTGAATTGTTTGAGTTGATAAAGACTTGGCTTGACCACACGATAAAGCCTGATAAAGAGGAGTAGATTTTAGGAGTGCATGTTCGCAATCATTGACACGGAAACAACTGGCGGCAATCCAGCGAAAGACCGCATTATGGAGATAGCTATCTTCATACATGACGGAGAAAAAGTGTTGGATAAGTTAACTACTTTGGTAAACCCGCAAGTACCTATCGCCCCTTTTATCAGAAGCCTTACAGGTATTAATGAAGATATGTTGGTAGGGGCTCCCACCTTTAAAGAAATTGCCCAGCAAATCGCTCAACTGACAGATAAGACCATTTTAGTTGCTCATAATGCTGGGTTTGACTATAGTGTGTTGCGCAACGAATTTAGACGGGTGGGCATGCGTTTTCAACGCAAACAGTTATGTACTGTAAAACTAAGTCGGCAAATATTGCCAGGTTATAGTTCCTACAGCCTTGGTAAACTTTGTCGCGATTTGGAAATAAAGTTGGAAGGCAGGCACCGTGCTTATGGAGACGCAGCAGCAACTGTGCAATTGTTCGATTGTCTGTTGAAAGCGGATAAACAGGGCATGATATGGTCAATGGCGGAAGCTGAGTACAACGATTCGGGCTTAGTGCCAAATCTTTCTGCCGAAACCGTGGAAGACTTACCAGAGGAAACCGGTATTTATTATTTGCATGACCAGAACGGGAAGGTTTTGTTTTTGAGCAAAAGCCGGAACATTCGCCGACGGGTAATTGATTTGCTAACCCAAGAGTTTTCAAAAGAGCGCTACACCGACTTGCGCAATAAGATATTCGATATCAGTTATGAAATAACCGGTAGCGAATTGATTGCACAGTTGTGCGAAGCGGAAGAAATGAAAAAACACCGCCCTGCATTCAACCAAGCGCAGCGGGTGAAAAGGTATAAGTACGGAGTGTTCCAATATCCTGACGAAAGCGGGTTTCTCAACTTAAAGGTGGATTATCTGAACAATGGGCAAAACCCGGTGATTGAGTTCACCACCCGCAGGAGTGCTACCAGTGTACTAAAGCGGATAGGGCAGAAGTATGGTTTATTGCCTGAGTTGTGCGGGCTAAAGGAAAAAAATGGATCATTGGACGGTCTCAACAAAGACGAGTACAATGCGAGATTGGCAAAAGCATTTAACAAGTATCGCTATCGCAATCCGAATTTCTTTATTATCGGCGAAGGCCGCTCTCACCATGAACAATCCGTTGTGTGGATTGAAGACCATCAATATAAGGGCTATGGCTATTTCGAACCGGAATATATAGAAAATGACTTGGCCTCATTTAAAGAAGTGGTCCATTCGAAAGAAAACAATCCTGACAACCACCGTATTATTCGAGCTTGGCTAGGCAAGCGCAATAAAGACGAGATTATTGCTTACTAGGGCAAGCTGTTTTTGAAGTCCTGATATTGGCTATCGTAGGTAGCAGTGCCACTACAGCTTAATTCCGATTTTTGGGCATTGATATCCTGAACCCTGTTATCGGGGCTAGGGTGAGTGCTCAAGAATTCGGCGGGGCCGGTACCATCCCCATTGTCCAACATTTTCTGGAAAAATCCTGCGGCTCCAGCAGCATTATAGTCTGTGGGGCATAAATACCTTACGGAATATTCATCAGCTTCTTCCTCATTGCTTCGGCTGAATTTGAGTGTCAATAATCCCTCGGCTATTTGGGTAAGCACATTTTGATTGGTGCCTAATACCAGTGATAACAAGGTTTCAATACCATATACTTTGGTCATTTGGTCGGTACTATGGCGGCGGTCTGCATGGGCTATTTCATGGGCAAGCACTCCCGCAAACTGGTCTTCCGTCTCCAAATATTTGATAATGCCAGTATACACGTAAATATAACCACCAGGGGCGCAAAAGGCATTCAGGGTGTTATCATCGTTTATGATTTTTACCTGCCATTCGAACTCGTCTTTATAGTATACATTTCCTGAATTCAATATTTTGTCCCTAATTCTGCGCAGGTGCTGGTAAGCCTGAGGATATTGAGCTTCAGATAGTATGGGATAAGTGGAAGGGTCAGAAGCTATTTGTTGGTCCAGTTGGGCACCCAATTCTTTATCGTCTTCAATGGAAAATATGTTCAGGCTTCTGTCATTCTTGTTACAGCCTGTGGCAAAAACTATCAGAAAGATAGCCACAATGGAGATAAACTTAGGTAGAATAGTGCGCTTCATATATTACTTGCTGGTGCTAAAAAATACTTCTGCATTAATGGGCACTGTTACTGAACTATCGAAATCGGGCGAAAAAATAAGCAACTCCTTAAAATTAATGGGTATATCTTGTCCGCTTTTTTTCGATAAGTCTAAAGTTTGGTTATAACGCTCATAGCTGGCAATCGTGAATACGCTGCTTAACGAATCACCTACTATAACCGCATTCCCCTTACTGCTTTCTATATTAATAAAGAAGATACCTGCTGGTATGGCCTCTATGTCAATCGATTCTTGCGAACGGATATAGTGGTTTCTAATAGTGGTGTTTGTCATACTATCTTGCAGCGTAACCACCATATCAAATTCCCTGCCATTGAAAATACGTAGATGGTTCATGGTCTTTGACACGGCATTGTTGCCAAAAAGCCGACGGTAAACCGATGCGCCCGTAGCGGGCCTAAATGCCTCACTATAGGGCGTTCTACCATGTTCGCTTGCTTCCACAAGGTGCTCATTCCCATTTGCTGAAAATAGCCGCCAAGTATAATAGCCTAGATTCAACAATAGCATACAACCGAACATTACTAGTATATAAAAAGAGACACGGCTGGGTACACTTTGCTTCTCGGCGGAAAAACGATTGCTTACCTCAATATCTATGAAACTGGAAATGTATTCGTATCGGCCTTGCCTAAGTTTTGCGGGCCCAATCTGGAAAACACCTTCTTTATCTGCCTTGAGCACATAGAGCGTTTCCCTCAATGGCCGACCTTGTATGTATATGATTTGGCTATACCGTTTTACTACCAAAAAGTTCTCCAATCCATCGAGTGTGGGCTCGTTGGCCCTTTTAAAAGAACGGATAACCACGGAGAACGAGGTATTTACCCTTACCTTGCTTCGGCTAACTTTCAACCAAACCCTGTCAGTAATATATACCGTTTGCTCATGAAAGGTATTGTTATAGTTAGGCCTGCCGATATTTAAGCTAAGGTCATATTGTCGCCTACTTTCCACGTCAGCCAATACTTCATAGGCACGGTTAATTTCATTGAACTTGTCCGATGCTCCCGCGCTGCTGTTCCTATCGGGATGATAACGTAATGCCAACCTGCGAAAGGATGCTTTTATATCCTGCAGGCTAGCATTATGTTCCAATTCCAATACGGCGTAGTAATCCCTTCCTTGCATGTTAGGCTTTGGTCAACAATAAACCCTAACAAAAATAAGTCCCAATCGGTTTGCGCAGTAGATGAGGTTCAAAACACCTTATAGGTGATATTTGGAATTTTGTATACCCCGCTTGGTGTCTTAACCTGTATTTCATCGAAATACACGGCATCTCCGGGCTTTGCCTTTTGAATGTAAGCCAACATATCCGGGGTCAGTCTGTCGCTGTTGGAAGCCATACTGGATGACAAGGCGCCATTTTTGTCGCTGAATTGCATTTTGAAACTGATTACCTCATATTTGACTTCATATACAAAATCATATAGAAAAGTCCGCAAGCTTTTCTCAATCCTTATTTTATTTGCTTTTACATTGCCTGGATTCAGGTTGCCCAGTTTGATTTCCGGTTTTGGTACCTTTTTTATCCTAAAAGTCATGCTGCCCATCGGCTTAATACCATCTTCGAATTTGGCCGAAACATTTACGGTAAGTTCTCCAGGACTGGTAACTTCCAAATTGTACTTTCCATTGCTACCGCTTAAAGTACCAGGGCCCGATACCGTAGGCATTAGTTTTTCTGCAGGAACCCCTGGAACAGAAATGGCAATGGGGTTTTGAAGCCCAATGTATGCCACATTCATTTTTTCAGGTGAAATGACGGCTGAAGGAGGTGCGGAAAGATAGCTGAGTTCAAAGGGGCAATAGTCATATCCGCTACCTTTAGGTTGTTTCACTTTTATCACCCCTTGTCTGGTCACTTGGCCCTGGGTGGAAGGCAGCTCGCTGAAATTGGCCACCCCATTCTGCACGTCTACTTTTTTGTAACCTTCCCTTAAAGGGAATTCGGCAACCTTGCTCTTCAACTGTCCGGTCTGTGGGTCAATCAGGGTTGATTTATTAATGAATTGGCCCATGTACACCTCCATGTCTTGGGTTTTGCTGGTGGCCGCTACAAATATATTGGCCTTGTATTGTTGTTTTCCAGCGATTACATAACTATAAGGTACTACACTAGCGGCCTTCAGCTCATCGAATTTATAGGTTTCGCCCGCAACCTTGGCGTTTAGGGCTTCTAAGGCCAACGATTCCGCATTTCTGGCATCGCCCTGTATTTTGGTAAGTAAAGCTATGGCCGCTACTACGGGCACTCTATCGAAGTGGTAGCTGGCCCAATCGCTCTTGCCCATTTTCTCAGCTTGTTTTTTGTCATATTCCGTACTTAGTGTAATGCCTTTTGCCAATGATTGCTGCTCCTCGGCATTCAATAGCTTTAGCGATATAAGCTGCTGTTTCAATTGCCCTATCTTTGTTTCCAACAATTTGCCCTCTTTAGCTTCTACCATAATGCGGGTAGCAGTTTCCGTATCTTTTTTGTGCTTCAGCTCAGTGCCTTCCATGCCTCCGCTTTCTTTGACAATGCGCTGCTTCAGGTTTTCCACATATTTTTCAAATTCCGTGGTCTGCTGCCGGATTTTACTCGCTTCGTCCAAAAACGGTTTGGTGCGGGTGGGGTCGTTTAGCATTTTGCCGTTCAGTTCTGCCAATAGTACCGAGTTCTTACCGTCAAGGGCGGTGTTGGTAGCCGCGATACTGTCATTGATGAGTTTGAATGCATTGAGTACTTCCGATGATACGTTCAGTGCCAATAGTGCGGTAAGCACCAGGTACATGATGTTGATCATCTGTTGCCGGGGTTCTTTGGGAATGGACATGGGTTCGAGTGGATTTGGTGTATGCTGCTAACGCCGCCTACCATGCCCTTATTTTATGAACTAATATGCCTGTAAAGCTTGCTGTACAAGGGTTTTGTGCATTTTGGTTACGGCCGTTTTACCGTATGTAATTGATGCTTGTCATTATGTAAAGCATGCCAATCGAAAAAGAATTTTAACTTTTTTTTCAGCCCTACAGCAATAATAAATGCATGGGGTTTTCCACAATAATTTAAGACTTATTGGGTTATATCACCTGAGCGATTGGTAGGCAGGGATTAAGTGCACCGGGCAATAGATTTTCAATATAAACCACATAATCCGACACATGATTACCAATTCACTAAAAGTGGAACGGGTGAGGAAAAACCTTACCCAGGCCGAACTGGCACGACAGATAGGGGTAAGCCGCCAAACTATCCATGCTATTGAGAAGAACAAGTACATTCCCTCCACCGAACTGGCCCTGAAACTTTCGGCTTTCTTGGGCATCAGCGTAAACGAGCTATTCCGTTTGCAGGCTGAACTACAAAGCAAAGTAGCTTAGTACCGATTTCGTGGTATTTCAATTTTTATGTACGCGATGGCAAGTAGTGAAGCAAATAATCCATAACTTTGCAGCCTACCAATCGCCCCTTTCGGCATGGAAAATAGAATAGAAAAGAAATTGTTTGTAAGTGTAAAGGATGAATCGGTAAGGATGTTCGAAAGTGATTTTCTGAACTTCTTTTCCAAGGTGCATTTTTCAGTACCCTTGTTCATTTTTGTGCCTGCTATTGCCTATTGCAGCTATTTGAGCCTCACCACTTCAGGCCTGTCATTGTTGGTGCAGTTAGGTTTGTTTGTAGGGGGCATATTGGTTTGGAGCATTGCGGAGTATTGCATCCATCGTTTTGTTTTCCACTATCATCCAAAAGGAAAATTGGCACAAAGGATACATTTTATTACCCATGGGGTGCACCATGACTATCCACAAGATTCATCCCGTTTGGTGATGCCCCCTGCCGTAAGCATACCCGTAGGTATTATTTTTTACCTGTTGTTTCGCCTTATTGTAGGGCCGTACATGGCTTTGCCCATGTTTGCTGGCTTTATGTTGGGCTACCTGGTTTATGATATGACCCACTATGCAGTACACCATTTAAATTGGAAGAACAAAACCTTCCGTGCCATCAAAAAGCACCATATGGACCACCATTACCGTGACCCTGATGCGGGCTTCGGGTTCACCTCCAAGGTATGGGACAAGGTGTTCGATACGGATTTTAAGTAACCCTACCACCACGGCCGTGCCGTATCGTAGAGTTCGTCGTCCACCTCCACTTCATGCTCGGTACGGTATTCGCTCTTGGGCATCCATGAGGTATCGTTTATCTGGAAGCCCGCCCAATCAATGACTTTTTTCCCCCCTTGGTTACGGTTGAGGCGGTTGACCAAAGCTTTAACCTTCTCTTCCTTGGTATCCACTGCCTGTTCAAACAGGCTGCCCTGTACTTGCCCTTGGGCGACCAATCCCGCAAATATTACCCCGCCTTTAGCAAATCGGTAATCGGTGTTAAAGGCTTTTTCGACCAATTGCAGCACATGGTACAAAATATCGGGAGGATAATCAGTAGCTGCCGTAAGCTGTATATACTCACTTACGGTAGCTATGTTGGGCTCATTGTATCGTGCCGTACTTAAATAGATACGTATATAGCTGGTAGCTAGTTTTTCTTTATGTAGTTTTCTTATGGCGATGGATGTAAGAAATGTCAATGCTTCTTGGGCATGGTGCAAGGTGGTTATTTTTTTCCCAAACGAGCGGGAGCTTAGGATATGCTTCTTCGGCTCGCGGTAGTTGTCCACCATCAAGCAGCTTTCCCCCTTTAGTTCCCGTACCAAGCGCACTTCTATGATGCTACCTATCCGGCGCATCAGCGAGGGGCTGGCCTGGCGCAGGTCCCATCCTGTTTTGATGCCTAGCTTGTTCAGCTTCATCTGGTTGCGCCTGCCCACTCCCCATATATCGCCCACTTCGGTTGCCCGAAGTGCCTCTTCTTGGCTTTTGCTGTCCATCAGTACTTCTATACCGGTAGTCTTCTTCTTTTTTGCAATACGGTTTGCCAGCTTTGCCAAGGCTTTTCCGGGTCCCACCCCTATACATACCGGTATGCGCATTTCCTCCCATATACGATTTTTCAAGTCGGTAAGAAACTTGTTCAGGTCGATATACTGCATGCCCGATAAATCGAGAAATGCCTCGTCAATGGAATATACTTCCGCATTGGGGGCATAGTAGAGTATCAAATCCATAATACGGGCGGAAGTTTCCGTATAAAGGGTATAGTTGAGGGAAAAAATCCGGATGTTGTGCTCCTTGATAATAGGTTGTGCCTTGAAGTAAGGCATACCCATAGGGATGCCTAAAGCCTTCACTTCTTCGCTACGGGCTATGATGCAGCCATCGTTGCTGGACAATACGGCCACAGGCACCTTTTCCAGCTCGCGATTGCGCGCACGCTCGCACGAAACGAAGAAATTGTTGCAGTCTAATAAGGCCACACACGAAGGAGGTCGCATACCATCTGTTCTTACTAGAGGAAAACTTATACAGTAATATACGGTATTTAAGTGCAAAAAAGCAAGCTGCTTTTCGCACCGAGTGAAGGACCGGTTCTGAAAGCAATGACTTAAGTCAACATCAATTTATAGGGCTTCGTACTCCCGTTTTAGAAACTGCATCAACTCTCGGATATAATCCCTATCAAAGCGGAAACTGATACCAGCACGTTCGTATATTTCACCAATAGGGCGAGTATAGCCCATTTGTAGTGCCGCCTTATAGTTTTCAATTGCCTGCTTAGGCGATTCCTTGTACTGTTTCCACATGGCCACCGCACCCAGTTGGGCCATACCATACTCGATATAATAGAACGGCACTTCATACAGATGCAACTGCTTTTGCCACATGTAAGCCTTTTCCTGTTCCAATCCACTGAAATCAACGCTGGGGTGGAACTCGTCATAAATACGTACAAAGGCTTGGTTGCGCTCATCGGGGGTATGCCCTTGGTGCAGGTACAACCAATGTTGGAATTTATCAATGGTAGCTATCCAAGGCAATATTTTGATGATGCCCTCCAATTGGTTCTTTTTGCTGCGAACCAATTGCTCCTGTTCTGGATAAAAAACGTTCCAATAATCCATGGTGAACTGTTCCATGCTCATGCTAGCCAGTTCGGCTACTTCCGAAGGATAGTTTTTAAAACCTTCCAGCTCCAATTCATGGCTCAAGAAAGAATGTACGGCATGGCCCATTTCGTGTACCATGGTTTTAACGTCGCGGTCGCTGCTGGCGGCGTTCATAAATACAAAAGGCACGCCTGTTTCAGGCATGCTCATATTGTAACCACCTGGCGCCTTACCGATGCGGGAATCCAAATCAAGCCTACCTAAGCGCTGCATGATACGCAGGCACTCGCTAAAGAAGGGGTCAAGTTGATCCAAGCAAGCAATAGAACGTTCCGCCAATTGTTGTCCATTGTCGAAGGGATGCAATGGCACTGCTGCTTTCAAATCCACCTCCATGTCCCAAGGGCGCAAGGTGTCCACGCCTAATGCTTTGCGTCGCTGCTCGTTCAATACAGCTACTAGTGGTTTTACCTCTGAAGCCACCGCCTGTTGAAACGATTCACAATCAGCAGGGGTGTAATCGAAACGCCCCATTGCGGCAAACTTATAGTCGCGGTAGTTTTCAAAACCAGCATTGGCAGCTACTTTTTGCCTCAATTGCAATAAGTGATCGAACAATTCATCCAGTTGGTCTTTGTCTTCCAACCTTCTGCTATTTACTTTCCTATAAATCGTCTCCCTGAGGCTGCGATCGTTTTCTTTCAAAAGATTGCTCGCTTGAGGAAGGGTAAGCACCTGCCCATTGTACTCAATGCTCATTTTCCCCACTATGGCACCATATTCATTTTGTTTGATGCTCAGTTCAGTAAACAAGGGCAGATTTTCTTCCCGGTACAGGTTAATGTCATTACGTATCTCCCTTAAGAAGACAAAGTATTTTTCCTTATCAAGGTCGCTCAGGAAGGGGCATTCCACCAACTTACGGTTCAGCTCGAAATTGGCTGTTTCTAGTCTGGGTTGTATTTCCGAATAGTAAAATTCCAAGGCCTTCTCCGCTTCCTTATCCAACGTATCAACCGTAGTGCGGATATAGCGCCAACGGCTTTCTTCGCCAATGAAGGATTCCAGTTCACTTCTATCGCGTAGCCAAGATTCAAGGTCAGATACAGAATCAATCGCTCTTTCCTTCAGTTCGTTGAAATAGGGTGCAACTGAAGCCCAATCCGTCAATCGAAAATCTACAGGTACATACTGCCTAATGGCTTTGCCTTCGGCCAGGGTTGTTGGTATAGTCATATGTTATGCTTCTCCCTTCTTGCTTTTTTTCACTTTGGTAGTGGGTTCGGTGTCTTCAGTGGGGAGAGGGGCTTTTTTGGTTTTTTTGGCTGGTTTTTCTTCTTTGACGGTTTCAGGCTCAACCGCAGTTGCTTCTGCGGGTGCCTCCGCTTGCTCAGTAGTTGGGCTAGAGGTTTCCTCCTTTTCCACCAACAAGCCTTCTTTATCCAATAAAAAATACCAGCGTATCACTTTTTTTATGTCGCTTACATATACCCGCTCATCGTCAAACTCGGGGCATACTGTTCGGAAATAGTCCTTGTGTGCTTGGTTGCTTTCCTTAGGATCAGTGGGTGCATTGTCATGCGACTGCTTTTTCATCTCCAGCAGAACTTTTGACAGCTCTATATTGTCTGTATAGGTGTAAAGTGTAATGCCCTCCAGTGGCGTAAAAATATGTATGCGGTTGGAAACAAATTTTGGTTTCGTTTCTTCAAACGAAGTAACTATCAAACCATCGGGCCTGCGGGCGTTGATACGAAACAATCCCCCCATACCACTTATTGCAACAATATCCTTTAAATCTATCATGTTACCCGTTGTGTGCGGTCAAATTTAATAATTTTGTTTCAAGCTAGGCAATGTTCAAGATAGTATCAGATTTTAAGCCAACCGGTGACCAACCAACTGCCATCCGACAATTGGTAGAGGGTGTGCAAAAAGGAGAAAAAGCGCAAACCTTATTGGGTGTCACTGGCTCCGGCAAAACTTTCACCATTGCCAATGTTATCGAGCAGGTACAGAAACCCACGCTTATCCTTAGCCATAACAAAACGCTAGTAGCGCAACTCTATGGGGAATTCAGGCAATTTTTCCCCAATAACGCCGTAGAATATTTTGTATCATACTACGACTATTACCAACCCGAGGCCTATGTGCCATCTACCAATACTTTTATCGAAAAAGACCTTTCTATCAATGAAGAGGTAGAAAAATTGAGGCTCAAAACTACAGCCTCCTTACTTTCGGGCCGTAGGGACGTGATTGTGGTGGCATCGGTTTCATGCATTTATGGTATCGGAAACCCTTATGAGTATCGCGAACGGGTTATCCGATTGCAGGTAGGGCAACAAATTAGTAGGCAAGGCATGCTGTACAACTTGGTGGATAGCTTGTATTCGCGAAGCGATGGGGTGTTTGAAAGGGGCAATTTCAGGGTAAAGGGCGATACGGTGGATATATTCCTACCTTATGCCGATCATTGCCTGCGCATCACTTTTTTTGGCGATGAGGTAGAAGAATTGGAAACCTTTGACCCAGATACCGGTCAACGGATTGATAAAATGACGCATGCCGCCATATACCCAGCCAACCTCTACATTGCGCCCAAAGACCAAACTGGTAATATATTGGATGAAATACGGCTGGAACTGCAGCATCAAGTCGATTATTTCAAATTTTTAGGTAAGCACCTAGAGGCGAAGCGAGTGGAAGAAAGGACGCTGTTTGATTTGGAGATGATACGTGAGTTAGGTTATTGCTCAGGTATCGAAAACTATAGCCGCTTTTTCGACCGCCGTCCACCAGGTGCAAGGCCTTTCTGCTTGATTGACTATTTCCCTGAAGATTTTCTGTTGGTAATTGACGAAAGCCATGTAACAGTTTCACAAATAGGTGGCATGTATGGCGGCGATAGGGCCCGTAAAACCAATTTGGTCGATTTTGGCTTCCGCCTCCCCTCGGCATTGGACAACCGCCCTTTGAGTTTTAATGAGTTTGAAAACCTAGTGGGCCAAACCATTTATGTTAGTGCTACCCCCGCCGATTACGAGTTGGAGCAGAGCGGTGGAGTAGTAGTGGAGCAAATTGTAAGACCCACGGGCCTATTAGACCCTGTAATAGAGGTACGCCCTAGTATCAACCAAGTGGATGACTTGTTGGATGAAGTGGACGAAACCGTGAAAAAAGGAGATAGGGTACTGGTGACCACCCTTACTAAGCGCATGGCGGAGGAATTGACCAAATACATGGCCCGCTTAGGCATCAAGTGCCGCTATATCCATTCTGAAGTAGATACTTTGGAAAGGGTGGAAATATTGCGCGACCTGCGCTTAGGCGTGTTTGACGTGCTGATTGGCGTCAATCTATTGAGGGAAGGGCTTGACTTGCCCGAAGTATCATTGGTGGCGGTGCTGGATGCGGACAAAGAGGGTTTCCTGCGCTCAGAAAGGTCACTTACCCAGATTGCAGGGCGCGCCGCCCGAAATGTAAACGGCAGGGTAATCATGTATGCCGATAGCATAACGGACAGTATGAAAAGGACCATTGATGAAACCGACCGACGCCGGGAAAAGCAGTTGGCCTACAATACCGAGCATGGCATAACCCCAAGAACGGTTTCGAAAACCAGGGAACAGATTATCAAGCAAACTTCGGTTTTAGATATCCGCCAAAAGGAAAGCAAGGGAAGTGTTTATGCCCCCGATGAAGAAGAGCTCAGCCTTGCCGCTGACCCCGTAGTGCAGTATATGGACAAACCGGCACTGCAAAAATTGATACAGGAAACCAAGCGCCGCATGGAAAAGGCCGCCAAGGAATTGGACTTTTTGGAAGCCGCCCGCCTGCGGGATGAAATGTACGGTTACCAGAAAATGATGGAAGAAAAATGGGGCAAAGGAACATGATATGTTCGTTAGCAGCAGCTATATAGAATGATGGATAAAAGCGAAATCCAGCAACGGTGCTTACAAATGGCCACTGAAATGGTGAGCCAAGCTGAGCAATCGATTAATGATTTACAAGAAGCGCTGTTGTCAGAAACCAAGAGCAGCGTAGGTGATAAGTATGAAACCGCCCGTGCTATGTTGCATGAGGAGCAGGCTAAGGCAAGGCAACATTTACAATATGCCACTGGCTTGTTACAGCAAATAACTGCCATTAACCTATCACAAGCGGCCAGCAGAATAGGTTTGGGCAGTTTGGTAATCACCTCTCAAGGCAATTATTATATTAGTGCTCCTCTCGGAAAACTTTTTGAGGAAGTATATGCCATTTCTCCATTATCTCCAATGGCAAAGGCTCTTTGGGGACTAAAAGTGATGGATGAAGTGCCATTTAATGGAAGAACAGTGAAAGTAATATCGGTGAGTTGAGATTATCGTGTTGCCTTACTCCATTAGCTAACCTTGTTCCATTTTTTTAAAGGCATTTCGGTATTGTCCTTAAAGTTCAGGTGCGTTAAGGTTTGTCATTACTAGTAGTTAAGTTTGCCTTTTTTACTTTAATTTCGGCACTACTACAAAAAATTAAGTAAGGTCTACATGCTTTTCAATTCTATTGATTATGTCATTTTCCTGCCCATTGTAGTATTCCTGTTTTTTAGCCTTCCACACCAGTACCGTCGCTACTTTTTACTGGCTGCCAGCTATTTCTTTTACATGTGTTGGCGGCCTGAGTATGTATTGCTGATAATTTATGCCACTACCATTGATTATTTCTGTGGTATAGAGATTGAAAAAACGCAGAGCAAGAGACGAAAGAAAGCTTTCTTGGCTCTAAGTATTGTCACCAATCTAGGTTTGCTGTTTTATTTTAAGTATTTCAGCTTTTTAAATGAATCGACTAGAGACGTATTCCAATTTTTCGATTGGGCTTACAATATGCCGGTGCTACACATATTATTGCCGGTAGGTATATCCTTCCATACCTTCCAGTCATTGAGTTATACAATAGATGTATATCGGGGCAAGGCCGAAGCTGAGAAAAACTACGTTACCCTGGCCTTGTTTGTGGCCTTCTTTCCTCAGCTGGTGGCAGGACCAATTGAGCGGGGGCCGCATTTGATTCCACAATTTTTGGAAGAAAAGCAGTTCAGTTATACCCGCATGACCAATGGGCTTAGGTTAATGATGTGGGGCTTCTTTAAGAAGGTGGTGGTAGCTGACAGGGCAGCTGTATTTGTTAATCTAGTGTACAACGACCCAAATAGTTATTCCGGATTTCAAATCATTATCGCCACTATTTTCTTTGCTTTTCAAATTTATTGCGATTTCTCGGGCTACTCCGATATTGCTGTTGGTAGTGCACGCATCATGGGCTACAATATGATGTACAATTTCCGTAGGCCATATTTTGCTACAACAATTAAGGAGTTTTGGGCGCGTTGGCACATTTCTTTATCAACTTGGTTCAGAGACTATCTTTATATCCCTTTAGGGGGCAACAGAGTTTCCCAGCCTCGTCGGTACTTCAACTTATTTATTACTTTCTTGGTGAGCGGTATCTGGCATGGAGCTAATTGGACCTTTGTAATTTGGGGAGCATTACACGGTTTCTATTTGGTTTTCGCCAATTTTTTGAAAGACATTGGTCTCACTATACGGCTGGGCAGTTCAAAAGTCGTTAATCTACTGAATTACTTTTTACAACTGGGCATTACTTTTTGTTTGGTTTGTTTTGGCTGGCTTTTCTTTAGGGCCAATAATGTGTCTGATGCTTTTACTTTAATAAAGAGGAGCCTATCGGCCAGTAAAAGCCAATTGGGGCCTTATTTGTTTGGAGCAGAATTGATGGAAGATCTTTTGGTGCTCCTTTTCTTCATTGCTTTGTTGGAAACCATACAATTATTGCAAGAAAAAGTTTTGTCGTTTAATAGATGGATACCCACTTTGCCAACTGTTCTTAAATGGTCAGTTTACATTGCTGGCATTTTGTTGATTTTGATTTATGGTAAGTTTGAGAAGACCCAGTTTATCTATTTTACCTTCTAGATATGATTAGGAAGTTACTTAATCTATTGTTGATTTTTTGTGTAGCAATTGGCATATTGTTAGGCCTTACCTTTTTCTTTAGTTACTTGCCATTCTGGAAAAACAATAAAATTGCTTATCAGCAGCCTACAAAGCTGTTTAGATTGCAGCAGCAGGAAAATTATGATGTAGTTATTAATGGTGCTTCTCGTGTTAACTTGTTTTCTCCATATACCAACAATGATACGATTGAGAAAATTTTAGGTAGAAAGATTTTCAATCTTGGTAAGATTGGTGTGGGGGTAGTACCGAATAAAATACTATTGCAGTATTTTTATGACAAGGGGAATAAGGCAAAGCATTTAATTCAGTTTATTGATATCCATTCCTTATACACTTATCAAATCAATGAGAATTCCGACTTTTTAGCTGACGAGCCCTTTGATAGTAGGCTATTGGTACTAGCGTTCAGAAATGGTATCACCAATGCTAAACTGGCACATTACTATCAAAACAAGTTTACCTTTTCTTGGATAAACCAAAAACCTACGGATAGCTCTTCTACTGATTTCCGTGTTGTGCGTGAAATTGACCCAGAGAAAGTGAAAAAGCGCATTGACAACTTATATTTCGATGGGGTGGATACCGTAGCTTTTAGGTACTACAGTAAAGTGTTAAAGGAATTGGTGGATATAGCTCAGGCCAATCAAACTAAGGTTACTTTTGTTCTATTGCCGCATCACCTTGGTAAATTGCCCGGAACTGATAGGGTAATGGCCCTATTGAATGAAATAAAAAAGGAAAAGGGCGTTGAAATTTACGATTATACCAATGAACCCTTTGGACTTGAATTGTTTTTGGATTTGGACCACCTGAATTCGAATGGGGTAACCCATTTCACGGCGAATTATCTGAAACCCATACTGGAAAAAGAAAAATAATTATATCCGTTTCTGGAAAGGATTTACTTCTTCCCGATGGCTCATCACGCCCATCCCGGCGGCACGATAAACTTTACCCGAACCATAGCGCATTCTTATACTGTCCAAAGCTTGGTAAAGCTTAATGTCTTCTTCCTTATCATCAAATAGGTTGATTTGATTGCCACCATGTACCAACCCACTTAAGCGAACACCCGCTAAACGCACCAAACGCCCACGGTGATAGAGCTCAGTAAACAATTCTTGGGCCTTTTCAATAAACCGATGGTCGGAAGAGGTGTAGGGTATTTGCCCTTGCTTCGATACGGTTGTAAAATCACTATATCGGATTCGCACCGTGACGCAAGAAGCCAATTTACGGTCTTTGCGCAACTGGAATGCGATTTTCTCAACAATGGCATTCAACAAGCGGCGCAGGAATACTTCATCATAAGTATCTTGATGGAAAGTGCGCTCAGCCGAAATAGATTTAGCCTCCCAATGTGCTACCAATTCGGATTGATCCATTCCCCTTGCACGCCTGTACAAAAACAAACCAGCATTGCCGAACAATTCCTGCAATCGTTCTAAAGGTTGCTCAGCCAATTCATGCACTTTATTGATGCCTAATTGCGCAAGCGATTCCTGCATTTTTTCGCCGATCATGGGTATTTTACCTACAGGCAAGGGAGCCAAAAATGCCGCTTCTTCTCCTGGGGCTACCTGCATTTGTCCATTGGGCTTACCTTGGCCTGTGGCTACTTTTGCTACCATTTTATTAGATGCCAGCCCGAACGAGATGGGCAAACCTGTTTCCTTCATAATATCGCGCTTTAACTGCAAGGCCCAATCATAAGCGCCAAAAAAACGGTCCATACCGGTTAAATCGATATAAAACTCATCGATGGATGACTTTTCAAACAAGGGAGCTCTATCGGCAATAATGTCGGTTACCATCCGAGAATAATTGGAATAATCGTCCATATCGCCGCCCACCACCTCTGCATGAGGGCAAAGTCGCAGGGCTTGATACATGGGCATTGCCGAGTGCACCCCAAACTTTCTGGCTTCATAACTACAGGATGATACAACGCCTCGTCCGCCCTTATGGCCTACAATGACAGGCTTGCCTATCAGCGAAGGATTTTTCAACCGCTCCACTGACACAAAAAAAGTGTCAAGGTCAAGATGTAGTATACTACGCTGCATGCTTTGAATGTCATTAGCATTTTGCTAAATCAAATATACTAATTAAATTAGCAAAATCAATACCATTGTTATGGAAACTATCAATCAAAATATCCGATTGCTGCGCAAGCAAAAAGGAATGACCCAGCAACAGTTCGCTGATCTTATAAAAGTGAGCCGTCCTGCTTTGGGTGCCTATGAAGAAGGCCGTGCCAAACCACCGTTGGATGTACAAAAAACCTTAGCCCGATTGTTCGACGTGTCGCTGGACCAATTGCTTACCCGCGATTTGAGCCGCTCCATACAACATTTATCGCCCGCTGCGGAAAAAGTGGATGCTGAGGGAAAAAGCCTTAGGGTATTGGCAGTGACAGTGGACAATGCCAAACGGCAAAACATTGAGCTTGTTCCTGCCAAAGCCGCTGCTGGTTACCTAAACGGTTATGCCGACCCAGAGTTTGTTGGTGATTTGCCAAAGTTTAGGCTGCCCATGCTTACGGAAGGTACTTACCGTGCATTTGAAATAGCGGGTGATTCCATGTTGCCCTTACAGCCTGGCTCTATCGTAGTGGGCGAATATGTGCAAGACTGGACCGATTTGAAAGAAGGGCAGACTTATGTGGTACTTTCCAAACAAGAAGGGATAGTGTACAAGCGCGTATTTAATAACAACAGCAAGGATGGACTGATTTTACGCAGCGATAACCTTTCCTACACGCCTTATGAGATAAATTATGAAGACGTATTGGAACTTTGGAAAGCCAAGCTGTTCATTTCAACAGTACCAACCGAAGCAGGTACGCCATCTCTGGAGAAAATGGTGGGCATGATGATGGAACTGCAACAAGAAGTAATCAGGCTAAAGGAAAAGCAGTAAACGGATAAACTATTTCCGCTATTTCGTTGTTTTTCATTAACTTGGTCATTCTCAAAAATATAGGCTATGGAAACAACCCTTCAGGCACCTTCAATTGCTACTAGTCCCAATACAGGCATCGAGGAAATCAATCGCATTTTCCAATTACAACAAGCCAATAGGCAGAACATTAAGAATACCACTGCCAGCCAACGCCGCAAAAAGTTGCGTGACCTGAAGAACCTGATTTTTGAGCAACGCGAAGCCATTCAGAATGCGCTGCATGCAGATTTTAGAAAACCCGCAGCCGAAACTGATATCACCGAAATCTACCCTGCCGTATCTGAAATTCGCCATGCCATGGCAAATGTTGCCGATTGGATGCGCCCTGTGCCAGTTGATACTCCCTTATCTTACATCGGTTCCAGTTCCAAGATTATTTATGAACCCAAAGGCGTAGTATTGATTATCAGCCCTTGGAACTACCCTTTCAATCTCTGCATCATTCCATTGGCTACTGCCATTGCCGCCGGCAACTGTGTCATTATCAAGCCTTCGGAATATACGCCCAATACGTCGAAGTTAGTAAAAAGCTTGCTTGGCAAATTGTTCCAAGAAAATGAAGTTGCGGTTATTGAAGGCGACCATCGCACCAGCACTGAACTGTTGAAACTGAAATTTGACCATATCTTTTTTACCGGTAGCCCGCAAGTGGGAAAAGTAGTGATGAAAGCGGCATCGGAACACCTCACCTCAGTTACTTTGGAGTTGGGCGGAAAATCGCCTGTAATTGTTGATGAGACCGCTAATGTGAAAACTGCTGCCAAGCGTATTGCTTGGGGTAAATACCTAAACAATGGACAAACCTGTATTGCCCCCGATTACCTATTTGTTCATGAAAGCAAATACGATGCTTTCGTGGAGGAAATGAAGAAAAACATTAGCCACTCCTATGGCGAGCAAGAGGAACAACGTGCCACTTCGCCCGACTATTGCCGTATCGTAAACAGTAGGCACCATGGCCGTATCAAGCAATTGATTGAGAATGCTGTAGAGGAAGGTGCCAATGTAGCCATTGGGGGGAAAATTAAGGATGAAGAAAACTATATATCCCCTACGATATTGACCAATGTACCTGCCGATTCAAAAATTATGCAGGAAGAAATCTTTGGACCGGTATTACCTATCCACAAATACTCAAATATTGAGGAGCCACTGAAAATGATTAACTCCAAAGAGAAGCCTTTGGCACTCTACATTTTCAGCACCCGCAACAGCAATATTGAAAAGATTATCAATAATACTACCGCCGGTGGCACTACTGTAAACGATACTTTGTTGCACGTCAATCATCCCAACTTGCCTTTCGGTGGGGTGAACAATAGTGGTATTGGCAGTGGCCATGGCATTTTTGGCTTTAAAGCATTTTCCCATGAAAGGGCTATAATGAAGCAACCCGCATTGTTCAGTGCGGCAGAGAACATGTACCCACCGTATAACAAGTTGGCTAAAAAAATGATTGAACTAACCCTTAAATACTTGTAAGGATTATTGACAAGGGGCATTTGTTTTTTATGGCTGACGGTTTTGCTGCTTACATGCTGTTCCAAGGATGATACTTTGACGGAGAATGTTGGCAATAACAAGCCCAATATTCGCATTATTCTTACTTCCTATCATCTGTATAATTTATCCCCACCGGAGGACAGTACTCTCAGTGAGGTTAATGTGAATGTTTACGAAACCATTGCTGACCGCGATGAACAGGTAAACGCCGTAAGGACAGGCACCACCGACAGCAGCGGCAAAGTGACTTTTCAATATATGGATACTAAGACGTACTATATTCAAGCCTTGAAAGATAGCTTCCAGCCGTTTAATATCAATATCAAGATTACCAGCAATACAATTACTGCATATGAGGATTTAATACTGCAGAAATAGTTGGTAAGCGGGGCCTATTCTTTCTCTGTCAACATTTCTACTAATGGCAAACCCACCCCAGTAGTGGAGAAACCCCCATCGTGGTAAATATTTTGCATCGTAATCATGCGGGTAAGGTCAGAAAACATGGCCACACAAAAGTTGGCGCAATCTTCAGCACTGGCATTGCCTAGTGGTGAGGTCTTTTCGGCATACTTGTAAAAAGCATCAAATCCCTTTACGCCAGAGCCTGCAGTAGTGTATGTAGGCGATTGTGAGATAGTATTGATGCGCACCTTTTTCTCCATACCATAATAATAGCCATAGCTACGGGCAATGGATTCTAGCAAGGCTTTGGCATCGGCCATATCATTATATCCCGGAAAAGCCCTTTGTGCGGCAATATATGACAGGGCCAACACTGAGCCCCATTCATTGATGGCATCCAGCTTTTTGCAGGTTTGCAAAACTTTGTGGAAAGATACGGCCGAGATGTCCATTGCCTTTAGGTAAAATTCGTAATTAAGGTCAGTATAATGCTTGTCCTTCCTTACGTTGATGGACATACCTATGGAATGCAAAATGAAATCGAGCTTACCCCCCAATGCCTCCACCGATTGTTGCACCAGTTTTTCCAAATCTTCCATTAAAGTAGCATCGGCAGGTATCACTTGTGAGCCGCAATGGGCAGCCAATTCATTGATTTTCCCAAAACGTAATGCTACAGGGGCATTGGTTAATGTAAATTGCGCTCCCTCTTCGTGCGCCTTCATGGCAACCTTCCATGCTATGGAATTTTCATCCAGTGCTCCGAAAATGATGCCGCGCTTGCCTTTCAATAAATTGTGGGCCATAAGTTCTGTCTTAGTTATCAGCTAAAATAAGCTTTTATGAAGCATTTACAGAAAGCGTACGCTCCTCCAGTTTCTTTGTCCTGTAAGACCAGTAGTTGGCCAGAGACAATCCCGAAACAATGTGCCATATGCCCCAAGTGGCCGCTATGATGGCCATATCTCCATTGCCATTGAAGAAATTGAAGATGAGTACCAAGCCCAAGCCTGAATTTTGGATGCCTGTCTGTAATGCTACCGTCCTACTATCGGCTTCCTTTAATTTGCACAAACGAGCAAAAACATAGCCACTAAAGAGAGCCAC
The DNA here is from genome assembly GCA_033762815.1 of Chitinophagales bacterium. Classification (GTDB taxonomy): domain Bacteria; phylum Bacteroidota; class Bacteroidia; order Chitinophagales; family CAIOSU01; genus JANRLF01. The sequence goes on along the minus strand of JANRLF010000007.1, from coordinate 125,868 downwards.
CAGGTTGTGCAATACCACCAAGCCAATCACTTTAATGAGGTGTTGCTGGAAAGCTTGCCGATTGCCCAATACCGCAAATACAATGAAAGCAATTAAAATGAGCAAAGAAAGCACCTTGGCAGGCTTGTGCAATTTCTCAATCTGCTGGCTAAAGTTATACTGCAATAGCATTCCTATTATTAGCGGTATACCAATGATGAGCATCACGGTAGCAATAATATTGATAGGGTCAAGCGCAAAACTCGCTGTCAATAATTTGTTGTGTGGCAACCATTGGCTCCAAAAGAAAAAGGTAAAGGGTGTCATGACAATGGCGAGCACTTCGGAAGTTGCGGTCAATGAAACCGATAAAGCAGTATTGGCCCTTGCTATCGAAGCCATAAAGTTGGCAATATTGCCTCCAGGGCAAGCAGCTACCAGCAGCATACCCAACGCGAAGCCCTCTCTAGGCCGCGTTAACCATATCAACCCTAGGGTGATAAGCGGCAAAACCAAGAAATGGGAAACAATGCCTACTAGGGGAACAAAAGGTTTCCTTAACAACCGCTGGAAATGCTCCGGCTTTAGTTCAATCGCCACGCTCAGCATAACGATGGCCAAGCAAATATTGAGTGCTATTTTGCTGTTCTGGTTGAAATGGATATGGATATCACTTGCCTCCATAATGGTATCCTGCGGGCAAGGTTGCTGCCGACCAGCAAACAAAAATCTCTCGGGGGCCTGTGTAAGGCATCCTGCCATGTGAAGTACTATAGTTGTCTATAGCAAGAAGGTCGCCTTTTTTCCAAGGGACAAAACACATATTGTCCCAAATTACTTTTTGAAGATGCGCTACATAAGCATCGGGTATTGGGCTGCCATCCCTAAAAGTACAATGCATGGCCTGTTCCATGGGATTTGCTGTCAGCTTTTTCCACCAGCCCAATAGGGCAGTTAAATATCTGTATTTCAGGCTGCGACGGTTGCGCTGCCTTTTATGGATGAACTTATATTCTATGGCCGCTGCCGCCAAGTGGAACACTTGCACATGGTTGAACCAAACCTTTTCTCCCGTTTCCGGGTGTACGATAGTGGCCTCCTGTTCATTGATTAAGCGCAAAGCGTCATCGGGTAGCCATTCATACTGGATAAGGTTATCCATGCAGATTTGCTCCACCTCTTTCACGTCGCGCGTACCGAACATTTCATCCCAACGTTTCAATTGCCTTTTATCGGCATTGCTTTGGCTTGGGCCACTATAGTTACGGATAGTTTTAATGCCCTTTTTTACGAATTCTTCCCTTATAGCAGTATCGAGCTGGTCGTATACTTTCCTAAAATTCACTACAGGCGTTTCGCCATCTTTTTCTGGTGCCACATTGCAATAGAAAAACAAGTTGGCAGGTGGATTGTGCAGAAAGCTCATTTCGCAGTGCTGCATGATAGGATAATACTCTGGCAACTCGCTGGCGGAAAATACATACTCGGTAATGGCGTTTCGGGGGGAAGTGCCCAGATAATTGTTTTTCAAATCGGGGTTGACAAGCTTGGCAATCCGTTCAAAATCAGCAGCCCCTTCTATCTTGAAGTCCCTGAAAATGATGGCACCATACTTTTTAAGCCATTCCTTTACCTGGCCTTGGTTGAGTTGCATCCATGCTTCTAAAGCTTCAATGCTCTTGTCAACCCCCATTGGTTTTACAATCAATGGTAATGGTTGTGTGCCTTCAAACGAAGTAGATACGCCTGCCGTTCTGATATTCGCTACCTCCATATATTTAAAAATAACGGAAATAGCTTAGTCTGCCAAATACTTAGGGCATCTGCTTCAATTCCATACGCGAATTGAAGAACCCTTTCTTTACCAACTTAGCAAATTGTTTGGAACTGGGATCCAATACTATGTTAGAAGAATCGGAAAGGGCGATGACCTGACTTGATTCCATAACCTTTCTAATAGCCCTTTTGGGTGCGTTATTCCTGCTTATTAGTATAACGGAAAGAACAATATTGGCACCCTTCTTTCTAATAGCGAACACTTCCCACACCTGCCTTTCGTTGTCATCTGACAACACACTTAAATAATAGCCTCGCTTATCTTGCCTTAACACATAGTGTTGCTTATCCGATAGATTGATTTCATCAGCCCCGGTTGCCTGAATCGTTGACATTTGAGAAGAATCGAGCGGTAAGAACTGCAACTGCTTGTCGGTAAGTTGAACGATAACGCAGTTACTATCCGCTTGCTTTTCCTCCAAACAAAACAAGTACTTGCCTTGTAGTTCTTTTGGGAAACTATCCAAATCCTTTGCATCGTTTGGCTGGGGCCTAAGGAACGCTACGGTAGTACAGCCAGAAAAGAGGCCGAATGACAAAATGATAAGCCAAACTTTTTTCATGCCAATGGGCTTAAGAGAGTGAAAGCAGTTCCTTTGCGTTATGAAGTGCGGCATCTGATACCTTCTCACCGCCTAACATTTTAGCAATTTCCAAGGTACGCTCCTCGCTATCCAAACTTTTGATGCGGCTCACTGTTTTGCCGTTATGCAGGCCTTTGTAAACAAACAAATGGTACTGCCCCTTACTGGCAATTTGTGGCAAGTGGGTAATAGAAATCACCTGGTGTTGTTCGCCTAGCTCTTGCAATACCTGCCCCACTTTATGGGCTACTTCGCCGGAAACGCCGGTATCTATTTCGTCAAAAATCAAGGTTGGTAGGGCGGTACTCTTGGCTATCAATGATTTCAGCACTAACATTAACCTGGAAAGTTCACCCCCCGAAGCGATGCGCTTCAACTCATCAGGCCGGCTGCCTTTATTGGCCGAAAACAGAAACCTTACCTTGTCCATTCCCTCAATAGTAGCGTTTTCTACGGCTTGCAGTTGCAATTCCACCATCAGTCTTGCATCGGGCATGCCTACATAGCTCAACCTATCGGCTACCATCTTTTCAATAACGGTTATCTGCGCCTTTCTATTTTCTGAAAGTGCTTTACCGGCCTGCTCCAACAACTCTTTGTAGAGGATTAATTGCTTCTTTGCCTCCGCAATATCTTGGGTGATTTGGTCGGCACCCGATATTTTCGCCTGTAACTGCTCTCTCAAGGCAATCAGTTCATCCCCTGTTTTTAAATGGTGCTTTGCCAATAACCTATTCCATTGGTTCAATCTTTCGGTTATCTCCTGCTGGCGTTCCGGGTCATAAGCTGTTTTATCGGCAAACCTACCCACTTCGGCAGCTATATCTTGTACTTCAATTGCAGCACTCTGAAGCCTTTCCTTTAGTGCATCCAGTTCATTGTCAAAGCCGCTTACCTGCCTGAAAGCTTGTTGGGCAGTGGTTAGTAGGCTTGTTGCCGCCTGCTCCCCATCCAATACTTGGCTAATTCTTTCCAATGCGGCCTTAATACTTTCCGCATTTTCAATCAGTTTCAGCTCTCCTTCCAAACGTTCATATTCTCCCGTCTGTAGGCTGGCTTCTTCCAATTCTTGATATTGATAGTTGATATAATCCAAATCGCCCACCTCTTGCATCGATTGGCTTTCCAACTTGTCCAATAAAACTCTTTGCCGATAGTATTGGCGAAAATGAAGCTGATAGCTTTTTAGCGGTTCGTCATTGGCTGCCATGGTATCCAATAACTGCAACTGGAAACTGGCACTGCTCAATTCCAAGGTTTCGTGCTGGGAATGTAAGTTGACCAATTGAGCGCCCAACTGCTTAAGTATGGGTAGATTGACAGGTGTGTCATTCACAAAAGCTCTTGACTTGCCCGCAGTGTTGATTTCCCGGCGAATGATGGTTGTGGGCTCAAAATCAAGATCATTTTCTCCGAAGAAACTTTCCAAACCATAGGCGGCAATATCAAACACGCCTTCCACCACACACTTCTCGCTTTCATCAAACAATGATCGGCTTTCGGCCCTATCACCAAGAATAAGGGAAAGGGCGCCAAGTAGGATGGATTTGCCAGCCCCGGTTTCTCCGGTAATAATGTTCAATGAGGGGGAAAAGGCTATTTCTAAATGGTCAATAATAGCATAATTCCTAACGGTCAACTTCCGCAGCATGCAGGGGGCTTATGCAATAAAATTAGCACTTAATTCTTGAGCAGTACGGAATATTTTTCCGCATGGGTAGGGTCTAAAATGATCAAAGATTGATAGGCATCGTTCTTTTCATTGGGGGAGGCCTTGGTAAACATGGTCACAAATTCATTTCCCTTTGCGGTATAAAATATTTGTATGATCATGAGGCTGGGAAAGCTTCTTACCATGCCTTCCAGTTTTTTTAGGGCTTGGTTTACTTGGGCTCTGCCCGCTTTTAAATCATCGTACATCACATCCAAACCTTGACGATGGTATTGGTAGAATGCCTGCCTAAACGCGTCATATTTTGGGTTGATTAAATTCTCGATAAGCCAATAACGGTTACGCTGCCCCTCAAAAGGCCTCCAGCCTGGTGCTTTATCGCCCAAAGTAGCCGGTACGGCATTCATTACGGCCTGTGCTTTCAGAAAATGCGGCGTGCCGCCCTTGAGCGAATAGGACTCATAGTCCAATCCTATAATGGCATAAGCATAAAAGGCCAGCATAGAACCCAAATTGGTATTGAACACATTCTCGTTAAACTCGATGGGTTGGTACTCCGTATAATCGAACACCCAATCCTTATCGGCCCAGTTTAGTATAACGGATTGGTAGGTGCTATTGAACACGGGCCTAGACGATTGGATAGTGGCGGTGGCCCTGAAGGTATTGGTACCTAATTGTTCGGTAATATTGATTTGCATTTTGCAATCTATCCGCTCGTTCTGCTGAAAATTGTCGCTGGTCCATTTACGGTTATTCATGAACTCATATACCGTAGTCCTGAAAGTCTGGAATATCTTAGGGTCGGCGGTGGTCAGTTTTTGTGCCACCACGTCCACCTGCATATTCAGCTCTTGGCCAAATAGCCTGCTGCCCAACAAAAGTAAGATGCTTACAACAATCCAATTACGCATGGCTGATACGCACTATTTCATTTACAATATCGTGGGCTACGGCGGTTTTGCTCTTTAGCTCGAACAATTTTGCGTTGCCTTTCCTATCAATAACGGTAATCTTATTGGTATCGTGCCCAAAACCTGCCCCCTTATCGTTCAATGAGTTCAGCACTACCAAGTCCAGATTTTTCTTTTCCAGCTTTTGCCGGGCATTGGTTTCTTCGTTTTCCGTTTCTAGGGCAAAGCCTACCAATATTTGTCCTTTGGTTTTTTTCTGCCCTAGTGATTGCAGGATGTCTTTGGTTTTTACCAACTCCAACTGCATATGGCCCCCATTCTTCTTAATCTTTTGTGCATGTTGCTCCGTGGGGGTATAATCGGCTACGGCTGCCGCTAGCACGGCAATGTCGCTGTCGCCGAACCTAGCCGTGGCAGCTTGGTACATTTCTTCGGCTGAGGTCACTTCTAGGGTATCCACTCCCTCCAAAACCTCCTGATGAACAGTAGGACCTTTCACCATTGTAACCTGTGCCCCTCTTTTCGCAAATTCTTTGGCTAAGGCAAATCCCATTTTGCCTGTTGAATAGTTGCTGATAAAGCGCACGGGGTCAATCATCTCCACAGTAGGACCAGCCGTTATCAGTACCTTCTTTCCTTCCAAATCCCTTTCTTGTTCGGCCGCTAAAAAAAACTGTTCCAATTCAGCCGTAATTTCTTCCGGTTCAGCCATTCTGCCTTCGCCGTAGAGGCCGCTGGCCAGTTCGCCCTTGCCTACCGGAATAATATGGTTGCCATAAGATTTCAGTCTTTCAAGGTTGGCTTGGGTTGACCCATGCTTCCACATATCCAAATCCATGGCAGGGGAGAAGAACACGGGGCAACGCGCCGATAAATAGACCGCAGAAAGCAGGTTGTCGCAAATGCCGCTGGCCAGTTTAGCCAAGGTATTGGCGGAAGCGGGCGCTACCACCATGGCATCAGCCCATAAGCCAAGTTCCACATGGTTATTCCATCGGCCATTATCTTCGGCAAAATCAATGAGTACCTCTTGCTTTGAAAGGGTAGCAAGGGTAAGGGGGGTAATAAATTCAGTGGCTGCAGGCGTCATCAATACTTTTACTTCGGCATTGGCCTTTACCAACAGCCGAACCAAATGGGCACTTTTGTAGGCGGCTATGCTGCCGCAAACACCCAATAATATTTTTTTGCCTGCCAGCATTACTGGGCTTGTTGCTCTTCAGTTGGCTTACGGAAGTAAACTTCGTCGGTCATAAACTCTTCCAAAGCGATAATTTGCGCACTTGGAAGCTTTTCGTAGTATTTTGAAATTTCTATTTGCTCCCTATTTTCGAACACTTCTTCCAAATTATCCGTAGCGGAGGCGAATTCGTTCAATTTGGCATGCAACTCCTCGCGGGTTTTCACGTTGATCTGCTTAGCCCTTTTATTGATAATGGCGATAGCTTCGTACAAGTTGCCGGTTTTGCGGCTCATTTCGTTCAAATCCCTGGTCTCGATGGTAGGCGACAGATTGGCAATGTTTTGCTTTTTCATACTTTGTTAGTTGTTGCTCGAACTGGTTTTATTGGGGTCTAATTTATCAATATTGGTTTTTGCATTCAAGTACAATTCTTCGGCATCTTTTGCATAGCCGCTGCTTTTGTACTTGGCGGAGAAGTTTTCATAGGCTTTTATGGCCTGGTTATAGCGCTCTACCTGTTTTTCAGCTACGCTGTTGGCAGCATACTCGTAATAAGATTTAATGATGAAAAAGTTCACCTTTTCGGCATCCTTGGTATCAGGAAATTGCTTGAGGACATTGCTAAAGGCCGTGGCCGCTGCTTTGTAATGGCCCGTTTTAAAATATAGCTCGGCTGCATTCAGTGCCTTCATTTCCAGTTTTCGCCTTAGCGCAGTAATCTGCTGGTTGCTCTTCTCTAGAAACTGGCTGTTGGGGTATCGGTTTACAAAAAGTTGGAAGGCTTCAATGGCCTTTTCCGTGTAAGTTTGGTCCAAGGGGATATCGGGCGATAGCTCGGCATTGCTTACGCCTACCATATATAGGCATTCCTCGGCATAAGGGCTTGATGGATAAGAGTCATTAATGTTTTTAAAGTGGAAAGCTGCTACTAGAAAGTTGCCGTTTTTATAATGGCTCATCGCAAACAGGTAGTACACCTCATCAATGCTCTGGGTGCCCTTCCTCAAAGTAATCAGCTCTTCAAAAAGCGGGATGGCCTTGTCATACTGCTCCTTGTTATAGAATTCCTTGGCCTTGGTGTACTTCAGGTCAAGGTTTTCGCTCTTCTGCAATTTTTGCAACGATTGGCCGCAAGAAGAGAGCAAAAACAACAGCACCAGAAAGATAGATATATTCCTAATATTCAGCACAGCTTGCAAAGTTAATCATTTTTTGGCGTTCTGTAAACGTTTTACTTGCCGCTTATATTTTAGCATCAGCTAGGCTGCCAAGCTTATATAATGGTTGGCAATTTTTTATCTTTTCTATGGCGTTTCGCAGGTATTTCGCAGGTGCTTCGCAGGTAGTTCAAGGGGTGTTCAAGGGGTGTTCAAGGGTACTTCGCAGGTGCTTCACTACCCTTTCGCAGGTATTTCAAATTCACTTAATCTATTCATTTTTAACGAGTTGTACTGAAACAAAGTGTTTTTTTGTTTTTTTGCTTGTTTTTGAGGTGCTTCTCTTGCTAGAGCAGCACCTATTTTACAATATACTAAATTAATTAGTAAATAGCAAGCATCGGCACTGATTTTTTTTGCCATGGAATTTGCCGAAGTTTGCCCTAAATTTTCATGTATGAGTTTATTAGTAGTAGGCACGGTAGCTTTTGATGCTTTGGAAACCCCTTTCGGCAAAACGGACAAAATCACCGGCGGTTCGGCCAATTACTTCTGCTGGTCGGCCACCAATTTCGTAAAAGATATCAAGCTGGTATCCGTTGTTGGCGATGACTATGATTTTGAGGAAATCAAGCAACTGAACAATAGGGGAGTGGATACTTCGGGCTTGCAAGTAAAGGAGGGACAGAAATCGTTCTTTTGGTCGGGCAAGTACCATATGGACATGAATACCCGTGATTCACTGGTTACCGAATTGAACGTGCTGGCCGAGTTTGACCCCGTGTTGCCTGCCAGCTATCGCGATTGTGAATTCGTCATGTTGGGCAACATTGCCCCTGCATTACAAATTAAGGTAATCAAGCAAATGGAGCAACGCCCCAAGCTCATTGCCATGGATACCATGAATTTTTGGATGGAAAAAAAAATGCCCGAACTGTTAGAGGCATTGAAAATGGTGGACGTATTGATTATCAATGATGAAGAAGCCCGGCAGTTGAGCGGACAGTATGGCATCGTAAAGGCTGCTAAGGCCATTCTGGACATGGGCCCCCAATTTTTGGTCATTAAAAAGGGTGAGCATGGGGCCTTGCTGTTCCATGGTTCGGAAGTATTTTTTGCCCCTGCGCTTCCTTTGGAAGAGGTGTTCGACCCAACCGGAGCAGGCGATACCTTTGCCGGAGGTTTTATCGGTTATCTTGCCTCCACCCGCGATACCAGCTTCGATAATATGAAACGTGCCATTATATATGGTTCTGCCCTGGCTTCTTTTTGTGTAGAAAAATTCGGCAACCAGCGCATGAAGGAATTGACCAGCGAAGAGCTGCACGAGCGGGTGCAGGAATTTATCGATTTGGTTCAGTTCGATATTTCGCTGGTAGATTGAAGTGGGTACGAAGTACAAGGGTAATAAGAATAGGTTAAATTAATGCGATTTGTAAGGGATTGGCGGTCAAATTTGTACCCAATATTTATATTTGACTTTAAAAATGGCATATGAAAAATAAGATTACTTTGCTGATGATGGTCGGGTTATTGATGGGGCTTAGTGCCTGCAACAAATGCGTAACCTGCGATGATGGTTTTGACTCTGAAACCGTCTGTAAATCCGACTTTGCAGGAAATGGCCTGCTTTACCGCACCTATGTGGAAGCATTGGAGGACATTGGCTATGAATGTGAATAGCTTTTGCAAACAATGCAGCATCATTTGTCATCCCGAGGAAGGAGGGATGACACACAGTGCGTTAGATGACAGGCGTTTTGAGTGCCTTAGTCCATCACTGGTTTCAGCACCTCTTTCTGCCAATCTTTCCAAGTATGTAGGCAGTAGTAATCCTGCATCATCTTTTTATAAGCAGTTTGGCTTTTGTAGTAGTTGAGGGCGGTAACAGCGGGGCCCGAAAGCCGGGTGTTGCTGCTCAATGCGGCATCGGTAAGGTAATCGAGCAGCTTGTTGTCAAGGTAATCCAGTCGGGTCAGGGCGGCGAAAGCATATCCACGGCTGCGGAATTCATAGGAGTTGCTGCCATATTCCACTAATTGGGGCAAATACTTGCTGCGGTCAAGTCCAGCGGCTATCTCCAACCAAGCGACCCTAACTTTGTTGCCGATACCCTTTACGTCTTTGGTAGTTTCCAAGTAGCGGGCAATGTTCTGTGGATACTGTGCACTGAGTTTTACCAAGCTGTTTTCAACTATCCAGTAAGATGAATCCGTCAACAATACTTCGTAGTCGGCCAGCAAGCCTTGCGGCACCTTGCTAGTATTGTCCAGCACGCTTTGGCGCACGCGTGGCTGGCCATCCTTCAGCATGTTTTTGATCAGGCCCTGGTCTATCGAATCTATGTTTTGTGCAAGTTGTTTGGCTATTTCTGCCCGGTTGGCCCAAAAGGGCTCTTTTGCAAATGCAGCTATCAAAATATCTTTTCGCTGGTTGAAAGGCAGGTTGGAAAGTGCCAATAAGGCATCATAGCGGTCAATCATGTTTTTAGCTTTCAAAGCCTGCGAACGAAATTCTTCCAAGCCCTTTTCAAACTTCACCGATTTGATGATTTGTGAATTGGGGTCGAACAATACAAAGTCTATTTCTTTGTTGCTGGGGTTCGGCACATTTACGGTTTGTGCCGCATCTTGTATCCATTCCTTCACGGTGGATGAGCTACCGTCTTTGTAGACCACCTCAAATACGATGGGCATTTTGAATAGGCCTACCACCCCGTCGTCGGTTTGGGTCTGCTTTACCGTAACCACGGTTTTGTCTTTGCTGGGCACATAGCTTACCTCGTATCGCGGTTCGCCACCGCGGTATATCCATTGGTCGAAAAACCAATCCAGTTCGATACCCAAATTGTCCAAGAAGGCCCGGTAAAAATCATGGGTATCCACGTTGCCGTAGGGGTGCTTTTTCAGGTAAGCCAACAAAGCGCGTTTATATTGTTCTTCGCCCACCACATATTTCAGCATGTCCAGTACCAATGAGCCTTTGGGGTAAATGCGCGGGCTGCCCGCATTGCTGTGGGCAATAGGGTTATTGTTGTTTTTTGCGGCATCCAGTACGGAGTTCAGCTCCCCTCGGCGGTTCCATTGGTAATGGTCTTCACCGAATATGCTGCGCTCAAAGCCTTTAGCATAGTGCGTTGCAAAACTCTCCTGCAGCCAGGTATGTGCATTACTACGGGCGGTGACATAATCGCCAAACCACTGGTGGGTCATTTCATGCGCATTGGTGCCTATGTAGTTGCGGTCAAGATATGCCCGCTTATCAATTATATAGAAATCGCCAAAGATAGTGGCGGTGGTATTTTCCATGGCACCGAACATAAAATCTTGTACAGGCACTTGTGAGTAAGCATGCCAAGGGTATTTAAGCCCGGTTTCTGATTCCAGGTAGTCCATCATCTGTTCGGTATAGCGGTAAGTGGGCTCAACGGTTTCAGGGTATTCGGGGTAATACCAGTTGTTAATAACTACCCCACTCTTTGATTTGCTGGTGCGCACCTCATAGTTGCCTATGGCCAGCATAATCAGGTAGGACGCATGTGGGTTTGTCATTTTATAGTGCCACAGTTTGGTACCGTCTTTTTGTTCCTTCTGTTCCAGCAGTTCACCGTTGGAAAGCACCTTATAAGCTTTATCGAAGGCTACTTTTACCTCGGTGGTAGCTTTGTCGTTCATATCATCAAAGCTGGGTATCCAGTAGCGGTTGTCAATGCCCTGGCCTTGGGTCCATATCTGTTTACGGCTCAGGTTGTTGGGGTCGTTCCAGCCAATAAAGTAAATGCCTTTGCGGGGCGTAGCTTCATATTGTATGGTCAAAACATGCTTCTCGTCCCAGTGCAAGGTTTTGGGGAACCGCACAATCAAGCCTTCCTTTGTGGTGTCAAACTTCACGGCCTGTTTGTCCAGCAATACTTGTTGTATATTGATACTCGGCGCATCCAGAAAAAGGGTGTCTACGTCTTTTTGGAGGGGCGAAAAGGTATGCTCCACCGTGCCCATCACTTTGCCTTCTTTTGGGGAAAAGCGTACATCCAACAGAATATGCTGTACATCGAAGTTGTGTTCGCGGGTGCTACCGCCTGGGTCCTTCAAGTAGCATTGGCGGTAGGCTTGTGCGGAAATGGTAAGGGAAGCAGCGATAAATAGACTGACTGCGGCTATTTTAAATGCACTTAACATGGGCTTTTGCATTTTGCAATGAAATATTTTTAAATTGAGCCGAAATTAGCACTGAACAAAAATTTGTACAATGTTAAACGGCATGGTGACTAATGGTGTACAAATGTATGAATTAACAAGAATTATATTTTTAGCTTTGGGGCGTTTAAGTCCTCTTTCTTATAAACGGATAGTGTAATCACTGAAAAGGAATATTATGAAAATTACCAACTGGCTTAGGAACAAGTTTAAGGTAATCACTTTGGCTGCGTTTACCCTTATTGCATCGCAATGTATGGTAGCGCAAAACGTACTATACTACAACGACCAAAACCTTGGAACCGACCAAATGGCCATAGCCTTAACAAACTTGGGCTATACTGTTACGAGCACCACCAGCGATGTTACTTTCCAAACCCAGATAGCCATCCCTGGAGCCTACCAGATTGCAATCTACTTAGCCCAAAATTTTGCTGCCAATGGTACCTCGGCTGCTGCTTTGGCTACGTTTATGAACAATGGGGGTAATACCATTTATTGGGATTTCGCAGGCCAATCCAGTCTATCAAATCCTTTGGGAGCCAGTTTTACTGGTAGTAATAATCAAAACTCCGTTACCGCCTTTGCGCTTGTTTCCAGTGGTTTACCTTCCAATCCCTTTACACTCACCAATACAGGGTGGGGCATATTTTCAACTGGCCTGAACACAGGTCCGGGAAGTACAGTACTGGCTACCTTTGGCAACGGTGATGCGGCGGCTGTGCAGAATGGCAATGGCCGCAGTATTGTGTTAGGCTTTGCTTCCGACGTTGCCCCATGGCCTGATTTTTTTGAAAATCTATTGTTGGCATTTCCCCCACCTATTACACTTACTACTTCAGCCTTATCGGCTAGTGTTTTCTGCCCTGGTGCTCCATTGAGCGTCAACTATACTTCCTCTGGGGGTTCGTTTAATGCTGGTAACGTTTTTACCGCCCAACTCAGCAATGCGGCAGGCAGCTTTGCCAGCCCCACTACCATCGGCACTTTAACCAGCACGGCCACCAGTGGTACCATCAGTGCGGTTGTTCCTGCCAATACTCCTGGGGGTACTGGTTATAGGGTAAGGGTGGTTTCCAGCAACCCGGCCGTAACTGGCAGCGATAACGGCAGCAACTTTACCATTCAGCCACAACCAGTAGGCAACTTTACCGTGAGCAATCCATGCAGGAATGCTGTAACACAGTTTACGAATACCAGTACTATCTCTTCAGGCAGCATCACCTCTTATGAGTACGATTTCGGTGATGGCAGCACTTCGTTGATTAGCAGCCCCACCTACAGTTATGTAAATGGTGGTACCTATACGGTTACTTTATATACCATTAGCAATGAGGGTTGCCGCGATACGGTAACACAAACAGTAACTATTAACGACCGCCCAGTGGCAGGCTTTTCGAACGTGCCTTTTGTTTGTGAAGACCAGCAAATTACTTTTAACAATGTTTCGAGCGGTGCTACCACTTATTCATGGGATTTCGGTGATGGAAACACTGGCACGGCTACCAACCCAACGCAGACGTATGTTAGCCCAGGCAATTACACCGTTACTTTAATTGCTACCAATGCAGCAGGCTGTTCGGATACCGCTATCCAATCTACCACTGCGTTGCCGCTGCCAACACCTGATTTTGTGGCAACTAGTGCTTGCCCTGGCGCCAACGTTGCTTTCACCAATTTGAGCAACGATAACGGTACCGGCCCATTAACCTATGCTTGGAATTTTGGAGATGGCAATACTTCATCGGCTAGCAACCCAACCCATGCTTATGCTAATGCTGGTACTTACAATGTAACGCTGATTGCCATTTCACCATCCGGCTGCAGAGACACCATCATCAAGCCGGTAACTGTAAATGCAAGGCCTTCGGTGGTATTCAGTGCCACCACGGCATGCCAAGGTAACGCTACCCAGTTCAGCAGTGCGGCCACCACGGGTGCTGTAAGCTATCTATGGCGTTTCGGCGATGGCAACATCAGCACTACGCCCAACCCATCTTATACTTATGCCGCTTCTGGAAGCTACACTGTCAGGCTAATTGCTACATCGGCCAACGGTTGCATTGACTCTGTAAGCCAACTAATTGTTGTAAACCCTACACCCGTTGCCGCTTTCACCAGCAGTGCCAGCACCATTTGTAACAATGGTACAGCAGTGAATTTTACCTTCACGGGTACCGCTACTGCAAACCCTATCTATAGTTGGACGTTTGGCGATGGCGGTACCGCCAGCACAGCCAATGCCAGCCGCACTTATGCCGCTCCTGGTACTTATACCGTTACACTAATAGTAAGGGACAATATCACCAATTGCAGTGATACTGCAACCTCCACGGTTACTGTTTATCCCCAGCCTACTGCTGCATTTACGAATACTACCGTATGTTTGGGGCAGCCTACCCAGTTTACCAATGGCTCTACCATTTCCACTGGAACACTGAGCTATAGTTGGGCATTTGGAGATGCTACTACAAGTACTGATATCAACCCTAGCCACGTTTATGCTACCTCGGGTAACTTTAATGCAAGCGTAACCGTAACCAGCGACAATGGCTGTACTGCCACTGCCACTCGCAGCGTGGCCGTAAATGCAGTACCAACTGCCAACTTTACGGTTGGCAACAATTGCTTGGGCTTGGCCACCAGCTTTACCAATACCTCTTCAGGTGCCACTAGTTATTTATGGGACTTTGGCGACAACAATACCTCAACAGCCACTTCGCCTTCCAATACTTACGCCAATGCAGGCACTTATACGGTTACCTTGGTAGCAACCAATGCCAGCGGCTGTAGGGATACCGTACAAGGCAACGTGGTCATTTACCCTGACCCTACTGCCGATTTCATTGCCAGCAATGCTTGCGAAGATGTGGCCATTGCCTTTACCAACAACTCTAGTATCTCAGGTGGCACCTTGACCTACTCATGGGCCTTCGGTGACGGTGGTACCAGTACCGCAACTAACCCTAGCTATACTTATGTAAATGCGGGTACTTACAATGTAACTTTGACCGCCACTTCTAACTTTGGCTGTACCAGCACCATCGTGAAACCGATTACCGCTTATGGCAAGCCTACTGTAGCCTATACCGCTACTACCGTTTGCGAAGGAACTAACACGGTGTTTACCAATAATAGCACCGTTAGCAGCGGCAGCCTCAACTACCAATGGAGTTTTGGCGACGGCACTTTCAGCAACAACCCTGCTCCGCAACATTTGTATGCTACTGCCGGCACCTACAATGTGAAATTGATAGCCACTTCTTCTTTTGGTTGTATCGATTCATTAAGCACCTTTGTTACCGTTAATGGTGCCCCAACTGCCAACTTTACTGCTCCAGCGGTTTGTTATGGACAAAGCACTTTGTTCAGCAACAGTACTACCGGCGGCAATAGTTATGTTTGGTCTTTCGGCGATGGAAATACCAGCACCACTACCAGCCCTACCTACACTTACGCTGCCCCTGGTACTTATCAAGTAACCTTAATAGCCACCACCGTAAATGGTTGTAACGATACCATTACCAAGCCTGTAACGGTGAACCCACTGCCAGTAGCTGATTTCAACTTCACCAGTGCTTGCCCTAATAGCCCCGTACAGTTCAACAATTTATCAAGCATTATAGGAGGCACACTTACTTACTCATGGAACTTCGGTGATGGCAATACCAGCACTGCAGTTAATCCTAGTAATACATATGCTTTGCAAGGCAATTATACGGTGAGTTTGACCGTGACCAGCAATAACGGCTGTACCGCCACAGTAAGCAAAACGGTAACGGTTTATGACACTCCAGTTGCAGGCTTTACTACCAGCGATGAATGTGACGGTACACCTTTGAGCTTTACAAATACCTCCAGCATCGCATCTGGTAATATGAATTTTGTTTGGACTTTTGGTGATGGGGCGGGTTCTACTAACATTAATCCTAGCCATTTGTACGCAGGCCCTGGGGTTTATACAGTAACCTTGATAGCTATTTCCAACAATAGTTGCCGCGATACCGTGTCAGCAAGCGTTGAAGTGTACACCACCCCAACCGCCGGATTTACCGCCTCGGCAGCTACCGTATGTTTAGGCGATACCATCAACTTTAGCAACACCTCATTGAACGCAACTGATTATGCCTGGTCGTTCGGCGATGGTGGTTCTTCAACCAACACTAACGTATCATACTTGTATGCCACACCAGGAACTTACACGGTTACTTTGATAGCTACCAACAACCCTAACGGTTGTGCCGATACCGCTGTCATTACTATAACTGTCAATCCAGAGCCGGTTGCTGACTTTACCGCCACTACCGTATGCTTGGGCAATGCTACCCAGTTTACTGATTTATCTACCATCAGCATGGGTACTTTGAGTTATGTTTGGGATTTTGGTGACGGCAACACCAGCACTAATATCAATCCTGCCCATACCTATGCTGGTCCTGGAATCTATACGGTTATTCTGCAAGTAACTTCCAATTTTGGTTGTATTGATTCCGTAAACTATACGGTAGAAGTATATGAGCAGCCAATATCGGTATTCTCAACCCCTGATAGCAGCCTTTGCGATGGAGAAGCATTCGCGTTCACCAATAGCTCTACTGGCTCAGCTAACGTAACCTATACTTGGAGCTTTGGTGACGGCAATACCAGCACCGATTTTGCTCCCACCTACACTTATGCTGCCCCTGGTACTTATACGGTTTGGCTGGCAGCAACCGATGCCATTACCGGCTGTACCGATACCAGCTCATTTACTGTTATCGTCTTTGACCGTCCGGTGGCAGGGTTTACCAGCACGGATGTTTGTATAGGCACCGCAGTACAGTTTACCAATACCTCTACATTGGCGGTAGGAACTAGCAATTACGTTTGGAACTTTGGCGACAGCACTACCAGCACCAATATCAATCCCTCACATATTTACAGTTCCATCGGTATCAAAACGGTTACCTTGTTTGTAACTTCCAACAATGGCTGTTCCGATACCGTTTCAGGTACTTTGATTGTATATCCTGAACCAGTGGCCGATTTCAGCGCAGGGCCTGCCTGCTTTGGCAATGCGGTACAATTCTCTAATTTGACCAACATACCTTTTGGTACTACAACCTACCAATGGGCATTCGGCGATGGTGCTACCAGTACCGATGAGAACCCCAGCCACACTTACCCTGCTTTGGGGGTTTATAATGTTACCCTTACTGCCACCAGCAATGCTGGATGTACTGACCAAATAGTGTACAGCGTTACGGTGAATCCAAACCCCAATGCCAACTTCATAGCGGGCAATGCTTGTGAAAACTCGCCTATTGACTTTACTAACCTAAGTACTGCTTCATCAGGCAACTTTACTTCTGCTTGGAGTTTCGGCGACGGTAACTCATCTCTTGATCAGGAGCCTAGCCATGCTTATACTACCGCTGGCAATTATAGCGTAACATTAATCATTACCAGCGACCAAGGCTGTATGGATACCATTAGTCGTACCGTAACGGTGTATGCTACTCCATCAGTGGTATTTGCTGCACCTGATGTATGTATCGGTGAGACCACTCAATTCACCAACCAATCCGTAGTGGCCAACGGTACGATAGATGAAATTTTCTGGGATTTTGGCGATGGCGTGGTTTCAACCTTGAGCAACCCAAGCCACCAATATGCTAATCCAGGCACTTATTTGGTGAAATTGACCATCACTTCCAACCAAGGTTGTGTTGATTCCGTGGTGAATGTAGTAGTGGTGCATGATTTGCCAGAAGCATTTGTAAGGGCGCTGGGGCCTGCTTCTTTCTGTACTGGCGACAGTGTTGAACTGAGTGCTGGCATTGGCGGTCAGGAAGCATACCTATGGTCAACTGGCGAAACGACCCAGAACATTATCGTGAAAGAAACTGACACTTACAGTGTAACGGTTACCAGCCAATACGGTTGTGTTGATTCCGGTTCCATTGATATTACCAAGTTTGCTATACCAAATGCCGATGCTGGTACTGATACCACCATCAGCAAAGGCTTTAGCGTAGTGTTGTTAGGTAGCGGTGGTGTGAGCTATTCATGGACACCTACCGAGTCACTGAATGCACCTAACTACCAATACCCAGTTGCAACGCCATTGGTTACCACTACTTATATTTTGGCGGTAATCGATTCCAACGGTTGCCCCGGTACCGATTCAGTAACTGTAACAGTACTGAACGATTACTTGATTATCCCTACCAATACCTTGACACCGAATGGTGATGGCAAGAACGATACTTGGTGGTTGACCAATATTGAAACCTATCCTGATGCGGAAGTATTGATTTTCGACAGATGGGGCAGTGAGGTGTACCGCTCACAAGCTTACCAAAACGATTGGGACGGTACCAATGATGGCAAGGAATTGCCTGAGGGTACTTATTACTACGTAGTTCGCTTTTCAGGTACTGATTTGATTTATAAAGGAGCAGTATCCATTTTGAGATAATATAGGAAAACCACAGAGCATATGAAAAAGCTGTTTTTCATTCTTGGAGTATGTGTTATAGCCCTAGCTGATGTATATGGTCAGCAGGTACCGCTGTACTCGCAATATATGTACAATCCTTATTTGTACAATCCCGCCAGAACCGGCGCCGACGGACGCATTAATGTTTATGGCTTGTACCGTCGCCAGTTTGCTGGCTTTGCCAACGGACCTGAGACCAGGGCAGTAACATTTGATATGGCCGTGGCTAAGGATAAGGCAGGTATAGGTGCTTACTTCTTTAATGATGTCACCAATATCTTCCGTCGCAATGCGGGCTATTTCTCCTATGCTTACCATTTGAATTTCAAAGGGGCGCATCGCTTGTCCATCGGTTTGTCAGCCGGCGTGCAGAATGTGCGCATTGACCAGGAAAAGATTGTGGTAAGGGACAGGGACGATTATTTATTGATGAGCCAAGCTAACCGCAATACCTTCTTTGATGCTAGCGTGGGCGTCAACTATGCTTGGAAAGGGCTGAACGTAGGTGTTGCTGTACCATCCGTTTTTGGTACCGATTTGGATTATCTGACCGAAGGCGGCCAAAGCGGTTACTCTACACAACGCCATTATTTAGCCAATGCTTCTTATGCAGTAAAATTGGCACAGGATAAATTCACCATTGAGCCACAAGTAATGTTCAGAACCACCGAGTCATTTAACTTCCAGTTTGATGCAGGGGTGAATCTAATGTACAAGGATTGGATATGGATCAACTCCATGTACCGCTACGATTATGCGGTAACGGTAGGCGGTGGCTTCAAGGTGCATGATTTGATTAAGATAGGCTATGCCTACGATATTCCATTGAACGAAATGAAGAGCTATAACAACGGCAGTCATGAGTTGTTAGTGGGTTTAACATTCCGCAAGAAGAAGAAAGGCGACGAGCAGGACAGTACATTGATGAAGCGCTTGGCGCAACAGGATAGCTTGATCAATGACTTGAAAGGCGACGTCGACAGTTTGGCGACAACAGTGGATAGTGTTAGTGGCCGTTTGGATTCTCTGCAAGCTGATTTCGATTCCGGTGCTGACCTGCAAATCAGCAACGAGCAATTGGATAGCTTGACACAGCGCCTGAATGAATTGGAAGAAAAGTATGGTAAGGCAATCGATAGCTTGAGCAAAAAATCAGGTGCGGGTAAAACCAAAACCACCAAGAACAATACTTCAGAATTGGATGAGGAGCGCACCCGTATTGTGGATGAGAATGACTTGGAATACAAGCGAGGTGCTCAATTAGGTGATTACTTCTTGGTAGTGGGTTCATTCAGGATTGAGCAAAACTCCTACAATTTCGAAGAGCAGCTGATTAAGGAGAAGTTGGATGCAGGCGTAGTGTACGACAAGCGCAGGAAATGGTACTACGTCTACCTGAGCAAGCCTGAAAGCAAGAAAGAAGGCCTAGAGCAATTGTACAAGTTTAGGGAGGAAAATCCTCGCTTCCATGATGCATGGATACACATTATGAGTAAAACGGTGAAAGAATAATTGCCACAAAGTATAGAGAAAAACCCAGCCCAATGGCTGGGTTTTTTCTTTTATAATCAATTGTTTATCGCTCTTTAAGGTTAAAATGCGATTAATTTCAGGGGGTTGTCTACCAATAAAAATGTAAAAGGTTAGTAACAAATTAAGGGAAAACACGTAAAAAGTCTCAAAACGGAGTTAAAGACGCTATGAGGCAAGAAAATCACCCAATCTTATCCGCAACTAGCCGCAACACCCGAAGCAGAAACAGCAGGTATGCATTGAATCTTGACTACCTGATGGAACTGGCGGATGGTGACCAGGATTTTGTAACGGAAGTAATCCAAATGTTCTTGGCCGATGCCCCGGAAGTCTTGCGTCAATCCATAGCCTATTTGAAAACCGGCAATTATACTTTGCTCAAAATAGGCGTGCATAAGTTGAAATCATCCATCCGTATGCTGGGCAACGAAACCTTGGCACAGTTGGCCCAAGATATTGAGAACGATATACAGGACAATAACAACTTGGATGAAATCCGAATGGTGTTTATTGAGTTTGTAATGGGCGTACGCCAGTTGCTTGACAGCCTGCGCTGTGAAATAAATAAACGGTAATTCGCCGCTATCAATTTGCATTATTAATAAGATAGTGCTATCTTTGTGTCCCTTTAATAACATTCGGTAGCAATGAAAAGAACATACCAACCCTCAGAGCGCAAAAGGAAGAACAAACATGGTTTCCGTGAACGTATGGCAACCAAAGGCGGTAAGGCTGTTCTTGCCCGCAGAAGGGCCAGGGGTCGTAAGAAACTGACCGTTTCTGATGAAAAGCGTTTGAAATAAACCTATCGGCTATCGATAAGTCATCTGTTCGCTATACCTTTACCAAATCTGAAAGGCTAAGCAGCAAAAAAATACTGGAATCATTGATGCAACGGGGAAAAGCTTTTCAGCAATTCCCTTTTCGCTTTATATACCTTGCCGCCGAGCTGCCTAGTGACTTCCCTGTGCAAGTGTGTATGGCGGTCCCGAAGCGCAAGATAGCTAAATCGGTAAGGCGCAATTTGATTAAGCGCAGAATGCGGGAAGCGTATCGGCTTCAGAAACACTCGATTTATGGTATTTTGCACGGTAAAGGAACCCAGTACGCCATAATGGTGATTTATACTGCCGATACCGTGTTGGATTACCCAACCATCTCAACAGGTATGGCTGCGGGCATCGAAAAGTTAAATACATTGGTATGAAGGCGTTTAGCCGTTTGTTGGCTTATCCTTTTATCTGGCTCATCCAGGCTTATAAGCTTATAGTATCACCGTGGATGCCAAGCGGGTGCCGTTATCAACCTACCTGTTCCCAATATGGCGTACAAGCTTTAAGGGAACATGGGGTGTTCAAAGGTTTATGGTTGACTGTAAGGCGATTATCGCGCTGCCACCCATGGGGGGGCCATGGCTACGACCCGGTACCATAGCGGTTTGATTTTTTGCATTGTGCCCGCTAAATGAGCCCTACACTTCTTCTACCTGACTTGAGCTTGATTTTGGAACAAGCCTCTTTTATTTTAATATGCCCTTCTTCTGCAGAGGTAGCCGTCACCATAATGGCGATATGCCTATCATACCAAGATAATGGCCCCTGCCAATTATTGGCGGCTATAAGTGCCGGCCTATCCAGAAACAGCTTTACTTGTGGTGGCAATTTGTTTGGCAACTGTATCCAATCAATTCTTTCGAGTGTTTCATTGGGCCCAGGCCAATAGATTAGGGAAGTTGACTTTGCCTTGGGATATTCAAAGGTTTTACCCGAAACTAATGACTCCAAATAGAATGCGTACAAATCGGCTTCATGTGCTTGTTGAATGAGGTTCATCACCTTATCGCCCGAGGGCCGTAGTTGGCCTTCCACCAATACCAATTGGTTTTCGGGGCTAATGATGAATTCCCAATTGCTAATGGTGTTTTCCGCCCCTAATTGCTCGAGTACGCCCACTATTGCCTTTTCCATGGCAGGTATTAAGCTGGTAGGAAAGCTATTGCTAGGGTACTGATGCCCAGTTTCGATAAAGGTGTCCGGATGGATGGTCTTTTCCGCAATCCCTATCAAATAATGCTTACCAGCTAAAGAAACCATATGGGCGGTGTATTCAGCACAGGCACCCAGGTTTGCATTACGCGGGATATATTGCTCCACCAACACGGACTGTTCGACTTGAATGCCGGCCATTACCGGATTAGCTGCCTCTGCGGCCAATGTTTGCCTGCATTGTTCAATAGCTTGTACCACTTCCCTTTCCTTGGCCGCAAATACTCCTACAGAGCCCGCATAGGCATTGGGCTTCACTATATATCTACCTGCGGGCCAGTCAACCTGTATCGGGTCCGAAGGTTCAAAAAACCAACAGTCCACTTTGCCATAGCTAGGCTCATTCACTGCACTTACCCAGTTGTTCCACAATTCTCTTAATCGGTGCTTGTGGAAAGTACTGGTGGCTGCGGATATTGGGAAGCATACAGTCTTGGAAAAGTTGGAGAGCCGTGCCGCATCCTGGCAAACATAATCGTCCAAGGGCAGCACATGCCAGGCTCGGTAATGCATATCAAGATGATTGGCCAGGCTTTGGAAATCTTCTTCTGATGCCTGAACGGGGAGGGCGAAAAGCTCGTTTACAAAGGGCTGAAGATAGCTTGGTATGTCAAGGGTTTGGTTTTCATGCAGCACCAGTACAGGTACACAGTTGGCATCCCGCACCGCTGCAATCACTTCCTGCCTGCCCCAACGGTGGGCACCGAATAACACAATCGCCAGGGGCTGCTCCATAGATTTGGCAAATTTATTGGCTTAATTCGTATTTTCGGTTTTTTGAGTGCTATGTTCCAAGCCTTTATTATCTTATTTATCATGTGGCTGCCATTTACTGCCGCGGCCGCTGAACCGGTCTATTCACCCCTCACGGTTCATATTCAGTTTAGTGATCAGGGCGTTGCGCACGAGCTTTTTCTTCCCTTTGGCCAGCAAATGGATACCCTAGGAGTGAAGGTTAGCAAAGGTATCAAGCGTTTGGAGCAGGGCAAGCTGTTGTTTCTCAATTTGAGCACCTCACGTGACATTATCTTACAAAAAGTGGAGGTGATTGCTGCCTATGATAAAAACGGCACTTCCACGGTATTCTGCAATGGTTTTCAAGGCTGGACTACCAGCAGGGAGTATGGAACGAGTGAAAGCATCAAGGCCATGGGTGGACTGGGCAAAAAGCTAGCGGGTAACTATGGCGACTATCGTTGGATGGATTATGCCCGAAAAAAGGGCA
Source organism: Chitinophagales bacterium (assembly GCA_033762815.1). Classification (GTDB taxonomy): domain Bacteria; phylum Bacteroidota; class Bacteroidia; order Chitinophagales; family CAIOSU01; genus JANRLF01. The sequence continues at coordinate 103,063 of JANRLF010000007.1, read as the reverse complement.
ACCTGCACAGTTGGACATATACCTACCAAAAGGATACACTAGGCAACTATATGTTCTTCGGTTCCTTGAATGAATATATGGGCTACACTTACTTTAGGGTGGATGCCAAACAACGAACATTTACTATTGGAAAGGAAGTGGCCGATTTGTTCATGCCCCAAAATACTTCGAGGCAATTGATAAAGATTTGGATTGGTGACGGGCCATTGGACGATGCATACAAAATTTATGGTCGATTGACCAAGGACGCTATCCAAGAGGTAGCGCAGGCTCGGCAGATAGTTTTGCCCGATAGTCTTCCCAATTCTACCACAGGATGGACTAGTTGGTATCATTACTACCATGACATAGACGAGGGCATTATTTTGGATAACTTACATGCTTTTCAAAAGGGCAAGGTAAGCGCAGGCTATTTCCAGATTGATGATGGCTACCAAGCGGCCACAGGCGATTGGCTGCTTACCAACAGCAAGTTTCCAAGGGGTATGAAACCTTTGGCAGATAGTATACATACTGCTGGCTACAAAGCGGGTATTTGGTTGGCTCCGTTTATCTGTGTCAGCAGTTCACAAATCTATCAACAGCATCCTGATTGGTTGTTGAGGGACAGTAAAGGCAAACCCTTGGTAGTGGGGCTCAATCCTGGCTGGGGCGGCAAATATTATGCATTGGATATTTATAATCAAGACTTTAGGGAATTCCTGATGGGCGAACTAGATACCATATTGCGGATATGGGGATATGATTTGATTAAAGTGGATTTTCTTTTTGCGGCACATTTGATGCCGCCCCAAGGCAAGACTAGGGGAGAAGTAATGAGCGATGCCCTGTTGCTGCTTAGGGAATTGGCGGGCCCAGATAAGATGATATTGGGCTGCGGAATTCCTTTGGGGCCGGCCTTTCATTTGGTGGATTATTGCCGAATCAGTAGCGATATACACATGAAATGGGAACAAAGGCTCTTGAAATGGATACAAGCAAGGGAACGCCTTTCCTGTTGGAACAATGCCACCACCACCATTGGACGTTATCAACTGGCGGGCAATATGTTCCAAAATGACCCTGATGTATATGTGTTGAGGGATGAAAAGAACAAGCTAAACCAGCGGGAAAAATTCAGCCTGTTCTTGATTAACAACTTACTAGGCAAGCTCATTTTTACTTCTGACAATATTAGCCATTATAGCAAGGATCAGATGCAGTTATACCAGTCGGCTTTGCCTTATATGGAGAAGCAGATTCATCAGGTGCTTAGAATAACAAAGGATTTGTATCAAATTGAGTTTAGCATAGAGGATAGGGAATACTTGGCTTTGATAAATTTGGGTAAAAAGAAGTTTCGATATGATTTGCAGGACCAGTATTTTGATGGCATGAAAGGAGAGGTGGTGCAGGGGAAAGTTTCATTGAAGCCACATTCATCCATTTGCCTTTATCAGATAAAAGGCACCGGCTTTGAGGTATTGGGTCAATCTAACTCGCTGTTTGCAGGCAGGGGGATGAAAATGGAAGTGCTGAACGATAAAAACCTGAAATTGAAGTATCAATACGGTGCCGATGAGACCCGCCCCATTATCATCAACCTTCCCAAAGAATTTCAACAGATAAAGATTAACGGTACTGAGGCAGTGCATGTTCCTGCTGATGGGCTTAACCTATTCCGCTACCAGCCTATCAAATAGTTTTGAAATGGCTGCGGGGTATCCAGCCTACCTTGTCGCCCCGGGCATCGGGCACCTTTATTTTTTCCCATTCACCCAGTGTCTCCAATAGCCGGATTTTGACACCTTCACGCAAAATGAACAGGTCCACGCTTTCCGTGTCGGGCGCACTTTTTACATAGCTATTGGTAGCGAACACTATTGCAAACCGGCCATTATCTTCTTCCAGCCTTTTCTTAATGCCAAATATCAAAGTGGCAAAGGAGGCAATAAGCAGCACTAAGCTCATAAGCTGCAACACCCTTTTCGGTACTTTGTCCTTTCCCACAATCAAAACAAAATAAGCCGCCAAGGCAAGCCAAAGCAGCACCAGCGTCATAATGCCCCAAGTATTGGAAGTGTATTTGGAAATAAACTCTTTAGTTGCTTTAACAAAGCGCAATTGTGGAGCAGGTTCAATGCGGGTCACTACCCTTAGGTTGGCAAGCTGTAGATTGTAATTGATATCTTCATCAGAAGGGGACAAGGCCTTTGCTTTCTCCAGGTAGAGAATGGAAGCTGCCACCGCCCCCGCTTTGAAATAACTGGTACCCAAATTATAATATAAAGCAGCCGATTGATAGCCGCTATCCACCAGCATTTGGTAGTGCTCAGCAGCTTCTTTGTAGTGCTTCTCGGCAAAAGCCTTATGCCCATTGGCCATGGTGGCTTTGCTGTCAAAGCCGTATACCCATATGCCCACAAGGCAGTTCAATATTATCAAGGCCAGCTTCATTTCAAATGGCCCTCCATTTTTTGCAGCACCATTTCGGTGCTTGCATATAAATCATCATCGTTTTGCAGTTGCTGCATATATGGCGAATAAACGGCTGATTCGCATTGCTGGATAACGGTAAAGGCACTACGGACGGTTTCAGCAGGAACGCCTTTTTCCAACAGAACAGCTTGTACATAAGGCTTGGTCAATTGTGAAGGCTCCAACGACAACTTTTCCGCCCAATATTGCCAGATAACGCCGTGTATGGCTTCATAAAACGCTTTGTCGTTCAGCACCGAGGCGGCTTTTAACTGGGCAATGGCTTTTTTGAAGGCATTTTTCTTGGTCCAATAGGTACCATCACCATCCAGTTTTTTTCTGTAGTTGAGGTAGAACAGCGAAGCCGCGAATAATAGAAACGGCAATATATACAGCGCAATGAATAGCGGGTGACCAAAAATATGGCTGGTGCTTTTGCCCAAGCTGCTAGTTGTTGTTTTAATGTAACGCACGTCTTCCCCTAGCAATTTTAATTCTTCTTTGTTTAGGTTGCCTCTATTGTTGGGGGCTTGATAACTGCCATTACCGCTTACCATTATGGATAAGGCATTGCTGTTAAGGGTCACGTAGCCTTCTTTGGATACATCAAAGTAGCTTATGTTAATGGGGGGTAGGGTATAGGTGCCGGGCAATCTAGGTACAAGGGTATAGTCATAAGCAATACTGTTCATTCCCGTTTGGCTGGTGGCAAAGTTTTCACTTATTTTCGGTTGGAAAATTTCAAAGCCCTCAATAGTCGGCAAGGTAGGGCTGGTGATGGTTTTAATATTGCCTTTCCCGCTAAATAATATTTTAAAGTGAATCGGTTCGTTTACGGCTGCGCTGGTTTTATCGGCAGTTGCCTGCAGGAATAATTCACCTACAAATCCACAGAAATCTTTAGGGGTATTGCTGGGTAAGGGTTTGGCTATTATGGAATAAGCTTGGCTAGCGAGGCTAAAACTTTGTAGCGTGGTGGTCTTTACTTCAGATGCAGTGCCTGAAACCGAAGAGATACCAGCAGTTTCAACCATCACTATGGATGGCCCTATAGTGAGTGTACCACTATTTTGCGGATAAATTGCCCAATTCAGAAAATTGCGCGCCACATATTTTTGTCCTTTGATATTAGCTTCGGCATCTTTTAATTGGAGCTCTTCCTTCCAAAAACCATTGGTAGAGGGAAACTTATCGACTATATGCTCCTTATAAGTTCCTCCGTTTTTGGTATATAGCATGTAGTTTAATAAAATTTGCTCCCCTACATACACTTCTTTCTTACTGATGCTGGCGTCCAGAAAAATTTGGTTTTTATCCACTTTCTTGTCGATGGGAGCTATGGGCCGGGTAACCTTTACGGTCAATTTATTCGAAAACAATACCTTGCCGTTCACTTCCACGCTCGCAGCCCCGATGATAAAAGTACCAGTGGCTTGTGGGGTAAGTTTGCAAGTCCAAGTGGTGGTGGTCAGTATTTGGTTGGTCTGTAAGTTTTTAGCCTGTTCATGCTTTTCGTTTGGGCCGCTGGCTAGGCGGAAGTCGGCAAAAGCAGGGACTTTAAAGTTGGTCCCTTTTGCATTCACTAAAATGAACTTGACATACAAGTCGTCATAGATATTCACACTGTCTTTGGGAGATACCTCGGCCTTAAAAACCTGTCCGAAGCTGTCAAGGCATAAAAGAAAGAACAATATGATAGTTAAAAAGCGCATCTCACCAATCTTTATCTATTACCCTGCGTTGCTGTCTGCCATTTTTCTCGCTCAGTACTTTCTTCTGCACCCTTTTTTCTTCGTTTTGAAGGGTTTCCAATAAGCGCTTGGCTTGTTCCTTGCTCATTTGCCCTTCTTTGGGCTTGATATTCTTATTGATTTCCTCGTCGCTTTTTGAAAGGTCGCCGTTCAGGTTGTCGCCAAACTGGCCTTCCTTGCCCCCTTTATTGCTTTGTTGGGTGTTGGCATTGTCAGGCAATTGATTGCTGCCACCGCTACTATTGGCATCGTTTTTTTGATTGGGGTCGGGGTTATTGTCTTTGGGCCGTTGCTTTTCCGGATCTTTGCGCTGCTGCTCATTTTTGCTGAAACCGGAAGCCATGGCTAGGTTAAACTTGGTATCCTCGTCATTTGGAGATTGCGCCAATGAATTTTGATAAGCGTCTATCGCTTGTTGGTACTCTTTTTTGTGCATATAAGCATTGCCAATATTGTGGTAAGCCATGCCCTTGATTTTCGCGTCTTGGCTCAGATTGGATGCTTTTTGCAGGAATTCGATAGCCTTGCTGGTCGAATCCTGCTTCAAATAAATGGTACCTAAGTTAAAAAAGGCTTCCGCCGAATTGGGATTTTCTATCAAGGCGTTTTTATAAGCAACCTCGGCCTCGGCATATTTCTTCTGCATAAAGAGCACATTGCCTTCCTTAATATAGCGGTCTTCCTGTGCCGAAGCACCTATGGCAAACAGTAGAAAAAGCAATGTGAGCAACCTTACCATAATTATCTCAACCGAACAATTTGTTTACAAAAGTCCAGGTAGTTTTTCGTTCCAGTATCAGGAATTCTAAAGTTAACAGTATCAAAGCTAAGATTAAAAAGTATTGAAACTGGCTCTCATATTGGCGAGTTATCCGCTGCTCTAAGGCTTGCTTGTCCATTTTATTAAGTTCATCTACTAGCATGGTAATATCCATGTCCTCATCGTAATAATTGCCATTTCCCGCCTTGGCAATTTCCTTTAGTAGGTTTTCATCTATTTTGGAAATAATGATTTTGCCTGCTTTGTCCCGCTTGGGCTCCTGCAGAGCTGCTTGAGGTATGGTACTGCCTTCTTTTGTGCCTAATCCAATGGCATGAACTACTATACCGGCTTTAGCGGCGGTTTGTACAATTTTTACCGCCACGTCATCATGATCCTCCCCATCGGTAATGAGCAACAATACTTGATGCTTGGCATTTTTGCTATTGAACATGCGCAGGCTCTCTGCCACTGCATCGCTGATAACGGTACCTTGCATACTTGCAAAACTGGGCTCCACATTGTCCAGCATCATTTCCACGGCACCATAGTCCAAGGTTAGCGGCACTATGGGGTAGGCAGTACCGGCAAACACAATGAGGCCCACCTTGTCATTGCTTAAGTTGCCCAACAACTGGTGCACGATATGTTTGGCCTTATCAAGGCGGGTAGGTTTTACGTCTTGTGCCAGCATGCTGTTGGAAATATCCAGTGCTATTGCTATTTCAATACCCTCCCTACTAGCTTTTTCATAATGGATGCCCATTTGCGGATTGGCAAATGACACTACCAGCAGCACAAAGGCTAGGGAGATGAGAACAAACTTGGTAATGTGTTTTCTATGCGTTTGCTGCGGCATTAGGCGGTCAACAAGCGATAGCTCGCCCAGCCGGAGCTTTGATTGTTTGCGCCACCGCCAATAGCCCCAAAAAGCCATTGCTAATGGTACCATCAATACCAGAGCGTACAGATACATGGTATGTTCAAAGCGGTACATTAGGGCAAACTTTTTAAAAAGGTATAACGGCTGATTACTTCAATAAACAAAAGCAGTATGGCAATAGCGACAAATGGAAAGTAAATGTCCCTTACTTGGGTCATAGAGGTAACCCGTAGTTTCGATTTTTCCAATTCGTCTATCTCTTCATAAATCTGCTTCAGGCTTTGGTTGTCGGTTGCCCTAAAATACTTGCCATCCGTAATGGTTGCTATAGACTGCATCATGGGCTCGTCCATTACAACTGCTTGATTGGTTATAAACGTTTTGCCGTCCAGTACAATTGGGAAGGGGGCAATGCCCTTAGTACCTACCCCAATGCAATATACCCTAGTACCTAGCTGCACCGCTGCCTGTGCGGCTATTTTCGGGTCGATAAGGCCAGCGGTGTTGCTGCCATCCGTCAAAAGAATGACCACTTTGCTTTTGCTGGCACTTTTTTCCAGCCGTGATAATGCCGTGGCTATACCCATGCCTATGGCAGTTCCATCATTTACAAAACCATAATCCAAACTATCTAATTGGGAGAGTAAAACTTGGTGATCGATGGTCAAAGGGCATAAGGTGTAACTTTCCGCAGCAAAGGCCACCAAACCGATACGGTCATTGGGTCTAAGGTTGATAAATTCCTTGGACAAGCTTCTAGCGGCTTCCAGTCTATCAGGCTTAAAATCCATGGCTTTCATGCTATTGGAAACATCTAAGACCAACATAATATCAATGCCCTCGGTGATGCTTTTATCCTTAAACTTGCTTTGTGGGCGGGCCAATGCAATAATGATTAGGCAAAGCACTATGACCCGAAGGGTAAAAAGTGCCGTTTTTAAACTCCCCTTTTTTGAATTGGCCAATTTTTGAAATGCCTTGGTATCAGAAAGCGTAAAGGTGGCATACCGCTTTTGTTGGGTAAATTGATAATGTACCACTAGGGCGATGGGTATCACCAATAAGCCAAACATACCGGGGTTGGCAAATCCTATTTCAGCCCAGCTATCCATGTTCCTCGCTTATGCTGGGTGCTTCATAGGCAGTACGCTCCACCATTTGCTGGGCTTTTGCTATGCCCTGTTTCAGTTCGGTTTCGAAAGTTGCGGCTTTGGCAAACTTTACCAAATCGGTAATCACCAACAGTTCTTTTATCTGTTGCCGCTCTTTGGAATCCAAATTGGTGCGAGCTAGTGCCAATAATATTTCCTCCGTAGTGTTCTCCAAGGCCGATATGCTATAACGTTGTTCCAGATAAGTCCTTACGATTATTGACAATTGGGCGTAAAGTACCGGCGGGGGCACTTTGGCTGATGCCATGTCAGTACTTAACTGCTCCAGGCTTTCGAAAGCTTGTTCATGGGCGGTAGAAGGCCTCGTGGCAATAAACCTTTCCTTTTGCCTTCGGGGGCGACCTTTTATCAAAAAAATAGCCACACTCAACAAAATCAACAGAATACTACCGCCAATCACCCAATAATAGCTATTGTCATACCAAAAGGGCAATACGCCCACCGGGCCTTTTTCAGGCTTCAGCTTGGCATTTTCGCCTACCGGAATGGTTTTAACTGCGAGCAACATGGGCAATGATGCCGTTTCAAAAACACTATCAGAGCCGGCATACTGGTAAGCAAACTTCAAGGGGGGTATCGTGTAGTTGCCTGAATCGTATGCCGATATGGTAAGGATTCGTTTTTGTGTCATTACCAAATCGCTGATGATGGTATCTATTTTTTCGGACTTGATAATGGTTAAATGCCTATTGCTATCTATAGTGATTTTGTCGTTTAAGGGCGGCCATAACAGTTTTACTTCTTTCCCGTGTGTCAGCTCAATTTGCAAGGTGACCCAATCGCCTATTTGTATTTCTTTGGGGCTGATGGATGCCTTTACTTCAATTTTCCTTTGTGCCCACCCAGTAATAGTTAGCAACTGCAACATTAATATGAAAATCACTCGCCTTTTCATACCCTGCTATTGAAAAACTTGGTCAAGCTTTGTATATAAGAGGCTTGGGTACTGATACTGATGAGGTCGGCACCGGCTTTTAGAAATGCTGACTTACATCGGTGCATTTTTGCTTCATAGGTGGCTTCGTACTTTTGCCGGGTTTCATCATCGCTGCTATCCACCCAATAACTGCTTCCGCTTTCGCTGTCCAGCACCTTTATCAGGCCCACGTTTGGTAGCGATGCTTCTAAGGGGTCAAACAGATGGATACCGGTAATATCGTGTTTTTTGCGGGCGATGGTGAGCGCATGCTGAAAGCCGTCGGCCAAAAAATCGGATAGTAGAAAAACGATGGCCCTTTTCTTGGTAACTTGGTTGAGGTATTTGATGGCTTGGGCAATATCGGTGCCCTTATGCTGTGGCTCTACGTTTACCAGTTCGCGAATAATGCGCAGTATGTGCGTTCTTCCTTTTTTAGGCGGAATGAATTTTTCAATCTTATCGCTAAAGAAAATGACTCCTACTTTATCGTTGTTGACGATAGCGGAAAAGGCAATGACTGCACTTATCTCTGCAATAATATCGCTTTTAAAGGCCTTTTGCGTACCGAAGAAGGACGATTGGCTTACATCAATAAGCAGCATCACCGTCAACTCGCGTTCTTCCTCAAAGAGCTTCACATAAGGGTGGTTGAATCGGGCGGTTACGTTCCAATCGATGGCCCTAATGTCGTCGCCATATTGGTATTCGCGTACTTCGCTGAACAACATGCCCTTGCCTTTGAAAGCCGAATGGTAGGCACCGGAAAATATATGATTGCTCAAGCCCTTCGACTTGATTTCTATTTTCCGCACCTTCTTAAGCAGTTCTTTGGTTTCCAAGCTCAAGGCACTAATACTTTGTTCAAAATATCGTTGATAATCGACACCGAGCTTACATTTTCTGCTTCGGCTTCATAGGTAAGGCCTATGCGGTGCCGCAGCACATCGTGGCAAATAGCTTTCACGTCTTCCGGTATTACATAGCCCCTGCGCTTGATAAAAGCATGTGCCTTGCTGGCCAGTGCCAAGTTGATACTTGCCCTAGGCGAACCACCATAAGCGATTAAAGGTTTTAAGTTGCCCAAGCCAATTTTTTCAGGGTAGCGGCTAGCGAACACGATATCGAGGATATAGTTTTCAATACGCTCGTCCATGTACACCAGCTTAACTATTTCCCGTGCCTTCAATATTTCTTCGCTGCTCACCACTTGGTTGATAATCGCTTCGGTACGGCTCACGTTTTGCCGCATAATCAGTTTTTCCTCCTCTTTGCTAGGGTAGCCCACTACCACTTTCAGCATGAACCTGTCCAATTGTGCCTCGGGTAGGGGATAGGTGCCCTCTTGTTCTATGGGGTTCATGGTGGCCAGTACCAAAAAGGGCTTTTCCAGCTTAAAAGTATGTTCGCCAATGGTTACTTGCTGCTCTTGCATAGCCTCTAGTAGGGCACTTTGCACCTTAGCTGGGGCACGGTTGATTTCATCAGCCAGCACGAAGTTGGCAAACACGGGCCCTTTTTTTACCATAAAGCCATTTTGTGCCTGGTTGTATATCATGGTGCCTATCAGGTCGGCAGGCAATAGGTCGGGCGTAAACTGTATGCGGCTAAACTTGCCGTGCATGGTTGCCGAGAGGGATTTAATGGCCAAGGTTTTAGCAAGCCCAGGCACCCCTTCCAATAAAATATGCCCCTGGGCCAACAAGGAGATGAGCAAACGCTCTACCATATATCGCTGCCCAATAATGGAGCGGCCCACCTCTTCCATAATACGGTCCACAAAGGCACTTTCCTGATGGATACGTTCATTGAGCAAGCGAACATCCTCCGCCGTGGAGACTCTTTCCATACTGACTGTTTTTCGGTATGAAAGTACGGAAATCTAGTATCAAGTAGCGAGTATCGGGTAGCAAGAAATTTGTTCGATACCATCGCTTTGGTTCGGCAGTGTTTACCCCCGGAGTAAATCGGGGCTCACCAAAATTGTATGGTAGATGCGAAAGATATTTCGCATATATTGTGTAGCACCCATTTATCGGTTTTTGTTAACTTTCAGAAAGAATAGTGTGGTAGAGCATAGGTGGGTACAACGTTTCCAGAATTATCAAAAAGCATTTTCCCGACTGGAAGAAGCCTTGGCACAGCCTCATCTGAATGAATTGGAGCGCAATGGCCTGGTGCAACGCTTTAAGTTTACCTTGGATTTGGCTTGGAAGGTAATGAAGGATTTTCTGTTGGAAAAAGGTTTTTCTTTTAAGCCATCGCCTAAGGAAACCATCCGATTGGCTGCGCAAAGCGAGTATATACAAAGCCCCCAAGCCTTGATAGATGGCCTTGACATACGCAATGAACTATCGCATGATTACAGTGGAGAGAAATTCGAGCAAATGGAAAAAACCTTGAGATTGCACGTTTTTCCTGCCTTGGAGGAGCTAAAATTGTTTTTTGAAAGCGAGGCGATGAAACTCAATGACTAACGTGGAAACAATGCGCAATGCTATAGGTTTAACGGAACGCGATATGCTTGCCATAAAAAATATTTTAAGCAAGTACCCCGATATTCAAGAAGTTAAAATTTTCGGCAGTAGGGCCAAAGGCGTGCACCGTCTTTTTAGTGACATTGATTTGGCTATCACACAAGGAACACCTGACGTTCAGCAAATCGCTGCTTTAAAGGCTGATTTTGAAGAAAGTTCGCTGCCTTATAAAGTAGATGTTTTGATTTTTGAAAGGGCTGACACCCACGTGCAGGAACATATCAATAGGGTAGGTCAGCAAATTTATCCGTAGTCTAATACCCACTAAACCTTACCGCTTGCTTTTTTCATCCTAAATACCGTTCATTGTTCATAGGGTCTATCAGTACCATAACAGAAAGGCACAAATGAATGGAAAAAAGTGAAAAAATCAACCTGTTTGTGTTTAAACAATTGAAAAACAATTAGTTAATCAAAACTGAAATACTACTGAAGTACCACTGAAACACTACTGAAGCATCACTGAAGTACCACTGAAGCATCACCGAAGTACCACCGAAGTACCACTGAAACACCACTGAAACTATACCGAAATTGGCAGGAGATGATTTAAGGCCAAGTTCTCTATAGCTATAAGATGGTAAAAAAGCTATGCTATATTTTTTTATCGGTAAGGGCTAAATTATATGACAGTACAAGCACTTTTGGTTTAATTTGTAGCCTCATAACATTCATACCCAATGGCCAAACAATACGTAAGCATGCGCAACCTTCGTTTCTTGCTGAACGAGGTGTTCCAAGCCGAACAATTGACCCAATACCCTTATTTCGCCGAGCATAGCCGCGAGACTTTTGAAATGACCTTGGATGCAGCCAAGCAAATAGCGGATACCTTACTGTTTCCTTACTACGTGGAAATGGATAAGGACAAGCCCCATTATGAAGATGGCACCATTAAGGTACACCCCGTGGTGAAGGACATTATGAAAACCTTTGGCGAAGGTGGTTGGATTAATGCGCCCAAGCCATTTGAGGTTGGCGGGCAACAGATGCCCTTGTTGGTGTATAACTTGGCAGGCCTTATTTTCCATAGTGCCAATACCGCTGCGGCCGCTTTTCCGTTCCTAACCGCAGGTGCGGCTAACTTGATTGATACCTTTGGTACGGAGGAATTGAAGGCTATTTACCTGGACCCTATGTACAGTGGCAAGTGGCAGGGTACCATGGCCTTGACGGAGCCACAGGCGGGCAGCTCCCTGTCAGATATTACCTCTACGGCCATCCCTAACGAGGCTGGTTATTACACTATCAAAGGCCAAAAAATCTACATTTCCGGTGGCGACCACGATGCAGTGGAAAACGTGGTACACCTCTATTTAGCGCGTATTCAGGGCGCACCGGGCGGGGTAAAGGGCATATCGCTTTTTGCCGTTCCTAAATACCGCTTGGAGAATGGTCAACTGGTGTTCAACAACGTTACTACCGCAGGTGCTTATGGCAAAATGGGCATCAAAGGCGCGCCGATTGCGCATATCATGGCAGGCGAGCAAGGCGAATGCAGGGGCTGGCTAATAGGGGAGCCGCATAGGGGCTTGTCGTATATGTTCCAAATGATGAACGAAGCCCGTTTGGGAGTAGGCATGATTTCCGCAGGGCTGGCATCAGGGGCTTATTATGCTTCGCTGGAGTATGCCAACGAGCGCCCCCAGGGCAGGCCTTTGAGCAATAAAGACGTGAATGTGCCCCAATCATTGATTATCGAACATGCCGATGTAAAACGCATGCTGTTGCAGCAAAAGGCGGTGGTGGAAGGTTCGCAGGCATTGATAGCACAGTGCAGCTTGTATGCCGATATAGAGCATGTGGCGACAGGGGAGGAGAAGGAGCGGGCCAACCTATTGTTGGAATTGTTGACACCTATCGCCAAAACCTTCCCTGCCGAAATGGGCATACAAAGTATTAGCAATGGCTTGCAGGTATTGGGTGGTGCTGGTTTCTGCGATGATTTCCCCTTGCAGCAGTATTACCGCGATACCCGTATCAACCCCATTTATGAAGGTACCACGGGCATACAGGCCCTGGATTTGTTAGGGCGCAAAGTACCCATGAAAGGTGGACAGGCGTTGATGCTATTGGGTGCCGAGGTGCAAGAAACCCTTGCCAAAGCCAAGCAGTATGAAATGCTGGTGCCTTATGCCGAAGCTTTGGAGCAAACACAGGGCAAACTGGTGGAAGTCACCATGTTCTTAATGGGCTTGGCGCAACAGGATAGGCCCGAAGTTTTCTTGGCCGATGCTACTTTGTACTTAGAATATTTTGGCTATGTGGTGATTGGCTGGCAGTGGCTGAAACAAGGGGTAGTAGCGGCAGAAGCCCTGGGCAAAAGCCAAAGCGGCGATGAACTGCATTTTTATCAAGGGAAAATACATACCTTGAAATATTATTTCAACTACGAATTGCCTAAAACCCGTGGCCTTCATGCGCGTTTATCCAATAATGATAAACTGACACTGGAAATGCCCGCTGAATATTTGGTATAAAATCAAAACCTTGCATTGAGTTATGGAAACCTATGAATTTGTAAAACAAGTACACTCCATATTGCGCTATTTCGTGTTTGCGCTATTGATTATCAATATTGTAAAATGCCTGATGGGCTGGGTGGGCAGAAGGGATTATGAAGCGATTGACAAACGCTTGAGCCTTTACCTTTTGATAACTACCCATACCCAGTTATTGTTGGGCTTAATCCTTTATGGCTGGTGGGCCAGCGTGAGTGGCGCATTCAACGATATGGGCACCACTATGAAAAGCCCTGCATTGAGGTTCATTGCCGTGGAGCATATCACCATGATGCTGCTGGCGGTGGCTTTCATTACCATAGGGCACGTTCGCGCCAAGCGCTTGTTGGATTATACTGCCAAATTCAAGAACGCTACCATTTTCTTTACCTTGGCGTTTATCTTGATTATGGTGGGTGCCCGTAATTGGTTCTGGCAGTAAGCGGTATTTTGATTAATTGCCAAAACTGCCCAGCCCTAAGCGGAGAAAGCCCACGGCCTTAAAACCCCACTCGGGATTTCTTTATCATTCAAAGCATCAATCAAGCAATACTTTGGGCAATTCTTCGGCTTGCATCCGTATTTCCCTTAAGGCAATCGTTTCCCAAAGGCTGCCTTTCCTGGGTGGGCCAATGGTATAAATTTTTTGCGATGCTACGCCTTGGCTATCGATTAGGGCACCGTTATTGTCCAACACATAGCCCAGCTTCAGCTCATCCAGTTGGGCATAGCCATCGGTGAGTAATTGTTTCACCAATGGCGAAGGCACCTTTGAATAATCGGTATTGGGGCCGGTGCAATTGATTACCTTGTCAACGGAAAACGTTTGGAGCCCTTGGCCATTTTTTGCAAGGTAACTCACCGTTGTCTTGCCATCTTGTGCCAAAAACTGTCGTAGCCTGCCGGCATGTAGTTGCAGGCGGTTTTCTGACAGGAGCTGGTCGATGACGGCTTGCGAGCTTTTCGGAATTCGATGGCGGTGTACGTCCCACTGTGGGCGCAGATATTTTAAGAACAATTGTTTTTCCCTTACTTCCATACTTTGCCAAAGCTGTATGGTGATGGGCCTAACACTATCCAAAATACTTTGCCAATTGGCTTTGCCACTCCATTCCTTGATGGTTTTGCGCAAACCGCTGCTGATACTAGCGGCTGTATTGCCAAAAGCCATGCTATCAGGGGTGGGCACGTCTACTACTGCATCGTGGCTTTTGGGTAGCAATCCGTTCCTTGACAATAAATGTATTTTGCCTTTATGGCCCATCCTTTTCAGGGTCAAAAGGATATCCACCCCCGTTAAGCCCATGCCCAATACCAGCACATCATCGTTGGCATCAATTTTCTTGGGAACTTCATCGGCCCAACCAGAGGCTAGGTATTGGTCGCTTTCGTAAAAGCTATTATCGGTTAAGGGAACATTGGCTGAAGCGAAGTTGCCCGTAGCTAGTACCAATTTGTCCACTGTTACTGACTTACCATCCGCAAATCGCACGGTAAGCCCTTCCCCTTGTGCATCTAGTGCGAAAACATCGCCATAAACTATTTTAAGCTTGGCTTCGGAATGACCAAGAGCCTCATGAAAAGTATCCTCTATATAATGGCCATAAACACCTCTTGATACGAAGGCATCAGGGCCAATATCAGGCAATGCCTCTACATATTTTTCCTGATTGACCTGTAGCCACCGCTGGAAATGGTCGGCATCATCCCCGTAAAGGCTCATTTTTTTAACGGGAACATTTAAAGGTAAATGCAAGGCGTGCATTTGGTAAGCAATGCCTCGGAACAAATATTCAGGCTGCTTTTCAATCAAAACAATGGTGGTATCGGCAGTGGATTTCCGTAAAAGATTAATGGCAACCAATGTGCCGCTTAGTCCTGCCCCAATTATGCCGATAGTTTTATTCATGAAGCAAAGCTAAGAAAAGTCTACAAAACTAGTAGAGATTAATATTAGGCGTTGATTTTCCAGTTAAGGAGAGGAAAAGGGCTGAAAATTCCTCAGTCACCAATTTCAAGTAAATAGGTAATTTTATGCTTCATGCATAGCACATCCATACCGGTTGCAAAGGCAAGCTTCCTTTCAAGAATTGTGAAAGATTACCTAGCGGAAGCCCATTGCTTACAAGGCTTTTACAAGTATTCGCCCAACATAGGAAGTATTAGTCAGGTAATTGCTGATAAACAGCAACAGCCCCTTGACCGAAAAATCTTGGTGCGTGTATTGGAAGAGCAATACCTGAGCATAGGTGCTGGCGAGCAGGTACTGACTAACATCCGCTCCATAACTGACGGCAATACCTTTACCGTTACTACTGCGCACCAGCCCAATATTTTTACGGGCTATCTATTTTTTATCTATAAAATAGTAGCTACCATCCATACTTGCCGTCAATTGGCCAAGCAATATCCGCAGTATCACTTTGTACCTGTTTATTGGATGGGCAGCGAAGACCATGATTTTGAAGAAATCAGCCAAATCAACCTTTATGGCGAAAAGCTGCAATGGGAGCACGCCCATGGTGGTCCTGTAGGCCGCCTCGATTTGGATGGCTTTAAAGAAATGATTGCGCATATTTCTGCCAAACTGGGTTCCCTTCCCTATGCCGAAGAAGCAGTTTCGCTTTTACACCATGCTTATCAGGAAGGTTTGACACTGGGCACCGCTACCCGCAGGTTGGTCAATGAACTGTTTGGCAAATATGGGGTGGTCATTATCGATCAGGATGATGCCCAATTGAAGCAGATTTTTGCCAAAGTGCTGGCAGACGAAGTGTTGAATAGTCGAGTATCGGGATTGGTACAGGGCACGATAGACGAAATCAACCGCTGCCAATACAAAATACAGGCCACGCCAAGGGAAATCAATGTTTTTTACTTGGGGAACAACAGCCGGGAACGCATCACATGGGAGGAGCATAAAAAACAATTCCAAGTATTGAACAGCCCCACCGCTTTTGATACTGAGGCAATGGAACAGGATATTTTGGCTCATCCTGAAAACTATAGTCCCAATGTTTTTTTAAGGCCTTTGTATCAAGAAACGGTGTTGCCCAATGTGGCATATATAGGTGGCGGTGGTGAAGTGGCTTACTGGCTCGAACAAAAGGCGGTGTTTGATCACTACCAAGTAAATTACCCCATGCTGTTATTGCGTCCATCCATTTTTTTGGTGGACAAGCAAGTGGCCAAGAAAATGGAAAAGCTCGAAATGGACTTTCCGCAACTGATGGAGGAAGAAGAGGAATTGATAAAGGGATATGTTAAGAAACATAGTGCCCAAGATTTGGCATTGACGAAAGAAAAGCAAGCCACCGCTGCCCTTTTTGATAGTATACTGGTCAAAGCTTCCGCTATCGACCCAACACTGGAGAAGGCCGTTGAAGGGCAAAAGCAAGCCATGCTGAACAGTTTGGAAGCCTTGGAAACCAAATTGCTAAGGGCAGAAAAGCGCAATTTTGAGACGGCCACCAATCAGATAAAATCCATCAGAAGCAAGTTGTTGCCTGACAACCAGCCACAGGAACGCTATGATAATTTCCTGCCTTGGTATGCCGCTTTTGGGCCGCAATTTTTAGATGAAGTGATTGCCGCTTGCGACCCTTTTGCCAATGCAGTTATGTTTCTACAAGAAGATACTCAGTAAAACTTGAGGAAACCCTCACGTGGCCGTATTTGAATCCAAGCTTTGCCTACAATATGGTCTTCGGGCACAAAGCCCCAGTAACGGGAATCTTGGCTGTTCTGGCGGTTATCGCCCATTACCCAATAATAATCTTTTTGAAAGGTATAGGTGGTGACAGGTTTTCGGTTGATACGTATTTCCTTTCCATCCAATACCTCTAGTTTATTGCCTTCATAAACGGTAATAATGCGTTTGTAAAGCGCCACATTCGTAGGGCTGATTTTAATGGTAGTCCCTTTTTTAGGAATTACAAGAGGCCCCATGTTATCTACATTCCAAGGGAAATGGATGGCATCCTGCGGAAAATAGTCACTTTGGAAATGGTAGAAATTTAAGGGGCTCACCCAAGGTACAATGCTATCCATAAACGGTAGTGCATTCAAGCTGTCATAAGCTGCTTTCGATAGATTGAGAAGGTATAGGCCCGGTGTGGTCATATATTTTCCACCTTCATGAATGCCCAGCTTTTCTAAATAAGGGATGCTCAGCTCTTTTCCATTGGTTTGTACCAAATACTGTGTCTGCATCAAAGGCGGTGCGGGTGCGGGTCGTTGGTTTACCAATACTTTCCCTTTGATGATTTGCAAGGTATCGCCTGGCAGGGCAATACAGCGCTTCATGTAATAATCGCGCATGTCAATCGGGTACTGGTCTTGTGCCGGGTAATTGAATACCAGCACGTCGTTCCTTTTTACCTTGTCTCCCCACAATCGAAAATACGGCCATTGCACCTTGCTGCTATAAGCTGGTTTGCCATTGGGCAAGGTATTGTGTACAAAAGGAAGTGCTAAGGGGGTAATGGGCAGGCGTGGCCCATATTGGAACTTGCCCGCTATCACCATATCGCCTACCATGAAGGTTTTTTCCATAGAAGGGCTTGGGATGGAAAAATTGATAAAAACGAAGGTGTTGATAACCCAGCGGAAAAGCAGTAGGAATAACAACATATCGAAAAGTGTTCCCTTAGGCTGGTAAGGGGTAAATGATTCGTAACGATAGGCTTTTGCCCTAAGCAAGTAAATGGGCAATAATATTGGCCAAAATAGGGCTACCAAGAATCGGTTAATGCTTGGAGATGCTTCATAAGATACCGCTATGTACCAAACCAACAGCAAGCAGGTAAATAGATTGATAAAGGGGATGAACAGCAGGATGGCTATAATGGGCCTAATACGGGCTATTTGAAACCAGTTGACCGCATTGAATAAAGGAAGATAAGCCTGAAAACGGGATATGCCTGCCAAACGAAATGCAGGTGCTGCAAAATAAGTGAGTATACTTAGTAATAGGTAAGGTCCAAAGACGAGCAACAGGCTCATTCCTTATCGTCAATGTTATGCACGATGGTAAATATCCTGTCCCAACGGATGCCCTTGCCAGTATTGCTTTGTGACATCCAGATAAACCATGCCTTGCCTACAATATGGTCTTCAGGTACAAAGCCCCAAAAACGGGAATCTTGGCTATTGTGACGGTTATCGCCCATCATCCAGTAATAGTTCATTTTGAAAGTGTACTGGGTAGCCGGCTTATCGTTGATGAATATTTGACCATTGGCATAGTGGATAGTATTGTGTTCGTACACCTCTATCACCCGCTCATACATCCAATAATTGCCTGGGGTAAGATTAACGGTAACTCCAGCTTTTGGTATTACGATGGGGCCATAATTGTCAACGTTCCAAGGGTAATGGATACTATCAGGCGGGAAATTGTATTGTTGGCGCATCCATACACCTTTTGGCTCAATTCGTTTGTAAATAGTATCAATGGCATTGGAGAGGGCCATTTGTTCCGCCCCCTTTTTGGTCAAAAACAGTACAAATTCACCCGGGGTGATTACTTGGCCTTCAGAAATATCCAACTCCGAAACCAAGTTCTGCGGCAGGGCCATACCCGGCTTGGTTCTAACATAATAGGAATACTGCGAGTTTTCAGGTTTCAAGGCTTCATGGCCATTTACATAAAGTACTGCATCGCGTACTTCGATGGTATCGTCAGGTACGCCAACACAACGCTTGATATAGTTTTCCTTCTTATCGATGGGCCTTCCTTCACTATCATTGGGGCCACCTGGGTCAATAGGCCAGTTGAATACCACCATATCATTCCGTTCAATGCTGGTAATTCCGGGAAATCGATAGTACGGCAGTTTAACCGCAGTAGTATATGCCTTGGTATTGAACAGCGGTACGGTATGGTGTACAAAAGGGATAGCCAATGGGGTCATCGGTATGCGCGGCCCATAATGAAACTTACTCACGAAAAGATAATCGCCCACCAACAGTGTTTTTTCCATGGAAGAGGTAGGAATGGTGTATGCCTCGAACACAAAAGAACGGATAATAGTAGCTGCAACGACGGCAAACAATAAGGCATCTGCCCACTCCAAAGCTACATGCCGTTTGGCCCTTTTCCTGCCCACGTATTTACGTACCCCCCGATAATTCAAGAAGGGCAAATAAGCATAACCAAAGAAAATACCCAGGGCTTGTGCCTTTAAATCGGACCGGTCAAAACATTTAAGGAATTCGGTAGTAAGCCATATCAACAAAATGACATTGACGTAAGGAATCAAAATAAGCAACAGCCATAAGGGGCTGCGTTGCAGTATTTGAAACCAAAGGTAGAAATTGACGAAAGGCACTTTGGCCTTTGCAGGGTCAATGCCGGCTTTCTGGAAGAAGTTGCCCAGCATCATCGTTACCAAAACGGTAAGCAATAGTGGGCCAAAAATGAGGAGTAACCAAACCATATTATTCAATGCCTTGTATTATTACAGGCGGTTTTGTGTGTTGATGACGCAATGTGCAAGCTAAAATGCGAACTTATTTCGATTTATTTTGAAGCCTGCCTATTCTTAAGATTAATTAACTACCTAGTTAGGGCCAGCATATCCTTCATCTCAAAGTACCCTTTCTTGCCTATCAACCACTCTGCGGCTAGAATGGCCCCTTTTGCAAATCCCTTACGTGAATGAGCAGCATGCTTGATTTCTATAGTGTCTTCTACCGAATCATACACCACCGTATGGGTACCCGGTACTCCTGGCTCTCGATAGGAAAAGATAGGCAACTCGTTGGGGTAGTCGCTAGCATGGTTCACCCATTTATCCTTACCGGGCAATACCGCCAGTAAGTCATTGGCCAAAGTGATAGCAGTGCCACTGGGCGCATCCAGCTTTTCCGTATGGTGTATTTCGTGTATGGCGGGGATATATTCGGTGCGCTTGCCCATCAATGCCCCCAGTTGTCGGTTAATTTCGAAAAGGATATTGACCCCTATGCTATAGTTGGATGCATAAAATAGCGTACCCTTGCCTTCTTGGCATAGTTGTTTGGCAGCGGGTAAATGTTGGAGCCAACCAGTGGTGCCAACCACAACTGGTAAACCTGCATCAAAGCACTTCAAGATATTATTGAAAGCAGTAGCGGGCGTGCTGAACTCAATGGCCACATCGGCCTTGGCCAAATTCCCAACCGTCAGTTCATCTATATTATATGCATCTATCTTCAGCACAATTTCATGTTGTGGTGTTTCTGTTTCGGAAATGATTCCTTCAATGGTTTTGCCCATTTTGCCATAACCCAGTAAAGCGATTTTCATAGGCGTAAACTGATTTTTATGCCCCCATAAGCTCCTTGGCCAAATGCTGGTAAGCTGTATTCAGGTTGTATGGAGAGCGATATTTTTTCGTTGATTTCCTTATCGAAGTAAAACAAGTGGGCGAATACTGCCGCATCTATAATGTTGAGTGCATAGATGGCGGCGGTAAAGATGATGGCAATGTCGCGGTTTCGTTTATAATAGTTTTTAAAATCCACCAACTGCGACTCACTGTACCGTTGTCCGTCAATTTCCACTGAACTGATAAGGCTATCGTTGGCAGCCAAACGATAAGCATTGCTGAAAACCCTATGCCTACTGGCATTAATGCCTATAGCAAAACCAAGACCGGTAAAGCCCCCATATATCAAGGGTACTTTCCAGTACCAATGCTTGCCATTATAGATTTGCCCCAGCCCAGGACATACTGCTGACAACAAGGCGGCCTTTTTTGGCGAGTGCTTTTTTTCGGTAGAATCCCTTACCGCAACTTTTACGGTATCCTCAATTACCGCTTTATTGGTCACCGCGGTATCCATAATGGCAGGCCTGGGGGTATCGGCAGGAAATACCTCTTGGGCATGCAGCCAAATGGGGCATGCAAAGCATAGCAGGCTGGTAAATAAAAGGGCTAATAAACGGTATGGCTGAATGTTTTTCAGCTGCGCGAATTTGATTGAACGGAATAGGGCAAAGTTACGATAGTGTTTCCAATATGCGCTCCAACTCATCGTCGGAAAAGTAGGAAATCACGATTTCGCCGCTGCCCCCCTTGCGTGGCTTCATCCTTACCTTGGTAGAAAGTGCTGAAGAAAGCTTGTCTTGGATTTTTTGGTAGGCTAAAGGCAAGCTGGCATTTTTTGGGGCTGTTGGGGTTGTGGGCTTGCGGTTTTGCGCCTCACGAGCCAGTTCTTCCGTTTTTCTTACGCTCAGCCCTTTTTCCACCACTTCTTTATAAATGGCCAACTGGGTGGTAGGGTCTTCAATATTGATAATAGCCCTTGCATGCCCCATGCTCAATTCCTTTTGCTTGATGGCATTTTGTATTTCGGGGGGCAATTTCAGCAAGCGAAGGTAATTGGTTACGGTTACCCGGTTTTTGCCCAACCGGTCGCCCAACTCTTCTTGGGTTAGGCTGCATTCGTCCATTAATCGGCGATAATTGATGGCCACTTCCATGGCATTCAGGTCTTCCCGTTGTATATTCTCGATTAACGCTATTTCCAGCATTTCCTGGTCATCAGCCTTACGGATATACACGGGTACCACTTCCAAACCCGCCATTTTGGACGCCCTCAATCTTCGCTCGCCAGCAATCAACTGATATTTATTAGGCCCTAATGACCGAACGGTGAGCGGCTGTATCACCCCATGCACCTTAATGGAATCTGCCAGTTCTTGCAAGGCTGCCATATCGAAATCGGCCCGGGGCTGAAAGGGGTTGACTTCAATTTGGTTGAGCGGAATGGTAACATTGCTTACCTTTTCCAGCGTAGTGTCCGATACCGATTTATTGGCTTTCAAGTCGCCTTCAATACCACCTAACAGGGCACGGATGCCTTTGCCCAAATCTTCTTTCTTCGCGCTCATTCCTCGAAATCAAATATTTTATCAGTGGAACGGATCAACGTGCCGTCATTTTTTTGCAATAGCTCGCGGGCTAGGTTCATGTAATTTACTGACCCTGAGCTTTCCGCATCGTACAGTATAACCGGTTTGCCAAAACTAGGGGCTTCTCCAAGTTTCGTATTGCGATGGATAATGGTATCAAATACCAGTTCTTCAAAATGCTTCTTCACTTCGCTGGCCACTTGGTTGGACAGGCGCAGGCGGCTATCGTACATAGTCAAGAGGATGCCCTCAATTTCCAAATCAGGATTCAAACGATTTTGGACGATTTTGATGGTATTCAACAGCTTGCCCAAACCTTCCAATGCAAAATATTCGCACTGTACAGGGATGATTACAGAATCGGATGCAGTGAGCGCATTCACGGTTACCAAGCCCAAAGATGGGGAGCAATCGATGATGATATAGTCAAAATCATTCTTGATTTCATCCACCACCATTTTCATGATGCGCTCACGATTGGGGTGGTTAATAAGCTCAATCTCCGCACCCACCAAGTCCAATGATGACGGCAGCAGGAACAAATTTGGCGTTTCCGTTTCCAGAGTTAGGTCTTTGGCTTTGGCTTGGTTAATCAAGCAATCGTACAAACTGCTGCGCACATTTTTTGGGTCGATGCCTACCCCTGAGGTAGAGTTGGCCTGAGGGTCGGCATCAATCAATAATGTTTTATATTCCAATACCGCTAAACTGGCGGCCAAATTGATAGCGGTGGTAGTTTTACCCACTCCGCCTTTCTGGTTTGCCAGTGCAATCGTTTTTCCCATTAGTCCTTCGTGTAAATTGTTGATAGGAATAGTTTATGATAGCATAAACTTTCGCAACCATAAAGATACGACAAAACACAAAGTGGTTAAGACAGCCTAAAGCCAATTTACTAACAACATATACACAATCCAAGGTCAATAAACCTTGTAATACCCTTACCGCTATTGAATATCTTTGGTTTGCAATTTATCAATATGCTAGGCATGAAACACCTTATTTGGCTTTGGGCTATATGCTTTGTACTTACTTCCTGCAATGGTGGGAAAGAACGGGGGCAATTGAAAGTTTTCCGTTATAACCAAGCTTCAGGCATTACTTCACTGGATCCTGCTTTTGCCCGCGACCAAGCCAATATTTGGGCCATTAACCTGCTTTACAATGGCTTGGTAAAATTTGATGAACAACTGAACCTGCAACCCGCTTTGGCTAAAGCCTGGGAAATATCGGACGATGGCCTTACCTACACTTTCCATTTAAGGACAGACGTGCGCTTCCATGACCATGAAGCTTTTGTTGAAAACAAGGGAAGATTATTTACTGCCAATGACGTAGTCTATAGTTTAAGCCGTATAATTGACCCTTCTGTAGCCTCCCCAGGTGCTTGGATTTTCAATGGTAAAATATCGGGAAAGGAAGCCTTCACGGCATTGGATGATAGCACTTTCCAACTGAAGCTGCTTGCACCTTTTAGGCCGATGCTGAGTCTTTTGGCCATGCAATATTGTTATGTAGTGCCCAAGGAAGTTGCAGAAAAATACGGTCGTGAGTTTAGGATACACCCTGTGGGTACGGGTCCTTTCCAGTTGAAGGTGTGGAAAGAGGACAATGTGCTGGTGTTGGATAAAAACCCCCTCTATTTTGAGCAGGAAAACGGCAAACAATTGCCGTATCTGGATGGGGTACGCATCACTTTTATCAAAAGCAAGCAGTCGGAGTACCTGAAGTTTATGCAGGGCGATTTGGATTTTATTTCCGGCATTGATGCCAGCACTATCAATGACTTATTAACCAAGGAAGGGAAGCTACAGGGAAAGCAATCGGCTAAAATCGATTTGTACAAAATCCCTTACCTCAACACAGAGTACTTGGGCTTTTTGGTGAACGATAGCTTATTGCCGACTAATAGCCCTTTGCGCAAAAAGGAAGTACGCCAGGCTATCAATTGTGGTTTTGACAGGGCCGCCATGATAAAGTATTTACGCAACAACGTGGGCAGGCCAGCAGATGCAGGCTTTGTGCCATTTGGGTTACCCTCTTTCGATGCGGGGAAAGTGAAAGGTTATGGCTATGACCCGGAAAAGGCTAGGCAATTACTGGCAAAGGCTGGCTACCCTAACGGGAAAGGCTTGCCACAATTGAAACTCTATACCAATGCCAGCTATCAGGACTTGACCAATTTTATTGCCAACCAATTGAAAGATATTGGCATAGAGGTGGTTTTGGAAACAGTGCCCCCAGCCTTTCAGCGTGAATTGATGTCAAAGTCGAAAGCCGAATTTTTCCGTGCTTCATGGATTGCCGACTATGCCGATGCGGAAAACTACCTGTCATTGTTTTATGGGCCTAATGCTGCTCCGCCCAATTATACCCGCTTCCGTAATGTGCGGTTCGATAGTCTGTATGCCGCTTCGCTGAACGAAAACGATGATGCTAAACGCTATGCCCTATATCAGGAAATGGATAGGTTGGTTTTGGAAGAAGCTCCCATAGTGCCCTTGTTTTATGATGAAGTGCTGCGCTTTGTACGCAAAGGGGTAAAGGGCATGCAACCCAATGCAATGAACCTGCTCGATTTGACCAGAGTGAGAATTGAGTAGCAAGTATTAATTGCTTTTGATAATCAGGCCAGCATAGGGGCCAAGTTCAATCTGATCGGTTTGCAACTTGGTATTGCCAATGGAATATAAGAGGGAGCCCTCATTCCCGTCCACGTTCTTCCGCTTTTTGCTGAAATTGATAATAACAGTGTAGGTTTCACCTGCATTGCTGCGCTGGAAAGCCAATACGTTTTTTGGCATTTTTTTAAGAACAGTAATCGTATCGCTTTGCAGGGCTTTGGAGCTCTTGCGTAGTTGGAGCAGTTGACGATATACCTGCCATAATGAATTGCTGTCCCGTTGTTCGGCTGCTACATTGATTCGGTGGTAATTGTTGTTGACGGGCAACCAGGTATTGCTACTGATGGAAAAGCCTGCACTCGTAGTACTGTCCCATTGCATTGGTGTGCGGCATTCATCGCGGTTGAGCGATTCCGATGACATATTGGCGATAAATTGCGGTATGCGGCTGTATTTCTGTGCCAATATATCCTTAGCCTGTTTTAACGGGATGTAGGCCTGCTCCATGCCTATTTCTTCCCCCTGATAGGTGAAAGGAACTCCACGGGCGGTCATTTGAAACAATGCCAACAATTTGGCTTTGCGCGTATCATTGTCCATTCTTGAGATACTTCGCTTACGGTCATGGTTACTGAACACATAGGTGGGCATGTAGGGATGCGGAAATTCTTTTTCGAAGGTTTGCAGCACCTTGCAGAAATATTTTGCCTTAAACTTGAAGTCAAGAATTTCGAACAAAAAAACCATGTTAAGGCCGTCGTGCCCTTCGCCCATAAACTGCCGCAATACTTCATGGCTACCAAAAACTTCCCCCACTGCAAAGCGCGGTGGATATTTGTATTCTTCCAACACAGCCCTCAACTCATTGGCAAAGGCGAAGCTCTGCGGGTGGTTGATGGTGTATTTCATTTTCTGAAAGAAACCATTTGGATTGGTCTCTGAAGGCACCACTTTTAATGCAAAGGGATTGTTATGGAAAGCACTGTCCTCGTAAATGGAATTGAAGATGTCGAGCCTAAAGCCATCTACCCCCTTATCCAACCAATAGCGAAGGTTATCGAGCATGGCCGTTTTCATTTCCGGATTGTGGTAATTAAGGTCTGGCTGAAATGAAAGGAATGAAGCCCAATAATATTGGTGGGCAACACTATCGTAGTGCCAGCCGCTGCCCCCTGTTTGCGATTTCCAGTTGTTTGGTGGCCGCTTACCCTTTCCATCTTGCCAAACATACCAATCATGCTTAGGGTTGTCCTTTGACTTCCTAGCTTCCTGAAACCAAGGATGCTGGTCGGAAGTATGGTTCATCACCATATCGAATACTATTTTCATGCCTTTAGCATGCACCGCAGTAATTAATTGGGTCACCATCGCCGTATCCCCATACTCAGGGGCCACCCCCCTGTAATCGCTAATGTCATAACCAAAGTCCATTTGTGGGCTGCTAAAGAAAGGTGACAGCCATATGGTTTCAAAGCCGCTGGCCTTAATATAGTCGAGTTTTTCGATAACGCCTTTCAAATCGCCGATGCCATCTCCATCAGTATCATAAAACGAACGGGGATAGATTTGGTAAACTGTGGTGGCGGTGTACCAGGGTTCTGCTTTATTGCTTTGCGCGATGGAGCACATTGAAACAAGCAGAAGCATCGTGGCGGTGAGAAGCTGCTTTATCATCAAGGGCAAAATATCACTATTTTAAAAGTTTATACAGGAAACTGCGTAGTTGGCTCCAAATATTACCTTTGTGGGCAATGGATGAAAATATTAAAAAGGCAATAATTTATTTGCTGGTTATTGCTATAGTGGCCGTACCTTTGTTTCTGCAATTGGGGCTTCTACCTATACGCACCTATGATGAGGCGCGGCTGGCCATGAATGCGATAGAAATGCACGAAAGCAACAACTGGTTGGTAACTACCTTTGACTATAAGCCGGACTTATGGAATACCAAGCCGCCCCTTATGATTTGGCTGCAAACCATTTGTATCAAGCTATTTGGAATAGGAGAGTGGTCGATACGTCTCCCTGCTGCCTTGGCGGCATTTGCCACCTGTTTACTATTAATGTTCTTTTCCAGACGACTGTTGCATCAGCCAGAAATAGGGGCCATTGCGGCCATAGTACTGGTAAGTTCCATTGGTTATGTTACCACTCACGGTACTCGCACTGGCGATTATGATGCGCTGCTGGTGCTGTTTACCACCTTTGCCAGCCTTAGTTATTTTGCTTGGACGGAAAATGGAGAGCGACGAAATCTGCTCCTCTTTTTTGTAGCACTTACATTAGCCGCTCTTACCAAAGGCGTCGCTGGGCTGCTTTTCCTTCCAGGGTTGGGCGTTTATAGTATTTACCGTAAGAAATTGTTCCCCCTGTTTAAAAATCCCATGCTATACGTAGGTGTTATGGGGTTTATAGCCATAGTGGCTGCATACTACCTGTTACGCGAAAATGCTTCCCCGGGATACCTGCAGGCCGTTTCTGACAACGAGCTTGGCGGGCGTTTCCTACAGGTAATTGAGGAACATAAAGAGAGTTTCTGGTTTTACCTCTTAGCTTTGTTAGCGCCTAAGTTTGTCTTCGGTATGCCACTCATTTTTCTATCGCTCATCTTTGTCAAAAAGGTAAGCAACGAGGTAAACCGTAGGCTTATCATCTACCTCGCAATGGTGTCAGTATTCTTTTGGCTGGTAATATCCAGTGCACAAACTAAGCTGGGTTGGTATGATTTGCCTTTGTATCCCCTTATGTCATTACAAGTAGCCGTTTTTATTTATGACGTAGTGTATCTTCAATTTGGCACTGCAATAATGAATAAAGGACAAAGGGCAAAAGTGATATTCATAGGGGTCGCTTTCCTATTAGCAGTGATACCCTATATCACTGTGCTGGACAGGATTACAGGCTCCACAAAAAGGAAAAATGAGCGTATATATTATAAGACGGCATATTATATACGCGAGCAAATAGCTGGCAGAACATTGCCTGATAGCACCGTGTACGTAACCTGGCTCTATGCACCGCACATGGATTTCTATATTATACAGGCCAACGTACTGGGAATAGGGGTAGAGCACATTCCGCCTGATAAGTTGAGCTATTATGTTCCAACAAGGCTAATTACCGAAGACGAGGGCATAGCTAACCAGATTAAGCAGCAATATAAAGTAGAAGTAGTTAAGGATGAGCAAGGTCTAAAGGTTTATGATATCCGTTAGCTAAAGATTAATAGTTGCATGACGAACTATAAGTAATGAACACTAAAAAGGCGATTACAGTATCTATATTGTATTTTATTTCATTATTAGTATTCTTGCCCACCAAGTATCATGGGTTTGACGTTCAATGTTGGTTAGGGTGGACTATTGACAATTATCAAAAAGGGCTAGGGCATGTTTATGAAGGAAGCACTAATTATCCGCCTTTCATACATTATTGCTTCTTCCTTTTCTCTAAATTTCAAGGTTCGGTAGAAAACATTGAACGGAATATCGTATACATTAAGGTCTTTCCTTTATTTTTTGATTTTCTTGGAGCTTTTGCCTTGTTTTTTTTCCTAAGAAGGGGCAAGCCCGATTATGATATTCCTCTATTTCTGCTGGTGAATGCCGCCTATTTATACAATTCTTATCTCTGGGGGCAGTTTGACTCCATTTACACTGCTTTTGTTTTATTTTCCTTTTTGTTGGCCCTTAGGGAAAAAGGCACTTGGAGCATGATTTTTTATATACTGGCTTTGAACATGAAGATTCAGGCCATCATTTTTTTACCTTTATTGAGCTTGGTATTGCTGCCCCAATGCTTACGCAAACCTTTGAGAATTACGCAATATTTGTTGGCTGCTGTTGCCATGCAGGTTGTTATTCTAATTCCATGGATTATTACCGGATCGGTTGGAAAAGTATGGCAAGTGGCTGTTGGGTCGGTTGACTTTTACCCAAAAGTAAGTATGGGTGCACTGAATATCTGGGAGCTGATAATCAGCCGAACCCAATTGGAAGGGGAAGATACACAACTACTTTGGGGTATGACCTATAAGCAATTTGGCTTGCTCAACTTCTGCATCGCTAGTTTTTTTGCCCTCTTCCCATTGTTGCTGGCTAGTCTCAAAGTTTGGCGCAAGCAAATGACTTTCAATGAAGATTACCAACGTTTATTTTTCCTCTCCGCAGCCTTAATTGCCTTGGTGTTTTATTACTTCAATACCCAAATGCACGAACGATATTGCCATCCTGCCATGATATTGTTCTTTGCTTATTGCTGGTATATTAGAAACTATTGGCTTTATATACTTTTCTCCATTGCCTATTTCTTAAGCTTGGAAAAGGCTGGAAAGTTATTGTATTTGCCAAATTATAACACGATGATTTTTAAAGGATGGTTCGTGTCCATCATTTTTGCTATCATCCTGTTAATCAGTTATTACCAATTGTATAGAAAATTCCAGTTAAAGAATGAATGGGCAGCCATTCGGAAAAAAGCCGCTATTTAATTCACGGTCGCCATGGTAGGCGAAATGATTTGCGCTTCCTTCTCTAAGGCTATATCGAGCACGTCCATCATATTCTCCACATAATGGAATTGCAAGCCCTTGATATATTCCTTACTGATTTCCTCCACGTCCCTGCGGTTGATTTTGCATAGGATAATTTCTTTTAGGCCAGCGCGTTTTGCGGCTAATATTTTCTCTTTGATACCGCCAACGGGCAATACTTTGCCACGTAGGGTGATTTCACCGGTCATAGCAACATAAGGGCGCAAAGGCCGTTTGGTAAATGCAGAGGTCAAAGCAGATAGCATGGTAATGCCCGCTGAAGGACCATCCTTTGGCGTAGCGCCTTCGGGTACATGCACATGCACATTCCATTTCTCAAAGTCATCCACATCAATGCCCAGCACCTCGCTATTGGCTTTGATAAAGCTCAGAGCCGTGGTGGCCGATTCCTTCATCACATCACCGAGATTGCCCGTAAGGGTAAGGTTGCCTTTACCCCGGCTAAGGCTGGCTTCGATAAACAAAATATCCCCACCCACTGCCGTCCATGCTAGGCCCACTGCTACCCCTGGAGGTTGCTTTTCGTGGTAAATATCCATGTCATACTTTTGCGGCCCCAATATCTGGTGCAGGTCATTAAGCTTTATGGTGGCATTGCGTTTTTCACCCATTGCTACCGATTTGGCAGCATTGCGCATAATGGATGCTATCTGCCTGTCAAGCTCTCGAACGCCCGATTCGCGGGTATATTTATGTATCACCGCCTCCAGCACCTCATCAGGTATCTTTATCTGGGTGGCTTTAAGGCCATGGTCTTTACGTACTTTTGGTACCAAATGCCGCTTGGCTATTTCTTTCTTTTCCTCCACGGAATAACCACTTAGGAAAATGATTTCCATCCTATCGCGCAAGGCTGGTTGTATGGTGTTGAGGGAGTTGGCCGTCGCAATGAACATGGTTTTGCTTAGGTCGTATTCCAGTTCCAAATAGTTGTCATAGAAATGGGTGTTTTGCTCAGGGTCCAACACTTCCAGTAGGGCAGATGAGGGGTCGCCCCTAAAGTCGGTACCAACTTTATCCACTTCGTCTAATATGAACACCGGATTGCTGGACTGTACTTTTTTGATAGATTGAATAATCCTGCCGGGCATGGCTCCAATATAGGTTTTGCGGTGGCCGCGTATTTCCGATTCATCGTGCAGTCCGCCTAATGACATGCGTACATATTTACGATTGAGCGCCTTGGCAATAGATTTGCCCAAAGAGGTTTTACCTACCCCAGGAGGGCCCACGAAACAAAGTATGGGCGAT
Organism: Chitinophagales bacterium; assembly: GCA_033762815.1. GTDB lineage: Bacteria > Bacteroidota > Bacteroidia > Chitinophagales > CAIOSU01 > JANRLF01. Next base: position 72,757 of record JANRLF010000007.1, on the reverse strand, counting down.
TTCATATCGCCTTTCAGTTTTAGTACGGCCAAGTATTCCAGTATACGGTCTTTGATTTTATCCAATCCGTAATGGTCCTTATCCAATACTTCCTTGCTGTGTTTTAGGTCGAAGTTATCTTTGGTATAATCGTTCCAAGGTAGGTCCAGTAACAGTTCCAAATAATTGAGGCTCACCGAATACTCAGCTGCGGCAACGTTCATCCGTTCCAGCTTCTCTACTTCTTTGTAGAATACAGCCTCTACCTCTTTGCTCCACTTCTTTGTCTTTGCTTTTTCACGCAGGCGTTTGGCATCGCTATTTTCGTCAGCCCCCAATTCTTCCTGTATGGTTTTCAACTGCTGGTGCAGGAAATAGTCTTTCTGCTGCTTCTCAATATCAGTCTTTACCTTCGACTGTATTTTGTTTTTCAATTCCAGCAGTTGCAATTCGTTGTGCAGAAAGCCCAATACCATTTGTGCCCTTACTGCCAAATCATCCGTTTCCAGAATCACTTGTTTATCCTGAATGTCATTATTCAGATTGGACGAAATAAAGTGCATCAAAAAGGTAGGGTTATCGATATTCTTCAATACGATGCTCGCTTCCGAAGGAATATTGGGCGACATGCGTATGATTTGCGCTGAAAGCTCTTTGATGGAAGAAATGGTAGCATCAAATTCCTTTTCATTAACGGCTTCTATATCAGATAGCGGACTGATGGTTGCAAGAATGTAAGGGTCTTCCGATTTTATCTCGTTCACTTTCAAACGCTGGCGGCCTTGGATAATAACCGTGCTACTGCCATCGGGCATTTTCAGCATTTTGATAATGCGCGCCAGAGTGCCAATTTGAAACAGGTCTTTACTTTCAGGGTCTTCTACATTCGAATCCCTTTGCGCGACAACGCCTATCAATTTATCCTTTTTGTGGGCTTCCTTAACGGCTTTAATTGATTTATCGCGGCCTACGGTAATAGGTATTACCACCCCCGGATACAACACGGTATTGCGCAGGGGCAATAGCGGCAATTGGGTGGGGAAATTGTCTTTATTTTGATCTTCGTCATCTTCAATAGACATCATGGGGAGAAATTCAACGTCCTCTTCTCCAAATGGTAGATTAAACATCCAGCGTCCTTTCTTTAGGTAGTGATGCCAATATGGCAGTAATATTCAGCAATTCTTAATGGAAAGTATATAGGTCAAGTTATGTGCCATATACGAGTTTTTCCATTTTATTTCCATGCGGCAATATCTATTCTGTGCTCGCACATTTCATATTCCTCTAGTCGGTTGGAACTTACAATTAAGGTTCTGTCCTGTCTGTAATCCTTCAGTAATGCTTGATACCATGTTATACCGGCGGTATCTAAATTGGTGGCAGGTTCGTCCAGTAGCAGCAATTCCGATTCAGTGAGCACACTTAAGGCCAGTTTTACTCTTTGCTTCATGCCTGATGAGAAATTACTAATCAGTTTGTTCGCTTCTTTTTCCAGTGCCATTAACATCAAAACGTCATTAACTTCCATTTTGTTGATATAATGGCGAAAGCCTTTATGGAATACCAATTGTTCCTTTAACGTAAAGTCTTCCATTAACTGCATATAGGGGCTGGAAAATCCCAAATGCTTGTACAGGCTTTCTACTGGTATTGATCCTTGTTTGCCTATATATTCAATGTTTCCCCTATTGGGACTCACTAAGCCTGCCACTAGCTGCAGCAAGGTGCTTTTACCCGAGCCATTGGGGCCCAATATCGCATAACTTTCACCTGATACGAATTCATAATTGACCTGCCTTAAAATAAATTCGCGGTCATAGTTTTTCCATACATCGACTAGCTTAACCGTCATTTCGCTGACTGAAACCTTTCATAATACCCCGCACCGACTCGCGAATAAAGCCCACAATGATATCGCGCTCGCTGGTGGCGGGCACCTCAGCCTCCACAATGTTCAGCGCACGGCTCATGTTGGAGTTTTTGATGAAAAGGATACGGTAGATATCCATGATATGGTTAATCGTTTCTTGGCTGTATCCCCTTCTGCGCAAGCCTACGGAATTGACCCCCATATACGATAATGGCTCGCGTGCCGCTTTTACATACGGCGGTACATCTTTCCTTACCAGGGATGCGCCAGCAACAAAGGCATGAGCGCCTATTTTCACAAACTGATGGACGGCAGTCATGCCCCCAATAATAGCAAAATCGCCCACCTCAATATGGCCAGCAAGGCCCACATCATTTGCCAGTATACAATTTTTGCCAATGACACAATCATGTGCCACGTGTACATAAGCCATCAACAGACAATTGTCACCCACCACTGTTTTGTTGCTATACTGGGTACCGCGATTGATGGTGACGTATTCCCTGATAATGACGTTATCGCCAATTTCTACGGTGGAGGGTTCGCCCCTGAACTTCAAATCTTGCGGCACAGCAGAAATGACCGCACCAGGGAAAATTTTGCAGTTTTTGCCAATGCGTGCCCCCTCCATGATAGTGACATTGGGGCCTATCCAAGTACCTTCTCCAATCTCGACATTTTTCGAGATGGTTACAAATGGCTCTATCACCACATTGTCGGCAATTTTGGCAGCAGGGTGAATATATGACAGGGGCTGGTTCATGCAGTTTCCCTACGCATTATTTTGGCCACCAGTTTGGCAGAAGAAGCGATTTTGTCGCCTACATAAGCGGTACCACGCATTTCGCAAATACCCCTACGGATAGGGCTCAATAACTCCATTTTAAGGATTAAAGTATCTCCTGGAACTACTTTATTTTTGAATTTAGCCTCATCTATCATCAAAAAATAGGTGTCATAATTTTCAGGATCTGGAACGGTGTTTAACACCAAAATGCCCCCTGTTTGCGCCAGTGCTTCCAATTGAAGTACTCCGGGCATTACTGGGTTGCCAGGAAAATGCCCCGGAAAATAAGGCTCATTAAAAGTGACGTTTTTAATGCCCACCACATGCTGTTCAGATAGCTCTATAATCTTATCGACCAACAAGAACGGGTAGCGATGCGGAAGGGTTGCCTCTATTTGCCGTAAATCGTAAAGCGGCTTTTTTAGGGGGTCATATTTTGGAATATCTTCCGTATTTTTCTTTTGCTTGATATAAGCTTTCAGTTTTTTGGCAAACTCCACATTGGCAGAATGCCCTGGGCGCGATGCAGTAATTTTGGCCTTGATGGGCCTGCCAACAAGGGCTAGGTCGCCCACTACGTCAAGCAGCTTGTGCCTTGCGGGTTCATTGCGGTGGCGCAGTTCCACATTGTTCAAAATGCCCTCCTCTTTTACTGCAACCTTTGGCTTGTTGAACAACTTGGCTAAATGGTCCAATTGTTCTTCGCTTACCACCTTATCAACCACTACTATAGCATTGTTCAGGTCGCCACCTTTTATGAGGTTGTGTTCCAGCAGCAATTCCAGTTCGTGCAAAAAGCAAAAGGTGCGCGAGGATGCGGCATAATCCTTAAAATCGCTGATATGGTTGAGCGAGGCATGTTGGGTACCTAATACCGGCGAGTTGTAATCGATCATCACCGTTAGCTTGTACTCATCGTCAGGCACGGCCAATATCTCTACTTTATTGACAGGGTCGCTATAGCGGATATTGGTGTCCAACTCAAAATAGTTGCGGTCGGCATCTTGGGCTTCCAGGCCTGCTTCTTCCAGCGCATCAATAAAGAATTTGGCGCTACCATCCATAATAGGTACTTCCTGCCCGTCCAATTCTATCAGCACATTGTCTATCTGCAGGCCGCAAAGTGCTGCCAGTGCATGTTCCACGGTAGACACTTTAGCCCCGTTTTGCTGCAGCGTAGTTCCCCTAGCCACCTCCACCACCAAGTCCGCATCGGCATTGATGGTAGGTTCGCCCTCTATATCTATACGTTTAAATTTATAGCCATGGTTAATCGGTGCTGGTTTGAAGGTTAAGGTTACCTCCTGTCCTGAGTGAAGGCCTACTCCCGTAATCGAAACGGCTTTTTTTATCGTGTGCTGCTTGTCCATCATCTCTTTACGTTTCGTTAAAGTGCTTACTTCGGCAGTAGCTTGCGACATAAGTTATCTGTTTTTACCCTTTTAGTTGTTGCTCAATTTCGCGAAGCCTTCTCTCCATTTCAGGTAAATTTCTGAAAATTACTAGAGATTTTATATACTGCCTTACATCTATGGCCGGCGTACCTCCCCAAGCCGCATTCGGTTTCTCTACCGATTGTGGTACCCCAGCCTGCGCTTGGAACTTGGAGCCATCGGCAATATTCAGGTGCCCTGCAAAGCCTACTTGGCCTGCTACCATTACATTCTTTCCTATTTTGGTGCTACCGGCAATTCCCACTTGGGCAGCCATAGCGGTGTTTTCCCCTATCTCTACATTATGCCCTACCTGTATTAGGTTATCCAGCTTTACACCCCTTTTGATAACAGTTGCTCCCAATGTGGCCCTATCAATTGTAGTGTTGGCTCCAATTTCTACATAGTCCTCCAAAATGACGTTGCCGGTTTGCGGTATCTTTGTGTAGGTGCCATCCGCATTGGGCGCAAAACCAAACCCATCACTGCCTATCACCGCACCTGGATGAATGATGCAATGGTTGCCTATTCTGCAGTCATGCATAATGCGGGCACCGGGATAGATGATGCAATGTTCGCCAATAACGGCATGCTCGCCAATATATACTTGAGGGTGTATCTTAGTCCCGTTGCCTATTTTGGCTCCCTTCCCGATATAACTGAAAGCCCCCACATAAATGTCCTGGGGCAGCACTACACCACCTCCAATAAAGGCAGGTTGCTCCACTCCCGACAGGCTGGTCTGTTGCATTGACGCCTGCAGGTTGAGCAATTTGGTAAACGATTGGTAAGGGTCATCCACTCTTATCAAAGTGGCTTTCACCGGCTGTTCGCTTCTAAAGGTTTTTGCAACTATCAGCACCCCAGCTCCCGTGGTATGGGCGTATTGTTCGTATTTTGGTTGGGCGATAAAGCTAATATCGTCCTGGGTGGCGGTTTCAATTTTTGCGAGGTTGCTTACCACCGTTTCCCCATTCCCTTCTAATTCACCTTCCAATAGGATACATAATTCCTTGGCTGTTATTTGCATGTTACAAAGCTAGTGAATTGCTGCTTTTAATATACCAAGCTGGGTGTGTGGCTTTTCCCCGTTGTAGGAAATTTGCTACAGTCGCTTATCCAGCACTTGTTTTTAAACCTCTAATAGTGAGCTTATCAGTATATAATAATCATTGATAACGCTGGCCCAGCAAAGGCTTCCGTTAATATTTTTATTGTTGCCACTAGTCGAAAATTGTGGTACTGGCTTTGCCCCAATGGGCTTTGCTTTATTTAAACACAAAAACAATCGAAATGAAAACCTTCTTTGGAATTCTTATTGGCGTGGCGCTGCTTTCAAGCTGTAATAATAGCACAGACAGCGGAACAATGGATGATAACACTGGCCCATCCAATACGGGAGCTGGCCCTAATAGCGGAGGTACCGGTGGAACCGACATGGGGACGGGCACCATGGATACCATGAACACAAACGGCAACATGAACAACGGAAGCGGCACTGGCACTGGTAGCGGTACAAGCACCGACCCTGGTACCAACCCCAGCAGCCCTTCAGGCACCGGCACCGGCACTGGTACTTCCACACCGTGATAGCAGGCTGTACGGCTTCCCGAAAGAATTATAGGGGAGCGGCAAAAAACAAGAAGCGGGTACTATCTTTTGAAGGATAAGTACCCGCTTCCATTTTCCAGTGCGTTGAAGCACTTATGAAAACGTCAGGCTACTGTTATGGGCTTTGCTTTATCGATGCATCCTTGCGGAAGTACCGGAAAAAGCGCTGGCCGTTCCTTAGGCTACGGACCGATGATAAATGCCATGCAGCGATTTTCATGGTCGATGAATGCGAATCCTTCTGGAAGTTGTTACTTCTCTCAAAATTAACTTTCCAAGAAAGTTAAAATCCTTCGGAAAACATCATTATCTTTGTCGTGCCTCGGGCGGTCTGGCAGCTTTCGCTTGCCTGCCTTTATCCCTTGCCTGATACTTTCAAAAGTAATATGCGCCCTTAGCCTGCGCAAATTTTTTCCTAATTTGTTTCGCACAAGATATTCACGCAGTTATGCAACAATTATTGGCTTTCTGCACAATTATCCAGTGCTTATAAACAAAATTTGCTTTAACGCACCATACTATCCACTTATTTATAAACAGAGGTTATGCTGCGATAAAAATTTGACTGGACGGTTTTCGAAAATTATATTGCTGGAGCACAAATATTTCAAACTAACAGCAAAGCCGTTTTTGGATTTCCAAGAACGGTTTTTTTTATTGTGCTATATCTCTGAATAGTCTGGGTAATCTATTCTCCATACAAAAAGCTAGCTTGATTTTGTGTTTCAGTAGTATTTCGGTGGTACTTCAGTGGTATTTCAGTAGTACTTCAGTGGTACTTCAGTGATACTTCGGTAGTACTTCAGTGGTATTTCAGTTTCAATTAATTTTCAGATAATCAGTTGTTTGTGTAAAAAAGTGTGTGTTTTTTCTGTTTTTTTATCATTATGGCTAATAGTCGTCGTTTCTTCTGCTCATTCAAAATCGGCGGAACAATTAACATCTTTCTACCATCTACCATAATGGTAAGTATTCAATACCATATTTGCAAGCTGAAAATGGAAAAGGTGCATTTAATCAATTATAAGGGAATAACTGACGGCTACCTATAGCTGTACATGTAAATGGTCATCATGCCGAACTGACCAGCATCCCTGAAAGCGGATTTTCGAGAAGGAATCAAGATGCCATCGTTTTTTCAAATGTGGCTCCAAGAAGATTTTATGAATTTTGGGATTGGCTGCACACGCCTTAGCCAACATTGTTGTGGCAATTGGGTCTATTTGCAGATGGGGTCTAACTTTCCAGCCTAAAAGCTGGGAAAAGTTGTAAAATACATTGCGTTTATTGCATTGGTCGGCTTTATCAGTTTCTTTCTTTTTTGCAGGTTCGAAACTCCCATAGCCAAATGGGGTAGGGGTACGGGCAATACTTAGAGTATTCGTTCTGGTATCTCTATATACAAACGCTAAATCTATCTTCTTCCCATCACTATGGCTTAAGTGCGGAATTAAAGGGAAGCCATTAAAAAATGGGAAACAGGCATCCAAGTAGCCTATGCTAAACTGGGGATACTGAATGGACATTTCTTTGTTTACTTCTTGTAGAGCTTGGTACAATTTAGGTTTTACATAATGGCGGTTGCAAAGTACTGTTAGAAAGCTTACAGGTATCAGTGAGTTGTTTTTGGATACTACAGGAAGAGGCACTCGACCATTAATTTTTGCAAAATAGGGTGTAACGATAAATACTGAAATTAGATAAACGGCAATAAAGCTAAAGAGAAAGTAAAGTGGTGTATGGTTCAGGGATGCCAATACTTTTACTCGCCGAAAAGTAAACCATACTAGCGCAAGTATAATCCCGGCCGTTTGCGTAACCATGGTAAGGGCTGCCAACAATAATATTGACAGGCAAATCTTAACTACTTTTTCAGTTTTCATAGGCATTAATCAACTCGATTCAGTAGTGCAGTATTATCACACCGTTTCCCCGTTCTTCACAAAATTATTACCTTTGCCCTCCATGCCACAATAAATGGCATAGCTTTAGCCTTTATTATAAACTTAAAGCAAGGACTTATGAAGCTGGTGAAAAACTTAGTGATTTTGGCGTTTGCATTGTTGCTTATCAGCATGGTAGCCTTGATGGTAACCGTTTACGTGTAAAAAGATAAGCAGCCTCAACAAATAAAAAGCAGGTACTACATACCTGCTTTTTTTATGCCCCTACTGTTAACAATGGTTAAGCGTGGAACAATATGTCGCTCAATGCTATTGTGTTAAAAAACAACTGCACCCATGAAGCAATTAATTGCTATTTCCCTTTTGATTGCCGCTTTTTCCATCACTTCCTGCGGCCAAAACCAACCAAAAAAGACAGTGGAAAAAAATGATTTCCCAGCCCAAGAGCGCATTGTGAAGAACGAAGCCGAATTGAAAAAGCACTTGAGCGATGACCAGGTAAACGTCATTTGCCACCAAGGCACCGAACCTCCTTTTAGCGGTAAGTACAACGACCACCATGAAGAAGGCACTTATACTTGTGCGGCTTGCGGCCTGCCCCTATTTCAATCTTCTACCAAATTCAATTCAGGCACCGGATGGCCCAGCTTTTTCCAGCCCATCGCTCCCAATGTAGCCGAGAGCGTGGATAACTCCCTTGGCATGACCCGTACCGAAGTGCATTGTGCAAGGTGTGGCGGCCATTTGGGCCATGTGTTCAACGATGGGCCAAAGCCCACTGGCATGCGTTACTGCATCAATTCGCTCTCGCTTAACTTTGTGGCCAAGTAATTATATGGCAGTACCGTTTTTGAGTTTGCGGTAGATAATGAAAGAATAGAGCACAGGCGCCGCTACCAGTACGCCAATGTAGGCTATGAACAATCCTTGTAAGAAATTGCCTTTAAGGAAAGGGAAAGCAATGAGCATTACAATAGAAGCCAATACCCATACATAGCCTGCAAAGCGGTGGGTTTTAATCCAAACCCTTTCGTTTTCCAGTGTCCATGGGGTGCGGATGCCGATGAAATAGTTGGGCCGTAGTTTTCCGAAAAAGTTGCCCAAAGCCATCATCATGAAAATGATCAGCATGGGAATGTACTGGTTTAGGTTATGGGAGTAGCCCAAAATGCCTAGCAACTGTACAAGATAAAGGCAAAAAAGGAATGCCATCAGAATGGTACCAAAGCTCCTAAAGTTGTCCATATAGTCCCTAATGTTCCGTTTGGGGTCAATCATAGGCAGCAATTGGATAATGGCATACACTAATAGCCCTATGCCGGGAAACAAAAGGAACAACATGCCTTTCGGCCCATAGTTATCTATCTCTCCTTGCAGGTTGTAATGGATGGGTATCCTGTCAGGCATTTTGTTCCAAAAAATCAGGCTCAGAACCAGTGCGGCCAGCATTAGGCCGATTTGGATGATATGATGTGTGCGTGTAGTCATATTATGGGAGTTTTTGTTTGTCTTTTAAGCTAAGTAGCCATGATACTGCCTCATCCAACACCGTGGTATTGAGCGAATACAGTACGTATTGGCCTTTCTTTACGGAATGCACTAGCCCCGCTTGCCTCAATAAATCCAAATGATAGGAAATGCTGGGTTTGCTCATATCAAAGGCATCCGCTATTTCGCTGGCGGTAAGGTCCTTTTCGCGAAGCATTTCCATAATCTGCCTTCGGGTAGGGTCGTCGAGTGCCTTAAAGAAGTTGCGCATGTTAAATAGTTAGATAATTGTCTAAATGTACAACTATTTTTTGAAGTTGTACATGTAGGGGTGAAAAAAATTTCAGCATGGTGTTTCTAGTGATGTGTATATCAAATAGGGGTATCCCAAATATGTTATGGGATTTATTGCATTCTTGTATCCTGAATGTTCAGCACAATTAAGTAACCTTTCCTAATTGTATATATTAGATAGTTATGTTTAGTGACCAGAAATTTTCTTATCAAAGGCTTTTCTTCTGATAGGATGCCCATATTTGGAAAAATCAGTAATAATTCTAAATCCCTTTCCAGTAAATCCAAAAAATCTTCAGTTGCTTTTTCGCCCCATTTCTTGTAAAGAAAATTATAAATCTCTTGAAGTCTTGCTTTAGCTTTTTTACGCCACTTTATTTTCTTTTCCATTTGCGGGCTTCTTCCATTACTTTGGAATGATCGAGTAGATTATCCTCATGTTCTATTTCTTTAAGCCCTTGTTCAATATCCTGTTGCTCCTCAGTACTTAGGTCAAACCAAAAATCGCTTTTTGGATGCACGGCCTGAAAAGCAAGCTTTAGCTTTTCGAGCAATGCTTCATCATTTGAGTTATCAATATATCGACGAAGCTCATTTTTTAGTTTCTCCAGTCCCATATTCCAGCTTTTGCTTTTCTAAGATAACTAAATTTACAGGGAGCAGGTTTCTGTATGCCAGATTTACTGTTAAGAAACTACCTTTTTGGCTGATTGGGGAATGTATATTACCTTAGGCCGAATAGTATCGCTTTATGCAGTTGGGTTTCATTGATTATGGCATCATTGCCCTTTACTTCCTGTTTGTACTGGGCATAGGATATTTTATTAAACGCAAGGTAAAGACCAGCAACGACTTCCTGATGAGCAACCGCTCCGTGCCGTTGTGGATTACCAGTTTGGCTTTTATCGCTGCCAACTTGGGTGCCCAGGAGGTAATAGGCATGGCTGCCTCTGGTGCCAAGTATGGAATCATGACCAGCCATTTCTATTGGATTGGTGCCATACCTGCTATGGTATTCTTGGGCGTGTTCATGATGCCGTTTTATTATGGCAGCCGTGCGCGCTCCGTTCCAGAATACTTGGCATTGCGTTTCGATGAAAAAACAAGGGGTTTCAATGCCGTAACTTTTGCATTGATGACCATTTTTTCATCAGGTATTTCCCTTTATGCCTTAGCAAGTTTATTGGAAACTATTCTGGGTTGGGATTTTGATTCCTCTATATTAATTGCTGCTGGCATTGTGCTTACTTATACTTTACTCGGCGGCCTTACCAGTGCCGTATATAATGAGGTGCTGCAATTCTTCTTGATTGTGTTGGGCATTGCCCCGGTAGTATTTGTGGGGCTGTATGAAATAGGTGGCTGGAATGGAATCGTGCAAAACCTTCAGCCGGTAATGACCAGTAGCTGGAAGTATATGGGCAAGGCCGAGAGCAACCCCATGGGCGTGAATATTTGGAGCATGGCTATGGGCCTTGGTTTTGTATTGTCGTTTGGTTATTGGTGCACTGATTTTTTGGTAGTGCAACGGGCTATGATTGCCCGCAACATGTCGGCCGCGCAGCGTACCCCATTGATAGCCGCCTTTCCCAAAATGTTCATGCCCTTAGTAGTGATTTTACCAGGGCTGATTATTATGGCGCTGATGCAAAAACTAGGCTCGGTACAGTTGCCAATAAAAGCTGATGGCAGCTATGACTATAACATGGCACTGCCTACTTTAATAGGGCATTATTACCCCACAGGCTTATTGGGCGTGGGTATTACGGCCTTATTGGCTTCCTTTATGTCAGGAATGGCGGGTAATGTCACTGCCTTCAACACCGTTTTTACGTTCGATATTTACCAATCTTATTTTAGGCCAAAAGCTACTGACGCACATTACCTAAGCGTGGGCAAAATGGCGACCATATTCGGAATTCTTTTCTCTATCGCCACGGCTTATGTGGCAGCCCAGTTCAACAATATCATGGATTTGCTGCAACTGGTATTTGGTTTCGTAAACGCACCATTGTTCGCCACCTTCTTTTTGGGCATGTTCTGGAAACGCACCACCGGCCACGCCGCGTTTTGGGGTTTGGTGGCGGGTACTTTGGGGGCTGCCGCATGCCATGGTTTGACCGAAGCAGAAGGCAAGGGAGGCTGGCTTTTTAGCATGCACCAATTCAGCTCAGGTATGGCCCATAGCTTTGCCATTGCCATCGTATCATGGAGCACTTGTTTTTTGACCACCATCGTCATTAGCTTGTTTACAAGGGCTAAGTCGGATACCGAGTTGCGGGGATTGGTGTACAGCCTGACCGACCGAAGTAGCGAAACAGAAACGATATGGTACCGCAAGCCTGTTCCACTGGCCTTATTGGTATTGGGCCTTACTTTGTTATTGAACCTTATATTTATATAGAGCCACCATGGATTTTGATCGTTTCACCGACTTGCGATTTGTCATAGGCTTGTTCTTCGCCATCTTGGGCTTGCTGCTAGTAATAGTAGGCTTTGTCTATACCCCTACCATGGCTGCCCATTTGCTCAATGCCTGTTCCGGTGCGGTAATGTTGGTACTGGGCTTATTCATGCTTTGGCTGTCTTATAAACGACCATTATAAGCTGCCAATAGCCTTTTTAAATTGTACCACTGCTACTAGGTAATTATATGCAGCATTTAAATAGTTGGTTTGGGTTTGCCGCAAAGTATAGCTGGTAGTGGCTAAATCATTGGCTTTTATGGTACCGTTCTTCAGCCTATCCGTATCTATTTGATAGAGTTGATTAGCAAGCTCCAAATTTTGTCGCTGATATTGTAAATCTGCTTCAGCATTTTTTGCGGAGAGTAAGGCGTTATGGGCTTGTTGCTGGTAGTCGTCTTCCAGTTTCTCATATTGAAAGGTAGATGATTGAAGCCTTAACTGGTACTCCTGCTTTGTTTTTGCTTTTAGCAGACCATCAAAAATAGGAATGTTGGCATTCAGGCCAATGTAATTGAATGGAAACCAATTGTCGCTATCAAAAAAGTTAGCATTGTCAGAAAGTGATTGCCAGGTATAATTGCCATAAAAACTGATTTTAGGAATATACAGCATCTTTTGTTTCCTGATATTTAGTTTCCAAATATCTTGTTGTATTTTTTGCGCCTGCAATTCGGGCCTGTTTACTTTTTCAAAGTCGAGCAATTCATTTTTCAATTGGACGAACAATGCCGATAAGGAATCGGTCAATACGATGCTTTGTAGGGTATCCAAGCCCATTTTATAAAACAAATCTTGAAAGGATAGCTGTAAGTTATTGGCGTTCTTTGCATGTTCTGCTTCCGCGTTAGCAAAATCCAATTGATACTTTTGCCTATCATAGGCAGTAATTGTACCTTGTTGTAGTTGGTCAACGGCAGTGTTTAGTATATCTTTCGTACGCTGCAAGTTGCTTTCGCTCAATGCGGTTCTTTCCTGCCACAATAACACCGTAAAGTAAGCTTCCGTTACCTGTTGTTTAATTACGGCTTCGGTTGCCTTTGCATTGAAACTATTCAATAACACTTGTTGCTGGGCGATTTTTTTATCGCCGTTGATAGCAGGGTCAAACAGTGTCTGGTTTAGGTTGAATGCCCAACTGCTGTTCCAATCCGTACCGAATTGTACGAACCTATCTGGTGAGCCTGCTACCCCAAATGCTTCGCCTGGTATCACGTTGCTGGGCAATTGGGTATTCCAGCGTACGTCAAGATCAGAGCTTAACTGCGGTAAATTTCGGGATGTTACTTTCTTGATTTCATTTTCAGCAATTTGCACGTTCAATTGCTCAACCTTCAAATCTTTTCGATTGGCCAATGCTTGGGCTTGCGCAGTTTCCAAACTAAGTGGCTGCTGACCATAGATATTAGCCGTAATTAAAAGGCCAATCAAGAATACGGGGGTGGTTCTCATAACAGCAAAATGTTTTATCCTCTGAATACAGCGGCTGGTTCCAGGCTTGTGATACGCCGCACGGCAAATAGGCTACCAAACAAACCGATAAGAATGGTGACTCCAAAAAATGCAAAGCGAAGCCATAATGGGTAGTTGAAAATGGTACCCGCATTGGCAATCCCATTCCTGAATCCTTCTACAAACACCATCCCGATGCAAAAACCAGTAATGGCAATCACCATGGCTTGCGTTACGATTAAGCGCGTAATATAGCCATTGGTGGCCCCAATGGCTTTTAAGGTACCGTAATCCTTTATACGGTCAATAGCTGATGAATATAAGGTGAGCCCAATGATAACAAAGCCCACAATCAGTGCAAAAAATATTAAGGTGCCGAAAGAAATGGCGATGCCCGACGTAGCCAATATGGTCATAATGGTTTCCTTAGTCAAGTCTTCGCTGCGCCAGGCCCTTACGCTGGGTATAGTACCGTTGATAGCTGCAATCAGTTGGTCGCGTTGTGCGGGGTCTTTCATCTTTATGAGAAAGGCATTTGCTTTAGTGGTAGGCACATTGCCGAGGTATCTAGCCCTTTCAATAGTTGTAAAGGTGAACACTCCTCCACCAAATACACGAATGCCTTTTGTTTCTCCTGCATTGAATACTTTTTTGCCATTGATTTCGAAGTATTGACCAGGCTGCAAGCCACCAAAAAGGGGCTTATCGAAATACTCGGTAAATACTGCCCCATCCTGCAGCAGGTCGTTTTTGTTGCCAATGGCCACATTCCAAGGCCCCCCAGCAAATGCCGGTGCTTCTACCCCCACCAAGGTTACTCCTGCTGACTTTCCGTTTTCGAACCTTGCGGAACCTGCAGAAACCACTAAAGGATATGTAGCTGCTACATTGGGTAAGCTGCGCAACTCGTAGTTGATACGCATGTCAAGCTCTGCCAGAGCGTTTACGTTGGTAGTCTTGTTGTCCACCACCCATACATACTCGGCATTGTTGCGCACCAAAGCTGACATGGCATTGATCAAGAAAATGAAAATGCCTACCTGCTGGCCAATCAAAAAAACGGAAATGATGGTACCGGCCAAAGCACCAATCGATTTGGGCTTGTCAAAATAGATGAAGCGCAGGGCAGTTCTTAGCATGGCCTTATTTAATTTGTATTACACATTCTACCCTGCTACCTATCAATGCTTTACTTCCCTTATCGAGCAGCACCCTTACTTCCCTTACCCTTCTATCTTCCATATTGGCGGGGTCATCAGCAAAAAGGGATTTTTTACGCAAGTAAGGCGAAGTCAAAAACACGCTGCCAGTACCGATTGTATCGGTTTTTCCTTGTGGCTTAATAAATGCTTTCATGCCCATATCTACCTGGTCGGCATATAGTTCATCTATCTCCGTAATAGCCATCAATGGCCCTGCTGGGGCGAAATCTCCTATAATGCTGGTGGTACTAATGTTGTTGCCCTGTTTCACGTCCATCGATAATATGCGCCCATCCATTGGTGCGCGTACTTTTTTGTTTTCCAGCAATTCTGAAAAGTATTGTATGTCGGCGTTGATTTCTGAAAGTTTGCTTTGTTGTTGTTTTACATTGGCCTCAGCCGCTAGCAAATCGGCCTGCAACGATTCATAGTTAAACTTGCTATCATCGGTCTCTTTCTTGGTTACGCCACCCGATTGAAGCAGTTTTTGGTTGCGCTCGTAGTTGAGGGAGGCATTGGCCAATTTTGTTTTTAAAGACAGCAATTGAGACGATGCATTTTCTATGATTGCTTTTTGCGTAGCTAGTTTCGATTGTGCTTGTTTCAGTTGGGCTTCTTCCACTGCGGATTCAAGTTCCAGTATCAATGCCCCTTTTTTCACGGTATCGTTAATGTCATGATAGATTTTTTTGATCAACCCACCTGATTCGGCATACAATGAAACAATATGCTCCTTTGGTTCTATGGTTGCTATCCCTGCTACCTTGCAACCACTTGTACTTTAATCAGGGTATCTATAGCAGTTTTATTGGGGGTGGTTTCCTTTTTCCCACCACAAGAAACTAACATGATGGATGCAAAGATTAACGGTATGAAATGTATTCGCATGGTGGTTTGGCTTTTAATGGAAAATATCTGCTGCAAGGTTTTCTTCGGTTACAATGCCGTTATTTACCGCAATCACACGGTGGGCATACTCTTTCAATCTGGGGTCATGGGTCACTACGGCAACTGCTTTTCCGGCATCGGCCAATGAGCGCAATTCTCCCATTACAATTTTTAAGGAATCTTTATCTAGAGATGCGGTAGGCTCGTCGCATAATATCAATTTGGGCTCGGTTACTAGGGCGCGTGCTATGGCAACCCGTTGCTGTTGTCCGCCGGAAAGTTGTTTGGGAAGATTTTTTCGTCTATCCATCATACCTACCAACTCCAAAGCGGCCCTTGTCTTTTCTTTTGCTTCTTTCTCGGCAACTCCCATTAGCCTTAATGGCATCAATACATTATCCTCGGCATTTAAAGGGGCCAGCAGGTTAAAATTTTGGAAAACGAAGCCAATATTGTTCAGCCTCAAATGGGCGAGCTGCTTTTCCGATAGTTCATTGATTAGGTTGCCATTGACCCATAGCTGCCCGGTAGTAGGGTATATAACGCAGCCCAACAAGGATAAAAGCGTGGTTTTGCCCGACCCAGAAGGACCAATGATTAAGGTAAGCTCACTATTGTTGATTTCTAAATCCGTTGCTTGCAGTGCCACGATAGTCTGATCGCCAACCTTGTATTCCTTAGAGACATTTTGAAGCTTTGCAATCATTCTTATCGGGATTAAAAAAACAAAAGACAATCTAACGGGCGGATTGTTTAATTTAATGTGGAATAATTTTGAAGCAAAATTGTACTATTTTTATCAAAAAGCTACAAATCGATAATAAATTTTTCGTTAAATCACGTATAAATGAATGGCCATCCTATAGTTCAATTGCTTTCAGACTATTTGCTATATCAAGAAAATCACCCTACGAGTAGTGTTGACGATTATTGCCGATATAGATTGTTAAAAAGTATAGATCCGCCGAAAAAAGAAATAGCGGGAGGCTTGCATCCGCCATCGGTTACCAGTTTGTTGGTTAAAATTTTAGCACGGATAGGCAAACTGACTTTCATTTTTTCTGAGTCAGCATTGAAAGATTTAGGCCTCAAGACATTTGATGAGTTTGGAGCATTGAGCGCAATTGGGATTATGCAACAGCCTAATAAGGCCAACGTGGCAACTGCCATGCTGGTAGAATACTCTACCGCAGTGGAAATAATAAATCGATTGATCAAAAGAGGTTTGGCAACCGAACTTGCAGATATAAATGATAAGCGTGCCAAGTTGCTACAACTGACCCCCAAAGGCGAGGTACTGCTCAAAAAATGTTATGAACGCATGGACAAGTTAACCACCATGATGCTATCGGAACTTCCCGAACTGAATAAGCACATATGCGTCGCATTACTACAAGATACAGAAATCAAACTCAGCAACATGTTTAAGGAGAACGAACGGTTTTTTCTTGAATGAAAATGGACAAACCCTTTAGCATGGGTGTGATATTACTGTATGTTGCTATTGCAGATAAGAATGATACGAGCACAGAATTTAGTCTACTGCATGTACCCAAGTAAATTATTCAAAGAATGGCTGGAGGATAGGTAAAATTAGCATTCAAACTTGGTAGGGATTCCGTAAATTCACGTCCCCAAAACGAGTCCTTCCTTGCGCTTAACCTCTCTGGAAATAAAAGGCTTCAAAAGCTTTGCCGACAAAACGGTGATTCACTTCAACGAGAACATTACTGGTGTAGTGGGCCCTAATGGTAGTGGCAAAAGTAATGTGGTAGATGCCATGCGCTGGGTAATTGGCGAGCAGCGCACCAGCAACCTGCGTTCGGAAAAGATGAGCAACCTTATCTTCAATGGCTCGCGCAACCGCAAGCCTGCTGGCATGGCGGAGGTATCACTGAGCTTTGAAAACACCAAAAACCTAATCCCTACCGATTTTGCCAATGTTACCGTTACGCGTATCCTATACCGTAATGGCGACAGCGAATACAAAATCAACGACGTTGCCTGTAGGTTGAAAGATATTACCAATCTCTTTTTGGATACCGGCATTAGCAGTGATAGCTACGCTATTATTGAGCTGAAAATGATAGATGAAATACTGCATGACCGTGAAAACAGCCGCAGAAGGTTGTTTGAACAGGCAGCAGGTATTTCAAAGTACAAGCAGCGAAAGAAAGAAACACTGGCCAAGCTGCAAGCCGCAGATGCTGATTTGGCAAGGGTGGAAGATTTGTTGTTCGAAATAGGCAATAACCTTAAATCGCTGGAGGCACAGGCCAAAAAAACCAAGCGCTTCTATCAACTGAAGGAAACTTATAAGGAGGCCAGCATTGAACTGGCCAAACACCACTGGGCGGTCCACCAGGAAACATTCAAAAAACTGGAAACCCAAAGGGCCGAGGAACATAACAAAAAGTTGGAAGCCGAGGTGCGATTGCGTCAACTGGAATCGGAACTGGAAAAGCAAAAGCTGGATATACTTGAGCAGGAAAAACACTTGAGCAGCCGCCAAAAGGAATTGAACGAGGTTTTGCAAGCAATCAATAAGAAAGAAAGCGAGCAAAGTTTTGCCCGACAACAGCAAACTTTCTTAACGGAAAAGATTGCCTCTTTGGAAAAGCAAGTGGCAGAAAGTGGTCAACAACAAGGAGAGTTGGAACAAAAGCTATTGGTCACGGCCGAGAAAAAAGCCAACCAAGAAGTACAGGTTGCCCAAATAAAGCAAGAACTGGAAGCTCTCAACCAGCAGTTGAATGACAACAGAACAGCTAATAGCAGCTTGAAAACCCAACTGGATACTGTCATTGCACAGAAAAACGATTTAGAGAAACAGCTCACCCAACTTGATAAGGATATTGCTATCAGTATCAGCCAAAAAGAGGGGCTGCAACGCTCAATTGAACAAAACAAAAATGAAAACAAAGACAGGGAAGAAAGCCTACAGGTGCTGTTAACCGAAATAACGCAACTACAGCAGCAACGTCAGGAACAGCAAGAACAACTGGACAAATTGTTAGCGGATGAGGAGAACCTGAAAATCAACTTAGAGAACACCCAACGCTTGTTGGAAGAAACCCGCCAACAATTGGCAAGGGAAAACCGCTCCCTTGACCAAAAACAGAACGAATATAACCTGAACAAAAGCTTGGTGGACAATTTGGAAGGTTTCCCAGAGTCTATCAAGTTTTTGAAGAAGAATAAGAAGGATACTGCCACGGCTCCCTTGCTTTCTGACGTAATCTATTGCAAGGGTGAATACCGCACCGCTTGCGAGAACTACTTGGAGCCTTATCTCAATTATTTGGTAGCCGATACCGCAGAAGAAGCGCAAACCAATATCAACCTGCTGAACGAGGCAGGCAAAGGGCGCATCAGTTTTTTTGTATTGGATGATTTAAAGGATTATGAATCATCGCAAGCCGTGGTGTTTTCCAATGCCGTGCCTTTGACGGAGGCTATAGAAGTTGACCCCAAGTACCATAAGCTGGCTGCATTTCTGCTTGATAAGGTCTACATTGTAAACGATGCCGATTTGCAATCAGAGGAAGCACTGAAGCAATTGGGACAGGATAAGAATAACCCCTTAACTTTTCTTTCCCAGTCAGGTAAATATGCCCGTACCTGGTTTTCCTTCGGAGGCGGCTCGGTGGGGCTGTTTGAGGGAATGAGAATAGGCCGTAGCAAGAATTTGGAGAAGCTGAAAAAGGAAATAGAAGAGCTACAGGAGCAAAAAAAGCAGACGGAACGAAGCATCAATCAACTGGAGCAACAAATCAATAAGCTGAAGGGAGCAACCAAAGTGCAGGATATACAGCATCTGCGTTCCGCCATTGGCCAGTTGGATAGCCGCCTATCGGGCCTAAATGCTAAAGTAGATAACTACCGTACCTTTATTGACCAGTTTCAGGCCAAGAATGCCGACATTGAGGCGAGGATTGCCGTTTTTGATACACAGATATCGGCTAATCAGGAGCAGGCCAAAGCATTGCAGGCAACAAAGGCTGAAATAGATGCCCAACACTTCGAGATACTAAAGCAATTTAATGAAGCGAGCCAATCCCTTTCCGAGGCTTCTTCCAAATACAATGAAAAGAATATCCTGTTCCACCAGCAACAAAATTTACTGAACTCCCTACAACAAGAAGCCGATTTTACGGAAAGCCGCCTTACAGAAAGCAAAAGGCTTACAGCCCAACATGAAAATGAAATTGTAGCGGGGAAGTCGAAGCTGGAAGAGAACTTCCATCTGCTAGCAACTTTGGAAAACCTCCTTTCTGAGCTGCGTGACCAAAGGGACAGCTTTCAGCAAGGCCTTACGGAGGTGGAAACAGGATATTTTAAAGCTAAGGGCGACATTAACACCACGGAGGAGCGCATCCGCAACTGGCAGAAGCAGCAGAACCAAAACATGGTGTTGCTGGAAAGCATTAAGGACAAACAGACCGAACTGCGCATACAGTTGCAGGGCCTCAAGGAAAGGCTATCGGTAGAATTCCATATCGACTTGGATAAAATTGCCCAAGAGCCTTTAAAGGCCGAGCAAAGCAAGGAAGAGCTACAACAGGAAGTAGAGCGTATTAGAAATCGTGTAGAAACCTTTGGCGAAATTAACCCCATGGCGGTGGAAGCATTTGATGAAATGCAGCAGCGGCATGATTTTATCACTACCCAGAAAGCCGATTTGGTAAAGGCAAAGGATTCGCTCACCGCTACCATGGACGAAATTGAAGCATCGGCACGTGAACAGTTCATGGCAGCTTTCAGTCAAGTGCGCGACAATTTCCAGAAAGTGTTCCGCTCTTTGTTTACTCCCGATGATACCTGCGACTTATTGCTTACTGAGCCTGAAAACCCTTTGGAATCGGATATCGAGATTATCGCTAAACCCAAGGGGAAAAAGCCACAAGTAATAGACCAACTGTCAGGGGGAGAAAAAACTCTTACCGCATTGGCTATATTGTTTTCCCTTTACTTATTAAAACCCGCACCCTTTTGTATTCTGGATGAGGTGGATGCCCCCCTGGACGATGCCAATATCGGTAAGTTCAACCAAGCCATTCGCCAGTTCAGTACCGATAGCCAGTTTATCATGGTAACTCATAATAAACAGACCATGGCTGCTGTAGACGTGATATATGGCGTAACCATGTATGAGCCAGGCGTTTCTAAAGTGGTGCCCGTTGATTTCCGCAGCCTTGCCGATTGATTATAGGCACAGTTATTGCTTGCATTTCGCAAAAACTTATATAACATGGCAACAAGTAAGAAAGCCCAAGATAAAGTGGGCAAAGTAATGCATGAATTTAAGGAAGGTAAGCTAAAAAGCGGCGGCAGCGGTAAAAAAGTAACCAGTCGCAAACAGGCAATAGCCATAGGCCTTTCCGAAGCCCGTGAAGCCGGTGCAGACGTGCCTGAAAAGAAATCATCTACCAAGAAAAGCACTGGCACCAAAAAGAGCACTAGTAGCAAAAGCTCAGGTTCAGGGAGCAAATCCTCCGGCACTTCCAAATCCACTAGCGGTTCTGGTAGTTCTAAATCCACTGGTACCAAAAAGAGCAGCAGCACTAAAAGCTCAGGTTCAGGTAGCAAATCTTCAGGCACTTCCAAATCCACTAGCAGTTCCAAAACTTCCAGCAGCAAAAGCAGCGGCAAGAAAAGTGGTGGAGCAAAGAAAAGTGCTTCGAAGTAACCGTCAAATGAGGAAGGGGCTATGTAAGTTTGATGTTTACCTTACCCCACAATTCCATAACAACTATTTATGCCCAGCGGTGTTGTTTTTCAAACACAACCGTCAATGCCTGCCGTATGCCCAAAATGTGAGAGGGAATTGAGAAATCCCAACCAGTGGCACAACTGCGTAAAAGTGAGTATTGACAGCTTGTTCGAGAACAAAGCCCCCGAACTGTTATTGATTTTTGACAAGCTGCTGGCTGAGATTGAGGCATGGGACGAGGTAACCGTGAGTGCCACCAAAAACTGTATCGTGTTTGTCCACCGGCAAACCTTCCTCATCATCAGGCCCATGAAGCGCCAACTGGATCTAAAATTTTATTCTTCTCATGCGTTAGAAGTAGAGCCCATCCAGAAAAGCTTGCCCTACAACGGCAGGTACATCAACCACCTGCGGCTCTCTTCCTTAGAGGATATCAGTCCTATCGTGTTCTCTTTGCTGAAGGCTTCTTATGTGTTGCTGTGATCTGTAAAAGTGCTATAACTTGGGTATTCCCAGTTGTTTACAAATTAACTGTGCAAGGTTTTTATCAATTGTAGAATGGCGCGGTATGGTTGTAAGTTTATTAGTCCGCATGTTTTTGTAAACATCATGTTTTGCTCCATTTCTGTACAGTGTACAGTAATGTTTGCCAGATGCTTAATAAAA
Source organism: Chitinophagales bacterium (assembly GCA_033762815.1). GTDB lineage: Bacteria > Bacteroidota > Bacteroidia > Chitinophagales > CAIOSU01 > JANRLF01. The sequence goes on along the minus strand of JANRLF010000007.1, from coordinate 51,002 downwards.
TCCTTGCTTTTTATGGACATACATTACCCTAGAACAAATTCCTCTTCGGTGATAATACGGGCATCTTCAGGTTCATGCCTCATTACTTCCAAATAGAGCTCCAATGCATCCTTCAAGTTTTCCTTTACCTCATCAATCGTCTTGCCTTGGGTAAGTACTGCAGGTATTTCCTTGATTTTTCCTATTAGGTATTCTTCTCCTTCGGTGATAAGCATGGTAAGTTTCATAAGTAGGATGTTATTGTCTTATAACGCAGCATACAATATCCAAAGTTTCAATGACTTTTCATAAAGTGATGGTCAGGGGCTTTACATAGTTCACTACCAGTACCATGAAATCCTATATTTGTATCTATGCGCCCCAATTTCAGCAAAATAGCGTACCGCACACAACCCAACCAAGCAACAGCGGATTCGCCACAGAAATGGCAAACCCCGGAAGGCATTGCCGTAAAGCCGGTCTTTTCTGCTGATGACCTGAAGGACATGGAGCACTTGGGCTTTGCCGCGGGCATACCGCCGTTTTTGCGGGGGCCCTATGGCAGCATGTACACCCAAAGGCCTTGGACTATCCGCCAGTATGCCGGGTTTTCTACTGCTGAGGAAAGCAACGCCTTTTACCGCCACAACCTGGCCGCGGGGCAAAAGGGGCTTTCGGTGGCCTTTGACCTGGCTACCCATCGCGGCTATGACAGCGACCATGAAAGGGTGGTGGGTGACGTGGGCAAGGCCGGTGTGGCCATCGATTCGGTACTGGACATGAAGATACTCTTCGACCAGATACCGCTGGACGAAATGAGCGTATCCATGACCATGAACGGGGCCGTAATACCCGTTATGGCCTTTTATATAGTGGCCGCCGAAGAACAGGGCGTGCCAGCACATAAGCTCAGCGGCACCATACAAAACGATATATTGAAGGAGTTCATGGTGCGCAATACCTATATCTACCCTCCGGGGCCTTCCATGCGCATCGTGGCCGATATTTTCCGCTATACCTCGCAGTACATGCCCAAGTTCAACAGCATCAGTATCAGTGGCTACCACATGCACGAAGCGGGTGCCACTGCCGATATTGAGCTGGCCTATACCCTGGCCGACGGCTTGGAATACATCCGCACAGGGCTGGCCGCAGGCTTGGATATTGACGACTTTGCCCCTCGGCTGTCTTTCTTTTGGGGCATCGGCATGAACCCATTTATGGAGATAGCCAAAATGCGCGCCGCCCGTATGTTGTGGGCCAAGATAGTGAAGCAGTTCAACCCGAAAGACGACAAATCGATGGCCCTGCGTACGCATTGCCAAACCTCGGGCTGGAGCCTGACGGAACAAGACCCTTTCAACAATGTCATCCGCACCTGCGTGGAAGCAATGGCGGCTGCTTTTGGCGGCACGCAGTCGCTACACACCAATGCCCTGGACGAGGCCATTGCCCTGCCTACCGACTTTAGTGCCAAAATAGCCCGCGATACCCAACTCTACCTGCAAAAGGAGACCAACATCACCAAGGTGGTGGACCCTTGGGGCGGTTCTTACTATGTGGAATACCTGACCCATGAACTGGCCCATAAAGCCTGGCAACTGATACAGGAGGTAGAGCAATTGGGCGGCATGGCCAAAGCCATAGAAAGCGGCCTGCCCAAGATGCGCATAGAGGAGGCTGCGGCCAAGAAGCAGGCCCGCATCGATTCTGGCAAAGACGTTATCGTGGGGGTAAACCAGTACCGCACGGAAGAGGAAAGCGATATAGAAGTGCGCGACGTGGACAATACTGCGGTGCGCACTGGCCAAATTGAACGTTTGAAAAAAATGAGGGCGGAAAGGGATGCCGATGCGGTAACCACTGCCCTGCAAAAAATAACCGATGCCGCGCGAAGCGGGGAAGGCAACCTGCTGGAACTGGCCATTGATGCGGCCCGCAAGCGTGCCAGCTTGGGAGAAATATCATTGGCCATGGAGCAGGTATTTGGCCGTTACCAAGCCGTGACCCGCTCCATCGGCGGGGTGTATGCCTCTGAAATTTCAAAAGACCAAAGCTTTATGGATGCCCGACAACTGGCCGATGAGTTTGCCGCCAAGGAAGGCCGCCGACCCCGCATCATGATTGCCAAAATGGGCCAAGACGGCCATGACCGGGGCGCTAAGGTGATTGCCACCAGCTTTGCCGACCTTGGTTTTGATGTGGACATTGGGCCGCTGTTCCAAACACCTGCCGAAGCAGCCCGCCAGGCAGCGGAAAACGACGTGCATATATTGGGCGTAAGCAGCCTTGCCGCCGGCCATAAAACTTTGGTGCCACAGGTGATAGAAGAACTGCACAAGCTGGGCCGAGGCGATATACTGGTGGTAGTGGGCGGGGTAATACCCAAGCAGGACTATGACTTTCTGTACAAAGCCGGTGCCACGGCCATCTTCGGCCCGGGCACGGTAATAGCAGAAGCGGCGCTGGAGATTTTGGAAAGATTAATCCTGAATGAACGCTAGGCCAGAATTGTGCAGGTTAAAAAAAATGATATCACATCAGGCGACCGCATTGCACTAAGCCGTGCCATCACTTTGGTGGAAAGCACCCTTCCTGAGCATCAGCAACAAGCACAGGAGCTTATTGAAGCCTGCTTGCCACATAGCGGCAATTCCATTAGGATAGGCATTACCGGTGTACCAGGGGTGGGCAAAAGCACTTTTATTGAAGCCTTTGGGAAGTACATTATTGAACAGGGACGGCGTGTAGCGGTATTAGCCATTGACCCCAGCAGCAATATCAGCAAAGGCAGTATTTTGGGCGATAAAACCCGCATGGCCCATTTGGCAAACGAGCCGAGGGCTTTTATTCGCCCCAGTCCTTCGGGTGGTTCGCTTGGGGGTGTGGCCCGCAGGACAAGAGAATCGATTGTATTGTGCGAGGCGGCTGGATTTGATACCATTTTGATTGAAACCGTAGGCGTGGGCCAATCTGAAACCGCCGTTAAGGGCATGGTAGATTTCTTTCTCTTACTGATGCTGGCAGGTGCAGGCGATGAACTACAGGGTATGAAACGCGGTATCATGGAAATGGCCGACATGTTGCTAATCAATAAAGCTGATGGCGATAACCTTGCAAAGGCGAAAGCGGCGATGGTAGATTACAAAAATGCCCTTCATCTCTTCCCCCCCAATGAAAATGGCTGGATTCCCAAAGTAGATGTTTGCTCCGCTTTGGAACATACCGGCATGGCCAAAGTGTGGGATAGCATTGAACAGTTTGGACAACAAACCAAGGGCAACGGCCATTTCAAACTCAATCGGCAGCAGCAAAGAATTGCTTGGTTCAGACAAGGGCTGAAGGAAATGCTGTTAACTGCTTTTGAAAGTAATCCTGATGTAACTGCTATTTTACCAGAGCTGGAAAAGCAGGTTGCCAACCAAGAACAAGACCCTTATCGGGCGGCCAAAATTGCCATCCAAAAATTCTTAGGCAATAACAGTTATTGAATAACGTTAAGGGGCAAGTATTTCCAAAATCGCCAAATTCTTTATATTATTACCGCTTCGTTAAATTAATCAGGGTGCCGACAGCCCTAAAACAGTACGAGTAAATGCTACGTTATAAAGCCGACAGGAAAACGCTAGTTTTTGTTTTTCTTACCACCACCACTTTCTTTTTGCAATGGTACTTAGGCAACATTGTTTGGCCTCTTTACCTTTTTTACCTGTACCTTTCTGTTGTAGTGTCTGTCATAGCGCACAACCATAACCACTTACCTATTTGGAAAAATGATACCCTCAATTTACTGACCGATTATTGGATCAGCATCTTTTACGGTTTCCCCGCCTTTGCATGGATACCTACCCACAACCGAAACCACCATAAATACAACAATAAAGAAGAAGACTATACCAAAACTTACCGTTATACGGAAGCCAACCATTTCCTTTCCTTTATTACCTATCCTACCATCAGCGGATATTTTCAGCAAGGTGCCTTAGGACAGTATTTGAAAGAAATCAGGGTGAAGAACCCGAAAAAATTTAGGCAAAGCATCCTGCAGATTGTGGTGTTGGTAGCATGGATTGCCTTTTGGATGGTGATTGATTGGAAGAAAGCACTTTATTACGTGGTAATCCCGCAGCAAGTATCCTTGTTTGTGGTGATGATATTCAATTATATACAGCATGTGCATGCCGATGAGGAATCGCAGTACAACCATTCGCGCAACATTATCAGTTCGCTCAATTTCTTTCTGTTGAACAATGGCCTACATACAGTGCATCATATGAACGCGGCCTTGCACTGGAGCCTACTGCCTGAAGCGCATGCCAAAATTGAAGATAAGATTGACGAATCGCTGAAGGTGAAAAGCTTTTGGTGGTTCATTATCGCTAATTATATCCTTGGGCCATTATTCCCGTCCTTGAGAACAAAATCGATGCGCCTGGAGCGCATCCGAAAGCAACAGGAGCAAGCTAACAACCAGCTTGAACCTGCCTTACACTAAACCAAACCAAAACCAACTATTCCATGACCAAAATTTCTGATTTCGTAAAGGTCAGAAAGGAAAGCCTTTCCAGCCGTTACCTGAAGCAAAAAGTTTCCGCAGGGCATTTTATCGAAGACTATATGAGCGGTCATATCGATTTGATTGCAGATTTTAAGGATTTGATGCGCCACAAGGACGAAGTGTGGGAATATGACTTTACTGCCGACCACTGGAAGTTCTTTTTCACCCGTTTTATTCCTGAAGTGGCTATCCATAGCAAGGAGCAGGACGAGCGCATCGTACGCACGCACTATGATAACAAGAACGACTTGTTCAACTGGTTTCTAGGCCCTCGGATGGTGTACACCACCGGCTTTTATAAGCATGGCCAAGAAAATCTGGAAGAGGCTCAGGACAATAAGATGGACCTGATTGCACAAAAACTGCAATTCAAGGCGGGCGAAACCATGCTCGATATTGGCTGCGGATGGGGCACCTTTGTAATGCACGCCGCCAAGTATTATGGCATGGATGCTACAGGCATAACTATTGCCCAAGCAGGTGCCGACTGGGGCAATAACCAGATTCGTGAGAACGGCGTGGAGCATTTGGCCCGCATCCAACGTATGGATTATAGGGAGATACCCCATAAGTTGTATGATAAAATTACTTGTTTGGAGATGGCCGAACACGTAGGTATCAAGAATTTTAAGAAGTTCATGGCGCAGATTTATGGCATGTTGAAAGATGATGGCATGTTCTACCTGCAAATTGCTGCATTGCGCGAGCGTGCCACGCCATTGTGGGGGCCTAACCAAGAAGATATTGTATGGGGTTTGTTCATGAACCGTTATATCTTCTCCGGTGCCGATGCCAGTATGCCAGTCAATTGGGACTTGAAACGGATAGAGTCGGTGGGTTTTGAAGTGCACAGCGTTGAGAATGTGGGTATCCACTATTCCCGCACCATTGACCATTGGTACCAAAACTGGATGCGCAACCAAGAAAAGGTATTGGAAAAATATGGGGAGTACACTTTCCGTATGTACCAAATATTTTTGGGTTGGTCTGTTGAAATTGCCCGTCAAGGTAGTTCATCGGCATACCAGATTGTTTGCCATAAAAACTTGAACAACTATAACCGTGAGCGATTCGTGAATGCGGTACAGTTCGGTGAATTGAACCAGTTTAAGCAAAGCAAAGTCACGGCTCCAGCCTTTAGCGAAGCGATGCAAGAAGCATAGGAAAAAAGCCCCTTTGAAGGGGCTTTTTTATTGGCATAATAATTATGTGGTTTTGTCGTTTGCTTGCCATTATTTGAAGGACTGCCTAAGTTTACATTTAGATTTTCGGTACCGACAGCCGAATAGTAGGGATGATTCTATTCACGAAATGATAACTAATGCTATTAAAAAATGAAGTACACCATACCAGTAAGCCGCTCTTTAATAAATGTAATGATTATACCCGCAATTACGATGTAGAGCAGGCAGGTATTTACCCCTATTTCAGGGCAGTTGAAGAAAGTGAAGGCCCCGTAGTAATGATGGAGGGGCGTAAAGTGGTAATGGCGGGTTCCAATAACTACCTAGGCCTAACTGCCCATCCGAAGGTGAAGGAAGCTGCAATTGCAGCCATAAAGAAGTATGGTACCAGTTGTTCTGGGTCACGCTTTCTTACAGGCACTATTGATTTACATGTGGAGTTGGAGCAGAAGTTAGCCGCCTATATGGGAAAGGAGGCCGCATTGCTTTTCAGTACAGGTTTTCAGGCGGGGCAAGGCGTTATTTTACCCTTGGTAGATAGAAAGGACGTGATTTTGTCAGACCGTGACAACCATTCCAGCATTGTAGCTGGTAATATGTTGGCTGCCAGCATGCATACCCATGTAGTGCGCTACAAACACAACAATATCCAAGATTTACAGTCAAAGTTGGGCAAGCAGCCGGTCGCTTCCGGAAAAATTATAGTAACCGATGGCGTGTTTTCTACCTTTGGCACTGTGGCCAAACTGCGTGAATTGGTAGAAGTAGCCAATCAGTATGAAGCAGTCACTTTAGTGGATGATGCACACGGATTTGGTGTATTAGGCGAGCAAGGAAAAGGCACTTGCCATCATTTAGGGGTAAATGAAGAGGTAGACTTGATTCTTTGCACCTTTAGTAAGACATTGGCCTCTTTAGGTGGCTTTGTAGTGGGTTCTGCCAAGGTAATCAACTATTTGAAGCACCATTCACCTGCATTGATTTTTAGCGCATCACCGGCACCTGCGTCCGTGGCCGCTGCATCAGCAGCACTCGATATCTTAATTGAACAACCAGAACTGGCAGCCAAAGTGAGGTACAACGCCAATTTCATTAGATCTGGATTGCGAAGTATTGGCTATAATGTGCCTGAGGGCGAAACTGCCATAGTGCCCATCTTATTGGGCGACGACACCAAGGCTTTTTATTTTTGGCGGCAATTGTATGATGAAGGGGTTTTTGTGAACGCCTTTATTCCGCCCGCAACGCCGCCTGGCATGTCCATGTTGCGCACCAGCTATATGGCCACGCATGAGGAAGAGCATCTGCAGTTTATCTTGGATAAATTTGAAAAGGTCGGCAAAAAGATTGGAATACTGAGCCACTAACCTTCATGCCGATTTTCTAATTAGCTTTATGCCAATATGAAAACATGGCATTTCTTTTTGGCTTCAGTATTGCTATTAGCAGTAGGTTGCCAAAATTCCACCAAGGCACCTGACGGTACAGATAACAATTGCGATTACCTTCAATACCGCACCGATGATTCCATACAGGCTGGCGGGGTGCATCTAGTCCAGTTAAAGGAGGGCTATAAAGTATGGACCAAGCGTTTTGGCAACAATCCTAATTTAAAGGTGTTGCTGCTGCACGGCGGGCCTGCCATTACCCATGAGTACCTAGAGGCTTTCGAAAGCTTTTTCCCCCAAGCCAATATTGAGTTTTATGAGTATGACCAGCTAGGCTCTTATTATTCCGATCAGCCCGAAGATATGAAGCTTTGGACCATGGAGCGTTTTGTGGAAGAAGTAGAGCAGGTGAGGCAAGCATTGCACCTTGATTCCAGCAACTTCGTGTTATATGGCCAGTCATGGGGAGGTATTTTGGCAATGGAGTATGCGCTGAAATATCAAAAACATCTAAAAGGTTTGGTGATCAGTAATATGACCGCCGATTTCCATAAGTACGCTGCCTACAATGGCAAACTAAGGGAACAGCTACCCAAGGAGGTAATTGATACCCTGAACTATTATGAGCAAAAGCAAGATTATACCCATCCCCGCTATGTCGATTTAATGAACACTGCCTTTTATAATAAGCATATCTGCCGTGCCATTCCTTGGCCTGATGGGGTACAACGTGCCTTTAAGCACATGAATGCAGAGGTGTACGTGTATATGCAGGGCCCCAGCGAATTTGTGCCAGGCGGTATCCTGAAAGATTGGACTGTATGGGACAGGTTGAAAGAACTCCACGTGCCTACCCTTACCATCGGTGCCAAATATGATAGTATGAACCCCGCCGAAATGGAGGAAATGAGCAAGTTGGTTAAAAACGGCCAATACTTGTATTGCCCTAATGGCAGCCATCTTGCCTTGTGGGATGACCAGCAAGTATACATGGAGGGGTTGATTAAATGGCTGAAAGCTTTGGACTAATATGCGCATAGCCGTAATAGGGGCAGGCATCGTTGGCTTGGCAGTGGCAAGAGCTGCGGCTCAGAAAGGGCATGAGGTGCAGGTATTTGAACGACATGCAAAAGCACAAGGGGCGTCTATCCGCAACTTCGGTTTGTATTGGCCATTAGGGCAGCAGCAGGTAAACTTCCGCTCAGCCTTGCGTTCTGGAGAAATATGGAAGGAATTCTTTCTTGACACCCATACTTGGCATCAAGAAAGTGGCGCCTTGCTGCCTGCTTATGAAGCCGATGAATGGCAGGTGTTGCAAGAGTATTATGGAAGCAGAAAAAACGATGCCGGCTACCGCCTGCAATTACTTGCGCCCGAGGGAGCAATTGCTATATCGCCATTACTTAATCGTGCGGGCTTAAAAGGGGCTTTGTATAGTCAAACGGAAATGGTACTCGACCCTCGGATGGCCTTGGAAAAACTGCCTAATTGGCTAACTGCAAAGTATGGAGTTGCTTTCCATTGGTCAAACCCTGTCATAAAAGTAGATAGTCAGTATTTAGAAACCGCTAATGGGGAAGCATTTGCCCCTGACCAAATTTATATCTGTAGTGGGGCCGATTTTGAATGGTTGTACCCTAGGCAGCACTTGGAAAGTGGTATTCAGCGTTGCAAACTATTAATGCTCAGTACTGAACCCATTGAACAGCCACTTGGCCCACCAGTGATTGGCCCCCTATCACTAGCGCATTATGAGCCGTTTGCCAATTGCCCATCATACCAAATGCTTAAGCAACGATTGCAATTACAGTATGCTGAGTACTTCAAGCGGGGAATTCATGTGATGGCAGCGCAACATGCCGATGGACGGCTTATTATTGGCGATTCGCACAATTATGCATCGGAACATGGCCCTTTCAGTGAACAGGCTACCTATCGATTAATATTGGATTACTTGGAACAATTTCTAACAGTGCCTAATCTGCAAATTGCCGAAACCTGGCAGGGCGTTTATGCTAAGATACCTAACAAAAGCCATCTGGTCTTGCACCCCGAACCCAAGGTCACTATTGTCAATGCACTGGGCGGGGGCGGAATGACTTTATCCTTTGCCTTAGCGGAAAAAATAGTCAACTGAGCAAAATTAGTTTACCCTTAGGGCCATAATGGTACCGCTGTAGAGTTCGCCAGCATAAGAGCTGTTCCCAAACTTGATTTTGAAAGTACCCGTGCCTGATGCCACGGTATAAATCATGGAGTACGAATGGCAGATATTGCCATCACCGGTGGGGTACATTTTTTGGTAAGCAGTGCTTGTAAGCACCGTGTTGCCGCTACCGTTATCACCAAAAAAGTCGACATACATTTTATCACTGTTTCCATGGTCGGTACCGCACCAGCTAAAGGTAAGATAGTAAGTACCTGCAGGAACGCCTGAAAGGGTAACATAATCCGTCAAAGAGGTAGCATTGCCACTGGCCCCGCTTCGGGTGGCGTAAAAGCGTACATTACCTTGTAATGCGCCTGATACCGATAGGTTGCCATTTACTGTTGTAGCGGTGTTATCAATGGTCACCAAGGGCGTACCAGCAGTATTAGTGGTTGTGCTGCCGTTGGTTTGGGCAATGGTCAATTTATTGTTTCCGCTGTTGTAGATGCTAAAATGATTGCTTGCGCCGGTAAGTTTCAATTCTGAACCTGTAACATTGCCACCCCCTAAGAGAACATCCCTTCCGCCAGTAGGCAATACATCAAATCGGTCAATAGGCACTCCAACGGTACCAATGCCCACATTGCCACCATTATTGTAAATATTGGTATTCACAATCCATTGCGTACCGTCATAAAATGGGGTTGAACCGATTGGTCCAGTCGGTCCAAAAGTACCAGTAGCTCCGGTAGCACCGGTGGGGCCTTGTGGTCCAGTTGGTCCGTCGGCACCTGTCGCTCCTGTTAAGCCTGTAGCTCCAGTAGCACCTGCTAAACCATCATTGCCAGTAGCTCCAGTTGCTCCAGTTGCACCAGTAGCACCTACAGCTCCGGGTAAACCATCGTTACCAGTTGGCCCAGTTGGCCCAGTTGCGCCCGGCAAGCCATCTTGTCCTGTGGCACCCGTTGCTCCTGTTGCTCCGGTAGCGCCAGTTGGCCCTTGGGGTCCAGCTGCTCCGGTAACTCCTATAGGCCCTATTGGTCCCATTGCTCCATCGGCACCAGTAGCACCTGTTGCACCTGCGGGGCCGGCCAAACCAGTTGCTCCTGTAGCACCAGTGGGGCCTGGTAGACCGGGAATGTTAGCTCTTTCCGCATACAAGGCATAAGGTACGCTCATAAACTGGAAAGTACCCATCGAGGTAAATTGGGTGCCGCCTGTTATGTCGAGGCTAATCTCGCAGAAGTACGGTCCAGTAGCCCAGTTGATGTTAGGAAAGTTCCCTTGCAGGGCCAATCCTTGACCAATTGCAACTTGTGCCAAACCATATTGATTGGTGCCAGTTTTGTGCGATTCCTCGTAAACCACAATGCCAGTCGCACTGTCCCTATGAATGCTTACCTTGAGGCTGATATTGGCATTTGCAACCAAACCTCCAGCAGTATTGCGAACCACGGTTTGGTAATTCAAGCCTTGTGGAACTTGTGCAAATAGTGCGATGGCGCAAATGCTTAGGAATAAAACAGCGATAAGTCGTTTCATATTGGCGGTTTCGAACGACAAACGTACTTATCTTAATTTGAATATAAAGGTCGCTTTACTAGACTTAAAGATTTACTAATAGTTGGCTGATTTTCTTAACATTGGTAAAAGAAAAGGGGCGGTAACCACACCGCCCCTCACCACACTAAACCTAACTAACTATCTGTATTATCTTATATCGGTTGCAGCGTTTTCCCCCTCTTCGCTGAAGCGATATTTATAGAAACATTTTTCTTTGATTTTTTCCCTTTCTTCTGGGCTCATGGATGCCAGCTTTTCTTCCCAACGGGCCCGCCAACTTGCTTTAATACGTTCCCTAAAGCCATTGTGGTGCCGATGGCCAAAATGACCAAACCCGACCAATAGCTTACTGAGCAACAGTAGGCCCAAGGCTTGTACGAAATTGATAGCGGGCCCATTGAAAATGGAAGGTATCAACCAGTTCCAAAGGCTCATGGTAACAAAACCTATGGCCCCAATGGCAATTGCTATCAATGCCAGTATTTTTATTCCTTTCATAATCCACCACGTTTTCATAATCGCATCCTTTATTTGTTTAAAAATTCGTCATATAAATGTTTAAGTCTTTCTCTTAAATACAGCACCGCATAGCGTTTGCGCGACAACAGCGTATTCAAAGGCACACCTGTACTTTCTGCTATTTCCTTGAAACTTTTGTCCTCCAACTCGTGCATCACGAACACCGTCTTTTGCTCCACCGGCAATTCTTCCAAAGCCAAATACAACTCTTCCCATACCATGGCCCTGAAGTATTGGTCTTCAGGATTATTGCCTGCTTCATACACAATGTTCAACAGGCTCAGCCCCTCATCATCTTCATCCGTACCTAAGTAATCTTCCAGGTATTCGGGCTTCTTCTTCCTATATACGTCTATGATACGGTTGCGGGCAGCGCGAAACAACCAAGCAGCTACCTGTTCTATCGGTTCTACCATAAAGCTGGCAGTAAACTGGTAGAACACGTCCATCATGATATCCTCGGCATCGGCCTGCGGGGCACGATTTCGGATGAAGCTTAACAAACGTTTTTGTTCCTTCTTAAAAGCCTGCTGTACCGCTTGCTCTTTCTGTTTGGTCATAACCGGCTTTATTGCCGCAACCTGTTCCATAATGTTGTTGACGGAGGGAATTGGCAAATATTTTCGAAAGGTATAAAAATTATTTTGACGTACCTTTGTAACTCATAATCAAGTAGTGATGGAAGCGGTAATGAGCTCTGATGCTAAAGCTGCCAGTTATGTGGGGCTTGGCTATAAGTTGCCATTCAATCCTGAAGGGTGGTATGGCTTAGGGTTTTCCTCTGAATTGAAGGCAGGGCAGGTATTGATTAGAAAGTTGATGGGCCAGGATATTGTTTTGTTCCGCACCCAATCGGGCAAGGCGGTGGCTACTGACCCTTATTGCCCACACATGGGGGCGCATTTTGGGCATGGCGGCACGGTGGAGGGGGAAAATCTGCGTTGCCCTTTTCATGGTTTTTGTTTCGATACCAATGGACAGTGCGTATCTACCGGATATGGTACCAAGCCCAACCCCAAAGGCCGATTGAAAGTATGGCCTTTCCGTGAACGAAATGGCATTCTGTTGGTGTACTACCATCCACTAGGTATGGAACCACAATGGGAAGTGCCCGAATTGCCTGAAGACAACTACCGACAGCCGCTTTTTACCACTTTTGATATCGACAGCCATCCACAGGAAACTTCGGAGAACAGTGTGGATTTGGGCCACCTTTCTATCATCCACGGCTATGAAGGCGTAGAAACCTTGAAGCCCTTGCGCACGGAAGGCCCTTATTTGACCACCAAATACAAGATGGTGCGCTCGGCCGATTTTTTGGGGTTGAAAGGCAGCAAGATAACCGCCGAGTTTGAAATACATGTACATGGCCTTGGCTATTCCTTTGTGGACGTTAGTGTACCCGCCAAGCAGATGCGCACCCGGCATTTTGTATTGGCAACCCCCGTTGCGGATGGGAAGATTCAACTGCGTATAGGCCTCAGTTTAAAGCATTTGGAAAATCGTTCGAAAGTACACCCGCTAATGGCGCTGTTGCCTACTGCGGTAGTGAATAAAATTGTGGAAAGTGCCGCTTTCAAGGGCTTTGCCCACGATGTGCAACAAGACTTTGACATTTGGCAAAACAAAACTTATGTGCATCCACCAGCACTTGCCATGGGCGATGGGCCAGTAGGGCAATACCGCCTTTGGACCAAGCAATTTTACCATAGTGCTCCCCAGTCCTAGTGGGTGTATTAAGCCAATGTTAAAAAAAGTTCCTCAATTAAGCATTTTTACTTGCATTGTAAAGCGATTATTGCTTACCTTACATCGAGTTTCCAAACAGTGCCCCGCTGCAAATGAGTTGTAAACAGCATCTTAGCATTTTTTCACCCCGTATATACCGTCTCAAGAGGTATATCCCTTTGCCTGTTTAACACAGATACAAACCGACTTTTTACTAAACCCATAAACCACAAAAAGTACGAGCATGCGTCAATTAAAAATTTCAAAGTCTATCACCAACCGCGATAGCCAATCCCTGGAAAAGTATCTTCAGGAAATCGGAAAAGTGGAATTATTGACACCTGATGAGGAAGTTGACTTGGCCCGCCGAATTAAACAAGGCGATCAGACAGCATTAGAAAAATTGACCAGGGCCAATTTGCGTTTCGTAGTATCGGTGGCGAAACAATACCAGAACCAGAACTTGTCCCTAAACGACCTTATCAATGAAGGCAATCTGGGTTTGGTGAAGGCCGCACAGCGTTTTGACGAAACCAAGGGTTTCAAATTCATTTCTTATGCCGTATGGTGGATTCGCCAGTCCATTATCCAAGCTTTGGCCGAACAATCGAGGTTGGTACGCCTGCCTTTGAACAAAGTAGGCTCTTTGACCAAAATCAACAAAGCATTTGCTGAACTGGAGCAACAATATGAAAGGGAACCAACACCAGAAGAATTGGCCACCTTGCTTGAACTGGAAACCGAAGAGGTAGTTTCTACCCTAGGCATTGCCGCCCGCCACGTATCCATGGACGCACCCTTTACCGATGGCGAAAGCAACTCCTTGCTGGATGTGTTGGAAAACCATGATATCGATAGCACCGATGGCGAAATGGAATACAAAGATTCACTGCGCATTGAGTGCGAGCGTTCTTTGGCCACTTTGACCGAAAGGGAGCAAGGGGTATTGAAACTGTTCTTCGGCATAGGCGTAGATAATCCAATGACTTTACAAGATATCGGCGAGGAGTTTGGCCTTACCCGCGAAAGGGTACGCCAAATAAAGGATAAAGCCATCCACAAGCTGCGCACTACTTACCGTAGCGATTCGTTGAAGGCTTATTTGTGCCAATAACCTTTCTTTTGAAAACATGTCTGAAAGCCCCTCTAGCAGGGGCTTCATTTTTTTTTTTTGCCTAGCAAAGTGAAAATAAGTTTGTAGATTAGTTAAAAATTAGCTATATGCCGTTTGATATTATTGAACAGCGTAAATATTTATGGGAGTTTTTCAGCTACCATGCTTCCCAGCGCTTAAACACTTTTAATTTTTATTTAATTCTCTCTGGAGCCGTTATTACTGGTATTTTCACTGCTGATGCAAAGGAGCAATCAGTTGTGTCATTGATTTTATCATTAATCCTAAGCTTAATCAGTTTTATTTTCCAGAAGCTGGATAGCAGAAACAAGCGTTTTATCAAATTATCGGAAAAAGGGCTTATGGATATTGAGGATAGAATCGATTATGGCGAGTTTAGCGATATTGCCAACGACATAAAAATTATTACCAGTATTGAACAGTACACCAAAAAGGAAAATGTTTATTTCACGTATTCTAAGTGTTTTACGATTATTTTCGGAGTGTTTTTTTTATTGGGCATATTTTATGCCCTGTCAATCATAAACCAATTGGTGTGTAAATGCTGATATTTAAGCTGCTTTCTTTTTCTTCCTTAAAATAAAGGCTTTCAAGCGTTGCAATACGGTGGTCTCGTCGCTTCGGCCCTCTTCCCCAATTAAAAAGCCCACTGGTTGTAGCTGGGGCACATGGTCGCAAACAATTTTGGTGATGCCCAATAGGGGGATAAACAATATCATACCTGCCACACCCCATATCTCACTGCCTATAATGATAACCATTAGCGTCGCCATAGGGTTGATTTTGACCCTTGAGCCCGTAATCATGGGAGTTAAGATATTGTTCTCTATCATTTGATTGACCATAAACAGCAGGCCTACCCCCACTACCGGGCCAAAGCTGTCCTTGGTGAGCAATGCCATCAAAATGGGCAATAAGCTGCCAATAAAAACCCCAATGTAAGGGATGATATTGAGAATGGCCGCCAGCACCCCAAAGAACACTGCGTGTTGTATGCCCAGCACCAACAAGCCTACCGAATTGAGGATGGCCAATATAATGATGACCGTAAACACCCCTGTGAGGTACTGTTGGGTGACCTTGCTGGTTTTGTACATGATTGCCTTGGCTTGGTCGTGGTTGTCCGAGCTAACGAGCTGAAGAAAGAAAATCTTGAATTTCTCTCGGTATATGAGGAAGAAAATGATAAACACCGTTACGATGGCCATATTGGCAAACGAATTGGCCAAGCCCCCTAGAAAGTTGGTAGCCATACCGCTGGCTTGGCCCCCCAATGCCTGCAGCCGCTCTTGGATATAAGCGGTCTGTTCATTGGCGGTAACCCCAAATTTTTCCTCAATAAAACTTTGTACATTATGGAATTTCTCCATCAGCTTATTGCTGAGTTCGGGGGCATCTTCCGCGAAATTGGCTATCTGGAAGGAAAAGAGGGTCAATATTGCCGCCACGACCAGATAAATCAAAATGATGGATGCTGCTATGCCTATACCGCGTGGAAGGCCCTTTTTCTCAATCCAGGCGCATACCGGCAACATGAGCATGGAAAGTAATACCCCAAAGAGAAAGGGGATAAAGAATCCCTTTCCATACACCATGCCCGCAATCACCATCACGGCAATAGCCAACATATAAAAGGTAGTAGATAATTTGAGATTGATTCGCATGGATGGTTTTGACCGAAAAGCTTTACAAAAACAGTACCATTAATTTGGGTAATTTATATAGGAATTAATGCGCTGCTGCCTCCCTTCCTTTTTTAATGATATCGCCCAACAGGTTTTTGCCCATGATAGCAGATGCCGTCAATACCCCTGAAAACAAGGCACCCCCTATGCCTACCGTAACAATATCCTGCCCGGTAAGGTAAAGGTTTTTGATAGGCGTTTGTGGCCGTAAGTTTTTCAGGCGAAAGCGTTCAGGGGTATGTTCCAGTCCATAGATTTCCCCATGTTGGTAATTGACAAAATGCTTGGTAGATAGGGGCGTGGACAGCTCGTAGAAGTCTATTTTATCCTTTACCTGTGGTTCGCGTTCATAAAGATGCTGCAGCAGCTTTTGGGCGATATTTTCTTTATAGGCTTCATAGTCTTCGCCGCGCTTTTTCCATCGGGTACCGTCCCATTGGGCAAACTTTTCAAAAGGCGCGAAGGTGATGATTTCAATAGTAGCCTTGCCCGGATAGCGGTTGCCGAAATCGGGGTCTTTGGCCGAGGGGAAGGAAATATACACTACCGGAAAAGGGGCCGAGTCATCTGCCAAAAAACGGCGCATGTTCTCGTCGTGGTCGTAGCTGGGGTAAATCCAATAGTTGGCCTTTGGCAAATTCAACTCTTCAGCAGTATGTTTCAGGCCAATGTAAAGGCTAATGTGCGCCGCTGATGGTTTCACGTTGGCTATGGTACTGAGCAGCCCGTTTTTGGTGGCCACTTCCAGGGGCAACAAGCGTTCAAAAGTATTGTGCACCCCCGCACTGCTGATTACCATAGGGGCATGTATTTCCTTGCCGTCTTTCATTTTAACCCCTATGGCTTTATTGTCTTTTACCAAAATCTCCGCCACCTCCGCATTGGTGTATATCTTACCTCCTGCCTTTTCGATAATGGGCTCTATACAGGCGGCAATACTGGTGCACCCGCCCACGGGATAAGCCCCGCCTTTCAGGTAATGCTTGGCCACCATGGCATGTATGGAAAAGCTGCCCCTCGATGGCTCCATGCCATAGTCGCCGTACTGGCTAGTGAGCAGGCCTATCAATTCTTTGTTTTGGGTAATTTCCTGTAGGGTCTGCAAGGTGGTTTTATCGGAAAACTTGTAAAAAGGCCTTTTCATAAAGCCGCCAATCAGCCCGCTCACCAGTTTGGGCAGGGCCTTGTCCATAAAAAATCCCTGCGCGCTCTTTGCCGATGCATCCAACAAGGCAAAGTATTGGTCAATGGCCGTTTGGTCGGCTGGGGCGGGGAAATAGTCTTTCAGTTGCTGACGCAGCCGCTCCTTGCCCTTCACCAATTGGTATTCCTTATCGCCAAAAATGATACGGTCATATACCTCGCCCATATCCGCCCATTCCAGTTTGCCATCGGTAATATAGTCGAACATAATGGCCAGCGCGGTACGCTTGTCCATCACTTCGCCCACATAGTGTACGCCCACGTCCCATTCATAGTCGTTGCGCTTGAACATGTGCGTAAAGCCCCCGGCCGTATAGTGGCGTTCCAGCACCAGCACCTTTTTGCCTTGCTTGGAAAGCAGGGCGGCCGTGGTAAGTGCCCCCATGCCCGAGCCGATGATAATGGCATCGTATTGGCCTGTAACGGGTTCTTGCTTATAGGAAACGCCGGTTTTCATGCTAAGTGGTTTTCCCTAAAGTTAATGGAATTTCAAATGTTAGGAATGCCGGGGGTGCTTTTCGATGCGAAATCCATTTGCGAGGGCGCAATGGTTGATGAATATGCTACAAAGCGTACCGAAATCATACCCATTTCATACCGAAAACAGCTCAATTCGTACTCAAAAAGTTTAAATAACGTCTTAAACTAAACGGCCAAAAGTGATATGATTTTCAGGTGAACGGTGGCCGTCCTGGTGCGCCCCGAAGTAATTCGGGGCTCACCAAAACCAAGCCCTTTAGTATGTTCGTCATGCTCTAAGCCCCTAATGACTCCTACAAACAAAGTATTTTTTGGGTTGGTTTCAGGTTTAAGATGGATAATTAATAGGTTATAAAAGAAAATTAATCATAAATTAGCAAGAAACACCCGAAATATGAAAAAGATATACCTATTGCTGCTGTTGTTGCCCGTAGGCTTGATGGCACAAATCCAACGACCAGATCGCGATATGATTATCAAGCAACTGCTAGCCAAACAGTTGGAGAAAAGCGGCCACCAAAAGGCGAACGAGATTAAATGGCGAAGAATAGCCGCCAATATAGAAAATTACAATACTGGGTTGTGGGATGAATCCGATTCAACCTTTTATGAATATGATACTTTGGATTTAATTTCACAACAAACCAACTTCGACTGGGATGCCGGCAGCTCTACATTCGTATATGCTAACCGTACTATAAACACATATAACGCCGCTGGTGAAACACTTTCTACAACTTACCAAAATTTTGATGGAACTGTATTTGTTAACTACACCCGGATTGTTATCACCTATGACGCTAATGGTAACCAGCTTACCTATCAGAACGAAAGTTGGGATGGTGCCAGTTGGGCGGCCACCTATCGCTACCAATATACGTATGGGTCCACAGGGTTGCGAGAAACAACCACGTCGCAATCATATAATACAGGTACTATGACTTGGGATAACCAGTTTCGGACCATTAATACCTACAATGCCAATGGCTTGGCAGAGACCATTACTGAATTACAATGGCTAAGCGGTGCCTGGCAAAACAGTAGCAAAGAAACCATTACCTATAATGCACAGGGCAAGGAAACGGTACGTTTAAGACAATATTGGATCAGTGGTGCCTGGGAAAATGCCTATGATTACACTTATATATATGATGCCAATGGCAATAATATCAGCTATACTGGCCGCCAGTGGGTAAGCGGTGCTTGGCAAAACTATTACCGACAACTATTTACCTATACCACTTCCAATGAAGTAGAAACTTTTACCAATGAAGATTGGGTAGGGGGAGTTTGGGAAAAACAGAATCGACAAGTTTTTACCTATATCAATGGTGATCTGGTTGAGACCTTGATTAGTCAAATTTGGGGAGGTAGTGCTTGGGTGAATAGTACCAAGAATGACTATACCTATGATGCCAACGAAAACTTGACAGTTATCTTGGTCAATGAATGGGACGGAAGTTCTTGGGTGCCCAACTATCGCAGTATCAATTATTGGGAATCATACGAAGTGGTGGGCATTGATGCGCCCTTGGCAGGTAAGGAAGCCTCCGTTTATCCTAACCCCTTTGCAGGGGCCATTACCCTTAAGTTCAGTGCAACAGCTAGCGGACAGGCTACTCTAAATTTGTACGACATTACCGGCAAGCTAACCGCTTCACAGGCTGTACAAACCGTAGTAGGCGACAACCAACTGGTATTGGACGGTACTGCCTTGCAGACCGGTGTTTATTTCTACCAGCTAACTGCTGGCAGTAGCGTGCTGAAAGGCAAGGTGTTAAAGCAGTAAACAACCTGTAAAACAAAATGACAAGGAGGCTGTCCATTTGGGCGGCCTTTTCTTTTTGATAAAGTCTGCCACAAGGCTATTGAAATGACTACAAAGGAGGTTTATGAGGTAGGATTTCAAGCGGTAGAAAAATGCAATGAAAAGGAGGACAATTTCTAAAAAAAAGTGGCCACTATATGTTATAAAATGGTATTAATCATAAATTAGCAAGAAACACCCGAAACATGAAAAAGATATACCTATTGCTGCTATTGTTGCCCCTTGGCTTGATGGCGCAAATCCAAAGACCAGAACGTGATATGATGATCAAGCAATTGCTTGCCAAGCAGTTGGAGAAAAACGGCCACCAAAAGGCGAACGACATTAATTGGCGCATAATGGCGGAGAACAGAGAGCTCTACAGTGCCGGTTTGTGGAATGAGTTCGATTCTATAGCCTATGAGTATGATACTTTGGACCTAGTTTCACAGGAAACCAACTTCGAGTGGGATGCCGGCACCTCAACATTCGGATATGCTAACCGTACTGTAAACACTTATAACGCCGCTGGTGAATTACTTTCCACAACTTACCAAAATTTTGATGGAACTGTATTTGTTAACTCCAATCGGTACATTTTTACCTATGATGCCAATGGTAACCCCATCACCTTACAGCAGGATAATTGGGACGGAGCCAACTGGGTGCTCTATTCCCGTAGCCAATATACCTATGGCACTTATGGCGAAGAAACCATGACCCAACAAATATACGATGCTGGTTCCATGACCTGGAACAATGTTTCAAGGACCATTACTACCTATAATGCAAATGGGGTGCCCGAGATCATTACTGAACTACAATGGGTAAGCGGAGCCTGGCAAAACAGTAGCAAAGACACCATTACCTATAATGCACAGGGCAAGGAAACGGTACGTGTAAGACAATTTTGGACTAGTGGTGCCTGGGAGAATGTCTATGATTATACCAATGTATATGATGCCAATGGCAACAACACAAGCTTTACAGGTCGCCAGTGGGTAAGCGGTGCTTGGCAAAACTTTTACCGATACCTGAATACTTATACTGCTTCTAATGAATTAGAAACCTATACCAGTGAAGATTGGGTTAGCGGTGCTTGGGAAAAGCAATATCGCCAAGTGTTTACTTATGTTAGTGCCGAAATACTAGAAAGTGTAACCAATCAAGATTGGGTGAGTGGTGCTTGGGTGAATACTGCTGAATACGACTATACTTATGATGCCAACGATAATCAGTCAACGGTGGTTATCAGTAGTTGGGACGGCAGTGCCTGGGTACCCAGCAGCCGAAACTTCTATTATTATGAGTCTTACGAAGCAGTGGGCATTGACGCGCCCTTGGCAGGCAAGGAAGCCTCTGTTTATCCTAACCCCTTTGCAGGGGCCATTACCCTTAAGTTCGGTGCTACTGCTAGCGGACAGGCTAGCCTCAATCTGTACGACATTACCGGCAAGCTAGCCGCCACACAGGCTGTACAGACAGTAGTAGGCGACAACCAACTGGTATTGGACGGCACTGCGCTGCAGGCAGGTATTTATTTCTATCAGCTAACTGCTGGCAGTAGCGTGCTGAAAGGCAAGGTGTTAAAGCAGTAATCACGGCTGCCTGAAAGAAGTCAAGAAAGGAGGCTGTCCCGCAATGCGCAGGTCGGCCTTTTCTTTTTTCCGGAATAGACGCACAATATCATCGGCAAGAAACTAAAATAGCCTGATATTGTTCCCGCTAAGGGAAAAGCAAATATGTCGATATTCAATACCTTCTTCAGGCCAGTAAAAAGTGCCGAAGACCAAACCGCGGTAAAGGACCAGTTTAGGGCACTGAGGAACCTGCCACCTTTTTTCAGGATGGTATGGAACACCAACAAGGGGCTTACCATCGCCAGCATCCTGCTTCGACTAAGCCGCTCCGCCACGCCATTGGCCATGCTGTATCTGGGCAAGTTGATTATTGACAGGGTATTGTGGCATATCCATACCCCCGGCACCGAGCCCTTGGGGCACCTGTACCTGCTTATTGGCATGGAGATGGGCCTGGTGGTGTTGAGCGAATTGCTGAGCCGCAGCATTATATTGACCGATAGCTTGTTGGGCGACCAGTTTTCCAACGCATCCTCGGTGCAGCTCATCAAGCACGCGGCAACGCTGGACCTCTGGCAATTTGAAGACCCCACCTTTTATGACAAGCTGGAGCGGGCGCGCCGCCAAACCGTTGGGCGTGTCATGCTCATATCGCAGGTCATGTCGCAGTTTCAGGACATGATTACCATCCTTTTCTTGGCAGGCGGGCTGCTGGCTTTTAATCCTTGGCTGCTGTTGATACTGGTGGTGGCGGTAATTCCGGCTTTCATTGGCGAAAGCTACTTCAACGAGCGCAGCTACTCGCTTTCACGTAGTTGGACCCCCGAGCGGCGTGAACTGGACTACTTGCGCTACATAGGTGCCAGTGACGAGACCGCCAAGGAAATCAAGATATTTGGCTTGGCCGATTTTATAGCTGATCGGTTCAAGTCACTCAGCGACCGCTACTATGCGTCGAACAAGAAGCTCACCATACAGCGGGCGGCCTGGGGCAGCCTCTTGTCTTTTTTGGGCACCCTCTCTTATTATGGGGCCTATGTGTTTATTGTGCTGCAGGCGGTAGCGGGGGGCATTAGCATCGGCAGCCTTACCTTTTTGGCGGGCTCGTTCAACCAGATGCGCAACATTCTGCAAGGGGTGATGAGCCGCTTTTCGCAGATAGCGGAGGGCGCCTTGTACCTGCAGGATTTGTTTGACTTCCTGGCCATACGGCCCAATGTTCCGGCGGAAAAGACAGGCCTGCCCATACCACGGCCCATTAAGCAAGGCTTTACCTTCGAAAATGTGGGCTTCAAATACCTCAATAGCGACAAATGGGCCTTGCGCCATGTGTCGTTTCACCTTAATGCGGGCGAGAAACTGGCCCTGGTGGGCGAAAATGGTGCCGGCAAAACCACGCTGGTAAAGCTGCTGGCTCGCCTGTACGAGCCCGTGGAAGGACGTATACTGCTGGATGGCATTGACCTGCGCGACTATGACCTGACCGACCTGCGCCGGGAGACGGGCGTAATATTTCAGGACTATGTGAAGTTTCAGATGAACGTGTCCGAGAACATTGCCATAGGCCGCATTGATGCCCGCGACGACTTGCCACGGATAGAGAACAGTGCCCGAAAAAGCCTGGCCGATGCCGTGATAGCCCGGTTTCCGGACAAGTACCACCAAATGTTGGGCAAACGGTTCAGCAAGGGGGTGGAGCTGAGCGGGGGCGAATGGCAAAAGGTGGCCCTGGCCCGCGCCTATATGGGCGATGCGCAGCTACTGATACTGGATGAGCCCACCAGTGCCCTGGATGCAAGGGCGGAAAATGAGGTGTTCCTACGCTTCTCAGAACTGATAGAAGGCCGCACCGCCGTACTCATCAGCCACCGCTTCAGCACCGTGCGCATGGCCGACCGCATACTGCTGCTGGAAGGCGGACAGATGAAGGAACTTGGCAGCCACGAAGAGCTATTAGCTCAAGGTGGTAAATATGCAGAGTTGTTTCAGTTGCAGGCGAAGGGGTATGTGTGAGGTAAGGGCGTGCCCCTTCGTGCCTCAGGGTCGGGTGCTACGCTTGTAGTCCTCGTTCCTGCGGGCTACCGCTTCGCCCCCTCACGCGGAAGAGATACTATGCGCAATGTACTTTCTTAACCAACCGCTGACAGAGTCGAAAAAGACCGCTGTCAGGATTTATCGTCGTAAGGTCACCCTGTCCCGCAGAATTGCGGGGAAAATGACCGCTGTCAGGATTTATCGTCGTAAGGTTACCCCTGCCTACCGGCAGGCAGGCTGTCAGTGGCTTTTTCCAGCCCTGACAGTGGTAGACCGGTTAGGGTAGCTGGTCTTACCCTATTCTGGTGATTTGTCACTTTCATCGAAAAACCCAATTTTTACAATCCGATGACATTGACTTAAAGATAAAAAACCGTAACTTCATCACCCCTTAATTTTCATTTCACGCATAATTTTAACAAGTAGCATAGTCAAAAATCGCTCTAGTTAACAAGAAAAGCACCTTATGAACTTAGCCAAACTTTTATTCCGAAATTCTATCACCGCCATTTTTACCCTAGTTTCCATATACGGAATGGCGCAATCAAGTAGCTATGCGGTTACCTTTTCCCAAGATGCGGGACAAGTGCCTGGGCCTAACACGGATACCTATAGTGCTACCACTGGATGGACAGATATACTGCCTGGCCCTCAATCCGTCAATTTATGGTCGGCCACACAAACATTGCCTTTTACCTTTGATTTCTTCGGTCAAGCAGTAACACAATATAAAGTGTCGGCCAATGGCTTGCTTACCTTCGATGTGGCTAGTGCTCTTTTGCCCAACCCTAACCGCAATCTGCCGACCAACGTGCTGCCGTCTTTGACGATTGCATGCTATTGGGATGATTTTACCAATGCTCCCCCTTTGGCATCAGACGATGATGTAAAGATTAAAGTTTTTGGCACTTCCCCAAACAGGCAGCTTTGGATTAAATGGTATTCCTATGAATACGGCAATCCCCAAAATAGCTTTAACTACCACTCCATTGTTTTAGAAGAAAGTACCAATAACATATATATTGTTAGCGAGTATGACAACAACGCTACATTAACCACCACAGTTGGGGTTCAATTCGATTCTACTTTTGCGGTACAATTTGGCGACAGCACCCGTAGTAATTCTTTTGGGGCCAATAGTACTGCAGTAGCTGACAATGACTACTATACCTTTACCCCACTTTCATTAGCAAGCGATAACTCTGGCATTTCAGCCATTTTAAGCCCTAGTAGGGCCACTACCGCTACCTTGCAGAACGTAGAAGTACAGATAGAAAACTTCGGTACAGATACTTTGCGTTCGGCTACTATACAGTGGAGTATCAACGGCGTGGCACAAACGAGCTTCCCCTGGACGGGTGCCTTGGGTACAGGTGATTTGGATACCGTGCTATTGGGCACCATGACGCCTGCCAATGGAGATGTGCTGCAAGCTTGGACGATACTGCCAAACGGTAATCCTGATGCGGCTACCAATAACGATACCACTACCTTGCAACTTTGCTTCGGAATTACGGGTACTTTCACTATTGACAAGACCCAGCCAACGGGCGGTAGCAATTTTGCCAGCTTTCAAGATGCGGTGGATACTTTGACCTTTTGCGGCCTTGCTGGCCCAGTAGTGTTCAATGTAGCGGCTGGTACTGGTCCTTACACCGAACAGGTAGTAATACCGGCATTGAACGGTAGCAGCAGCACCAATACCGTTACATTCAACGGCAATGGCGAAACCTTGCAGTTTGCCCCAGTAACCGCTACCCGCTATATTTTGAAACTGGACGGCGCCGACCATATTATACTGAACAACCTACGCCTGGCCAGTACCAGTGCCACTTTTGGCTATGGTATTTTGCTACGCAATAATGCAGATAGCAACATCGTACGGAACTGTACCATTGATATGACTGGAGTTACCAGTACCACCACGGCCAACTCTGGTGGTATTATCATTTCTGGTGCTGATAATAGCGTAACCACCAATGGCGACAACGCCAATGCCAACTTGTTTGAGTTCAATACTATTAGGGGCGGTGGATATGCCGTAGCGGTTAATGGTGCTACTGGTGGCTTTGCTGGCTCGGTGGGTAACCGTTTTTATGGCAATACCTTGACTGACTTTTACAGCTATGGATTTTATATAAATGACCTGAACAGGATTGAAATAGATAGCAACGATATTAACCGCGCCACCAGAACGGCAGTAACTACTTTTTACGGAATCTATCATGCGGGCGGCGTAAAAAATGCGCTAATTGAGAAGAACAGGGTGCATGACACCCACACCGCCGCAACCACCATTACCGGCAATGCCTATGGTATATACTTTACAGCCAATGACGCACCAGTGGGTGAGGAGAATAAGGTAATCAACAACCTGTTGTACAAATTCAACAATACCGGTATTGTAAATGCACTGTTCAATAGCGGCAGCGATGGGGTGCACTACTATCATAATACTATTTTTATAGGCGATTCCGCAGCCGGTACCAACCCTACAAGGGGCTTTTACCAAGATTTATTGGCAACCAACATTGTTTTCAAAAACAACATTATTTCCGTAACCCGTAGCGGTGGTACTACTGCTTCAAAGAATGCTATTTTCTTGAACGTGGCTACTACGGTAATTGAATCGGACAACAACATTTTGCACGTGAATGCACCGGGCGGTATTACCAAATTGGTGGTATGGGGGCCTGATTCATTGGACCTTGCAGGTTGGAGAACATTGAGCGGAAACGATTTGGCCAGCTATGATGTCGATCCGTTGTTCGTTAACGCTGCCGGGGGCGACTTTACCCCCCAACAGGGTTTGGCTAACAATACTGGAGCCAATGTGGGCGTAGCGGATGATATTTTTGGCTTGGCACGTGGCCCACTGCCTGATATTGGAGCCATCGAATTTACCATCACTGGTTTGGATGCGGGTGCTTTTGCAATAGTAAACCCGACCTCAGTAACGACTTCCACCCCGCAAAACGTGGATGTTACCATCCGAAATTTTGGAACGATAGCTGTTGATTCCGTAACCATTACTTATGCCTTGAACGGTGTGGTACAGAATACTATCGTTTACAACACCACTATACCTGTAGGAGGCACTTCTGCCCCTGTAACGGTAGGTACTGTAACGCCTATGACAGGTGATGTAATCACCGTATGGACTTCGGCACCCAATAGCGGCACCGATATCAACCATGCCAACGATACCGCTATTGTAACCTTGTGCGTGGCCATGGCAGGTAACTTTACCATCAACGATGCCCTACCTACTGCTGGTACCAACTTTACCAGCTTCGGCGATGCGGTAGCCGCTTTGAACCAGTGTGGTATCAATGGGCCGGTGTTCTTCGAAGTGGTTGCAGGTTCAGGTCCTTATCTTGAACAGGTCTCCTTGAATCAAATACCAGGAGCTAGCAGCACGAATACCATCACTTTCAAAGGCCATTTAGATACTATCTATGCGGCTCCAGGTACTAACCCTCAATATATCTGGGACTTGAACGGTGCCGACCATGTTATTTTGGACAGCTTGCGAATAGTAAACCTATCCGCGGGCAATGGGGTGGGTATCCTTTGGAGGAACAATGCCGATAGCAATATAGTACGCAACTGTATCATTGACTTTAGTTCTACACTGGGAAATACAGCCACTACCACTTCTGGTATCTTAGGTTCTAACAGTATATCCAGCATCACTACTACAGGCGATTTGGGCGATTTTAACTTGTTCGAAAACAACACGGTTATCGGCAGCTACTACGCTATTCGTCAGAACGGCGTATCAACCGGAAACCTGAACGAGGGCAACGTTTATAGGAACAACACCATTGAAGATTTTTACATTTATGGGTTCTATTTTGATGATGCTACCAATACTACGGTGATGGGCAACGACATCAGCCGTCCTACCCGTACAGGAATGACCACCAATGCTACATACGGCATTTATGTAACAGGAACCAGCAGCTCAAATGTATTTGATGGCAATAGTTTACACAATACCCATGATTCCAGCAGAACTAGTACTGGCATCGTATATGGATGGTATATCACTACTGCCGATGCGCCTGTTGGCCAGGAGAATTTGTTTGTCAACAATATCATTTACAACATCAACAATGCTGGTGCTCTTTATGGTATCTATAACAGTGGTAGCGATGGCGTGAAGTACTACCACAATACTGTTTCCTTCGATGAGCAAAATGTTAGTGCCAGTGCTTTAAGCCGTGGTTTTTATCAAACAACTGCTGCTACCAATATCGATTTCAGGAACAATATCATTTCCATTACCCGTAACAGCTCAGGCGATATACATGCCATTTATTTAGCTACCTCCACCTCTACGGTCACTTCTGACAACAACGTATTGTATGTGAATAGCCCAGCAGGAGGTGCTCAGTATATTGGTTACTATAATGCTGTGGCTTACGATACCTTGCCCGATTGGCAAACAGCCAATGGGGGTATTTATGATACCAGCAGCGTTTCCGTCAATCCACGATTCATGAACCCGTTGATTGGCGATTTGACTCCGCAAGCCGCTAGGGTAAACAATATTGGTGACCCACTTGGCGTAACGCTAGATTTCTTGGGCACAACAAGGTCATTGACACAGCCTGACCCAGGTGCTTTTGAATTTACACCGCTGCCCGATGATGCCTCTGCCGAAGCATTGCTAAACCCAGTAGCACCTTTCTCTGCGGGCATACAACCTGTATTGGTTACGGTAAGAAATACAGGCGGCACTGATATTATTGGCGTGGATGTATATGTAACCGTGAGCGACGGGGTGACCGATACTACCTACGGACCGTTTAATTATGCTGATACCCTTTCCTCTGCCGAGGTTTCCGACACGATAAATGTAGGAGATTACAACTTCACTGGAGGCAACTATACCGTAACTATTTGGACAGCTAATCCTAATGGCGGCACCGACTCAAACCCAGCTAATGATACTTTGGTGATTAATCTATGCACAGCTTTGGCGGGCACTTATACTATCAATAGTACCTTACCTACCGCTGGCACTAATTTCCAAAGCTTCAATGATGCTGCTTCTGCATTGAACAATTGCGGTATAGCGGGAGCGGTAGTATTTAATGTGAGCCCAGGCACTTACAATGAGCAAGTGACCCTATTAGAAATACCTGGTAGCAGTGCTAGCAATACGGTAACCTTCGATGGTGCAAATGCCGATAGTGTTATCTTGACCCATAACGGCACCATCAAATGGGCTACTTTCCTATTGAAAGGAACGGATTATGTGACCATTACCAATATGACGGTACGTGCTACCGCTAGTACCGATACTTGGGGCATCCAATTCATGAACGAGGCTGACCACAATACGGTAGACAACTGTAAAGTAGAAGTTAGTGCCTCTTCAACCACCGATTGTGTGGGCATATTGGCTTCTGCTTCTGAAACCAATGATGCTACCGAGGGCAACACGGCCAACTATCTGACCATAAGCAACAATACCATTACCGGTGGCGAATACGGTATCGAATTGCAAGGCTCCACTGCTATCGCTTTGAAGAATATTGTGATTACGGGTAATACTTTAAGAAGTGCTTACACCTATCCCATTTATGCTGATGATGTAGATTCAATTGTTGTGACGAATAACAATGTGAGCAATACCCGCGCTACTGGTGGCGATGGTATTTACTTATTGGATATGCTTTGGTATGTAGAGGTTACTGGCAACGTAGTGAACGTGAATGACTACGGTATTTATATTTTGGATGGCAATACCAATGCTAGTCAAAATGGCCGTGGTAGGGTTTGGAACAATATGGTGACAAGCAGCGGAAACTATGGTATCTACCTGAACAACTGCGATAGCATTGATGTGTTCCATAACAGCGTTTATGCCGAAACAGGCATGTATGCTAATGATTGTGGCGGTTTGGATGTACGCAACAACATTTTTGTATCCACCATCGACTACGCTTATGAAGACCCAGATGCTGCTACCACTTCTGGTTATGTTGGCTTGGATTACAACATCTATTACCGTACCGATGGAGGAAACATAGCATTGTTCCCTACGGCCCGAGTAGATTTGGCAGCTTGGCAGACAGCTTATCCGGCCTTCAATGACAGTTCTATTCAAGGCGACCCTAACTTTGTAAGTACTGCCGATCTTCACGTTTTGGGCTTATTGGCCAATGATAAAGGCGATAACAGCGTGGGGCTTTCCATGGACATTGATGGCGATACCCGTCCGCTTGTACCCTCAGTAAGAGTAGATATAGGTGCTGACGAATACGAGCCAGCGGCTAATGACATTGCTGTGGTGGACATTTTGTCGCCGGTAGGTGGTACCTGCGGTGCCACTTCCGATGAAGTGATTGTGGTATTGTACAACAACGGTACGGCATCTCAAACCAATGTCCCGGTAACGGTGAATGTAACTGGCAGTGTAACTGGTACCGTGTCGGGCACCTTGGCTGGTCCTTTGCAAGTAGGGGAACGCGACACATTGGTGGTGGGTACGCTCAACACCTCTGTAGGCGGGCCAGTAACCGTTACTGCCATATCGCAATTGGGTACTGACCAATACTTGGTAAACGATACTTTGGTAATAAGTGGAATCATCGATTCAATACCTGCTCTACCTGTAGCAACAGGTGATACCGTTTGTGCGGGCAATTCTGCCGTGCTTACCGCATTGGCTGGAGCAAGCTACAAATGGTATGATTCTTTGACCAATGGTACCCTTTTAGGAATTGGCGATGAGTTTTTTACACCAATATTAGACAGTACTACCACCTTCTATGTAGAAAGCTTCAGCTCTATTACTGACAGTGCGGGTATCAAAAATGCTGGCTCGAGCAGCTTCATAAGCAATACTCCTTATGGCTTAGGCTTTACCATCAACCAAGAAGTAATCCTAAAAACAGTGCATGTGTATCCTACCGGTACTGGTACCATTAGCATTTTGATTATGAACCCTGCGGGTACTGACACCCTATTCCAAACTAGGGCTTTCAATGTTACTGGCAACGGTTCGCAAAAGATTGCATTGCCAGTGAATATTACCCTGCAACCTGGCAGCTACCGTATGACAAAGTCTCACACTGGTATTACCAATTTGAAACGTGAGTCGAGTGGCGCTGCTTTCCCTTATGCCACCGATAATAACGAATTGGTGATTACTAACTCTTATACATCGCTTACAGGAGTTAGTACCACCACTTATTATTGGTTCTATGACTGGGTAATTGAGCGTGCAGGTTGTTCCAGCGACAGAGTGGCCGTAACGGCATTGGTGAGCAATCCAGTGGCCAATGCAGGTGCCAACCAAACCATTTGCCAAGGCGATAGCGCCGTGCTTACTGCACAAAACGGTTTAGCATGGTTGTGGAGTACTGGCGATACTACCCAAAGCATCACTGTAAGGCCTAGTATCACTACCAGATACATTTTGACAATTACCGATGAGTTTGGCTGCAATGGCGTAAGTGATTCGGTGACTGTAACGGTCAATGCGGCTCCTACAGCAGATGCCGGTGCTAATGACACTATTTGCCCTGGTGGTACTGCCACCCTTACCGCATCAGGTGGTGTGAGCTATTTGTGGAGCAATAGTGCCACTACCGCATCTATCCAAGTATCGCCTTTAGTGCCTACCACTTATTATGTAACGGTAACGGGTGCTAATGGCTGTACCGCGGTGGATAGTACAAGTGTATTGTTCTTCTTGCCATCCAACAGCTTGCTGGGCAATGACACCGCTATATGCATTGGCGAATCGATTACCTTAACTGCATCGGCAGGTACCAGCTTCAACTGGAATACGGGTGATAATACCCAATCCATCACCGTTAGTCCTACTACCGCCACTAGCTATTTTGTGGATGTAACGGACGGAAACGGATGTGCCGCTTCTGACACCATCTTGGTTGGCGTGAATGCTTTGCCAACCGTAAGTGCGGGTGCCGACCAACAAATTTGTGAAGGCGATACCGCAACATTGACGGCTACAGGTGCAGTAAGCTACCTTTGGGATAATGGTGTTTCTACTGGAAGCATAAATGTGAGCCCAATAGCGACTACTGACTTTATTGTGGTAGGTACGGACGGAAACGGCTGTGTTGCAGCTGATACCGTTACCGTAGCTGTAGATGCGCTGCCGGTTGTTAGTGCTGGTGCCGATACGGCCATCTGTACTGGCGATAATGTTACCTTAACCGCAACTGGTGCCGCTACCTTTTTATGGAACGGTGGCTTTATCACTTCATCCATTACTGTTAGTCCTAGTGCCGATACTGATTATATCGTAACAGGTACCAACAATAGCGGTTGCTCAGCAAACGATACGGTAACGGTTATAGTGAATGCATTGCCTAATGTTAGCTTTACCATTGGCGATACGACTTGTTTGGATACTACCGTTACATTGGTGGCTAGCCCAAGCGGTGGTGCTTTCAGTGGCCAGGGCGTATCAGGCAATACCTTTGATGCGACCGGATTGGCAGAAGGTCAATATATCATTACCTATGCTTACACGGATGGAAATGGCTGCGCATCGTCTGCTAGTGACACCACCTTGGTAGATGATTGCACCGTAGGTATCGATGATCCTACTTTTGCCCAAGCCATCAGCGTTTACCCTAATCCGTTCGGTAATGCTTTGACCGTTGATGTACAGCTGTTACAGGGTGCTGAAGTAAGCGTACGCCTTACTGATTTGGTGGGCAAAACCATTATTGGCCAAATTCACCAATTGCAGGCCGGTGATAACCGCATTCAACTGTTCCCCGGTTCAGAGCTTGCTTCAGGTGTTTACATGCTTGAGTTGCGTAGTGGTGGAGAGGTAAAAACCTACAAACTGCTGAAAGCACAATAATATTTTCAATAAACAATTATAGAGAGCCGAGGCATTAGCTTCGGCTCTTTTTTTTGTTACCCAATGGGGTTGTCATTTACTAGTAAGTACCGAGTTATTGCATCAAACTATAAAATGAACAACCATGGCAGAAATCACCCAGCAAGCAGGCAAAGGCAGTTCGCGACGTTCCATTCGCAACAGGAACATGATAAAAATCGACTTTACGCCCATGGTCGATTTAGGTTTCCTGTTGATTACTTTCTTTATGCTGACTACCGTACTTAGCCGTGGTAAAGCTATTCCCATTCCCCGCATGGCCGAGGGGCCGCCAACGGAATTGGCCGACACCTCCGCCCTCACCATTGTTTTGACAGCGGATAGAAAAGTGCAATACTATTTCGGGGCAAAAGTCGATTTTAGGCAAACCGACTTATCAGCCAATGGCTTGCGTAAAATATTGATGAAACGTAACCAAGAGGTTTATGATAGGTTGGTCAATTTGGAAAAGGCACGTGCTGCCCAGCAAATTTCAGCATCGGATTATTTCACAGAAAGGTCCAAAATCAAGAACAATAAGTACACACTGGAGGTAATAGTAAAAGCTAAGGAAGATGTGGATTATCAAATATTGGTGGATATGATGGATGAATTGTCGATATGCAGGATTCAACGTTATGCGGTGATGGATATCAATGATGAAGAGCGGGGTTTACTGGCTATGAATAATTAATTCAGCAGGGAAGAGGGATAGCATGGTCTCATCTCATTTTGCCTAAATAATCCCAAGCTATATTCTATACAAAAGAAGGGTCAATTTACTTGAAAACCTCTTTGGGGATATGTCCTCACAATAACGGGCATACCATTCCACCCGCTTTCTTTTCTCCGCAAAAGAAAGCTTGGCAAAGAAATCTCCCGACGGAGTGTTCAGTCCACCCATCTAAGCCTAGGTGCCTTGCGTTTTTATGTTCGGCATCCGCTTAGGCTAGGCGAACGAAAAACGCTTTACCGGCACCTTCAGCTTGATGGGTCCCCGTCCTGAAAACTCCATGTCGGGATTCTTTTAAATCGACTAAAAGAAAGCTACCTTTGAAATAATTCAAAGGCATTATGGCATTGGCTGATTCGGACGAAGTAATTAGGTTGCAGGATATTACCAAATTCTACATAATGGGCAAGGAAATGGTGAAAGCACTGAACGGCGTATCCCTGCAAATCAAAAAGAACGAGTACGTGGCATTGATGGGGCCCAGCGGTTCAGGCAAATCCACCTTGATGAACATTCTTGGGGCCTTGGATACGCCCACCAGCGGTCAATACTTCTTACGAGGAAATGACGTAAGCCGCCTGAAAGATGATGAATTGGCGGAAATTAGAAACAAGGAAATCGGCTTCGTGTTCCAAACGTTTAATTTGCTGCCAAGGTTAAGTGCCCAAGAGAATGTAGAATTGCCCATGGTGTATGGCGGTTTCAGCAAGCAACACCGTACCGAAACGGCCTTGAAAGTTTTGGCTCAGGTCAACCTGTCCGATAGGGTGCACCATAAGCCCAATGAGCTCTCAGGCGGTCAGCGACAAAGGGTGGCTATTGCCAGGGCCTTGGTGAACAATCCCGCCATTATTTTGGCAGATGAGCCCACGGGCAACCTCGATACCAAAACCTCGGTAGAAATTATGGCCATACTGGACGATATCCATAAACGGGGAAATACGGTGATATTGGTGACGCACGAAGAAGATATTGCCGCCTATGCCCATCGGGTGGTAAGATTGCGCGACGGGGAGATTGAATCTGACACAGTCAATGAAAAAGTAATGGCTTTCAAGGGTTAAGAATATGAAAATCTATACCAAGAAAGGCGATAAGGGAAAGACCTCCCTAATAGGTGGTACCCGTGTGAGCAAGGGCCACAGGCGCATAGAAAGTTATGGTACAGTGGATGAGCTGAACAGCTACCTGGGCTTAATCAGGGATAGTTGTGCAGATGAACCTTCGCGTACGGTCATAAAAACCATTCAAGATAGGCTTTTCAATGTGGGGGCTTCCCTAGCCAGTGACCCTGAAAAATCAGTGATGAAAATACCTGATTTGAAGGAAGAGGACGTGCTGCTGCTGGAAACGGAAATGGACCGCATGAACGAAGTGCTGCCGGAATTGAAGAACTTTATACTGCCGGGTGGGCATCCCTTGGTATCGCATTGCCATATAGCCCGTTGTATATGCAGGCGGGCAGAACGATTGGTGGTTTTATTGGCCACCAAAGATTTTGTAGAACCCATCATTGTCCAATATCTCAATCGCCTATCTGACTATCTATTCGTCTTGGCTCGTTACCAAGGGAGTTTATTAGGTGTCGAAGAAATTGTTTGGGCACCAAGAACCCTTTAAGGGCTTAGTAACAAGGCTTACCCACACCCGTTCATAAATAAGCTTTCAAAAATTTTGATGGGCTAAAATTAGTTCTATATTTGCACCCAAATTAAAGGAGGGAACACCATGTACTGGACGCTCGAACTCGCATCATACCTTGAAGACGCACCTTGGCCATCCACTAAAGATGAGTTGATTGATTATGCCATCCGTTCCGGTTCTCCTATCGAGGTAATTGAAAACTTACAGGAACTGGACGACGAAGGGGAAATCTACGAGAGCATTGAAGACATTTGGCCCGACTACCCTACCAGCGACGACTTCTTCTTCAACGAAGACGAATATTGAAAAGGAACATCAATGTTCCGTCATTGCCTATTCAAAAAGGCAAAGCATCTTGAAACTTAAAGCGATTCTACCTTAAGGTTTACTGCTACTTCAAGTAAGCTTATGCTAATTAGATGATAAGCATAGCATCGCCATAAGTATAAAATTTATACTTTTCTTTGATGGCTTCTTGATAAGCTTTCATGATAAGGTCATAGCCGCCAAAGGCGCAAATCATGATCAATAGGCTCGACTTAGGCACATGGAAATTGGTAATCATGGCATTGGCGATACTGAAATCGTAGGGCGGGTGGATGAAAAGGTTGGTCCAACCTTCGTAGGGCTTCAAAAACTTTTGCGCTGATACGGCCGATTCCATGGCGCGCATGGAGGTAGTACCCACGGCACAAATGTTCTTTTTCGCTTCCTTAGCCTTATTCACAATTTTCGTCGTCTTTTCCTCAATGCGTAGGTATTCCGCGTCCATCTTGTGCTTGGAAAGGTCTTCCACATCTATGGTGCGGAAAGTGCCCAAGCCAACGTGCAGGGTCAGTTTGGCAAATTCCACGCCTTTAATTTCCATACGCTTCATCAATTCACGGCTGAAATGGAGGCCGGCGGTAGGGGCAGCTACAGCACCTTCCTCACTGGCAAATACCGTTTGGTAACGTTCTTTGTCCAGTTCTTCAGGCTTACGCTTAATATATTTAGGCAGGGGAGTCTCGCCCATGCCGTATAAGGTCTTTTTAAAGTCTTCGTGGTCGCCTTCAAACAGGAAACGGATGGTACGGCCACGAGAGGTGGTATTGTCCACTACCTCGGCCACCAGTGAATCGTCATCGCCGAAGTACAGTTTGTTGCCCACCCGTATTTTGCGTGCAGGGTCAACCAATACGTCCCACAACTTCATTTCCGCGTTCAACTCACGCAATAGGAACACCTCAATCTTAGCTCCTGTCTTCTCCTTTCTGCCATATAGGCGTGCAGGGAACACTTTGGTATTGTTCAGTACCATTACGTCGCCATCGTCAAAGTAATCCATTACATCCTTGAAAATCTTATGCTCAATGGTGCCTTTGGCCCTATTTACCACCATCAAACGGCATTCGTCGCGCTCGTCAGATGGGTAATTGGCCAATAAGCTAGGAGGAAGTTCGTAATTGAATTGTGAAAGCTTCATGCGGCGCTGTTCAGTTTTGAGGTGCAAAAATAGACTATTTAGCCCGAACGGGGAAAAAATAGGCTATATTTGTTTCATGCGGGTTTTCTCTAAACTCTTCAGGGAGAGCGTAATTATTGCCTTTCAGGAAATTATGGGCAATCGCCTGAGGGCCTTCCTTTCACTCCTGGGAATTACCATCGGTATATTCTGTATCATTTCCGTGCTTACGGCAGTTGATTCTTTAGAAGCGAATATCAGGGGCAGTTTGGGCAAGCTGGGCGACAATGTGCTGTACGTACAGAAGTTTCCATGGAACGAAGACCCCAGCAAGTCGTGGTGGAAGTATATTAGCCGCCCCATTGCCAAATATGACGAATACAAGGTATTGAACGATAGGCTTACGCTGTCCGATGGCGTTGCCATGATGCTTTTCCTGCCGGGAAAGACCATTAAAAGCGGCAGTAATTCTATAGAAAACGTAACTATCCTTTCCGTAAGCCATGAATATAACGAGATAAAAACGCTTGACCTTGTTTATGGAAGGTATTTCACCCAACCCGAATCGCAAAGGGGGGCGCCTATCGCTATTGTCGGGGCAAAGGTGGCAGAAGAGCTTTTCCCACGGCAAACCAATATTGTTGGCAAAAGCATGAAGATAATGGGCAGGGAAGTAACCGTGGTGGGCATTTTGAAGAAAGAAGGGGAGGACATTATTGGCTGGAGCGCCGATGATGATGTGATAGTGCCTTACAACTTCATTAAAACGATGGTGGACCTGAGACGGGGCAACGTGGAGCCTTTTATTGCCGTTAAAGCAAAGCCTGGAGTGACTACCGAAGACCTGCGCCAGGAAATAAGGAGCGTGATGCGGAATGTACGTAAACTGCGGCCGGTAGAAGAGGACAACTTTGCCGTGAACGAGTTGAGCCTTATTTCAGGGGTACTCAATATCATCTTTGGGGTAGTGGCCTTTGCGGGTTTCCTCATAGGTGGCTTTTCCATATTGGTGGGTGGGTTTGGCATCGCCAATATCATGTTCGTAAGCGTGAAGGAGCGTACCAATATTATCGGCATCAAAAAGGCCTTGGGCGCCAAGCGTACCTTTATTTTGCTGGAGTTTTTAGTGGAGGCGGTGGTGCTTTGTTTATTGGGCGGATTGATTGGCCTTATCGCGGTTATGGTAGAATCGTATGTGCTGGGATATTTGATGCGGCAATATTATGACATGGATTTCGACTTTCTGTTGACTGCTAAAAATGTCTCCATCGGGCTTAGTATTTCCATTATACTGGGCATTATTTTCGGATTTATTCCAGCTTTCGTAGCATCAAGGATGAAGCCCGTTGATGCTATCCGCTCCAAATAGCGAAGCCCCTTGATAGGGGCTTCATGTATAAATAAAAAGTACCTTTCTTTTAGTCGATTTAAAAGAATCCCGACATGGAGTTTTCAGGACGGGTACCCATCAAGCTGAAGGTGCCGGTAAAGCGTTTTTCGTTCGCCTAGCCTAAGCGGATGCCGAACATAAAAACGCAAGGCACCTAGGCTTAGATGGGTGGACTGAACACTCCGTCGGGGAGCTTTCTTTGCCAAGCTTTCTTTTGCGGAGAAAAGAAAGCGGGTAGAATGGTACACCTAATTTTTGTGAGTATATACCCCCCAAAGAGGTTTTTAAGTTTATTGACCCTTCTTTTGTATAGAATATAGCTAGAACTTTCTACCCCACAAATCCCGACCTGAAAACTCTTTGTCGGGATTTTTTCTGTGGAATTAGATATAAGGTTCCTACTAATATCAATCACCATCAAGCAAGTTGCCAAGGCCGCCCAAGATGCTGCCTTCCTCTTTTCTGCCACCGCCAACTCCGCCATACGATACAATTCTGGAAGCCAATCTTGATATTGGCAATGTTTGCAACCATACCTTGCCTGGGCCACGCAGCACGGCAAAGAAGAAACCTTCGCCACCAAACAAGGTATTGCGGATGCCGCCCACCATCTGGATATCGAAATCAATGTTTCGGGTATAGGCCACTACACAGCCCGTGTCAATGTGCAAGGTTTCACCGGGGGCCAGTTCGCGCTCAATGATATGGCCACCTGCATGTACAAAGGCCATACCGTCACCTTCCAACTTCTGCATGATAAAGCCCTCGCCGCCGAATAGGCCTGTGCCCAGCTTACGTTGAAACTGAATACCTACCGATACTCCCTTTGCGGCACACAGAAAAGCATCTTTTTGGCAAACGATATAGTTATCCAACTGCTGCAAGTCCATGGCAATAATGCGGCCCGGATAAGGTGATGCGAAGGCCACCCTTGCCTTGCCTGCGCCGGTGTGGGTATAGGCGGTCATGAAAAGGCTTTCACCGGTCAGTAACCTTTTTCCGGCTGAAAAAAGCTTGCCCATAAAGCCGCCGCTGTTGCTTTGGCTGCCATCGCCAAAAATGGTCTGCATCTGTATAGGGGCATCTTTGTACATAAATGCGCCCGCTTCTGCTATCACCGTTTCCTGTGGGTCAAGCTCCACCTCCACGCACTGCATTTCTTCTCCGTAAATTTTGTAATCTATTTCATGGTTGGTCCTCATAAGTAGGAAGTTTTTTTTGTTAAATATACCTGTAATAGCCCTTGGAACGAAAGGAGGCTAGCAATATTTTAAGGCATCCATCAAAATTAACAATTCCATTAACTATGCCTTGTGGATACATATCGGCAAACATTGCTTAATTTGTTGCTACCATGCGGCACGTGTTCCTCTTGCTCATTTTGCTCCTATTTATCGTCCATGGGGTATCTGCCCAAGCCAAGCGGCCCTTTTTTCGCCCCGATACCACTTTGAACAAAACCAAGGTTTGGATTGCCGGTGGCAGTACCGTGGGCATATATACCGGTGCCTTGGTGGTGCTCAATGAGTATTGGTATAAAGGCTATCCGCGCTCGCGCTTCCATTTTTTCAATGATAGCAAGGAGTGGATGGGCATTGACAAATGTGGGCACATTTATTCTTCTTACGTTGAAAGCCGCTGGGCCACGGGCATTTTCCGCTGGACGGGGATGAAAGAGCGCCAAGCTATTTGGATAGGGGGGATGACAGGTGCTTTCTTGCAGACTTCCATTGAAATTTTGGATGGATTTTCCGAAAAATGGGGCTTTAGCGGATATGATATATTGGCCAATACCGCCGGTTCGATGATGGTAATAGGGCAGGAGCTTGCTTGGAAAGAACAGCGCATCACGCTCAAAATTTCAGCGTTCCCACAAAGTTACCCTGACGACCTTAGGCCTAGGGCAAAAGACCTTTTCGGCAATACCGCCGTCGAGCTTTTCCTGAAAGATTATAATGCCATTACCACTTGGGCATCAGTGAGTATTGGCTCTTTTATCAAGAAACCGACAAAATTCCCCAAGTGGATTTGCGTTTCCGTTGGCTATGGTGCCAATGGCTTGTACGGGGGATTTGAAAACAGATGGTGCAAGGACAGCAATACGGACGTGTTGGACTGCGACCCTGCGAATGTTGTTGACCGAACCGACGTGCGCCGCTACCCACAGTTTTATCTTTCCATGGATGTTGATTTCACCAAAATAAAAACCCGATCGCCAGTACTGAAAAGCCTGTTCAATGTCATCAACGTTATCAAAGTGCCTTTTCCCGCAGTAGAATTCAATCCCGTGGACAAGGTAAAGGTGCACCCTATTTTCTTTTAATGATATATTATTATCAATTTTAGACCTAATCGTCCCCGCCTGGAGACGCACTGTCCCTTTGCGTACTCGTGTGGAGACGAGTAGGAGTTTAGGGGGTAAGTGATTAGAGTATATAACAAAAAAAGAAAACTAAAACAACAATTCCTATTATGACACATCCAATAGAGATATTGTTGAAGCGACGTGTCCAAGAGTTATAATTATCACTTCTGACTTCATCCCCTTTGTTCTCATACTCAACAACCTTTATAGCAGTATAATGCGAAATCAGATTCGAAGCTATTGCTAGCGAAAATGCAATTAGGGATATCTTTAGTAGTATTAAATCAGCGTGAAATGATAATTCTTGAATATCTTTTACAAAGGCTAAAGTAACTCCTATTGCACCAGAAGACACCGTGATAATCAATTTGTCAAACTGGCTTTCACTATAACTCTTCATGTCTTTGAGATCTGCCCGAAACTGATCCATCTCCTTTTTGTGTAAATCATCCATACAACTTTATTATTTCTTATCTGATTGCTGTTTGATTTCTCTAGGTGATTGTGGTTTTATTGGTTTCATCATTCCGCCTGCAATTCGCACCATTTTATCATGCGGAAGTCGTCCTTGTAAAGGTTTGCTGTTGTTTTTATCTTTCATTTCAGCTTATTTAGAAGGTTGTTGAGGAGGAGGTGGGGTAGGACGTGATGGCATGATTTTGCCAGTTTCCGGTTTTGGATAATCCCTTCTTATTGGTGAAGGACTGGAATATGTTTTATCTTTAGCCATTATAGATGTTTCTTTTACAGCAAAAATAACAAGTGCTAATTTAACTGACTAATAAAATTATCAACCTAAATATATTAGTTTTCCACACAACCCCGCCACTCGTCCCCGTCTACAAACGCACTGTCCGTACGTACTCGTTAGGAGACGAGTAGGAGTTAAGGGGATAATCCTTATTATACCTAATTTTACAAACTATGGTTATTGACTTTATTGAGAAAGGCTCGGCTGATTGTCCTTTAATAAGATTATATAATTTGACTTTTACTGAATATGATGAATTAACTAGGCAGATAGACAAACTGATAAAAGGAGAAACGAATTTTATTAGTTTAAATAGTATTTTAAATTTAGAGAAATCAATTGGTTTAGAGTTTGTTACAAGCACAGAAGACAAAGGTATTGTGGTTCTAGGTAGTAACAGCTACAGATTGGAATTATCAATTTCTAGCTTTAAAGAAGTTAAGGATAAAATTTTATTTTCTAATGATGGAAAATATATAAATTCGCATCAATGGTTATCTGATCACGGGGGAATATCCTTATTGTTAAGTCAAGATGGGAACTGGTAATAGGTGGTGATAATTAGGAATTTATTGGGGAAGCCGTACCCTTTACTGCTGCGCCTTCCCAATCAGATAGAATGCCAGCCCGCCGAAGATGATGTTGGGTATCCATACGCCCAGGAAGGGGGGCAAATTGGCATTGGTAGAAAAGGTGGTGGAGAATTGCATGAAAATAATATATACCCCGCTCAGCAAGAACCCCGCTACCAGATGGATGCCCAAGCCGCCGCGCACCTTGCGCGAGGCAATGGAAACCCCTATCAGCGTAAGGATAATGATGGCCGCTGGGTCAGAAAGGCGCCTATTAAGCTCAATTTGGAAAAATACCGCTTGGTCTTCGCCACGTGCCAGCAGCTTATCAATGTGCCTTTTTAGCTCAATGGAGTTCATCTCCTCTTTCAAACTCACCCGTTTTTCAAAGTCGCTAGGCTTGAACAAGAAAGAGGTATCCAAGTAGCTGCCCGTGCGCAGTTGCTCGCCTTCCCGGCTAAA
Organism: Chitinophagales bacterium; assembly: GCA_033762815.1. GTDB lineage: Bacteria > Bacteroidota > Bacteroidia > Chitinophagales > CAIOSU01 > JANRLF01. Next base: position 9,771 of record JANRLF010000007.1, on the reverse strand, counting down.
CCGCCGTTCTACATAGTTCTTTAGCGACCATTTTTGGGTCTTGCCCTTCCATTGTATACGGTCGGCCCGCAACTTGTATATCAGTTTGCCATCTTTCAGCACCTCGTAAGAAAACTTATAGCCCGTACTGTCATTGTTGCTATAGTTTTCCATATAAATGTATTGATCGCGGCGCACCTGCATGTGCAGGTTTTTTGCAAAAAACCTCAACTTGTTGTTAAGGTAGGCATATTCAAAGGCCAGCCTGCCTTTGTTGGCTTGCGGAACGATGAAGTTGTTGGCGGCAAACAAACCCGCTGCGCAAATGCTGGCTGCTATCATATAGGGATACAGGATACGGCGGAAGCTGATGCCACTGGCCAGCATGGCGATAAACTCCGTACGGGTAGCCAAGCGCGAAGTGAAAAAAATGACCGCGATGAACACGAACAACGGGGCCAGCAGTGCATCGATGTAAGGAATAAAGTTGAGGTAATAGTCCACCACTATTTTTGAAAAGGGCACCCCTTTTTCGATGATATCGTCTATTTTCTCGGAAAGGTCGATTACTACGGCCACCGAGGTGAAAAGCAGAATAGCATACAGGAAAGTTTGCAGGTAGGAGCGAACAATATATCTATCCAGCTTCTTCAGCATCACAGTCTTTCTGACAATTGTTTTACCATACGTTCTTTCCAAACGGCAAAAGTGCCTTGCTGTATCTGTTGCCTTGCCTCGGTAACCAACCATAGGTACAAGGCCAGGTTATTGATGCTGGCCAGTTGCATGCCCAGTAGCTCGCCTGAAATCATCAAATGCCTTAGATAGGCCTTGGTGTGCATGCGGCTGGTAGGAGCAGGACTATCAGGATCAATGGTCGAAAAATCCTGCTCCCACTTCTTGTTCCTGATATTGATAATGCCTTGCGTAGTGAACAACATGCCATTGCGGCCATTGCGGGTGGGCATGACACAATCGAACATATCGATGCCCAGTGCAATGCTTTCCAGTATATTGGCAGGTGTGCCTACTCCCATCAGGTAACGGGGCTTTTCCCAAGGCAATACTTCGCAAACTACTTCCGTCATGGCATACATTTCCTCAGCAGGCTCGCCTACGGAAAGACCGCCGATGGCATTGCCCTTCAAGTCCATGGAAGCGATATATGCTGCCGACTCCCTTCTTAAGTCTTTATAAGTACTGCCCTGTACTATGGGGAACAAAGTCTGTTCATACCCATACAAAGGCTCCGTGCTGTTAAACCGTTCCTTACAGCGCAGCAGCCATCGGTGGGTCATGTGCATCGACTTTTGGGCATAACGGTATTCGCATGGGTAAGGCGTACACTCATCGAATGCCATGATAATATCGGCACCTATGCTGCGCTGGATATCCATCACCCCTTCAGGAGTAAAAAAGTGCCTTGAGCCGTCAATATGCGAATGGAAGGCAACGCCTTCTTCTTTTATTTTGCGGGTACCCGCCAAGGAGTAGACTTGGTAGCCACCACTATCGGTCAAGATAGGGTGTTGCCAGCCGTTAAATCGGTGCAACCCGCCTGCAGCCCGCAGTACTTCCAGTCCGGGCCTCAGGAACAAATGATAGGTATTGCCCAAAATGATTTTCGCCCTTATGTCCCTTTCCAACTCTTCCATGTGTACCCCTTTTACACTTCCTGCCGTACCTACTGGCATAAAAATGGGGGTGGGTATATCGCCGTGGGCAGTGCTCAATACGCCCGCACGTGCTTTGGTTGCGGGGTCGGTCACTTCAATCTGGAACGTCACGTGCTGGTTTGAAATTGAAAATCCTATATTTAAAGCAAAATAACGCAATTAGGCTCAATGGTGGCGGTCTTTTATGTTTTTGTGCTGGCGGGGGCCATTCAGTTGCTTTATTATGTAATGTTGTTCAGCCGCTTTGCCCTTCACCGGCCGCGGCCATTGTCCACCCTCCCAGGGCCACAGGTACCGATTTCCGTTATCATTTGTGCTAAAAATGAGGCCCACAACTTAAGTGCTTTTTTGCCCCGGGTGCTCCAGCAATCATATGCGCTATATGAAGTAATAGTGGTAAATGACCGCTCAACGGACGATACGGCTATTGTGCTAGGCAAGTTGGCCGAACAATATGCCCATTTGCGTACGATTGACCTAACTGGGGAGAAACGCTTGGCAGGTAAACGCGATGCTTTGTTGGCCGGCATAGCGGCCGCCCGGTACGAGCATTTATTGCTTACCGATGCCGATTGCGAACCGGTTTCCTTTGATTGGATAAGGCACATGACCGCTCCGTTCCAGCATGCCGCTACGGAAGTGGTACTGGGCTATAGCCCATATAGGAAAAGAAGTGGATGGTTGAATGCCATGATACGGTATGAAACCGTTTTTACTGCGATGCAGTATTTTTCCTTTGCCTTGGCGGGCAAGCCATATATGGGCGTAGGGCGAAACTTGGCTTATACCAAGACTACTTTTCGGCGGGCAAGGCAATTCTATGAGGCAAAAACCATATCAGGTGACGATGACTTGTTGATTAGCGAAATTGCCCATAAAGGGAATACGGCTGTAGTGCTCCACCCTGATAGCTACACCATCTCAGTACCTTCAGCCACCTGGAAATCATGGCTTGAACAGAAACGCAGGCACGCCTCAGCGGGTTTTAATTATAATTTAATAGTTAGGGCATATTTGGGTATTTTCTTGGTTTCGCAAGTACTCTTTCATTTTCTGGGCCTAGGGCTAATGCTGGAAAACACTTACGCTATCAGTGCGATAGTAGTATTTTTCAGTATACTTTCCGTGAAGTATGCCGTCCTGTCCAACATAATCGTGAAATTGGGCGAATACCGCTTAGGCTGGCGGCTGCCCATACTTGATTTTATGATGTCATTAATTTTGGCTATTTTGGGCATTCTATCGGCGCTTAAGATTAAGGAATGGACGAAATAAAAAACGCGGCATCCCTACGTTCCCAAGAGGATTTGGCTTTGGTGAAGCAGGCTGTTGAGCACAAGGACGAAAAGGCCTTTGAGAAGCTCATGGCCCGTTATAAGGATTCCATTTACTTTATGGTGCTGAAAATGGTGCACAACCGCGATGATGCCGAAGATATTACCATTGAGTCGTTTGGCAAGGCCTTCAACCGTTTGGATAAATATGATGCCAAGTATGCCTTCAGTACCTGGCTCTTCAAAATTGCGACCAACAACTGTATTGATTATATCCGTAAGAAGCGTTTGGACTTTGTTTCTCTGGACGAACCTTTTGGCAATGAGGAAGGGGATGAAATGACCTTGGACGTCAAGTCCGATGCCATGAACCCGGAGGAGAAGTATATCCGGCACCAGCGCGCAGTCTCTGTTCGAGGTTCATTGGAGAAACTGGATGAAAAGTACCGCGCACTGATTGAAATGCGCTATTACCAAGAACTTTCTTACGAAGAAATAGCAGAGGAATTGAACATTCCGCTAGGTACCGTAAAGGCACAATTGTTTAGGGCGAAAGAACTGCTGTTCAAAATGCTCAACAAGAACAAAGACAACTTGTAAACCTTGCCGACATGGCCGGTGCCGACCTTGTTTTCCATTATTTTCCAGAGCTTACCTCTAACCAGCAGGCACAGTTTGCCCAGCTTCAAGCCATTTACAGCGAATGGAACGAGAAAATCAATGTCATTTCGCGAAAGGACATTGAAAACCTCTATGAACGCCATGTGTTGCATTCATTAGCCATTGCCAAGGTCATTCAATTCAAACCCGGTAAAGATGTGCTCGATATTGGTACCGGTGGCGGATTTCCGGGTATTCCGCTGGCCATACTGTTTCCTGACACCCATTTCCATCTAGTAGATTCCATCAACAAAAAGATAACCGTCGTAAAAGCCGTTGCCGAAGCTCTGGGCCTGAGCAATGTTACTGCTAGCCATGCGAGGGTAGAAACCTTGACCGAGCAGCGGTATGACTTTGCGGTAACCCGTGCTGTGGCTCCATTGGATACCCTTTACCAATGGACCTATGGTAAACTAAAACGCCATTCAAAACACCCCTTGAATAATGGCTTGCTGGCTTTAAAGGGAGGAAACATTGAAGAAGAAATCAAGGCACATAAAAACCGTGTCCAATTATTCCCTATTAACAGTTTCTTTCCAGTTGAGTATTTTCAAGAAAAGTATGTGCTATACCTGCCTTATGTATAGTTACTCCTCCGCGAAATCCTTGCTCAGCTTAATATAGCCCGGATAAGTGATGGCCATTTTGCCTACCATAATGGTGGGTTTCACTTTCAACGTGATTTTCTTGGATGGCGAACCATCCTCGTTTGAAAGGCCAAATGCAAAGTCCCACAACTTTTCGCGGTTGTCCTTGCCTAGCAGCTTTACTAAATCGGATGAAATAGTGAGTGGCAAAGTCGCTGTACCGCCATTGGGGGCAATCTCAAGCCTTTTGTTCAGATTGCCTTGGCTGATTTCAACATCGTTTATCAATGCTATCCACTCCAATTTATTCACTGCTGCCAATTGGTTGTTGGGGTTCTTTATCTCCACGTTGATAGTAAACTGTAGGGGCAGTTTACCCCTTACCACATTAGCCGTCACTTTTCCAGCATCGGTCAGGTTGAGGTCCTTATAGTTTTTCACTTTTTTGACATCCACGCCCGCCAAGGTTACATTATTGATAGTAGTGTGCCTAAACTTACACTTGGCAAAGGCCGTCAATTCTTTAATGGTTTTGCAACTGTGAATCGCTCCTGCCATCAATAGCAACAAAACAAGAAAGTAGGGCTTTTTCATTGGGCGGTAACTTTAGCACAAAATAAATCTAAAGGTGTATTTTTTAGAAAGGAATATGAATTTATTATTAAAATGCTATTTGCCTGTTTTTTCCCTCATCTAGTCTGTAAATTTCCCTATATTCACCGCTTGAAAAATTATCCTAAAAAACCACTATACATGAGCTTGACCGCTACCCGATTCTCAAAAACTTTATGGGCTGTTATCTCTTTGTTTTTTGCAACACAGCAGCTAGCTGCCCAGTCGTGTACCGCTATTAACCTTCCTACACCTGCAGGTTGGACTCCCCAAAATTTCTATACTGGTGCCACGGTAGGTGCCGATGGCTGGATCAATGGCGTAAACGTATATCTGGATAAGGAAAAGGCCATGTATTTCGATGCTTCAGCCATTACTGGCGATAAAGTACAGCAAGTGTATATTGCCTTCGGTTTCGCTTATAGTGCTACCCCTTCCAAAATAGTGCCTGTAAGGATTTACGACGGTACCTCTGGCACGCCCGGAGCACAAATTGGCACAACCAATTTGACTATGGACCAAATTATGACCGACGTTGCGGGTGGTTTGTATACCGTAGCTGAATTTGCAACCCCTGTTACCTTGCCCGTTTCAAAGCAATTCTTTGTAAGTGTTGATTTGACCAACCTTTGCTGGGGAAGCGGTTGCTATGATACCTTAAGCATCGTAAGTAATGCCAATGGTGAAACCACTCCTTCCGCTATTTGGGAAAAGCAATCCAACAATGTATGGTACCAATACAATACACCGGGTTCATGGCCCCTTGACGCATCTTTGTTTGTACACCCTTTCATTACTGACCAACCTACGGTAGCTACCTTTACTGCTAGCAACACTACCGTATGTTCAGGCAGCACTATATCTTTCGATGCGACAGGTTCCACTGGGCAAGATACCTTGGTGTGGTTCTTTGAAGGCGGCACCCCTAATATTGTGTTGACCAATACTACCCCTACCATCCGCTATGACACTGCCGGCACTTACAATGCCTATTTATTGGTAGTAGGGGGCGGCTGTTCCCTTTTTGCGCAGGACTCATTGACTATTACTGTCAATCAGAGCCCTAGCGTTACTCTTTCAGCATTGGATAGCAACTTTTGTGCTGGCGGTTCCACCACGCTTACCGCTACAGGAGTGGCCACCAGCTACACTTGGAACCCCACTACTGCACTAGTGCCTACTACTGGCCCTATTGTTACGGCTTCGACTACTGATACTACCACTTATTCCGTTATCGCTACTGCCCTGAATGGCTGCACCGATACCGCATCATTGACCTTGAACGTGGGTGCAGTGGTTACTCCTAGTATCAGCATCAGCCCTATTGACCCTATTATTTGCGGCAGCCAGCCAGTCACTTTTGTGGCTACGTATTCTGGTGGTGGAACTAGCCCACAATTTGGCTGGGGCGTGAATTCCGTTCCCTTCTTTGTGAACAGTGATACCTTTGTGGTACCAGCCCCCGTGGATGGCGACGTAGTGAACGGCGTAATGGTTAGCAGCGATGCTTGTGCCACTACCCCTACCGCTATATCGGCCCCTTCTACCATTACTGTTTTAGCTGCTAGCAGCGACACTTCCAGCTACACTATCTGCCAAGGCGATAGCGTACAGATTGAAGGAGTATGGCGCAGTACGGCAGGTACCTTTGTCAATACTTATACCTCTAGTAACGGTTGCGACAGCACCATTGTGAGCATCCTTACCGTTAACCCTACGTATAACCAAACGGCCTCATTGACCCTTTGCAATGGCGACAGTGCCTTCTTGGCTGGAGCTTGGCAAACAGTGGCCGGTACTTATACCGATGTGTTCATCAGCAGCTTGGGTTGCGATAGCAGCATTGCCACTACCTTGTCCTTTATTGCTGCCTTCCAAAGCAGCCGCAGTGTATCGCTTTGCCCAGGTGACAGTGTTTTCGCTGCGGGTGCTTGGCAAACCGCTACCGGTGTGTATGTTGATACCTTCGCCAGCACAGGCGGTTGCGATAGCATTGTAACCACTACCGTTACCGCTAACCCAGGCTTCACCTTTACCGCTAGTACTTCCATTTGCCAAGGCGATAGTGTGTTTTTAGCTGGTAACTGGCAAACCACGGGTGGAGTTTATCGCGATACCTTTACCGCAGTTGGCGGCTGCGACAGCATCATCGTTACCACTTTGACGGTCAATCCATCTTACAATCAAGTGGCTACCGTCAACCTTTGCCAAGGCGATAGCGTGTTTGTAGGCGGTGCATGGCAGTTTAGCAGTGGTGTGTTTGTGGATACTTTCAGCACCGTGAATGGCTGCGACAGCATCATCGCCACTTCCGTGAACGTGCAGAACAGGCCGCAACGCTTTACCCAACTTGAAATTTGCGAGGGCGATAGCGTGTTCATCGCTGGTGCTTGGCGCTTCAATGCGGGCAACTTTCAGGAACTGGTGCCCGCGCCAAGCGGTTGCGATAGTTTGCTCACCTATACCCTCAACGTTTACCGCAGCTACACCATTACCAATGGGGTATTCCTTTGCGCTGGCGATAGCGTTTTTGCTGGTGGGGCTTGGCAAACTACCTCAGGCTTGTACTATGATAATTACCAAACAGTACGTGGTTGCGACAGCACCATCGTTACCGTGCTCACGGTTTACCAAGCTGGCCAACAGGTCACTATTGGCGTGCCCTTGAGTGCTTGCCTACAAGATACCGATATCGTGCTGACCGGCTTCCCCGCTGGTGGTTTCTTTACTGGCGTGGGCGTGTTCGACAGCCTATTGAGCCCCGGCTACTTGGGCGATACTGGTACCATCGAGGTGGCCTACTGGTTGTATGACAGCACCGGCTGTGCCAGCCATGCCAGTGCTTTGGTAACCATCATCAATTGCGATACCAACGGAACGGGCTTGAACGAATGGGCTGCTGGCATCAATGTATATCCTAACCCATCTACTGGCATGCTAACCGTTGACCTACAAGGGCTGGCACAATGCCAGGCGGTAGTGACCGACCTTGTGGGCCGTGAAGTAGCCCTATTGACCCTCAACGAAGGCAAAAATGCCCTTGACCTGAGCCACCAAGCTGATGGAGTGTACATTATCAGCTTGAGGCACGAAGGCCTCAGCAAGAATGTAAGGATTATCCTCAGCCGCTAGTCGCTTTGCCCTACACCCTAAAAGGCCGCTATATGCGGCCTTTTTTTGGCCTATACCATGGGCTTCGGTGGCTTTTCACCATGAAGCCCCCACTTGTCCCCGTCTACAGACGGGGAGGCAACAGGCTAAGCATCTCCAGAAGCAAGAAAGAAACAATTTTTATATATTAGAGCCCTGTCGGTTGCATCTGGAGACGCACTGTCCGTTACTTACTCGTTAGGAAACGAGTACGAGTTAAGGGTAAACGATGCTGCCAAAGAGGTGGAAAAAGGGGAAGAGATGGCTAAATTTATTATTACAAGATATAGAATTAATTAAATCGGTTTATGAGGTTATGAAATCTGATGAAAGGCCAACCATACTGAACGGAGCAAACACAAACTAATTATGAAAACCAAAGTTGGAGGTTTCGGATTTATTACGTTAGTGAATTTTTTTACCTTCAACGGTATTTTTTGGTTAATTGCCAAGAACTATAACAACCCTACAATAATTGTTATTGGTTTTGTAATAACCACTGTCTTGATATTTTTTGATACCAAGACACTTCTCATTGAAAATGACCGTCTTGTTTTAAAAGAATTTTTCAATCAAAAAACCACCATCATAAAACCAGAAAATATTATTGAGGCAAAATTATGGAAAAACAATTTCAACAGATTCAATGCATACGTTTTCAAAATTAAATATACTGTCAATAAACGCCATTATTCAAAAAATTTTAACCCCGTTCCTTCAAAAAGAGTAATGCTTGCCATTGATTCGTTTTTTGAGAAAAACTCTGTGAACCTTACAAAAGATAAAGATATGTCCCGCTACATTAATCTACTTAAAAAAATGGCAGATGGATAAGCTAACTACTTTGTGCTAGGTGCATTGAGTAACACCATTATTGGTGGGGTGGAAGGAGGAACTGGTACGCAAATCTTTATTAACAAGAAAGTTCAACATGGTATAAAAAGGCATCTTGATCAAACTATCCCCCCACTCGTCCCCGTCTACAGGCGGGGATGACAGGAGCGTGCATCTCCAGAAGCAAGTAAGAAACAATTTCTATATATTAGAGCCCTGTCAGGTTGCGTCTGGAGACGCACGGTCCGTTACGTACTGGTTAGGAAACGAGCATGAGTTGATGGGATACTTTGAGTGGAATCGCTAAGCAATTCAATACTACGATAGGTGATTTGGCAAGAGTAAACAACATTTCGGATGTAGATAAGATAAATGCTGGAGATGCATTAAAATTAAACTAACTAAAACCTAGATGATCAATTCATATAAGTCAAATATACTAACGACAAGCACCATCTTGTTTATAGCATGCGTTGTTATGTTTTTTATGACCTTATGGAAGTCAGAAAATATAAACTTTAGTTTTTTTGCAAGCTTAGTCATTGCTCTAACCGGTTATGCAATTGCCTATTTTGAAAGAATAGATATCATTGTAATTAATCACAAGGAAAAAGTGATAGAAATTACAATACGACGATTTTTTAAACAAAGGATTTTAAAACTATCCTTAAAAGAAACAATTATAACTTATAAAGATGAAATTGGCCCAAGAGGTAGCATAGGCCCGATGATGAAAATTTATCGTTCTAATCAGCTATTATTAAAAATAATCCCAGGCCTTAGTGGTTGGTCGGACCAAACTTTAAAAGAGATAGTTACCCAAATCCAAATGGGGAAGGCAGAATTATCTTAAAGTAATTAGAAAGATTTTAAAAATTCCCCGTTCCGCATAGATTAGCGCAGCGTATCTACGTGCAATAAGTAAGGTAGCTTGCAGCTACCATGCCCACAGGGCATTCCTTGGAAACCCAAGCCGCAGCAAATATACGGCAGCGCCCG
>JANRLF010000006.1:0-277968 GCA_033762815.1 Chitinophagales bacterium | reverse complement strand
TTGCACTAGCGCAAGAGTTAACTGGCTAGGTTGTAGCACATCAATAGCTTGTGACACGGTACAGCCGTTTCCATCCCTGATGGTAACGGTATAGTTACCTGCACTTAGGCTAGAAAGTACGTTGGATGATTGATAGGTCCCGCCATTGATGGAATACTCATAAGGCAAGGAACCACCACCACCTGTAGCGGTGATACTGCCATCATTTCCGCCAAAACATTCCACGCTATCTTGCACCAAAGCCAAAGTCAACTGGGTAGGCTGTAGTACATCAATTGCTTGTGACACGGTACAGCCGTTTCCATCCCTGATGGTAACGGTATAGTTACCTGCGCTAAGGCTAGAAAGTACATTGGATGACTGATAGGCCCCACCGTTGATGGAATACTCATAAGGCAAAGAGCCACCACCACCTGTTGCGGTGATACTGCCATCATTCCCGCCAAAACATTCGACGCTATCTTGCACCAATGATAAGCTAAGCTGCGTAGGTTCGAGCACATCAATAGTATTGACCGCAGAGCAACCATTAGCATCTTCAACACTGATGCTATAATTGCCTACAGCTAATGACCCGAAAGTGTTTGAAACTTGCAGTGGCCCTCCGTTAATGGCATATTGATATGGCGAAGTACCACCATTTGCGGTAGCAGTTATAGCCCCATCGCTTCCTCCAAAACATTCCACGCTATCTTGAACTAAACTTAGGCTAAGTTGCGCAGGTTGGGTTACGATAACGGTAAAGTTGCTGTCACATCCATTAGCATCCGTTAGTGTGAGGGTGTATGTTGCTGCTGCAAGGCTTGAAAATTGGCCTGTAGGCTGGCTCGGTCCTCCGTTTAGTGCGTAAGTGTAAGGGGGTGTACCTCCACTACCGGTTACGTCAATCGCCCCATCGTTGGCATTAAAGCAAGTCAGATTGGTGATGCTATTTGTGGTTAAGCTTAAGGCTGTTGGGGTATTTATTGTTACGGTAGTCGTAGCAGTACATCCTGCCCCATCCAAAACCACTGCCGTGTAAGTACCTGCTGTAAGGCCAGTGGCAATGGTGCCAGTCTGCACGGGCGATGTATTCCAAGCATAACTATACCCACCTTGGCCACCATCTGCTAAAACGGTAGCACTGCCATTATTGCCCCCATAACAGCTAACAGGGGTACTGTCGATAGCTGCAACAAACAAAGAATCAGGTTGGGATATAGATACGGAAACTGTGGCACTGCATCCATTGGCATCAGTCAGCGTAACAGTATAGCTACCAGCAGCTAAATTGCTGTTCAATGCGGTGAATGGTCCGTTGCTCCAAGCATAGCTATAAGGTGTGGTGCCATTTGTACCAGCCGCGGTTGCCCTGCCCGTGCTACCACCAAAGCACGCAACATTTACGCTGTTTTGAATGTAAACAATGGGGGTACCGACTGCCGCCACGAAAGCAAAGGTATTGTTTTGGCAACCAGTGTTTGCATCCGTTACGGTTACACCATAATTTCCTGATGCTAGGTTAATGGCTGTGGCTGTAATTTGTGCTGCCGGATCATTCCATGCATAAGTATAACTACCACTGCCTGCACTTGCAACCACCGTGGCACTACCATTGCCGCTGCAAGTAGCTGAAACCGTACTTGTGTTCAGTATAGGATTGGCATTTACCGTAATCGTTAAGTTGCGGGTAAATGTGCAATTACCTGAAGTATTGTAACCCGTAATTACATAAGTAGTGGTGACTGGAGGGTTAAAAGTGACCACCGAGCCACTGGTTGCGCTAACGTACAAATTGGGCGACCATGAATAGGTAACCGCCCCGCTTGCGGTAATCGTAGTCGATTCCCCTTCACAAATGATACTATCGCCTGATAAAGTAATAGTAGGATAAGGCTCTACAATCAAGGTAATACTATTAGGGTTTGATAAACCGCAACAGTCGGTAGTTACTTGCAAACTGATGATATAAGTGCCCGGAGTATTAAAAACTGCCCCCAATACATTTTGGGTACTATAGGTATTGGGTGTGGTGCCTCCCCCCATATCCCATGCATAAGTGGTTGCTAAAGTGGAGGAATAGAAATTGACTGAAGAACCTGCGCATACGTAATAGGTATTGGGGGTTCCAGTTGGTAATGCTGAAGTGGTAATATCCGGTAGGAAAGTAGCATTGTTGATAGCAATATTTGCAAATCCCGCATAATTATTGGCAGAAAAAACAACATCCTTTCGGCCGGTAGTAGTGTATTGCGTTATTACCGAGGCTCCTGAACCTGTACTGGGATTGGAGCCACTGCCATAACTCCAGTTAGAAGAATTGGCTGCGGAAAAAGTAACATCATTATTGGTACATGATACATTGCTTACATTGATAACTGGTTGTCCGCTTAAAGCGAAACCATAAGTTTGGGTATTGGGTGCAGCCCCTCCATCTTGATAAACCAATACCGCTGAGCCGCCATAAGCAGAACCGCCCGTACCCCCATTGCCCCCAGCACCCCCATTGCCCCCATTGCCCCCATTACCAGCATAACTGCCAAATACTGAGCCAGGACCGCCCACTCCAGCAAAACCTCCCAACATGCCCGCACCACCAGTGCCACCAGCACCTGAAGCACCTACTGTTACATTACAATCGGTAAAGTTGCTGTTCGCTCCATTATTGTATAAGTAAACCGCTATGGGTGCACCACCTCCATAGCCACCGCCGCCGCCAAGGCCACCTTGGCCGCCGCCGCCGCCGCCGCCGCCGCCATTCCCTGAAGCATCAGGGTTGCCGCACAAAGAACAATAATTACCGCCGCCGCCACCGCCGCCGCCGCCGCCAGTACCACCTTGGCCATCGCCGCCATTGCCTCCTTGTGCACCCGGAGTATAGAATCCTCCTGAAAACAAACCAGGTGTACCATTGGCACCATTGCCACCACTAGCACCATTAGCTCCATTGGCCCCGTTTGCTCCAGAACCACCCACAGATGCAAATGCAGAACTTACCCCTGCACCACCGCCACCGCCAGAAGTTCCACCCCCGCCATTAACACCGCCACCGTTACCGCCTTGGCCACCATTACCATCGCTACGGCCGCCGCCGCCGCCACCGCCGCCGCCGCCGCCGTCCCTATAACTGGTAGATGTTCCCCCACTGCCTCCATTGCCATTGCTAGCGGGGCAACCACCAGGGGTTATACCAGCACTACCTGCAGCCCCAGCGTTGGCACCACTGGCACCGCCGCCGCCCGCACCTCCTGTGCCCGCATTGCAACTTACATCGCTTCCGTCAGTTCCTGCACTACCATTACTACCACTAGCGGCCCGTTGGCCTGAATAATCCGCCCCATTAGCTCCCCCGCTTGCATTACCGCAGATTATCTGCGTCCTAACAAAATCATAGTTGGAGCAGGCAGTTAAATGCACCCCGTAATTCGATACACCATAACCAGAGGCAGATGGGCTGGATACATTGGCCGTTTGTATAGTGATATCTTGAAACCTGACGTACTGTAGGGTATTTAGGTAAATGGCGACTAAACGCTGGGCGTTCGCAGGGCCATCATAATTGTTGTCATTTCGGTATATGGTGGTCAAGCCAGGCTGGCTGCTTTTTGCCCAGTTATTAGTCGGGTCAAACCCACCTTCCAAAGTCATGTAGCTGGTAATATTATTAATGGCACTATTGATATAATAAGTGCCTATCGCCATTTTAATGGTCACATTGTTACAAGCACCTATGGTGAGTGCATTTGCTAAACTTGTTGGGTCGGTGGGTGATAAGCCCCCCCCTGTACCTGTAGTAGTTACATAGATATTGTTACATACCGCTGATGGGGGAGGAGGATTTAAGCTAATAACAGAAGTAGCAGGTAAGCTTGGGCAGCCAGTAGCATCGTATGCAGTAACGGTATAAGTGGTATTAGCGGAAGGGCTAACCGTTACCGTAGAACCCGATAAGCCCCCAGGGTTCCAAGTATAGGTAGCGGCAGTAGGGCTACCACTTGCGGACAATGTAATAGACCCTCCCGAGCAGATAGAGGCGCTAGTAGGATAGACCGATACCGTTGGGGTAGGATTTACCGTTACTTGCACTTCATCCGTTGAAGCACATGCATCAGGATAAGTGGCGGTAACTGTATAAATAGTAGTGACCGATGGACAAGCAGTAGGATTAGGGCAATTGGTACAGCTTAAACCTGTAGTGGGATACCAAGAATAAACAATAGGTCCTGATGCAGCTGTGGTAGCGTTTAAATTGGTACAGTTGCCTTGGCAAATAGAAACATCGGGCCCTGCATTAATTGGCGGATTTGGGTTGGGCACCACATAAACATTGTAGTTGTAAATATTTAAACCTGGAATAGGACAGGCGTTGTCGCTTACTTCTACGGAGAAGTTATGAGGCCCGATGTCTGCTATAGTGGGTGTCCAGCAAAATGTTCCCGTCTGAAATGGACTTCCAGTTGCACTGAAAGAGCCACCTTGTATGCCTCCATTCCAATTGATGGTGGTAGTTTGATTTGCATCGATATCATTGGTATAGATATTAAAACATAGCGGATAACCTGCGCAAATGCTTACCGAAAAATTTCCACTGCCATCAATGCCGGTTGCGGTTGGCAGATTGTTGGTACAATTGATGACCACCAGCTGCAGGTCGCGAATGGTAGAACCAATCAACACGCCATTACGGTATTCCTGTACTAGCACGGTAACCACTGCTTGTTGGGTACCACTTGGCGTAAATGACATTTGACCGGTTTGCGTATCAAACCCGAACGGACCGGTAGTATTCAAGGGGCTAGTGGGCGTTCTTCCACCATTATAAGGGATATTCACACCTGGGCCATCCAAGGCATTCACCAAAGTATAAACCAAAGAATCCCCATCTAAATCAACTGCTCCGTGGTTATAAAAAAATGGTTGCCCACTACACAAATAAGGCACGGGCAATGAAGTGAAGAAAGGGGAGTTATTGCACAGGCCAGCAGTATTATTAAGGTTGGCTTGTACATAGATGTTCCTACTATCTGGTGATTGAAGGTTGGTGATGGCGGAATTCCTACAGCACATGGTATAGCCAATTACCCAATCAGAGCACTGGGCTGGAAAAGTATAGGTGCCCCTGTAAACATATTGCTCAATACCTGGTAAACTGCCTCCATTGCAAGTGGAATTACCTTGTTGGGCAGGGCAAATAGCAGATACTTCTTGTGAACTGATTAATGGCAAGTCGACACTAGTGCTGATACCACACGACGCGGAGGAAATGGAAATTGTAGCAACCGTAGGCGCACCGATACCAGCGCAATCGCGATAAAAATTGACCGTAAACTCATACTGGTTTCCCCCTAAACAAGAATAAGTCAAATCAATACCGACCGCATGCGAAGCAAATGCAGAAGGGGCAAAAAATATTAATAGCGATACACAGAGAACAAATACATATTTTTTAGGTAAATATTCCTTCATCGGTGGTGTTTAATAGGTTGGGAGATAAAAGGATACTGAACCACCTAATTTAATAAAATAGTTAAGATTCCAATAATAATATCGGGCATAAAAAAAGCGGTTGGCAATAAACCGAACCGCTTTTAATTAAAATTTTATCTGAATGTTTACCTTAGTAGGGTTACACTGCCTTTAGCTGACTTTTCCTTGCCATCAAGGTACACCACTTTTGCTGTATAAACAAAGGTATTAGGGGTAAGCGGCTCTCCTTTATAGGTTCCATCCCATCCTGAATTGATATCTGAGCTTTGGAACACCAATTCACCCCAGCGGTCGTAAACTTTAAGCTCCATTTCTTTCACACCACTGGCATACACCAAAAACTTGTCATTAATGCCATTACTGTTTGGAGTGAAAGCATTGGGCACATAGAAGGGGCGTAACTCTTCATCTATATATACCAATACCGTTTTTTCCGTTTTGCATCCATTGGCATCGGCAATGGATAAGGTATATTCCGTAGTAAATAGCGGGTTAGCAATTGGGTCAGGGCAATCGGTACAGCTTAGGGCATAGGTTGGCTGCCATTGATAGGTAATGGGGCCAGGTACTGTTGTTCCATACTCACTGGTAAGCTGCACTTCATTACCATAAATAATGGTATCCTGTTCAGGAGTAACATTCAAGGTTATTGGCAAGGGGTCAACCAATTCCAACGAATCGGATACTGTACAACCGTTTGCATCTCGCATTACAAGCACATATTTACCTGAAGCCAAACCTTGTGCACTTCCATCCGTCGCCCAGGCACCATTATTCCATTGATATTCATAGCTTGGCACCCCACCTATTACAGAGGCACTAACGTTACCATCGCTTCCTTGATAACAAGTAGGGTTCTTTCGGTCGAGCGATATGTTGATAGGATCGGGTTCTGTTATAGATTCCGATTTTGAGGCGGTGCAGTTATTGGCATCCGTAACAGTTACGTCATAAGTGCCTGGGCCTAGGTGGTTGGCAATATCAACATTGCCTATACCAGCGTTGCTGCTCCATGAATAAGTGTAGACAGGCACTCCCCCTTGGCTTTCCGCTTTTATGGTAGCATTCTGCAGACCATGGCAAACAATGGGGGTAGTAGTACTGGCCAATAGTAATTCTTGTGGTTCGGTTAAGCTTACTCTGGCGGTACTAGAGCAATTATTAATATCCGTAATGGTTACGTCATAATTACCAGCCGCCAATCCACTGGCAATTTGTGTTTGGGCACCACCGGCATTGATATCCCATAGGTATTGATAAGGTGCCGTACCACCATTCACCGTACTCACTGTCGCCCGCCCATCGCGCCTGCCAAAACAACTTACATTGTATCCATTATAATTGGTTAAAACACTAGCTGTGGGCAATATTTGAGGAGGATGGGTGAGCGTGACGGATGTCACTGCTCGACAATTGTTAGCATCTGTAACAGAAACATTATATGTGCCGTCCCTCAAGGCCCCTGCGACAGTATTGATTACCCCACCGGCCGAAGGATCCCATTGAAAGGTATATGGAGGAGTTCCGCCGCTACCCGCAACGGATGCAGCTCCATCATTAGCATTGAAGCAACTAATATCCCGTCCATTGTAGTTTGAAACAACAGCCGCGGTCGCTGTAACGGAAGTAGGGCCTGTCAGTTGTAAAGTGTTTTGTGCAGTACAGCCATTTTGATCAGTGGCCAGTACTGTGTACACCACATTGGCGGATAGTCCACTCGCATTTGCTCCGCTAATGTTTCCTGGGCTCCATTGGTAAGTATAAGCACCGGTGCCGCCAGTAGCTAAAGCTGCTGCCGTGCCATCATTGGCGCCAAAGCAACGCACTTGTTGCCCATTATAGTTGGAGGTTACGCTAGCCCCCACGCTTACAGGGTTGGGTTGGGTAAGCGATATGGAGGAGTTTGCAGTACAACCATTAGCGTCAGTCACTGATACACTATAATTGCCCACCGATAAATTGCCTGCGGTCTGGCTAGATTGGGTATTGCTCCAAGCAAAAGTGTAACCAGCAGTGCCACCCGTTACATTGGCTGTTATGGCCCCGTCAGCTGCGCCAAAACAGCTAATGTCTCTTCCATTATAATTTGAACTTACGATAGCACTAGCCACCAATAACGCTGGTTGTGTGATAATTATATTGCCGCTCACAGTACAGCTGTTGGCATCGCTAACGGTAACATTATATGACCCAGCTTGCAGGTTTGTCGCATTCGCAGTCGTTTGACCGCCTGCGGCAGCATCCCATTGGTAACTAAAGCCGCCAGTACCACCTGTCGCTGATACCGCTATTTCTCCATCGGCGGCACCATAGCAAGAGATGGGCTGACCGTTGTAATTAGAAACAACGGAAGGTGTAATCGCTATTTGTGGTGGGCCTGTCACGTTTAGGGTCGTATCGCCCATACAGCCATTTGCATCAGTGGCTTGAATGGTGTAAGTTCTTTCTGATAGACCTGTGGGTATACCCGCAATGTATGGCGGTGCTGCAGGTATCCATGTATAGGTATAAGGCCCAACACCACCATTGGCATTAGCTGAACCTACCCCATCAGCAGCTCCAAAGCAGCTAATCTGCTGTCCATTGTAATTGGAGGTAACCGTTGCAACAGTTACAACGGGAGCGGGCTCAGTAAGCGTTATGGTATCATAAGCATAGCATTCGTTAAGGTCCGATACTGCCGCTATATATTGTGTATTAGCCGCTAATCCTGTTACGGAAGGATTGCTGCTACTAACGGGGTACCAGTTGTAAGTGTACGGGGCTACTCCGCCCCCTGGGGTTACGTTAGCTGTTCCGTCTGCCGCACCAAAACAGCTTACTTGTTGCCCATTGTAATTGGAGGTAATATTGGCCGTAGCGGTCAATGGTGTCGGTTCAATCAAAGTTGTTTGCGATGTCGCCGAACAACCATTGGTGTCAGTCACCGTTACATTGTATGTGCCAGCAGGTATATCATAGGCTATATCCGTTTGCTGTGCATTGGCATCGTCCCATTGGTATGTGTAGCCTGGGGAACCACCGCTGACATTTACCAAGGCTCGCCCATCAGATAAACCGTTACACGTAATATTAAAGCCATGATAATTGGTGATGGGTTGGGCATTGATAACTAACTGTGGTGGTTCGGTTAAGGTTAGGGTATCGGTTGTGGTACAGTTGTTCGCGTCTGATACCGTCACTGTATAAGTTCCAGGCCCTAAATTCGTTGCAATGGAGGTATTTTGATTGCCGGACAAAACGCCCCAGTTGTAGCTATATGCACCTGTACCTCCAGCCGCTATAGTCTGTGCCCTACCGTCATTAGCTCCGAAGCAAGAGATGGGTGAGCCGTTGTAATTGGATAATATGGTTGCAGCAGAAGTAATAGGCGGTGGGTCAGTTAACGTTGCACTGGTACCAGTGTTACAGCCATTGGCATCGGTAATGGTAACCCTATAAAAGCCAGCGGCCAAGTTATTAATTACACTATCTGTTTGTGGCCCTGCATTTGCCGTCCATTGGTAAACATAGGGCAAAGTACCTCCGGAAACCACGGCGGTAATTTCACCATCTGCTGCACCCGTACAGCTAATAGCCGCTCCATTATAATTAGAAGTGGAGGATGCGGAAGCAACAATAATTAAAGGCCCTGGTTGGAAAACGAATTCGCTGTCTACAACGGTACAGTTGTTGGCATCGGTTACGGTAGCATAATACCAGCCGGAACCCAAATTGCTAATTTGTGGTGCATTGGCGTTTCCCGGTACTGACCAATTCCAGTTGTAAGTTCCAGTAGGTGAGGTGCCCCCTGAAACGGAAATGCTGGCAGTACCATTTGCCGCTCCATTACATACGGCAGGGGTAGTTACAATGTCGACATTAATAGCGGGAGGCTCCGTAACAGTCACCGATCCGGTAGTGCCACAGCCCCCAACATCAGTTACAGTGACGGTATAAACACCACCTGGTATACCGGAAATGGTTTGGGTGCTGGCATTGTTGTAACTCCACTGATAGGTAATGGGTGGGGTTGCGCCAGCAGCATTTACGGTAGCCGAACCAGCATTGGTGCCCGGGCAGGTAAGATTGACCGTGTTAAAATTCAAAGAATAGTTGGCAGGGGCAACTATAATCGTAAAGGCTCTTACGGCCTGTCCTGGTATGGGGCAGGCTCCATCATTCACTGTTACGGTAAAAGTGTTATTTCCAATATCGGCTGCTGTAGGTGTCCAGCAAAAGCGGGCAGTAGGAGGTTGGGTGGGGGTAACAGTGAAGGTTGCCCCAGGAATGCCATTGTTCCAAGTTACAGTCAAGTTATTACTGTTAGCATCGCTAAAGTTAATATCGAAACAAACAGGGGTATTTGCACAAACCCTGGTGGTAAAATTAGCAGGGACTGAACCACTAGCCCCGTTGATACCTGTCATAACAGGCGGAGCATTGTTACAATTCAATACCAAAATCTGAATATCGCGCATGGTAGTTCCAATCAGTACGCCGTTTCTATATTCTCTAACAAGTACTGTAACTACTGCATTTTGGTTTCCAGTTGGCACAAAAGACATTTGACCAGTGCTGGTAGTAAATCCAAAACCGCTTTGGGTATTCATTGGATTGGTGGGGGAAAAGCCACCTCTATATGGAATGTTCGATCCTGAATTGTGCAACGGGTTTACCAATGTATAGGTCAAGGAATCGCCGTCAACGTCTATCGCCCCGTGGTTATAAAAAGTTTGACTGCCCCCACACACATAAGGTACAGGAGGTGTAGTGAAAAATGGAGAGTTATTACACAACCCACCGCTATTGTTTAGGCGGGCTTCAATATACAAATCATAGTTGCCAGGATTGCTAAGGTTAGTGATGGCGGAATTGCGGCAACACAAATCATAGCTTATAATCCAATCAGAACATTGTGCTGGTAAGGTAATGATGCCAGAATAAGTATGCTGTTCAATACCAGGCAACGAGCCGCCGGTGCAGGTTGTTTGATTGGCCTGCTGCGGGCAAATAGTATTCACCCTACTAAAGCTGGTGCGCGACATGGATAAGCTCCGCGAAATATTGCATGACGCTGACCGGATGGTAACGGTGGCAGAAGTAGGGGCAGAAATACCTGCACAATCACGGTAGAAGTTGAGCGTAATTCGATATTGGTTCCCCCCAAGACATTCATAAGAAAGGTCAGCACCCACAGAGTGAGAGGCAGATACACTAATCGAAAAAAACAATGTTAAAACACTGAATAGCAATGGCAGCAATAGGCTACGATTGCTTGCTTTCAAAAAGTTCATTACTAAGCAGTTGATTTGTGGTGATAATGTAGTGTAAGTTAGGGAAAAAATCCAAAGTTTTTTTCCACAGTCGAACTAAGATTAAAAAAATTTAATCTTTTAAAATCTTGGGCAGAATTTAACAGGGCTAAATTCCCTATCAGGCTGATTATTATGGATATATATGAGAGACAATTCAAATGCCCCTTTGCTGCTGTTCGCAGACCGCAAGTCGGAAACGGTGGCATCAAAGCTTGCACCTATACGGAAACTGCTTATTTCGTAGGCCACCATAGGTATGATTGCATCTTTGATACGATAATAAGTACCAAAATAAACGGAAGAATTATCGCTAATAGAGTAACCAAAAGTGAGGCCTGCAGTGGCTTCGCGGGCGGCACTTTGCGTTTGGAACATAAAGCCAGGAGACAAAGTGACATATTTACCTACCCTGAAGTTCAGGCCCCCGTGTGCCAAAAACCTCGATTCCAATCTATTGGAAGAATTGTTGAGGAAAGTTTCCTTTGGCCGATTGATATTGGCATAAGTAAAACCTGCATAAGCGTTTAACTTTTTGCCAAAACGAGAACGCCATAAAACCCCTGCATTGACTATGGGAGCCAGATTAGAACTATTGGTGGCACCTTCCCCGGTCAATTGGGTAGGGTCAAAGTCATCGATACTCTCATTGTATTGCTCTTCAAAGGTCAACTTGGTAAAGTCAATACGTTTGTGCATGATACCTGCTTGCACCCCAAATGATAAACTGTGCCGATTATATTGGTCAAGTACCTTGTGGTAGGCCACGGATGCTGCAACATTAGTGGTCAATAATGAGCCGCTGCCCGATTTATCGACATAAAACAATGCGCCTACACCTAGTTGATCCAGATTGATTTTGCCCCTTAATAATGCCATATCAAAGGAGCCAGAGTAGCTTGCATAAGTAGCATGGGAGGTTCCAAATTCGCCGAAGAACTGGTTTCGGTAAATCGCTTGGGCCCTAAAATCGCCATTGAAATTACCGGTGTTCGCAGGGTTAAGCATTAAAGGGGACGCAAAATATTGGCTAAAATGGACATCTTGAGCTTGGAGAGCAAAGGTTCCCAACACCAAGCAAGCGAACAAGTAAAACTGCTTCAACATAGCACGTCCTTTTAGATAGTCGTTTGACCGAATAATAAAATTAATAAAATACCTTCAAGCACATAGCGTTGGAAAAATAAAAAACGCTTAAATTTTATTCTTGAGCTTTGCTTCCGAAAGCTAAATCGCCCGCATCGCCCAATCCAGGCCATATGTATGCATGGGGGGTGAGTTTTTCATCAATTGCCGCAGCCCATATGGTGGCCGAGGGT
This sequence comes from Chitinophagales bacterium, assembly GCA_033762815.1. Lineage (GTDB taxonomy): Bacteria > Bacteroidota > Bacteroidia > Chitinophagales > CAIOSU01 > JANRLF01. The sequence goes on along the minus strand of JANRLF010000006.1, from coordinate 265,889 downwards.
ATGGCCTCAAGCAAAAAATCGATTCCCTGTCGCGAGGCAATCGCTACAACAATGTGAATGCTTTCAGGACGCTCGCTTTGCATCAATTCTTTTAAAGTAAGCGCCAAGGAAGCGCCAGTAGCAAGCATGGGGTCAGCTAAAATTAATGTTCGGCCAGCAATTGAAGGAGAGGTATGGTATCCCATATCAATAACAAAACTACCGTCGCTAGCATGTTTGCGATATGCCCCAACAAAAGCATTGTCCGCTTTATCGAAATAATTAAGTAAGCCTTGGTGCAATGGCAATCCAGCCCTTAAAACCGTAGCCAGTATGGGTTGCCTTGTAAGTCTTTTTGCTTTAGCAAGGCCTAATGGGGTTGCTACCTCCACATCAGTCCATGCCAAAGTTTTACTGATTTCATAAGCAGCTATTTCCCCAAGGCGCTCCAAATTGCGCCTAAAACGCAAACGATCATTTTGAACAGTAATATCCCGCAATTCGGATATGTATTGGCATACCAAAGAGTTGTATGCGGAAAGATGATGAACCATAAATGGAATTACTTAAAATATTTCAAAGGCCAAGGTAGCCGATTTATTTTCAAATGCCAATAAGGCTGGTTCAAAGCACCAAAAGATTGATAAAATTGTGCAACACCAGGAATCATAGAGCCTTCAAAATCCAATATGGTATCGCTATCAGCATTATTCTTAATGATACTATCCAGCAAAAAAGCCATCGCACCATTGGCGCGGCCTTCTTCATTACTGGAGGGTAAAATATTGATTAGCCGATTATGATGCTCAATAAAAATGGCAGAAGCTAACACAGTTCCTTTGGGGGAAACTACCCTATAGCTTCGCAACTTTTTCCGTTCCTGTAAGGCATTGCACAGTATTGCAAGTTTGATGAAAGCCTTATCAGGAAGGTTCTCGATTCTATTGCTTACATGAAGCTTAAAGAAATCAACCGCACTCTTATAATCACCGGTCTCCAGAAAGATAAGACCTGCTTTTGTGGCTTTTTTGATATTTCTTTTCAAATTTTCGGTGAAAGCGCTCCTAAGCTCCGAGTAACTTTTATTTAGGGGCAGCACTAAATTGGTTCTAGCTGCCAACTGGTTTCGTTCCACCACTGCGTTTGTATAGTTACAGTAGATATCCACCAATCGAAATTTTTTGGGTATAGCGGCTAAAGCTCTTTCCATTTCCACAATGCCGGTGGAGGCGAACAACCCCAATTGCTGGGTAAAAAAAGGTTGGTAAACATAGCTGATACCAAATTTGGTATGGAAGGGCAGCGGCAAGACCCATTTATGGTCTTCGGCTATCAAAGCTCCCCAGTTGTTGGATGCCGTGCTATCCAAATACCACGACAAAGCGTAAGGTAAATCGCTGTAAGTCTCGATAAATGTATCCCACTGTTTGAGATCGATATCTGTTCTTAAGCGAAATTCAGCACTGCTGCCCATGCTATCTATTGATCATTTTCAGCATTTCGATATACACTGAACGCCAGCCCTTCCATTCATGGTCTTCGGAAAAGGAATTATTATGCCATAACGAAACAAAAGCACCGTCTACCTTTTTTACCTCTAACACCAATTGTTCTATTGCCTTGATGGCCTCATCAGGCTTTAATTTTAAATAGTACTGTAGGGTAGCATCCATTACCGCAAAGGGATAGATTTTTAAAGGGGTACGGTTTTCGGCGGCTATGTTGTAGAAATTGAACGAACTACAGATACTGGCCCTGAATCCTAGTTGCGAAGCATAACCCATTGTGTAATCTTGCAATATATCGTTCTCTAATAAATTGGTATAGGTTTTTGGCATTTCCAATTTCAGAAAATGTTGGCGGCTTTTTACAATATCCCTTTTCAGTACTTTTGAAAGACGGCCAATTTCAGCCCTAACCATTTCAGGATTATCGTTACTGGCGTAAGAGGGATGTATTCCTACGGAGGCTCTATCAGCAGTGGTCTTTATCAATTCTTGATATTCAGGAATACTGATAGAAATATTCTTATCATACTCCGCATAGTCGCCCACTAGGAAAAAATAAATGGGATTACCGCCCCACATATCATGCTGCTCCTGTATCCAATCGTAGGTATCAAAGGGGTCTTTCTTATACTTCAACAGGACCTTAATCCTGTCCTTTACCATGGGGAGATTCCCCTTGACAATATCTTTAACAATGCCGCCAAAATTCCGTATTAGTCCTTTGTTTAGATAGCAATAAGCGCTGTCCACGTCAAAAGTGGGTATGAATTTGAAATTCCTAGGCTCAAACCCCAAAGATGGAAAATGTTGTAGCAAACATTTTTTTACCATTAGAATGTAATGGTTGACGACTGGCATGTGAAGAAACCCATTTTTCCATGCCAAGCTATCCTCAGGCATAAATCTTCCATGTTTGTCCAATCTAGGAGGTGCGTATTCTTCATACCTGCTTACCAAATAGAAAGCCGCCGAAAATGGGTCAAACGGCAAACAAAAACCTGGCTTTAACTGAAAGAAGATTTTAGCCTGTTCATACTCGGTTACCGAAATCTTTTGTGGATGTATTCCTTTTTGAATCAATAATGGGTGCTGCCCAAAGGATAATATTCCTTGTACAGCTTCTTCAGAATAGCTGAATTTTGCATCCTTAGATTGATAAAGCTCCTCCAAATCCGTAGTGAGCAGAAAATCTATGCCTAGTTGCTCCCTAAAAAATAAATCGAACGCATAACGGATACGATTGGTGACTTGTGGTGTATATATTAACAACTGTTTCATTAGCCAGCCAATGTAGCATAAAAGGTCTGCCGTTTGAGGTATTTGGTTTTCAATAGCGGACAAATCTTGTACCGTTCGTCCTGTGTATCTTCATAAAGGGACAACAGAAGTTCGTAGATATGATGAATACCAATTTTGTCGGCCCACTCAAATGGCCCATACGGGTAGTTAGTGCCTAATCGCATGGCAACATCTATATCATCTATGGTGGCTGTCCCTTCCTGTAAAGTATAGCATGCCTCATTGATAATCATGGCTAGTACACGCGGGCTTACCATGCCCACCCTATCTTCCACTACTTGGTAATCCCAGTTCAAATCGGCCGATACCGTTTCCATTGCCTGTGCGCAGTGTGCTTGTGAAAAGCTCACTTCCATTACATTTCTATCAATAAAGCCAGGCAAAGTATTCATACCGATCAAAGTACACTTAACTTCGCCATGAAAGTTGCTTATCGCCTCCGCCAATTGGGTTTTTACCGCTCCTACAATAATCACCTTTTGCCTATTATATGAATAATACTGAAGGTTGTGTTGGTCGTTATCGAAGTTGAGGTCGAATACCAAATTGAATTTGGGCAATGACGCATCGTTGACATTGTTGCTGCATTGTACATGATGTTGCTTTGGAATCCTTTTCATTAGCTCCTCGGCCCGCTGGTTGTCTCCTAGCACCAATATGTCCATAGTGTACTATCTTTATCCATTAACTAAAATACTAGTAAATAGACAAAATGAAGAAAAACATTATCATCACCGATAAAGCACCTGCCCCTATCGGCCCCTATAACCAAGCGGTATCTTATAATGGATTGCTTTTCATCTCAGGACAAATTCCTCTCAATCCTGCCACGGGCAACATGGTAACGGACAGCATTGAAGCCGAAACCAAGCAAGTGATGGACAACCTACAAGCCATACTAACCGAGGCTGGTATGGATTTTCCCCACGTAATGAAAACTACTATATTCTTAACGGATATGAACGACTTTCCGAAAGTGAACGAAGTATATGGTGCTTATTTTCCCGAAGGGGAAGCCCCCGCTAGGGAAACCGTACAAGTATCAAGGCTACCAAAGGATTCCAGGGTGGAAATCTCGATGATAGCCGTTGATACTAAAGAGGTATGAACCGTTAATGGTTCAGCATTATCTTCTTGGTGTACTGGTAATCTTTACCGGTAAGTACTACAAAGTATTGACCTTGTGCTAAATGGCCGACTGGGAACCGGTATTTGCTATCCCCTGTCAGCAACACTTCGGGCGATATTACCTTTCTGCCGGTCATGTCAAACACATCCATTGTCACATCTTTCAGTTGGTCGAACCTTTTGAAATTCACCACAATGTCATTGGCGTAAGCGTACACCAAAACATCGCCCATGTTGTTTTCATCAATACCAACTGTTTGCTTCAGTACGGTAACTGTGCTAGTATAACTATCGGTACATTCACCATTGGTCACGGTCAAGGTTACTGTGTATACGCCTTCAGCAGCAAACACATGGACAGGGTTTAAGCTGCCCGTTTCGGTTTGTCCGTCACCGAAGTCCCAGGTAATGGTGTTTCCTCCTGAAACTTGTCCAACAAAGTTCACAGCACCTCCTTCCAGTACCGTTAATACGTCCGCATTAAATGATGCATCAACCGGAATCGCTCCGCTCACCGCTATTTGCTGGCTTACACTGTAAGATCCGATAGTCAAGTTAACAGTATAGTTGCCTGTTGCAAGGTTGGCAAAGGCAAGGCCGCCGCTGGCATTAGTGCCTTGGGCCACCACGTTGTTGCTGGCATCTGTAACATGGAAACTGTCCCAAGCAATGGGAGCACCGTTAACGGTATAGTTGCCAAAGTCAACCTGGATGGCTCCGTCCGCTCCCGCACAGCTTGCATCGGTGGCGGTAAACTTGGCGGCAGGTACGAAGTGCAGCAAGAATCTATCCGCATTATCAGCTACATCAGCGTAGAAGTTATACACCGGGTTTTCCCTTAAATTTTGGACAGTACCAGTTTTTAGGTCTTCCAAGAAAATAAGTGCAGTAGCATCAAATGTGCTCAATTCCTGAGCAGTGAAGGTGTAACTGCCCGAAGTGCCCGGCATTAGGCCCATCGGTACACTAGTAACGTTTACCACCGAAGGCAAGGCATTGATGGATTGCAACGGCAATGCAGGGTTGGTAGAAGTATACAGTGTAGGTTGATTGGTGCGGCTCAGCATTTTGGTGGCATCATACATGCGGTCTTCGGCCGTAGTGAAATTGCTGCCAAAGGCCAAAATCGTCTTATCCGCAAAACCGTTGCCCGACAATTCTATATCCAGTCTGTTTTCATATACAGGGGTGCTGCGTTGGGCGGTATTGTTGCCCACGCTGCGCATGCTGTTCCTGAAGGTGACCGTGGCATTGTTGGTATTAGCAACCACAAAGAATGCTTGTGAGGAACCGATGGCACCCCCAACAATACCATTCAATACTTGGTAAGTACCGTTGTAGGAGCCTGAAGTAACCCAAATGTGGGCATTACCAGTAATGCCTGTATTGGCCGGGTCTGTAGCAACATCTTGCCAATCCAATTGAGAAGGATATGGATTGGAAATCATGTTACGCCCAGGCATAGCGGTATTAGATGCTGTACGGGTTAACGCTGGGGTGGTATAATTGCCAGTATTGGCAGTTCCCGTTACATTAATCAATGTACCATTAGGAACAACGCCTGCAAAACCAAGTGTTGGGCTCAAGGCTCCAGTCGTACGTACATGCCAGCCCGATTGGTTGCAAGTAGATACTCTGTTTTCCCTATAATCAAACAAGCCACCGTAAGGTGAACCGGCGGCCAGTTGGGTTGGGTCGCAGGAAGCCGTGGGGACTACCTGGCTACCGTCCACCGCACCGTTCATGGCAGCGATGCTAAATTCACTTCCCCAATCGGCAATGGTAGTACCGCTTACTGGTGAGCCAATATAATGGAAGCCACTGTTCACATTATCTACATAACGCTCTACCGTGACATCGCCAAGTATGGAACCCGGGGTAGCATCACTGAAATCGTCTATGTTGCCCGTTTTGGCGGCGGTGGACTTGATGGTCAACGTCCCGCCGGTGGTGTTCAACTGGCCCGAACTTAGGAGCAAGGTCCCACGCACATCCATAGTGCCGGATAAGGTGGTTGCGGCATCTATCTCTAGGTCGTTGAAAGTGGAGGCCCCTGCAATGGTATGGCTTGCTCCCGAAACCAATTTCACCTTACCGTCTCCAAAAGACGGAATACCGTTATTGGTCAAGTCGCCATAGATATCCAAGCGGCTATTGTTAACGGTAGATACGGTCACCTGGCCGTCTGGCTCGATGTCCAAGCTCTTTGTCTGAGCGGGAATGCCTACCGCGGCTATAATGTTCGGACTAATGTTATTGGTGGTAGCTTTGTCGGGAATAACTGCATTAACTGATGGTGTAGGTACCCCAAATGTCCAGTTGCCCGCCGTGAACCAATCATCTGTAAACGCGCCTGCAGTCCATCTAGTGGTGCCCACCACGGTGATATAGTTGGTTTTTGTTTCCGTATCATTGCTGCATGCATTAGTGGCCTGCAGGGTGATGGAATAAGTACCTGGAGTAGAGTAGCTCACCGTTGGGTTCTGTGCGGTAGAGGAAGAAGGCGTGCCACCGGTCAGTGTCCAAGCCCATGCCGTTGGGTTATTGGTGGTAGCATCTGAAAGCGTAACCACTTGGCCAATATTTACTGTGGTTGCACTAGCAGTAAAGTCAGCAACTAGGGGCTGGCAAATTATGAACTCATCTATTCCTAAATCAGGCGAAGAGCCACGTGTATCGCCATCAATATCCGTTGTAACGGAAACATTAGTTCCTTTATTGGAAGCAAAACTATTGGCAGCCCCTGCTACCAAAATATGCAGATCGCTTAGTGGGTTGGTGAACAGTTCAGCAGGATTCACCAAAGTTGCTGAAGACGAGCCTGTGGTAGTGGTTGCCGCAGCACTATTGGCATCACCAAGGGAAAGGCTCTGCCATTGGGCAAAAGTATGGTTGGTGCCAGCAGCACCACCCCAACGGCACACCGTACTAGCTGAATAAGCCGCGAAGAAGTTGTAATTAGATGCAGCAGCATTCCAACCAATAGAAGGGCCGGCAGTGGATATCACGCCAATGGCACGGCTAGAGGCGGTACCAGGTATGCGAGAGTTCACGAAGAGATTATTACGCAAAGTAATGGTGGAGCCAGCGGCACCCAAGGACGCAAAATCAGGAAAACGCAAGAATGCATAGCTGCTGCCATCACCGCTGTTGGTACCGGAGATATGCACGGAGTTATAGTAATAATTCATCGTTTCACCGCTCAAAGTCCAGTCATTAATACCGGTGATGTTGGTGCTTCTATTGGTGAAGTTATTGTTGTTGATAGCGATCTGGTTATTGCTCACCGTCCAACTTCCATCTGCGATCGTCATCCCGTTGATCTCTGGGAAGTTGCTGCCGTTATTGGCATTACGGTTCATCAGGCCGTAAATGGTGTTCTTGCTTATGCTACCTACCGCTGAGCCAGTGCCCCCTATAATGCCGAAGAACATGCCGTGCATCCTTACATTGCTGACCCAGTTGCCGTTCAGGTCCAGATTACGGATGGTGTTGCCTTCAATAACGTTCCCGCTGGCGTTGGAATAGACAAACAAGCCGATCATACCTTCAGGAGATACGGTGAAAGACTGTAAGGAACTTGCGCATTTTAAATCTGAAATAGTGTTGTTGGTAATTGTGCATTTAGCGGATGGAGCCGTGTAGTAAGTACCACGATAGTAAATGTTGCTGCCATGAGCAATGCCATCCAAAGAACAATAGGCAAGACTACCACCCGTAGCAGTAAGGTTTGCCACTGTATTCCCGCTGATGGTAATCTCTTTGCTGCTGGCATTCCAAATGCCCAATAGAACAGAATTATTAGATACCCCAGTATTTCCCCCCCATTCAATTGGATACTGTTGGCTGTAGTCGTGCTACCAATGATGTTATTCTCTACACTATAATATCCGTCCCCATCCGTCAATATCCCGATGAAATTGGAGAAACCGGTACCGCTCATCAGGATATTGCTGATGGTATTTCCGCTGATGAGAGTAGCATCGGTAGTTGAGCTTCCGCCCGTACTTGCATAAATGCCCCACATTTCATTTGCTCCACCCACCGTAAAAGTGCCAGTGCCATTAGCAGCACTACCACCAATCACGTTATTGCTAATGGTGTTGGATATAGAAGCTGTGCCAGCATCAAAATAGATACCATAAGTATTAGTGCTTCCAGCAGTGGCTGCTGGCATATAAATCTTATTGCCTGTGATGTTAAACCCACTGCCATTGTAATAGTAAGAACTGGTATTGAACACGCCGATAGCTGTACTGCTGAAACTGCTGAATTCGTTGTTGGATAAGGTAATGTTCCTGTTCCGTTGGGCAGCACCGCTGCCGTGACCTTGGGAAACGAACAAGTTGCTCGGCCTGTTGGTTGCATTTTGTGCGAGGTCGCTTCTATTCCTAATCCAGTTGCTTTCAAAAGTGATGTTATTTTCTCCATTACCAGTAGGAATTGTACCTCCTAATAGCACTACCCCGGTGTTACCTGAAGCGGCACTCTCAGTGACAGTATTATTACCTTCTATGACACAATTCCTTACGGTAATGTTGTTGCTACCGTTGTTGAATTTCATAGTGGGGTTGTTGGTAGTATGCCTGAAGGTCAAGAACCTGCCGTTTCCTGCCAAGTTATTCTGGTCGCGGCCGTCTATCACCATGCGCGTCACGCCATTAAATTCGAATAGCGCATTGACAGTAGTTCCGCTAATGGTTTTGTTGACACTATCATTCGGTACGATGGTCAATGTGTAATTGTTTCCGCAAACTTCAGTTACAGTAGCTAATGGATACCAGTTGGCACTTTCATTAATGTCACTCAAAACGCGTACCGTCAAGTGTCCGCTCAAGGCTCCATTGTTCAAGGTATAGAAAAGACCAGAACTGTTATTTGCTTGGAAAGAAGTAAAGGTACCACCGGTTCCTACGGTTACCGTGCCAGATAACGTAGGCATTATTTTAAACCGATTAGTACCTAAAGTAAATGTTGCGCCATTAGATGTTGTTGGTGTGTTAACATTGGTAAAGATTGGTGAGGAAGCATTGAACGTGCTGTACCAAACATTTGGTGTAGCAGCCTGGTCTTGAGCAACGAAATAGTAGTTGTACTCTTCATTTGCCGCAGGGGACAGGCTAAGCAGGCTATAATCTACAGTAAATGACCAAACGGTAGTATCGCCGCTGGAAGATACGAACGTGCCCGGAGCAGAAACCCAAGCGGTTGCTGCAGGAAGGATACGCTGGTAATAAATTCTAGGGGCGTTTGCGCCAGTAGCAATGCCTGTGCCCCTATCAGTAATGGTGACAGTTATGGTAGGATTTACTACTGGGGAGCAGGCCCCTTGACTTGCGATAGGGCTAAAGGCAAACGATGGGGTATAAATATCGGTAGTCGAGTTTAAAGTGCTAAAAGCCCCCTCGTCAGCTCCTATGTCAGGCGGGCTATTGCGGGTTAGAGCATCGAAATCTGTGGTCACCCCAGTACCTGTTGCACCTGCATCAGCAGCAACGGTAGGATTGTTAAGGCGCAAGTCAACATTGGAAATGTCCCCATCAGTATCCAAGAAGTTGATTTGTGCCAAAGTAGCAACGCCTGAGCTAGTATTGTTCACAGGTGATGTGGCAGCCCTTAATGCCTGCAACTTAGGTGCTGTCAAAGCACTGGTACCCCCATTGGTACTGAACAATGACCCGTCAGCCGACGAGAAGATGTTGTTATCAAAAGTACCAAAACCCGTGGTATTTGCAGAGACAAAGCTATAGTGGTTGGAACCTGTATTGCCGCCTGTCCTTCCGTTAGCGAAGATGTTGTTCCGTATGATATGGCCGCCCGAGGTGCTCACCCTGCGGAAGGCATGCGTATTGGCCACCCCAGTGCTGTTGGCAGTACCGCCAATGTACACGGTGTTGTGATAAATTTCGCCTGCGGTATTAGGAATGTACTGAATGCCGGTGATAACATGGGCATTGTTGGTCAAGCTGCCGTTGGCATTCACTCCTAAGCGCACCATGTTATTCGCAATGGTAGCAGAGCCACCTGTGAGGTTGATACCAATAAGCTCCGTGGTGGCAGAGCTATTGGCTGCCTCTAAGCTGTACACAGCGTTGCGTTGGATGCTATTTCCCGTTGAAGTGGAGCCGTTGAAAACGATGCCGTACAGATTGGCCGTTCCAGCGGTGCTGGTATTCCTGATGTTGAGGATCTGATTCTCATTGACGTTCTGTAAGGTGCCACCACCACTATGCACTAAACCGATGGTAGTAGCACTAATGCTGGTGCCGGAGTTGGCCGCCTGACAGGTCACATCTCTCAGGACATTCTGCTCGATAGTATACAGGGATGCACCTGTGACACTGATGCCCCTGAACTGGGCAGAGCTATTGGTGATGTTACCTGCAGCTACCTGAATGTTCCTTACGGTGTTTCGCAATATGTCAATGATACCGCCGCCGCTGCCAGTACTATATATGCCTGTGAACACCTGTGCTGTACCGGTAGCAGTGACCGTGGTGGCTGCGGATAGGTTGATGCTATTCGTCGTTGTGGCAGATCCAATGATGTTGTCAGTAATGTCTACTATGCCTATCCCTGAAGAGTTGTAGATGCCCGTGAACCCAAAAGAATTGGTGAGGGTAGCAGCAGCCGTAGTGATGGAACCAATAATGTTATTACTGATGACCACATCGCCTGAAGAGGAATTGTTGATACCATAACCATTACAGCCCGGCTGATTGGCATTTAACGTGATGGAGCCGTTGCCTGTTGCCGCACCTATGACGTTACCGATGATATTGACATCACCACTGGACACATCTATTCCAGCAAAGCTAGAAGGAGGGCTGCTGGATGCACTGGTAGTAAGCAGGCTGATGTTGGAAATGACGTTGCCCCTAATATTGTTGACTGAAGATGATGAGGTAGTAGCTGTGATACCTATAAATCTGTTGGTGAAGGAACCATTGATGGTCAAAGGCCCCCCTGCTGTCAATGGAGCCGTGCCCCCAACGTAATTGCTGTCCACGGTCACATTTACTATGGTGCCATTGTTGATGAACACTGCATAAAGGGTAGTGCCTGCGGCCCCACTCCTAGTTACTGTCTGGTAAAAACTGTTGCCTTTGATAACCCAGTCCCTATTGCCTACCTGTAGGTTAAGGCCGGTGCAGGTATTGCCTGCGCTATAGTTGTTATAGATGTTGTTGCCTTGGACGAGAATATTGCTATTCTCCCGGCCGCTCGTCCCTGAAGAATAGATCAGATGCACAGGAGTGTTGGCTACGGTGCTCAGGTCTCGTATGTCATTGTTGATGAGCGTGTCATTGTCATTGCCGGCACCGCTAGCCGCAGAGGCCCCGAAATTCACCACCCCGACGCCTGTATTGGAGGAAGCAGCTTCAAGTGTTACGTTATTTACTTTATTGTTCTGTGCGTCATTCAAGAAGCTTAGGGCAGAGGCAAAAGTGTTGGCAGTGGCATTCCTGATGATCAACCTTCTATCGCTGCCGCTGCCACCGTTGATGTTCACCCTGTCTGCTCCATTAAGCCTTATCAGGCCAGCAGTGGCAAGGTTGGTACCGTTATGCGTGCCGCTGATTTCCTTAGGGGTGCTGTTGTTGGATTGTATGGTAATGCGGTACGGCGCGGTGAATTCATTCAAGGCATGAGTGCCCGTTTCAGCAGTAAGGTCGCTTGTGATATTGACTGTCACGTTGCCTGTAACGGCACCTGTATTGATAAGATTGAACAAACCGTTATTGTTGGTAATAGACTGTATGTTTTCTGTAGAGCCTACATTTACCACCCCATTAAATACTGCGATAATATAGCTATTCAAAGTACCTGGAGCGGTGGTGCCTGGCGGGTTGGCACCTGAACCACCAACCGGATTGGTTACCATATTGCTGTTATCGTCTTGGGCTGCTACGTAATATTCTATATATTCCCCTCCTGTTACGCCGCCCACGAGCCCATAATCAAAGGTGAAGGTATAATCATCGGCTACAATGGAAGTCGCATTCACGTTCACCCAACTGCCACCATTCTTTCTGAAATACAAACGGGGGGCATTGGCTCCTGTAGAAATGCCATAATTGTCGGTGATATTCGCTGTCAAAGTACGATTGGCCGTAGTTGTAGCATTGCCAAGTGGGGTGTAGGTAATCACTGGATTGATTAAATCCTGTCCAACAAAGTCACCCGCATCAGCACCTATATCAACAGGCGTCAATCCCGACCTTGTATTTCCTTCTTGGTCTAATGTAACTGATGGAATGGATGTACCCCCACCTTCAACAGGGGTTTGCAAGGTTGTGCTGATTTTTAAAGAAACACTGGCAGAGTTACCACTAGCATTTTCAAAACGCGGGTCAGCGGATACACTGCTTGCATCAAGGCCAGTACCTTGCCATAGGGGAAGAGTGGCATAATCGGTAGTCGCTATTCTTCCTTCCAAGCCCCCCGTTCCATCTGCCAAAAGGATATTGAAATTGGAGGTAATGCCAGTGCTGGCATTCAAGTTTATAGCATAATGGCTACCGCCTGTTGTACTGTTGCCACGGGCATTGTAAAAAATATTGTTCTGAATGGCACTTGCAGTGGTGCCAGGTGTACGGATAAATGCCGCAGTGCTGCTGCCTGGGTTGGCCACCCCACTGCCACCAATGTACACGGAGTTGAAATAGAAGTTGGTGTTGGCGGTGGCTGAGCCTACCTCTATACCGTTAATGACGTATCCGCGGGTGATGCTGTTGCCTGAAGCATCGATACCTAAGCGTACCATGTTGTTCTCGAAGCTGGCCAAGCCAGAAGAGTCATAGATGCCCGTAAGTAAAGTGGCAATGTTGGTAGAGGCCGCCGTGAAGCTATGAATGATGTTCCTTTCCACCTTGTGCGTGCCTGAGGTAGGGCCAGCATAAAAGATACCGATGACCCTTACGGCAGAAGCACTCGCATTGGTATTGGACAGGTTGCGGATAACATTGTTGCTGATGGTATGTCCAAAGGTAGTGACATTTCTGGGGATAGCGATGCCTACAACAGAAGCCTGAGTGCCATTTACAGCTGCAGCGTTTGCCGCAGAAAGATCAGAGATGGTGTTGCCAGAGATATTGAACTGACCAGCTGTGCCTGAGATGATACCTTTTGTACCGCTGAGCAGATTAGTGCTTGTATAGGCATTGCTTAGGTTGCTGATGGTATTATTAGAGATGGTAGCCAAACCCCCACCGCCAAGGCCGAACTGGATGCCCGCCAGCAATTGAGGATAAGATGCGTTCGCGGCTGACGAAAAAGAAGTAATGCTGATATTATTGATGTTGTTGCCATCCACTACGAAGTTTCCAGGGCTTGAACTGTATATCCCATAAAAAGAAATAGGCGAGGTGGTGTTGGTACCTGTCACATTAATGGCGCCGATCACATTATTAGATATGGTCACTACGCCAGCATCAATGTAAATGCCATGCGCCGCCATCGTATTGTGGAATTGCGAAATGATGGTAATGTTACCAGTGCCTGTTCCTGCTCCTATGATGTTCCCGTCGATAACCGTATTGCCATTAGCATTGCGGATACCCACAAATAACTGGCTGCTGGTGCCGCCACCGTGTGCCCAGCTTATGTTCCGGATCACATTGCCTCTTATAAAACCACCTGCAGCCCCGGTATTAGGATTAAAATAAATGCCGCAGAAAGTACCTGAGGCAGTACCTGCGACCGTGTAAGTACCGCCTGAAGCCAAGGCCGCCGTACCACCTATATAGTTGCTATCCACTTCAAAATTGACGCCAGTGTTATTGATGGATATCGGATGGTGGGAAGAATTAGCCACCCCAGCCCTGTTTGCAGTCTGGTAAAAGCTGTTCCGTTTAATTTTCCAATCTGAACTATAAGTATGAGCATACACCCCATATGAACTTCCTGTGGTGCTCCAATAATTGATGAATTCGCAATCAAGCACTTGGATGTTGTCATTGGTCTTTCCAGCTATCCCATAAGAGTACAAGGCAAAAGCAGGCAGCGTGAAGGCCCCATCAGTGCGCTCTCTGACTATCAGGTTGCTGAAGCTGTTATTGTCATTGCCTGTGGTAAGGGTGGTATTGCTTATGAGTATGGTACCCGCTGTGCTCAGGCCCGAGCTGCTATTCGATCCTTCCACCTGCAAATATCGAAGAGTATTGTCGCTGGCATCATTGATCAATCGGAAGGTAGGGGCGACTGTAGCGGCAGTTTGTGTATTACGGAAAAGCCAGCCGATTGTGCTGCCAGTTCCACCAGCTCTGCCATCAAAGATGAGGTTGTCAGCACCGTCAAGATCTATTAATGGCAAGCCGCTGCCTGGAATGCCTGATGTGGTAAGTAAGGGCGCACCTGATGCCGGCCTGATGATAACCGAATAGCTGCCCCCATCTGTCATGTATTGATTGAAGACGATAGGGAAAGTCTCTCCGGTAGTACCGTTATAAGTGGTTTGCATCTCAAAAATGGCATTACCAGTGAGGTAACCACTGTTGAGTGTCTCTGCTACTCTTGTCAGATTCAATAAAACTGGATTGCCAGGGCCGACAGAATAGGTGCCGCTGATACCGGCCGCATCGCCGATGGCGAAAAAGCCGCCCGTAAGAAAGTTGCCCGATGTGATGGTGCCACCCGGCCCTGAGCCGCCAATGTTATCGTAAACACCAGACAAGCCAGATGATTGCGCAACCCTGCTACGGTCCACAATGCCAGATGCTTCCAAGATTACCTTTGCCCCATTAATATTGCCCGTGCCGCTAACTTTGGTCAATTCCCAGCGCATGCTGCCAATATTGGCCATGTTCCAACCAGCGGAACCTGATGCCACTGCCTCAAAAACCTCTGCCCTCACTACCATGGCCCCGCCGTTTGCTGCGTCGAAATCCAAGGTTATAGGGTTCAAGGCTGATTTACCCACCGGGAAAACATATACGGACGTAGAAGTGGAGGCAAGACTCCAGTTCACAGGCCCGTTGATGAATCCCGACGTGAATGTTATGCCTCCTACTGCCGTATTAGTTACGCTGATAAGATTGGTGGCCGTAGTAGTAAGTGTACCTTGGGTCAAAATAAGCACGCCGGCAGTGCTTAATGAACGGGCTGCATGCAAGATAACTCCAGCAGCATTATTGATCTCTAAGCTATAGGGGCCGCTAGCGGCAGGGAATTCGTTGTTTGTAGTCGTTTGGGCAGTAGTACCGGCATATTCCAAAGTTGAAGCTAAGCCGTAGGTGATGCCATTGGCCACTTGACCGTTAATGATACGCAAGCGTCCATTGGTACCTATGGCAGCCGTATTGGTAAAGGTGAGCTGATCGGAATTGTTGACCATATCCAATGTAACGCTGCCTGTATTATTGGCAGCAAGGCCGTTGCCCGTCACCTGGCCATTAGTACCCTCATATACATAGTTGCCCCCTAATCCGAAGCTTCGGGTACCTGACACTTGTATGTTGCCCGTAGTGCCAGAGCTGGTTATACCAGCTGCCGAGCCAATGCGCAGCGTACCGCCTGTACTTATGGTAAAACCACCTGAGCCTGAAAGAACGAAGTTATTGGCATCAAAAATGCCCAAGCTATTCACCGTCAGTATCCTAGCGGTGGCATTATTGGTATTGTAGGTCACATTGCTCTCCAGAGATACCGTCCTTCCAGAATTGACGGTTATGGTAACGCCCGATAAGGTACCGGAAACCTGCTCAATACCGCCAGTGGCTATGCCGGCATTCACAAAGGTGAGGGTAGCTGCTGAGGTAGTTGAATTGCCAACAAAGTTGCCCCCGTTCAATAGTAACTTGCCGCCCAAGTTCATTGCTCTGGTGGTAGTTGAATTCGCCAAGTTAAAAGTACCGGCTGAAAAGGTGGCATTCCCGTTCACGGTCAGCGTGCCATCGACAGCATTGATTGTAGCCGCACTATTATATATGAAGTTGCCGAATGTGCGAGCATTAACTGCTAAAGTGCCTGCTGTTGTGATTCCATTGATGCTGATGGTCGCATCGTTGGCCCATGTGGCATTGGCACTGGTGGGCAAGGTAAGGCTGTTGATATTATGATTGTATAGTGCTCCACTATTAAAGGCGGCATTACCCGTAAAAGTAATAGTTCCAGTGTTGGTCACTGTCCCGTTCACCGTCAGGTCTGTACCGGTGCCATTGGCTAACGTCCAGGTAACACCCGTGTTCACTGTTACGCTGGCACCTGCATCCACGGTCACTTGGTCGGCGGAGACGTTGGCAGTGACTGTCACATTATGTGAAATGGTAATAACACCGTTGGTGTTGGTAGGAGTTACAGCGGCCGGACCCCAAGCACCCCCGCTATAAGTTTGCCAGGTCGTTGTACTGTTCCAGTTGCCACTTGCCTGCGTTCGGTAATCACCATTCGCCTGTGCCAAAGTTTCATTCGCAGACAGCATGCATAATGTGATTGCCAAATAAGCTATGCCTATCTTGGCCATTTGGTAAAAATTAAAATTCATAAAAGAGGTGTTTCTTGAATAAGAAATGGTGAAAAGCCCAATTTTTTGCATAATCAATTGCGAAAAAAGGAAGGTTATTTAATTGTTGCCAAAATGTAAAGCATGACAAGTTAGCGTTAATATTGGGTTAAATCAAGAGGGGGCCTGCATTTTATTGGAAATTAGGCAATAGGAGAAGTCGCAAAGAATAGGTAAACAATCAACATATTATAATTAAGAAATTGCAAGTTTGTGTTTCTTGTTTGTAATGTGCGTGTTTCACATTACAAACGATTACAATAATCAAGATAGATAGCCCTTTATGCTTAATAATCCTATAACACAAAAGGCCCCCAATAGGGAGGCCTTTCAGTAATGTATAAAATCAGGAGTTGTTATCCGTTCATGGAAATCAAAAACTCTTCGTTCGATTTGGTGCCGCGCATATTTTGCAACAAGAAGTTCATGGCCTCTTCCGTATTCATATCGGCCAAGTGGTTGCGCAGTATCCACATCTTTTGTAAAATATCCCTATCCAACAACAAATCCTCGCGACGGGTGCTGGATGCCGTAACATCGATAGCCGGATAAATGCGTTTGTTGGAAAGCTTACGATCCAATTGCAGTTCCATATTGCCCGTTCCCTTAAATTCCTCGAAGATTACTTCGTCCATTTTCGAACCGGTATCGGTCAATGCGGTGGCAAGAATGGTGAGCGAACCACCGTTTTCAATTTTACGGGCCGCACCAAAAAATTGCTTGGGCTTATGCAAGGCATTGGCCTCCACACCACCTGAAAGCACTTTACCGGAGGCAGGTGCTACCGTATTGTGAGCCCTGGCTAAACGGGTGATGGAATCCAAAAGGATAACCACATCGTGGCCACTTTCTACCAATCGTTTTGCTTTTTGCAAAGCAATAGTAGAAACTTTCACGTGTTTTTCCGCAGGTTCGTCAAAGGTAGAAGCTACTACCTCAGCCTTTACGCTGCGCTTCATATCGGTCACCTCTTCCGGGCGTTCGTCAATCAACAATATGATAAGGTAAACTTCAGGGTGGTTTCTGGCAATAGCGTTGGCCACTGCTTTCAACAACATGGTTTTACCCGTTTTAGGCTGGGCTACTATCAATCCGCGCTGTCCTTTACCGATAGGGGTAAATAAATCCATTAAGCGCATGGAGTAATTGTCCGTTTCGCTGAAAAGATTCAATTTCTCCTGCGGGAAAAGTGGGGTCAAGTAATCGAAAGGTACCCTATCGCGCACATCTTTAGGCAAACGGCCATTGATGGTATCCACCTTTAACAAGGCAAAATATTTTTCGCCTTCTTTCGGCGGACGAACCGCACCGTTAACGGTATCCCCGGTCTTCAAACCAAACAATTTGATTTGCGAAGGTGACACATAGACGTCATCGGGCGATGATAGGTAGTTGTAATCAGAAGAGCGAAGGAAACCATATCCATCTGGCATCATTTCCAACACGCCTTCCGCACTAATAACGCCATCAAATTCTACATTGAAGCTAGTTTCTTTACGTTGTTGCTGTTGGTTGCGATTGCCATCGCGTTGCTGCCTGAACTTGTTCTCTTGATTAGGAAGCACTTCTCCATTTTGTTCAGCATCTGGTGCCACTTCAGTGATGGGGGCAGTAACAATGGTATCGTCCTTTGGTATTTCTATGGCCAGTGTTTCGTCTTCCTCGTAGTTTGCTATTGGTGCATCGAACAAATCAGCCGCTTGGGCCTGTTCTGCTTTTGCGGCCACCGGCTTGGCAGCTACTGTGGGTTTACTTGGGGCAACAGTTGCTGTTTCGCTTGGCTCTTCCTGCCGCTCTTTGTTGATGGGTGTACGCCTACGTGGCTGTGTTGATTTGCGGTTGCCCCTATCCTTGTTTTCCCTGTCGTTTTCTTTGGGCCTTTCCACTTTGGCAGTTTCGGCCGGTTTACTTTGAGCGCTTTTTGTCTTATCAGGATTTACTGCCTGCTCGTCCAATATCTTATAAATCAGGTCTTGCTTATCGAGTTTCTTAAAATTGGGGATATTCAAGCGCTCGGCAATATCTTTTAGCTCGGGCACTAGCATATCATTTAACTGCAAAATGTCGTACATATGTGAATGGGATTATGAATAGTGGGTTTTTTCAGAAGTCTGCTGTACGCAGGCCTTGGTTTTTGTGTTTCTAAACTTAAACTTTTAATGGAATCAGTATCCTTGAAAAAGACTGATGAGGTAAGACTAATTGACAGCAAGATTACACAAAGTTTTCTTTTCCGCCAACTTTCCGCCCAAAAATTAACTAAGCATAATTAGTGCCAATATAGCTTCTTATACGAAGACGCAAGGTGAAAAGTTTTATTGTGATGCTAATGGTATAAAATAAGTGGGCGCCCAAATGCTATCTTTGTGCGCACAAAATAATGATATGCTACAGGTAAATTATATCGCCAAGAACAGGGAAGCGGTGAAGGAAGGGCTCCAGAAAAAGTTCTTTACCGATTTGGAGAAAGTAGATACTATCATTGAACTGGACGATAAGCGCAAGCGGCTGAAACAATCGCTGGACGACAACTTGGCCAGGCAAAACAGTATTAGCAAGGAAATAGGGCAATTGTTTGGTCAAGGCAAGCGTGAAGAGGCCGAGCAATTCAAGCAACGTATCCCCTTATTGAAGGAGGAGAGCAAAAAGCTGGAAGAAGAACTGGAAACTTTGGAACAACAGCTTTATGATAACCTGGTGTTATTGCCTAATCTTCCCCATTCTTCCGTACCTGATGGCAAGACACCTGAGCATAATTTGGTAATGAAAGGGCCCGATGAGTTGCCCAAACTGAACCCTGATGCCAAATCGCATTGGGACTTGATAGAACAATACCGTATTATCGATTTGGCCTTGGGCACAAAAATAACCGGTGCCGGTTTTCCAGTTTACATTGGTAAGGGTGCTCGGTTGCAACGAGCCTTAATCAGTTTTTTCCTTGACCATGCCACCCGTGCGGGTTACACTGAAGTGATTCCTCCCTATATGGTAAATGAGGACACCGCTTTTGGAACGGGCCAATTGCCCGATAAGGAAGGGCAAATGTACCATATGCCTTTGGATAAACTGTACATGATACCCACGGCAGAGGTGCCCGTAACCAATATTTACCGCAATGAAATTCTCAGTGAGGATGAATTGCCCATAAAGCTATGCGCCTATTCTCCTTGTTTTAGAAGAGAGGCTGGCTCATACGGCAAGGACGTGAGGGGACTCAATAGGGTGCACCAATTTGATAAAGTGGAGATTGTACAATTCCAACGCCCCGAAAAATCGTACGAAACCCTGGAAGAAATGCTGGCGCATGTTGAAGATTTGCTGAAAAAACTGGAATTGCCTTACCGCATTTTGCGACTTTGCGGGGGCGATATGAGCTTTTCTTCAGCACTTACCTATGACTTTGAAGTGTATTCCGCCGCTCAGGAAAGGTGGTTGGAAGTAAGTTCTGTCTCCAACTTTGAAACTTTCCAAAGTAACCGGATGAAGATTAGGTATAGAACCGGAGACAAAAAAACAGAATTGGTCCATACCTTGAATGGCAGTGCATTGGCATTGCCTCGCATAGTAGCAGCATTATTGGAGAACAACCAAATGCCCGATGGCATAAAAGTACCTGAAGCCCTCAGGGCCTATACTGGTTTCGATTTCATTAAGTAATTATTTGGGTTTGCTCACCCAAGCGTTGCCTTTAATACGGTAGCGCCAAGGCAATAGGGCATCTTCGCCAGCATAATCAACCCCTACCCTTGGGCCTGCAATTATCTGCTCTTCAGGTATGGTGATGCCCCTATCTTCTATCCAAATCACGTTCCCGTCCAAGGGTTGGCCGTAATGCTGCCTATCAATACCTAAGGCTTGCGTCATGCTTCCTGGCCCGGTGGTGAGGCGCAGGGCGGGTTTATCCATTTGCCGTCGCTCCAGCATCGCATCAATACCTACCATAGGCTCGATGGAGCGTACCAAAATTCCGCTTGCGCTACCCGCTTGATGGGTAATGATATTGAACAAATGGTGGATACCGTAGCATAAATATACATAGGCATGGCCCCCCGCCCCGAACATAATTTCCGTTCTATCGGTGCGCTTGCCCCCAAAAGCATGGCAAGCTCTATCTTCGCTGGTATAAGCTTCCACCTCGGTAATAATTCCCCCCGTGAGCCTGCTATCCACTTGGGTCATCAGGTACTTGCCTAATAGCTCTTTGCAAATTTGGTGGATATCCTCACGCTGAAAAAAAGTAATGGGCAGTTTCATGCTTGGTTCATGCTGGCGCGAGCCTGCTCCTCCGCAATCCGTTGCCGCTCTAATGCCTCTGCCTTTTGCTTCTCTTCTAACGAACAAGGGTAATCAAACAGGCATTTGATTTTAATCATGTTGATTACTTGGGGAGGGACCAAGTCTTCCCAACCGGGCTCAGCGGTTTTCAGCATGGCCAATACATTATCGGAAATAATGTGCATTACTTCTTTATTGGCACCCTTAAGGTCTTCTATCTTATCGTTGTCCTTCAGGTACTGAAAAAGACCGGCCAGTTTTACGGGCATGGCAAAATCTTGCAGGGTGAGCAATTGTCCTGTTTCGGAATCGATGGTGGGGTAAACGTACAATTTGACATTGTTGCCAAACAGGATTCCAAAGGATTCTAGAATGCCTCCCCTTAATTCAGAATAATACTTGTTGTCGAAAATCTTATCCAGCGTATTGAAGCCCAAGATGATACCCAACTTCTTATTGCGGGTATAGCCTGACATGTAATGGGCCAATTTATAGAACTCCCTGAAATTGGAAATCATTACCGTCTGCCCCAAGCTGCACAGAATATCCACCCTATCCAAAAAATCCTTCTCATCAATGTTCCCCTGGGGATTGAGGGCGGTGAGCGTCAATTCAGACAGCAACAGCATTTCTTCGCGTTGTATATCCAGCTCTTGTAAAAATTGGGTCTTTGCAGTGGTAAGCATGTCCATGCTTACCTTGGTAACCGGCCTGAACCTGCCCCTTAACACCAACACATTCTTTTTGTACAATGCTTCCGAAGGCTGCAATACATTTCCATCAGAACCGAACATGGTAGCATTGGTAAGCCCATTCTTCACCAGTTTCAGGCTCATCAATCGGTTGTCCACGTTTTGGAAGTCAGGCCCAGTTAAGCGAAACATATCCACTTCAATCCTTCCTGGCTGCAAATTATCCACCAAGGAATTGAGCAACGCTTCTGGATCTTGGTACAAATAGTAGCAACCATACAGCAGATTGACTCCCACTATACCAATGGCCTGTTGTTGGCTAATGTTATCATTGTCGTGCATTACAATATGCAGTACACAATCGTTGGGTGGTGTTTCTGGACTTAATTGAAAACGCAGGCCCAACCAACCGTGACCACGGTTGGTACGTTTGAAGTTGAGTGTTTCGATGGTATCTGCCAACGAAAAGAAGCAGGTATTTGACTTTCTGTGTTCCAAGCGTTCTCCCAACAGATCGTACTCGTGTTGCAACATGAGGTTCAGCCGTGGTTCGGAAACATAGCGTTCAGATTTTCCATAAATGGCATCGCTGAAGCGCATGTCATAGGCCGACATGGTTTTTGCAATAGTACCCGAAGAACCGCCTGCCTTAAAGAAGTTGGCCGCTATTTCCTGACCTGCACCTATTTCGGCAAAAGAACCGTAAATCCGTTCATCAAGATTGACTTTAAGCGCCTTTTCCTTTACGGTAAGTGTCCTGAAATCATCTTCTTCCTGGTACATGTCTATTCCTGTTATCCAACCATTACTGCATGGTCCAGTTCTTTGGCCGCCAAATAGCGTTCGGCGTCCAATGCGGCCATACAACCACTGCCGGCAGCAGTTACCGCTTGCCGATAAATTTTATCCTGTACGTCGCCACAGGCAAACACGCCCTCTATATTGGTACGGGTGGAACCTGGCTGAACGATAATATATCCTTGTTCATCCATTTCCAAATGCCCACGGAAGATTTGCGAATTGGGCACATGGCCTATGGCCACAAAAAAGCCGGTAATGGGTATTGTTTGTACCTCACCGGTAACATTGTTCTTTATTCGAACGGCTTCAACTACCGTTTCGCCTAAAATCTCTTCCGTTTCCGTGCTCCAGTAAACCTTGATATTCTTTGTTTTTAGGACACGCTCCTGCATGATTTTCGATGCCCGCATTTCGTCCCTGCGTACCAACATATGTACGGTAGAGCACAGCTTGGAAAGATACAGTGCTTCTTCACAAGCGGTATCGCCCGCTCCCACTATGGCAACTTCTTGGTTGCGGTAAAAAAAGCCGTCGCACACTGCACAGGCCGAAACACCATGACCATTTAGCCTTGCCTCCGATTCGATGCCCAGCCATTTTGCGCTTGCTCCAGTAGCTATAATCAGGGCCTCCGTTTCTATTACTTTATGGCTATCTACAATAATACGTAGGCAGTCCTTTTTAAAATCTACTCCCGTTGCCAATCCGAAACGGATATCGGCGCCCATACGGCGTGCCTGTTTTTCCAAATCGTCCATCATTTGTGGTCCTTGGATGCCATTGGGATATCCAGGGTAATTCTCTACCTCTGTAGTGATAGTTAACTGCCCACCGGGCTGTAAGCCTTGATACAAAACAGGTTTAAGATTGGCCCTGGCCGCATAGATGGCCGCCGTATAACCCGCAGGTCCTGAACCTATAATCAGGCAGTGCACCCTTTCAATATGATCATTATTCATAGAAGAAGAAATTGAAGCTGTAACTAATTTTGAATCTTAGTTATCAAGCTCCTAATTTAACGGAAAAAGACCAGTTTAGGTTCGCTAGTTTTCCACAGAAAAGCTACTCTGGAACCACTAGGGTAGCGTAATATGCCCCATATCCGCACCATACGCCCAAGCCCCCCTCGATATTGGTTTTTATGCGCACCGGCGAGCTGAAAGGATTATCGCCCCCGTCATTGTCAAGCGTATGCCAAAAGTCATAGGCCTTTTTATCAATCTGTGCCCATTTTACCGTTACCGTGTCGCCTTTCCAAAAAAAACCGTAGGTATCAAAATCGACCTCATCATATTTCGATTGGCCCCGTTCAATGGGAAAGGTGTACTGCTGCGAACCACTGAAGAGCGCATCGTCATAAGCTGATTGAGAGGCAGGGGGATACATGCTCTCATCATTGCGTTGGGTAAAATATCGGGCATAATTACCGGGGGTATCCGGCTGGGTGAAAGTAACGTTGACAGTGACCAAGGAATCATTTGCCTCATCGCTTCTAGGTTCATAAGAAAGACTTACTGGCACCACCCCGGGTATATAGGTGCTGGAGGTAAGGGTTTTGCCTTCTGCCTCTACAATCAATCCGTAGGTATGGTTTACCCTTCCAATAAAGGTAGAGACGGTATCGCCATTGTAATAGCTAAGTATGTTCGGTATGGTATACACGCACACGTCGGGCACCTCTGATGAATCGGAAATTTCGTAGCCATAAGCCCTCAGAAAAGCCCGCTGAAAGGTATCGGGCAAGGATTGTACGCAGAACTCTGCCAACTGTACGGTATCGTTCCCTTCAAAAACCCTGATACGGGCACCTCTTACAAAGTAACTTCCCAAATCATTCAGGTCAATACCACCAAAGTAGGCGGAATTTTTAGTAAGCAACACATAAGGGGGGACTCCATTTTCTATATAGCCTTCCACCACCAGCATCGATTCAGGGTCTGGCAAATCAACCGTAATATCTTTCGTACAGGAAGAAAAGCTCAATAAGCCAATCAAAACCAATATTCCGTAGATGCTTTTCATGCCGCTTAAAATTTAAAGTTCCAGGTAATGGAAGGTAAAATGGGAAACAAAGAAGCCTGTTTTGCCTTAACATCGATATCCCCTTGGTTCACATCGCCCGTTACGTCATAATAGATGAAATAAGGATTCATGCGATTGTAAAGGTTATAAATGGACATGGTGATATCTGAATAGTACTTTTTCCTAGGAATTATATAGGTAGCCGATAGGTCCATCCTGTGGTAAGGAGCCATGCGGTAGCTATTGCGTTCGCCGTATTGGTTCACCACCTTACCTTCTATGTAATACCTTCCAATAGGCAAGGTTGTAGCTTGTCCGGTGCCAAAAACGAACAATGCGGAAAGTTTCCACCTTTTATTGATTTCATATATAGCCACCACCGATAAGTCATGCCTACGGTCAAACTTTGCGGGAAAGGTATTGCCTTTATTGATATCGGGAAACTTGCGACGGGTGTTTGAAATGGTATATCCTATCCAACCATTAAACTTTCCTCGAGTTTTCTTTACAAAAAATTCCGCCCCGTAAGCATATCCTTTTCCGAAAACAAAACCTTCCTCAACGTCCACGTTCAGCTCGGGGGCAAAACTCTCCCCGTATTCTATTTGGTTGCGCAAATCTTTGTAATAGACTTCTACGGAGGTTTCGAACATGTTGTCCTTAAAATTGTGGAAGTAACCCAGGGCATATTGGATACCCAACTGTGGCTTTACCTTTGCAGAGCTAGGTACCCAAAGGTCGGTAGGTAGGGTAGTAGTGCTGCTGGATACTAGATGGATATACTGGTTATTGAGCGTAATACCGGCCTTTACAGAGGAAAACTCATTGATACGGATACGGGTGCTGATACGGGGTTCGGCCATGCCGTAGGTGGCTATGTTTTCTCCACGACCGTAGGTAAGGGTATCGGTGATTTGCCCGTTCTCGTTAAACACTTTTTTCTCTAAAGGGCCTACATGGCTAAAAATGGAGCCCCTTAGGCCTATGTTGATTTTAACACGGTCAGAAATGGTCCAATCATCTTGCACGTATATAGCTCCTTCATGCGCTTGCTTGGCATTTAGGTCGTCGCTGGTAAAATCAGCATCGCCTGCCGAGCCGGAGATAGTGTAAGGGGTGAAGGTATGATGTGTGTACACGGCACCAAACTTTACGGCATGGTTGGTATGTGGGAAATAATCAAAATCCATGGAGGCACCGTAATCCCTTACACCTGAAGACAACTTAAAGATAACTCCTTTAAAATCTGATTCGGCTTTGAACTGGTAATCGTTGAAAATCGCGGTAATGTTCATAAACAATTTATCGCTGAACAAGTGGTTCCAGCGCAAGGAAGCTGTACTGTTGCCCCATGGTATGCTAATATTGAAGGTACCGTTCGGATCTTTGAAATCAAAAACGTCCCTTCCAAAATAGCCGCTCAAGTAAAGTCGATCCTTATCGGAAAAGCGATAGTTGATTTTCCCATTCAAATCATAGAAATAATAAGCATTGCCGTCGTATTTTCCATCTTGTACCCGCTTAAGGATGGGCTTGGTAATCAAGTCAATATAAGTTCTTCGTCCGGATACAATTATGGCTGCTTTATCTTTTTTCAGTGGGCCCTGCACGGTAAGCCTGGACGAGATGAGCCCAATACCCCCTTCAAACTGCCATTCCTTCATATTGCCTTCTTTCATCTGCACGTCAATGACCGAGGAGATACGGCCGCCATATTCAGCGGGCATGCCCCCTTTAATGAGGCTGGTGCTTTTGATGGCATCGGAGTTGAATACGGAAAAGAAACCAAACAAGTGGCCGGTATTGTACACCACTGCATTATCCAGCAACACCAAATTTTGGTCAGGCCCCCCACCGCGTACATAAAAACCCGAATTGCCTTCACCCGCTGACATAACACCGGGCAACAATTGCAAGGAGCGCATGATGTCCACCTCTCCCAACAAGGCCGGAAGCGACTTTATTTCCTCCGTAGCCAATTCCACCTTCCCCATGTCGGTACTTTCCACATTCCTGTCTTTCCTTTCGCTGGTTACCTCCACCGCATCAGTAGTAATAGACATGGACGACAGGTCAATGTTCAATCTGATATCCTTATCCAATACTACCTGCTGCTCAAAATTGTTATAACCCAAAAAGGAAGCGGTTACTGTATAGGTACCCTTTGGAAGGGTCAATGAATAAAAGCCATAATCATTGGTCGTAGCGCCTTTGCCCAATTCTTTGACATACACCGTGGCTGAAAACATGCTTTCCCCGTTGCTTTTGTCCTTCACATATCCACTCAAGGTAAACTTATCAGATGAAGGAACGGGCACAACCGGTTCCTGTGCCAATCCTGACAATGCTATACTTAGCAAAAGGAAGGGCAAGAATTTTCGTAATAGCACCAATTATCTTTTTGGAAGTGAAAACTGAATAACCAAAGCAAAATTAGGAAGTGTAAAGTACCTGCCCTGCATATTTACAATTTCATAAAACGCTGTTCACCCTAAAATGTTTGTCATGGGTATAGACGTCAATTACAAAACAATATTGTAGTGGCCAACTTTATAATGACGGTTGTTTAGCTGCTTTAGTTGCTATAAGGCTCGAAAGCAAAAATCTTTATTTTTGATGTTCAATATTGCTTAACATGAAGCAGTCACGGACATTGGCATTAGCCTTTTCATTACTGATGCTGGTAGTCACCCTTATCTACTCCAACCATTTCGACAATGGCTTCCATTTTGACGACTCGCATACGATAGTCAACAATAGCTATATCAAAGACATTAAGAATATCCCCCTTTACTTTAAGGACGGGCAAACGTTTAGCAGTCTTCCCTCCAATCAATCATACCGCCCAATTGTGACCACTACCCTTGCCATTGATTATTGGCTCGGCGGTGGGTTTGAGGATAAAAACCAGGACGGTAAACTGGATACTTTTTGGTTCCATGCTTCCACCTTCTTTTGGTTTTTGGTACAAGGGCTGTTAATGTTTTTCTTGTTTGTCAAAATCATGGATAAGGCACGTCCACACCCTTGGAATGTATGGATTGCCTTTTTCAGTGTTGCCTTGTACCTGCTGCATGCCGTAAATGCAGAAACCATCAACTATGTTATTTCCCGTTCCGATTCGCTTTCCACGCTTTGCATTGTAGCGGCTATGCTCATTTATGTAAGCAATGGATGGGGCAAGCGTTACTTTCTATACCTAGTGTTATTGGCCATAGGGATTTTAATAAAGCCCACTTCGGTCATGTTCCTAGGGCTGCTGTTCTTCTATATCCTCTTTTTCGAAACGGATATTATGGAGCGAATTTTTAACAAGCCTGTACCAATAAAAAATCCGAAGCAGACCAAGTCAACCCCTCATTCCTTTTCCATAGGCCACTATACACAGCCTATCGTGCACTTAGCCGTAACCACTTTGTTTGCAGGCATCGGCTATTGGTTTATGGATAAAATGACCCCGTCCACTTGGGTGCCTGGAGGCAGTGATCCCTTCAAATACATTATCACCCAGCCCTTTGTCATGCTGCATTACTTTTTAATGTTTGTTTGGCCGAACCAGCTTTCCGCGGATACGGATTGGGAAGTATTGCCCACCATTTTCCATTATCGCTTTTTCGTCGGGCTGCTGTTTATTTTAGGCATGCTGGTAATTGTTTTCATTACCATGAGGAACAAGGTTTATAGGCCCATAGCTTATGGTATACTCTGGTTTTTCATTGCATTGGTGCCTACCAGTGTCATTCCTTTAGCGGAGGTAATGAACGACCACCGCATGTTCTATCCTTTTGTGGGCCTGGTACTGAGTGCAGGCTGGTCTTTGGGCCTGTTGGTGGTGCGTTATGAAAAGGAAGTACGGCGCAGCACACAAAACCTGTACGGCCTTGTCGCTGCCATTTGCCTATTGCTGGGCATATATGGATATCAAACTTGGCAACGCAACGAGGTATGGGACAATGGCATTAGCCTATGGAAAGACGTAACGGAGAAAAGCCCCAAAAATGGCCGAGGATGGATGAATTACGGTTTGGCATTGATGGAAAAAGGCCAATACGAACTGGCGCTCCCTGCATATGAAACTGCCCTAAAGTACACCCCCAATTACTCGTATCTGCACATTAATATGGGCGTGTTGTACAATGCCTTAGGGCGGCAAAAGGAGGCCGAGTATCATTACCAGTATGCCTACGGTGTTGCACCTGACCAAGTAGAGGTCAACTACTTCTATGGCATCTGGCTGAGCAAGCAAAACCGCTACAATGAGGCACAGTTTCATCTAAAACGGGTGTTGGAACTTGCTCCAGCGCATTTGAATGCACGCTATTCGCTGATGGATTTATTTGCTAGAAACAACGATACGAAACAACTGAAAGCGATAGCGGAATCTACCTTGCAAATAGTGCCGGAAGATGCTAAAGCAAAATATTATCTAGGCATTGTGCCCAGTTTAGGCCAATCATTACAAAATCAAAAAACCGCGCTTATCCAATCCGGTTCTGCGAATGATTTGATAGAACTAAGCTACCTGTACTATAAAGAAGGAAACTTTGCGGAAATGATAAAAGCTTGCGAGCAAGCTATCACCTTAGACCCTAATAGCGCAACGGCATACAACAATCTTTGCACCGCATACAACGAGTTGAAACAATGGGACAAGGCCATAGCTGCCTGCGAAAAGGCAATACAGATAAAGCCCGATTTTCAATTGGCAAAGAATAATTTAGCTTGGGCGAAAGGACAAAAGAAGTAATTACTTCGGAAAGTCAGGATGGGCTTTAATGCGTGCTATTTGAGGAATATGGTGTTTAACATGCTGCTGAATAAAGCCTATGGCTTGGGTAACAGTTAGCATGCCCGCCAAGGGGTGCTTAAAGACCAATTTTTTGGCACTAGGGGCGTCGAATTGATCCAAAAACTCTTTCCACTCTTGCCGGATGCTGTCCCATTCCAATGCCATCTCGTCGAAATCATAATACTCCCTGCGGGCAATAGCAGCTGCAGGCGGGGCTTTATATTTGATAGGTAGGCTTAAAGCGGTTGTCAATATGGTGGAGCGGAAGCGTGCCATCATATTGGCCTTCGGTATCTTGTCGATGCCTAGAAATTTCTTGCGCATGTACTTCAGTCCATTGCGCTCGGCGGTCATTAAATGGTCAAATACCTCCAAAATGCACCAGGATTCCGGTGTTGGCCTGAAAATCAATTGCTCTGCCCGCAGTTTAGCGGCCTCGGTCAATAAATGTTTACGTTGCAACTCCAGCTTATCGAATTGCTTTTGTACGACGAGAATCATTGACCTCTTTTATACTTATCCTGAAATTTGCGGGCTAGCTGCTTTTGCTGGTTGTCCAAATCAACTTGCTTGCCCCTAATATAAGCAAATTCGACATTGCTGGTCTTCATATCCAACAAATCGCCCGAACTGACTATCAGCGTGGCATCTTTTCCTGCCTGTAAAGTGCCCACTGAATCGGCAATGCCAAGAATATTGGCAGTACTGGAAGTAATTGCCGCCAATGCCTCCTCCTTGCCCAAGCCATATGCTGCGGCAGTACCGGCAACAAATGGCAAATTGCGCACCTGCCAACTGCCCCCTATGCTCAAACAAAACTCCACCCCGGCCTGTTTTAACAAGCTAGGGGTGGTAAAGGGCATATCTATAGCCTCTTCCATAGTTGCTGGTAAGCTGTGCAGGTTATACAAAACTACTTGCACCTTATTGGCTTTCAATAAGTCGGCCACTTGGGCTGTTTCTTCACCGCCTACTATTACTAATGGGAACTGATAGGTTTTGTTAAAATCAATCACTGCCATGATTTCCCGTGCAGAATTGACATGCACAAAGAGCTTCTTGCTTTTGTCGAACAAGCCTTTTACCGCTTCTAGTTTCAGGTTGAGTGTTTTGTTTGCCGGTTGCCCAGCATAGGCCTTGGCTTCAGCAAAGAATGATTTAATTTCTTCTACTACCTTATCATAGTTTTTATTCAATTCTATGGGTCCTGGCTCGGCCCACCAGCCAGTTGCCCTATAAATGGAGGGCCAATTTAGATGGATGGCTATGTCTTTCTTATACGCTGCATCTTCCCAGTTCCATCCATCCAGTTTCATTACGGAAGAAGTACCTGGAATGACCCCAGAAACAGGGGCAACTTCCGCCAATAAAATACCATTAGAACGAATAGTGGGTATAATTTTTGAATCGGTATTGTAAGCTATCACCGAGCGTACATTGGGATTATAATAGCCCACCTCCGCATTATCTTGGGTAGCCCTAACGGCTTCTATTTCCGTTAGACCTAAAATGGTATTGGGCGCTATTAGCCCCGGATAAATGTGCTTGCCCGTTAGTTGCATCACCTTCGCATTTGCAACACTGATGCTGGGATCATCTTTTCCCGCATAGGTAATTTTGCCCTTTTCTACCCTTATTAGGCCATTCTCGATAACCGTGCCATTGCCAATGTGTAAAGTAGCACCTTTAAAAATCAAAACTGAATCGTTTTGTGCCTTTACCAACAATGAGGCTATGAGGCCTATCGCTAATAGTAACTGTTTCATTATTGTTGGTTGTTTTGGGTAATGTCTTCGTAACCGTCCATATCATCGCAATGATATAGCTTTTCGCTTTTCTTCACAGGTTTTTGGGTTTCCGCTCCACCTGCTTTGGCAGCTAGCATTTTCTGGATAAGCCTTGCTCTTTCTGTCTGTATTATCAACCGCAATTCCTTGTCTTTCTTGCTGTCATAAAAACAGATGCCATCCACGTATGTCTGTAGCGGTTTTGCGTAAATGGATAAAGGATTGTCGCTCCAAAGAACGATATCCGCATCCTTCCCTTCCGAAACGCTGCCTACCCTGTTGTCAATATGTAGCATCTTGGCTGGGTTCAGGGTCACCAGCTTCCAAGCTTCCTCCTCCGATAGCCCGCCATACTTAATCGCTTTTGCCGCTTCTTGATTCAACCTTCTGCCCATTTCCGCATCATCGGAATTGATACCCGTATTTACGCCCACTTCCGTTAATATGGCCGCATTGTAAGGTATCGCCTCTATTACCTCATATTTATAGGCCCACCAATCGGCAAAGGTGGATGCGTTTACACCGTGTGCCTTCATTTTATCGGCCACTTTATAGCCTTCCAAAATGTGGGTGAAGGTATTTACCCGAAAACCATGTTTTTCAGCCACTTTCATCAGCATATTGATTTCCGATTGCACGTAACTGTGGCAGGTAATAAATCGTTTCTTATTCAGTATTTCCAAGCCCGCTTCTAAATCTAAGTTTCGCCGCAAAAGGGTATCCTTGCTTTTCAATGCATCACCATATTGCTTGGCCTGTGTGAAATAATCTTCATACACCTGCTCAACTCCCATACGGGTTTGTGGAAAGCGAATGGTGTTGTAATCGCCCCAATTGGATTGCTTGACATTTTCCCCCAAGGCGAACTTAATAAAGCCGTCGGCCCCCTCGAATTTCATTTTTTCCGGCGAAAAGCCCCATCTCAATTTGATAATGGCCGATTGTCCACCGATGGGATTGGCTGAGCCATGCAATAATTGGGCTGTGGTAACGCCTCCAGCTAACTGGCGGTAAATATTAATGTCTTCCGAATTGACCACGTCGCCAATCCTTACTTCGGCAGAACTGGCTTGGGTGCCTTCATTTACCCCACTGGAAATGGCGATATGGGAATGCTCGTCAATAATCCCTGAGGTTAGATGCTTTCCGTTTCCATCAATAGTTTGGTCTGCCTTACGCCCCAGCCCCTTCCCGATGGCGGCAATTTTGCCATTTTCTATATACACATCGGTCTGTTGCAAGATACCTTTATCGGTATTGGTCCAAACCGTAACATTTTTGAACAAAACGCTCTCTTTTTTAGGTACTTGTTGGTAACCATAGGCCATAAATGGATAAATAATATCCTTTTTGCCCGGAGGCTCGGCAAGCATACTATCCACCTGCTCACTAGGTTTGGGCTCATTAGCACTGACAAGGCGCGCAGTCCATTTGGTTGTTCTGCCATCTGCTAACTCACCGGTGCCCGTCCACGATTGAGCCTCCATTAAACCGCTTAATCGTATGGTAGAACGGCTGCTATCTTTAGGGAAGTTGTAGCTTAATGATACCAAGTTGCCTTTGCGCACCAAAGTGACTTTAATTCCAACGCTATCCGTAGTATCGGTTTTCAACTTGGCATCAGGGCTTCCAATTTTGCCAGCTACTTCCAATAAATAGGTCTTGTTGTCAATAACAATGTCATACTTGCCCCTAATGTCATTTAATTGTTTATCGCCTATTTGATACTTCTTCCCTTGGCACCATGTTTCCAATATCCGGCTGTCTTTTGAGAACAAATCGCCCGAGGCCACTAGAAAACTGGCAACTTTCCCTTTTTCAAGGCTCCCCACCTTGTCATATACTTTCAAAATATCCGCAGGAGTAAATGTTAGTGCCTTGAGAGCGGTTTCTTTGCTAAGGCCATATTGCACCGATTTCTTCATATTGGCCAAGAAGTCTGATTTGTTGGCCAAGCCCGCGGAAGTTATGGCAAAATTGATGCCCGCCTGTTCCAGCAAAGCCGGATTGGCAGGAGCCAATTCCCAATGCTTCATTTCGGATAACGATACATTCTGAGCATCAAATGGGTCTTCTACATCAAAGGGTTTAGGAAAATTGAGGGGGATAATTAGGTTGGCGCCCGTTGCTTTGATTTCTTCTATACGCTGGTACTCTTCCCCATTGCCTTTGATGATATATTGAAGGCCAAACTCATCGCCGAGTTTATCTGCCCTTAAGATAGATAAGGCACTGTTTACCTCGAATATTTTCGGCAATGCCTGTTGCTTGTTCCATTCATCCAATGAAATGTTGTATTCCTTTTTATTTCCCCCAGCCTTGTACCACTGGGCATCTAAATAGGTCTGCCGTAACAGTGCTATGGCGCCCATTAATGAACTTGGATAGTCTTGGGTTGAAACTCCTTTATTGAAAGAATAATGGGAAGAAGCTACGTCCTTTATTACTACTTGGCTTTCTTTGTCATTGGCCAATGATACCAGCGTTCCCGTTCCTCTGGCAATACCATCGTTTTGGTGGGTAAGGACGGTTGCAAAGCCGATATTTCGCAATGCCTCAGCCGCATCATTGTTTACCTTAAACAATTCAAGGGCATTTGTTTCAGGTTTTATGGCTTGGTTCCAGTTATAAGCACCATCTTTAAGGCTTTCCATTTGGGGCTTTTCCCAACTCACGTCGGGCCGTTTTAAAGCGGCAAGCCCATACTCGGTGTACAAATCAATGAATGCAGGATAGATGAAAAGACCTTTGGCATCAATCAGCACCGCATCAGACGGGATTTTCAAACCCTTACCTACAGCTTCTATCTTTCCGTCCCTAATCAGCAACGTAGCACTGTCCAATACGGTTTTATAGTCAACATATATGTTGGCGCCCACCAAAGCATAAGCGCCCTCCCTTTTGTCCTGCACCCCATTTACGGGAAAGGTTGTCTGGGCTGAAAGTGCAAAGGCCGACAATAGGAGAAAAGCGGCGAAAAGATGCCTCATTTTAGGTATATTTGAATGAAGCTAAAATAGTACAAATTAATTTGCGTGATAGGATAGATGGACAAGTATTTGGAATATCAAGACATAAGGGGCTATTATTCAGATGAAGGCAACGGTAATGTACTGGTGTTCGTTCATGGTTTTGGGGAAGACAGCCAAGTTTGGGAATCCTTTGTTACGGCTTTTAGTAGTTATAGAATCATTAGGCCCGACTTGCCGGGAATGGGAAGAAGTAGCCTAACCAACACACCCCTTACCATGGAGTGGATGGCAAAATATATAAAAGCGATTCTCGATAAGGAATCGATTGACAAGGTTACTTTCATTGGCCATTCCATGGGCGGCTATATTGGCCTGTCTTTCTGTGACCTTTACCCTACTGCGGTAAATGGCTTGGTGTTGTTCCATTCACATGCCTATGCCGATGATGCCGAAAAAAAACAAAGCCGTTATAAAGCAGCCGAACATCTTCTAAAAGCAGGTTCGGAAGTATTCATAAGGGAGTTGTACCAAAATTTGTTTGGAGAAAAGTATAAAGCAGAACAGGCTAGTGAATACCAAATGCTTATGAATCAAGCGAAAGCCCTTGACCCCAAGGCTTTAGCAGCTGCAAGCAAGGCGATGGCGGAAAGGAAAGATAGTACGGCTACGCTGCAAACCATTGAGGTACCTGTACTGTTCATATTGGGTAAAGAAGATAAGGCCATCCCTTTTGACAAAAGTATGACCCAGACTAGCTTGCCTAAATACGCTATAGTTCATTTATTAGAGCAAGTTGGCCATATGGGCATGTATGAAGCAAAAGCAAGCACCCAACAAATCATTTCTGATTTCCTTAAAAACGATATTAATTGATTAAAAAACCCATCATAGCTTTTTGCTTACTCTTAGCTTTCCTTTCAGCTAGGAGTGAACATATTGTGGGTGGGGATATGTACTATGAGTGTTTGGGCGGCAACAATTATCGCATCACATTAAAGGTTTATCGCGATTGCTTTTCATTCGGCCCTAATGTGGCGGACTTTGATGACCCGGCATTTATAGGTGTTTTTTCTCCCCAGAATGGCTTTGATACTTTACTGTACATAAACTTGGGGAATAGGGTCAATGTACCCCCTGAAACCAGCAACCCATGCTACCAAGCCCCAGCGAATGTTTGTGTTGAAGAAGGTACTTATGTGTTTGAAATCAATTTACCCAATGCACCTGGGGGTTATGATATTGTTTACACCCGGTGTTGCAGAAATGCAACTATCGCCAACATCAATACTCCCAATCAGGTTGGAGCAACTTACACTTTGCATATTGACCCACAGGCAAATGCCTGTAACAATAGTCCAGTGTTTAAGGAGTTCCCCCCCATTGTTATCTGCGCAGGCCAGCCCTTGGAATTTGACCATGGCGCAACCGACCCAGATGGTGATATCTTAACCTACGAATTGTGCACGCCATACGTTGGGGGCGACCAAAATGATCCCCAACCACTTCCGCTGCAAGGACCTTTCAACCAAGTAGTCTTTCGCTCCCCCTATTCTTTCAACAATCCTTTGGGCGGAAATCCAATATTGACAATTGACCCTAACACTGGCTTTATGGATGGTACGCCTACTACCCAAGGCCAATATGTGGTAGGGGTATGTGTAAAGGAATTTAGAAATGGGGTACAGATAGGAGAAATTAGGCGCGACTTCCAGTTTAACGTTACCCAATGCAACACCAATGTGGAGGCACGCATACCCATTATAGACACGGTGGGTGCTGGCTCTACCAATACCACTGGGCTTTACCTACTGGCTTGTGAGGATTTTGCGGTTACATTTGAAAACCAAAGTATCAATGGCAGCTCTTGGCATTGGGATTTTGGAGTGTTGGGCAGTTCCAGTGATACTTCCAATGTTTTTGAGCCTACATTTACCTATCCCGATACTGGCATTTACATTATCAGACTAATCGCCAATCCGGGATATTTTTGTGCTGATACCACCACTGTTTACCTGCGCATATACCCAGGTTTCAAAACAGCATACATCACTGCCCCCGATTGCGTTGACGAGCCTATAAGCTTTACGGATTTATCAACTGCAGCCAACGGCTTTGTCAATTCATGGCAATGGGATTTTGGCGATGGAGGCACTAGTCAGTTACAGAACCCGCAACACTTGTATTCAGCACCAGGCCTGTACAACGTAACCCTTATCAGTACCAGTTCAAAGGGATGCCGCGATACGAGTACTTTACAGGTACGAGCTTACCCCGAACCAGAAGGCCCCATCGACCATTCACCTGCCTGCCTTAATGCATCAATGACTTTTATCAGTGGGGCTACGGTCAACTTTGGTTTTATATTGGGCTATCAATGGGATTTAGGCAATGGGGCAACCAGCACTCTGCCTTTTGCCTCCACCACCTATAACACTTTGGGTAACTATACGGTAAGGGTAATTGTACAATCCAATTTTGGTTGTATCGATACTACTGAAGAGGTTATCAATATTATTCCGCCACCAGTTATAGCCGCCTTCCCCGATACTATTGTGTGCCAGCAGCAACCCTTACAACTTTTGGCTTCTGGTACCTTGTCATACCGTTGGAGCCCCGCAAATGTGTTGAATACCGATACTATCCCAAATCCCATTGCTGTGCTCAATGACTCAACAGTCTTTACCATTGTCGGCACAGATATCAATGGATGCAAGGACACCACGACCTTGTTTGTTGATGTAAGGGATTTGCCCCCAACGGATGCCGGTAGGGATACTTTTGTATGCGCCGGAAGTAGTTACCGCCTTCAGGGCCAAGGTGGAGTCAGTTTCTTATGGTCACCTAGTAGCTATATGGCCGATTCAAGCCAGCAAGCACCTATCATTGTCCCCGATTCGAGTATTAGTTATGTGCTACGGTCAGTAAGTGTAGATGGATGCATCAATTTCGATACGGTGAATATTGAAGTACAATACCCCATAGTAGTTAGTGCCGTGGGCGACCAATCCATTTGCCGATATGAGTCCGTGCAACTCAGCGCGGACGGGGGTAAGTACTATCGGTGGCAACCCCCTACCGGGCTGAGCAACGACACCATTTTTAACCCTTTGGCAAGCCCTGACAGCACTGTGAGCTATGTGGTAACCATCTCCAATGATTGTTTTTCGGATTCTTTACCCCTAACTGTAACCGTGAACCAACTACCGGAAGTAGTCGCCAGCCCCGATGATAGCATTAGAAGGGATGACACCACTATCATTTCCGCTGAAGGAGCCATAAGCTATGTTTGGGTCCCTAGAGGTATTTATGATTCCTTGGGGCAAATGCTGGAAGTAAGCCCCTTTAACACTACGGATTATGTAGTAATAGGTACTGATATCAACGGCTGCAAGAATCGAGATTCCGTAAGGGTGTATGTAGAAGTAGTAAATCTATTGAAAATTCCGAATGCCTTTACCCCAGATAAAAACGGGAAAAACGACCTGTACCGCATTGCAAAATATTTGAACATAGCCACCTTGCTGGATTTTAGCATCTATAATAGATGGGGCGAAAAGGTTTTCCATACTACCGACATCAAGGAAGGTTGGGATGGTACCTATAGAGGACAAGCCCAGGAAATGGGCGTATACGTATGGCGAATAAAAGCCCTTAATCGCGACGGGCAGATAATAGAACAACAAGGAAATGTAACCTTGTTGAGGTAAAACGCAACAAAATCCTCGTCAATTTGTTTTGCCTTAATTAATGTAGTTTGTTCTAATTCATTTATTTGCAATAGAGATTTTTATATCTTTAGCCGACTCTTTGACAAACTGAAAACTATGAAGAAAAAACTATGCTTGTCGTTTATGACAACTATTGTACTTGGAATTATGCTATCGTGTGGTAATAGTGGAAATGGCCATCAGCCGACGCTATTAAAAGGCAATAATAAAGGCAAAGCGGTCTATCAACAATATTGCAAAGCATGCCACGGAGATGATGGCACATTGGGCTTAAGTGGAGCCTCCAATCTTATGGTTTCGGTATTGGAGCAATCTGAAGTAGTAAATGTGGTTACCAATGGCAGAAGATTGATGGCACCCTTTAAGGGTATAATCAATCAACAGGAAATTGATTCCGTTGCTGCATATGTTATGACATTAAGGAAGTAGGGGAAACAGTATATTAAGGTTTAAGTAATAAATACAGGAAATGGAAAGTTACAAGGTAATTGGGTTAATGTCGGGTAGCTCAATGGATGGTTTGGATATTGCTTATTGCCAAATTGATACGGATGGCGAACAGTTCAAGTATAAAGTCTTGATTTCTGAATGTCCGGCCTTCCCCGCCAAATGGAAACTGCGCCTGGAGAAGCTGGTATTGCAAAACGCCATTACTTACATTAAAACACATACCTTTTTTGGCCATTTCGTGGGGGAAAAGGTAAAAGAGTTTATCGATAGGCACCAGTTAAGGGGTAAAATTGATTTTATCGCTTCACATGGGCAGACAGTTTTCCATCAGCCTGAAAATCTATTTACCAGCCAAATCGGTTGCGGTGCCGCCATAGCTATGCGCACCGGCTATCCGGTTGTTTGCGACTTCCGCACTTCTGACGTGGCCTTGGGGGGCCAAGGAACGCCCATAGCACCAGCAGCTAACAAATACCTTTTTTCTGAGTATAAGTATTTCCTTAACCTTGGGGGCATTTCCAACATTGCTTGTAACATCGATGGCAAGTACGTTGCCTTTGATGTGAGCGCAGTAAATCTGGCACTGAACAAGCTGGCGGGATATTTAGGAAAGGAGTATGACGAGGACGGCAATATCGCCCGTAGTGGGAAAATCAATGAAATGTTGCTACAAGAACTCAATGCCTCCTGGTATTACGAAAAAGATTATCCCAAATCATTGAGCGGTGGCTGGGTAAGCAAAGTAATGATGCCTGTGTTCAGTAGGCATTCAATTCCTCTTGAAGACAAGCTGCGAACCACCTGCGAGCTTATCGCCATCCAATTGGGCAATGCCTTTAAGCAAGTTCAACGGAGGGAAAATGTGGCCATCTCTGCAAATGACCGTATCTTAGTAACTGGTGGTGGTGCGTTCAATACTTTTTTGATGGAACGTATCAAGGCCCACCTGCCTTTGGAAGTGGTGGTGCCCGATAAAGAAACGGTGAAATTCAAAGAAGCGGTATTGATGGCCCTGATGGGCGTGTTGCGCGTGCGCAATCAAATCAACTGCTTCAGTAGTGTAACCGGTGCCAGTAAAGACAGTATAGGCGGCGCCATCTACCAAGGTACGGAACACTATTTGAAAACAAGTTTATAAATGGTATTGGTAACGGGAGCCACCGGATTGGTGGGTTCTTATTTAACAAAGTATCTGCTTAAAGCCAATAAGCAGGTGAGGGCCATCAAGCGCCCTAGCAGCGACCTATCCTTACTAGGCGATTACGTGGCACAAATAGAATGGGTTGACGGAGATGTATTGGATATAGTTTCACTGGAAGATGCCATGCAAGGGGTGGAACAAGTTTATCATGCGGCAGCATTTATCTCTTTCCGCCCTTCCCAGCGACAGCAAATGCTGAAAATAAATGCTGAAGGCACCGCAAATGTGGTAAATGTAGCGCTACAGCAGGGGATAAAGAAGTTGCTTTACTTCAGTTCGGTAACGGCATTGGGTACCAGTAAGCATGGTGAAATACTGGATGAAAAGAGTGAGGTATTGGATGCTGATTACGACTCTTCCTATGGACTAAGCAAATACTTGGGGGAAATTGAGGTTTGGCGGGGTATGTTGGAAGGGCTCAAAGCCGTAATTGTTAACCCAAGCCTTATTTTAGGAGCTGGAAGATGGAGCGATTCATCTTTGAAGCTTTTTTCACAGGTGGATCATGGCATCGATTTCTATCCCGTCGGCTCCAATGGATATGTTGATGTACGCGATGTAGCCCAGGTAGCTATTCGACTAATGGATAGTGATATCATCAACGAGCGTTTCATCCTCAATGCGGAAAACTTATCCTACAGGGAAGTCATTGGGCAGATTGCGGACAATTTCAAGGTTAAAAAGCCTACAAAAGCACTGAGTGGAGCCATCACCACCTTGGCAGTATTGGCCGAAAGAACACGTTCTTTGTTTTCAAATACGGAGCCAGCGCTCAACAGCGAGATTGCCCAACTGATTACGGAAAGGCATACCTATAGCAACGAGAAAATAAAACAGCGATTTGCATATCAGTTTATACCCATTGAACAAAGCCTAAGGGAATGCTGCCAAGCCTACATGGAAAGCAAAAAGGCAGGCCAAGCTTACGCTACTCTTCCTTTATAGATCTATTCTGTAGCGATGCCCTGTATGCTGGTACCCATGAAGCTATCAAACTAATGGCAACCACTACCACCAGTACCGACAAGCCATCGGCCAACTTTAATTTCACCGGATAGGCATCGATAATAAAAGAGCCACTGCCCTGAAGCTTGATAATGCCAAAATTCATTTGCAACAGGCACACAATGATGGCTAAAACAATGCCCGTTAGGCTACCTGCCAATGAGCTTAGCAGGCCCTCGAAAAGAAAAATGCGCCTGATGATACTATTGTCAGCCCCCATGGCTTTTAAAATGGCGATATCGCGGGTTTTCTCCAATACCAGCATAGAGAGCGAGCCAATAATGTTAAAGCCCGCTATGGCCAATACAAAGGACAGGATAGCGAACAAAACCAACTTTTCCGTTTTAATGACCTTGTAAAGGGTTTCGTTTTGCTGGTAGCGGTCGCGATAGTGGAAGTCCTTACCGAAAATTTTTCCTAAGCCAGCCCTAACCGATTCCAGATTGCCATTTTCCTGTACTTTTATTTCCAAGGCCGATACTTCCTTTTCGTACTTCAATAAGCTGCGAAGGAAATCCAAATCAACGAACACATACTTATAGTCATATTCCATTTGAATGGAGAAAGTGCCTGCTGGCACTACACTTGCCCGGGTAAAAGATTGGCTGGGATTCAATGGGTTTACACTCCTTCCCCTATTGGGTATCAAGAGGGTTACGCTTGCAAGATGGTCTTCAATGTTTAAGTCCAGGTTGCGCTCTACGCCCGCCCCAAACACGGCATAGGGGGCACTGCCCTTATCCAATACAAAATTGCCCCTAACCATGGCCGTATCAATGGCGGTGACTACCTTATAGTTTTCATCCACCCCTTTTAGGGTACCGATAAACTCATTGTCGGCGTACTTCAGGGCAGCTTGTTCCAACAATACTTCGGAAACCGAAGCTACGCCTTCCAGTTTCTTTACTTCGGCTAACTGTTTTTCCGTTGGGACAAAAACCTTTCCCTCTTTTGGACTGATAGTTAGGTCAGGATTGAAGGTGTTGTTCAGTTGTATGTTCAGGTCTTCAAAGCCGTTGAAAACAGAAAGTATCAGTACCAGGGCAAAACTGATGGCGCCCATACCCACCATGGTAATGTAGGTAATGATATTGATAGCATTGGTCGATTTTTTGGAAAGCAAATACCGAACGGCAACCCTTAATGGAAACAGGTTCATAATGGTTTTAAGCTTCTTCGTTGCTATTGCCGCCTTTCAGTTTATCTTGCTTCAGCAGTTCGTCAATCCGGAAAACCTCATCCAGCGTTTCGTCTAGGAAAAATTCCAATTCCGGTATCCTGCGCAACTGGCTTTTCAGTTTATTGCCCAAATGCCTTCTTATCTCGTGGCTGTTTTCTTTGAGTGCGGCCATTACTGCTTGTCGGCGATTGGGATCCATTACGCTCATATAGAACCGTGCTACCAGTAAATCGGGGGTGGTGCGCACGTCGGTGATGGTAACAAAAGTATTGCCGTAATAGTTGGAGCCATGCTTTAACAACACCTCGCTAAATGCTTTTTGCAGAACGCTTGCAACTTTACTTTGCCTCCTCGATTCCATATTATATCGGCTATCCGTGCTATGCTGCGAATAGCCTGCCAATTTAACCAAAGTTAGTGATATATTTGTTTGTACCTCATGAGCGGTTCTCTTCGCATTCTGTCCTATATTAGAAAGTACCCTACGCTGGTTCTTCTCAATATCTTTTTCAATATCCTATACATCGTTTTTTCGCTTTTCTCTTTGGTACTCATTGTGCCTTTCTTGGACATTCTGTTTAGTCAAACGGAGCTGCGATTACCTCCCAAACCGGTTTTTGTTGATTTGCTGCATTTGGGAGCCTATGGCAAAGAAGTGCTCGATTACTATTTTATCAATGCCGTATTGAGCGAAGGTAAGCCAGTGGTGTTGTTATATATCTGCATTGTAATTATCATCGTGTTTTTCTTGAAGAACATTTTCAATTACCTATCCTTATGGGTAATGGCTCCGGTACGTTACGGGGTGGTGAAGGACATCAGGAAGCAGTTGTACGATAAAATTTTGGTACTGCCCCTTTCTTTCTTTTCCAAAGAACGCAAGGGCGACCTGATTACCCGAATGAGTACCGACGTGCAAGAAGTGGAGAAAAGCATCATGAGTACGTTGGAAGTGGCTTTTAGGGAGCCGATGACCATTATCTTCCACTTATGCGTAATGCTTTATATCAGTCCAAGTCTCACGCTATTCGTGCTTTTCATGATATTGGTAATGGCACTGGTGGTGGGCAATATTGGCAAGAACCTGAAAAGGGTTTCCAAAAAAGGGCAGGAAAAGCTGGGCCAACTAATGTCTTTAATAGAGGAAACCCTTACGGGGATAAAAATCGTGAAAGCCTTCAATGCGGAAAACTATCAGCGGCAACGTTTCAGGAACGAGAATGGCAATTATTTCCTATTAATGACCAAGATGTTGCGCAGGCGCTCTTTGGCGTCGCCCCTATCGGAGTTTTTGTCCATTATCATTGTGGCCATGATATTGTGGTATGGCGGACAGTTGGTATTGGGCGGCGAAATTGAGGCCAAAGGTTTTATCCTGTTCATACTGGTATTCGCAACCTTGATTCCGCCCGCCAAAAATTTCTCATCG
Source organism: Chitinophagales bacterium (assembly GCA_033762815.1). Classification (GTDB taxonomy): domain Bacteria; phylum Bacteroidota; class Bacteroidia; order Chitinophagales; family CAIOSU01; genus JANRLF01. The sequence goes on along the minus strand of JANRLF010000006.1, from coordinate 223,142 downwards.
GCATTCTACAATATCCAGCAAGGCTTGGCTTCATCGGAAAGGATTGACGGCATCCTCAATGCAGATAATGAAATCCACGAGCAGCCCAACGCCCAACCCATCAGTGAGTTTAAAGAGACCATTGAATACAAAAACGTCCATTTTGCCTATTACAATTATGACAATATTCCCGTATTGAAGGATATCAACGTCACTATCCGCAAAGGGAAAATGTTGGCATTGGTAGGGCAATCCGGTTCTGGTAAATCGACTTTCGTGGATTTGTTGCCAAGGTTTTACGACGTGCTGAAGGGCAAAATACTGATTGATGGAAGGGATATCCGGGAGTTTCGCCTCAAAGATTTAAGGGGCTTGATGGGCATCGTTTCGCAGGAAGCCATCTTGTTCAACGATACGGTGCACAACAATATCGCATTCGGCATGGAGAATGTGACCAGGGAGGACGTGATTCGCGCTGCCAAAGTGGCCAATGCCGATGAGTTTATCAGCCGTATGGAGAGTGGCTACGATACCTATATTGGCGACCGCGGCAATAAATTGAGCGGGGGCGAGAAACAGCGCCTTACCATTGCTCGCGCCGTGCTGAACGACCCCCCCATACTCATTTTGGACGAAGCCACCTCATCGCTGGACACCAAATCGGAAAAACTGGTGCAGGAAGCCATTTATAAGCTGATGGAAAACCGCACCACCATTGTGATTGCCCACCGCCTGAGCACCATACAGTTCGCTGACGAGATATTGGTAATGCAGTACGGGGAAATCATTGAACGAGGCAACCATATCGGCCTGATGGCCAAAAATGGCACCTATAAAAAACTGGTAGAGCTACAGGCATTTTAATAGCCGAAATCCATTCATTCCGATGCAAAAAGGCTAATTTTGACCCAGTTTTAATCAAAACGGCCCTAGGCTGTCAATCTGAAAGAGTATGTACGATGTAACCGTTATTGGCTCGGGCCCCGGGGGATACGTAGCCGCCATCCGTTGTGCCCAATTGGGTTTCAAAACAGCTATTATTGAAAAAGAACCTGTATTGGGCGGTACCTGCCTCAATGTGGGTTGTATCCCTTCCAAGGCTTTGTTGGATTCATCGGAGCACTACTATAACGCAGCGCATCACTTCCAAACCCATGGCATTGATGTGGGTGGCCTTAGTATCAACTGGGCGCAGATGATTAAGCGTAAGGAGCAGGTGGTGGCACAAAACAATAATGGGGTGGCGTTTTTGATGAAGAAAAACAAAATTGACGTGCATTACGGCATGGGCAGTTTTATCAGTAAAAACAAAATCGCCATTACCGATGCCAAAGGGGAGCGCAAGGAGATAGAAACCGATAAAGTGATTATTGCCACTGGTTCCGAGGTTTCGACCCTGCCCGGAATTGATATCGACAAGAAACGAATTATTACTTCAACGGAAGCCTTGACCTTGCCAGAAGTACCCAAGGAAATGGTCATTATCGGTGGGGGCATCATTGGTGTGGAGCTAGGCTCGGTTTATAGCCGCCTGGGCACCAAAGTGAAAATAGTAGAGTATTTGGATAAGATTATTGCCACCATGGATAAGGACTTGAGCAAGGAATTGTTGAGGGTGTTAAAGAAGCAAGGCATTGAGTTCTTCTTAGGTTATAAAGTGAGCGGCGCCAAAGTGAAGGGCAAAACGGTAACCGTTACCGCCGAGAGCAGTGAAGGCAAAACCGAAACTTTTACCGCAGATTATTGCTTGGTATGTGTGGGCAGAAAGGCCTATACCAGCGGCTTGGGCTTGGAGAACATTGGCATTCAAGTTGACAAAAGGGGCAAAATACCCGTAAACGAACATTTAGAGACCAATGTACCCGGGGTATTTGCCATTGGTGATGTAATAGATGGAGCCATGCTGGCCCACAAGGCGGAAGAAGAAGGGGTGTTCGTTGCCGAATATTTGAAAGGACAGAAACCGCATATCAACTATTTACTGATTCCTGGCGTGGCTTACACTTGGCCGGAGGTGGCCAGCGTGGGCTATACCCAAGACCAATTGGACGAAAAAGGCATCCCCTACAAAACAGGCAGCTTTCCTTTCAAGGCCATTGGCAGGGCTGTGGCCAGCGGGGATACAGATGGTTTTATAAAAGTTTTGGCGCACAAGGACACCGATGAAATATTGGGCGTGCACATGATTGGCCCCCGTATAGCCGATGTGATTGCGGAAGCGGTGGTGGCCATGGAGTTCCGTGCCTCAGCGGAAGACATTGCCCGAACCAGCCATGCCCACCCCACCTTTACCGAAGCCATGAAAGAAGCTTGCTTGGCCGCGACTGATAATAGGGCTTTACATAACTGAGGATAAAGCCATATCGCCGAGTAAACTTCCTAAGCTGTTTCAGGAGTTGCAATTCCCTAACCTACCTGCCTAGCATTTCTTATGCAGCTTATTTAACACACCCTTTACACGAGGGGCTGTTTTAATCGACTGTGGTTTTGTACCTTTCTAAAAAACACACCCTTATGGAAACAACACAAGCAACCATGACCACCCAAGCAGTGGCCAACCGTTTGGCAGAACTTTGCCGCCAAGGCGATTTCTACACCGCCCAACAAGAGCTTTACCATGAAAATGCCACCAGCACCGAACCTGAGCACACCGGCTGGGGCACGGCGCAAGGCACCCAAGCTATTATCGAAAAAGGCAAGCAATGGGCCGATTCAGTAGCTGAATTCCACGGCTGCACCGTTAGCGAGCCACAAGTTTCCGGCAATTTCTTCAGCGTTGCCATGAACGTTGAAACCACCAACAAAGAGGGCAACCGCATCAATATGGAAGAACTGGGAGTGTATGAAGTAAGGGACGGCAAAGTCGTTTCCGAGCAGTTTTTCTATTAATAGCCTTGTAACCACGGATTACAATGAGAAACCCACCTTTTGGTGGGTTTTTTTATGCGTTCTTAGAAAGGGCAGTAGAAAGATGGCCCTATTTTTTCTTGTCTGTCGCTATTACTATGGGCAAGCCGGTGTCGTTAATCACGTCCATCAAGTCCACCAATTGCTGTACTTGAACCGTCCCTTCCGCACGAAGTACTACCGTAGGAGGGGTGTCTTTCCCTGTTTTTTCATTTTCCAATTCGGCAGCCAATTGCTCTAACAGAATCTCCTTTTGGTTGACGTAGTAATGTAAATCGGCACTTACGGAAACATATATAGGCTTGCTGGGAACACTTTTGCCCTGGCTGCTTTTTGGCAGCTTCAGTTTAATGGCGGTAGCGCTAGCCAGCGTAGAAACGATCAAGAAGAATAGCAAAAGGAAAAAGAGGATATCCGAAAGGGCACCTGCGTTTACTTCTGAATGCTGGCGTTTTTCTCTGCGGAACTTCATGCGGCAACAGGTTGGTGCAGTACGTCCATAAAGTTGATGGCGGTAAGTTCCATCTTGTTCACCGTGCGGTCAATCATGGAATTGAGGATGGTATGGAACATGTGCGCCATAACGCCTACTATTAAGCCTGATGCAGAGGAAACCATTTTCACATAAATACCGCCGGCTATTACGCCAATGCTGATGGTGTCGCTCAAGGCTATTTGGTGGAAGGCGGTAATCATCCCTACTACCGTGCCAAGGAAACCAAACATAGGAGCAATGGAAGCCACTGCAGCCAGTATATTCAATCCCTTTTCGAGTTTATATACTTCTACTTTTGCCATGGTTTCCATACTGTCTTCAATTTCCCTTTTCGGGGTACCGATGCGGGAAAGGCCCCGCTCCAGAATACGTGCAATGGGTAAGTTGGTAGATTTGCACTGGTGGATGGCCGATTTTACGTCGCCATGCTGCAATCTATCGGCTATGGAAGGCAGAAAGGTAGGCTCTATTCTGCCAGCCTTGCTGATAGTCAGGTAGCGCTCCACGAAAATATATACGGCAACCAAGGAGAGCAGCAGGATAGGTATCATCAGTACACCACCCTTCATCATCAAGTCCAGTACGGAGAGTTTTTCTTGCTCCGTCGTTGTTTGGGCGGCGTTATTCAAGGTATCGATCGCTACTGGCGTCGCTTGCAAAAAGAAGCTGATTAAATTCATTATCGGATTGATTTGTAACTCCCTTAAAAACGGTGCGATAAAAATAATGTTGTGTGTGCTTTCCTTTACACCTACCTATACCTTATCATCTTGTTGATAATCTCTTAAGCAAAACAGCCCGGCCTAACCTGCCAATCATTTTTTCGTCCTAATTTAGCACCATATGGAGCAGTTGCTGGCAGATGAAAAATGGCTGTTTATTGGTTTTTCGGTACTGGTAGTAGTGATGCTGGCACTTGACTTGGGCTTTTTCAACCGTAGCTCAAAAGAGATTACCAATAGGCAGGCATTGATATGGTGCGGGGTTTGGGTGGGCCTGGCAGTAGCTTTCGGCATTTTTGTATTCTTTAGATATGGCGAAACCAAGGCTGCCGAATTTTTTACCGCTTACTTGATAGAAGAGGCTTTGTCGGTTGACAATCTCTTCGTGTTCATCCTCATTTTTTCCTTTTTTCAAGTGCCTAGCCAGTACCAGCACAAAGTGTTGTTTTGGGGCATTTTAGGCGCTATTGTATTTAGGGCCATTTTCATTTTTTCAGGCGTATGGCTCATTGAAAAGACCTATCTGCCGCCCATGGAATGGTTTGGCCAAACGGTGCACATTAACGTTATCCTTACGCTGTTTGGTTTTTTTCTTTTGTACGCTGGCATCAAATCATTTATGGCCAATAATGAAGATGAACAGGACTTTTCGAAGAACCCAGCAGTAAGATTGATTCGGAAAATATTGCCCGTAACGGAAAGCTATGTCGGGAGCCGTTTTTTCACCAAAATAGATGGTAAACGTTATGCTACCCCCTTGCTACTGGTAGTGGGCGTTATTGAATTGACCGACGTGCTGTTTGCAGTGGATTCCATTCCCGCTATTTTTTCCGTTTCCAAAGACCCTTTAATCCTATACACTTCCAATATCTTCGCCATCCTTGGACTGCGCACCCTCTATTTCCTCTTAAATAATTTCTTTAGGCTTTTCCATTATTTGAAGTATGGCTTGGGCTTCATTTTGGCATTTATAGGGGTCAAAATGGTAGTCTCCTCCTTTTACCATATTTCCTCTGCCTTATCACTATCTGTAGTGGCTGTTACGCTTGTCCTATCGGTGCTGGCCTCTATATGGCGCTCAAGAAGAAATTAGCATTGCTTTACTTGCCGTATCTTGTGCTATGTAAAACATGTTACCATGCAGGATATCCCCCACTATGGCACTACCAAACTGATAGCCTTTATAGGCGTAGCAGTGGTACTGGCACTAATCTTCTACGGCTACTATTTGGATTACAAAGATCGACGGAAATAATCCATCATGCGGCTGCTGGTACTGGTACCATCAACAGGGGCTGGCGGTTCGTCCTTGCCTTTGTTCAACTTAGCAAAAGTAAATACCAAGGTAAAACGTAGCGTGTTATCCAATGGATTGCGTTTGCTGGTAGTAGGTATCAAGTAGGAGAAGTCCAAACCAAAAACACTGTACCTTAATCCCAAGCCGGCGGTAAGGAATTGGCGGCCACCTTTATTGGAAGCTTCGTGAAAGTACCCTGCCCTAACGGCAAACAGTTGATCGTACCAATATTCGGCACCAACCTGTACTATAAACTCCTGCATTTCTTCCTTAAAGCCATTGGGGGCATCTCCAAAAGAACCGAACAAGCCAGCAGGTACCGATTTTTCACGGTAATCCAAAATGCCGTTGCTATCTGCATCTACGGTAGAAGGTGTGGGCACCATCAACTTGTTGGCATCTACGGCAAGGGTAATTTGGTTGTGGTCGTCAATATTGATTTGCCAGGCGGTACCCAAGCCCATGTTCATGGGTATGAAATCTTTTTCAGCCGACTCGGTATAGGATATTTTACTGCCAATGTTGGAAAGGTTTAAGCCGAAAGCCAAATTGGTTTTCATCTTTTTCAGTTTAATCGGCTTGTTATAGTAAAATGCGATATCAGCAGCTGCAGCGATACCTGGGCTAATGGCTACTCCGTTCACCGTTTGCCCGGTGGCTAGGTTGGAATAGATGAAGCGCAAGCCAATACCAGCTGAAAAACCTTTCGCTAGGATACGGGAATAGGAACCATCGATGGAGAATTCATTGGGCCTGAATTGGCCAGTGTTTTCGCCCTGTACATTGGTAAAAGTAATTTGCCCCAAAGAGAAATAGCGCAATGACATGGCTACTGCTTGCAGCTTATCAATTTTATAATAGGCCGATAGATGGGCCAGATAGATATCGTTCACCAATTGGCGCAGCCAAGGCGTATAACTTACTGAAATACCCAAGGGGCGGGTATTGAACGCTACTTTGGCGGGGTTATGGAAAGTACCGTTGGGGTCATTGATAGAATCGGGTTGCAAAGCAATACCAACTTCGCCCATACCACCTGAACGGGCATCAGGAGCAATGCGTAAGAAAGGAACGGCTGTAGTAACGGGAAAGCCCTTGTCGTTGCTCCCTAATCCGCCTGATTGCGCCCTCATACTGTTGCCTGAAAGCAACAAGAGCACAACAATGGCAGCACTTATACTCGTCTGGGTGATTTTTTTCATATAGTATTGCTTAATCCGCTAAATTACTTTAAAAGAACCAATTTCTCAAAACCCTGTGCCGATTCGCCATCAGCAGTTAGCACGGTAATTTTGTACACATACACGCCTTTGCCAATGTTTTGGCCATTGTCATCCAAGCCATCCCATTGTATATTGCTTACCCTATAACCTTCAGGCTCCAAGCTCTCTTGTATGGTTTTAACCAATTGGCCTGATATGCCATAGATTTGCACCTTTACAAACATCGGTTGGCCGGGTTTATTGTGTTCGAACGAAAAATTCGTACTAGTCATGAATGGGTTGGGGTAATTCATCACATGTTCCAAAGCCAGACTGGCAGTGGAAGCCACCACGAATTCCGTATATCCCTCAGCCGAATTATTATACACGTCCCAAGCTTTAACATTAATCCTGTGCCTACCTTCAGCAATATTAGCCAAGGGATAATACAAGCTGCCCGTTTTATAGTTGTCTTGGTCTGATTCATAATAGTCGTTCAGCACCATCGTATTACGAGAGTCGTCATCCAAAACAGCCGTGATATCGTGGCCGATGCCATTGCCCACGGTGTTAATGCCACTAAAATCATTTAGCTTGACCAGCAATATGGGGTTCGCATCGGTTATGCCCCCGAATACAAACTGCTCATCATTCATATACACGTCCACCACAGGGCCGGCATTATCGGTGGCAAAACTATCAGCGGTACCGCCTACTACGATATCGAAACTATAACCATTCGCATCTATATCGCCATTATCAGCATAATAGCTGATTTTTCCCTGTCCGAAATTGTAGGAAATATCTTTGGGCACAATAAATGTAAAACTGAATTCGCCATTGGTAACGGAAGCCTTCCCTTTGAAAACAATGTTCTTTAGCAGTTGAAAACTGGTTTTTCTACTGGATGGGTCATTGGCCAAGGTGGTAACGTCTATGGGCTTATCATAAATGGTAGGATAGACAACCCCGTTAAATGTTTCCATTTTAACACCGTTGTGGTCATGCACCTCGCCTTTGATAGTTATCTGTTTTAATGCCTTTAGGGTATCATTGGTCACGGCGATTGGATGGTCATCTATGTGCGTGGTCACCACCTCATACTCTGGATAGGCTAGGGTCAAGGCAGGGTCGCCCAACAATACGAACTTGCGCTTATTCTGCGAGTTGCTGGTAATATTCTTGCTCAACATAGTCGCTTCCCCTAAAGTGGGCATGCGGGTTCCTTCATAGGGGTTAAAGGCGCTCTGTAAAAACTTATCGTTTATCTCTTTATTGCTGCTTGCAAAAACAAGGCGCATAGTAGTTACCAAAGCTATCGCGCCGCCTTTTGGATTCAACAATACTTCTTCCCCAGCAGCTAATTTCGAGGGGGCATCAAAACGGCTGAACTCGCAAGTGGCGGTCATGAACAGGGGCATTTTGTCATAGTTTTCCCAAGACCGGATATCATTGATATCCATAATACGCTCATGGGCCATGCCGTTCACCCCACCGTGACCACTATAATTGAGTATTAAACAGCCAGAGAACATTTTTTTATTGATTGCGTCTTTTACGTCCGGATATCTGCTCCCTGCTGGCGTCGATTCCTGTTTATAGGCATCGAGCATAATCTTGTCTACGTTGTACTCCGGAAAGTTTGTTTCCATGTATACGCAATGCGCCAAACTTTGTTGCAAATGGGTATCCCCATCTTCATCGTCGCCGATGAAGGTGAGGTTGTTTCGCCAGCTTCCTAAAGTGGCCGAAGACTCGTAATGGATGATTTTATCCACCATTTCATTAGCCTTTTCCAAGGTGCTTACCGGTATGCGGCCAATGCCGATATCCAATAAATCGGACGAACCCGCATCCATCCCTTCATTTTCATCCAAAAAACCATAGAAATCATCGGTGCAAAAACTACTGATAGGGTTGGTGGAGTTCCAACTTTCAAACACAGGGATAATGTTGGAATTGTTGGGCTCTAAATCCTTATAATCGTAGGAACCATCGCCAAACAACAGCAGGAATCTGGGCAAGGCATCTTCATCATTACCAGCCCGCACATACAGCATGCGCATAAAATCGCGGATGGCACCTAAGTCCTGAACGCCAGATGAAAATTCATTATACACTTGCTGTATATCAATTACCGCTACGGAAAGGCCAGTATTTGTTCTGCGATGATCGGCCAAACGGTTGGCTGCTGCCATTAGCTCGGCAGAAGTTACAATCACCATTTCGGGCTGATCTACAGCATGTAGATTTTGATTGGCGACATTGCCTATTTTCCCTGGGGTGAAGAAACTTCCGTTGGCATCATAAGCCACAAATTCCCTAAGAATATCCGTATTTGCTGTGAAACTCAATTGGCTGCCATTGAGGCTTGTATTAGTGAAGGCGGCATTGGTAGGGTCGGTTACATCCAAAACCCGAATGTTGCTATTGGCATTGCTGATAACAAATTGGGCACGCTTGCCAGGCCCAAAAGAATTTTTATCCCTAAAACTCAATAAGCCTCCCGTATAACTCAAGTTCCTGCGGGCATTCAATTCAATATAATCCAACCAGCCTTCTGCCGAGGAGTTTGCGTTACTGAAAGTATAATTGACATTCAATGCGCTGGAGGTGGCATATATACTGTCAGAAAATGTTTTGATTTGGGCAAAGGCATCGTCATATGAGCCGCTTACCGTTGATAAAGAAATATTAGCGACATTTTGACTGTTTACGTTTACTCCAAAGTTAGTGCTGCCAGAAAGGGATCTTGCTGCTAAGGAAGTTTTAAAGTAAACAGGCTCAGTGGTAACGAGATTTGGGAAATCAAAGGTAAAGCTTTGGCTGGGGGTGCTGAAACTAAAGTATTCACCATACCATACCCTGCCCGATTCCATGAAATTCACGTCCTCCAGGTTATGAAACTGATGGTCGTCAAAGCTTGTCACCGTTTCAGTGGGGTTAGCTACCACTGGTGCGGTATTGATTCGTTTGCCAGCAGTACTGTTTACGGTAATAAAATAAGCCGTCACCTTTGAATACAGGTTCAATTGATGGTGGTATACTTTTTGGCTTCCGTCATATACCCATCGGTCAGGTGCCTGCCCATAAAAAAGAATGTAATCGCCTTGATTGAAAACACCATCATTTTCGCCGGATACGATGATGGCATTTTCGGTAAGGTCATCATGCCTGAACTCGCTGTTTGCTTCAGGTAACATACCGCCACCATTGCCATAAATATGGATATTGCGTGGGTCGATACCATCGGGGTTAATGCCTATATCCTTCAAAAACTGATAATCAATTTTGTAAAGGCCGTCCTTATCAACCGATACCTTGTACCAAGAACCTGTACTCAATACGGAATTGGCCGCGTAGCTGGGGGTAGCAGCAGCTTGCTTTTTAGCATTCGGCAATATACTTATCTCTATCTTATACGATACCAACTTTTCTACAGCACCGGTAATTGCATTTTTTCGAAGTGGCACAAAAAACAAGGAAGCTTTTGGCTGTTTCCTTTGGTAGGCAATATGGTATTTTACTTCAATTTCGGTGGGCAAAGTACTGGAGTCAATTCCAGAGGGAAGCGTATTTAAATGTTCGAACTTAGTTTCAGTAAAGCTGAAAACCATATCACCTTCAGTTGGAACAGCAATTACTTTAGTGTAGGTTGGAAGGTAATTGTTCTGTTCGTCATTGTCGCACCCTGTACAATTTAATACCTGTACCCAGGAAGAGGCACTGGTTTGCACTTTCGCAATATCCTTTCCCCAGTTAATTTCATCGCTAATTTGTATGTTGCCTGCTTGTGCAGAAACGAGGGTAAATAAACTGAAACTTAGCAGCAAAAATCTCATGCAAATGGGTTTACTTTAGGCAAGGTGGTTTTTTAACGCAACTTTTGAGTAACGGCAATATATCTGTATTATTGCAGTTAATAATAAAGAAATCAGCTTTAAAAAAGGTTCACCCTTAATGGTCAAAAATTTTTTACAAATATTTTTAGCCCTCGTAGGATTGTTTTTTGCCATTCCTTCCGTGGCACAAGATCCTGAATTTAGTCAGTTCTATTCTGCCCCCATGAACCTAAATCCGGCTTTGTCCGGTATTGCCTATGGCCCTAGGTTCAACCTCAATTTCCGCAATGAATGGCCAAAAATAGAAAAAGGTTACATCACCACCGCATTTTCTTACGACCAACACTTTGAGCGCATCAATAGCGGGGTGGGCTTTTTCATCATGAACGACCGTGTAGCGGATGGCCTCATCAAATCCATCACCGTCAGGGCAAGCTATTCCTATCAAATCCGTTTGGCTGATAAGGTGGGTTTACGGATTGGTCTCAATGCAGGCCTTACTAATAAAAGGCTGGATTTGTCGCGCTTGTATTTCAATGACCAAATAGACCCGCTTTACGGTTTTCAAAATGTCAATGGCTTGGCCAATGTTACCAGTGAGCAGTTGCCCGCATCGGGAAAAATCAACAATCCCGATTTTGGTGCAGGGTTCGTTGCCTACTCGCCCAATATCTATGGCGGTTTAAGTTTTCAGCACATTATCCCTTTTAAGGAAACTTTAATACAGAACGATAGCAGCTTAACTTATAAGGCTCCAGTAAAGGCTACCATACATGCGGGCGGCGTTATTGATTTGACGCCCAAGAAGCGCGAAAGCGACAAATACATTTCCCCAAATGCGCTCGTCACCTTGCAATCAGGCGCATCACAGTTGAATGTGGGCGTCATGGCAAATATTGAATTTATTTACTTCGGGGCCTACTATCGACATACTTTTCGCAATAACGATGCCGTTATAGGGTTGGTAGGCTTTAAGGCAGGATATTTCAGGATGGGATATAGCTATGACTTCACAATTTCCGAGCTGGAGTCGTCAGGTGGGGCGCATGAAGTATCTATGATGATTAATTTCGGCAGCGATAATGGGCCTTTGGACCCCAGCCGGAAAACATCGAGGCTTAAATGTCCATCGAGTTTGAATTTTTGATTTTTCAATAATAACCTTATTTTAGCGTTTCTTAGACTCAAAAAGCCTAAAATCCATGAGAAGATTGCGTTTTTATGTGCTTGCATCAATGGCACTCACGCTGGCGGTAGGAATGTCGTCCTGCAACAAGAATAGTGGAGCATCGGAAACCACTGGTTGGGAATACAACAACCCTGATTTCGGTGGTTTTGAAAAGCTGCCTTACGAAGGCCAAGCCACTGGGCCAGGCTTAACGCTGGTGGAAGGTGGTGCTTTCGTAATGGGACAGACCGAGCAGGATATCATGTTCGAATACCACAGTTTGCCTAGGAAAGTGACCGTGAACTCTTTCTACATGGACCAAACCGAGGTTTCCAACCTACACTATTTGGAATACCTGTACTGGATTAACCGTACATTCGGTACCGACTACCCTGAAGTTTATAGAAAGGCTTTACCCGATACATTGGTATGGAGGGACGAACTGGCCTATAACGAGCCATATGTAGAATATTACCTGCGCCACCCAGCTTACCGCGACTACCCAGTGGTAGGTGTTACCTGGTTGCAAGCAGTAGAATACTGCAAATGGCGTACGGACAGGGTGAACGAATTGATGCTGATTGAAAAAGGTATCTTGGAGAAGAACCCTAACCAGGTAAATGAAGACAACTTCAATACCGAAGCATACTTGGTGGGCCAATACGAGGGTATGGTAAAGAAAAACTTGCCTGACTTGAACCCTAACGGTAGTGGCGAGCGTCCTGTACGCTTTGAAGATGGTATCTTGTTGCCTGATTACCGCCTGCCCACAGAAGCCGAATGGGAGTATGCCGCATTGGCTTTGAAAGGTAACCAACCTTATGGCGATGAGGAAAGGATTACTGACCGTAGGATTTACCCTTGGAACGGTACTAGCTTGCGCTATCCAAAAGGTGGCGGATGGCAAGGTGACTTCTTGGCCAACTTCAAGCGCGACAAAGGTGATATGATGGGTATGGCAGGTAACTTGAACGATAATGCATCCGTTACCGCTCCGGTTAAATCTTTCTTCCCGAATGATTTTGGCCTTTACAACATGGCTGGTAACGTGAATGAATGGGTTTCTGACGTTTACCGTCCGCTTTCTTCTGAAGACGTGAATGACTTCAACCCTTATCGTGGTAACGTTTTCATGACCAAAACTTTGGATGCTGATGGTGTTCCTGTGGAGAAAGATTCTTTGGGTCGTTTGAAATGGGAGCCTGTTAAAGAGGAAGACGCTGCCGGTAGAAGGAATTATAAGAAAGCCGACGTAATCAACTACTTAGATGGTGACGAAGTTTCTGAAGCCACTTATGATTATGGTGTAAGCTCATTAGTAAATGATAAATCACGTGTGTACAAAGGTGGTTCTTGGAACGATAGGGCTTATTGGATGTCTCCGGGTACCCGTAGATACTTGCAAGAAGACCAATCATCAGCCACAGTTGGTTTCCGTTGTGCAATGGACCGTGTAGGTAGCCCAGCAGGTAATACTGCGAAAGGCGGTAATAATTTCAAGAAAGGTAAGTAACCCACCTCTCGACAAGTAATAAAAACGAGCCGCCCTAAAAGAGCGGCTCGTTTTTTTTGGATGGAATATTCCTTATTGGAGCATGTTGCCTTGCTCATTAAAAGTCACCTTCATTTTCTCACCATTGTTCTTGAAAGTGGCCGTATAAGTGGTTACCTTATCTTTGCGCTTCTTGCTCCATTCCACATTCTGTGCACTGGGATACTGGGTTTGTAAATTGGTTTGCGCCCGGTTAGGTATCTGGCTTTGTGGTACCATTTCTCCGGCACAAGAGCCCATCAGTATTACCAGGGCGGCTATCCATATGTTTTTCATAATTGGGGGTTTTGTTCGGTATAGGTTAGCAAAAGCTTTGCCATTTTGCTAAAGCGTTAGGAACAGGTATTTTTGGACGATGACTACCATTCCAGAGCTTTATAGCTTGTTTCTACAATACCGTTCCGTTTGTACCGATAGCCGCAAAGTGGCTGCGGGTGATTTGTTCTTTGCGTTGCGGGGCCCAAGCTTTGACGGAAATAAATATGCAGCCGACGCCCTAAAGAAAGGCGCAGCATACGCCATTATTGATAATGCCGACTTCGCAATATCGGACAAATATTTATTGGTACCCGATGCTTTGCTGGCACTGCAACAACTGGCCCGCCATCACCGCAATCATTTGAATATCCCTTTTATTGCTATTGCCGGCAGCAACGGCAAAACCACTACTAAGGAGCTGCTTAGGGCAGTTTTAAGTACTTCCTTCGAAACATTTGCCACACCAGGCAACTTCAACAACCAAATAGGGGTGCCGCTTTCCATTTTTATGATTCCGGAACGAACCGAGGTGGCCATCATTGAAATGGGTGCCCGCCATATGGGCGATATCAAGGAGTTGTGCGAAATATGCAACCCCACCCATGGGCTGGTGACCAACAATGGCAAAGATCATTTGGAAACTTTTGGCAGCTTGGAAAACACGCTTAAAACGAATGCAGAATTGTACGACCACCTGGCCACAAATAATGGCCTGGCTTTTATCAATATCCGCCACCAAGATTTGATGGGGGCTGCTGCCAAGGTTAAGAATATCTTCAGCTATGGCGACCACCAGCAAGCAGAGATTAGGGGAAGCATAGCGTCGCTTTTTCCTTATCTGAGGGTTCGCTATGTAACCGAACAAGCTAAAATCAACATCGAATCGCACTTAATAGGCCAGTACAATTTTGAGAATATCATGGCGGCAGTGGCTGTTGGGAAGCATTTTGGGGTAAATGACCGCTTGATTGCCAAAGCAATTGCTGATTATGTTCCTTCCAATAATCGGTCACAATTGTTGCAGCAGGGCAGCAATACTTTTATAATGGATGCTTACAATGCCAATCCTTCTAGCATGAAAGAGGCTTTGGACAACTTTGCATTGATTGACCATCCAAATAAGGTGGTAATATTGGGCGACATGTTGGAGCTAGGCCCTACCAGCCAAGAAGAGCACCTGCTCACTGTCCTGCAACTTAAAAAAATACCTTTATCAAAAATTATATTGATAGGCCCCGAGTTTGGCAGGGTAAAGGATAAATTAGATTGTCTGCACTTTGAAACTGCCGAAGAAGGCCAGCAATGGTTCGCTCAAGAGAACTTTGACCATACACTTTTCCTACTCAAAGGCTCCAGGGGCATTGCGGTGGAGAAAGTATTGGGCGATTGGTACAAACCTTAGCTAAAACACGCCAGTAACCGCAACAACCGTGGAACGGTTGAATGGTTCTACATTTTCCGTAGCGGGGTTTTGTACCACAAAGAACAAGGTTTTCCCATCGGGGGTAAAGATAGGCCCTGTTTCCTCGCATCCCCTTGGCCCTACGCTGAAACGAACCAAATCATCCTTGGTGGGCTTGGGCAGGCTCAAATCCAAAAAGTACATTTCATTGTACTTTTCGCCTTTCGCATGTGCCAGGCCACTCACTCTGGCTCTTTTTCCACCATTGATATCTTCACATACGATCAAGTAAGGCTTACCATTGATGGTGGCAGCGGCTAAGCCATCGGGCTGAGAAAAGTTACCGCCATCTTTCATCACACCCCCTGAAATCAATACTTCCATTTTGTTGCTAGTGGGATCTAAAACCAAAATATGGCCATAGGGTGCATCCACTAGGCTGTCATTTACTTTTACGGGTGCCTGGGAAAGGTGGTGGGCTACCTTGCCCCCCAGCTTCAACCCTCTGGCGAAGTTAGTGGTGTCTCCACCCGTTTCGGTAATGTATATTTTGCCATTGAATTCCTGCACCCATTCTTGCCCAATGAACATGGTAGCGCCCAATTTAAAGGCGACTTCCCTGGCATTGATCAACGAAGCTGTGTCCCTTGGCAATGCCAGCCAGTCACCACTTTGCCCGTCGGTAGATTGTTGGTAAGCATACAGTTGCCCCCTGGTATAATCATTGGCATTATCGGCCACAAATTTGAAGAACACTCCGGGGCCGTTGTCATCGGTCATATACACGGTTTTGCCGTCGGGCATGCAATGTACGTCTTCATGGCTGAACCGGCCCATGGCATAGAGCTTATGCAGTGGCTTTTTGCTCACTGGGTCCACCTCCACCATCCAGCCCATATGCTCATAACGCTTGAACCCCTTCCAATCGCTGGTATCGCGAAAGTGCTCGCCGTTGTGGTACAGTTCGGCATTGCTAGCGGTAGGATATTCTTCCGCACTTAAAATAGTGCCTTTGGGGGTCATGCCGCCGCCGCAGTTGTGCCAAGTACCCCCCAAGCTGTCGAAAGTGATATAGTGGTGGCCCCCCACGGTTTTCCATCTGCCGCCTTCCTTTTTCACCTCAAACCATGACATGCCGCCGCCGTCGCCCAATAAATCATTGGCATTGCGCAGCTCATGGTTCACGAATAGATAACCATGCTCGCTGCTGCCGTCAATAGGGATATAGGCCAAGTAGTCCTGTTTGCCTTTGGCAGGAAACTTTTTGCCATCCGCGGTCAGCACCGAATCCGTCCTTTCCGAATACAAAATGTCATATACGGCCCCTTCAGGCAACAATAGGCCTTGGTTATCAAAGTTATTCTTGATAGAGCTGAAGCCAATACCCGCTTTTAGTGGCTTGTCAGGTTGGGAATTACAGCCGCCCAGTACGGCAATTGCTAAGAATAAAGCTAGAAAACGCATGAAAATCAATTTATAACAAATGTAATGAAGCACCCTTTCTACAGCAAGCGGCCAATATTAATCTTTATAGAGAATATCGACATTTTTTTCGCCGATGATTTTAAATTCGGTCCGCCGGTTTTTGCCATGGCAGGCACAGTCCACCGTTTCGTCTGCGCAATCCTTTTGCCCTGTACAATCTTCCAAAGGGTCGCTTTCGCCATATCCCTTAGCCGATATCCGCTCTTTGGCAATGCCCTTGGCCACCAAGTAGGCGGCACAGTTGTTGGCCCGCTGTTGCGAAAGCTCCAAGTTATAGGTATCGGAGCCCCTGGCATCGGTATGTGAGCTTAACTCTACGGTGATACCGGGGTTTTCGGTCATCAGCTTGTACAGGCTATCCAAAGAGGTTTTGGAGGGGCCGTTTAGTTCGGCACTATTGTAATCATAGTAAATATTGCGTAGGGTATAGGCTTTGTTTTTGATGATGCGCTTCAAGCGGAAATCGAAAGACAGGGTGTCCGATTTTTTGATATCCTTGGTGTCAAACTCCTCCATGGCATTCAGGTACGATTCCTTGTAGGCCACTAGCTTATAACTGGCATTGGGCTGTAGGTCAAAGAAGTATTTTTCGTTATTGGCGATGGTAAATTCGCTTACCAGAATATCTTCATCAAGGCCCGCATATTTGGTCAAAAGCAAAGCTACTTTGGCTCCGTTCAATGGATATTGCGGCAAAGCCTCGTCATAAATATTCCCCTTAACGGCTATGTCAAGGGTTTTTTTGTTTTGAAAGGCAAAAATATCGTCGCAGCAGGTAGGGCTTTTGATGGAGATAACGCCAGGCCTATTCGATACCACAAAGCCCCCATTGGTTTTTTTATGGAAAGTATAGTAAAGGTCGTCGGTACTGCTATTGATAGGGAAGCCCATATTGATGGGGTCGGTCCATTTGTTCAACTGCCCCGTGGAGCGGAACACATCATAGCCCCCAAAGCCCGCATGGCCGGCGGAGCTAAAGTAAAGCGTACCTGTAGCCACATCGAAATAAGGCGAAGCCTCATCTCGGTCGGTATTGATTTTTGCCCCGGCGTTTTTCGGTTCCTGAAAATCGCCCTTACTGCTCTGTATACTGTACCAAATATCCATACCGCCCTTTCCTCCCTGCCTGTCCGACACGAAATAAAGTAGGTCGCTGCCGTTTTTATAGCTCCCTATGGCCGGCTGGGTACTGGTGTACATAGGGTCGTTTACCTCTACGCCCAAGGGTTCGGCTTCCTGCCATTCGCCCTCATCCTTCACACTGCGGTATATTTCGCATTTGGTTTTGCCGTATTCCGTTTCCTTGCAAACCGTAAAGTAAAACCGCTGCCTATCGGGCGAAAACACCCCATTGGCAACATGGCTGCCGCTTTGGCTGAACTGCTTGAACAAACGGGCCTTGCCAAAGGTCAGGCTATCGCGCTCGGCCAAGTAGAATTGCATAAAGGGCTCCACGGCATTCGAATCGGTAGGGTTATATACCATCAGCGTATCTGAGGGTACCGAAGCGAACAGCATGGTACTATCGTTCCACATTATGGGCGAAACATCGGAGTAGGCTGAATTGATACTGTCGCCAGGGTGCATCCAATCCACCTTGGCGGGTTTTGATTCCATTTCCATGGCCAGGTCGCAGCCCTCCGCTTCTATTTTTGCCCATCGCCGGTAGCGGTCGTCTTCCCCTTTGTATTGCTTCGCAAAGTCAAGGAATAGCTTTTTTGCTTCAAACCAATCGCCCTGCATTTTGGTCATCAAAGCGAGGTAATAAGGAGCCAGTGGATACTCTGCCACCGCTTTTTCGGCCACATATTGGTACCATTGCTTGGCTTTCACATAGTCACGGGCCAAATTGGCCGTTTCCGCCAATTTCCAGGCGGCTTTATAGGCATCGCCTTTAGCGGCCATTACCAGCTCCAATACATCGATGGCCCCATAAATGTCGCCATTGTACAGTTTTTTATCGGCTTGTTTCAGGCTTTTCTTCAGTTTCAGCTTGGGGGCCGGCTTAGCCTCCGTTGAATCCTGCGCATATAGCCATGTGCAGGCCATGATTAATGCTACTATCCCAACTAGCTGTTTCATACGGTTTGCAAAATAACATCATTGCCCCCATTTGGAACGCTTTTATCGACGATTTATGCGCCAAGACCCTATAGATAACCCTTATCGTTGGTGTTTGCGGGTTTTAACAATGTAAAGTGGGGACGAGGATATTGGTATCTACCAACAAGCTATTCCCATTCATCCCTTAGTCTTTTCTGGATGCTCAATGGGTCTTCTCTCAGCTTTAAAAGGCCGCAATATTTTTTTGCGTCGAATCCTTTACCCGGCTTAAGCTTGGTAAGTGCCTTGCGGATGGTGCGTACATCCGAACCTTTTTTAATTACCGTTACCATACTTGTAATCAAATATAATAAATTCAAGCCATAATAATTGCATATCGCTATCGCCAGTTTACAAAGTCAGAGTATGTTATACGGCGGATTGCATCTGCCATTTCCTGTTTTGACGGACTGCAATCAGGTATGAGATTGGGTAAGTCTATATCCCCTGACAATTATACTCTTATCAAATAGTACCCGACAACATACTTGCAATAGTAAGTTTCGAGTATTACTTTTGCGAAAGTTAATTGCCATTCTTTTGAGACTTTGTTCCATATTGATATTGGTTTTGCTTTTGACCGTTGTAAGGGGGCCACTTTTACCACTTCTAGAATACTGTTACAACTACAATTATATCAGCACCGTACTCTGCGAGAACAAAGCCAATCCTAACTCTAACTGCCATGGAAAGTGCTACCTCGCAAAGCGGATTGTTGAGAGCGAGAACATGACTGCTGAAGTTCCTAATAATCAAAAGCAAGTATCGAAAATTGAGGCGAATGACCCTTTCTTAGACCATATAGGCCGTCAATTTTTCCCTTTTGATGCTGGGCACTGTATAGAATCCTTCTACACAGCCTACATACAACATTATATTGGGGCTTGTAAGGCTGTCCCCCACTTGCCTCCGCCAGAGCAACTGGCTTAATATCCGCACAGTTTTAACTGTTTCTTTTTTTCTTAATTCAGGCTAATTCCCTTGAGAAAGGGCTTTTGATTATTTTATAAAAACTCAAACACAATAAAAATGAAATATCTATTATATATAAGTTTGGCTTTTTTTGCTACTGTTTCCCTTGTTGGTTGCAAAGACGATGAAGAAGAAGTGCTTGAAAACCCCGGCACCTTTTCCATTTATTTTGAAAATCAAGTAGATGGCGCTCCTATGGTGCTTGATACTGCGGGTAACACCAACTACCGCTACACTGCAGCTAACGGTCAGCGTTTCAATTTCTCCTTGTTTGGCTTCTATGTAAGTGAAATAAAGCTGGAAGGACCTGACGGGGCTACTTTTGTTGACCCCATGAATGTAAGTGCCGATGCCGCCAGCGTGAAAGGATACTATCAGGTATTGCAAAGCAACCCATCAAGTAGCACCATTAACCTGGCTAATGTACCCGCTGGTAAATACAACAAACTTACCTTTACCATCGGCATCAACGAGGATGGCGTGGAAGAAGGAGCAGCAGGTGGCGTGCTGGACCCGGCCAACGGTGCTTGGTTTTGGAATTGGAACTCGGGCTATATCAATTTTGCCATGGAAGGCACAGCCGAAAACAGCCCCCAGCCTTATGTTGACTATGGAGGTGGTTTTGTATCCTATGAAAAAACCTATAACATTCACGTAGGCGGCTGGAAAAATCTTCCCGCAGACAGCACGGGCACCCAGAACTTTGTAAACAATGTGAAGACTATTACCATTGACTTGCAAACCGATGTGACTGTAAAAGAAGGCAGCAGCCCGATGGCACATATCACTGTGGACCCTATGAAGCTGATTAATGAAAGCGGCCTTGACTTTTCAACCACTTACCAAGTACATACCCCTGGCAAAGGCCAACCATTTGCCAACAAGTTGAGCAGCGTTTTCACACTTGACCATGTGCATGAGTAAACCATTTTCAAACATTATTCGTACCGGCCTTGCTTATTGCATGGCCGGTATGATATTGTTGTTGGGATCGTGTGCCAAGAATGAGCCATTAGAGAGCAAGGCAAACCCCTACAAGTTTGTGGTGCCATCAAACTTTCCTCAGCCTACCTATACTTTTGAAAATAACCCTATTACGGAAGATGGATTTAAACTGGGCAGAAAGCTGTTTTATGATGGCATTTTGTCCATTGATGGGTCTGTTTCTTGCAATAGCTGCCACCAACAGGCATTGGCTTTTGCCGACTCAAGGCAGCACCCCCTTAGCCGAGGAGTTGGTGATCGTATAGGAATCAGAAATGCACCGTCTTTGACAAACCTAGCCTTTATGCCCGATTTTTTCTGGGACGGTGGGGTAAATCACTTAGATTTTGTGCCACTGAATGCTATAGAGTCAGAGGTGGAAATGGACGAAACGCTGGAGAATGTTTTGGCCAAGTTGAATGCCAATAGTACCTACCGCGGGCTCTTCAAACAAGCCTTTGGTATTGACAGCATCACCTCGCCTTATCTCTTGCATGCCTTGTCGCAGTTTACCGCCATGATGGTGTCCGCAAACTCGAAGTACGATAAATATGTTCGCAACGAAGGACAAACTTTAACAGAGGCGGAGATGCAGGGTTTGCAGACTTTCAAGTCGAAATGTAGTAGCTGCCACAGTGGAGAGTTGTTTTCCGATTTTAGCTTTAAGAACAACGGGCTTGATACCGCCAGCGATTTAGGCAGGGGCCGTATTACGGAACAAATTAGCGATTACTACAAGTTTAGGGTGCCCAGTTTACGCAATGTGGCACGAACCGCTCCATATATTCACAATGCCGGCTTTTGGACCTTGGAAGAGGTACTTGACCACTATGCATCGGGTATTGTACACTCATCAACTCTTGACCCCAGTTTGCAAAATGGCATTCAATTGACACAGCAGGAGAAAGACAATATCATATCGTTTTTGAACACACTAAGCGACTATGAATTTGTGGATGACGAGCGTTTTTTCAATCCCGACTGACACTTGCTGCCCCCAGTTTACAACTACTGAGTATGTTATACGGCGGATTGCATCCGCCATTTCCTGTTTTGACGGATTGCTATCCGACGAGAGCAGCTTGTGCAATCAATTCCTTACACTCTTATGCAAATTTTTGTATCTTTAACAAATCGATTGCGGAAATAGAAAAACAAGGTTGCCGTGCGGGATATAAAGGAACTGTACGAACTACTTGATGCCAGCACCAGCGATGCGCAAACGATGCACATCCTGTTCGATATCGCTACCTTTTTCCTGAACACCGACGAGGAGCGCACCACGGCAGTGGCCAATGACTTAAAAGAGCTGGCCGAAAAGCTGGACAGCAATCTGGGCCGCTGTTATTACCATTCCACCTTGGGTCGCCAACTGTTCCGCAAGTCGCGGTACGAAGAGGCGTCGGCAGAGTTTCAAATGGCCCTGCAACTGTCGTTGCTTACCGATGATAAGCTGATGCAGGCCATGTGCTATGACAGTATCGGGGTGGTGTGCAACCCGCTTAACCAAAACGAACTTGCCCTTGAAATGGCATTCAAGGCATTGGCCCTGTACGAACAGATACCCGGCAAGGCATCGGAGTGGCAGAAGGGGGTATGCTACAATAACATCGGGACCTGCTATAAAAACCTTGGATTGCTGGAAAAGGCCGAAGAAGCCTACCTATTGGGCCTGAAGGTAATCGAACAGACACCCAACGATAGGATGAAGTATAACCTAATGAGCAACTTGGGCGGACTGAAAATAGAGCACGGGCAATACGATGAGGCACTCGACTATCTGCTTCCGGCCATCGAGGGGTTTAAAATGCTCAAGCACAAGATAGGCGAGCTACATTCCCTCGTTTATTTGGCCCAATGTTATTTTGAAAGAGGCGATGATGCCGCCGCCTTGATACACTATCTGTCCGTGTTGAGGGAACTCAAGAGCGTGGAACATAAGCTGACCGAAATAAATGCGCTGCAGGGCATGGGCAATGTATATTCAAAAATGCAGGCTTACCCTGAGGCAATAGCACAATTTGAAAAGGCACTTAGCATAGCTGTAGCCACCGCCCACCATAAGGAGGCTTGCAAATGCTATATATATCTGGCCCAGGCCTACAAAGCTATGGGCAACCCGCCCGCGGCCACCGATGCACTCGACCGCGGCATTGCTTTTGCGACGGAGAAAAACCTACTTCCCGACTTAGAAACCCTGAAAAAAGAAAGGGCTGAGGTTTGAGAAACCCGTCGTCCTGAACTCGATTCAGGACCTCTTGTCGTGCGCATCGTGCCGCCTTATAGGCAAACTGTAATGCCCAAGACCTTATGGCCAGTTCACTGTTCACAGCAATGACCAAATGCATGGTAGGAGATGCTAATCTAGCCTAAGGCAAGACAGCATGACGATGGGGAAGTTTGCTTGCAGTGGTACATTTGGCTCAGTGGTAGGTATGCCCTTGGGGGCATGGTAGCTATAAGCTACCTAACAGCTTGCACGTAGATACGCTGCGCTAATATACGCACAACGTTGGGGTGCTAATATATTTGATGAATGAACAGTATAGCGCAAGTTCTCAATCCTGTACGCACCTACAGGATAGCTTTTCTGTTTTCTGTTTTCCGTACCTTATAGCCGAGGCGTTGGTATTGGTAAGGCCCACGCCAATTGCTGAGGAGGACGAGTTGGCGCTTGGCGTAGCCGTCCACCAAAGGGCTTGGGTACCCTTGTACGTATAGCCGAAGCTGCCGCCCAGGTATTCCCCTGCGGGCTTGGCATTAAAACCGGAGCTGTTCGTAGCCCCAATATTGGGCGCATCCCAGCCAGAAATCTCTTTTAGCGCACCACCAGCTACGCTGTCCGCACCAAAATTATACAGCATTACCTGCCATTCACTTTCGCTGGGCAGGTGCCATCCGGTTGGGCAAACGCCGCGCACACCGCTGGGGTTGGCATAGCTGCCCTGCTGCCCGGCCATTACCGTGGCCCAGTCATAAAGCCTGCCATATAGGGTACAATTGGCACCATCACCGTCATAACATTCACTGAGCGGTGCATCGTAATTCAGGTTGTCCGCCATCCATACTTTGTTGCCAATACATACGGTACGGTAGGTTTGTCCGTCGCGAGCATCGGTAAAGCTGCCGCCACAACCATAGCAATAGGTGTCGTTGCCATAATGCTTGAAGTAAAGCGGCGGATTGCTATGGAATGTGTCAATAAACTCCGTAGTGTTATCGGCACGGAAATGTACAATTTTGGTGCTATCGCCATTTATAATCATCCGCTGTATCAAAGTATCTTCCATTCGTTTGGCGAAATAATTGGATACCTCGGTAGATGTGTTGTTGCTGTAAGTATAGCCATAATAGCTGATGGGATTGCGCGCCATGATGGCCGTGCGGATACCGGTACTGCCGTCAGGGGTGGTAACGCCATAACCGCTATAGCACATATTGCCAAACACAATGGTGCCGGAAAGGTCACCAATGTCATTGATATAGGAAGAGGTCAAAAATATGGGGTATTTATATCCGGTACTCACCTGCGTGGTCCAGTTGGCCTGGTTGGCTTTTACCGTCACCAGCCATTTGCACATCAGTTTGCCTTCCAATATCAAATCCACCCTATCGTCCCCTATTTGGTCGGCAAATGCCTCTGCCATGGCCTCGGCATCCTTTGGCTTACTGGCCTTGTTTGGGAAAGACACCTTCAGCCCGGTCATAAATGATTCCGGATAGCCATGGGTATCAATAATCACCAAGCCAAAATCTTTGAAGGTTTTTACCGCTTCCGGTGTACAAGCTTCGTTTTTCAGCACCGTCACCTCCAAGCCCTTGCCTGCATTGGTAAGCCTTGCAGCAATGGCGTCCATTTCACCATAGGAATAAAACTCATCGTGCGCCGCGGCATATATCAGCACCTTTTTGTTGCTCATTTTGTTGCTACAGTCGCCACTGCCCATGAAGCCTGAGAGGCCGCTGCCACTTTTGCCGCCCCCACGGTAAACGCTCAGCCCATCGCTGCCCTCCAGCACATAGCTGAAACCTGTGAAAATATTGTCCACCGTTTTTATGAGCAGATAGGTACTGTCTAATATTTCTACGCTGGCTACGTCATTGGTTTGCATGGCAAGCCATTCACCGGTCTGTACCAGTGCTTCCGCAGGCGACCTGTCCGTTTTATTGGCCCCGAACTCCAGAAATTTCTCATTGGCCATCTCCAAAACATTGGTAACACGAAACAGCTTTTCCGCCTTTTCGTTACTGGTATTATTACTATCCTCTTTACACGATACCAGCCCAATTGCCAGCAAGGCCAAAACTAACAGGGTATAACGCATAGGTCTTTTTTGGTAAATATAACTATCCTTTTGGAATGATGCAGTGCAGGGAAGCCAATATTATTTGAAGTTCATTCCCAATGATGTATGCATTGCTGGAAAAAATCGATTATATAGGCTGAAGGCTAGACGGGACCTCTTGTCGTGCGCATCGTGCCGCCTTATAGGCAAACTGTAATGCCCAAGACCTTATGTGCAGTTCTCTGTACATAGCAATGACCAAATGCATGGTGGGAGATGCTGATCTAGCCTTAGGCAAGACAGCATGACGATGGAAACACCGTCGTGCCGAACTTGTTTCGGCACCTCTTGTCGAGAACATGGGTACCAGTTGATGGACACATTGCAACGCCTATGCTTGATGGCTTGCATCATTGGTGTTGCGATAGCTGATATATGTGGTGGGAGATGCTGATCTAGCCTAAGGCAAGACAGTATGAAAACGGAAAAAAACAAAGCTGTTTCGGATTTCCGAATCCGAAACGGCTGGGATTTATGGTTAGTACATCTTAACTGCTTTTCCAACTACATACTTGGAATAGATGCCATGGTGACTGTAAGACAATTGAATGTTTATCGTGTCACCGTTGCGATTCAACCTGGGCAGGAGCAAATCATAAATGGATGTGAAATCGACAAATATAGTGGTATCGGCGGCAAGGCCTACTACTGATTCTCCGGTATTATCGAAGTTTTCTATAAAAATAGAGTCAGACTTATTGCTAAGCGGTGCGATAAACATATTGTAGTTTCTATAAAATGTATCAATATAACCCCCACCTCCATAAGGATGTGCGTATATGGAAATGACAGTATCGGTCACTGCGTAGTTCCCAGTACACATTATGGCAACTAAAGGAGTGTCATTATCCTTTTTACAGCCCATAAAAACCATCATGACTAAGAGAAAGTATAGTCTTGTTACGACACCATATGATTTCACTGAATACATGTATAGTCTAATTGAATAGTGTTAAGTTAGGTTTTACTTAGTAATAATAAGCTAATTGATGTACATAATTGCATTATCAATAGGCCATCAGCAAACAATTGTTACAGACTGTTCCGCCTTAGGTTTTATTTCCAGCCCGTGTCCTGCACACTCACCCAAGCCATACTGGCGTCTCCACTTTTCGGGTTTCTAAATACCCTAACCCGTCATTGAACACCCACCCATTTACCAATTTTTTGATTTGGAATATTCGCACTAAGTGCTTACCATTATGATAATGTGCTGGTGTGCTAATGTGCTAATGTGCTGATTGATTTGGAAATTTGGTGATTTGGAAATTTGGGTGTTAAATGGGGGATGTGAGCGTATTACATTCTTAAAGGTTGAGTAGCATTTTATAAGGCTGCAATCCCCGCAATAAGAGGGGCTCCTCTCTTAGGGAGAAGAACTGAAAAAATGTCGTTCTACTTTCTACATTCTACCCTCTACGAATGAAGAAAAAACAAAAAAACACACTCATTTTTACACAAACAATTGGTAATCAAGAAAATAATGAGAATTGAAGTACCTGCGAAGTACCCTTGAACACCCCTTGAAGCACCTGCGAGATACCCTTGAAGTACCCTTGAACACCCCTTGAAGTACCCGCGAAATACCTGCGAAACGACTTTTTTAGAGGCTAGTAGCAGATGGTTCAATGAATTTGGAAATTTGGTGATTTGAAAATTGAGAATGGTTTTTTATCTGCAATTGTAAATTGTAAATCTGAAATCCCCGCAATTAGCGGCAGGCGTAAATCCCTCTAAAAAAAACGAAAAACACACTCATTTTTACATAAACTACAGATAATCAACAAATTAATAAAAACCGAAACATCACTGAACACCTACTGAAGTATCACCGAAATACTACTGAAACTATACTGAAGTACTACCGAAACACCACTGAAGTACCACTGAAATACTACCGAAACGGTGTTTTTAAGATACTAGTAAGCGAGATGCTTCAATGAATTTGGAAATTTGGAAACTTGGAAATTGTTTAGAATTCAATTGTAAATCGTCAATCGTAAATCGTCAATCGTAAATCGTCAATCGTAAATCCCTTTACATGCTACCTTATAAAACACACCAAATTTATATAATCAATTGATAGTCAAATAAATGGTTTATCGGTTCATGCCGAGGCTTTTGAGCCATTCCTTTAAGTCGGTGCCGATTGCCGGGTCGTTAAGGCCCATTAGGAGGTTGGTTTTGATGAAGTCCAGTTTATTGCCCACGTCGTGGCGGCGGCCATTGAACACATGTCCATAAAGGGGGGCTTCTTGCATTTGTAGGCGCATGGCGTCGGTCAGTTGTATTTCGTTGTTCACGCCGGGCGGGGTATTGCGCAGGTGGCGGAAGATGTCGGGGGTCAACACGTACCTGCCACTGAATACTAGGTCGGAAGGGCTTTGGCCCTTAGGCGGCTTTTCCACCAAAGCGATGGCTTGGTAGAGGCCCCCGCCCATTTGCTGGCCAACAAATACCCCATAACGGTGCGCTATATCCATGGGCACCCGCTGCAAGGATACCGTACTACTGCCATGTTGGGCGTACACCCTTGCCAGCTCCAAGGTAAGCGGTACTTTCGATTCGATGATGGTATCGCCCAGCAAAACGGCAAAGGGAGCTTTTCCGATGAAATCCTCCGCGCATAGGATGGCATCTCCCAAGCCCTTTTGCTCATGCTGGTAGATGTATTGAATGTTGGCCAAGTGGTTCAAGGCCCTGATGGCCTCCAATTCAACGGTTTTGCCCTTTTGCTCTAGGAGTTGCTCCAAGGCTATATCGGGGGTAAAATGCTCGCGCAGCACCTCCTTGCCATCGGAAATGATAATGGCGATATCCGTGATGCCCGATTGGACGGCCTCTTCCACCACGTATTGTATCACCGGCTTGTCAATCACTACCAGCATTTCCTTGGGCTGCGCTTTGGTAGCTGGCAGCAAGCGGGTGCCCAGTCCTGCTGCGGGTATCACTGCTTTGGTAATTGCTTGTTGCATATTTAGGCAATATCGGGTTTTATGGTTTCGGCCCCTATCTCCTTCAATGATGCGCTTAGCCGTTCGTACATGAGCTCATTCTCGTAAGTACCGATAATGGCCCCACCTGAGCCGGTAAACTTGGCACTGGCCCCCACGCTGCGGGCGGCTTGCACCAATGCCCTATTGCCCTCGCTGATAGCCATCGTACGGCTGCGGATATCAAAGTTCTCATTAATCAACCTGCCGATGTCCTTATCGCCCCCCTGAAATTTGTGCCAAACCGCATCAGTCAAGGCTTTCCATTGTTCAATGGCTTGCAGCACTTTCTTTTCGCCCCTGGCATAACGCGCTGCAAGGTCGTTGTGCGTTGCTTCAGAGCCTTCGGATAAATTGGTGCGGAAAGCCAAGTAAAGCTTGGGCAGCAAGGATTTATCGAAAGGGATGTATTTCCCATAGCCCTGGGCCTGCATCAAGCTGCGGTCGAAATTCATATACACTGGCTGGCCGTAAACTTGCGCCACCCTGTCTTGCAAACCAGCACCTATCTTCAATTCTTCCTTTTCCACTGCCAGTATCAGGTTAGCCAGTACGGGCAAAGGGATTGCTATATCATAGAACTCCATCATTGCCTTCATGGCAGCGGTAACAATGGCACTGGAGCCTGCCAAGCCCAAGCGGCCCGGTATATTGGAGGAATAGCTGATAGTGAAGTTCCTTTCAGGTAACACAATGCCCTGCTGGGCGCAATAGCTGTACAAAGTCTTGATGCTGGCCTTGATTAACCGCGTGCCGCCATAGTAGCCGTTTTGCGCTATTTCTTCGGTCAATTCCCGCATACTGCCAAAGTGCAGTCGGTCTTTTCCGCAGGGCACGATACGCAAGGGCTCGCTTTCTTCTAAATCTACCTGGGCACTGAAATTTTTGAACACAAAGGCAATGGTCTTGCCAAAGTATCCATCGGAGGGATTGCCGATAAGTGCCGCCCGTGGGTAAGCGGTGGTAGTAATAGCCATGCTGCTAAGGTACGCATATCCTAAATCGCAGAAAAAATGCACAGCGAGCTATCCCTTATAAGGTATTAGCTTAATTGCCTCTTTGGGATAACTTGGCAAAGCCGTAGGCTAAGGTGTACAACCATTTCGCCCCAGTGCTGACCGACCCATGGTTCACATTGCCGGTTATTAGAAAAGTCTCAAAAGGGCTTCTATGCTCACTAAAGGATTTGTTGACCATAACCCCATCAATCCGATAACTGGGATTGATAACGGTTGCGTTAGAAAAAAAACCTGGCTTATTCGTCTTTGGCAGTGAGGAGGTTTGCCGAAAGGAATCAGCACCAAAATCTTGCAGCGTCCTACTGCGGAAATATAGGTAAGGAGAATAGTTGATTGCTGCGGTAGCAATACTGTCGGTAGCTGTAGTCCGCAAATCTTGAGCAACTGCAAACAAACCGGATAATACCAACAAAACTATAACAAAGCCCTTCATACCGTAAAGATAAGGGGGTTTTGGCAATATTTTTTATTTTCGTTGAAACCGCCCCTATGCTCGCTACCATCGATTGGGTCATTATTGCCGCGTATCTGTTACTTTCCTTAATTATCGGCCTCTATTTCAGGGAGCGGGCATCCAAAAGCCTGACCGATTTTTTCCTGGGCGGGCGTAACATGAGCTGGTGGGTGGCAGGTATGTCCATGGTAGCGACCACCTTTGCCGCAGACACCCCCCTTGCCGTAACCGAGCTGGTGGCGCAAAAGGGCATATCGGGCAACTGGCTGTGGTGGAGTTTTTTGTTTGGCGGTATGCTCACCACTTTCTTTTTTGCCCGCCTGTGGCGTCGTTCGGGGGTGCTGACCGAGGTTGAATTGATTGAACTGCGCTATAGCGGCATGGAGGCGTCCTTCTTAAGGGGCTTCAAGGCAGTCTATCTAGGGCTATTCATGAACGTCATTATCCTCGGCTGGGTAAATGTTGCTTTGGTAAGTATCTTACAGGTTTTTCTGGACCTTAGCCATGAGCAAGCATTGCTTTATACGGCGGGAGCCATGCTGCTTACGGCCATTTATTCCAGCATATCGGGCCTATGGGGTGTTGCCATTACCGATGTGGTACAATTTGTCATTGCCATGTTGGGTACCGTATTGTTGGCTGTATTTGTTATCGATTCGCCGCAAATAGGGGGCATCAGCGGCTTGCAGGCAAAGCTGGGCAGCAATTCACCTATTTTTGATTTTTTCCCTACTATCAACACCTCTGGCTCCTTGGCGCAAACCGCAGGCAGCGCTGCGGGGGCATTTACCATTACTTTGGGGGCTTTCTTATCCTATGTGGGCGTGCAATGGTGGGCAAGCTGGTACCCTGGCGGCGAACCTGGTGGCGGAGGCTACGTGGCTCAGCGCATGATGAGCGCCAAATCAGAAAAGCACGCCATTTACGCTACCTTGTTTTTTCAGATAGCGCATTATTGCCTGCGCCCCTGGCCTTGGATATTGGTTGGTTTGGCAACGCTGGTACTTTATCCTGGGCTGAGTATGGAAGATAAGAAACTGGGCTATGTAATGGCCATGAAAGATTTTTTGCCCGTGGGTTTTAAGGGTATGCTATTGGTAGCCTTTCTGGCGGCTTACATGAGCACCATTGCCACGCAATTGAACTGGGGTGCCAGCTATCTGGTAAACGACCTTTACCGCCGCTTTGTGAAACCCGACATTGAATTCGACAATGAGGATAAAGCGCAAAAGCACTATGTGATGATGAGCAAGGTAGCTACTATTGTATTAATGGCAGTAGCCATGGGGGTAACGCCCTTCATCAACAGTATTTCCGGGGCATGGGGCGTACTGATGTCTTGCGGGGCTGGGCTAGGGCTGGTATTGATATTGCGCTGGTACTGGTGGCGCATCAATGCCTGGAGCGAAATAGCGGCTACGGTTACCCCTTTTATCGTGTTTTTTGTCTGCAAGTTTGGCTTGGGAATGGAGGAAACCATGACCTATTTTACCACGGTGGGCATTACTACTATCAGTTGGTTGGTAGTAACTTTTATAACGCCACCTACCGAAACGGCCACGTTGGAACGCTTCTACGAAAAGGTGCAGCCAGAAGGAGCTTGGGGCCGGATAGCTTATGGCGATTCTTATATTTTCGAAAATAGGGCAGCCGATGTATTCCCTTTCAATGGTGAACCAAAAAGGCGTAGAAGCAAGCCCGCCAATATGTTCAACCTTTTTGTCTGCTGGATTTCAGCGGTATGCATGACCTATTCCATACTATTTATGACTGGAAAATGTATATTTGCACAATGGACGCCAGCCCTAATGTGGGGTGGAGCAGCTTTGGTGTCCTTTATTATTCTTAGGGTGTTTATTTCCCGTACCAATATCTTGTCGTAACAAGATTAACTTTTTGAGTCGATTTACTGTTTGTTTGATTAATCTGGGTTTTACTAAATTCTGAAATGGGATGGTGCAATACAATAAGTTTACGCTGGATAATGGGTTGAGGGTAGTGGTCCATGAAGACCCCACCACCCCACTGGTAGCGGTGAACACCTTATACAATGTGGGCGCACGCGATGAGCAGGAAGACAAAACCGGTTTTGCCCACCTATTCGAGCACCTGATGTTCGAGGGTTCTGCCAACATTCCCAATTTCGATGAGCCCCTACAACGCGCGGGCGGTGAGAGCAATGCCTTCACCAATAACGACATGACCAATTACTATGATGTTATTCCAGCGGGAAACCTGGAGACGGCCCTTTGGCTAGAGAGCGACCGTATGCTGCAACTGGATATCACCGCAAAAAGTCTGGACGTACAGCGGAAGGTGGTGATTGAAGAATTTAAGGAAAACTACCTGAACCAGCCCTATGGCGATGTGTGGCATAAGTTAAGTGAACTGGCCTATAAGGTACATCCCTATAAATGGCCAACTATTGGCAAGGAAATCAGCCATATTGAAAATGCGACCTTAAAAGACGTAAAGTCTTTTTTCAATACTTATTATGTGCCTGCAAATGCCATATTGGTGATTGCTGGCAGCGTAAAAACGGAAGAAGTGAGGGAATTGGTGGAAAAATGGTTTGGCGACATTCCATATAAGCCAGCCCCTATTAAGCAAATAGCCAAAGAACCCAAACAAACCGAAGCTCGTCTGATGGAAGTTCAGGCCGATGTGCAAGCCAATGCCATTTACAAGGCTTACCATATGGATATCCGTGATTCCCATAACTATTACGTAATGGATTTGGTGACCGATATCCTTTCCAGCGGGCATTCAGCAAGACTTTACCAAAGCTTGATAAAGGAGCAGGAGCTTTTTAGCGAAATAGATGCCTATGTATCGAGTTATTTTGATGAAGGGCTGATTATTATTGAAGGGAAAATGCGCAAAGGGGTTACCATGGAGCAAGCGGACAACGCCATTGCAGGGGAATTATTGAAACTGCGCAAAATGCCTGTAGGTGTGAAGGAACTGCAAAAAATCAAGAACAAACAGGAATCATATACGGTCTTTTCCGAAGTAAATCTCTTGAACCGAGCCACCAATTTGGCCTACTGCGAATTGTTGGGCAATATTGAATTGATCAATACCGAGATTGACATTTACAACAAAATCAATGTAGAGGATATTGCCGAGGAATCGGAAAAAGTGTTTACCCAAACCAACTGTAGCACGATACATTACTATGCAAAGAACAACTGAGCTGAGGAAACTGGATAGAAAGGCTGTACCCCCATTACAATTCATCAAGGGCTTGCATGTGGAAGCCCCGCAGAAAACGGTGTTCCCCAATGGGTTGCCCCTGTATGCTTTCGGTGGCCTGCAACTGGATGCCATTAAAGTGGAGTTTGTTTTCAAGGCGGGCAAGTGGTACGAGAACAAGAAACTAATAGCCAAGAGCACCTCGCGGATGATGAAGGAGGGCAGTGAAAAGTGGAACGCCCTGCAAATAGCGGAAGAACTGGATTACTATGGGGCTTCCATCAAAACCTTTTCCGGTAGCGATACGGCCACACTTACCTTTTTCAGCCTGAACAAGTATTTCGATAAGATATTGCCTATTATGGAGGAAGTAATCAAACGGCCCGCTTTCCCCCAGAATGACCTCAATATCTATCTAGCCAACAACAAGGACCAACTGTTGCAAAATCAGGCAAAAAATGAGTACCGTGCCGATAGGCAGTTCAATTTCAACCTGTATGGCGAACGCCATCCCTATGGATACTTCAGCTTGCCAGAAGATTTTGAATATGTGAGCAGGGAAGAGTTGGCCGGCTTTCATAAGCGCTTTTATAATTCCAACAATTGCACCATTATCGTATCGGGCAATGTGACGGACCAAGCGGTACAAATGCTTGAAAACTTCTTTGGTGGCGATGACTGGAAAGGCACCGAGGCGCCCTTTATTAGGCATGAGAAGTTGACTAACATTGAGCTGAAGCACCATGAAAAGTTGAAGGATAAATTTCAGTCCGCTATCCGCATCGGGAAGTTGTTCTATAACAAATCGCATCCCGATTTCCATAAGTTTTCCGTGCTGAACACTATATTGGGCGGCTATTTCGGTTCGCGCCTAATGACCAATTTAAGGGAGGAAAAAGGCTATACCTATGGAGTATACTCCAGCCTTACTTCCATGATCAATGGGGGCTATTTCATAGTGGGTGCCGAAGTAGGTATTGATGTATGCGCCGATGCGATAAAAGAAATATATGGCGAAATAAATCGTTTAAGAGAGGAGCTAGTGCCGGAAGAGGAGCTTGGTTTAGTGCGCAATTACTTAATGGGCAGGTTGCAGTCAAGTTTGGATGGGCCCTTCAAAGTATCGGGTGTTTTTAAGGGATTGTTAATTTATGATTTAGATATTTCGTACATTTACCAACTTATTGAAACTATTCAAAGCGTTTCCGCACAGGAACTTCGCGATTTAGCGATTGATTATTTTGACCCTGCGGAAATGCACGAGATTGTAGTAGGATAATGAGATTTAATATTTTACAGCATTTTTTTGTAGCAATTATCGCTATTCTGGGGGCAGGCCATAACTTGTATGCACAGACTATTAACCCGCCTACCATCAATTGTGTTTCTACTGATGAAACCACAGGCGATGTAAATATCAGCTTCACCCCAGCGCCGCTGGACCCTTGTGGCACTTTCAATCGCTATGTTATTTATGGGGCTACCAACCCGGGTGGGCCTTTTACATTAGTGGGTACCATTACCAATCCATCTATCACCACGTTTACACATACCGGGGCAAATGCCACCATACTTGATTGGTATTACACCATTGCCATGGAGCAGAACTGTGTGGGCAGTACCTCGCCACAATCAAGCCCAGCCTTAGGCGAACAATTATTGGATATTCCGGAGCTCGATTATGTAACCGTTACATCCAGCGGCGTTCAGGTAGTTTGGTACCCTGTTGACCCTAACTCGGCTGTCGATAGTCTGGTTATTGCTTATACTGATACCACCACGGGCCTTCAACAGCCATTGGATACCTTGCCCTCAACAGCCACTTCTTATTTGGATATTACCAATAATGCCAACGGCAGCTCTGTTACTTATACCATCAAGGCACTGGATGCCTGTGGCCAGCCTTCCATCTATTCGCCGCTGGAGCATAACACTTTGTTTTTGGACGCCGTGGTAAATAACTGCCTACAACAAGTTACATTGCAGTTCAATCGCTACCGCAATTGGCCCAATGATACCGTAAGCGGCTATTTGCTGGAAGTATCCATTGACAATGGTACGCCCATAGATAGCTCTTTGGGTAGCCCGTTCCAGTCAGGTTTGCCCAGTTCAGCGCGTACCTCTACTATCTTTAATGTTGCTGGCCTTGAGGGCGATTCCATCGTTTTCAGGGTGGTGGCTGTGCATCCTGATGGGGTTAAGCGCAGCTATTCCAACCGTATAGCCCTTCCATTGGACATTTTAAAGTCCACCGCCTTTAACTACATGAGCTTCGGCTCCGTAACAGATACGAGCGTTATCGATATTGCTTGGATTATCGATACCGTGGCCGATATTAAGGACTTTATTATCAAACGCAGCCAGGATGGGCTTACCTTTACCCCTATCGATACTATCTCTGCCGATAGCAATACCTTGTTTGAACGCTTCTATGCCGATAGCGGTATAGTCGCTTCATCAGGCGATTATTATTATCAAGTAGATAGCCGCGATACCTGCGGGTTTATATTAAGCTCTACCACGGTAAGGACGATTTTCTTACAAGGTAGCGCCAATGAAACCAATAATGAATTGACTTGGAGTCCCTTCGAAATGGGCAGGACGTATGTATTGAGCTATACGATTTACCAAGTAAAAGACGACTCAGTACTAGTGCCCTTGGAAACGGCGCTTCCTAGCGTAAACAATTACACACACCAAATAGCTGATGCCGTAACCAATGATGGCAAATTCTGCTACATTGTGCAAGCGAAATGTGTGCTGAACCTGCCCGACCAAGACATTGTAAGCAGGGAGTTTTACAGCCTATCCAACGTGGTGTGCTTGGATAAAGACCCCGTAATATGGATACCAAATGCATTTGTGCCGGCCGGCATCAACAATACTTTTAGGCCGGTAATGCTGTTCGGAGTAGATGAATATGATTTCCGAATATTCGACCGCTGGGGCAAGCAACTATTTATCACCACCAACTTTGCTGAGGGTTGGGATGGTACTTACCGGGGAGAAAAAATGCCTCTTGGAGGTTATGTGTACCAGTTGAGGGTAACGTCAGCCACTGGCGAGAAATTTGAACGGCGCGGCGTAGTTGCCTTAGTAAGGTAAATCCTTAGTGTTTACCCTTGGACAAGTACTTTTCAGGATCTTTCTTAAATTCTTCCTTGCAATGGTCGGAGCAGAAAGCATAAATACCGCCATTGTACTGTGCCGTGTCAGTGATTTTGCTTTGGGTCACGTCCATATCGCATATAGGGTCAACTTTTGAAGCCAACTGGTCGGGAGTAACATTTATTTCTGTTTTGGCTGCTCCCTCACTTTTCATTTCGTTGCCTGTATTGCAAGCGGTTATCGTCCATAGAAAGATTGTGGATAATATTATCAGCAGCTTTGTGTTCATGGGCTTATTCATTTCCGTAAATTTATGCATTATTTCTGAAGCGGCAGCAGCAAAACACGATTAGGAGAAATGGAGCACTTCCGTACCGAATTTCCGATTGAGGAAGCAAAACTGAAATTGAACTATAGCCACCGCATTTTTTGCATGGGCTCCTGCTTTACGGAAAGCATTGGGGCCTATTTGGTAGGGTATAAGTTCAAAACCTTTATCAATCCCTTCGGTATTGTCTATAATCCGCTGTCCATTCACAATCAAATGCAGATGCTGTTGACGGACAAAATCTTCAAACGGGAGGATTTGTTCTTTCACAACGAGGTATGGAACAGCTTCTTCCACCATGGCAAGTTTTCGCATCCCGATGCGGAAATGGCTTTGGAAAACATCAACAATACACTGGATAGAGCCCGTAAGGAGCTGATGCGTACCGATTTGTTGATTGTAACTTTAGGCACGGCATGGGTGTATGAGTTTCTGAAAACCAGCCAAGTGGTTTCCAACTGCCATAAGGTGCCCGAAAAAGAGTTTCGCCGCTTCCAATTGAGCGTGGACAAAATAGCAGATACCTTGGGCACCACCCTGAACCAGTTGAAGAAATTGAACCCTAAACTGCAGGTGCTTTTTACTATCAGCCCTGTGCGGCATATGAAAGACGGGGCAGCTGAGAACCAGTTAAGCAAAGCTACCTTGCTGGTAGCGGTGCACAAAATGATAAGGCAGTGCAACTACGCCCATTACTTTCCTGCCTATGAAATTATGATGGACGACCTACGCGATTATCGCTTTTATGAGGCCGATATGGTGCATCCTTCGTCCATTGCCATAGAATATATCTGGGAAAAGTTCTACAAAGCCTATATTGATAAGCGGGCCTTCATGGTGATGATGCAGATAGAAGAGATTGATGCTGCCAGGAATCACCGCCCCCGCAACCCCCATTCTGAAGCACATAAGGCGTTTCTGAAAAAAGCACTGGTAAAAATCATGCAGTTGAAGGCTGCTTACCCCGATTTGGACTTTGAGCAGGAAATAGCCTATTTCAACGCTGACAGTAAGGAGCAGGTCTATTGAAGCCGTTTCAGGAAACGCTTTGCCGCTTCTATGTAAGGGGCATCTTCAGGGGTAACTGGCTTTAACCCAATTACGTGCTTCAAGCATTGTATGGCCTTAACCTTATCGCCCACATACTCATAAAATTTGGCCAAATCGTAACTGTACACGGTGTAATTGGGGTTCAGCTTTATCAATTCCTGCATATACTGTATGGCCCGCTTCACGTCAGCACCCTTCGGAAGCCCACCAAAAAGCATATTTGCCATAGAACGCTCGAGCCAGGTAGGTTTTGATAATTCAAAGTTCCACCAGGCCAGTAAATGCTTTAGGCCAGGGTGGCTAGGGTTGTATTTAGCTGCAGCATCGGCATATTTCTTAATGTCCCA
Organism: Chitinophagales bacterium; assembly: GCA_033762815.1. GTDB lineage: Bacteria > Bacteroidota > Bacteroidia > Chitinophagales > CAIOSU01 > JANRLF01. The sequence continues at coordinate 185,933 of JANRLF010000006.1, read as the reverse complement.
AGCCGATTGAACCCTTTCCTTTGTGTCGTAATACTTTGCCAAACGACCAATAGCCGCTGCCATACACACATTGCCCTCAAAAGTATTGGGGTAGAGCTTATAGGTTTTCTTTGCCCATTCCAAGGCCTCTTTATGATATTGTATAGCCAAGGGCTCATTGGTATCTTCCAATAACCAGCCTTTTCGCGAAATCAACAAACCCACATTATAGAGGGCATCTAAATTACTGGCTTCCAATGCAAGCACTTGCTTGTACAATTGGATGGCTTGGTCTTCCTTGTAGGTTTCTCGGGCTTTGGTAGCCTGTTCCAACAATTGCTTTACCTTATCCTTATTGGTTTGGGAATAGGAAGCTGACCCCAATGTCCCCAAAAAGAGCAACAGCAGCAATCGATGTAAAAAACCAATCATATTAGTGTAAAGATACGTACATTTGTTGGTAGTCACTTGTAACAATTATTAAGAAACCTTTACTTTCCCAATAGGCCAAAAACTACCATGGCTATAATGGGTATCGGTATTTCGCCATCAATTTCCCATTCCTCATCTACCCCGGTATTCCAAAGCCGCTTTACAATGTTTCCTTGAATGGAGTACTCATCGGTACCAGTGTTCCATTTGCGGCGCAGTATACTGCCATCCCATTCGAATACCTCAGTGCCCGTATTCCATTTTCTCTTCAGGGTCTGCCCGTCCCATATATAGTCGTCTTCGCCAGCATACCATATGCGCTTTAAGGTAGTTCCGTCAAAGCTCCATTCTTCAAAGTCAAAGGAATTCCATTTCCTTTTGATGATTTTTCCATTCCAGATGTATTCATCTTTTGCATTGCCCCATACCCTGCGGATAGTACCGTTGGTGGCGGCCAAATCATCTTCCGCCGCCTGACTACTGTTAGGCATCGGTAGACTGTTGGCCAGTTGCTGTACCCATCCTTTTTGGACCATCAGGTAATAGAATACCAATACAAACTCGCCCGTGGTGACGGCACTAGCTTTAATACTGGCTGCCCAAGTGTTGTTGCCGCTGTAAATTCTTAGGTTGCCCTTACTATCTGGCTTATAATAGCCCAGCAATTTGGAATCATCATAAAAAGGGCCTTTTCCCAAATAGAAGCGGCCCTTGGTGACGGTCATCAACACTTCCTTCATATCGGCCTTCAATACTTCACCCGCATTTTTATCGAAAATATCTTCCGCCCTCACCAGCAAAACAATGTCTTCCTTTTTATCAGAGGTGCCGTGGAAAATAATATTGCCCCTTACAGTAAAGGCTGGCTGCTGGTTACCGGCATCGGTCAAGGTGCCCTGTGCGATGGCAAAAAGAGAATTGCCGCTTGTATCCGTCACTTCTATTTGGCAGAAGGCAGAAAGGCAAGGCAGTAAGAACAATATCACCAAAAAACGGCTCAATATCTAGATGGTTGTTATGGGGCATTAACGCCCAAAGCTTAGGAAAATGTTCGCAAAAAGATACTAGTAATGCTTAAAGATATCCATAATGGTTTGTTCGGCGGTAATTAATTGGGTACGGATGCCCACCTGCTCAGCCCCCAGTAAATGGCCCGCCGTATCATCCAAGAACAAAGTTTCCTGCGCTTTGAGGCCGTTCTCATCCAATATTTGCTGAAAAGCTTGCGCATCGGGCTTGCGGATACCCATTAAATGGCTGTAATAAGTTTTATGGAAGTACGGCTCCAAGTTGGGTTCATTAAAAGCCTGCAACAAATACGCATTGAACGCATCGAAATGTAAGGCGTTGGTATTGCTGAACAAATACGTGCGGTAATGTTGCTTCAACCTTTTAAGTAACGCCAATCTTTCAGCAGGTATGTCCATCAGCATGGCGTTCCAAGCAGCATGTATCGTCTCTTTATCCAATGCGGGCTTGTCCATCAATGCCTTCAATTCCGTCACAAACTCATCTGGACTTACCGCACCTACTTCAAATCTTTTGAAAAGGTCATGTTGCTGGGCAAGGGTGTACAGTGGCACGTCTTCCCTTTCTGCAAGGGCACGGAAAGCAGTAAAGGTACGCTCCATGTCCAAGTTGATAATTACTCCCCCTAAATCAAAAATAATGTTGTGGATGCCTTCCAGCATGTTGATGCTTTTGTTAGTGACCCGAAATTGCAAAATAGAACAGCTTTTTCAAGAATTGATTATCGCAGTAAAAAATCTAGGTAAAAACGTGTAGATAAATCCCCAATAGGGGAATATAAATGCACCATTTATTCAAAAAACATTTACTAATAAATCTATTATCTCTTACTGCGACTATAATTAGCCCTTTGCACCCATTTGGGCACAGTATTTATTTATCTGCTTCCCATTGTCTCTCCCGCAATGCCATACCAGTAGCATCAGCATCCGATTAATTCGAGTTCACTATTTAATCCAAAAAGAGTAGTTATGACCAAACCAAAATTGATTAAGGCGGGCGGGCAAGGTATGCCTCATCCCTTGTATGCATCAAGGCGACGTTTTCTGGCCTATGCTGGTTTTACGGTAGCGGGTACCACCTTATTGCTATCAAGCTGTAAAGACGATGATGATGACGATGACGACCCCTTGGCTGTCAACCTTGGCAGCGGCGATGTGGGTATCCTCAATTATGCCTATGCTTTGGAACAACTGGAAGCGGCGTTCTACACGCAAGTGGTAGCTACGCCCTATTCTGGCATTTCATCCATGGAAAGCCAAATCATGAATGATTTGAAAAATCATGAAGTTGCCCACCGCGATTTCCTCAAGGCTGCCTTGGGCTCCAATGCTATCCAGGATTTGCAGGTAAACTTCAGCAGTATCGATTTCAACAGCCGAAGTAGTGTACTGGGTGCCGCCAAAACGTTTGAAGACCTGGGTGTAGCTGCCTATAATGGTGCGGGCAAGTTATTGCAAAGTGCCGATTACTTGCTTATTGCCGGGAAAATAGTTTCCGTAGAGGCTCGCCATGCAGCTGCCATACGCAGTATACTGGACAGCAGTGCGCAATCATTTGCAGGCGATGACGTGGTAACGGCCAGCAATGGTTTGGATAGGGCCATGGTGCCTGCGGATGTGCTGCAAGCCGCCGCGGATTACCTGACGACTGAGTTAAACGGAAGCAACTTGCCTCAATAACCAAAAGGAGAACGACAACATGAAGATTTTAAACATACTCAACAAACTGAACCTGGAAAGTACGGATACTAAAAGGTTCAATAAGGCCGCTTCCAGAAGGGATTTGTTCAAACTTTTCGGAGAAACTGGAAAAACCATAGCGGCAGCGGCGGTACCGGTAGCACTGGTATCTTTGGCCAGCAAGAAAGCCAATGCCTATGTCGCATTGCAAGGACCATTGGAAGACGTGCTCAACTTTGCACTGACCTTGGAATATTTGGAAGCCGAATTCTACACCCTTGGCTTGAACGCATCGGGGTTGATACCGAATGGTGATGCTACCCAAATTTTCCAACAGATTAGCAAGCACGAGAATGCACACGTTACCTTCCTGCAAGATACCATATCATCATTGGGCACCACCCCTGTAAGCAAGCCTACTTTTGATTTTACTGCGGGTGGTACTTTCGATGCTTTTGGCGACTATGCCACTTTCTTGGCCTTATCGCAAGCGTTTGAAGATACCGGCGTAAGAGCTTACAAAGGGGGTGCTGCCAGCTTGATGAGCAACGATGCAGTGCTTACCGCCGCCTTGCAAATCCATTCCGTGGAAGCACGCCATGCTTCCGAGGTGCGCAGGTTGCGCGGCCTGAAGGGTTGGATTACCCAAGACCAAAGAGGTACGGGAATGCCTGCCCAAACCCAAGCGGTGTATGATGGTGAGCAAAACACCACCCATGGCGGCGTGAATGCTACTACGGTGACTTCAATAGGTAGCGATGGCCTTACCGAGGCTTTTGATGAACCATTGGACATGCAAAGCGTGCTGAACATTGCCAATTTGTTCATTGTGCCTTAGGCCGTTGGTGTAGCAATGACCACTAATGCCCGGCAGGCCAACTGCTGGGCATTTTTTTTATTCCGATAGTACAGAAACACGAGAAAATCATTAATTTCGTGTCCCGTTTTCGCCAACGGGAAGCGGGCTTGTAGCTCAGTCGGTTAGAGCAGCGGACTCATAATCCGTTGGTCGTAGGTTCGAGTCCTACCGGGCCCACGCTTTCAGGACATGCCCTCCGCTTCGGCGGGGGGCTTCCTTTTTTTAGCGCCATAATTGTTTAAAAAGCCTTAGTTGTTGTTTTTGCAACGCTTTCCAACAGCACTTATGGCAAATTGGTCGTCAGCACTTGCCCCAGTATCTATTTTTTCGGTATTTTACTAGGCATGAAAGTATCGAGTGCCATTTCCATTGAGCATTTGCAGCAAGAAAATGAGCGGCTGAAGGCGGAATTGGCATCATTAAAAGCTAATGTTCAGAAAGCCACAGGCTCGGAAAGCAAAGTCGACTATCGCTTGCTGGATACCCTGAACGAGGCCATTTTACAAGTGGATAATGAAGAGCGGATAGTATATGCCAATCGTTGTTTCTGTCGTCTGTTTGGATATAAAAGGGAAGAGCTGGTTGGGCAATCGACCGACATTATGGTGCCCAAAAGCAGCAAAAAGGAACTTTCGAAACGACGGGCAGAAAGGACCAAAGGAGTGTCCAGCCGCTACGAACTGCCCATGCGCCATAAATCAGGGGAGATAAGGTATTTTGAAATAAGTGGCTCCCCAGTATTCGATGCCAATAAAAAAGTGGTGGGCTCCATCGGTATCCATATTGACGTGACAGTGAAGCGCCAAGCGCTGGCACTACTACGGGAAAGCGAATCGAAATACCGTACGTTGGTAGAGCGCATGAACGAAGGGGTGGTAATTACTGATCTAAAGAATACGGTCTTGTTTGCCAACAAACGCTTCAGCAAACTTACCGGCTTTAAGATGGATGAACTGCTGGGAAAATCGGCATTGGATATTCTCACAATAAAGAACTACGACAGAAAAACCCTTCGCAGCAAGTTCCAAGAAAGGTTCAGCGGAAAATCGGAAGTGTACGAAATAAACATACTGAACAAAAAAAGGGAAGAAAAATGGCTGAAGGTGAGTGCTACCCCGGTTTACAATGACCGTAATGAAATCATAGGCTCAATGGGTATTTTCTCTGATATTACCCAACAAAAGAAAGCCGAGAGCACCAATGAAAGACTGTACACCATCATCAACTCCACTACTGACTTTATAGGTGTTTCCGATTATAGGGGCAATACGATATCGCTGAATGCTTCCGGACTTAATATGTTAGGCTTAAAGGAAGGGAATTATTTGCACAGGCGTTGGGAAGAATTTTATGAGGAGCAAAGCATCCAAAAAGTAAAGGGAGAAGTGATGCAGCAAATATTGAAGCAGGGTATTTGGAAGGGGGAACTTACCATGAAAACCGAGCAGGGGACCCTTGTTCCCGTTTCGCAAGTTACTTTCTGCAAAAAAGACAAACAGGGACGAATTGAATTCATTGCTTCTATTGCTCGCGATATCACTGATTTAAAACAAGCTCAAAAGGAAATATCCCTATTGGCCCGCATGCCCGATGAGACCCCATCGCCCTTATTAAGGGTTTCGGCAGAAGGGTTGATATCCTATGCCAATAAGGCCAGCAATACTTTGCTCCAATTTTGGAAAACAGCACCCGGAAAAGCACTGCCCAAGGTTTGGTTAAAAGTGGTGAAAAAAGTGTTGGATACCCAGCGGGAAAAGGAGTTTGAAATTGACTGCGGAAAACGGATTTATGAATTGAAGCTGGTTCCCGTGGTCGAGTATGGCTATGTAAATATCATTGGTGCTGACATCACCCATAAAAAGAAGGCCGAAGGCCAGCTAATAGCCAGTGAAAAGAAGTACCGGGCGGTGGTGGAAGACCAAACCGAACTGATTAGCCGCTACCAGGCCAATGGCACCATCACTTTTGCCAATGCTGCCTACTGCCGCTACTTCGGCGTTAAGCTAGATGAGGTGGTGGGTAAAAAGCTAAGTACCTTTATCCCACCCGGGGCAAGGAAAAAATTCTTGGAGCGACTGGCCACATTGAACAGGGAAAACCCTGTAGTGACATATAGCCAACAGATAAAGCATAAAGGGGTAACCCAGCGCTGGCAAATGTGGACTGATAGGGCTATTTATGACGATAACGGCAACTTCATTGAGTACCAATCGGTAGGCCGGGATATTACCGAACTCAAAGAGGCGGAAATGGAGGTTCGCAAAAAAGAACTGTATTTGCGCAAGGTAATAGATACCATTCCCAACCTGATAGCCGTGAAGGACCCTGACGGCACTTATCGCATGGTGAACAAAGCCTTTGCCGATTATGTCGGAAAGCGGGTGAACACCATCCCAGGCAGCAATGAAAAAGATTTTTTTGGATTTACCAATGCCCAATTGGCCGAAAGGATACTGAAAAATAATGCCGCTTATGTAATTGAAGAGGAGCGAGGCAAGCGCAAAAAGGATGGCAACCTACAGTGGTTTCAAACAACGCTCAATCCACTGATACTGGAGAACAACCTGCAGCAAATTTTGAGTATCTCAACCGATATCACCCAACTGAAGTCGATACAGGATATGCTCACTTTTCAGTTGGAGTTCAAAGAGCTGGTATCGCTTATCTCCGCACGTTTTATTAATATCCAAGTAGATGAGATTGATGATGCCATCTATCAGGCACTGATGAAACTGGGTAACTATTTAAGTGCTGACCAGTGTGTGATACAACTAGCTGATAGTGCCTCTTTTGCACAAAACAAGTTTTCTTGGACTTCCCCCAATTGTAAACGGGCCATGATTGATGAGCCTCAAAAGCTATTGACTAGTAACTGGGCTATGGATGAATTGGTTGATAAGGGCTATTTATATATGCCAGATACGAAGCTGCTAGCAGGCGATAGCCTATTAAGGCAGCAGTTGGCCAAATTCAAAGTGCGCTCATTGTTTACAATCCCCTTGCAAAGCAAGAATATTCAACAGGGCTATCTCAGCATCATGTCTTATACGGAGGAAACACGCTGGCCCGATTATTCCATTCTGCTTTTTAAAATCTTGGCTCAGATTTTTTCAAGTGCATTAGAGAGAAAGGCCACGGAAATGGTGATACAGGAGCGGATGGAATTGGAAAACATCATTACCACGCTTTCCACCAATTTTATCAATATACCGCCGCAGATGATTGACGATGAAATCAATGCGGCAATCAAAATAGTTTGCCAGTTGTTCCATATCGATCAGGGTTATTTGTTCCTTTCCAATGCTAATGGCAAACAGTTCGTGATGCGGAATTATTGGTTTGATAATATCCATGATGCCAAAGAACGCTTAAAATCGGTTTCGGCTAAGGAGCACGTGGCTCTTTTCAAATACATCAAGGCCGAAGGGGTTTTTGAGATTCCCCGTATTCAAGCATTAGGTAAAGATGCGGTACACCTTAGGGCATTGATGCAGCAATTTGAAGTAAAGTCTTTGATTTTTGTGCCCATCATATTCAATGGCGAACTGAATGGCGTACTTGCCTTTGGCTCAAAATATAAAGAGCAGTTTTGGCGGGAAGAAACAGTGCCCATGTTGAAAATTTTAGGGCAAGTACTGGCCAATGCGCTGGAAAGGAAACAGACCGAGGAAAGCCTGAACGAGACCAAAGAGCTTTACCGTACGCTGGCTCGCAATATCCCTAAAGCGGCCGTACTATTGTTCGATACCGAGTTGAGGTACCGCTTGGTAGAGGGCGCGGCATTGGAGGAGCAAGGTTATAGCAAAGAAAATATTGAAGGGAAAACCATATACGACGTTTTGCCACAGAGCCGTCTGAAAATACTGGAACCCTTATATAAAGAAGCCTTGCAAGGCAAGGTAATCAGTATGGAGCGGGAATTCAATAATAAGCATTACCTCATCCATATATTGCCCGTAAAGTCAGATGCTGGTGAAATATATGCCGGCATGGTCATGTCTTTAGATATTTCCGACTTAAAAGAAATACAGTACCAGTTGGAGGAACAGGCGAAGGTATTGAAACGCTCCAATGAGGAGCTGGAACTGTTTGCATATGCTGCATCGCACGACCTGCAAGAACCGTTGAGGATGATTTCTAGTTATGTTGGACTAATACAAAGGAGACTAGCCAACGAAAGCAATACCGAAATTCAGGAATTTATGGAATTTGCTGTGAATGGTGTTATCCGCATGCAGCAATTGATCAATGACCTATTGGAGTATTCACGCGTGGATAGAAGAGGAGGAGGCTTTAAGCAAGTGGATATGGCACAGGTAGCGGAGTACGTAAAGTTGAACCTGAAATCGGCGACAGAGAATTCCAAAGCCCAAATTATCCTGAAGCCACTGCCCACCATTTTGGCAGATAAACCGCAAATGGTAAGTTTATTGCAAAACCTAATAGGCAATGCTATTAAATTTGTGGCCAACAATACTCCTACTGTTGAAGTAGCCTGTAGGGAATACAAAAACTACTGGCGTTTCAGCGTTAAGGATAATGGTATTGGCATAGAAGAAAAGTACCACGAGCGGATTTTCGTCATTTTCCAACGTTTGAATAGTAGAAAAGAATATGAGGGAACGGGTATGGGCCTTGCCATTTGCAAAAAAATTGTAGAAAGGCACAGAGGAAGGATATGGTTGAAATCGGAGCCAGGAAAAGGCACCACTTTTTATTTTGAAATCAGTAAAAGGCAACATGAGTTTTGAGTTGGACCAAAAGTACGACCTGTTACTAGTAGAAGACAATCCAGGTGATGTTAGGCTTACACAGGAAATTTTAAAAGACAGCAGGTACGTAGGTAGGTTGCACCTAGCACAAGACGGTGAGGAGGCTATATCGTTCCTTTTTAAGGAAGGGCGTTATCAGGATAGCCCCACCCCACATTTGGTAATTCTTGACCTGAACCTACCGAAACGCAATGGGTTGGAAGTATTGCAGGAAATGAAAAGCAATGCCAAAACCAACCACATACCCGTCATCATACTTACTTCTTCCGAATCGAAACAGGATATTCAGAACTGCTATAAACTGAATGCAAATGCCTATTTGACCAAGCCGGTCGACTTTGATAAATATCAGCATATGATAAAGTATATTGAGCAGTTTTGGTTTTCTCTTATTAAATTGCCAGTGCAATAAGCAACCCTTTGATATGGATAAGCCCCTAAACATACTTTTGATTGAGGACAACCCGGGCGATGCCTTTTTAATCAAGTTTTATTTGGAAGAGTCCGTATTCAAAACCGCCAGGCTCATCCATGCGGAATTTTTGAAGACCGCGCTCGACCTACTTTCCAAAAATGCCTTTGACGTTATCCTTCTGGACCTAAACCTGCCCGATAGCCGCGATTTGGCGACCTTGGAGGAAATACTAACCGTGGCCAGCAACACCGTAGTAATTGTGCTAACTGGGCTGAACGACGAGGAACTGGGCGTAAAAACCGTGAAAATGGGCGCACAGGACTTTTTGGTAAAAGGCCAATTCGACGGCAAGGTGCTTACCTCATCGGTGCGATATGCCTTTGAGCGGTACCAACTGCAAAAAAAGGTGGACAACTTTACCTCCCGCTTGGATGAGGGCAAGCAGCGAATGGAGACCATTGAGACTTTGGCCCAAATTGGCTACTGGGAGCTGAACGTGGCCGATAGCAGTATGTACTGGTCGCCAGGCTTTATGGAATTGGTGGGCGGGCAAGAACTGAACAAGATACCGCACAACCTACATACCTTTATTGAAACGCTGGACTGTAAGGACGAAGACTTGCAGAAGCATTTCATGAAAACCATAGAACATGGCGAACCGGTGGATTGCCAGTTTCTCCTTCAGGGCAAACCCGATTTGAGATTCCATTGCAAGTCAAGGCCCATGCACGATACCGATGGCAAGCTGGCCAAAATTGGGGGCGTTATACAGCGGATGGGTTAGCCACTACTTTAATGGTAGTGCCGTTGTAAGTGATTTCATCGCCTGGCCTCACTTTTAGGCGTTTACGCGTGTCTATATGGCCGTTGTAGCTCACCATGCCCTCAGTGATAACTATTTTTGCCTCGCCGCCTGTGCTGCATAAATGGGTGGCTTTCAGCAGCTTGGATAGCTCAATATATTCCTCTTCAATGGAAAAAGTTATCATAGGGGCAAAGGTAACTTTTATGGAGTATTATTGGTTATGATAATAAAATTCATACCATTCTACTCAACACGCCATTCCCGAAAAATGGGTAATTTCACGGCTGTATAATTTCGAACATGAAGAATATCAAATGGACCATGCTGCTGTTTGCGGCATTGATGATGTTGTTTTCCTGCAAGACAACAAAAAACGGTAAGGTAAAAACCGAAGAGCTGGACGAGGTAACCGTAAAACCCAAGGACATTCGCGACTACCAAGCCAGCGTGCCCTTGGAAATGGACCTGATACATACCCGTCTGGAAGTGTCATTCGATTGGGAAAAGCAATACCTGTACGGGAAAGCCAACTTAACCTTAGTACCTTACTTTGCCGCTCAAAATCAATTGACCCTCGATGCCAAGGGAATGACTATCAATAAAGTGAACTTGGTAGAAAATGGCGGCAGTACCCCTTTAAAATACAGTTACGACTCGCTACAATTGAAAATCACCTTGCCCAAAACCTACACCCGCACCGATACATTTGAAGTGTTCATTGACTATGTGGCCAAACCCAATGAGCTAGAGGCCGGGGGCAGTGCCGCCATTACCTCCGACAAAGGGCTGTACTTCATCAATCCGCTGGGCAAGGAACCGGGCAAGCCAAAGCAAATATGGACACAAGGCGAAACCGAGGCCAGTTCTTGCTGGTTTCCCACCATCGATAAGCCCAACCAAAAAATGACCCAGGAAATATACATGACCGTGCCCGATAGCATGGTCACCTTATCGAACGGCCTGCTCCTTAATTCCACAAAAAATGCCAACGGCACCCGCACCGATTACTGGAAACAGAGCTTGCCTCATGCCCCCTATTTGGTAATGATGGCGGTGGGCAAGTTTACCATCATTAAGGACAAATGGCGCAACCTGCCCGTTGAGTATTATGTAGAAGACAAGTATGTGCCCTACACCCAACAGATATGGGGCAATACCCCACAAATGTTGGAGTATTTCTCCTCGGTGTTAGGCTATGCCTATCCTTGGGAGAAGTATTCGCAGGTGGCCGTTTACGATTATGTTTCTGGAGCCATGGAGAATACTACCGCCAACCTGTACTTCCATGAACTGTTGCGTACGGAAAAAGAATTGAAAGACAACAATTACGAAACCATCATTGCCCATGAGCTTTTCCACCAGTGGTTTGGCGACCTGCTGACCACCGAATCATGGTCGAACCTGACCCTTAACGAAGGCTTTGCCGACTATAGCGAATACCTATGGACCGACTTTAAATATGGCCGCATGGAGGCAGATTTGGTGCGTTACCAATCTGAAGGCGGCTATTTTGGCGAGGCACAGTACAAGCAAGACCCCTTGATTCGCTTCTATTATGAAGATAAGGAGGAGATGTTCGATGCCCATAGCTATAACAAAGGCGGCATAGTGCTGAACATGTTGCGCGATAACCTAGGCGATGAGGCTTTTTTCAAATCATTGGCGTATTACTTGAAAACACACGAATTTCAGGCGGTTGAGCATGCCAACCTTCGACTGGCTTTCGAAAAGGTGACTGGCCAAGATATGAACTGGTTTTTCAACCAGTGGTATTTGACTGCCGGACATCCAGTACTTGATATCAGTTATGATTATTGGGACACCACCAAAACAGCGGTAGTAACCATCAGTCAGTCAGCCAGTGCAGAAAAAGGTTTTGTGTACCGTCTACCTTTGAAAGTGGATTTGTACGTGAATGGCAAAGTGATTAATGACAGCATCGTACTTGACCAAAAGAAACAGCAGTTTTTCTTCAAAGTAGATGCTAGGCCACAGTTGATAAATGTGGATGCCACCAAAACTTTGCTAGCAGAAAAGACGGACCATAAGACCTTGGAGGAATACGTGTTCCAATACAAGAATGCCCCCCGCTTTATGGATAAGATGGAGGCCTTGGAATACTTTATGGAGCAACAGGAAAATCCTATGGTAAAGGATTTGCTGATTAATGCCATGAACGATACTTTCTGGTATTTCAGGCAGTATGTGGCCGAAAATATTTCGCTGGAAGGGGATGACAATTACAAATCAAAACTGAAAGCCTCTTTGGTACGCTTGGCTAGGCAAGACAAAAAAACACCCGTTGCCGCCTCGGCGATATACAAGCTGGGTGAGTTTGAGAACAGAAAGGAAATGGTAGACTATTTCAAGGAACTGGCCAAGGAAAACCGTTCGCACATAGTGGTGGGTGCCGCACTGGAGGTATTGGATAGCATTGCGCCCCTTGATGCATATAGCATTGCGAAGGAAATGTATAATACCGAACCGACATTGGATGTAAGTGCCGTGGTAAGTACGATTTATGCCGAGCAGGCCAAGCCAGAAGACCATCAGTACTTTGAGGATATGGCCGTACAAACTACGGGCTATGCCAAGTATATCGTGCTGATGAACTATGGCAAGTATTTAAGTGAATTGGCGGATATGAATGCCATTAAAAAGGGCATGGTAACTCTAAAAACTTTTGCCCAGTATGCAGAGCCTTGGTGGGTACGCTATGCGGCCGCCCGTTCTATTTATACCCTTGCCAAGGATTACGAAAAGAAAGCAAAGGAGAAAACCCCAGAGGCACAAAGCTTCGAGGCTTTTGGCAAAGAACTGATGAGCGAATTCCAGACTATTAAGACCAATGAGAAGGACAAAAACTTAATTAATCGGTATAAGAAGTTGGAATAAGGCGTTGGCTTTGGAATTGGTGATTTTGATTTTGCTAGCTGTAAGGGTAGAAAAATTTTAAAGACAAGTTGATTTTATTGTAATTTATTTTGGCATAAATTAGATTAATGTATATTTATGCCAAATGTTAAACGAAGCCCGACTTAACTTACTAAAAGTTTCAGTAGGTATCTTAGCATCAATATTTACTGTTATTGGTGTGATATATTCCATTTTTTCCAATGAGACCGTAAATACAACTGAAACTGAAATTATTGTTGCGAAAGAGAGAATAAGTTTTCAGAAAGGTAGTGTTTCTAAACACGTCACAGCAGAAATTAGTGGCATCAAACAATATGTAATTGGCATCCGTAAGAAACAAAAGATGACAATAGAAAAGTATTCGGAATTCGCTTTACAAGTAATTCAAAAAGATGGTACTGATTTAGAACCGGTGTTTAAAACTGATGATAGATTAGTTTATGACATACCATACACTGGAGATTATACGATTGTTTTGAAATGTAAAGGTCGTGCAACTTTTAATATTATGATTCCTCCCTTGTAAAATAAACATTTTTGAACTTTCCGTTAAGCTTGTTTGTCTTTAGGCTGGCATTGATTTATGGAGCTTAAAACCCGTATCTTTGCCCCGCTTATGAGTGTGAAGTCGTTGCCCGCTATCAGTGATGTTGAGATTGAGTACCTGAATGTGTATGGAGCGCGCGTACACAATCTTAAAAACATTGACGTAAGCCTGCCCCGCAACCGGATGATTGTGATTACCGGGATCAGCGGCAGCGGTAAATCTTCCTTAGCCTTCGATACCATTTATGCCGAAGGGCAGCGCCGATACATTGAGAGTTTTAGTGCCTATGCCCGCCAGTTTATCGGCAGCATGGAAAGGCCTGATGTGGACAAAATCACCGGCCTTAGCCCAGTAATCTCCATCGAGCAGAAAACTACCAACAAAAATCCCCGTAGTACTGTGGGTACGGTTACGGAGATATACGATTTTATCCGTTTGCTCTACGCCCGTATTGGCGAGGCATTCAGTGAAGCCACCGGTAAAAAGATGGTGCGTTATACAGAAAGCCAGATTCAGGAGCATATCTTGGAGCATTACCAAGGGAAAAAAATTGTATTGCTTGCGCCCATGGTGAGGGGCAGAAAAGGCCATTACCGTGAGCTGTTCGAGAAAGTGCGCAAGCAGGGCTATCTGAAAGTGCGCATTGATGGGGAAATAAAGGAGCTGAAAGAAAAGATGCAGGTGGACCGCTACAAGATTCATGATATTGAATTGGTAGTGGACAGGCTTGCCATTGACGACAAGGCCTCGGAAAGGTTGAAGCCCTCGCTGGATACCGCCTTAAAACTGGGCAATGGATTAATAATGGTGATGGACCATGATACGGAAAAGGTATCGCAGTTCAGCCGCCAATTAATGTGCCCCGATAGCGGTATTTCTTACGAAGACCCTTCGCCCAATACTTTTTCCTTCAATTCCCCTTATGGCGCATGCCCGCATTGCAAGGGCCTTGGCGTCGTTCATGAAATAGATATGGAGGCCGTGGTGCCTGACCCTACAGTACCACTAAATGCTGGCGGTATAGCCCCCTTGGGTGAATGGCGCGACAACCATGCATTCAAAGCCTTGCGCAGGTTTTCCAAGAAGTACGATTTCAATTTATCCTGTCCGGTAGGGCAGTTGCCTCAAAGAGCCTTTAACAAAATCATGTATGGGGTGGAGGAAGGAATTCCTGACGAAGAGAACCTGAACGACCTATACCGGACCGGTGAATTTGAAGGCGTGGTGAACATGATTCGCCGTTGCTACAACGAAACTTCCAGCGAAAACCTGCGGCGTTGGGCAGAGGAATTTATGGAAAGCATCCCTTGCCCCGAATGTGGCGGCACCCGCTTGAAAAAGGAGTCGTTGCAGTTTAAGGTGGCGGGCAAGAATATTGCCCAAATATCCAATATCGATATCAACGAGCTTTCGGAATGGTTTGCCAATATTGAGCCCCTTCTCTCCGATAAGCAGAATACCATAGCCCGGGAATTGTTGAAGGAAATAAGGGTGCGCCTAGGTTTCCTGTTGGACGTGGGTTTGGAATATTTGACCCTTAACCGTGCTTCGCGCACCCTTTCAGGTGGTGAGTCGCAACGTATCCGCTTGGCAACACAGATAGGTTCGCAGTTGGTGGGCATTACCTATATATTGGACGAGCCCAGTATTGGGCTACACCAGCGCGATAATACCCGTCTTATCAAAGCCTTGCGCGATTTGGCCTCAGTAGGCAACACGGTATTGGTAGTGGAGCACGACAAGGATATCATGCTGGCCTCGGACTATATTATCGATTTGGGCCCAGGTGCAGGCAGATTGGGCGGTGGAGTAGTGGGTGCAGGCACCCCCTATGAATTTTTGCAAAGCGACACCCTTACTGCCCAGTACTTAAGTGGCAAGAAAAACATAGCCATTCCGGCGCAAAGGAGACCAGGTAATGGACATTTCTTGGAACTGCTAGGAGCTACCGGGCATAACCTGAAGCATGTTTCCATCAGCATACCTATGGGTGCCATGACAGTGGTGACGGGCGTTTCCGGCAGTGGCAAATCAAGCCTGATCAATGCCACCCTATATCCCATTTTAAGGCAGCATTTGTACAACAGCCGCCAAAAGCCATTGGCTTATGAAGCAATCCGTGGCTTGGAACATATTGACAAGGTAATTGAAATAGACCAAAGCCCCATAGGCCGTACGCCTAGGAGCAACCCAGCTACTTACATTGGGGTGTTTTCCGATATCAGAACATTGTTTGCCCAATTGCCCGAAGCCAAGATTAGGGGCTATAAGCCGGGCAGGTTTAGCTTCAATGTAAAGGGTGGCCGCTGCGAGGAATGTGAGGGCGGCGGCATGAAGGTGATAGAAATGAATTTCCTGCCAGATGTGAACGTGCTTTGCGAAACCTGTATGGGCAGACGTTACAATAGGGAAACCTTGGAAGTGCGCTATAAGGGCAAATCCATCAGCGATGTTCTGGAGATGCCCGTACGGGAAGCGGTGGAGTTTTTCGAGCCGATACCAGCTATATATCGAAAGATAAAAACCCTTGCCGATGTGGGCTTGGGCTATTTAACTCTTGGCCAAGCCGCTACCACCCTTTCTGGTGGCGAGGCGCAAAGGGTAAAACTGGCAGCTGAACTTAGCAAAAAAGATACGGGAAATACCTTCTATATCCTTGATGAACCTACTACGGGTCTGCATTTTGAAGATATCCGTT
Source organism: Chitinophagales bacterium (assembly GCA_033762815.1). Classification (GTDB taxonomy): domain Bacteria; phylum Bacteroidota; class Bacteroidia; order Chitinophagales; family CAIOSU01; genus JANRLF01. Next base: position 169,799 of record JANRLF010000006.1, on the reverse strand, counting down.
TACTGTTGGAGGTGCTGGACCAATTGGTAGAGAAAGGCAACACAGTACTGATAATAGAGCACAACCTGGATGTTGTAAAGGTTGCAGATTATATTATTGACCTAGGCCCTGAAGGGGGCGCAAGGGGCGGCACCATACTAGCTACTGGCACCCCTGAGCAAGTAGCCGAAGTAGCGGAAAGCCATACCGCCCGCTTTTTGAAGCCGGAGCTACAAATGGCTTAGGGCACTAGTACCTTTATAGACGACGGTATGATTTGAAAAGTACAGGGGGTATGCCCAAGGGTTTCGCCTTCTACTTCTAGATAAGTCAGTTCCTCGGCCGTGACGGCTACTTTTTTGGCCGTGAAGGTTTTTACTTTTGGATGGCCAAGGAAAGTGCCTTTAAAGAGTTTACCAATATTTTGTATCACTTCCCAGCGGCTTAGGTCGGTAAAATAGGTGATATGGAACTGGCCGTCATCGGGCACTGCCTGAGGGGCCACCATCATACCACCACCTGCATATTTGCCGTTACCAATATCTAGGCAGAAACAGGTTTCATTTAATTCGATGCCCGTATCGGTTACCAAGTTGATTTTCCCAGCTTTATAGGTCATCAATGTCTTCACCAAGCTCCAATAATATTGTAATTTGCCTGCGTTGCTTTTATGCAAGTTGGCATAGCGGGTTACCGCTGCATCGAAGGCCATTCCCGCCACATTGATAAAGTAGCGTTGCCGTTGCTCCTGGCCCAAATAGTAGGTAGCAAGGCCTACGTCAATGAGTTTCGTTTTGTTTTGGAGAAGAAGTGGCAATGCCTGAGTACCAGCAGGCACATTCAGTGTTTTGATAAAATCGTTGCCCGTCCCGGTAGATAAAATCCCAATAGTGATTTCCGCCGTTGGTACCTTGTCTTGGGTAAAGACGCCGTTTACCACTTCGTTGATGGTGCCATCGCCGCCAATCAGAAGTATTTTCCTAGAACCTTGCAGAATGGCATTATTGCTCAGGTCGCTGGCATCCAATGCTTGGCTGGTAACGGCGTACTGGAAAGGGATGGCATGGTCTTTAAGAAACTGCTCGGTTTGCTGCCAGGTTTTCAAACCTTTTCTACCCCCTGATATAGGATTAATGATAACAAACCAGCCATTATCCATAATTCGCACTTATATAATCAAAGATAACATAAAGCCTTTTTCAAAAAAGCGACTTGCAACCCTCTGCGCCTGCAATGTATCAAAGATGTTATACCTTTGCACTCCAATAAGCTAAAGCGTTTGCCCGGCCCTAGGAATATTATTTTACTGGTTGTAGACAGTCTGCGCTATGATGTGGCCATGAAGCAAGGCTTGCGCATGCCCTATACGCAAGCCAATGCTATTCAATTTAGCGGTGCACGCTCCGCGGGCTGTTGGACATTGCCCGCCACTACTTCATTGTTTACGGGTAAGATGCCACACGAACATGGTGCTACCAGCCAGACAAGAGGCTTCAGGCCCGAATTGCCCACCTTGGCGGAGCGATTGAAAGCTGCGGGCTACAATACCTACCAGTGTACTGCTAATATTGCCACCACTAATATTTTTGGCCTCGATAGGGGCTTCGATCAAGTGCACCGCATCTATGAGCATGTTACGCCCAAATTCAGGAAGCTATTGAACATTGCTTTGATGCTGGGCAAGCCACGGGTGCGCAAGTTGGTACTTTCACGAGATTTTATGTTCCAGCGGTTGGCCGAGGATTTCAGGATGGGCATTGCATGGGCACAAAATACCTATCCCGATACCTTTGATTTTGCCCGAAGAACCATTGCGGAAAACGAAGCCAAAGGGGAGCGCACCTTTATGTTCCTCAACCTGATGGAAGCGCATTTCCCCTATCATGTGGCGCCAACCTTTAAACTCACGGCCGAGGGCTTGTTGGACAAGGTGAGGGAGTCCATGGGCCTTTTCCATACACTCAACCAAACTTTCCTGAAGAAGGGCTATTCACCCGTAAAGCCCCGCATAGAGGCCTTGTTGAAAGGCCGACAGGAAAAAAGCTGGAATTTATTGTGCAACCCGCTTGATGAGTTTATTAGGGAGATGCACCAAGACAAGAATAACTTAGTGGTGTTCTGTTCCGACCATGGGGATAACTTTGGCGAACAAGACTGGGTGTACCATTTTTCCAATGTAAACGATAGCGGCAACCGGGTGCCCTTGCTATGGCTGGACCATGAGCACCAAAAAGTAGGCGAAAAGAACCATTTGGTCAGCTCCCGCTATATCTATCATGATATATTAAGGGCGGCCGGGGTAGCAGTAGAAGGAGATAGCTTGTTTTCCGAATCGCCCACCAACTTGCCCATGCTGCAAAGCTACTGGTACAATAACGACAACAAGACTTTGCCCCAGTATCGGTATAACCAGTTGTGCTTTATCCAAGGCCAGGACCGATTCGTGTATCGCGATGATGTGAACCGTCATTACCGCTGGCTACATGCCAAAGTAGCAGAAGGGCTGGGACAAACCGAACCACATTTTCAAGCCGTTGAGGCGGGCTTCAACCCCATTGAGGAAGTGGTGGCCGATGCACAAAGAAAAGCGTATCTTCAGCAGGCTTTCAGCGAGTTCAAACAATTTTCAGACTCCATCAGAAAATAGCATGGACAGCCAAACCACCCGAACTGCTTTGTTGTTGGGGGCCAGCGGCCTGATAGGCAGCCATTTGCTCGATTACCTGATGAGGGAACCGCGATATGCAAAGGTAGTGGTAGCGGTAAGAAAGAAACTGCCCATCATCAATGAAAAACTGGTGCAAGTGGTAGTCGATTTTGAGCAGATAGAACAACACGCATCCGAATTAAGAGCAGATGACATTTTCTGCTGCCTAGGCACTACCATGAAGCAAGCAGGTTCGAAGGAGCAGTTCAGAAAGGTAGATTATGAATATCCCCTGAGGGTGGCGAAGATGGGCCTATTGCAAGGAGCCAACCAATATTTATTGGTATCATCATTAGGGGCGGACAAAAATTCCCTCATATTTTACAGCCGCACCAAGGGGCTAATCGAGGAAGCTTTGAAGGGCTTAGGGTTTCCTTCCCTGCATATTTTCAGGCCCTCGCTGCTGTTGGGCGAAAGGAAAGAGAAACGGTTCGGGGAACAGATAGGTGAAAAACTGCTGGACAGCTTCGGCTTTCTGCTGCAAGGTGCTTTAAAAAGATACAGGGGTATTGAGGCAAGCACGGTAGCCCATGCCATGATGCACTGCGCTTTGGTCAATGAAAAAGGCACCCATCTTTGGTTGTCCGATGCCATTCAACAAATACATGATAAGGCCGCAAAACAGTAGTATGGATTTGGCCATTGATATTGGGAACAACTACACCAAGCTGGCCGTTTTCAAGGGCAGCGAACTGGTTTACTCGGCTGCCTATAAGAAATTCAAGCAGAAGGACTTAATGGATTTGTACGGTAAGTACACCATCGAAAGAGCTATTTTATCGGAAGTGTCGGGCGATAAAATAAAGACCGAAAACTATATCAAAGAGCATTCGGCATACTTGAAACTGGATACCGATACGCCGCTGCCCATTAACAATCAATACAAAACCCCCAAAACCTTGGGCAAGGATAGGATAGCTGCGGCGGTAGGTGCCAAGGCCCTATATCCTGATGATGATGTATTGGTAATAGATGCCGGCACCTGCATTACTTACGAATTGGCCACAGCCGACAACGAATATAAGGGTGGCGGCATCTCGCCGGGCATCCGCATGCGCTTTAAGGCTTTGAAGCGTTATACCGGTCGGTTGCCCTTATTGGAGAAGGAGCAGATAGATTACCTCATTGGTGGCAATACGCAGGAATCAATGCTGAGCGGGGTAATAAATGGTACCGCTGCCGAAATAAACGGTATTATTCAGCGTTACAGGGAATTATATCCCGGTATCAAAGTGGTGCTTACCGGGGGCGACAGCAAATTCTTTGAATCTTATGTTAAAAGTGACATCTTTGTTGTCCCTTATTTGGTATTATACGGTTTACACAAAATCTTGCTCCATAATGCAGCATCCATACGGTAAGTTAACAATTGGCTTACTGTTTTTTCTTCTGTCCCTATCCGTTTCAGCGCAAGAGGTGAGCCCTTATTCCCGCTTTGGCTTGGGCGATGCACAATCCACTGATTTTGCGGCGGTAGGAGCATTGGGAGGTGCTTCCGCTGCTTACCAAGACTGGCTGGGCCTCAACTACAACAATCCCGCCTCGTACTCAAAATTGCAGTTTACTACATTCGAATTGGGCATCAAGTATGGCTTAAGGTCCATTAAAGCGACTGATTCAACCTATACCAGCAGCGATGCTTTTTTGGATTACTTTGCCATGGCGTTGCCTTTCGGTAAAAGAAAAGCAGGCGGGCTTACCTTTGGCATTGCCCCTTTTACGCAAGTCAGCTACAGCCAACTTTCAGAAGTAAGCGACAGCACCGTGGGCAGCTTTACCCGCTTGTTCAATGGCGATGGACGTACCTATAAGTTGTTTGTTGGTTCTGGCTGGGAAGTGCTGGGCAGTGAGGCCAAATATAGCAAGCACCGTCTTTCCGTAGGGGCCAATGCCAACTTGTTGTTCGGCAAATTGCGTTACAGCCAAATCATCAATTTCCCTGACTCTTCCAACACCCTTAGTACTAGGCAAACTACCAATGCAAGAGTGGCAGATGCTGTTTTCGATGTGGGGGTACAATATACATTATGGCTCAAAAGGCCCAGCCAAATCGGTAGCCAGGTAAAAATCAATGGCCTTGACTCATTGGTGTATTTGCCCATTGATACGGTAATTGATTGGAGAAAAGACCTCAACAAGAAAACGCTGTACGATAAAAAAGGCTTCATTGATTCATTAGTCAAGGTGAGGAGGCATGCCGTGTTCATGACCATCGGTGCTTATGCCAGTGTACCCCTTAACACCAATGCAGGTATAGAAAAGGTGTATGACCGCTTGGTATATACCTCATCGGGACTGCTTATTCTTGATACGCTGAGTTTTACCTCAGGTTTTTCCCTGAAATTGAATGTGCCTGCCAAGTTTGGTTTTGGTTTTATGTTCAGCCAAGCTGATAAGTGGAAAGCCTTGGTAGACGTATCCTACACCACTTGGAAAAACTTTAACAGCATCATTACGGAATCGGTTAGTTTCCGGAATGATATACGTACTGCCATAGGCTTGGAATATATACCCAATGCGGCTGCTGGCTCCTTTATCAAGCGGACATTTTACCGCATAGGGGCTTATTATGACAATGGCTACCTTACCATAGCAGGCAACGACATACGGGAAATTGGCGGTAGTTTGGGCTTTGGGATACCCTTAAAGCGCGAACGCTTCAAAATGGGCTACCCTCATTTGAATATCAGCTTTGAAGGCGGTACACGAGGCACCAATGCCAATAACTTGGTGAGCGAAAAATTCTTTAGGGGCGTTATTGCCATTACCCTTAACAACAAATGGTTCGAGCAAAGGCGCTATGATTAATCGCCTGAAATGTTCCGTATCCTCTTATCATTCTTTGGGCTTTGCCTTACTTATCATTTTTTTCCAATCATGCGGCAGTACTGAAAAGGACAAACAATTGCTAGAGGAGAAAAAGGATACGGTAGAGGAAAAGGGCAAGAACGTGGAGATAGTGTATAGCGATTATGGTAAGATTCGCGCCCGCATTATTGCTACTGAAGTGATAAAACATACCGAAGGAGAGCCTACTACCGAATTTCCAAAGGGCCTAAAGCTGTACATGTACAATGATAGTATGAAGATTGAAAGCAAGCTTTCAGCTAATTATGGTATAGCTTACGAGCAAAAAGAAGAGCTGATGGTGCGCGACAATGTGGTGATAGTGAATGTGGAAGGAAGAAAGCTCAATTCGGAAGAGCTGATATGGAAACGAAGGGATAGAAAAATATACTCGGACAAGTACGTAAAGATAACTACCAAGCAAGAAATTATTTACGGAGAGGGTTTTGAGTCGAACGAAGACTTTAGCCAATACGAAATAAAGCATGTACGGGGAAGCATTTTAAAAGAAACCGAGGATTTTGATGAGGACTTCTAAGCAGCTTACCACAATACATTTTTGCATTGCAGTTGAATAACGTTAAATTTGCACTTCATTTTTGAAAAATTATTAGCATGGGCGTAATTATTACCATCAGAAATAAGTTTGGCTACGCAATTGTCGGCTTGATTGCCTTAGCGATTGTTGGCTTTCTGATAATGGACGTTACCAATTCTCAGACCGGTATATTTGGTGCCAGAAGTATCAATGCAGGTACTATCAACGGGGAAGAGATTGCCCTAATGGATTTCCAAACCAAGGTGAACGAGCGCGAGGAAGCTGCCCGTATGCAGATGCAAGGGCAAGTAATCAGCCCCGACATGCGTTTCGGCATCATTGACGAAACTTGGAACAATTTGATCAAGGAAAAATTGCTGGGTCAGGAATGCGAGAAGCTGGGCATCAAGGTGACGGGCATGGAATTGTATGACATGGTACAAGGCCCTAACCCAAGTCCTTATGTGGTGCAAGCTTTCGGCGGCCCGCAACAGTTCGATAGAACCGTTGTTGCAAAGTACATTGCCAACCTTGACCAAGATGACAAAGATGGCATGACCGGTGTCGAAAAACATAGACGTTGGGCGGAGTTCGAAAATTCATTGAAAGAGGAAAGGCTGGACAATAAATATTACTCCCTTATCAGAAAGGCACTTACTATCCCTGACTGGGAAGCCAAGAAACTATATGAACTGCAGCAAGCCAGCGTTGATATTGATTTTGTGTACCTGCCTTACGTAACCATACCTGACAACCAAGTAAAATTGACGGACAGCGACTATGAGGCATTTATCCAAAAGCATAAAAAGCGTTTTGAATTGGAACCGAGCCGAGTATTGGACTATGTAGTTTTCGAATTGCGTCCTTCCAAGGCCGATACGCTGAAGGCACAAAACTATATCAACGAGCAGTTTGAAAACTTTAAAACCGCTAAGAACGACTCCATTTTCATTAAGCGCAATTCAGAAGTAGAATTAGATACCCGTTATTTGAAAAAAGAGGAATTGATCAGTGCCATCAAGGACACTTTCTTCCGTATCGATACTGGCACCTTTGTAGGCCCTTATTTTGACAACGGCAGCTTTGTAGTAGCAAAGTTGCTGGACAGGAAGCTGATTCCTGATTCAGTGGAAGCTAGGTCCATATTGATTACCGTAAACAGCCAGGCGGAAATTGAGCCAAAACGCACTTGGGCAGATTCAATAGCTAAATTGATAGACGAAGGTAAGGCCGATTTTATGCAATACTTGGACAGCAGCAAAGACCAAATGGCAAAAATGACTGGTGGCAGTATGGGCTGGGTGAAACCGGGTACCCAATTTCAAACCATTGACAATGCTCTTTTCTACCAATACAAAGAGGGCGATGCCTTTATGGTGCCTTCCGATAGAGGATTCAATATTGTCCAAATCACCAATGCAAAGCCCACCCAACCAGGTGTTAAGGTAGCCTTTTTGAGTAAGAGAATAGTACCCAGCGGCGAAACGAAAGATGCCTTGTTTGCACAGGCCAATCAATTTAGGAGCAAAGTACTAGGCAAGAATTTTAAAGAAACAGCCAAGGGAAATACTATTTATAGTTCAGGCGATTTGTTGCCGGGCAGTTATACCATTAGCAGCTTAGGCCAAGCTAGGGAATTGGTTAAATGGGCTTTTACCGCCAAGCAAGGCGAGGTGAGCAAAGTGTTCCGCTTTAATGACAAGTATGTGGTAGCAGGGCTTTCACAAGTGAAGGACAGGGGCTTGGCCAGCGTGGAGAATGTAAAAACAGAGATAGAAGCGGAAGTGCGAAATGAAAAGAAAGCAGAGATGCTGTTGAAAAAAATAGAAGGGGCCAAAGACTTGCAAACCGTGGCCAGTAAAGCTGGAAGAAGTGTACAAAGCGTGCAGCAGCTTTCGTTCAACAACAATATGATTGAAGGTGCTGTGGAACCAAAGGTGCCCAGTGCGGCTATGGGCTTAAAGCCTGGCGAAGTATCGAAACCTATCATTGGTAAAACTGGTGTATATGTGGTGCAACTGAAAAACTTAACACCCGGTCCTGCAATAGAAAACATGGATATGGTGAAGCAGCAGCTTTCTTTCTCCACACAACAAAAAGTACAGTCTGAAGTATTGCCTGCTTTGAAAAAACAGGCCATGATTGAAGACCTTAGGTACCAATACGACAATTTCTGATTACGGTATCGGGAATTTTTCCCTTTTCCGATTGTTGTTCCTTCTAACCAATGAAAATGGATAACACTTCGGTACCCATCAATAGAGTTGCGCAGAGTGGTTTAGTCACCCTCGATTTGGCTACTTATTATCCACAAGTGCCCCTTCGGGTATTTGATTTGAAGGATTTCTTAGTGCAAGGCTTGGTGCTCATGGAAAAGCCCTTTAGGGAAGCACTGGGCCAACATAACTGGCAGCAATATCGGGATACAGCCGTGGGCATCTATTGCTCTACAGATGCCTTGATACCGCTTTGGGCTTACATGCTGGTAAGCAATTATCTGAATGGAATAGCCCACAGCGTGCATTACGGCAACGAGCAGGCTGTGCTGGCGCAGTTGATGCTCGACAATCTAAGGAAGTTAGACGTTTCCAAATTTCAAGATGCCAAGGTGGTTATTAAGGGTTGTGGCGATAAATCTATTCCTGAGGCGGCCTATATTGCCATCACCGACATACTAAAGCCGGTGGTGAGGAGTTTAATGTACGGGGAGCCTTGCTCCACGGTACCTGTTTATAAACGTAGCAGCCTTAATCAGCAAAATAATGGCCCGCAATAGCTTTTCGCTCAGCTTAATCGTTTCAGTCTTTGTGCTGCTGGCCTTCGTTTTCAGTGCCGGAATATCATCGGAAGGCCTGGTTGGCAGTGGCCAAACGGATTCTACGCAGGTGGCCCTTAAAATCTTGCCTATTAAGATACCTATGAACGTTGAGTTTGCCGGAGAGCGGGTGCCTTTGGAGCAAAATGACGTAAAGGAACGTTTTGACAGAGAGTTGCTGGTGAATACATATTGGCACAGTAACTCCTTGCAAATGTTTAAGCAAAGTGCCAAGGCTTTGCCGATTATTGAAAAAATATTGAAGGAAGAAGGGGTGCCCGATGATTTCAAATACCTGGCGATAGCGGAAAGTGGCTTGAGAGATGTCATTTCGCCCAGCAGTGCTGCAGGGGTTTGGCAATTTTTAAAACCTACGGCGGAGGAGTTGGGCCTAAAGGTGACCGACGAAGTAGATGAGCGTTTCCATTTGGAGAAATCGACCCGGGCAGCCTGTAAGTACCTGAAAAACTGCAAACAAATGTTCGGCACTTGGACCCTCGCAGCGGCATCGTACAATATTGGCCACAATCGCATGAAGGATATTGTAAAGCAGCAAAAGGTAGGCAGCTATTACGATTTGTACCTCAATGAAGAAACCTCGCGCTATATCTTCCGCATTATGGCGTTGAAGGAAATCTTCACCCACCCCAAAAAGTATGGGTTTTATTTGGGCAGGGAAGATTTGTATGAAACAATCCCTTATAAAACCGTGAAGGTAGATACTACCATCAATGACCTTTCTCAGTTTGCCTTGGATATGGGCAGCAATTATAAAAACCTGAAGTTGCTCAATCCCTGGATAAGGCAAAATAAGCTGCCCGTTTCCGATTCTACAGGGTACCAAGTGCGTATTCCGCTACAGTAGGCTTATAAGAATAGGCTTAATTACTATTCAATAAAGTGCAAGTTTTTCAGAAAAATAACAGAAACTTGTTATTTTTGAACCCTGCTTTACTCTATTAAGGCATTTATAAGCTAACACCACAAATCATCTACATGAAAAAGTTTACACAACTTTTCGCCCTTCTATTGATTTCTCTCTATAGCTTGGCGCAAAATCAAGTAGTACCTACATTAGGTAATGTAAGGACTGCCAACCCTTCTCAAGTACAGCAAATCAAGCAAAACCATTTGCAGCAACAAGCCGGTTCAAGCCGTGCCTTGCAGAACATTGAGGTCAACTATGGTTTGGTAGAAGACTCCATTACCCGCCAGTTGGGCGATTCAGTAAAAGTAAATACTTGGGAGCTGAATAGCCGTTGGCCTGACAATACTGCCAACTCGTTCAGATTGAAGTGGGCCTATATCGCCTACGATAGTTTGTACAATTACCGTACTATGCAGGGTGTGCCTTACTCAACCACTCCTCCTGTTAAAGTGGACAGCCTTGCTATTACTTTACGCCATACCAATATCACTGGCAACAACGATACCCTAATTATAAGAGTGTACAACTTACCGGTTGCTGGTCCTAGCATCAATGTTTCGAACAACATTACCGATGCGATACTTTGGTCTGACACCATTGTGGTGAATACCTCTATCTCCCCTATCGATTTTGCTGACCTTCGCTTTTTCCCCAATTTGACTTTGGCAGCCAACCAACGTTTTGGCGTGGGCGTATTCTATTCAGGCGATACCAGTAACACCTTTGAACTGTTGGGCGTTTACAGCGATCGTTGCCCAACTTCTTGTATCGCTTACCCATCCATTGTTCCTGACAACAATTTTTATAATATCATATTGTGGAACGGTGCTACTAGCCTAAGCGGTGCTTACGCTTCATCTGATTTGTTTTTCGACTGTGATGCCAGTGGTGGTTTCACCGCAGCTAATTGCGAGTCTTTCTATATTCAATCGTTTTTGGTGAGTGCTTACTTAACGGTAGATATTGCTTCGGGCATACCAGCCCCGGTGGCTAATTTTACAGGTACGCCCACCACGCTTACAGCCGGTGGTTCCGTTGCTTTTACTGATTTATCTACCAACACACCTACGTCTTGGTCATGGAGTTTTCCGGGTGGTACCCCTTCCACTTCCACCATTCGCAACCCAACCATTACCTATAATACACCGGGTACTTACAGCGTAACGCTTACCGCAACCAATGCTGGCGGTAACAATACCTTTACGCGCACCAATTATATCACGGTCAACTCCGCTGGTGGTGGTGGCACTTGCGATTCGTTGTCGCATTACTTTGTTGGCGATACATTAGGCCTTATCGGGTCAAGCAATGGCGGCTACATTGCCGGTCATAATGGCTATGGCGATAGGGCTAAAGCAGAAAAATTCAGCAATGCCAATCCTGGCTATCAAGTAACGGAAGCTGACTATTACTTTGGCGATGCGATGACCAATAATCCTGCATCGTTTATTACCGCTACTGTTTGGTCAAACAATCCAGCAACTGGTTTGCCCGCTACTGTACTAGGCAGCGAAACCGTACTGATCACCCAAATCATTTCCGATATCAATGATACCCTTCCCACTACCGTGGTTTTCAACCCACCCATTACTGTGCAGGACACGTTCTTTATTGGTTGGACAATGACCTATGCCAACGGTGATACGGTAGGTATCATCACGGCAGGTTCCTCGAATGCTGCCCGTCCGAATTATGCTTATGAGCAATTTTCCAATAACTCTTGGTTTTCTTTCACCGATGCGGCCAATTCATGGGATTTGGATTTATCGCTCCTAATTTTCCCTATCGTTTGTCCGCAAGCGGCTCCTGCAGCCCCCGTGGCTGACTTCACCGCTAACCAAACTACTATCACCGTAGGCGGCAACGTTAACTTTACCGACCTCTCTACCAATAGCCCAACGGCATGGTCATGGTCATTCCCCGGCGGCACACCAAGTTCCTCCACCGCACAAAACCCGACTAACATTGTATACAACACCGCTGGGGTTTATCCCGTGACCCTTACTGCTTCCAATGCAGGCGGAGCGGATACCGAAACAAAGACTGCTTATATTACGGTAAATGCCGTGGCCGCAGCCCCAGTGGCTGATTTCACCGCCAACCAAACAACTGTTACCGCAGGTGGCAGTGTCAACTTCACTGACTTGTCAACCAATACGCCTACTTCATGGCAGTGGACATTCAACGGAGGTACTCCCGGCACTTCTACCCAGAGAAACCCTAGTAATATTGTTTACAATACCCCTGGCACTTATACCGTGTCCCTGGTAGCCACCAACGCTACTGGCAGCGATACAGAAACCAAAGTGAACTATATTACCGTTACCGCAGGTAACAATACCTACCTTGACTGTGATACCTTTATCAATTTTGACGTTGCCTTGGCCAATCCCGATACCATTAGGTTGGTCAATACAGGTACATGGGGCTTTATCTCTGGCCACAACAACTTTGGTGATGCTGCCAAAGCTGAGTTGTTCGGAAACCCTAACCCTGGTACCCCTATTAGCCAAGCATTTTTGTTGTTTGCCGTAGCTAGGTTCAATAGCCCAACAGATTCCGTAACGGTAAGCCTTTGGGATGCCAACGGCACAGGCGGCGCCCCAGGCACGGTATTGGCGTCCAGAAGGGTAGCTTACAGCACTATTGCCGCAGATGTTGCCGCTTTCAGGTTTACTACGGTCAATTTCCCAACCAATCCTAATCCTACGGGCGACTTTTATATTGGAGTATCTTTTGCATACAGTGCCGGAGATACCATTGCCCTTTATCACACTACCGATGGAGATATAGCCGCAGGAAGCGGTACCGCATGGGAGTTATGGAATACTGGGGCGTGGTTCCCTTATAACGATCCGAATAACAGCTGGGGCCTAGATGTTTCGCATTACATTGCTTTCCAACAATGTGTTACCGTTACTTGCCCAACTATTTCAGCCACCAGCAACGTGACCAATGCTACTTGTACTGCGGCCAATGGTTCGGCTACCGTAACTGGTACCGGTGGCGTTACCCCCTATACTTTCCGCTGGGGCACCTCACCTATTCAAACCACAGCTACTGCAAGTAACTTAACTGCTGGTTCGTACATTGTAACCGTAACCGATGCCAATGGTTGTACCGGCACCTCCAGTGTGGTAATCGGTACCAACAACAGCACTATTTTGCCGAATATCAGCACTACCCCTGCAGTATGTGCCTCTACCAATGGAACTGCAACCGCTGCACCAAGTGGTGGCACTGCTCCTTATAACTACTTGTGGAGCACTAACCAAACTACCGCCAGCATCAGTGCTTTGGCCGCTGGTACCTATACGGTAACTATTACTGATGCCAATGGCTGTACTACCACCGGAACGGCAACCGTGACAGCAAGCAGCGGTAACTTGAGTGCTACCACCGCTACTACACCAGCTACTTGTGCATCTGCTACAGGAACCGCTACCGTTTCTGTAACTGGCGGAACAGCTCCATTTACTTATGCTTGGAGCAACAACCAAACCACTTCCACCATTAGTAATGTGGTTGCGGGTACTTATACGGTAAGTGTTACTGATGCCAACGGCTGTTCTTTGACACGCACTGCGACTATTAGCAGCACTTCAGGAACCATTGCGGTTGGAGCAACTGCTACCAATGCCACTTGTGCCCAAAGTAACGGCACCGCTACTGCTACCGTAACGGGCGCTACCGGAACCGCAACCTACCTATGGAGCAATAATCAAACAACTGCTACCATTAGTGGCTTGGCAGCTGGCACCTACACTGTTACCGTAACGGATGCCAACGGATGTAGTGCTACCGCCAGTACCACGGTTTCCAGTCCTTCTACCCCAGTAGTTACTGTCACCAACCAAACTAATGTCAATTGTTTTGGAACTAATACTGGCTCTATATCGGTGGCAGTTACCGGCGGCAGTTCACCTTATACTTATCTGTGGAGCAATGGCGGCAATAGTTCAACTGTTTCCAACCTGGCCGCAGGAAGCTATATACTTACCTTGACCGATGCTGCTGGTTGCAGTGTCACTACCACTCGCACTATTACACAACCGGCTTCGGCATTGCAAGCAGCTATTACTGCAAGTACTCCTTTGTCCTGTGCAGGATCTAACAATGGTACCATTACTGTAAATGCTACCGGTGGTACCTCAGGCTACAGCTTCGCCTGGAACACCAGCCCAGTTCAAACCAATGCTACCGCAACGGGATTGGCAGCCGGCAACTATACAGTAACCGTTACTGATGCCAATGGCTGTACCACTACCGCTTCTGGTACCGTGGGCGCACCTTCCAACCCGGTAACTGTTTCAGTAAACACTGACCAAACTTCAGGCTGCGGCATTGCCGATGGTTCTTTGACCGCTACTGCCAGCAATGGTGCATCGCCTTACACTTTCACTTGGAACACCAGCCCTGTACAAAATGGTGCAGTAGCCAACAATTTGTCGGGCGGGGTGTACACCGTTACCGTTACTGATGCTGGTGGCTGTACCGCCAGTGGCTCAGGTACCGTAACCGAGCCTGCACCGCATACTGCCAGTGCCTCGGCCACTCCAGTTACCTGCTATGGTGGTAATAATGGAACCGTGAACGTCACCGTGGTAGGTGGTGGCGGCAACTACACTTATAGCTGGTCGCCTATAGCCAATAGCACTTCAGGAGCTACTGGCTTAAGTGCCGGGGTGTACAATATTACCGTATTGGACAACCTTTCTGGCTGTAATGCTTTCGCCACTGCAACAGTTAACCAACCCGATTCTATTGATATCGATATCTCTTCAACCAATGTTACCTGCTTTGGTGGTAATAATGGTGTTGCAAGCGCTACCGTATCAGGTGGTACTCCTGGATATACCTATCAATGGCTGACGGCTCCTATTCAAACAACCAGCGCCATTACAGGTTTATCAGCAGGCAGCATTATCCTGAACGTGACCGACAATGCTGGTTGCCAAGCTTCCACAACTGTAGTAATCACCCAGCCTGTCGCTGTAGGGGGTACCATTTCCCGTACCAATGTTACCTGCAATGGCTTGAACAACGGCATAGCTTCTATCGTTGGCACGGGCGGTACGCCAGGTTACACGTATTTATGGAATACCACTCCCCAACAATCGGGAGCTAACTTGAGCGGTTTGGCACCAGGCTCATACACCGTTACCATTACCGATGCCAATGGCTGCACAGGTACTCAAAGCACAAGCATTACTCAACCTAATGCGCTGAACCTGACAGTAAATGGCACCAATGTAACCTGCAACGGCCTTAGCACTGGGGCTGCCCTAGCAAATGCTACGGGTGGTACAGGAACCATAGCCTATGCTTGGAATACCGTGCCTGCACAAAATAATGCTAATGCTACAGGATTGGCAGCCGGTACCTACGTAGTTACCGCTACTGATGCCAACAACTGTTCGGCTACTGCTACTGTCACCATTACGCAGCCTACTGCTTTGGTGGCTACAGCAAATGCGCAGGCTGCTAGCTGTAATGGGGCTGGCGACGGTGCTGTGTTTGCTACCGCAAGTGGCGGTACTGGTACCATCAACTTTAGCTGGAATACCGTGCCACCAACAGCGAACGATACCGCTTTGAACTTGGCCACAGGAAACTATACCGTTGTTGCTACTGATGCCAACGGTTGTACCGCAACGGCTACTGCCTCAGTTACACAGCCAAGCAATATCACTGCCAATCCTTCAGTAAATAATGTGGATTGCAACGGAGGTAGTGATGGCGGCATTACGTTGAATGTATCAGGCGGTAATGGAGGATTTACCTTCGAATGGTCAGATAACAGCACCAGCCAAAACCTAAGCAATGTGGAAGCTGGTACTTATGGGGTTACAGTTACTGATGCCAATGGTTGTACCGCCCAATTGACGGGTTTAAATGTTACCGAACCTGATGCTATTGACCTTACCATGAGCAGCACCCCTGAAACCAGTGTTGGCTTGGGCGGCACCGCTTCAGTGGTTGCCACTGGTGGCACCGGCATTATCAGCTACGATTGGAGCAACGGGCAATCCAGTTCATTGATTATCAACTTGACGGCCGGTACCTATACCGTTACCGTAAGCGATGCTAATGGTTGTAGCGCGGTTGATTCAGTATTGGTCGATGAGTTTGTGGGTATAGCGGAAATAGCCCCAATAAGGTTCGAATTGTATCCTAACCCAACTACAGGCAATGTAACTATCCGTTTCGAATTGGCGAAGGCCGATGACCTGAAATTGGAATGGTACAATGTATTGGGCGAGAAAATATCAGAGGAGCAGTTTACTGCCGTTAGCCGCATCAACCAACAGTTTGATTTATCGGCACAAGCAGCGGGTGTTTATTTTGCGAAGATTTCCTATGCTGGCAGCAGTGTAGTGAAGCGTGTTACCTTAAGCAAGTAATTTTATCAATATCCTAGGATGCTAAAACGAGCGAGCCGGCCCTTTAATGGAGCCGGCTCGCTTTTTTTTATGACCATTCCCTTTAGGCTAGGGCTTCCAACAACTGCTCAGTAGCCCTCGCGCTTTCCACTTTGTCGATAATACGTTCAATAATGCCCTGCTCATTAATGACAAAAGTGATGCGGTGGATACTTTGTATGATTTTGCCCATAAAGAGTTTATCGCCGAATACCCCGTAATCGTTCACGATTTTCTTATCTACGTCCGTCAACAAGTGGTAGGGCAAGCTGAACTTATTGGCAAACTTAGCGTGCGATTTTTCCGTGTCGGCACTTACCCCTATAACTGTAAAACCTTGTTTGGCAAGGCTTTCATAATTATCCCTAAAATTGCAAGCTTCCTTCGTGCAGGTGGGGGAATCATCTTTGGGATAGAAAAACAAGATAACTTTTTTGCCTTTAAGGCCGCTAAGGCTCAGGGTATTGCCATGCTGGTCATTGGCACTAAAATCAGGGGCTTTGTCGCCCTCTTTTAAATGGAACATGGGTATTATTTTTTGAATTGGAGACTGAAAGTGGCTTTGTTATTTACTTTATCGCTAACAAGTAAGTCCAGTTGATGTTCGCCAGGGGCCAAGTTTTTTTCGAACGTATGGTACAGCAAATCATTCTTTGCATCGTATTCGAACAAGGCCCATTTGCCGTCAATAAGGCCTTGGTACTTTTCTATCCCCGATAGGGCATCACTTATCTTAAAAGCAATTTTATCCTTGTCGCTATAATCATTGTCGTTGCTTAAAGGCTGTATGGTAGGTATTTGCATGTCCAGCATTACATAGTAAGTACCGAAATCGCGTGTTTGGCAAGTAAGCAAAGTATCCTGCCAAATGCTGTTATATGCTTTCAGGCTGTTATCGCGGTTTCTCAGCACAATCACCGCATAAGGGAAAAATGCTTGGGGCAGCCTAAGTGGCTTTATTCCCAACTTATAATACTTATGTACCGGTACCGTATCTTCATCAATGTAATGGATGGAAGAATAAATTTCAGGGTCATTTGCCTGCTCTGAGCGGTAAGTAAAACGCACATTATCATACAAGGCACCGGCAGGGAGCGACAAACTCAGTTCATCCGTTCTGAATTCGTTCTTTTTATCGAAAAGGAAAATGGGGTCTGCACTGGGTGCTACGGTTTTAAAAGCTTTGCTATTAGGGTCGTAAGCTACTTTAAAACTTAACTGGGCAACATTCAAGTTTTGGTCCCACACCTTAATGGATATACTGGTCGATTTGTTTTTTGACAACTGTATAATGCCATTGTTCACCGTTTTGTATATGTTCAACAAGTTGCCCGGCAGTTTCCAGCAACGGTGTATGCGCCTGCCCGTTGCGATATCCATGGCATAATCTTCATGCGCTTGTACATATCGGGCCATATCGAAGGGGATATTATCGGCGGTGAACCGATAAACCAAAGAATCATTCACCCGCATTTCTATTTTATAAACGTCATTGGACAGGGAATTGCCGTTCATTTTATCAGTAGTAAATAACCCAATACCTATGCGCTGGCAATTTACCAACACTGGGCTTTTTAGGGCATACCACCCTGGCTTAGTGGGTTTAGGGACTTCCATTGATTTGGGGGAAGTAGTCAAGCTGTCAGCCAGTGCATAAATGTACAGTTGGCGGATATCGGGAGCAATGTTGTCTTTTAGCTTAAACCCATGCAATGCAGGGTTCAGGGGTATTTCAGTTTGGGTATTCCTTATTTCGAAATGCAAATGCGGCCCACCCGAACTGCCGCTATTGCCAGAATAGGCGATGGTATCTCCCTTTTTGACTTTTAGCAGGCTGGCATTTGGAAATTCATCTACTTCGAATCGTTCCTTTTGGTATTGTTGCTTTTTTACAAAACTACGGATGGTATCGTTGTAGCTATCCAAATGCCCGTAAACGGAAGTAGTGCCGTTGGGGTGGTTGATATATAAAGCATTGCCATAGCCGGTAGCCGATACTTTGATTCGGGACACATATCCGTCAGCCACTGCCAGTACCGGATAGCCGATAATGCCATTGGTACGGATATCGATACCGGCATGGAAATGACCTGCCCGCATTTCGCCATAGGTACCTGAAAGCAATATGGGCAATTGGATGGGAGGGGAATACGTTTGGCCCATTGCCAAATAATCTGCCAACAATATGCAGCAGATAGACAATGCCCGCTGTAAACTGGCCCCCACCATCAGAAGTTGGGTTGTAAAGTATTGTCGGCTTTATAGAATTCGCGAATCACCTCCACCACTTTATCGGCACTGTCCACTACTTGAATGAAGTCAACGTCCCCGGGGCTGATGTTTCTTTGTCGGGTCAATACACTGTCGTTAATCCACTGAATCAAACCGCCCCAATATTCGCTGCCGTAAAGAATAAGCGGTATGCGCTCTATTTTCCGGGTTTGTACCAGGGTAAGGCATTCGAACATTTCATCAAGGGTTCCAAAGCCGCCCGGCATCATTACGAAAGCTTGTGCGTACTTCACGAACATTACTTTCCGCACAAAGAAATAGCGGAAGTTGATGAGTTTATCCAAATCGATATAAGGGTTGGCCCCTTGTTCCATAGGCAAGTCAATGTTGAGGCCCACACTGGCCCCACCAACCGAGCGGGCACCTTTGTTTGCTGCCTCCATAATGCCCGGGCCACCGCCACTAATGATGCCGAAGCCTTCCAAGGCCAGCTTACGGGCAATCTCTTCTGTAGCTATGTAATAGGGATGGTCAGGGGCGGTGCGGGCTGAACCGAAAATGGAAATACAGGGGCCGATATGATTCAGCTTTTCGAAACCCTCTACAAATTCCGACATGATTTTGAATATGGCCCAAGACGATTCAGCCTTTAGATTCGTCCAATCCCTTCTGTTTTTTTCTTCAAAAGTCATGTATTCTTCAATGTTTGAGCAGGTGGCGTAGGTATAATATAACTAACAAGTAATAGTCCTAAAAACGTTAAAAAGCCATTGGCTATGATAATGGTCAAGCCAAACTCATAACCATAAAACAGGTCCTTGGAGTATTTGTTGAGGAAATAGCAAAGAATGGGCGATAAAATACATATTATAGGCACCCACCTATCATTCGGCTTTAACTTAGTCAGTATACCAAAGGCATATAGCCCCAGCAATGGACCATATGTATAACCGGCAATGGTGAAAATGAGGGTCACCACACTTTCTTCGAACAAATAGCGGAAAGCTACTATCAGCAAGAAAAAAACGAAGGTAAAGCCCAGATGCACCCTGTGCCTGATTTGTTTCAAATTTTCCTCCGGCTCGTCAGTACGTTTGGAAAAGTTAAGAAAATCGATGCAGAAGGAGGTGGTAAGGGCCGTTAATGCCGAATCGGAACTGGCATAGGTGGCGGCAATGATGCCTAGTAAAAACAAAATACCCACCACGGGAGCAAAGTGTTCCAGTGCCAACATGGGAAATAGATAATCGGTGCGGGCAGGTGGTACAATACCTGTTTTGGCACTGTAGATATATAGTAAAGCCCCTAAAGACACAAAAAGGATATTGATAATCAAAATGATAATACTGAAACTGAACATATTCAACTGGGCCTCTTTCAAATTACGGCAACTGATGTTTTTCTGCATGAGGTCCTGGTCAAGCCCTACCATGGCCAGTGCTATAAAGAAACCGCTCAGGAACTGTTTGAAAAAGTAGTTTTCTTGTTTGGCATCCCAAAAGAACATTTGCGCATAGGGGCTGGCCTTAATGGTTTGATAAAGTCCTTTTAGGCCTACTTGCAGTTCATCGGCAATAAAGTAAATGGAAAGGATAATGGAGGCGACCAAGAAAATAGTCTGTAACGAATCGGTATAAATAATCGTTTTAATTCCCCCTTTATAGGTGTACACCCATATTAGGATTAAGGTAAAAGCCACCGTAAATGGGAAAGTAATCTGAAAGGGAGAGCCTTCGGGAATCAAACGATCGAACACGAAGGCCTGAAGCACCAAGGCTACCAGAAACAAACGAAAGGCAGAACCTATGGTACGGGAAAGCAAAAAGAAGAAAGCTCCCGTTTTGTAGCTGAAAAAACCGAACCGTTCCTCCAGATAACTGTAAATGGAAATCAGCCGCTGGCGGTAATACAGTGGCATCAATACCAAAATGATGGTCCAATAACCCACCACATTGCCCATAATCAATTGAATGTAAGAATATGAGCCCATAGCACTTCCTAACTTGCCAACGCTTCCGGGTACGGAAATAAAAGTAACTCCGGAAAGGGAGGTGCCTATCATACCAAAGGCCACCAAATACCAGGGCGAACTATGGTTGCCAATGAAGAAGCTGCTATTGTCCGATTGCCGGGTGGTCCACCAGGCGGCAAAGACCAACATAGCAAAGTAGGCCAGAGTGATGGCCAGTATAAGCCCGGGCGTAAGGGTGGTTATCAAAAGCTACCAACAGTTTGCATAAACTTAGGATATTCGGGGAATAAAATCAGGGGAGTTATCCACGATGAAGGGTGGATGGGTCGTTCAAAGCCTTTCCAGCTTGTCCCAAATTTGGGGCAATTTGCCCGAAATGGCTAGTTCTTTCCACTTCTTGCGGGCTTCCTCAGCCGGAGCGCCAAAGTAGCTTTTGCCTCCTTCCAAGTTCTTGCCTACGCCCGATTTGGCTAGTACGATGGCCTTTTTGCCGATTACCAATTCTTTCGAGACACCTACTTGGCCCCAAAGGATGACTTCATCCTCCAAAATGGTTTTACCTGCTATACCGCATTGTGCTGCAATGAGGCAATTTTTGCCTATCACTGCACCGTGTCCTATATGAACTAAATTATCCAATTTGGTACCTTTCCCAATAACCGTATCGCCCGTAGCACCACGGTCAATGGTACAGTTGGAGCCTATTTCTACATCATCTTCAATAATAGTGCGGCCACAACTATGCATACGGTCATAACGGAAATTTTCACCGTTGCGGGTTTTAAAGAAGAAAGCATCGCCCCCTATCACCGTATTGGGATGGATGATGACGTTATCGCCAATGGTGGTATGGTCGCAAATGGTTACATGTGCATGTATTAAGCAGTTCTTTCCGATTTTGACGTCGTTGCCCACAAATACCCCCGGCTGTAAATGAGTGCCCTCTCCTATTTCGGCTGTAGGGCTAATCATTGCCTGCGATGGCACAAAAGGCCTGAAGCGCAAGGTTAGTTTATTGAAATCACCAAAAGGGTCGTCAGACAGTATCAAGCCTTTACCCCCTGGGCGGTCGGTTTCCTTGTCAATAATTACTACTGATGCCTTCGAGTTGAGCGATCGGTCGTAATACTTATGGAAATCGACAAAGGTAAGGTCGCCCTCTTCCACTTTGTGCACCACGTTGATACCGGTAATGAGCGTTTCAGGATTGCCGATAAAAGGCAGTTTCAAATAACTCGCTGCCTGTTCAAGGGTAATCGGCTCTGATAATCTCATACAGTTCGAAATTCGAAAATTACCTGCGAACTTACGTAATTTTAATATAACCTCACAATAAGCCAAGCTAGCCAAGCGGTAGCAACATTTTTGTTACATTTGCGCAAACAACAATTATCATGAAAACTACGGCACTTACGGAGGTACACATGGGGCTGGGCGCTAAGATGGTGGAATTTGCGGGCTATAATATGCCCGTATCCTATACAGGCATCAATGAGGAGCACAACACCGTGCGCAACAGCGTGGGCGTGTTCGATGTGTCGCACATGGGCGAGTTTGTGGTAAGTGGCAAGGGGGCTTTGGAATTGGTGCAATATGTCACTACCAACGATGCCAGCAAACTAAGCCCAGGCAAGGCCCAATATTCCTGTATGCCGAACGGTAGGGGCGGTATAGTGGACGATTTGCTGGTGTACATGCTTGCAGAGGAGGAGTACCTATTGGTGGTGAATGCATCCAATATCGAAAAGGACTGGGCTTGGATAGAAAGCCACAACCGTTTTGGGGCCAAAATGGAGAATATATCGGACAACACTTCGCTGTTGGCGGTACAGGGGCCGAAAGCTATGGCCACCTTGCAAAAACTGACCAGTGTTAACCTATCGGAAATACCCTACTACCATTTCCGCAAAGGAACGTTTGCCGGCGTGGATGGGGTCATTATATCCAACACCGGTTATACGGGTGCAGGCGGCTTCGAACTTTATTTTCCGAACGAAGCGGCGAAAGAGATATGGGAAGCTATTTTTAAAGCTGGGGCCGAGTTTGCCATAAAACCCATAGGACTGGGCGCACGCGACACTCTGCGCCTGGAAAAAGCTTTCTGCCTGTACGGCAACGATATTGACGACACTACCAGCCCCTTGGAAGCAGGACTGGGC
Source organism: Chitinophagales bacterium (assembly GCA_033762815.1). GTDB lineage: Bacteria > Bacteroidota > Bacteroidia > Chitinophagales > CAIOSU01 > JANRLF01. Next base: position 147,200 of record JANRLF010000006.1, on the reverse strand, counting down.
TGGATAACCAAACTGGACAAGGGCGACTTTGTGGATGCCGCTTACCTAAAAGCGCAAAAGGAAAAGGGCCTCACCCATAAATTGGTGGGCTTCGAAATGGTGGACAAGGGGATTCCCCGCAACGGCTACCCCATACTGGATGCACAGGGAAACAGTATTGGCAGGGTCACTTCCGGTACCATGTCGCCATCATTACAAAAGGCCATTGGCATGGGCTACGTGAAAACGGCATTTACCAGCCCCGGCTCGGAAATTGTCATTGAAATCAGGGATAGGCAATTGAAGGCCAGCGTAGTAAAAACACCCTTCCTTTAGTCGCAGGCATCGGGCTTAAAGCAATAGCTTTTCAATAGTACGGCCCTGGGCTGGTCTGGGGTTAGGTTTTTGCCCATCCAGCGGATACTGCCTTCCATGGTATCATTCTGCGTGCAGCCTTGCTTCACCTGTAGCATCAACAGTTTGCCACTGAATACCGCCGCACCTGGACGCCTTTCCGCAAACACCGATTCATACTTCTTCTCGCTGCTCTTGCGCATCTTTTCTGCCCACTGTTTGAACAACAGGTTGCGTTGCAAAATGTATTGGCCCGTAGCGGCACTGTACTCCACCGGGTCAAGGAAGGAGCGCCAATCGAGCATCCAATGCTCATTGTCCAGCAGCAACACAAATTCTTGGAAACCTACTACCGCCGCTTGATATTGCTGGTTGCCCACCCCTTGGATGGTATCGTTTTCGGGTTCGGGCTCCAATTCTGTTTTTTTATCCCACAGAAAAGCTTGGGTGTACCTTTTTTCCGTAGCCAGCAGTTCCTTGCCAGCCACTAGTAGGTAGTTCACGTGCAACTGGTAATCTACCACCGGGTTGAACTTGGGGCATTCTAAGGAGCGGCAGTCCAGGGTAGCTTCGGCACTCAGGGTAAAGGCCAGTTCGCGGCTATCGGGCAAAAACAGAGCTTCGGAAACCTTCAGGCTCAGGGCCTGTAACTTCTGCGCAGGGGAGGTGGAATAGATATCGAAGCCATTGATAAAAACCTGTACCACGGTGTTAGGGTCGAAATCGGGCGGCACTACTATGCGTACTTCTTCGCTCACCTTTATCGGCACGCCCTTGAAACCTTCCAACTTGAAGGATGCCTCGCCCGCCACCGTGCTAATATTGCTGGCCTGTAAATAAGTGAAGTATGATTGTATGTGGCAGGTATCCATGCCCAGGCCAGTAGCGGCGGTATGTACCAAGTCGACGTTCAGGCAGTTGTTTTCAATGGGGTAATTGTCCACATAATCGCCAATCCGGTTCAGGCGGTGGTTGTAGCCCCAGCTTTGCTGAAAGCCCCGCCATAGCACGCAAGACGTGTTGGCCAAGGGCGGCAGGGTATCCTGGGCGAAAGATGAACTGGCGCACACCATTCCCAAAAAGCAGCAAAGGGCATTCATCCATGCTTTCATAGCAGGATAAAATTAATGGAATTTGATGTTTGCGAAGTAAGGCATGCCACTAGAATGCCTTCAAATCCCGTTCAGCAGTTGCACTACCTTTTCTTTTATCAAGTCCCTTACTTGGTTAAAAGCTGCCGGCTCCATGTCCCTTGGGTCAGGTATTTGCCAATCCAAACGGTGTTTGGCATCCACAAATGGGCAGGCATCGCCACAGCCCATGGTAACCACATAGTCGTAGGAAATAGCTGGTATGTCCTCCAGTGATTTTGAAGCATGGGCACTCAAATCATAACCCAACTCGGCCATAGCCTTTATGGCCTTGGGGTTGACTTTGCCCGAAGGGGCCGAACCGGCACTGTAGGCCTTTACCTTTTGCTGCCCGTGAATAATGGCAAAGGCTTGGGCCATCTGGCTCCTATTGCTATTCTCCACACAAACGAACAACAGGTTTTTCAAAGTAGTAGCCATAACAAGTTGATGATGGTAAAGCGCATATCGAAGCCTAAGAACAAATTCAGCAAAATGATGGCCGCCATGATAATGATAGTCTTTTTGTGCTTCATCGATTGGGCGCTTAGCCTTTTAGCAACAGCCCGCATCGGGTGCACAGCATTGGTTGGCAAAAACAGGCTTTTCTACCGAAGTGCCGCATTTATCGCTGGCCAGGCAGGCGGTATGCTTCGGTACCAACAGAAAATGGCTGCCGTCAAAATCCACCCCGTACTTGCCTACGGTATCGGCCTGGTACTCTATCTCCACTTCATAGTCATCGTTGATGGAGAGTTTTGATTCCGATAAGGCAATGATTTTCTCCAGTTTTTGGGGGGCAAGGCGGTGGTCATAGTCATTGGCCTCCCATAGCTGGAAGCTCACTAGTTCTTCCTTGCGCACGGTACCGCCACAATCAATAAAATGCTTGCTTACCAGGCCTATTTCCGTTACATGGAAGTGCGCGGGTACCTGCTTTTCATCGGGCAGCAAAAAGTGCAGGGCCTGTAAGCCCGGCAACACCGATTTTACTTCTGATAATTTCATATATCAACGTTTGTTTTGTTTAACAACATTTCCGTTTTTCTTCGAAACTCTTGGTTTGGGTAAAAAATGTCCTAAAGCCTTGCTCAAACTGTTCGAAAGCTTCCCAACGGATGCAGTAGCAAGATTTACTGCCATCAATGGTGCCTTGTATGAGGCCGGCCTTCAACAGCTCCTTTAAATGCTGCGATACGGTGGACTGCGCCAAGGGCAGCACCTCCACAATCTCCCCGCACACGCACTCATTCCTTTGCGCCAGCACTTTCAGTATGGCTATGCGGGCGGGGTGGCTAATGGCCTTTGCCAAGTCTGCCAATTGAAGCTCGGTGGCGTCAAATTCGTTTCTTTTGTTAACGGCCAATCTTTATCGTTTATCGTAAATTTACGATAAATATTTGATTGGCAAAACAATTTTTGAAATCCTGTGGATGGAAGGGTAGAAGCAATCAGAGTCCTTGCTTGGTACCCCCCCATTTGGTGCAAGCGTCCGCTGCACCATTAAATAAAACAAACAAATAATTAATTTAGTAAGCACAAAGGCAGTAAGTACGAATTCCAAGAACAAAATTGCCTTTTGAGTAGGACGATTAAAAAGGGATTGAGAGACGTGGCATCTTTATTAGAAAATACTGCTAACCCATATAGCACAAGTGGACGCTTGCGCTAGGATGGGGACTTCTTGTAAATGAAAACATTACTTTGATTACATGCTCCGAAAATGAAAAGAAATTTGGAATATATAAACGTGGTTGGCTTAATCGGGTTAATAGCTCCTGATATGTAATTTGGGGGGATGTTCTGAAAACAGACAAAAACATTTACCCCAAAAAGTGCCAACCGTTTCTTTAACCGATTCAAGTATGTCAGCTTATAAAAAGTTTACTAGCATTGAATCCCATCCAAATATGGATTTTGAAATTGGTATTTTAGATAAGAATGGGTCAATAACTGGCTATCATTGCGCAATTGCAGATGATGGAAACAAAATTGATTGCGCTGATGAGAATACAGTATCTTTTAAAGGCAACGAACATGGAAACATTTTCCATGTTGATGTAAAAAGTCAATTTTCGAATGCCGAGGGCAAAGCTGAAATTTATTACTTAACAGCAGATACTTTGTTATGGATATTAAAGGCAAAACCTGCTGAAGAATATTATTTGCCAGATACTTCAATTCTTGTCAAAGTTAGGTGATGAGTACGGTAAAGCACCAGATTAGGTAAAGCACCAGATTATCACGTCTGGAAATTCCTGTTTTATATTAGCATACCCTCTGTTCCGCGTAGATTAGCGCATCGTATCTACGTGGAATGAGTAAATTAGCGTGTAGCTACCATGCCCCGCCCAGGTGCAAGAATGGATTGACCTATTTGCGTTTGGAAACGCACTGTGCGGGCATCCTCGTCATAGACGAGGAGGAGGTGGGAGTCGTTTATTTCCCAATGCTATCGCCGACTACGTCCAGCGAAGAGATAATACGTCGGACTTAGTCCGACCTGTTGTATTGTCACCGGTTGCAAACCGGCGACAGCTTGGGATAATAGGCACACGCCTCAGAGGTGCGCCAGCAGGGGCAAGGGATTTGGTCATGAATAATTTAATTTAACTGTTTAGGTATTTATATTAGGCATAACAGTATATTTGCCAGATGAAGGATTTATTTCATGGTCACTATAGACCTACAAAAGAAGAGTTTAAAAATTTGTGGCATCAAAGCACATTTGCTTTTGACGCTAATATTTATCTGAATTTGTACCGGTATTCTGAAGCAACGCGAACAGAATTGCTTAAAGTAATGACTACGCTAAAAGAGAAATCCTGGCTACCTTATCAAGCTGCAGAGGAATATTTTCGAAATAGACTTACTACTACTGGTGGACAATCTAAGGAATATGATAAAGTGATCGGTGTAATTGACGAATTGGTTGCCAATCTTGGCAATAAGAAGCGTCATCCCTTTATAAGTGATTTGCTTTATAAAGAACTGACAGATTTAGTAGCAAAAATAAAATCGGAGTTTGAACAAAATAAGAATCAACTACTAAAACGAATTCATAATGATGAAATTTTAGAAAAAATATCCCAATTATTCCAAGGGAAAGTAGGTAGCAGGTTTCATCAAGAAGATATTGATAGAATATATAAGGAGGGTAAGCTCAGATATGAAGCAGAAATCCCACCTGGATTTAAAGACGGGAACAAAGATGCTAGCGGTAATCTTTATAGAAAGTTTGGCGATCTAATAATATGGAAAGAACTAATAAAATACTCTAAAGAAAATAATAAAAGTATAATTTTTATCACGGATGATAAAAAGGATGACTGGTGGTTAGAATATTCAGGACAAACTATTGGCCCTTTGCCAATATTGATTCAAGAATTTAAACAAGAAACCGGCCACGCGTTTTATATGTATACTGCTGATAGATTTATGGAAGCGGCAAAGGAATATTTACAAGAACATATAGAGCAAGATGTTATTGTGGAGTTAAAAGAGTTTCGTCAACAAGAGGAAGAATTAAGAGATCCTTTAAAAGAGCTTATCAAACAAAGGTTACATGAGTTCCTTAGCACCCAATCAAAGTATAATATAACAGAGTACAAAATTGCATCCGAAGAGGAGATATTATCGTTATTGTTGGAGTATGAAAAGCTAAAAACAGGTACTGATGATAGGTTTACGGGGTTGAAGAACTTTGTTACAACATTTGTCGCAGAAAGAGGATTTGAAATCAATCATGCCTATGCTACAATAAATACTTTACACAATAAAGGCGTACTTGAGTTATACGACGAACCTTTAGGTAATTTTTTGGTTAAGGCTATAAAACTTCGCTAGTTACGCGTAGATTAGCGCAGCGTATCTATGTGGAATGGGTAAGATAGCCTATAGCTACAGTGCCCGCCCTAGGGCAAGAATGGATTGACCTATTTGCGTTTGGAAACGCCCCATACGGGCATCCTCGTCATAGACGAGGACGAGGTTGGGGGAAACAAATTATAACCCCAATTTCGTTTAAGGAACTCGAGCAGATGGAATATATAAAAATTCACACGCAATGACACTACAAGAATTTAAAGAACTATTATATCGGTATAACGTACCTGAACACTGGTATTCTCTAGAAGAAGGTTTGAAAGAAGATGCCTTGGTTTTGCAAAACAACCACGGGATTTGGGAAGTATTTCATTTTGAGCGGGGGGACAAGTTTTCTTTGCTGAGTTTTAAAAATGTAGAAGATGCTTATGCTTATATCTGGGATGAACTTAAATCTAGTTTGGACTTGTTTAAAATGCCCCCACGTTATTAAGGATCGGGAACCTCCCAATGGGTAAAGCACCAGATTATCTCTTCAGGAAACTTGTATATTATAAACCTAACAAAGACAACCGATTAGCAGAGACAAGGAAGCCCGTCTGGCGCAAAAATGGGTTGACCTACTTGCGTTTGGAAACGCACTGTGCGGGCATCCTCGTCATAGACGAGGACAAGATGGGGGAAGTCACCATACTTTATGCACAAAGTATCATCTTTGCAAAGAATGTTTGTAGGCCAAGTACTGCTAAATTATAATTTCTTAATTTGCAAGATAAAAGAGTTAGTGAATCGTTTTTCCCGCCTACCTGCTTCACTATTATTGCTTTTGACAATTCATTGGCATAATGCCTTTTCCCAAAAGAATGACTTGGAGGAGCATAATTTAAATGGCTCCGTAAAATCTGTACTTTACACTTCTTATAAAGCGGTTTTACAGGGAGACACCATCATCAAAGGACAACATCAATGGGAAAGCAATCTTCGGGGAGACAGACTGATAATTTATAACAACAAGGGATATCTAATAGAGGAGTATGATTATAATGCCAGCAGGCAATTAGCTAGTTTTTATCGCGGCATACTTGATACTAACGGAAGGGAGTATGAAGGTATTATGTATGATGTAGAAGATAATGACACAGTGTTAGTCTCCAAAACTATATTTAAATATGATGATAACGGCAACCAAATATTGGAACATGTAGAGCATCACGGCCATTATATTTATGAAAACGAAGATAGCATTCTTGATTATCACTTCATTTATGACAATAACAACCAAAAAATTAAGCAATATGGGGGTCGGTATGGCTGGTACACAGTCTACATCTATAATAAAGTAGGCTGGTTAACAGAAGAGCAAGTGTATGACAGCACTAATCATTTGATTATAAATAAACTTTACAAGTACAATAAATTTGGTAATCGAATAGAAGATAAAGAGGTACGCATTGACAGCAAAGGAGAGAAAACAACTAAGTGCTCGCAATTCAAATGGAGTAAGAAAGGATATGTTAGCGAATATATTGAATGTGACGCCAACTGCAAACCACTGGGAAGAACTTTAGAAGATTACGATGACCTTAATAGAAGAATCAAATATCAGGAAGTGAATTCTTATGGAGAATTAGTTGTAACCTATACATATTCTTATAAAGACGACAAGTATGGCAACTGGGTGCAACAGTATGTGTACCGCGAAGGTAAGCCTGTGTATATAATTGAACGGGAAATAAAATATTATTAATTACTTTGTCCTAATGCTTATCCTTGATTCCACACCCTTCCGCATTTCCGAATCCGAAAATAAGAGCGGGGGATTTGCAATCCGCAGGCAAGTGCTATATTTCTTGCTGTGAACAATTCTCCCGTCCTAACGCAAGAATGGATTGACCTACTTGCGTTTGGAAACGCCCCGTACGGGCATCCTTGTTATAGACGAGGACTAGGTGGGGGGCTTAGACTCCCCAGCGGTAAGCGGATAGATTTCTTGGATATCAAAAATGGAGTTATTTACGAGCTCAAACCATTTAATCCAAGAGCAATGAAGGCGGGGCAAAACCAACTCAATATGTATATGAAGGAATTGCAGACAATGCCAGAGTTTAAAGATATTAATTGGAAAACTGTTTTAGATACTTATTGATATGGACAGCAAAGAGTTTAAAACTATATTTGGTGAAGTCGCTAAGGCACACGATTTTAAAAAGGTGTTTAGTGGTTGGTATAAAGAAAGCCCTGAATGTCTTGCTATACTTGAATTACAGAAATCAAATTTTGGTGATTACTACCAACTGAACATTAAAATATTTATTCAGGGAGTTTTTGAAAAGACTTATTTGCCAAGCAAGGATTTAATTAAAAGTTCTATGGGGCACGTCAATTCCAGCGAAACGAAAGACTATAAAAACGTTTTTGATTTTGACGAACCAATGGACGATAGTGTAAGAGAAGAACGACTGAAAGAACTTTTTGAAAAACATATTGTACCGTTCACAAGTAAGACCTTATCCAAGTCAGGTGTAAAGGAGTTGGCAGCGAAGGGCGAGATTTTCTTACTACCTGCAATCAAAAAAGAATTAGCGTAACCCCAATGTTCCGCATAGATTAGCGCAGCGTATCTACGTGGAATGGGTAAGGTAGCTTATAGCCCCCATTTACCCATTTTTTGATTTGGAATATTCGAACTAAGTGCTTACCATTGATAATGTGCTAATGTGCTAGTGTGCTGATGTGCTGATTGATTTGGTAATTTGGTAATTTGAAAATGGTTTGGGCTACAATCCCCGCAATAAGCGGGAAGAGCGAAAATTTGAAATTTGAAATCATTCTACATTCTACCCTCTACGAAAAGAGAAAAAAACAAAAAAACACACTCATTTTCACAGAAACTACTGACAATCAATAAACTAATCAAAACTGAAGTACTACTGAAATACTACTGAAGTATCACCGAAACACTACTGAAACTATACTGAAGTACTACTGAAGCACCACTGAAGTACTACCGAAATACTACCGAAACGGTTTTTTTAGAGGCTAGTAGCTAGATGCTTCAATGAATTTGGTGATTTGGTGATTTGAAATGGTAAAGTGCAATCGTAAATCTGAAATCGTAAATCTGAAATCCCCGCAATTAGCGGGGCAGGCGTAAATCCCTCTAGAAAAACAAAAAGCACACTCTTTTTCATACAAAACATTGATAAACAAGAAACTAACGAGATTTGAACTACCTGCGAGATACCTGCGAACACCCTTTGAAGCACCTGCGAAGCACCCGTGAAGTACCCTTGAACACCCCTTGAAGTACCCGCGAAATACCTGCGAAACGGTTTTTTAAGGATATTATACACAAGACGCAAGACACGCTTCTTTCTGCTTATAGCGGAAGACAAAAAAATCCCCGCGGATAAGCAAGGCAGGCGGAAATCGCCCTTCCTGCTACCGTGCACACTAGTTTTTCGCAAAAAGGAAATTTCCCTTAACTTCACCATTCCAAAAAATCATATAATGGCTAACGTAGCTGATATTAGAAACGGACTGTGCATAGAATTGAACGGTGACCTTTGGCAAATAGTGGAGTTCCTGCACGTGAAGCCCGGCAAGGGGCCTGCTTTTGTAAGGACCAAGTTGAAAAGCTTGACCAGCGGAAAAGTGGTGGACAACACCTTCAACGGAAGTGCCAACCTGGTAACTGCCCGTATTGAACGCAAGCAATACCAGTACCTGTATAAAGACGAGACGGGCTACAACTTTATGGACAACGAGACATTCGACCAAGTGAGCCTGCCGGAAGCGTTGGTAGAAAATGCCGACCTGATGCGCGAGGGCGACCAAGTGGACGTATTGATACATGCAGAAACAGGCAAAACCCTTAGCTGCGAGTTGCCACAATTTGTGGAAATGGAGGTGACCTACACCGAGCCTGGCCTAAGGGGCAATACGGCTACCAATACGCTGAAACTTGCTACCGTAGAGACAGGAGCAGAAATAAAAGTGCCCTTGTTCATCAACATTGGCGATAGAATTAAAATAGATACCCACGAAAGGGCTTACGTTGAACGCGTTAAATAACAGCAACCATGGATTTTAAGCAGATACAAGAGCTCATGCGCCTGATGAGCAAGTCTGACCTCAATGAAATGAGGATAGAGCAAGAAGGCTTTAAAATATTGCTGAAGAAGAAATCGGGCGGTGAGGGACTTCCACAGGTTATCTACAGCCCACAAGCCACTTTAGCGGCTCCCGTGCCCGTAGCGGCTGCCCCTGTGCAAGAAACGCCCAAGGCTGCCCCGCAAACGGAATCACCTGCCGCAAAAGAGGAAAGCAAGGCGGATACCTCGGGCAATGCTGCTTATATCACCATGAAATCGCCTATGATAGGTACATTCTACCGCGCCTCAGGGCCTGATAAGGACCCCTTCGTAAAAGTGGGCGACGTGGTGCGCCAAGGCTCGGTGCTCTGTATCATTGAGGCCATGAAGCTGTTCAATGAAATAGAATCGGAAGTATCGGGTAAAATCGTGAAGGTGCTGATAGAGGATGCTTCACCGGTGGAGTACGACCAACCCCTGTTTATTATTGACCCCTCAGAGGCTTAAAGGCGCATGTTCAAGAAGATATTGATTGCCAACCGCGGAGAAATAGCCCTGCGGATAATACGTACCTGCAAGGAAATGGGTATCAATACCGTGGCGGTGTATTCCAAGGCCGATGCGGAAAGCCTGCACGTGCGCTTTGCCGACGAGGCCGTATGCATAGGCCCGGCTGCCAGTAAGGACAGCTATCTGAAAATAGCCAACATAATGGCGGCGGCTGAAATTACCAATGCCGATGCCATACACCCAGGCTATGGCTTTTTGGCAGAAAACGAGCAGTTTGCCGAAATATGCAATGCCTACGGCATCAAGTTCATAGGCCCAACGGCGGAGATGATTCGCAAGATGGGCAATAAAATCAATGCCAAGCAAACCATGCGCGATGCAGGGGTGCCCGTGGTACCAGGCTCTGATGGCTTGATTACCGATGTGGCCGAAGCAAAAAAGATTGCCAAAAAAATTGGCTATCCGGTGGTGATAAAGGCCACTGCTGGCGGTGGTGGTAAGGGTATCCGCATTATCTGGAAAGAAGAGGACTTGGAAATTGCACTTAACCAAGCCAAGACAGAGGCCAAAGCCTCCTTTGCCGATGATGGGGTGTATATAGAAAAATACGTGGAGGAGCCCAGGCATATCGAAATACAGGTGGCGGGCGATCAATACGGTACGGTGCTCCACATGTCAGAAAGGGATTGCAGCATACAGCGCCGCATGCAGAAGCTGGTGGAAGAGAGCCCATCGCCCTTTATGGACGACAAGCTGAGGAAGAAAATGGGGGAAGCAGCCCTAAAGGCGGCCAAAGCTATCAACTATGAAAGCCTTGGCACCATAGAGTTTTTGGTGGACAAGTACCGCAACTTCTACTTTATGGAGATGAATACCCGCATACAGGTGGAGCATCCCGTAACGGAGGAGGTGATAGATTATGACTTGGTGAAAGAGCAGATAAAGATTGCTGCAGGTGAAAAGATTTCGGGTACGAACTATTTCCCGCAGTTGCATGCCATTGAGTGCCGTATCAATGCCGAAGACCCATTCAACGATTTTATGCCCAGCCCCGGCAAGATAACCAGCTTACATACCAGTAAAGGCCACGGCGTAAGGGTTGATACCCACGTATATGCGGGCTATACCGTACCGCCATATTATGACTCGATGGTGGCAAAAATCATTTGCCGCGCCAAAACCCGCGAGGAGGCCATCAATAAAATGGACAGGGCTTTACAGGAGTTTGTTGTGGAAGGTATCAAAACAACCATTCCCTTCCATATCAAGCTGATGCGTAACGAAGATTTCCGCAAAGGCAACTTCACCACTGCCTTTCTGAATACTTGGGATTTTAAGAGCTAGTGCTGGCTTGAAAGGTAGGTTTTTACCCTGAGTGCCGCATTGTCGCGGATATCGTACCAAAACAGGTTAAAGTCAAGCAGGTGCAATACCTTGGTTTTCTTAAAAAACGTAGTGTTGGTGCGCACCCATAGGTAATTGTCTTTTACCCTTGCCTGATTGTGGAAGGGCATCTTCCGATTAAGGTTGACCAATATGCCGCCTTTGCCGCTTTGCCAGGTAGTATCCACTGTCCAGCTTACAGGGTTAAGGCAATAATTGCCCAACAGTACGCCGGGTTCAGGCACATGGCCATCGCCGAAAGATGCCCAGGTGACATAGCAGTTTACGTCATTAGGCTGGGCACAAGGCTTCAGCAAGCCATATTGCTCAGGGAAAATGCCGAAACCCACCACATAGGCGCATACCAAGCGTTGGCGCATGCTGTCATTGTCAAAATAATCCTTCAGCAAAAGCCTGGAATGGCGGGTACCTTGGCTATGGGAAACGATGACAATAGGCCTACCTTGATTATAATGCTGAAGATAGTATTCAAAGGCCGCCTTCACGTCTTGGTAGGCAAAATCCAAAGCCTGCTCGCCCGTGCCGGTGCTATCGCGGAAACTATCGAGATGCGCTTGGCGGTACCGCGGGGCATAGATACGGGCTATTTGTCCGAAGGGGGAAGTCTGGAATTTGACGGGCAGGCGGTCAATCTTTTTGTTCAGTTTCTTGTTGCCAAGGTCGGCCGTCCAAGTATCGCCTTTTCTATAAATGGTAGGATAAATGTAGAACACGTCCACCGCTTTCAGCGAATCGTTGATAGGGTTTTCGCCTTTGGGCAGATAATCACCGGCATCTTTCCTGAATGGCAATGCGCTCCAGCATTCGGGTTTGCTGTAATCGGGGGCAGGGCCTTGGCCGGCAGCTACAAAGGTTTTGGGCAGTTGGGCCTGGGCGCAAAATGAGAGCAATAAGGCTAGTAACAATAAAGGAAGTTTCATATAGCACAAATGTATACCTATGGTGAAATGAAAGAAATGATTTTCGCTAAAAAGAAGATTCTTAACCAAAAGTTTACTTGGGCACTAGGGCCATTATCTCTTCCAGATAGGTACGTTCGTTGGAAAGGCGCGGAATTTTGTGTTGGCCGCCCAGTTTGCCCCTTGCCTTCAGCCACTCATAAAAAGTGCCCTCTGGTGCTGCATGAATGATAGGCAGATGCAGTACCATGCTTTTATGACGTTTGGCCTCGTAGTCGGAGTTGGCCTTTTTCAAGGCTTCGTCCAGGTGCAGGGTAAAAGCCCCCAAATCTTTCGGGGCCTTGCTAAATTCGATGAGCCATTCATGCCCACCAGTACCATCGGCATTCAGGAATGGGGCGGCGGTATATTCCTTCACTTCGCAGCCCAGGGCTTCACTGGCCTCGGCTATGGCCCTATCCGCATTGTCCACTATCACCTCCTCCCCGAAAACATTGATAAAGTGCTTAATACGCCCCGAGATACGGAATTTAAAAGGGAACACGGAGGTGAACTTAATGGTATCGCCTATCACATATCGCCATAGCCCTGCATTGGTAGAAATGACGAGGGCATAGTTTTTACCTACCTCTACTTCCTCCAATTGTAAGGTCTTCGGCGTTTCATTGTTTACTTCTTCTAGGGGAAGAAACTCATAAAAGATGCCATAATCCAGCATTAGCAATAGTTCCTCCTTTTCAGGCTCGTCTTGCAGGCCAAAGAAACCTTCGGAAGCATTATAGGTTTCCATATAATGCATTTCGCCGGGTATCAATTGTTGGTATTGCTGCTTATAGGGCGTAAAGCTGACCCCACCGTGGATGAACAATTGAAGGTTGGGCCACACTTCCTTGATATGCTGTTTGCCCGTTATCTCCAAGATGCGCCTAATCAGTACCAAGGTCCAGGTGGGTGCGCCTGCTAGATGGGTGACGTTTTCCTGTGAGGTGGAGCGTGCCATGCGCTCAATTTTTTCCTCCCACTCGTCCATGAGGGCTATGCCCAATTCGGGCGTACGGAAGTATTCGGCAATAAAGGGCAAATTTTGCAGCATCACTGCCGAAACATCGCCATAATAGGAGTTCTCGGTCAATTGGTTTACCTTGTTGCTGCCGCCCATTACCAAGCCCTTGCCCGTAAATATCTCCGCATCGGGGTAATTTTTTAGATATACGGCCATTACGTCTTTCCCCCCTTTGTAGTGGCACTCGTCCAAGGCCTCGGGGCTTACGGGGATAAACTTGCTTTTGTCGCTGGTGGTGCCTGAAGATTTTGCGAACCAATTGATTTCCGTTGGCCACAACAAATGTTGTTCGCCCTTCATGAGCCGCTCTATATAGGGCTTCAGACTATCATAGTCTTGCAGGGGCACATGCTGCTTGAAATCGCTGATGGAGTCAATGTGGTTGTAATCGTGCATTACGCCCCACTCGGTATTACGACCTGCATGTATCAGGTTCCAAAATACCCGTTCTTGCGTTTCAATAGGATGCTCTACAAACTGCCTAATCTGGTCGTTGCGTTGCTTGAAAAACCAGGAAACTATGGAGTTGAACACGTTCATGGTAGCGATGGGTTGATGGGGTCCCCTTCCCCAAAATCAAATACCTTTTTCTTTCTCAACTCAAAATTCTGGCCAAGGTACACTTTGCGTACCTGCTCGTCTTGCGAGAGTTCTTCCGCAGTACCTGCCTTAAGTATGCGCCCTTCAAAGAGCAGATAGGCCCTGTCCGTTATGGAGAGGGTTTCCTGTACATTGTGGTCGGTTATCAAGATGCCAATGTTCTTTCGTTTTAGTTGCTCCACAATGCGCTGTATATCTTCCACCGCAATGGGGTCAATGCCCGCAAATGGCTCGTCCAACAGAATGAATTTAGGGTTCACCGCCAGTGCCCGAGCTATCTCCGTCCTTCTCCTTTCGCCCCCTGAAAGCACGGCCCCTAAAAACTTGCGCTTTTCCAGCAAGCCAAATTCCTGCAACAAGGTTTCCACCCTTTGGTGTTGTTCCGCTTTGGAAAGTTTGGTCATTTCCAGCACGGCGTACAGGTTGTCCTCAATGGATAATTGCCTGAAGATGGAAGCCTCTTGCGCCAAGTAACCGATGCCTGATTGCGAGCGCTTGTACATGGGCAGCTTGGTGATATTTTGGTTGTCCAGGAATACTTCCCCCGATTCGGGCTTGATAAGGCCTACCACCATATAGAAGCTGGTGGTTTTCCCAGCACCGTTTGGCCCCAACAAGCCAACAATCTCGCCTTGGTCGACATGGAAGGAAACCTCGTTTACCACCCTGCGGCTGCGGTAGGTCTTTACCAGCTTTTCGGCGCGCAATTTCATTGTGGCAAAGTTAGGTTATTTGCCAAGATTGCGAAGTGGCCTCCAATCATCAAGGGAACAACCTGCCGTACATGCGGGGGAAGGGGATGGTCTCGCGGATATGCTTCAGGCCGCAGATATAGGCCACGAAACGCTCCAAGCCCAATCCAAAACCTGCATGTGGTACGGAGCCAAAGCGGCGCAAATCAAGGTACCACTCAAACTCTTTCATGGGCAACTGGTGGTGCTCAATCTGTTTTTTTAGGAATTCGATATCGGTTTCCCGCTCACCGCCGCCTACTATCTCACCAAAGCCTTCTGGAGCCAATAAGTCCACGCCTTTTGCCAGCATGGGGTTTTGCTCGTCACGCTTCATATAGAACGCTTTTACCTCCCTTGGCCAACGGTGGACCATAACGGGCGTATCGAACAAGCGGGTGATAATAGTCTCGTCGGAGCCGCCTAGGTCATTGCCGTATTCGAAATCTTTGGCCGATTGCAGCCATTGGGGTATGTTCTCCGCCCTCTCTTCCAATTCCTTGTTCTCTGCCCTCAGCTTGGCTATTTGGCTTACATTGAAATTGATTTCGCCCTTTTTTAGGCCGGGCGTTTTAATGTGGGCTTCCCTGCGCTGTATTTCCGCTTCGTTGGCAGCAATTTGCTCCTTCAATTCCTTCAAGTCATTTTGAAGTGTTTGGATGGAGTTGCGGCCATTGATATCCCGCTCGCCTTTGATGATTTGCACCGCTTCGTCATAAGTAATGCGGGCAAAGGGGGCGTCCGCTTTCTCCAAGGTAGCAATATCGCGCTCAATCAATTCCAACTCCGTTCGGCTACTTTCCAAAACCCTTCTGATAACAAATCGCACAAAGTCTTCTATCAGGTCCATGTCCATGTCCAAATCATAGAAGGCCATTTCGGGCTCTATCATCCAAAATTCGGAAAGGTGGCGGCGAGTCTTTGATTTTTCCGCCCTAAAAGTAGGGCCGAAAGTATAGATTTTGCTATGCGCCATGGCCATTGCCTCTCCGTATAATTGGCCTGATTGGGATAAATAGGCAGGGTCGCCATAGAAATCGGTCTCGAACAAAGTGCTGGTACCTTCACAGGCATTGCCCGTAAACAAGGGGGCATCCATTTGTATAAATCCCCGCTCCTGGAAAAATTGGTGAATGGCAAAAATAATGCGGTTGCGCACCCTCATAATGGCCCATTGGCGTTTGCTGCGCAGCCATAGATGGCGCTTGTCCATTAAAAAATCAACACCATGTTCTTTCGGGGTAATAGGGTATTCCTCGGCAATGCTGATAACTTCCACGCCGGTGGCCTGTAATTCGTAGCCCCCAATCTGGCGTTCATCTTTTACCACGGTGCCAGTCAATGCTACCGCGCTTTCTTGATTCAGGGATTTGGCCGCATTGAATTGGTCATCGCCGACCACTTCCTGAGATACCACACATTGGGCAAAACCGGTACCATCGCGCAATACAATGAATACCAATCCTTTGCTATCGCGGGAATGCGATACCCACCCTTGCAATGTAACCGATTTGCCCTCAAAATCAGACAGATTTGATATGTATGTCTTCATCTTTTACCCCTCCGTATTGTATATCGTTGATAGGAAGTGCTAAATTAACAAGTAATTTTGGCATTATAGTTGGTAAGCGTTTTAAACTATCGAACCCCTATGCTAAATCAGAACCTTAGTCAAAAGCTCCTTCAAAAGCTGTCGCCACAACAGATACAGCTTATGAAACTGTTGCAGGTACCCACCGCACAATTGGAGCAACGTATAAAAGAGGAAATTGAATCGAACCCAGCCCTTGACGATGGTATGGAGAATACGGAGGATGGTACTTATGACCAAACTCCGGAAAATACCAATGAAGGCGATGAAATGCCTACGGAAGGGGAGGAAATAAAACTTGCGGACGACAATGGCGGGGAAGTGGACGATAGCCTCGACTTTTCAGACTACTATGACGACGACGAAGTGGCTGCCTATAAGTTAAAAGACAGCAACTACCCCGATCCTGACGAAGAACGCACCATTCCCATTGCCGTGGAAAGCAGTTTTCACGAGCACTTGACCGACCAATTGGGGCTGTTGGATTTGGATGAAAGGGAACATAAAATAGCCACCCAGATTATTGGCAGTATTGATGAAGATGGATACTTGCGCAGGGAGACAGAAGCCATTGTTGATGACTTGGCCTTCGCCCAGAACGTGTTTGCCAACGAGGACGAACTGGAGCATGTATTGAAGCTTATCCATACCTTCGACCCTCCAGGTATAGGGGCTAGGGACTTACAAGAATGCCTTTTGATACAACTACAGCGGCATGAGCACCATCATGACCCACATATCCAAAATGCCATCCGCATTATCCGCGACCATTTTGAGCAATTCACCAAGAAGCACTACGAAAAGCTGGAGAAGTCGCTCAATATTAGTGGGGAAGAATTGAAGCATTCCATTGATGCTATCCTAAAGCTGAACCCCAAGCCCGGCAGCGGATACAACAGCTCTTCCCGTTCCAACCAATATGTAACCCCTGATTTTTTCATCACCAATACCAATGGGGAGCTGCAGTTGACCCTTAATGCCCGCAATGCCCCTGAACTGCGCATTAGCCAAAACTTCAAGGAAATGCTGCAGAGCTATGATAAGAGCAAAAAGAAAACCCGGGAGCAAAAAGAAGCGGTATTGTTCATCAAGCAAAAAATAGACTCGGCCAAATGGTTTATAGATGCCATACAGCAGCGGCAGCAAACTTTGATGAAAACCATGCGCGCCTTAATGGAACACCAGTACGATTTTTTCCTTACCGGCGACGAGACTTCCTTGAAACCTATGATTTTGAAGGATATTGCAGAAAAAACGGGCTTGGATATTTCTACCGTATCAAGGGTAGCCAACAGCAAGTATGTGCAAACGGAATTTGGCACCTTCTCGCTGAAATACTTTTTCTCAGAATCGTTACAGACCGATAGTGGCGAAGAGGTATCTACTCGGGAGGTGAAAAGCATTCTATCGGATATGATAGGTAAGGAAAGTAAACGTAGGCCTCTTTCCGACCAAAAATTAATGGAGGTTCTTAACGAAAAAGGTTATAATATTGCCCGTAGGACAGTAGCCAAGTATAGGGAACAGTTGAACATTCCCGTGGCTCGCCTTAGGAAGCAATTATGACAGAGCCCATAGATATTCCTGAAGCAGAAAAAGAAGTAAAGCCAGTTCCTAGTCGCAAGGGGGTATTGCATACCTTGGCGGTGGTCATCTCTTATGTGTTCCACCCCTTGTTCATGACCCTCTATATTTTCTTTTTTATTGATAAAGGGTATCCCTTTTTGTTTGCGCATTTAGGCAGGGTGGCTTACATGCAGGTAGTGGTGGTATTGGTTACCAATACGGTAATTTACCCTTTGGTTACTATCCTATTGATGAAACAATTGGGCTTTGCCAATAGCCTACAACTCCGTACCCAACGTGAACGGATTATACCATATATCGCCATGTCCGTATTCTATTTCTGGACTTTTATGGTCATCCGCAATTTGGCCATAGGGGAGTTGTTCAATAAAATTATGTTGGGAGGGGCCATTTCCATCTTTATGGCTTTCTTTCTCAATAATTTTTATAAAATCAGTATCCATTCCGTGGCAGCGGGCAATTTTGTGGCCGTGGCCTTGGTAGTGACGCTATTGTCCAATTATAATATGGAGTGGGCCTTTGCCTCCGTCATGTTGTTGGCTGGTTTAATTGGTTCGGCCCGCTTATATTTGAAAGCCCATCGTTCGCGCGATATTTATAGCGGCTACATGATTGGCGTGCTGTCACAAATGATTGCTTATAGATACTTGCTAAACTAACCCTATGTACAATACCTTGCTTTATACCGTTGAGGCTGGCGTGGCTACCATTACCATGAACCGCCCTGAAGTTTACAATGCCCTGAACGATGAAATGACCTACGAGCTACAGGCCGCTTTTAAGGAAGTGGCAAAGGATGATTCCGTAAGGGTGGTAGTGTTGACCGGTGCGGGCAAGGCGTTTTGTTCGGGCCAAGACTTAAAAGCGGCATCGGGAGTGGAGAACCGTAGTTTTTCTGAATCCATCAAGAAAAGGTACAATCCCTTGATATTGGGTATCCGCAATTTGGCAAAGCCTGTTGTATGCCGCTTGAACGGTGTTGCGGCGGGTGCTGGCTGCTCTTTAGCCTTGGCTTGCGATGTAATCGTAGCCTCCGAAGAAGCTACCTTGATAGAGGTGTTTATCAATATCGGCTTGGTGTTGGATTCCGGCTCCTCGTTTTTCTTGCCGAAAATGTTGGGCTCTTTAAAGGCTTTTGAACTAGCAACCATGGGCACTAGGGTGAAAGGGAAAGAGGCAGCCGATATGGGTTTGGTAAATAAGGCCGTGCCAGCGGAGCAACTGGATGAAGCCGTAAAAGGGTACACCGATTATTATGCCGCTGCGCCCACCAAAGCCATTGGCTTGATAAAGAAGATGGTGTATAAGGGCTTGAACAACGATTTGGAGGCTATGTTGCAATACGAAGCCTATTGCCAAGACATTGCAGGCCGCACCAATGATTACAAAGAGGGCGTAAGTGCTTTTCTTGAAAAGCGCAAAGCAGCATTTAAAGGGAATTGATTATTTCTTCGGAAGCTTCTCTATTTTCAAGCCTACTGCCATTATGCCCGGTAGCAAATCCTGGCGCATAATCTGTTCAAATTCGAAGGTGTATTTTCCCGGCTGTTCGAATCGGGCATTTTGCTGTATGGGCAAGTTAATGTCGCAAATATCGCCCGTGCAATCCCCTTGCCACTTACCACTGGTTTCAGCCAATTGAAATTCAATACGCTGGTGCAACTTCTTTCCATCAGGGAAAGTAGTATATACCATCATCCATAGGTTGCTATATTCATAGAAGTTGGCATGGCGGATATTGACGGAAATGTTGTAGCGCAAGGTGGTGTCCTCAATAGTAGTACTTAATACAACAGGTTTGTTCTTATTCCAAACGTACTTTTCTATCTCTTGGTTTTTTTCGAAAACCACGTTAGGGTTGCACCCAGACAAAAGCACTAAGCCCAAAAGGAAAATAGTATGGACTAAGAATTTCATGAACCCTGTGGTTTTGGCCCGCGGTTACGGTTGCGGTTTTTATTGCGACGGTTTCCTCCGCCAGCCCCTTGCCGCTGTTGGTTATTGCCCTGCCCTTGTTGCTGTTGCTGTTGCGGTTGGTTGGGGCTGTTATTGGCAGTGGTTCTTTGTTGGGCATTTTGTGAAGTGCCTTCCCCTTGGGGGCGGTTCTTATTTTTATTCTTCCGCTTTTTCTTTTTACCGGTTTTCTCAAGGGCTGCCAGGGTAATATGTCCCACAGTATCTTCATAATCCACGGCCACTTCCTCCTCTTCTTCCGCTGTATGTACG
The DNA here is from genome assembly GCA_033762815.1 of Chitinophagales bacterium. Taxonomy (GTDB): domain Bacteria; phylum Bacteroidota; class Bacteroidia; order Chitinophagales; family CAIOSU01; genus JANRLF01. Next base: position 127,207 of record JANRLF010000006.1, on the reverse strand, counting down.
GCGATATATCCTAAGGGAGGTGCAGGCTTTCCCGCCTCGTTCATCTCCAAAATCTCTTTCACCTTCTCGACACTAAGTGGATAGAAGTTGGACGAATCTTCGTACGTGTACCACATGAGCCTTTGCAGAATGTCGGTTTTCTGTAGGAATGCCTTGCCATTTTCCGTATCTATCTTGTCCGCTTTCTTCGGGAAATCTTGAAGCGCGTCCATATAGGTATCCAGCTCATAGTTGAGGCAGCATTTCAACCGGCCGCACTGGCCAGATAGCTTGGCCATGTTGATGGACAGATTTTGGTAGCGGGCGGCATTGGTAGAAACCGATTTAAAATCGGTAAGCCAGGTAGAGCAGCACAATTCCCTGCCACAAGAGCCTATACCGCCTATTTTGCCTGCTTCTTGCCTTGCACCTATCTGGCGCATCTCGATTTTTACCTTGAACTCCTTGGCGTATATCTTTATCAGTTCCCTGAAATCGACCCTATCATCGGCGGTATAGTAAAAAGTAGCCTTTTTCTTATCGGCCTGATATTCCACATGGCCCACTTTCATATCCAACGATAGGCTACGGGCTACCGCACGGGCCCTTATCATGGTTTCCTTTTCCAGGGCCTTTGCTTCCTCCCACACCTTAAAATCATGCTCCTCGGCCTTGCGAATGATGCTCCTAAGTTCTGCCGGCTTCTCCTTCACCTTTTTCTTGCGCATTTGCAGCTTTACCAGCTCGCCCGATAAGGTAATTTGTCCTATATCGGTGCCCATGGAGGTTTCCACCACCACCCAATCGCCGGTTTCTACTTCCAGCTTCTTGTCGTTTTTGAAAAAGTCTTTTCTGCTGCCCTTTTGGAAGCTGATTTCATGCACATATACCTGCTCCGAGCCGAAGGCTATGGGCATCTCTGCCAGCCAGTCGAACGTATTGAGCATATTGCAGGCACCGCTGGCGCAGTGTCCCTTACTTCCACAGCCTTTGGGGGTAGTACCACTCGTAGTGCATCCGGCACAAGCCATCTATTCTCCTCTGTTTTTGTTCAAAGTTAACCATTTCGACCCAATAAGCGGGCGACTTGCAATGACAAATTGAGCATCAGTATTTTAGGATGCGCATTCCGCTCAATATGGTAGCTGGAATCGTTGAACAATTGATAGAGCTTTTGCAAGCTTATCAAGTCGGCCACCAGGTGGTTCATCGCTTTGGCCACCTTCACTTCCGTAGGCTGAAGGCGATTGGAATCGCTACCACTGATTGACATGCTCAAGGCTTCTTCCAATAGATACAGGCCATAGGAAAAGAAATTTTTCTGTCCTTCCCTGCCGATAGCTGCAAATCCTTCTATCCAGTTGATCAGTGCCAAGGGGTCATGCTTGGATAGCATCATGCCTAGCCATTCCCTAAACATGCCTGCCTGTTCGTTCACTGCATGCTGGGCCAAGGCAGTGGCTTCTATGTAATCGCCGTTGCTTAAGCTGGCAATGCGAAGTGCATTGTCGCTATCCAAAGCCAGCTCATTTTCCAACACCGCGGCCAGCACTGGATGGTCTAATGCCGGAATTTTGGTAATCTGGGTACGCGATAGGATAGTGTTCAGCATTTGGTCATGCTTCTCCGCTACCAGCAGAAAAACAGTATTGTCAGGCGGTTCTTCCAGTATTTTTAAAAGGGTATTGCCTTCCTTGCCCAAAAACTCGGGCAACCAGATAATCATTACTTTGTAAGCCGATTCAAAGGCGCTAAGGTTCAATCGGCGGATAATGTCCCTGCATTCGGATGCCGTAATGTTGGCCTGTTTGTTTTCGGCATTGAATTTCAGCAACCATTGGTGCAGGTTCAGGTACGGTGAAGCAATGACCGCCTCGCGCCACTCTGGCAAAAACTCAGCGCATATTTTCCTACCCTCCACTGCCGGAAAGGGAAAGGAAAAATGGATATCGGGGTGGATGAGCTTGGCCGCCTTTGAGCAAGAGGAGCATTTGCCGCAGGCATCGCCCTCTTCCCTTTGTGTGCAGGTGAGGTACTGGGCATAGGCAAGTGCTAAGGGCAAGCCCCCATGCCCCAAAGGGCCAAGAAACAATTGCGCATGGCTTACCCTGCCTTCAGCAATGCTGCGCAGCATCTGTCCCTTCAACCGCTCCTGACCGATTACCTCGCTAAAAAGCATGTTTACAGCAGATTGATAATGTCTTCCGAAACAGGGGATACGGAACTGGGGAAATCAGCCATCAAATGGCCATTTTCGTCTATCAGGAATTTATGGAAATTCCATTTAACCTCAGCATCTTGCACACCGTTGAGTTTGGCGGAAGTGAGCCATTGATATAATGGATGCTGTGCATCACCCACTATCGTTACCTTGGTAGTCATGGGGAAATTGACTTGGAAATTGCGCTCGCAAAAGGCAGCTATCTCCGCATCGCTATCCGGTTCTTGATTGCCAAAATCGTTACAGGGCACGCCCACAACTACCAGTACGTTGCTAAACTCTTCTTGCAATTCCTTCAGTTGCTTATACTGTGGCGTGTAGCCGCAGAATGATGCCGTGTTTACGATGAGCACTTTCTTGCCTTTAAATGCCGAAAAGTCGATAGTGCCGCCAGTTAAGCCCGATAGGCTGAAAGCATGTAGCGTGGTAGTTGTATCCATGGCTTAAAAATAAGGAAAAGCAAGGCAACCAACCTGCTGCTAATATGCCTAATTTTATACCTACCCTAAAGTAATGGATGAATGAGAGTAGCCGTTTTTAGAAAAGCACAATTTAACAGTGCCCACCGCTTGTACCGCAAAGACTGGACTGACGAGCAAAATGCTGCGGTGTTCGGCTTGTGCAGCAACCCCAGCTACCATGGCCACAATTATAAGTTGGAAGTAAAGGTAACCGGTGAAATTAACCCCGAGACAGGGTATGTCATTGATTTAAAAATTTTGAAAGACCTGATTGAGGAGGAAGTAATGGAGCGATTCGACCACAAGAATCTTAATCTTGATACGGAGGAGTTCAAAGACCTTAACCCTACTGCCGAACACATAGCCATTGTAATTTACAATCTGCTCAGAAAGCGATTGGATCCTGAATTGGATTTATTGGTACGACTGTACGAAACCGATAGGAACTTTGTGGAATATCCCGTAAGTTAAAAAGGTCTATCCCTCTTGGACTGAACCATGCGCATACTGGCCTTTCTTTTATTGATGGTGGGTTTTTCCTCTTGCGGTTATTATATCATGGAGCCCCGGTGGAATGACAAAGTACCGCTGCAGCCACAAACTTATCCGGGAATAGATGCCCAGCTAAGCTTCGCTATAGATAGCTCCAATCTACTTATCAAAAAATATGCGGAAAGGCCTTTTCCGGAATGGGCCATTACTGCCAAAGTGGAGATACCCCGGGTGCTGGTATGCAAGCTGTTACAGGGCAAAGAGGTAGCAGCCGTGAACCAATATTTGCTGAGCAAAAACGCTCCTTGGGGCAGGAGCGGCAGCGATTGGGCATTGCACAAAAATGGTGATTACGATTTTACTGAAATAGGCTTGATAGGGCTTTTGTATATCATGAAGGATAGGCCTGATTTACTTTACCCAGCTACCCAAGAACATCTAGTGGCCAAGCTGCTAACCCATAGCGGAGGCAAGCCTCACCTACGCATGCCTGGCACCCTGAAAACCATGCAGGAGACGGAAAACCATATACTGATGGGCGAAATTAGCCGCTACCTTCGCAACCAATATTTGTTTGAAAAGGGTGATACCGCCATGGTTTTCGACAATCAAAAAAATGGCTTGGAACAATGGCTGTTGCAGCATTTGCGCAAAAAGCAGGAAAGGGGTTTTTATGAATTCAATTCCATGCCATATAGCGGCTACAGCCTTACGGCCATCAATACCTTGTATTCCTTTGCAGCAAGCCCCGCCATCCGTTATGAAGCGGAAGTATTGCTTGATAAAGTAGTGGAGGACTATACCATGGGCAGCTATCGTTTTAGGCGGTACCCTCCCTTTCGAAGAAGGATGGAACGGGTGAAATTGAAAGGCATGGACGAGGACCCCATGACCAGTATCGTTACCACCCTGCTCTCTATACAGTTGCCTGACCGAAAAGATAAACCTGCCCTTAAAAACGAGCACTTTGCGGTGTTTGCCACTCTCCTAAAATATCGGCTAAAGCAGGAACAAATATCGAAGCTGTTTGAAGAAAAGCAGGATTATATGGTCACCATTGGCCATGGATACCGCTCGTCGCCAGAGCTTTATAGTGCCGGTAAAGGTTACTTGATTAGTGGAGGTGGCGTACAGCGAAGGAAAACTTCGCAATTGATACCACGGCCAATAGTGCTGATTCTTGATGACGGCATCATGACAGTGGATAGCTGTTTCAGGCTATGCGATAAAGGCAGTATAGGCAAATGGAACAATACGGGCGTTTGGAAAGATTTTGCCTGCGCAGCTTCGCCCATATACATCCCACCCCAATATCAAGCGATATACAGAGAAGGGAATTGGCAGGTTTTCCAGCCAAGCCAGCATTTTAAAGTGCTCACCTATTCAGGTGATAATGTGAGTCTATTGTTTATTGATAAAAGTAATATGAGCACTACCAATTTAGTTGACAAAATGAAGGCCGCAAATAGTTCACTCGACTTGAAACGGCAGGTCACCACCCCTAATGGTGTGCAAATCAAATACAATGTACATGCCCCAAAAGATAAATGGGTAATTAAGGAAGTAGATGGTAAGCCCTTGAAAAGGGACGTAGATGATTGGTTAGGACTAAGGTATTTCTAAAAAGACTTTCACTTGTAGTAAGAATTTCGCTATTTGCGTTCTAGGATTTCGGAACAACAAGGGATATGCGATATTTAGCGGAACTGACAAAATCATTGACCGCCGAGGAATATGGGCAAATCAATTCCTTGGAAATTAAAGGCAAAGCCAAGCTTTTGTTGGAATGGACTTGGCAAAACAGGCATCAACCCTATGTGCAGGAGGTAGACAGGGCTAGACAGGAAATAGGGGTAACGGAGGGGACACTCTTTAAGCTCAATTCGATTCTTTGCAACCAAATCTGTGAATGCCTCGTGCCCGAGGGGGGCTTGCATTTGATAAAGTGGCTGCTTAAAAAAGTATTAATGGCCAACCTTTTCCATGAAATGAAATTAATGGAAAAGAAAATCGGAAACCTTCCCAAAGCAGATAAAATCGAGTTTTATGCAGTGTGTTTTGAGGCTGCTCAACGGGTGCCCTTAAAGTTCATTGACGAAAAGCTGGTGCGATATTATGCCAAGAAATTGCGCCAAGTATCGCAAAACCCGGAAACGGATTTGTATACCGAAGCCATGATGCTGGCCACTTTTTTATACTGCCAAAGTGCAGGCATCTTACCAGACAAGATAAAGAACCCCCTAGCACAGCTACAAAAGATTGAGCGCAATATCTACAGCTCTTCCCTGCCATGCCTCAGAGCGCACTATTACCTTAACAGAGCCTATTCCTTGTACTACAACGACGTTGAATTTGAACCTGAGATTAGTTTGGAATGGCTGAAGAAGTCGCTGCGATTGTTTGAGTACCCTGAGCATCCATTCAATGATGATGAGGTATTTGTTAGCAGGTGCCGAATTGCCGAGGCTTTGTATGCCCTGAGCGAGTATTCAGAGGCCCAGGCCATGTACGGTGAAATATTCAAGTCCTATCCACCTGACTCGCTTGTATTGCAGGAGCACTACCACCACACTAAATTCATACAGCTTTCATTAATTACCGGTAGGTATGAGGCGGCATATGCGGTACTCTCCACAAAAATGAAAAGGGTGATTGATAGCAAGCATACCACACTGCTCACCTTGGCCGCTATTTCCTATGCCAAGTACCATATATTGCTAAAAGAAGGCGATAAGGCTTTGGAGTATGTGCAATTGGCCCAAGGATTTAACAAAAAGGACCTTTACGTTCAATATGAAGTGGAACTGCGCAACTTGCAAATTGCAGCTTTTGCATTAGCTGGAGATGAAGAGTTTGTGCTGACACTATCAAGGAAAAACCTACGATACTTACGCAGCAAAGGCTTAGGCCTGGAAAACAGCAACTATGGTTTCTTTTACCAAATGGTGGCGGCATTTGTCAGGAAAACGGAATTGAACACCACGCTTTCGGAAAAATACAAAGATTACCATCGGGGCTATTATGCCGTATACGGGAGAATTTTGTTTACCATTGCCCAACATTACCAAGTAGCGGTGCCCGAAATTAACATTCGCTGAAAAGCCCTATTCTTCTCAAATGATGCTGTAAAAGACCGCTAGCTGGCGCGGGTTTAAAACTAGTGATAACATTTCAGGGCGGTGGTAAAGAAGTTGTACACTTTATTTTATTGGTAGGCTTAAATCAAAGACTTAAGCCAGTAGGGGGAGTCGAAAGAAACGGTTTGCTGTCTTCATTCGGCTTCGCTAATCTACGCACAACGTGGGATTACCAATCCTTAGCTTTGAGTAGCTGAAAGCTACCATGCCTATTTCACGTAGATACGCTGCGCTAATCTATGCGAACGGGGGAGTAAGCCGTCTCGGTGAGCGAAGTCGAACCGGAGCGCAGGCCATCGCTTTGGTTCGACTCCGCTCACCAAGACCCATCCCATTAATATTTTCGACATGCTGTCTTGCCTTAGGCTAGACGGCACCTCTTGTCGCCTTACCAAACCCACCTAAGCGGCCTCATTGTCCATTTTCAGAAATCCCTCAACGGAAAGGTCTTCATCCAATTCTTCCCAATGAATCCATTGCCCTTCGTTCCATAGTTCATATTTTTTCCATTGTTCAGGCGTGCCTTTACTCAAGTTGGGGTAGTTGTCAACGGAAGCGGAAACTATACGGCCATCGTTCAGTTCGATGAACATGTTGCGTGCTTCAAATCGTATGTTCAGGGCAGCTAGCATTACAGGGTCATTTAGTACCGAAATATTCTTTCCACTTCTGCTCAATAAGGTCGGCATTTTCTTCGATAATGCTTTCAGCTAAGTAAATGCTGTCAATTATCTATACAAATTTAACCCAATGGTCCGTGATGGGAAATGGGCATTTACTTCGGCACAGAGTTAAAAACAAGCCTCCACATCACCAAGTAAATAGCATCCCCCAAAAACCACACCTCTCTACACCCACCCAAGCCATACTGGCGATTCCACTTTTCGTGTTTCTAGCTAGCCTAACCCGTCATTGAACACCCACCCATTTACCCATTTTTTGATTTGGAATATTCGCACTAAGTGCTTACCATTATGGTAATGTGCTGATGTGCTGATTGATTTGGTAATTTGATGATTTGAAAATTTGAAAATGGTTTGGGCTGCAATCCCCGCAATAAGCGGGGCGGGCTTCCATCGTAAATCGTTCTACATTCTACCCTCTACGAATGAAGAAAAAACAAAAAAAAACACTTTTTTCACACAAATGATTGATAAACAGCCAATTAATAGAATTTGAACTACCTGCGAAGTACCCTTGAACACCCCTTGAAGCACCTGCGAGATACCCTTGAAGTACCCGCGAACACCCCTTGAACTACCTGCGAAATACCTGCGAAACGGCATTTTAGATACTAGTAGCAAGTAGCGAGATATAAGTAAGCCGTCCAGCCTCCCGAAATAAGCGGAGAGGTGTATTTTTGTTTGATGATGGCCAATATGGATAACTTGTTGCCGGGGGTAATGCAGTGGGTGCCCCACGATTCGCAGGGTTACCGCAGGGCGGTGGAGCTGCGCTATAGGGTATTGCGCAAGCCGCTGGGCTTGGAATTTACGGAGGCGCAACTGGCAGCGGAGGTGAACGACCATCACCTAGTGTACCTGGAAAATGGCGAGGTGCTGGGCTGCCTCATTCTTACGCCTTTGGACGGGCAGCGCATCAAAATGCGGCAGGTGGCAGTGGACGGCAGCCGTCAGGGCACGGGCATTGGCCGGCGGATGGTGCAGTACTCGGAACGGTTTGCCCATGACATGGGCTACACCATCATAGAGTGCCATGCCCGCGAGACGGCGGTACCCTTTTATCTTGGCTTGGCCTGGCATATTGTGAGCGAGCGTTTTGAGGAAGTGGGCATACCGCACTTTAAAATGCAGAAAAGCTTGGAGCTCAATCGTCCAGTTTCAGGTTGAGCTTGTTTTGCAGGTCGCCCAGGGCGGGGTTTTTCAGCTTCATCTGCTCAAACTTTTCCCGGGCGGTAAAGGCTTTGCGGGGCTTGTCTTCCATGGCAGTTTTGTCTTGGCGCAGCTCTAAATTGATGCGGGCAAGGCCCATCTGGCCACAGATATAGTCCACCGCCCTATCGCGCACCGGTTTGAATATTTCGATGGACAGAGATGGCATTGCCAAAAAAACGGTATCGTCCTCAAAAATCACTTTGGCTTCTTTGAGCACATGCGCAGAAGGCCGCTCATGCGTCAATTGGTCAGTAATCTCGTTCCAGGCCTTCATAAATGCCGCTTGGTCAATTTGCTGGGCGGTGCTGGCACTGGCCGCGGGCTCTTCTACGGTGGTGGGTTGGTTGTCGGGCTCGCTCAATAAACTGCCAAGGCTGCCACCCGTTAAGCTGGGCATGACGGTATTGGAAGCCAAGGGTTTGATGATTTTTTTCTCTTCGGGCGCTGTGGGCTGTGTGGGGCTGGGGGCTTTTTCGGGGCTGGCAATAGGAGCCACCGGTTCAGCTATGGTTGAGGGTGATTTTCCCGTTGAGGCTGTGGCTATGTGGTCGGGGCTAAAGTTTTTTTTTACTTCGGCCGCCAAAGTCTCGGGGCTTAGCTTGAGCACATTGCTCAGGTAGCACATTTTCAGCAGGGCCAGCTCCACGTGCAGGCGTTGGTTTTTGCTCGATTTGTAGCCTACCTCGGCCTGAGCGGCCACGTTCAGCGCATTGAGCAGCAGGCTGTTGGGTATTTGCTCGGCTTGTTGGCGGTAGCGCAGCTTCAGTTCGCCGCTCACCTCCAATATGCCGATGGTCTTAGGGTCTTTGCTCACCATCAGGTTGCGGAAATGGTCCATCAGGCCGCCCAAGAAGTTATCGCCCTCAAAACCGTGGCGTATCACTTGGTCAAAGAGCAGGAACAGGCCGGTTTGGTCTTGGCTCAGGATATAGTCCGTTACCTTAAAGAAATAGTCATAATCGAGCAGGTTGAGGCTAGTGATGACATTGCTAAAGGTGAGGGTATTGGTGGTGTGGTCCACCAGCCTATCGAACATACTGAGCGCATCGCGCAGGGCACCATCGGCCTTTTGGGCTATTACGTGCAGGGCATCGTCTTCGGCAGCAATATGCTCTTTGGCACAAATACCTTTCAGGTGGCTTACGATATCATCGATGGTGATTCGGTTGAAATCGAATATCTGGCAGCGCGAAAGGATGGTGGGGATAATCTTGTGCTTCTCGGTGGTAGCCAGTATGAAAACGGCATAGGAGGGGGGCTCTTCCAATGTTTTCAGGAAGGCATTGAACGCCGCGGTGCTGAGCATGTGCACCTCGTCAATGATATACACTTTGTACTTGGCACCCTGTGGGGCAAAGCGTACTTGGTCAACCAAGCTGCGGATATCCTCCACGGAGTTGTTGCTGGCGGCATCCAACTCGTGTACATTGAAACTGCTGTTGTTGTTGAAGCTTAGGCAAGCATCGCATTGGTTGCAGGCCTCAAAGTCGGGCTGGGGGTTATTGCAATTGATGGTTTTGGCTAAAATACGGGCACAGGTGGTTTTGCCCACGCCCCTGGGCCCGCAGAAGAGAAAGGAATGGGCCAGCGCACCGCTCTTGATAGCATTCTTCAGCGTGATGGTCACGCTTTCCTGCCCCACCACCTCATCGAACCGGGCAGGGCGGTATTTCCTTGCCGATACCACAAACTTATCCATCACACGAAAATAAATAAAAGGCCTGACGCTTGGCAATGCCTGCCATAAAAACAACGGGCACGTATTACAAATGATGACAATAATCATCTGTTGCTGTGAGCGCTATCACTGGCTAGGGGTTGGCTTCTTGCCATCTTTGAACCGTAAAACGCAAAAAAGAACTTTATGGAACCCAATTTGAATCTGTACGAAATTATTGGCCGTTATATGTTGATGATGGTATTGGTTATCACTGGCGGCTTGTTGCACTCACTGCCATTGATGCTGCTTGGCCTGCCATTCTTTGTAACTGGCTTACTAGGCTGGTGCCCATTGTACACAGCGGTAGGCATTAACCATGCCACCAAGGAGTAAGCAGGGGCTATGAAAATATTGATTGTATACGGAACCACTGAGGGGCAAACCCAAAAGATTGCCACCTTTCTGAAAGATGAGGCCATCACTTTGGGGCATTCCGTTAAGTTGGTAAACGCCCTTGACGAACAGCCATCGCCTGAAGGATACAACATGGTGTTCATTGGTGCATCGCTGCATGCGGGTGGCTACCAAGCAGCCATAAGGCATTATGTGCAGCAGCATGCGGAAACATTGAACCAATTGTATTCCGTTTTCTTTTCGGTAAGCCTTACAGCGGCGGGCGATGACCAAGAATCTTGGAAGGAACTGGAAGAAATTACTACCGAATTTCTCCATAAAACAGGCTGGAAGCCGAATATGGTGAAGCAAATAGCGGGCGCATTGAAATATACCCAGTATGATTTCTTCAAGCGCTTTATCATGAGGATGATATCAAAAAGGGCAGGGGGAGCTACGGATACCGGCCAGGATTATGAATACACCGATTGGGAGCTGGTGAAAGCCTTTCTGAAAGATGCCTTGGGCAGGTATTACGAGCCGGCAAAGCAAGTAGCCCTATGACAGTTTAAAGAAAAACGCTATGGTAGTGGCCATGTCAGTAGCGAATAATCTACCTTTACAATATGGAGACCAAACGTTACCGCGACTGGGCGTTTTTAATGATAAGTATTGTGGCCGTTGGTTTTGCCTTGGCCATTGAAGTAGCAGCGAAAGGAGTCATTCTTATCAAGTGCCTTTACTTTTTGGCTATCTTAGGGGTGTACTTTACTGGCGACAACCGTAAGGTTGTTTTCGTTGGCCTGCTGTCGGCCTTGGCCTTACTTATAGGGTTCATGGGCATTTATACCATATGGGGTTGGCAACAATACCTTAACCTTATTATTACTGAATTAGGAGTGGCTATCAGTGTGCTGTTCGTTATTACAGCACTGCACATGAAAGCAAAGGCAGAAAAAGACAATAAACAGGTGGGCTCTATGTTCACACATGCAACCGAAGGAATCGTATTGACAGATAAAAGCAGGAAAATTTTGCTAGTCAATCCTTGCGCAGAGAGGATGTTTGGCTATACTGCTGATGAGCTGCGGGGGAAGAACATCGAATTGCTTTTGCCCGATAACTTGCGCAAAAAGCACGTGGAATATGTGGAGCATTTCCATGCCCACCCCATGAACCGTAGCATGGGTGCGGGTAGAGACTTATATGCCAGGCGTAAAGATGGCTCCGTCTTTCCCGTGGAAATCAGTTTGAGCCACTACACTTCCGGCCGGGAAGCCTATGTCATTGCCTTTGTTATTGACATCACCATTAGAAAACAAAGTGAGCAGTTGCTGAAACAAAAAAACGATGAACTGAACAAGGCTTCCCAACAAGTGAAGCAAATGAACACCGAGCTGGAACAAAAAGTAGCTGACCGAACGACGATGCTTCGCGAAACGCTGGGCCAACTGGAGCGTTCAAAAAACGAGCTGGCAGAATCGTTGGAAAAGGAAAAGGAGTTGGGCGACTTAAAATCAAGGTTTGTATCCACGGTTTCGCATGAATTTAGAACACCACTAAGTACCATTTTGTCATCGACTGCGCTGATTGGCAAGTACACCAATGAAAGCGACCAAGATAAGCGCGACAAACATATCAAGCGTATTAAGGAACAGGTACACCACATGAACAATATGCTGGAAGACCTGCTCATTCTCGGCAAGTTGGAAGAAGGCAAGATGCAGGTACAGCATGAACCATTCGAGCTTGCCGATTTTATCCAAGATTTTGTGGCGGAGATGCAGCCTTTGGTAAAAGACGGCCAGACCATACAAGCAGAAACACCTTTTCAAGCAAATTTGGAAACCGACAAGCGGTTGCTGAAAAACATCCTGATCAACCTAACATCGAACGCCATCAAGTTCTCTCCAGAGCATGCGCAGATTGATTTGGTGGTGGACAGGGATAATGACGATTTGCTTATTACGGTGAGTGATAAGGGCATTGGTATTTCGGAAGAAGACCAACAGCATCTGTTCGAAAGATTCTTTAGGGCCAGAAATGCCCAAAACATACAGGGCACAGGGCTGGGCTTACATATAGTGTCAAAATATTTGGAATTGCTTTCAGGTAGTATCCGCCTAAAAAGTGAGATAGGCCAAGGCACTTCCTTTACCATTATCATACCATCAGCAATACTTCCGTCATGAAAACCATTCTACTAATTGAAGACAACTTAGAAGTAAGGGAAAATACTGCCGAAATATTGGAACTGGCCAATTACAAAGTAGTAACTGCCGAAAACGGGAAGGAAGGGGTAGAAAAAGCCGTGAACACCCTGCCTGACTTGATTATCTGCGATATTATGATGCCGGAAATGGACGGCTACGGGGTATTGCACATTTTAAGCAAGAATGATAAAACCAATCATATCCCCTTTATCTTCCTTTCCGCAAAAGCCAATAGGGGCGATGTACGGAAAGGCATGGAGATGGGAGCCGATGACTACCTTACCAAACCGTTCGAAGATATTGAACTGCTGAATGCCATCGAGTCGCGGCTGAAGCGGAACGAATTGCTGAAAGTAGATTATGAGCGCAATACCGAGGGGGTGAGTCATTTCTTAAAAGCCGCCAGCCAAGGACGTTTCAATATCGCCGAATCTACTTATGATATACAGCCCTTCAAGAAAAAGCAGGCCATCTATAGCCAAGGGCGTAGGCCTTCGCACCTGTATTTCATAGCTAAAGGCAAGGTGAAGACCTTCAAGATGAACAACGATGCAAAAGAACTGATTACCGCCATTTACAAAGAGGGCGATTTTATGGGATATACCGCTTTGCTGGAAGATGTTTCCTATCAGGATAGTGCTGAAGTATTGGAGGATGGGGAGATAATGATGATACCCAAATCGGAGTTTCTGGCTTTGGTGGGCAGCGATACCGCGGTGGCGAAAAAGTTTATCAGCATATTGACCAGGAACTTGGTGGAAAAGGAAGAGCAACTGCTCAACCTGGCATACAACTCACTTAGAAAACGAGTGGCCGATGGCCTGCTACATGTTTATTCAAAGTTTAAGAGCTCTGAAGCTGATAAGCCCAAGTTAGCTGTTTCCAGGGAAGATTTGGCACAAGTGGTAGGTACCGCCAAGGAATCATTGATTAGAACATTGAGCGATTTCAAAAGCGAACAGCTCATTGATATTACGGAGGGTAAAATCACTATCCTCAACGAGGATAAGCTCAGGAACTTGTTGTATTGATTATTCCCATTGGTCACGGTCGGAAAAATCGATGTTTTCCTCCGTTGTGTTGGGTCTGCTCATTTCCCCACCTTCCATGTTTTGTTGAAACAAGGTCCAATGATCGGTCAAAGTAGTTTCTATCCACAAATTGCCCGATTTTCTGAATACCTGTGGGTAAAGGCCAAACTCCTCCGTAAAGGCTTTCTCTACCTGTCGTACGGTGTTGCTGGGCTCAATAGATATCACCCCTTCTTTAATGGATTTGCGGCATTCACCTATAGTAAGATTGGGGTTCAACGTTTTTTGTTGCTCACGGACAACATGGGGCCTGGCATAAAACTCCAGTTTCAAATAGGGAAACATTTCCTGAAAATCGCGTTGCAAATCAGATAGCTTTCTTGAATCCTTAATCTGTATGTTCATGTTCAGGGTTATTGTTCTCATGGCTATCGCTGTTTTGGTCAAAAGTAGTTATAAGCACTTACCTTACTTATGACATATATCAGTGGAGCCGATGGTTTTAGTTACCGCATAGTATATCGCACCTTCCGCATTTCTATTGCTCGCTTTATCGGGTAAGGGCTTGCGCCCACGTAGTGACAAAGAAAAGGTATCCTTCCAAGCAAAAAGATGATTAAAGTCATCGCTTGCCCTATTGCATATCACCACTGCCGCAATGTACGCAAAGGAACTTTGTGTCGTAAAAAGTCAAAAAGCGAATAGTAGTGCAAGCCCAGGTTGAAAAGGAAGTTAAATGCTATCACTGCGGAGATGTTTGCGGTAAGGATGAAATAGTGGTGACGGAAAAGCATTTCTGCTGCGATGGTTGCAAACTGGTGTATGAAATGCTGCAGGAGAATGGGCTCTGCACCTACTATCAATTGGAAAAAAATCCGGGCATAAAGCTGAAGGCAGCACAACATGAGCGCTTCAGCTATTTGAATGACGCCAGTGTGCAAAGCCAGTTAATTCAGTTCCAGAACAACGAAGTCAGTAAGGCCACCTTTGAAATACCTGCCATACACTGCGCATCGTGCATATGGCTGCTTGAAAACCTGTTTAAGTTACGCGAAGGTATTTTGGGCAGCGAAGTCAACTTCATCCGTAAAGAAACGACCATCACTTATGACCACCGTGCGATTTCCCTCAAGCAAGTGGTAGAGTTATTGGCTTCCATAGGTTACGAACCTAGTATCAGCTTGGAAGGAGCGCCAAAGGCCACCAACCGTCAGGAAAAGCTATTTTATTATCGTTTGGGAGTGGCAGGCTTTGCTTTTGGCAATATCATGCTCTTGAGCTTTCCCGAATATCTTTCCGCGGGCAGTTTTATTGAGCAGCATTTCGTTCGCTTTTTTGCTTGGATAAATTTGATTTTGGCCTTGCCCGTCTTCTTCTTTTCGTCCAGTGTGTTTTTTACTTCCGCTTATGAAAGCCTAAAACGCCGCCAATTGAATCTGGATGTGCCCTTAGCACTGGGCATATTGGTACTGTTCGGGCGTACGGTATTTGAAATAGTTGCCCATACGGGGGCAGGGTATGCCGACTCATTGGCTGGCCTGGTGTTTTTGCTCTTGGTAGGCCGGTGGTTCCAAGGCCGTACTTACGAAAGGCTTTCTTTCGAGAGGAATTATAAGCACTACTTCCCGGTGGCAGTTACCCGAATGAACAAAGGGAGGGAAGAACAGGTAACATTGGACAAATTGGCGGTAGGTGACAAAATAGTTGTAAGAAATGAAGAACTGGTGCCCGCCGATGCAGTACTACTAAAAGGCGAGGCCAATATCAATTATAGCTTTGTGACGGGGGAGGCTGAACCTGTGGCCCGTAGCTTAGGCCAAATCATTTTTGCCGGGGGCAGGCAAGAAGGCTGTACCATAGAATTGCAATTGACCAAACAGGTTTCGCAAAGCTACTTGACTGGCCTGTGGAACCACAAGGCCTTCGAAAAGCAAAGGGAAGACATCACCACTTTTTCCAACAAGGTTAGCCGTTACTTTACCCCAGCATTGCTCTTGGTGGCAGTGCTTACATTTGCCTATTGGGCATTTACCGATATACCTAAGGCCTTCGATGCCTTTACCGCCATATTGATTGTGGCCTGCCCATGTGCCCTTGCCCTTTCTTCGCCATTCTTGTTGGGCAATGCCATGGCCATTTTGGGCAAGAACAAATTATACCTGAAGGATACCACTGTGATTGAGCGCCTAAGCGCAATCAATGAAGTGGTGTTCGACAAAACGGGTACCATCACCTTGGCGGGCAACAAAGACATAGTATATAGTGCAGGAGTAATGCCTGACGACCAACAAGCCCTTGTAAAGGCTTTGGTAAGGCATAGCAACCACCCATTAAGCAGCCGGCTGCGGCAATATCTCGGCAATAATGGCACCTATGATGTAAAGCAATTTAGCGAAGTGCCGGGAAAGGGCATCAGTGGTCTTGTAAACGGCATAAAGGTGAAACTAGGCTCTGCGGCCTTTGTCGATTTGACGGAATCGCTTTCAGGAGGAATAGCCGAAACCAGGGTATGGGTCAGTTTTAATGGGGTGCCCAAGGGATATTACGCATTTACCAACCAATACCGTCCAGAGTTGAAAGAGGTAGTGGCTGCTCTGAAAGAGCATTACACCTTATCGCTCATTTCAGGCGACAACGAGGGAGAAAAGACCAAACTTCAACAATACTTTGGCCAAGAAGTGGCCATGCACTTCAAACAAAGCCCGCATGAAAAGCTACATTATATAGAGCAACTACAGCAACAGGGCAAAAAAGTACTGATGTTGGGTGATGGGCTCAATGACGCCGGTGCGTTAAAGCAAAGCGATGCGGGTATATCCGTATCAGACAATATCAACAATTTTTCACCGGCCTGCGATGCCATTCTAGATGCTTCCCAATTTGGGAAGTTGCCGGCCATGTTGGCATTCAGCAGGGCAGCGAAAACAGCCCTCATTTTTGGCCTACTGATATCGGGAGCCTATAATGCGGTGGGCCTGTACTATGCGGTGCAAGGCAATCTTTCACCGGTGGTAGCAGCTATTTTGATGCCTTTGAGCTCAGTAAGCGTGGTGGCTTATGGAGTGATGGCCACCCAGCTTTTGGGAAGAAAATATGGCTTGTTGGGGGCTGCCGCCAATGCGCCAAAGGTCAATAAATCGGTAGCCAATTACGAAATACAACTCACTTAACCATGACTGCAATATTCGTTTTGATCATCATCAGCTTGATAGTAGCGGTAGGCTTTCTCGTAGCCTTCCTATGGTCGGTGCGCAACGGGCAGTATAAGGATTCATATACCCCTTCTGTTAGGATACTTTTCGATAACGATAAACCATCTGATAACACACATAAATCTTGAACATGAACACCAATACGGAAAAATTTAGTTACGATAACGCTATCGTGCGCAATTTTGCGATAGCGGTAATGCTGTGGGGGGCAGTGGGCATGCTGGTGGGCGTAATAGCGGCCATCCAGATGTTTGCTCCCCATTTTAGCCTTGGCATTCCGCAGACTGGCTTTGGAAGGCTGAGGCCCCTGCATACCAATGCGGTGATTTTTGCCTTTGTGGGCAACGGTATCTTTATGGGCGTATATTATTCGTTGCAACGGCTCATGAAGGCACGCATGTTTAGCGATGTGCTTAGCCGAATCCATTTTTGGGGCTGGCAGCTCATTATTGTTGCAGCGGCGGTAACCCTTCTTTTCGGTTTTACCACCGGTAAAGAGTATGCCGAATTGGAATGGCCCATTGACATTGCCATCACCTTGGTATGGGTAGTGTTTGGTATAAATATGTTCGGTACCATCATCAAGCGTCGCGAGCGGCATTTGTATGTAGCCGTGTGGTTCTATATCGCTACCTGGATTACAGTGGCCGTTTTGCACATTGTCAATTCATTGGAGCTTCCGGTCTCATTTTTGAAAAGTTACCCCATCTATGCAGGTGTACAGGATGCCTTGGTGCAGTGGTGGTATGGGCACAATGCGGTGGCTTTCTTTTTGACCACACCTTACTTGGGCTTGATGTATTACTTCTTGCCGAAGGCTGCCAATAGGCCAGTGTATTCCTATCGCTTGAGTATCATCCACTTTTGGGCATTGATATTTATATACATTTGGGCAGGTCCGCACCACTTGTTGTTCACCGCCTTGCCTGAATGGGCCCAATCATTGGGCATGGTATTCTCGTTAATGCTGATAGCACCATCATGGGGCGGTATGTTGAACGGCTTGTTGACCTTGCGCGGTGCCTGGGACAAGGTGCGCGAAGAGCCGGTATTGAAATTTCTAGTAGTGGCGGTAACTGCTTATGGTATGGCCACTTTCGAAGGCCCCATGCTTTCTATCAAATCAGTCAATGCCATCAGCCACTATACCGACTGGACCATCGCACACGTGCATGTAGGTGCTTTGGGCTGGAACGGCTTCCTTACCTTCGGCATACTTTATTGGCTGGTGCCCAAAATGTGGGGTACTACCTTGTTTTCCAAAAAGTTGGCCAATTGGCACTTCTGGACTGGCACTATGGCTATCCTTTTCTATGCCATACCGATGTATTGGGCAGGCTTTACCCAAAGTTTGATGTGGAAGGAGTTTACCCCTGAAGGTTTTCTGAAGTATCCTAACTTCCTCGAAACGGTTATCAGGTTAGTGCCCATGTACCAAATGCGTGCTGCCGGTGGCTTCCTATTCCTTGCCGGTACTTTCCTGATGATTTATAACCTGTGGAAAACTGCCGCACAAGGCCGCTTTATCGCCAATGAGGAGTCAGAGGCACCTGCCTTGGTAAAAAATGTGGTAATCCATGACCACTATTGGCACCGCTGGATTGAGCGCCGCCCTATACAGATGTTGGTGTTGAGCTTGATTGTCATCCTTATCGGTGGCATCGTGGAAATGATTCCTACTTTTATGATTAAGTCGAATATCCCGCAAATTGCTTCCGTACAGCCTTATACGCCGCTTGAGCTGCAGGGTCGAGATATCTATGTGCGCGAGGGCTGCTACACCTGCCACTCGCAAATGGTACGCCCATTCCGCTCTGAAACGGAACGGTATGGGGAGTACTCAAAGGCAGGTGAGTTTGTGTATGACCATCCCTTCCAATGGGGTTCGAAACGTACCGGGCCTGATTTGCATCGCCTTGGCGGTAAGTATCCCGATTCATGGCACTACAACCATATGTTCGACCCGCAAAGCATGTCGCCAGGTTCATTGATGCCCTCTTACCCATGGTTGTTCACACAGAGCATCAATTATGCAAGTACACCTAAGAAAATCAAGGCTATGCGCACTTTGGGCGTACCTTATGCCGAAGGTTACGAAAACCAAGCGAACAATGACTTGGACCAACAGGCCGATAAGATAGTGGCCAGTTTGAAGTCGGTAGAAATTGAGGTGAAGCGCGATAAGGAAATCATTGCCCTTATTGCCTACCTGCAGCGTCTTGGCACTGATATTAAGAAAGCCAATCCTTCCACCACCGCCCAAAACCAATAGCCATGTATAAAGAAGTATTGCGCTCCATAGCTGATATAGAGATATTTCCGGTAATCTCTTTGGCCATATTCTTTGTGTTTTTCCTCATTGTCGTCATCAGGGTAATGAGCGTTGGGAAAAGCAGCCACGATGAAATGGCCAACATACCACTTACTGACGGAACCAATCATGAAACCACATTAAATTCATCGAAATGAAAAAGATAACGGTGTTTTTCTTCCTTGTGCTGGCTAACATACTGCCATCAGGGACTTTACTGGCCCAAGCTGCTACCGATGCTGCTGCCACTGCGCCAGAATCGCATCATATGATGCTGCTCAATACCCTTTACATTATAGCTGGTATCATTATACTGGCAGCCTTGGTCATTATGGCACGTTTGGTAACCATTATGAGCGAAATCATGCGCATACAATACCAAAAGGCAAACGGTACCTACGTGGAGCCGGCCCCTAAAGAGGACTTTGCTGACAAAATCCTACGTTCTTTGGATAAGGCCATCAACGATGCAGTACCGGTTACCGAGGAGGCTTCCATTGACTTGGGCCACGACTATGATGGTATCAGGGAACTGGACAACAACTTGCCGCCTTGGTGGACGGCCATGTTTTATGCTACCATTGCCTTTTCCATCTTCTTCCTTTACTACTTCCATATGGGCGGTGGCGGCACTACCGATATAGAAGATTATGAGGCCGAAGTGGCGGCAGCTCAAATATCCAAACAAGCTTATTTGGCCAAACAGGCTGATAATGTGGATGAGAGTACCGTTGTTGCCATGTCCGATGCGGCCAGCCTTCAAACTGGCAAAACCACCTATATCACCTATTGTGCATCGTGCCACGGGCAGAATGGCGAAGGTAATGTAGGCCCCAATCTGACCGACGATTATTGGCTGCATGGAGGCGGTATCCAAAATGTTTTCAAAACAGTGAAGTATGGCGTGCCTGCTAAAGGGATGATTGCATGGGAAAGCCAGCTTACACCCGCCAAAATTCAACAGGTATCAAGCTATATCCTAACATTGCACGGTAGCAACCCTGCCAATGCCAAAGCACCACAGGGCGATGTATGGAAGGAAGAAGTGAAGCCAACAGGTACAGATAGTACTGCCACACAAGTATCAGATTCATCGGCAGCCGCAAAGAAATAAGCCTTCAGTATTAGCCAGAAAATAGTTGAGCCATGGAGCAGGAGTTGTATGATGAGTCGTTTAGGGACCATATCTCTACCGTCGATGATAAAGGAAAGCGGGTCTGGATTTTCCCCAAAAAACAACTGGGCAAGTTCTTCCGTTGGAGAAGTATCCTCAGTTATTTCTTGCTGACGTTTCTGTTTGCGGGCCCTTGGATTAGGATTAACGGCCAGCCCCTGTTGTTGCTCGGCGTGCTTGACCGAAAGTTTGTCATCTTTGGCATCACGTTTTGGCCCCAAGATTTTTGGATGTTCGGCCTCAGCATGCTGGCCTTTATCCTGTTCATCATTCTGTTTACGGTAGTTTATGGTCGCCTTTTCTGCGGTTGGGTATGTCCACAGACCATCTTTATGGAGATGCTTTTCAGGCGCATCGAATACTGGATTGACGGTGATGCTGGCCAACAACGCAAGTTGGCGGCTCAAGCATGGAACAGGGAAAAGGCCATTAAGCGCATTTCAAAGCACAGTATTTTTTACCTCATTTCCTTTCTTATCGGAAACACCTTCCTAGCTTACCTCATTGGCTCGGAACGGATTATCGATATCATTACGCATTCCCCGCTGGACCACCTGGCCGGGTTCATTGGCATGTTGGTCTTTTCCTTCGTCTTTTACTTCGTGTTTGCCTATTTGCGCGAGCAAGTATGCACCACCATCTGCCCTTATGGCCGTTTACAGGGCGTAATGTTGGACAGGGACAGCATAGTGGTAGCCTACGACTTTGTACGGGGCGAGCCACGTGGTAAACTGAAAAAAGCCAAAGACCCCACCGAGGAGCCCATTAAAATTACAGGCGATTGTATTGACTGCGCCTTATGCGTCCATGTATGCCCGACAGGTATAGATATACGCAACGGTACGCAACTGGAGTGCGTAAACTGTACCGCTTGTATTGATGCCTGCGATAGTATAATGGAGAAAGTGAACAGACCGACGGGTTTGATTCGCTATGCTTCTTACAATATGATAGCGCAGAAAAAGCCCTTCAAGTTCACTTTGCGTATGGCGTCTTACAGCCTTGTGCTTTGTTTGTTGCTAGGGGTATTGGGCTTCTCTTTGGCTACCAGAAGCGATGTGCAGACCACCGTGCTGCGCACACCAGGCATGTTGTACCAAAAGCCGAGCCCAGGGGTTTATACCAACTTGTACAATATACAAGTGGTGAATAAAACCATGCGCCAGTACCCATTGGAGGTGAGATTGCTCAATAAGCCGGGCAAAATCAAGCTCATCGGCGATTCCTTGGTTTTGAAAAGTCAGGATATGGCCAAAACTTCCTTTTTTGTTGAATTGGATGCTAAGGATTTAGAAGGACATAGTACGCCAATCCGTATCGGCATCTATTCCAACGGCAAGCAGTTGGACGAAGTAAAAACTTCATTTTTAGGACCTTTTTAAAACATAGTAACATGAATTTTCACTGGGGATATAAAATAGCTTTGTTGTACGGTTCATTTGCCATAGGAATGCTCGCATTGGTGATCCGTTCCTCCCAAGAGGATTTTAACTTGGTAACGAAAGATTACTACCAACAGGAAATCAACTACCAGCAGCGTATCAACGAGCAACAGAATAGCCAGCAGCTAAAGGAAAAGCTGCAAATAAGCTGTAGCAAGCAGGAAGTGGTGCTCAAGTTTCCCAAAGACAAAAAGTCGGTAAACGGCACGGTGAAGATGTACCGGCCCGCCGATGCCAGTAAGGATCAACAAGTACCGATACTTATGGACGAGGCCCATCAGCAAGTAGTGAATACCGCTGGCATGGCAAAGGGCAACTGGAAGGTGCAGGTTAGCTGGGAGTGCGATGGCATAGCCTATTTCGATGAACAGGTCATCCATATCAACTGATGCTTTGGACCGCATTAGCCATAGGGTTGGTAGGTAGCTTACACTGCGTGGGCATGTGCGGGCCCATCGCCTTGGCATTGCCTGGCGGCTTTAGTACCCGTTGGGCCATGGCCAATAGCCGACTGCTCTATAATTTGGGCAGAACGGTTACCTATAGCTTTTTGGGTGGCATTTTTGGCCTTATGGGCAAGGGCTTTGCCATAGCAGGTGTACAGCAATGGGTATCTATCGGCTTGGGTATTTTGCTGCTCGTGGTGGCCATCACCTCGGCCAACCCTGAACGGCTACTGAACAAACTACCTCCCCTGCGATGGTTGCAGGCTAGGGTAGCCGCTATTCTAGGCAGGTTTTTGAAGCACAACAGCCAAGCCTCGCTATTCTACATTGGCCTATTAAATGGCCTTTTGCCCTGCGGCTTTGTATATGTGGGCATTTTGGGGGCTATCCATATGGGTACACCGCTTATGGGCGCGGCCTATATGGCTTTGTTTGGTTTGGGCACTATACCATTAATGTTCAGTGTAGCCATGCTGGGCAGTATTGCCGGTACACGCATTAAGTCGTCGGCGCGCAAACTGATACCCGTTTTTATGCTCGTATTTGCGGTAATGTTCATTTTCAGGGGTTTAAACCTTGGTATTCCTTACATCAGCCCAAAAATCAATGGTATTGAAATGGGCAAAGGAAAGTGCCACTAATAGAGATAGCCCATCATATATGATGGGCTATTCTTGTCGGTTTTTACTGCTTTGATAATTTGTCAAAGCTTTGTTTGGTATTTAAGGTCGGCATTATAGCTTACAAGTTACAATGCACGGCCAGCACCACCGGTGTTGGTATCAGCGTCTTGGTCCAAATCTTGGTCCATTTCACGTTCCCTTTGGCCGGGTTGGTTGCCTTTTTGGCCTTGTTGACCACCTTGTCCTTGTTGGCCACCTTGGCCTTGTTGTCCTTGACGGCCGGTATTGCCTTGATTACCTTGTCCGCCGGTATTTTGATTCCTGTCAGCCATAATTGGTTGTTTTTGGGTTAGAATTAGGCAAATACTCAATCAATATTAATGCCATCAAGTAGTTACGGTTTAAATAAATAATTAATCTCCTGCGGTTCAGCTATTTTATACAATCCCTAAAAACGTATCTTAACCAACATCATGGAAGCTTGTGGATTAACTACCATAGCCATCCCAGCTACGGGAGATTGTTCCCCATGCCCGAAACTGGATTTTGCTTAAAAAAGCCGTTTCGCAGGTATTTCGCAGGTAGTTCAAGGGGTGTTCGCGGGTACTTCAAGGGTATCTCGCAGGTGCTTCAAGGGGTGTTCAAGGGTATCTCGCAGGTAGTTCAAATCTTATTAATTGGGTGTTTATCAATGTGTTGTGTAAAAAGTGTGTTTTTTTGTTTTTTCTCTTTTCGTAGAGGGTAGAAAGTAGAGGGATTTACGATTTACGATTTCAGATTTACAATTGCACTTTGCCATTTTCAAATTTTCAAATCACCAAATTTCCAAATTCATTGAAGCATCAAAAAAGCTGTTTCGGTAGTATTTCGGTAGTACTTCAGTGATGTTTCAGTAGTACTTCAGTATAGTTTCAGTAGTATTTCGGTGATACTTCAGTGGTACTTCAGTAGTACTTCAGTTTGCATTAGTTTATTGATTGTCAGTAATTTCTGTTAAAATGAGTGTGTTTTTTTGTTTTTTCCTCAGTTCCTCTCCCTGCCTTCCCACAGACACACGCCGGGGAGAGGGACTAAAAATTTCCAAATCACCAAATTTTCAAATCAATCAGCACACCAGCACACCAGCACATTAGCACATCAGCACATTATCAATGGTAAGCACTTAGTGCGAATAATCCAAATCAAAAAATGGGTAAATGGGTATATGCTCAGTGGCAGGCTAGGGTAGCTAGCGACCTGAAATGTGCCCCGGCCAGCATGCAGTGGGTAGGTGTTCGGTGGGTGGTTTTTTTTGGGGCGATGTGGTGATGGTTGGGTGGGGGTAAATATCATTCGGCGGGGTTCCTTACGGAAGGTAGCTGTAAGCTACCATACTAGTTGTACTTAGCTGAAAGCTAGGCACAACAGTGGGTAGGCTACATATGTACACCTAAAAACTCTAAAAAATTATCCGTGGTAAGCTTAAATGTAACCCCATCAAGCAATAATGACCGAGTAAGGGTGACCATAAAGTATAACAGCAATACTATTTGTACACCTGTACGTAATAAAACAACATATTCATTGTTGCCAAATTTTAACTCATAAAGCCACTCAATTAAATAAGGAGAAAGCAGAAACAGGTAACACAGGTATAAGGCCATTAGGCACCCACAAAGAAACGAATTTACGCCTTCAACCAACAACAAGCCCTGCCCAACTTTTAGCAGTAATATCCAATTTATGTACACAATCATTATACTTGGCAGCAGTTGATAAGTTATAAATAAATTGCGGTTTATAAGCTGATACACACCAATGTTGCTTCTAATGCTGTAGCTTGCACGCGCCCTGCGATACACTACCATGAACTTTTGCCTTCCCCGTTTTACAAATTGTATAAAGCCATACATAACAAAGGGAAGGCTCATAACCGCCATGCTAAGGTTGGCTTTAATTTCTGTGTAAATCTGCCTCGCCAGCGATTTGCTATAAACCCGTCGTATACCCATACCAGGCACGTACTTAAACATTAAACACTTCCCTATAGAATAGCACTCAAACTCCACTAATTTGATACTTTCATCAAAACCTTTCGCTTTAATTAAAGTATAGGGATTAGAATAACGACCCCCAGGCATCTCGCGGCAACTTTCTACTTCCAATTCCACCATTTTGCCTACATAAAACAGCCTAAATGAATGATACGCCTCACCCATGCCGTATATAGCCATAGCAACGGCAAAAGCTATCAGAATAAAGGCGTTGATTTTTCCATCCATGCTCCAACTATGTTTTAGTTTCAGAGGGAGTTATTTAAGAAAAAGCTGTTATTATTCCCCCCGTTGCGAGTCAATTAGCGCAGCTTATCTACTTGGAACAAGGGGGAAAAATTAACAAATGGTGAGAGGCTTCTATTTGAAGCCTCTCACTCTCCTTACTTTACTTCTCTTTTCTTACACCTTTAAATGGGCCTCCACTGGTTTTAACGTCTATGAACCTGCCAGTAGTAGTGTCACGTTTCACATACTGTTCAGTTTTTGGGTTAAAGACTTGTGAGCGATTACGAACAGCACCTATGCGATGTCCGTCCCCTGTGGGTTTGTTTTTAGCCATAATTTTTCGTTTTTAGACTTATTAAATTACTTTTTACTTACGTGCGCAATTGTTGCAATCAACAGGCAAAGACATATTGTTCCAACTAGCATTTTTGAATTGCTACCTGTTGTAGCAATATCAATTCTACCAGATCTGATACTTAAGTATGCTGCATCTTGACTTATAGGCTGTACAGACCTTTGTACTAAATAAAAATTTTTCATAAAACAATTTTAAGTTTGGGTACAGGCAAGGCCTGTACCCGGTGAAAAAAATCAATAATAACTGTTTGAAAGAGTTAAGTCCTCTACAGGAGCGAAGGGCCCCTCTCGCTTAACGGCATCAATACCATTATCTCGCGCATATGAGGTGGTATAGGTTTCGCTTTTACCTATAACTTCCCAGTTTTTTGCCCTGAGATTAAAATAGTACTGACTGTTAGATGAAGTAAGCCTAACATAGTTTTCATCAAAAGGCGAGTGCACTCTCACAGAGGCAATACCAGCTTCGCAGGATTGCTTTGTTGTATAGCCTTCGCTACTTAAGATGGTTTCTCCGTTACCAGCTTTCAAACGGAAGTAGTACTGGTCATTTTGACCTTTAAATATTTGATATTTATACATTATAAAACAATTAAAAATAAATAAAACAATTCATAGCCTTGCCCATAGGGGGCTTCTCCCTTTGTCGTGTAGACACTATCATTCCTAGAATGCTTTGCTGGTAAACAATTACTTCAGGTTCTTAACATTTTTTAATGACGGAATACCTGACCTAAGAGAAAGGGGTCTTGAAAAACTGGCGAGCTTATTGTAGCTTTGTTCTTGGTAGATTGAAGCTGATTGCTGCAAGGTAACCAACCTTGTTGCCAGTTTTCGAAGGCCTGGGCCTTTCTCTAAAGGTTCAGGCTTTTTAATTTATCATATATTTCATCCTATAATTACCTCCATATTTTTCAAAAAATTCCTTTTGATCCAAATAAAATAGCTTTGGAACATCTATAATTTCGACTCCTTTATATTTAGCGAATCTCTCAATCATTTCTTCATATAGGGAAGTCTCCTCTGGCAAAAAATCGAACTGTGCAGGTTCTCTCATTTTATAGCCCCATTGTGAAAATCGCGACATAAAAAAAGTAAATTCTCTGTCACTCATTATACCTAAGTCTTTAGCCCGAATAATCAAAGAGGACATTGAAACTTTCCATTTCTTTTTGAGGGCACCTAATGAACTTAAGTTAAGCGGTACAGAAAGATCTTGACGTATTTGTGCTGCAGGCATCAGAAATTCCGAGGCGAACTTATTGGCTTCCATCTCTACCTGAGTATCACCATCTGGGAAAACGTTTAAGTGCATTACAATATGACCAAACTCATGTGCTATAGTAAAACGTTGTCTATCAGCAGGAAGGTTTATGTTATAATAAATTATTGGTATTCCTTCAGTTATGATGCCTTTACCTGCAACTTTATCGGTATCTAAATCAATCCCGATAACAATTATGCCACTCTTCTCAACAACTTCGATTAGGTTAAGTATCGGCCCCTTGGGTATATCCAATTGCTCCCTCACAGCATTTGCTATATCTCTGGGGGAAACCTCCTCTGTAACCTGGATGACAGGGAATCTTCTAAGTGGTACAAAACTAGTGCTAATCATCCGCTGTACCATTAACCGGCATATTGCCATGTAAGATGATTGGCGCTTCAACATAGTGCCCGATAGGCTGACTTTCTTTCTGTAGAGAAAATTCTCTGGAAGAATATCTCCTTTTTGCGTGAAAAATGACGGGGGATATTTCAGTTCCCTACCTAAAAGCGAAAGCATATCCTCATTTGCATGAAGCACACCTTGCTCAAGTTTCGACATACTACCTTGGGTTATATTTAGGAGATTAGCCAATTCCTTTTGGGTTAATCCTCTAGACTCACGACCTAGAGTAATCATTTTTGGATTTGAAATCATGGCACCAAGATAGTAAAATTTAACAAAAAATATTCCTAACTGTGATTCAATGTACTCAAATTCTATTACGAAGATAATGCCTTGCCTCCCCCTATTGCAAATCCTATTATCCACATTAAAACCTCATGTGTGCATAATAAATTGATACAAAAGACTCAAAAACAGCCGATTAAACTATTGAGGCTCGCTTTAAATTGTGGAAAACTTCTCCCATTCTCGTCGGACTCCTGCAAAATAAAACACCGCGAATAATCCTACCCTATAATCGCCACCAAGAGACACAAGAAATGGTCTATCCCTGCAAAACCAAAGCAGGCTGAAATTGTAAATCTGCAATGGTCCATTGAAACAATTTAGCATCATTTTGGTTAGCTTGTTGAACTATGGAGATGATAAAAAACCAATGGTACCTTGCTTGCCTGCTGGACGAGCTGAAGGATGCCAAGCCACTGAAGAAGAAGATAGTGGGGGAGGAACTGGTGGTCTTCAAAACGGAATCGGGCAAAATAGGGGTGGTGGAAGACCGCTGCTGCCACCGCAACGTGAACCTTTCCCTGGGCTACGTAAAGGGGGAAACCATCAAGTGCGGCTACCACGGCTGGGAGTATGACACGCAGGGGGCCTGTACCTGTATACCTTCCTTGCCCGCGGGCGAGAAAATACCCCGTACCATCAAGGTGAAAGCCTACCCCGTGGAGCTGAGGCACCAAGGCGTATGGGTGTATATTGGCGACGAGGCCCTAATGGCCCAGGCCAGCATACCCCCCATGGCGGAGCTAGATGCCTACCCCCTGGTGTACAACTACCACTACCTGGATGCCGACCTGAAGCTGGTAGCGGAGAGCCTGATAGATGCCTACCACATCAACCACGTGCACCGCAACAGTATCAAAAACTTTATGGGCCATTTACATGCCGAGGAGGTGGATTTTAACCTGAACGTGCAGGATACCTGGATGACGGGCGAATACCTGCGCCACAACGATGGCAATATTTGGGACAAGTTTTACTTTGGTTTTGACAGGAGCATTAAAACCAAGTTCGGTTTTTGGTTTCCGCACACCTCCAAGCTCGATATCCAGTTCAAAAAGCGCCGGATGGTCATTTACGAGCACTTTTTCCAGGTGGACGAACATACCATCAGTATGTGCCAAATAACGGCCTGGCAAAAGATATTCAATGAGTTTCCGCTATTCTTTTTCGATAAGCCCTTTATGCTGGCCAAGTCGAACAAAATAGTGGAGGAAGACTTGGTATTTTTGGAAAACAACAAACGATTGCAAGCGGCTACGGGCCACCGCGATATATTGATACCCTCGGACACCGTTACCTTCGAATTTTCAAAACTATGGAACCGCAACCTGCAAAAGCATGAAGCAACTGCTACGCCGAAAAATCAGGGCCAAGCTGCACCATTATAGGGAGTGCATCTACCAACCTGATATCAACAGCCCCGAGCGGCTATCGGAAGAAAGAAAGGTGGCGGTAATAGGTGGGGGCTTGGCGGGCATATCCGCCGCATCGAACCTGGCAGCAAGGGGCTTTAAAGTGACCCTATTCGAGAAAGACCGCTTTTTGGGGGGTAAGGTGGGTGCCTGGACTTTCGAAAGCCAAGGCGAGACCCTGAACGTGGAGCATGGCTTCCATGCCTTTTTTAGGCAGTACTACAATTTGCGCGATTTTATGAAACGCATCGGCGCATTTGATAATCTGGTGCCCATAGATGATTATTTGATTCTACTGGCCGATGGCAGCCAAATGGGCTTTGCGGGCCTGGAAGCCACGCCCGGCTTGAATGTGCTCGATTTGAAGAAACGCGACGTGTATGGCTGGGGCACCTTGGTCAATCCGCTGAGCATGCCCTTTTTGCACCTCTTGACCTACGACCGCGAACGCACTTTCAAAAAATTCGATAAAGAGGATTTTGAAAGCTTTGCCAAGCGCACCATGATGCCCAAGCGGATGCGGCTGGTATTCAATTCCTTTGCCCGTGCTTTTTTTTCCGAACCGGAGAAAATGAGCATGGCGGAGCTTATCAAAGGCTTTCATTTCTACTTCCTGAGCAATGAAGATGGGCTGCTGTACGACGTGCTGAACGATGATTTCCAAGCCAGTTTTATTGCCTACTGCGAGCGGTATATGCTGCAACATGGGGTGGATATCCGTATGCAAAGCCCCGTGCAGGAATTGGCCCTTGAAAATGGCAAATGGCTGGTAAATGGCGGCGAGTATGATTATGCGGTGCTATGCACCGATGTGAAGCATATCAAGCCTTTGGTAGAGCAGTCTGCCAGCCTGAAGGCTTACCCCAAATTCTATGAGCAAGTAAGCCATTTACAGCCCTCGGACCGCTATGCCGTATGGCGGATATGGACGGATAGGTTCGAGGCTAAAAAAGACCTGCCGTTCTTCATTTTTACCGATCGGTTCAAGGCATTGGACAGTGTAACCCTGTACCATAAAATGGAAAAGACTTCTAGGGCCTGGAGCGAGCGGCACCATGGGGGCATATTTGAACTGCACAGCTATGCCCTGCCGGATACGCTGCGCACTGATGCCGATATCCAAGCTGCCTTGTTGGATGAGTTTTACCATTATTTTCCCGAACTAAAGAACATACAGATAAAGCACAGTTTCTTTCAGCACCGGCATGATTTCCCTGCCTTCCATACGGGTTTGTACGCCAATAGGCCCGAGGTACGGACTGAGGTGCCAGGCCTCTACCTTGCCGGCGATTGGGTGAAAATGGACAACCCGACCATGTTGATGGAGGCGGCCTATACCTCTGGTGCTCTGGCGGCCAACTACATTATGAGCAAAGAGGGGGTAAGGGAGCAAAGTTTGGATAGCGTGCCATTGAAAGGCCTTTTTGCGTAATTAGAACCCAGTCACTCCGTTTACGGTGGTATATTTCAAGGTCAGTTTTTGATCGGGGAAAAGGTATTTGTGTGCACCTTGTGCCATCAATGCCGCTTCATGGAAACCACAGAGAATCAACTTGAGCTTGCCGGGGTAAGTATTGATATCGCCGATGGCATATATGCCCGGTACATTGGTTCCGAAATCGACCACATTTACGTGTATGGAGTTCTTGTCCAAATTAAGCCCCCAATGCTCTATGGGCCCCAATTTTGGACTTAGGCCGAAGAGGGGTATGAGATAGTCGGTATCAATGTTCACCGTTTCGCCGTTCTCGCTGTTGGTCAACTGTACTTGGCTCAGGTGGCCGTTGCCGTTAAGACCGGTAAGGTTGTAGTTCAGGTGCAGCTTGATTTTTCCAGCTTCGGCCAAATGGGTCACCTTCTCTACCGAATCGGGGGCACCTCTAAAGGTACGGCTACGGTGCACCAGCGTAAGCTCCGATGCCACGTCGGCCAGATAGATGGCCCAGTCAAGTGCGGAATCACCGCCGCCAGCCAATATTACTTTTTTATCGCGGTACTTCTCGGGGTTCAATATCATATAAGCGATACCCTTGCCTTCAAATGCTTCCAAGCCGGGCAGTTCTGGTTTGCGCGGTTCGAAACAACCCAATCCGCCCGCAATGCAAATGACCTTGCAATGGATTTGCGTGCCTTCGTTGGTGCTCACAATGAACGACTGGTCGGCTTGGCGTTCGAAGCTTTCAACCCTTTCGCCCAACGTAAAGGTGGGTTTAAATGGCTCCGCTTGTTTCAATAGCCCCTGTACCAAATCCTCGGCCATCACTATCGGAAAACCAGGGATATCATAAATCGGTTTTTTGGGATAAATCTCGGAAAGCTGGCCGCCAATCTGTGGCAAGGCATCTACCAGGTGGCAGCGCAGTTTCAAGAGGCCTGCTTCAAAAACGGCAAACAATCCCACCGGGCCGGCCCCAATAATACAAATATCGGTATCAATCATATCAGCATGATTCAAACTACAAATTTAGGCAAACTCCTGCTGCTTCTACTGACAAGTGCAAAGCAAAACTGGTTGCGCCTTAGTAACCAATTGTAGGTCAATATCATTCCCAGGGATGATTTAAATCATCTAATGCCTGTAAGCATGGGAATAGCTTTGGAAAAAACCTACTATAGATGTCCAGCAACAAAATACATGGAGCCGAATTGCACAAGCAAATTACTGACTGGAAAAAGGAAATCGATTCGGTAAGGGACGAAATACGCATATACAAAAAGGAATTGGAAGAAATTGCCAGCAAGAATAACCGCCCGGCAGTGATGGCGCAGGTGGAGCAATTCCAGAACCAGTTCATTAGGCATCTGGAAGTGTCGGATGAACTGTACCACCAACTGAAGGAAGCCGACCACTTATTGGCCATTAAGCTGGGCGATAACCCTGCGGCCATGCATGTATTGGTGGAAAAAGACGCCAATTTGTACGATCAGATGGAGAGCTACACGCGTTTGTTCCAACTACTGAAAGAGGATTATCGCCGCTTCCTGGCAGAGTGGATGTGAAAAACCCCAATACCTTTTATACGGATAAGGATTATTCTGCTTATGCCCTTATCTTTACAACATGATACAACGCGTACAAACCGTCTATTTGGCATTGGCGGCCATTTTTGTTGGTATTTTTTTGGGCTTGCCGCTTTTTAGTTATAACAATGGCGAAGTTGTTTATACTGCCTTTCATTCTACCATAGGGCTGGCATGCAGTATCTTGTTCATCATTGCCACGGTGGGGGTCATATTAATGTACAAAAACCGTCCCCTTCAGATAAAGCTCACCGGCACGTTAATCGTGCTGTTGGCCATCGTAGCGGGGATATACAAGTTCCAATTCTTTCATTATATCAGCATCAATTACCATCCCACCCTTAAAGCTGGGTTGTTTATGCTGTTGTTCAGCCTTATTTTTTTGTTCTTGGCAATCAGGAACATTAGAAAGGACGAAAAATTGGTGCGCTCAAGCGATAGGTTAAGATGATTAAGCGCTCAAGAATGATTGGCATGCTGGCAGCGGTGCTTTCGCTGTTGCTACTCATAGTGCCCGTAATGTACAATCCACAGACGGGGGGCAGCCGCAGCATTTATGAAATGTATATATACCATCGTGACGGGGAGGTGTACCGCATATTTTTAGGGGGCATTGGTGGCAGCCTGCTCATATTGTTTAGCCTGCTGAATCTTTTGTTCTACCGCAGTCCCAAAAATCAAGCAATTACCAGCCTTATTACCTTTATTTTGAGTGTGCTTGTATTTGGAATTATTCTTTTCAAGTATTTCACCTTTAAGAATTTGGCGGGGCCTGCAAGCTATTTCAGGTTTTCTTACGGAGCTATTATTCCTCTTTTGGTGGCTATGTTGATGCTATTCGATTATTTGGAAGCCAAAAAAGCCACAAAGACCCAGCCATGAGTGATTTTTTGGCAGAAGGAAAGCCGTTCAGGAAGTTGGCCGATTTATTGAACCTTCCCGTTCCGAAGCCGCCCCGATTGTTAAGAGCCACAGGCCCCTGGCAACCCGTTTTACCCCAAGAAGGCAACCTGATATACGATGCTAGCCCAATTGCGACCGTGGGCCAACTCAAAGAAATGTACGCCTATCTTCACGAGAGGCTGAAATCAGTAAAGAAGAACGGTAGAATTATCTTGCTAAATTCCTTTGAAAGGACGGGAAGTATCGAAAAATACACTGCCCAACAAGCTGTGGAAGGTTTCATGCGCTCAGTTGCAAAAGAGGTGGGAAGAAAAGGCATCGCCGTTAACTTGATACGGATGGAGGGCAGTGCCGCAGATTTAAAACCTTTGGTGGACCCGCTTATCCAGTTCCTTCAATCGGCCCATTCGGCCTATATCACCGGGCAGGTTATTAGGGTTGCGCCCAGCACTAATACCCCTGAAGCCCTGTATGTACGGCCTTTGGCGGGCAAGACGGCCTTGGTTACGGGTGGGGCAAGGGGCATTGGCGAATCCATAGCCCGGAGAATGGCCGAAGAAGGCGCAAAAGTAATGGTGCTGGACAGGGAGGCTGAATTGGAATTATTGAAGTCAGTCGCCAGTCAAATTGGTGGAGAGGCGGTGGCTCTGGACATTACCGATAATAATGCCCCTCTATTGATTAAAGAGAAAGCGCAACAGCTAGGCGGATTGGACATAATCGTGCATAATGCAGGTATCACCCGCGACAAGACATTGGCAAAAATGGAGGCCCAGCAATGGGATACTGTGCTAAATGTGAACTTACAGGCGGCTATAAGAATTACCGAGGCCTTACTACCCGAATTAGTCAGGGACAACGGCCGAATCATTTGTATGTCGTCCATTTCTGGCATATCGGGCAATTTCGGTCAAACGAATTATGCAGCATCCAAGGCCGGATTGATAGGGTTTGTAAAAGCCATTGTTGAATCGGGGCCAGGGAAGGGCATCACCGCAAACGCAATAGCCCCAGGCTTTATTGAAACCAAAATGACCGCCAAAATGCCTTTCTTCACTAGGGAAGCCGCAAGAAGGTTGAACAATTTATCGCAAGCTGGGCTGCCGATTGATATTGCTGAAGCGGCAGTGTTTTTGGCTTCACCGGGCGCTGCCGGTATCAATGGCCAAACCCTAAGGGTATGCGGCGGGGCAATGATGGGCGCCTAGTGTATTAACCGCCAGCTTTCCAGTACGGCTTTTACCCCGTTAATGATATATTGTACCCCTACGCACACTACGATAAAGCCCATGATGCGCGATATGGAGTTAAGGCCCGCTTCGCCCAAAAAACTGACCAGCTTGGGCGAAACCCTTAAAATCAAAAAAGAGAGGAGCCCCACCACTATGATAACGGAAATAATGGTGATATAGCCTTTAAGGTCATCTACCCTAGTACCGTAACCTATCAATAGGGAAATAGAACCAGGGCCAGCCAACATGGGAATGGCCAAGGGGGTAAGGGAAATATCGCTTTTGGAAATGGCTTCGGTCTGTACTTTATCGTCAATAGCCCTTGCCTTGGCAAAGTCGCCCCCTAGTAGCGAAAAACCGGAGTTGAGGATGATAAAACCGCCCGCTATGCGCATGGCATTGATACTGATGCCGAAGAACTGCAAAATGTAGGTGCCTACCAAAAAGGAAACAATCAAAATGATTACCAAGTAAATGGACGCTTTCATCACGATTCGGGCACGTTCTGCCGGCGTGTCGCGCGTGGTCATCGAAAGGAAAACGGGCATTGCCCCCAGTGGATTGACAATGGAAAACAAAGCTGCGAAAGCTTTCAGAAATGCGCCCGTGAGCAAATCCATGCAGTAAAGCTAAGCATTTTGTAGCTTATGGCTTAAGGCAAACAGCTTTGAAGGCAAAGGAAGCTATTGTATATTTGGAATATGGACTGGAGAGGTTACATAATAGCGGATAATGCGATTTTAATGGGAAAGCCTATTGTAAAAGGTACGCGCATTTCGGTTGAGCTGATATTGGAATTGTTGATAGAAGGTTGGTCAGAAGCTCAAATATTGGAAAGCTATCCCTCTATTCAACCGATACACCTACGTGCCGTTTATGCCTATCTTAAAGACAAGCAAAAGATTCTTCCGAATATGTAAGTATTAATAATATGCTATCTTTTTATAATATAATACTAACATATCAAGATTCAATATGCCCATAGAACCTGCTAAATGATAGCCAGCCTAAGAATAAGCAACTGAATAAACCAGTATGGAAACATTCTTCCAAATTCTGACCGTATTTGGTCAAATACTTGAAATCTTAGGGGCTTGGCTTCTTTACAAATATGGCATTTCACGGCACATACAAGATAGCAGTGTGTTAAGGGTAGGAACGTTAGCAGATGAAAAGAGAGAGCAAGCGGATAATTTGCAATATGTGCAACTTTCAAGATTTGGATTTTTGCTTGTGTTAATTGGTTTTACGCTCCAATTTTTTCAATCAATGCATAACCTTGTTTTAAAAATTTTGGATTAAAATATAAATAATCGCCCTGGAGTATCAAATAACTGAACCCATAAATTCAATATCTAAAACCGCACTCTATTATGGTAGCTAGTCGTAAAGCTACTTTCTATCTGTTTGGGTTGATAGGCCTTCTTATTGCAATCGAGTTGCTCCTTAGAATTTACTTTTATTGCTCTGCAACTGTTATTGGCAATTTAGCCCCTAACTGGTTGCCCCCACCAACCAATGAATCAGTAAGCAACATCCCCTCATTTTATACGGATAGCCTAGGGATTTTCAAAGCCGATAGTATTTTCTGGTCGGGGCAAAAGGTACCTGTTAATCGTGCTGGTTTTAGGGCAATGCCCACTAACCATGATACGTCAAATGGCATTCTATTGATTGGCGATTCGTTTGTATGGGGCGCGGGTGCCAGTAGTTTTGATAGTTCTTTTGCCAATCTATTGTCACAGCGCCATCATATCCTGAATGTAGGTATCCCGGGGGCGGATCCTGCCCAATACGCCCTGCTTGCAGAAAAGTACATTCCCTTATACCAGCCCAAGCAAGTGATAATATGCTATTATACGGGCAATGATATGATGCCTGTGCCACGCTTTATTAAGCCTTACCAACCACTGTATTTCGTTACGGAAAATGGCTGGCTACCCGGTTGGTACAAGGGGCAATATTTCGAGAATGCAACTGCTAGTGCCAATTACTACCGACAATTGTATGCCCCCAAAACAGGGCTTGCGAAAGCTTTCTCCAAAACGGCCATCGGTACAGCCCTCTTATCCATCCCACATAGGGTGAGGGAATTGAACGACTGGAAAACATTAAAGCAGCAGGATATTTCAGGCAGGTATCTGATGGCAGTTTACCAAAGGTGCCTAAAACAAGGAATACCATTGCGCATAGTGGTAATACCTAATGGTGCAAAAGACTTGGGCAGCCCATTCCATAAAAACCCAAAAGCTTTTATGTTGAGCCATTACCCCGTCACTTTCAAGGGCTTGGAAAACCTAGTACAAGTAATGCCTGTAGCAGCCAATGATTATCAACCCCTGCCAGATGGGCATTTCAACAATAAGGGACACAAAAAAGCAGCGGCATTTATCGATAGCCTTATTTCAGCTTATCCTTAAATACTTGTTTGAATTTCTCCAGCTTAGGGGTGATTACATAGGAACAATAAGGCTGATCGCCGTTCAGGCTATAGTAATCTTGATGATAGTCTTCGGCTTTGTAAAACTCAGTATAGGCCGTTATTTCGGTTACAATCGGGTTGGGCCAAATTTTAGCCTCGTCCAGCTTTTGTTTGTACGCTTCCGCCAATTGGCGCTGTTCATCATTATGATAGAATACTACTGAGCGGTATTGGGTGCCTTTGTCCGCCCCTTGTTGATTGAGCGTAGTGGGGTCATGGGTTTTCCAAAACACTTCCAGCAATTCGTCATAAGTAACCACAGCGGGGTCATAGGTTACTTGTATCACTTCCGCATGGCCGGTCAAGCCACTGCACACTTCCCGGTAGGTAGGGTTTTTGATTTTGCCACCCGAGTAGCCCGATTCCACTTTTACTACCCCTTTCAGTTGTTGAAAAATAGCCTCGGTACACCAGAAGCAGCCTGAGCCGAAAGTTGCTTTTTGCATAGTTGTGTTTTTGTCGATTTTTACTTTTTCGTCGCCTAAGGAGGGTTGCTGGGCTTGGCCGTTGCAGGACACCATCGCTAATAGACTCAATATAGCCATTGTTTTTTGTAACAACATTTTTACCATTTGGTTAGCTCAACAAGGCTATATTATTTATAGTTCGACCTATTCCATAGTTTAACATGTTTTAAAGCTTTTGCTATGTGTAGGTTATGCAGTGGCAATAGGGATGCCAGTCATTTTTATCTTTAGCAAAATCGTTTACCTTTGCCCCTACTAAATCCGTCACTTTGAAAGGTATCATCTTGGCAGGAGGGTCTGGCACTCGTCTCTACCCCATCACCTACGCTATCAGCAAGCAAATCATGCCCATTTACGATAAGCCGATGATTTATTATCCCTTATCGGTACTGATGCTAGCGGGCATTAAAGACATTCTTATCATTTCTACCCCACAAGACTTGCCCAATTTCGAAAAGCTGTTGGGCAACGGCTCCCATATTGGTTGTAATATCAGCTATGCGGTGCAAAATGTACCTAACGGATTGGCGCAAGCCTTTGTCATTGGGGAGCCGTTCATAGGTCAAGATAAAGTGGCCCTCATTTTGGGCGATAACATTTTTTATGGGTCTGGTCTAGGCCAGCTCATGTCAAATCACACCAACCCAGATGGAGGGGTGATTTTTGCCTACCATGTATCTGACCCTGAACGATATGGGGTAGTAGAGTTTGACAAAAATAATGTAGCCATTTCCATTGAAGAGAAGCCAGCACAACCCAAGTCAAATTATGCTGTGCCGGGTTTGTATTTCTATGATAACAGTGTTGTCGGCATAGCAAAAAACCTTCAACCAAGCCCTAGGGGGGAGTATGAAATCACCGATGTGAACAAAGAATATCTCCGCCAGGGAAAATTGAAGGTGGCGATATTGGATAGGGGCACGGCCTGGTTGGATACTGGTACGTTTGATTCACTGATGCAAGCTTCGCAATTTGTGCAGGTAATAGAGCAGCGGCAAGATTTGAAAATAGGTTGTATAGAAGAGGTGGCATACATTAAGGGCTTTATTAATGACGAACAGCTTATAAAGTTGGCAACGCCTTTGTTGAAAAGCGGATACGGCCAATACTTGTTGAAACTGGTAAAAAGATAGCCATGGAAAACAAAAGAAAGATTTTGGTTACGGGTGGAGCAGGTTTTATTGCCAGTTCATTGACCGACAAACTTATCCAAGACCCCGATAATTATGTAGTGGTGGTGGATAATATGCTTACTGGTCGGTATGACAGGTTGCCCAGTAAGGAGACTTCCAATTGGAAATTTATCAAGTGCGATGTAAACGATGTGCATGATATTACTTCCGTAATGGTGGCCTACTCCTTCGACTATATTTTCCATTATGCAGCGGTAGTAGGGGTACAGCGTACTTTGGACAATCCGGTACTGGTTTTAAAAGACATTCAAGGCATACAGAATGTGCTGAACCTTGCCAAGAATACCGGTGTGAAGCGCGTGTTTTTCGCTTCGTCATCGGAAGTGTATGGTGAACCTACCACATTGCCCCAGAACGAATATACTACCCCGCTCAACTCTCGCTTGCCGTATGCGGTGGTAAAAAATGTGGGGGAAGCATTCTGCAAGTCATACAAGCTGGAGTTCGACCTTGATTATACCATCTTCCGCTTCTTCAACACTTATGGGCCTAAGCAAAGTACCGACTTTGTGATGAGCCGCTTTATAAGGTTGGCTTTGGAAGGCAAGGACATCACCATCTACGGCGAGGGTGACCAAACCCGCACTTTCTGCTACGTGGACGATAACATTATGGCCACCACCAACTGTTTGTATAAAGATATGTACGTGAACGATATCGTCAATATCGGTAGCGATATTGAGGTGCCTATTCTTGAATTGGCTAAAATTGTTATTGAAGTAACAGGGTCAAAATCGAAAATCGTGCATTTGCCTCCGTTGGCTGAGGGCGATATGAAACGTAGGGTTCCTGAAATCAGTAAGATGGTCAGCCTAATGGAAAGACCTATCTATTCCCTTCAAGAGGGTATCAAAAAAGTACTGGAGTCGCCATATTTCAAACGCTGATGCCCAAAATTTTAGTTACTGGCGGATGTGGCTACATTGGTTCGCACACGGTTGTTGACTTAATAGAAAACAACTATGATGTTGTTTCCATAGATAACTACAGTCGTTCTTTTCCAAAAACCTTGGAAGGCATTAAAGCCATCACTGGAAAGGATGTAACCAATTACGCCGTTGACTTATGCCAACTTGATGAGCTAAGGAATGTTTTCCAAAAGGAGCGCGATATTGTAGGCATTATACACTTTGCTGCCTATAAAACAGTGCCCGAATCGGTGGCGGAACCGCTGTTGTATTACCACAACAACATACAATCCTTAGTCAATTTACTGAAGTGCGTTACCGAATTCGGTATCCAGCATTTTATATTTTCCTCCTCTTGCTCTGTGTATGGCAATCCTCCATCGCTACCTGTTACGGAAGATACGCCACTTGGCAAGGCTGAATCGCCCTACGCCTACTCCAAGCAGATAGGGGAACAGATGATAACTGATTTCGTAAAATCGGGCCAAACGGCTGGATTTGTTTTATTGCGGTATTTCAATCCCATTGGGGCGCATGAAAGTGCCCAGATAGGGGAGAATCCGATAGGGGTACCCAACAATTTGGCTCCTTTCATTACCCAAACCGCTATCGGCAAACGGGAAAAATTAAGCGTGTTTGGCAGCGACTATCCTACCCGCGACGGCACCTGCATCCGCGACTATATACACGTAATGGATATTGCCCATGCCCATACCTTGGCCCTCCAATGGCTGATGGACGGCAAGCAAACAAACAATCCAGAGGTTTTCAATCTTGGCTCGGGGAATGGGGTATCAGTGCTGGAAGCCATACAAGCCTTTGAGCAGGTAAGCGGGCTAAAACTTAACTATGAAATGGCGCTCCGCCGCGCAGGTGATGTAGTAGCCATTTATGCCAATAACACCAAAGCGGTGGCACAATTAGGCTGGGAAGCCCAACGTAGCCTGAACGATATGATGCTCAGTGCCTGGAACTGGGAAAAGCGCATGGCAGAAGCAGTATCAAAACAATAGCACCTTCATTTCTTGATGCTATGAAAGGCATGTAAAAGAAAAGGGACTTGTTAGCAACAAGTCCCTTTTTTTATGTCTAGGTATCGGGGGTTATTTCTCCAATACCAGTTTTTTCAATGAAGTGCCCAAACTGCTGGATATCTTCACCAAATATAACCCATTGGAAAGGTTGTGTTCAGGCTTCAATGCTTTCACTGACCCTATACCGCTGTATGCATATACTTGCTGGCCTTGTATAGTGATGATGCTTAATGTCCATTTCTCCGCAGCCGGCATATCTACATCAATATAGAAAGTGCCCTCATTAGGGTTAGGGTAAAGCGACCAATCAATATTCTTATCTACTCCGGCTATTCCATTACAAACATCCACTTCTATTACATTGGAAGTAACTGTAGGGTTGGTTACGCAAGATAGGGATGAGGTCATAATTACCTGCACCTCCTGACCAGCTACCAAGGTGCCACTGGAAAGGGTGCTGGTGTTGGAACCCACGTTTTGGTTGTCCACTTGCCACTGGTAGGAAGGCGTACCGCCATTTACAGGGCTTGCAGTGAAGGTAACTTGCTGACCGGCACAAAAAGTATCAGGGTCAGCTGTTATGGTTACAGAGGCATTGGCAGTACTGCTAACAGTTACCGTCACATCATCGGTATCGGTACAGCCATCTTTCGTTACAGTAACGGTGTAGATAGTAGTTGAAGCTGGAGCTGCGATAGGCGATTGGCAATTACTGCAACTCAAGCTATTGCTCGGCGACCATTGGTAACTATCGCCCCCGCTAGCGTTCAGCACTACACTACCACCAGCACAGGTGGTGCCGCCATCTCCTGCATCAGCAAAACCAGCGGTGATAACAGTTATGGTAACACTTCTAGTTACTGTATTCGAGCCGTCACTAACTGTTACATTGTAGGTGGTAGTAGCCAATGGCGATGCAGTTGGGTTGGAAACATTCCCTGAAGAAAGGGTGGATGAAGGACTCCACAAATAAGTGTAGTTGCCTGTACCACCATCGCCTTGTACGGTCAATACGGTACTGTTACCTTGGCAAATGGTATCGTTTTCAGAAATAAACGCATTCAACGCCCCACCACAGTTGGAAAGGAAAATAGAACTGGAAGTGGCAGTAGAAGCACAGGCTAGGCTCGAATTCATCTCCACGTAAATTTCGGTACCGGCAGGTAGGCCAGGTGTGGCATAAACATTGCCTGTAGTGACTGGTAGGCCATTAACATACCATTGGAAACTGGGCGCATTGCCTCCATTGATAGGGGTAGCCGTAAACGAAGCAGCCTGACTTGCACATGCAGGGTTAGGCGATGAAGCAATAGTAACACTTGTGTTTACCGTTGGCTGTACCGAAACCACTACTTGGTCGGTAGCGGTATTGGTGCCATCGTTCGCTGTTACGGTATAGGTAGTGGTAGTGGTTGGGCTCGCCAATGGGGCAGCACAGTTGGTACAGTTAAGTCCTGTAGAGGGACTCCATGAATAGGTGTAATTACCGCTACCGCCAGTGGCAACCGCAGTAAGCAAAGTATTTTCTCCACTACAGATGCTGATATCGCTAGGTGCCAATACAGTAAGTGCACCTGTACAGTTAACAACGCTTATTACGTTTGAAACAACAGATGCCGGCTGGGCACATACGGCGCTACTGGCCATTAGCACATACACACTTGCTCCAGCGGGCAAGGTTGATGACGAATAAGTGGTGCCTGATCCTGCAATACCCCCATTTACATACCAAGTATAAGAAGGCGTATTCCCGCCATTTACAGGGGTTGCGGTAAAGGTAGCCAATTGGTTGGCGCATACCGTTGAAGGATTGCTGTTAATAGTTACAGAAGGGGTTACACTAGGCAATACCGTTACGGTTACCTGATCGGTAGCAGTATTGGTGCCATCGCTTACGTTTATGGTATAGGTGCGCGTAGCAGTAGTATTTACGGTAGGGCTTTGGCAAGTAGTACAGCTTAAGCCAGTAGAAGGGCTCCAGCTATAAGAATAAGTACCGCTACCGCCAGTGGCTGTAGCAGAAATGGTGGTATCATTGCCAGAACATAAGGTAATGTCATTAGATGCCAATACGCTCAAAGCACCGGTACAGTTGCTTGCATAGATGACGTTGGATGATACGCTGGTAGGTGAGGCGCAGGTAGCATTGCTGGTCATTACCACATAAACAGGTGCCCCAGCAACCAAGTTGGAAGTGCTGTATGAGCTGCCTGAACCAACCACAGAGCCATTGGCATACCATACATAGGTAGGTGAATTTCCGCCATTGCCTGGGCTAGCTGTAAAAGTTGCAAACTGGCCAGCACATACCGTCACCGGATTGCTAGTGATGGTTACTGATGGTGTTGTGGCAGGCAGCACGGTAACCGTTACTTGGTCAGAGGCAGAGTTGGTGCCATCATTCACCGTAACGGTGTAAGTGCGCGTGACTGTAGTATTGGAAACCGGTGATTGGCAATTGGTACAGTTAAGGCTGGTAGAAGGCGACCAAGAATAGGTATAATTGCCAGTACCGCCACTGGCGCTTGCGCTCAGGGTAGTGCTATTGCCGCTGCAAATGCTCACGTCATTGCCAGCATTTACGCTAAGCACCCCACCGCAATTGATGGCGGTAATGGTATTGGAGCTAACGGTGGCTGGGCTTGCACAAGTGGCCGTACTGGTCATTTGCGCATACACTTGATTTCCAACGGCAAGGGAAGAAGTATTATAAGTAGCACCAGTGCTAACCGCATTGCCAGCTACGTACCAAGTATACGTAGGGCTTCCGCCATTAATGCCAGTAGCGGTGAAAGTAACGCTTTGGCCAGCGCAAACAGTGGAAGGATTGCTGCTGATAGATACGGATGGCGTAACGGTAGGTTGCACCGTCACCACCACTTGGTCGGTCGCCGTACTTGCACCACTGGTTACCGTAACGGTGTAGGTAGTGGTAGCAGTAGTACTCGATACAGGAGATTGGCAACTGGTACAGCTTAGGCCAGT
This sequence comes from Chitinophagales bacterium, assembly GCA_033762815.1. Classification (GTDB taxonomy): domain Bacteria; phylum Bacteroidota; class Bacteroidia; order Chitinophagales; family CAIOSU01; genus JANRLF01. The sequence continues at coordinate 84,305 of JANRLF010000006.1, read as the reverse complement.
GGAAGGGCTCCAAGCATAGGTATAAGAACCCGTGCCTCCCGATGCTGAAGCACTCAATGTAGTCGAGTTGCCGCGGCAGATGCTAACATCATTGCCTGCATTAGCGCTAAGTGCCCCGCCGCAGTTGATAGCAGTTATGGTATTGGAGCTAACGGTGGCTGGGCTTGCACAAGTGGCCGTGCTGGTCATTTGCGCATACACTTGATTTCCAACGGCAAGGGAAGAAGTAGTATAAGTAGCACCCGTGCTAACCGCATTGCCCGCTACGTACCAAGTATATGTGGGGCTTCCGGCATTGGTGCCCGTAGCGGTGAACGTAACGCTTTGGCCAGCGCAAACAGTGGAAGGATTGCTGCTGATGGATACGGATGGCGTAACGGTAGGTTGCACCGTCACCACCACTTGGTCAGTCGCCGAACTTGCACCACTGGTTACCGTAACGGTGTAGGTAGTGGTAGCAGTAGTGCTCGATACAGGAGATTGGCAGCTGGTACAGCTTAGGCCCGTTGAAGGGCTCCAGGCATAGGTATAAGAACCCGTGCCTCCCGATGCTGAAGCACTTAATGTTGTCGAGTTGCCGCGGCAGATGGTAACGTCGTTGCCCGCATTGGCGGTTAAAGCAACGCTGCAGCTCCTATTGGCAGTTAAGCCTGTGATACCCGTGTTCACATTCGGGCATGATGCTCCTGAGGTTGCTTTTACCCTTAAGTCAACTCTTATACCAAATTGCCCTAACTCTGTAGGTATGGTTCCAAATCCCGCAACCCATGCAGTAACATAAATACTTAACTTATACTGGCCAACGGCATCAGTAGTGGTACCTGATAGTTGTATGCAACCTAATTCACCTGATGCATATACGTTCCTAGGGGTTTTGTTGGTAGTCCAACTTATACCACATGGAATATTCACTATTGAATCAATTCTTATAGAATCAATTGTTACTGTCAAACCACTGACGGTAGTAGTAGTATAATTTTTAAAGGTTAGGGTAGTATTATAGCTTTGGTTTTGTACTATACAAGGGATGCTATCGCTGGGTGGATAAATACCAGGTGAGGAAACATTTGCATTTGGCGTACAAACGCTTGAAACCGAAACACATGAAATAGCTGCTGCCCAACCTGGCCTAACGAAAATGCTATTGGTAACGAACCTAAAGGTTAGGCTGCCGTTTGTTGAAGTTATAGTACCTGGCGAGGTGGTGCCTGAATAGGTGCCAATCAAAGGTGAAGCAACCGAGGTGCCGTCATAAACATACAAGATATCTGTACCTGATTCGGTGTCGAAAGAAGAGAAAGTGGCCCTAACTTGTTGGCCGCTAACCGCACTGGTAAAGGTTTTGGTCAAGTTCTCGTCATTTGAATAAAAGCCGGTATTGTTGCCACTGTCATAAAAGTTGCCTGAACAGCTAGTAACCGTTGCTGACTGGTACATTAAATATTGGCCTGTAGGTGTAGCAACACATGAAATACTGGCCGTCCAGCCCGCAAAGGTGGCGGATGAGGTAGATACAAATCTAAACGTTAAGCTACCATTAGTGGAGGTAACCGTGCCAGGCGTAAAGGTACCGCTGTATTTACCAATGAGCGGTGATGCTACTGTTGGGCCATCATAGATATATAGATAATCGTCGTTGGCTTCAGTACTGAAAGCAGAAAAGGTAAATCGTATCTGCTGGCCAGCAGAGGCACTAGTAAAGGTTTTTGTAAAATTTTCATTATTGCTATAGTTGCTACCGCTATTGCCACTATCATAGAAAGTGCCTGAGCAGGTAGTAACCGTACTGCTATTGCTCATCAAATAGGTGTTATTGCTCACTGTTACACAGCTAATGGCAGCTTCCCAACCTGAATAAACGAAAGAACCGTCAGAAACAAACTTAAAGGTCAAACTACCATTACTAGAGGTAACCACACCCGGGCTTACAAGGCCGGTATAAGCACCAATCAATGAAGACGATGTGCTGGTACCATCATAAATGTAAAGGGTATCATAACCACTTTCAGTTTCAAAAGAGCTGAAAGTAAATCTTATCTGCTGCCCAGCGTTGGCACTGGTGAAGGTTTTGGTGTAGTTTTCATTGTCAGAATAGTCAGCAAAAATATCACCACTGTCGTAAAAGTCTCCGCTACAGGTAACTACTGTGGCAGGGTCGCTTATCAAATATCCGCCGCTGCTAGCTTGTGGGGAGGAAATGTATGAAGAAATGGCAAGGTTCTGCAAGAAAAAGTCTTCACAAGCTCCAGGGGTAAACGAACTGGATAAGTCACAATCAAAAAACAGGGTGCCTGAGGTGCTATTGAAAGTAAAGCTTTGTGTACCCTGCCAATAAATCATCCTAAACTGGGAGTTATCTGGAACAATTGATGTAGCGGAGACACAGCTTCCAGAGCAATTGTCACTATACCCGCCTATCAAGTTGATATAGTCAGTAGTATCGCCAATAAACTTAATGCCTACGGCAAATCCTGTAGCAGGGATGTTAAGACCGGTATAAAAAACAACGGGTATGGTGTTTTGCCCACCTGAAATAGAGCTGCTGGCAGTAATAGTATCAGCATAAATAATGGTATTGGAGATATTATTGCTGGTTACACTAATTCCGCCGTTAGCGTTCAACTGATAGACTTGGAAGATGATTCTATTAGTGGTGCCCGAAACATTGATGTGCTGCAACAATACCATCACACTATCAAGCGTGCTATTGGCTGGTATGCTGCTACCAACCAAGCTGCTGTTTAATACGGTGTCAAAAACCACAGCTGCCCAGTTCAAATCTATATCATGCAAGGAATCATTGGGAAAGCCTCCATTTAGGCGATACAGATACCTGTAATAAGTGCCAAAGGTGACGTTATTGGCGTATGACTCATCTGCAGCATCATAGTCCAACACGGAGGTTATAGCCCTGCTTCCTCCTCTAGGTAATATACTGTGATATTGTTGGGAAGATATTTGCCTGTTTTGTGACGGCAACTTTGGCGTTACGGAGTTTTGCGCTGACAAGCCGCCAGTAACTATAATGGCTATTAGTAATAATATGGTACGAAGATTCATATGGGGGTTTTCTTTATTAAAGCAGGCAGCTAAAGTAAGATTAATTTCTATACTTTAAAGAGGGTTAATTGCTGGGAATCAATTGCACGACAGATTTTCGGTTTAAAACTCTTATAAGTGACCGATATTGAATGTGGTGCGCAAAATAGCGGGGGAAAATTTAACAGTAAATTGATGCATGAAACTGATTTAATAGGTTCGGTATTTACATTCCACCAGCATTTTGCTTGAAATCGTTTCAAGGGGATTTATTAAATCACCTTAGGGTTAACTTTGTGAAGGCGCTATTTTTACTAACGTGCCGTTGGCTGAGGTCGACAATAAATAGATTGGTATCTTTAAGAAAGTTTAGGCACACTACAATTGAACAAAGAGATTGCTTCATATTATCGGTTGGCTCTGTACTTATCGGTAGTTGTTTCAGCTGCCATATTAATCGTGTTTACAAAATCTTTTTGGGGACGTGATGCCGCTGTTTATAATTCTCCTTTAGTCGTCCAAATCCATGGATTTGCATTATTTTTTTGGACCATCATGTTTTTCTTACAGCCTATCTTTATTCGGATGGGCCAAATCAAGGCGCATAGGATAGTTGGTGCTGCTTCCAAGGCAATAGTACCCATTATTGCGCTTACTACCGTATTATCTGCCCTTAATACCTATTATCATGGACATGTAGTTGTTCCAGCCCCAAGAGCTTTTAGTGTGCTGTTTTCCCAAATAGCGTCGGTTCTTGTTTTCTGCTTCTTATATGCAATGGCTATCTATTATGTAAAGGTGCCTTTACTGCATGTAAAATACATTTTGAGTACATCTTTTGTATTACTTGGGCCTGTCGTCTTTCGCTCCAATTTGATGTGGTTTAGATTGGATATGATCAACGGTATTGAGCTGACTTCGCGATTGCTCACCTTTGGAGTAATAGATTTTGTGTTGCTGATATTGCTGTTGTTTGAAAAGCGAAAGGGATTTTACAAAAGTCCCTATTTTATTACATTGGTATTATTGGCTCCCAATCAATTCTTTGATATTATTGGAGTGTACGAAAGGCTTTATGAGCTTCTTTCTAAAATGTTTTAGCGTTCGAGCAACCGGATAACCCATCCGGCTTATTTACCAAACAACAAGATGAGTATAACAAAGTAAAATTGACCTATATCCTGCCATATGATTTATCTTTGGCATCAAAGCCGTACCCATGAAACTCATTTCTTACCTTGCCGATGACGAAGAAGACCATTTAGCCATTTTGGTGGATGGCATAGCTTACAATGCCCATAAACTGGACAAACGAATACCCGACAATATGTCCGATTTCTTGTTCGAAGGGGAAGAAGGCATGGCTTGGGCAAAGGAATTGGACCAAAAAATCAAAAGCGGAAAAGTGAATGCCAGCCAAGGGATGAAACTGGAAAAACTGGAATTGCTAGCTCCGGTGCCCTTTCCAACTTCCACCCGGGATGCTTATGCCTTTAGGCAACATGTGGAGGCAGCCCGACGCAATAGAGGGGTGGAGATGATTCCAGAATTTGACGAGTACCCCGTTTTTTATTTTACCAACCACAATGCGATTATGGGTCCTGGTGAAATAGAGGTGATGCCCGACCACTTGCAACAATTGGATTTTGAATTGGAAGTAGCAATAGTAATAGGCCAAGAAGGCAGGAACATAAAGGCTGAGTACGCCGATGATTATATTGCGGGCTTTATGATTATGAACGACATGAGCGCCCGCCTGCTGCAGATGGAAGAAATGAAACTGAACCTAGGCCCTGCAAAAGGCAAGGATTTTTGCACCGTATTGGGCCCCTGGCTGGTAACGCCAGATGAATTGGAAGGCTACTTGGTGGCCCCAAAAACAGGCCATAAGGGCAAGGCCTATGATTTAAAAATGAGCTGCCAAGTAAATGGCAAAACCGTTTCAGAAGGTAATATGGCCGATATGGACTGGACCTTTGCCGAAATAATTGAACGCGCTTCTTATGGGGTCGATTTATTGCCTGGAGATGTCATTGGCTCGGGTACCGTGGGTACAGGCTGCTTTCTGGAATTGAACGGAACCGGCAAACGCCTCGACCCAAACTTTCAACCGCAATGGTTGCAACCCGGCGATAAGGTAGTGATGGAGGTGACGGGTTTGGGCAAGTTGGAGAATACCATCGAAAAGGCGGTAGATAACTTTTCCATTTTGGCATTGAAAAAACAAGCTGCCAAATGATAACAGTAGACCCTGCCGATATTTCCACTTCGGCTTTTCATAGTTACATGTTGGGTGCCGTGGCGCCAAGACCCATTGCATTTGCCAGTACTGTTGATGAGGAAGGTATTCCCAATTTAGCACCTTTCAGTTTTTACAATGCTTACAGTTCCAACCCGCCCATTTTGGTGTTTTCGGCCAATAGAAGGGTGCGCGACAATTCTACCAAAGATACCTATGCGAACATTAAAGCTACCGGTGATGTAGTGATCAATGCGGTGAGCTACAATATTGTAAGACAAATGGCATTGGCGAGCGTGGAGTATGGGGCAAGCATAAACGAGTTTGAGAAAGCGGGCTTAACGCCCCTCGCTTCTTTAAAAGTGAAGCCTTACAGGGTAGCAGAGGCCCCTGCCCAATTTGAGTGTAAAGTGAAGGACGTGATTGAACTAGGCCAGGAGGGCGGTGCTGGCAATCTGTTCATATGCGAAATAGTGCTGGCCCATATCCATAAGGCGGTATTGGATGAAAAAGGCCATATCGATGTTCATAAAATTGACCTTTGCGGTAGATTGGGCGGTTCCAAATATGTGCGTGCTTCAGGAGCTGCCATTTTTGACCTACCGCAACCGCCGGAGCGAATTGTAATAGGCATGGATCAATTGCCCCAACAGATAAAATACAGCAAGGTACTTACGGGAAATCATTTGGCGATGCTTGCCAACGTAACAGCAATTCCAGTAAAAGATATTACGTTTCAAACGGGGGCAATGGCGGATACGGAGGCTTTGCACTTAAGCATCCGACAATTGTTGGAAGAGGGGAAGGTTGACGAAGCATGGCAAACCATCCTTCACGCCTTATAATACACCAATATGCAGTAAGGCATCACCATGGTTGATGATAGGGTTGTTGTTCAAGCCGATGACATAACCATCTGAGGGCGATTTCAACCTCACTTCAAAGTCCCCATAAGGATCGGTAATAAAGCCCAGTTTTTGATTTTTGGTAACCATGGCACCCAGCGGTACGGTAGAATGGAATATACCGGCAGTATGTGCCCTTACCCATGCGCTCTTTCTGATCAATATAGGTTCGCGCCTTATATCAGGGGCTGTTTTACTTAATCCTAAATACTTCATTATTCGCCTAGCTCCGGCAAGCCCTTCGCTGATAGCATCATTATCGAAACGCTGCGATTCGCCGCCCTCGTACACTATGATGCGTTTGTTGTTGCGCATGGCCAGCTGTCTCAAAGACTTGTTCCTGAAATTAGAGTTTACGATAAATGGAGGGTTGAATGCATGTGCCAACGCTTGGTTGACCGCATCGTCCATCTTGCAGCGCACTTGCGGGAAATTGGCCCGCTGCCCACCCCCTGTATGGAAATCGATGCCATAATCGATGAGCGGTAAAATATCCTTCATGGTATGGTAAGCCACCAAACTGGCCAAAGAACCATGGGGCGAGCCAGGAAAAGAACGGTTAATGTCCTTGCCATCGGGTAAATCGCGGGAATAATTCAGGAAACCATAAATGTTCATTACCGGCACGCAAATGACACTGCCCACTTCAGGCCTATTGTAGTTTTTGGCCAAGAGCTGCCTTAATATTTCTACGCCGTTAATTTCATCGCCGTGCAGCCCTGCCAACATGAGCAATACAGGGCCATCCTTTTCTCCCCGGCTAACGATGATGGGCGTATCAATGGAAGTACGGGTTGGCAGTCGGGCAATATTGAGCAATACTGTTTTTTCTTCGCCTAACTTTATTTTCTGCCCTGCAATGTTGATTATTTTCGGCATCAGGCGTTCACCTTGTCTTTTTGTATCTTATCTTTCAAGGCATTCTTTTCAATATACTTGATGATAGCTTCTGCAACATCAATATTTGTTGCCCTTTCAATACCTTCCAGGCCAGGTGAAGAGTTCACCTCCAATATCAAGGGCCCTCTTTTAGATTGTAGCATATCCACGCCAGCTATACTTAAACCCATCGCTTTAGCTGCCTTTACTGCAGCCCTCTTCTCCTCTTTGGACAGCTCAATGACGGATGCGGTACCACCCCGGTGTAAATTTGACCTGAATTCGCCCGATTTGGCTTGGCGACGCATGGCACCTATTACCTTGCCATGCACTACAAATGCCCTGATATCAGCGCCTTTCACTTCCTTTATGAATTCCTGTACAATAATGCGTGCTTTCAAATTATGAAAGGCCTCAATAACCGAACTCGCAGCTTCTTGGTTCTCTGCCAGCACTACACCTAGCCCTTGGGTGCCCTCCAGCAACTTGATGACTACAGGGGCACCGCCAACCGAATCCACAATATCCTTGGTTTCGCGGGTATAGTTGGTAAATACGGTTTTGGGTAAGCCCAACCCAGCCCGGGAAAGAATCTGCAAACTCCTCAGTTTGTCCCTAGAGCGCAGCAAGGCTTGCGATTCTATGGCAGAAAAGACTTTCATCATTTCAAACTGCCGCACTACTGCCGAACCATAAAAAGTGACACTGGCACCAATACGGGGTATAATGGCATCTACCCCTTCCAAAGCTTTGCCGTGGTAGTGAACCGATGGCTTTTTTTGTTCTATTACAATGTTACACTTCAAATGGTCAATCACCAATGCTTCATGACCCCGGCGTTGCGCGGCTTCTACCAATCTCCTTGTCGAGTACAGCTTGGGATTTCTCGACAATATCGCGATTTTCATACTTGCTGTTTTTAGCTTTGTAGGACAGGTTATATTTGGTTACCTCCACCATGAACCTGCCTTTTTGCAGGAACTTGCGGCCCAGCAATACGGGAAATTTTAGATTGCCCCTTTTACTGAGTGAAAACTCCGTTTCAAATTTCTGTCCAAAAATAACAATCGCCGTCTTGATGATAAAACGTTCCTCGGCCTGGCCGAACGAATTCTTGATTATCCTTTTCCTGAAATCGGTTACTTCAAATTTTTTCTTGTTATAGGCAGGGTGCTTTTTATCCAGCAATATAAATTTCAAGACATTACCTTGCCCGTTTTCTTCCACACGGATATTGCCACAATGAATGGCACTGGTATACGCCCCGGTGTCTATCTTGGCATCAAGGTCATACAAGTGCATGTCAGGCAGGTCTATCTTATCGCTTCTACCTATTATGCGGTTAATCTTTTTTGGCTTTTTCTTCCTTACCATGTTAAGCAAGCGTTAAGTTAACCAAATACACTAAATAGAGGAAATAAATGCGGCGGGCGGCGGCATGTGGCCAATCCACCCATATCTACTGGGTTTTTAATATTTTTGTACTGAAAACAGCGGTTATGAGGTTTGTTTATTTGTTAAGTGTCTTATTGCTAAGCACAGTACTGTGTGCCCAACAACTAACACCCGTAGCGGATACCTTGATGGTTGAAAACGAAAAGGGCGTAGTGTACGGCGAGGTAAAATGGGGCTACCAAGATGAAGGGGGCAACTGGAAGGTGCCTCCCGTATATGATTATGCTGGGCCGTTCAGCGAGGGAATGGCGCCTGTGGGCATCTTTGATAAAGTAGATGGCTGGAAGTATGGATACATCAATGAGCAAGGGATATTGGTCATTAACCTAATGTACGATGCCATCGGGCGTTTTAGTGAGGGGCTAGCTTATGTAGCCATACTCAATATTAGCTGGGTCGACAAGCCGGAAGAAAAGAAGTACCATAAAATAGGGTACATTGACAAGACGAACAATATGGTCATTACTTTGCCTGCCGAGTTTTCCAAACCTTCTGGCAATTGCTATTATAAAGGAGAAATGTACAGTGGCGGTTTTGCAAGGTTGAAGAAAAGTGAAGCCTCCTGTAGCGGCATGCCCCCATTGGTTATTGATAGAAGCAGCACCGTGCAAATAGTGAAGGAGCAGAACTAGGCAGCCTTTTCCCCTGAAGATTTTCTCGCTCCTCCGAGGTATGCGGCACTACCAACTGTTAACAGATAGGCTACATAACAAACAATTTCCAATACGGAGGGGTTGCCATTATAACCAAACAAAGAAACCATAATGGATCCGATGGCCCCCTTTTCGTGCAGCAATGGGTATTCCCCTTCCGCAGTTATTGCAGGATTGATATCCCATGCGGTTTGACTCAATACATTGATTACCCCAGCCTCCTGTAATTCATGAATGCCATGGGCTACCAATCCGGCGGCAATCAGCATCAACAAAGCATTGGTGGTACCAAAAAGTACCTTAAAGTTGAGCCTTACGAAGCCTTTGAACAGCAGGTAAACCAAACCAATACCTACCAGTAGTCCCAGCAAGCTGCCGATTAGTCCTTCAATACCATTAACATTAAGACCTACTAGGAACAGTACTGATTCAATGCCTTCTCGTAAAATGGATATTGCAACCAAAAAAAACAATCCCCATTTATTGCCTAGTTTTTCCCCCGTCTCCGATTCTATTTGTTTTACACTGGGCTTCACCCTAATCATGTAAATAATAAAACTTGACAACATGGCAGCCGTAACCAGCATGGTAACGCCTTCAAAAATTTCTTCTGCCTCTCCTTCAAACTCGAATGAGAATAATTTAAATGCAATACCAATGACCAAACTTGCCACAATACCCGTTATTACCCCATGCCATACAGTGCGGATTTGCTCTTGGGCTCCCTTACGATTGAGATAACTTAGAACAATACCAGTAATAAGTGCCGCCTCAAACGACTCCCTGAATAAAATAATGAAACTTTCAAGCACCGAATTGGTTTTTATTGGGGGGCAAAACTAAGCCATTCCCCTTATTTAGACTAATTAAGGGTTGCTAATGGCAGATAATACCCTTTTTAAGTTGTTAAATCATATCCTATTATAGTCATAATGGCAGTACAACATATGAGGCACATCATTTGTTATTATATTTCAACAACAAACATCGAATTGAAATGGCAGGAATTTATTTGATAGCAATCGTTTTTATGCTCCTTAGCTGGGCGGTAAGTTATAGGCTGAAGAGCAAATTCAATAAATATTCAAAAGAATATTTAACGGCAGGTTTAACGGGTAAAGAAGTAGCAGAAAAAATGCTGCGTGATTACAATATCACAGGTGTGTCAGTAACTTCTACCCCCGGCTTTTTGAGCGACCATTACAACCCAGCCAATCGCACGGTGAATTTAAGCCCCGAGGTATATGAGGGACGTAACATTGCCGCTGCTGCAGTAGCTGCCCACGAATGTGGCCACGCCGTACAACATGCTAAAGCATACACATGGCTCACTATGCGTTCGGCTCTAGTACCGGTAGTACAGGTTAGTTCCACCATCATGCCTTGGATATTGTTGGCAGGCATTTTCCTTTTGCAAGCTTTTCCCTACTTGCTGCTGATTGGTATTGTAATGTTTGCTGCTACCACCTTGTTCAGCTTCATTACCTTGCCCGTGGAATTTGACGCCTCCCGCAGGGCTTTGGCTTGGCTGGAAGCGAGCAATATAGCTACTTCTAAAGAGCATAGTGAGGCAAAAGATGCACTTTGGTGGGCAGCGATGACATACGTAGTGGCAGCATTGGGCTCCTTGGCTACTTTGCTATACTACGTTTCCATTTATTTTGCTAGGAGGGACTAATATTTTATAGTTTCTCCCCTATAATGGTAATGATTAGCAATATCGCTATTGTGAATGCTGATATGACAAAAGGAAATCCAAGAAAGAAAAAGCCAATGTAATGCCATAATGGCCTCGTAGCGCTTAACTTTACAATATGAAATGCCTCTTTGTAACGAAGGGGCATTTCGTTTATACCAAAGTACTGCTTGCAGTTTTCACATTGGCTGGAACCAACTATACCCCAAGGTAAAATAGGCATATAGAAAAAACTTAGAAATCTAGCTTCCGCATTAAAAAGCAATGTGCCTTTGGCATTGCAATGTTCACAAGAAAGTGTAGGCACTTTTTCGGTGTGGCAAAGTGAGGTACTAAGTTTGAAGAGACGCATATTTATTCTTTACAACTCATAAATTTAGAAATTAGATTTAAATGCAGATAGAAGATTGCTGCATCATTTAACAACTGCTTGTTTTTCAATCGTATTTTTGACAATTAAATTTTTTCGGCAAAATTTGGATTGATAATCAGTTGTTTATAGAGGTAAGCGTAAAATTCTTTTGTCCACACATTGCTTTCCATTGAATAATGGCTAACTTTGCATTCCCTTTTTGGAATATCAAAGCACATTGACGTGGATACAATCAGTTTCAAAACCCAATCGGCCAGCGAGAAAATCGTAAAGCGTGATTGGTATGTAATAGACGCTACCGACCTAGTGTTGGGCAGGCTGGCATCGCAAGTAGCCCATAAATTGATGGGAAAGAACAAGCCTTACTATACGCCTAGCTTCGACTGCGGCGACTATGTAATCGTTATCAACTCAGAGAAGATACAGTTGACAGGCAACAAGTGGGATGCTAAGAGCTATATCCGCCACACGGGTTATCCAGGCGGCCAACGTGAAGTAAAGGCACGTGCCCTGAATGCCAAAAAACCTAATGACCTGATTGAAATAGCCGTAAAAGGCATGTTGCCAAAAACCAAGCTTGGCAGGGCCATGTTCAAGAAATTATTCGTTTACGCAGGCAATGAGCACCCACATGCTGCTCAAAAGCCCCAATCCTTCAATATTTAAGCGATGAGTACTACAAACGCTTTGGGCCGCAGAAAAGCAGCAGTTGCCCGTGTATATTTAAACCCCGGTAGCGGTAAGATTACCGTGAACGGCAAAGACCATGCTGAATATTTCACCGTTAACCATTTGCGACTAAAGGTTGAGCAGCCGCTGAAAACAGTTGGCCAAACCAACCAATACGACGTAACCGTAAACGTACAAGGCGGTGGTATTAAAGGCCAAGCCGATGCCGTGAAATTAGGCATCGCCAGGGCTTTGGTGGAAATTGATGCAGAACTGAAGCCTCAATTGAAAGCCGCCCACCTAATGACCCGTGACTCTCGCGTGGTGGAACGTAAGAAGCCAGGCTTGAGAAAAGCCCGTAAGAGAGCACAATTCAGCAAACGTTAAAAGTTTAGAGCAGACATTATGCAAGAGATCACCCATAAACAATTGCTTGAAGCTGGTGTACATTTTGGCCACCTTAAGAAGAAGTGGAACCCAAAAATGCGCCCTTATATTTTCATGGAAAAGAAAGGCATCCATATCATTGACCTTTACAAAACCCATGACAAGCTTCAAGAGGCTGCACAGGCATTGAAATCCATTGCCCGTTCAGGAAAGAAAATCCTTTTCATCACTACCAAAAAGCAAGGTAAGGAAATCGTTCAGCAAGCTGCCAAGCGTTGCAACATGCCTTACGTAACCGAAAGGTGGCTGGGCGGTATGTTGACCAACTTTACCACTATCCGCAAATCAATCAAAAAGATGCAGCAGATAGAAAAAATGTTGGGCGATACTACCTTGGAAAATATTACCAAGAAAGAAAAGCTGGTACTGAGCCGCGAAAAGGAAAAACTGGAAAAGGTATTGGGTGGTATTGCCCAGTTGAACAGGATGCCTGCCGCTATTTTCGCCGTTGATATCCTGCACGAACACATTGCCATTTCCGAGGCTAAGAAGCTGAATGTGACTACCTTTGCGATGGTTGACACCAATTCAGACCCTACCTCGGTCGATTTCGCAATACCAGCAAATGACGATGCATCCAAGTCAATTGAAATTATCACCAACTACTTGACCGACGCCATCATTGAAGGCTTGCAAGAGCGCAAAAACGACAAGGACGAGCTAGATGCCGCCCGCTCATCAGAAGATGGCGAAGATTTGCCAGACAACTTGATAAGGGAAAGGAAGTATGCCGGCGATGATGAAGAAGAAGGCGGTAAAGAGGATGGCAAGAAACGTACTGCAGCTACCACCAAATCAAAAAGGCCAGTAACTAAAAAACGCTAATAACAATGGGAGTAACAGCATCAGAAGTAAATGAATTGAGGCTTAAGACCGGTGCAGGCCTAATGGATTGTAAAAAGGCACTGACCGAAACCAGTGGCGATATGGAAGCCGCCATTGACCTGCTTAGAAAGAAAGGTGCCAAAGTATCGGCCATGCGTGCCGGTAAAGAAGCCCCTGAGGGCGTGGTAATTGCCAAAACCTCTGCCGACAAAAAGAACGGTGTGGTGATTAAGCTGAGCAGCGAAACTGACTTTGTGGCTAAGAATGCCGATTTCGTGAGTTTTGCCAACCAAATTGCTGATTTGGCCATCGAAAACCTGCCAGCTGACTTAGAGGCCCTGAAAGCACTGCCTTTGGATGGAACCACCGTGGGCGAGAAAGTGACTGAGCTAGTTGGCAAAATCAACGAAAACATTAGCCTGACCAACTATGAAAAGTTGGAAGGCGAAGCCATTGTGGCTTATAACCACATGGGCAATAAAATTGGCGTATTGGTAAAATTGACCAAGCCTGCCAATGAAGCCATAGAAAGCATTGGCCGCGATGTGGCTATGCAAGTGGCTGCCATGGCACCGGTAGCGGTTGACCGCAGCAAAGTGGACAGCACCATATTGGAGCGCGAGTTGGAAATCGGTAAGGACCAAGCACGTGCCGAAGGTAAGCCTGAGAATATGGTGGAGAAAATAGCCCAAGGTAAATTGGAGCGCTTCTTTAAGGACAATACCTTGGTAGCCCAACAATTTGTAAAGGATGCCTCCAAAACAGTGGAGCAGGTATTGAAAGACGTGGACAAGGAACTAGCGGTAGTCGACTTCAAGCGGGTGGCTCTAGGTTAAAACTACAGGAAAGAGAGAATGCAAATTCTCTCTTTTTTTTTGTCTATTTTTGGCAGCGATGAAATATAAACGGATACTACTGAAGCTGAGCGGCGAATCCTTGATGGGCAATAAGCAATATGGTATTGACCCTGCCCGCCTTACACAGTATGCCAGAGAAATAAAGAAAGTAGTAGATGAGAGAGTGGAAATTGCCATCGTTATTGGCGGAGGCAACATTTTCCGGGGGCTTCAAGCTGCAGATAACGGCATAGAGCGGGCACAAGGCGATTATATGGGCATGCTGGCCACCGTCATCAATGGCATGGCCCTTCAAAGTGCCCTAGAAGCCGAAGGCGTTTATACCCGTTTGATGTCAGCCATCAAAATGGAGCAGATTTGTGAAATATATATCCGTCGTAGGGCCATGAGGCATTTGGAGAAAGGCAGGGTGGTGATATTTGGTGCAGGAACAGGAAACCCTTATTTTACTACGGATACGGCAGCTTCGCTAAGGGCGATTGAAATTGAGGCAGATGTAATTTTGAAGGGTACCAGAGTAGATGGCATTTATACTGCCGACCCTGAAAAAGACCCCACCGCTACCCGCTTTGATTCCATTTCTTTTGACGATGCCTACTCAAGAGACCTCAGCATAATGGATTTAACAGCTTTTACCCTTTGCAAAGAAAACAGTTTGCCCATTATCGTGTTCGATATGAACAAGGAGGGCAACCTGATGCGCATTGTTGAGGGGGAGAGTATCGGTACATTGGTAAGTAATTAGTTTAAGGTATTCACAAAATGAACGAAGAAGTACAACTATTTATTGATGATGCCCGTGATACAATGACCAAGGCACTGGCACATTTGGAGGAGGAACTGACAAAAGTAAGGGCAGGCAAGGCCAATGCTACCATGTTGGCTGGAATTACGGTTGATTATTACGGAGTGCCCACTCCTTTGGCTCAAGTGGCCAATGTAAACACTCCCGATGCGCGCACCTTATTGATTAAGCCTTGGGAGAAAAATATGTTGGGCCCCATTGAAAAGGCCATCCTAATGGCCAATATCGGCCTTACCCCACAGAATGACGGCGAAGTGATAAGGCTGAATATCCCTATGCTGACTGAAGAGCGCCGCAAGGAAATGGTGAAAAAAACCAAGCTGATCGGCGAAGAAAGCCGGGTGGCCATTCGCAATATCCGACGCAACACCAATGAGGCGATTAAAGCTTTGCAGAAGGACGGTGTTTCAGAAGACGAAATCAAACAGGCCGAAGAAGAGGTGCAGGAACTTACTAATAACTTTATCGCCAAAGTTGAAAAGCATCTTGCCGTGAAGGAAGATGAAATCATGAAGGTGTAGCCCATTTGGGTAAAAAAAGGAAGCCCCTTGGTTTGACCAAGGGGCTTTCCTATTTAGGGCACAGCGATTAGCGAGTGCTTTGTATAAACTGGTTCAAGTCGTCTATAGAGCTTTCGAAAGTGAAGGCATCGTTCACTTTATAGTAGTTGCCAATGTCGTAGGTACGGCCATAGGCATATTTCGCAAAGTCAAGCCTTGAATCCTCGAAGCTGAACAACAGCATGATTTGTTTTACTTGGCTGCTCAATAAGCAGTTGTTATCAAAAATCTGCTTGGCAATAGTCAACTTGCTGTCTTCAAAAGACTTAGAAGCAATGGAATTTTTGGCACCTTCAAAGTCAGGGCCGCTCATAGGCCAAGGGCAACCTACTGGGCCACTGTAACCAGGCATTTGATAAGTGGGCTGCGTGGTAGTGGTGGTAGGTGGCGGTGTTGAAGTAGTGGTGGTAGTGGTTTGGGTGTAAGTGGTCTGCGTAGTCTGCTGATTAAGGTTATCATTTACATTAATGTTCACCCCAAAGCCACCCACGTTCATGTTCACATTCACTTGGTCGTTAGGCAAGCCAGTAGTACCAGTAGTAGTGGTAGTAGTAGTCACCGTGGTTTGCTGTATTGGCGGCATGGGTTCAGTATTATAAACTACCACGGTCCGTCCGGCAGGGGCTGGTGGTGCTTGGGCAATGGGTACTTCGCCCATGTAACGCACTTGGAATTTGCCAGCCTTATCACGCTTTATGTTCAAGGTCATTTCCACGGGTAGTTCTGGCACAGGGATCATTTTATCGACTACACCCAAAGTGGTGTCGGCGAAAATAATACGCACTTTAATGGCCATGGCATTGATGTTGCGCACCATTACATTGGTTTCCGGCTTTTCGTTCTGGCGGATACCGTTTACAACAACATAGAACTGCTCACCGTTTTCGGTAAAGAAGATGTAGTTGCTGCCTTGGGCCAATGCCGTCAGTGCAAAGCCCAAGAAAAATAGGAAGGTAAAAGTTAACTTTTTCATTGATAAGGGTTTTTATGATGAATGGTTATTTAAGCGCATTTCTTGATATCACTATCCGTTGCACCTCCGATGTCCCCTCATATATCTGCGTTATTTTCGCGTCCCTCATCAATCGCTCCACGTGATACTCTTTGACGTATCCATACCCCCCGTGTACTTGTACCGCTTCTACCGTGGTACGCATCGCCACTTCGCTGGCAAAAACCTTGGCCATGGCACTGGCATTGTTGTAGTCCTGGTGCTTGTCTTTCAGCCAAGCAGCCTTTAGGCACAACAGCCTTGCCGCCTCTATCTCGGTAGCCATATCGGCCAGTTTAAACTGTATGGCCTGATGCTTGGCTATCTCCTTCCCAAATGCCTTGCGTTGTTTCGAGTACTCCAGGCTTAGCTCATAAGCCCCCGATGCTATACCAAGTGCTTGTGCCGCTATGCCAATCCTTCCGCCCGCCAATGTCTGCATGGCAAACTTAAAGCCAAAACCATCTTCGCCTATCCTGTTTTCCTTTGGCACCCTTACATCTTGAAAGGTAATTTGGTGGGTATCGCTGGCTCGGATGCCCAGTTTGTTTTCCTTTTGTCCGCGTGAAACGCCCGCCCAGTCTGCCTCCACAATGAATGCATTGATACCCTTATGGCCCTTGCTCCTGTCCGTTTGGGCAATTACCAAATAGGTAGATGCCTTACCTCCATTGGTTATCCAATTCTTTACGCCATTGAGCAAATAGTAGTCACCCATGTCCACTGCAGTGGTCTGTTGGCTAGTGGCATCCGACCCAGCTTCCGGTTCCGAAAGGCAAAAAGCACCGATAACCTCCCCCTTGGCAAGGGGCACCAAATACCGCTGTTTTTGTTCCTCGGTACCATACTCCTCCAAGCCCCAGCATACCAGTGAGTTGTTTACTGACATGATAACCGATACGGAACTGTCCACCTTCGATATCTCCTCCATGGCCAGCACATAAGAGATAGTATCCAAGCCGCTGCCGCCATATTCTGGCGATACCATCATGCCCAAAAAGCCTAGCTCGGCCATCTTTTTCACGCCTTCTGTTGGATATAGCTGCTGCTCGTCGCGCTCAATCACCCCAGACTTTAGGTCGTTTTGGGCAAAGTCCCTGGCCGCCTTTTGAATCATGAGGTGTTCTTCAGTCAATTTAAATAGCATAATTCATTGATTTATATTGCAAAGGTAAGCCAATAGGATTTAAGATTTACGATTTCAGATTTACAAATTACGCCTGCTTCGCTTATATCTAGTATGGCAGCCTAAATCATTTTCAAATTTCCAAATCACCAAATTTTCAAATTCATGGAGGCATCTCACTATTGGCAACTAAAAAGCTGTTTCGCGGGTATTTCGCAGGTACTTCAAGGGGTGTTCAAGGGTGCTTCAAGGGTATCTCGAAGGTGCTTCAAGGGGTGTTCGCAGGTATCTCGCAGGTAGTTCAAATCCTATTAATTTGCTGTTTATCAATTTTTTGTGTGAAAATGAGTGTGTTTTTTTGTTTTTTGTCATGCTTTTTCTTTAGTTCCTCTCCCTGCCACCGCACTAGCTTAACCGGGAGAGGAACAAAAAACAAGGTCATTTTCAAATCTTCAAATCTCCAAATTATCAAATCAATCAGCACATCAGCACATTAGCACATCAGCATATTATCAATGGTAAGCACTTAGTGCGAATAATCCAAATCAAAAAACTAGTAAATGGGTATATGCTCAGTGACAGATTTAGCTAGTTAGAATCCGGAAAAGCCTATCCGCCAGTATGCGGTGGGTGGGGGTAGGGTCTCCATTAGGCCCTCGTCGTCCCTTCTCCCTTGTCCACCATTTGGTGCAAGCGTCCGCTGCACCATTAAAGAAATACAAATAAATAATTAATTTAGTAAGCACAAAGGCAGGGGGTACGAATTCCAAGAACGAGCTGCCCAGTAATTAGACGGTTGAAAAGAGTAGTATTTTTTTAGAAGTACTGCTAACACTAGCGGACGCTTGCGCTAGGATGGGGCAAATCAGACGCTCCTTCTATCAAGTTTTGAACTTCGCATTTCAAGCCTAATTTCAATCGTTCGAACTCTTTTTAGATATCTACAATAATTATTACGACCTAACTTTGGAAACTTTAATCTTGCTGTCAAACTGGATACACTATAACGGTCTAGTTTGTCCCAGTCATAGTTTTCTAAACGACTCAATTCTAAAAATCCTATTGACAAATAAAATTTATATGTTGCGCAATAAGCATATAAAAGCTCTTCTTTAGAAAATTTTTTGCAAAGTAGACATGACAATAGTGCCTCTTTTAACTTCCTCTTTAGGGTTAAATCTCTTTCTTCTGTAAAATTTCTTACCAACTGTTGAACTATAGTACTCGCTCCTTCAAAGCGGTTTTTTAGAAGATTATTTACAATAGCTCTTGCTATGGAAAGCAAGTCAATACCATAATGCTGATAATATCTTCTATCTTCTATTAATATAACAGCATCCTGTAGTACCGTAGGTAACACGCAACTTCTGTATCTAACAACTTCCCTGATAAAAGATTCAAGTAGTTCAAACTGCACGCCAAAAGGCTTATGTATCTTTATCACCAGAGCTGCTATAAATAATACTACTCTTCCGCTAATGTAATTCGCAGTATTAACCAACATATCTTTTGAAGGATACTTCCCCTTTACTATCTGCAGCTGTTGAAGAAAAAGATCCCTTGACTATTCCCGACTTACCTTTATAAAGATTAATTGTTGTTATTGACTCCCTTAAATGCCCATGTTCAGTAGAATTAATTACTATCAAATCGGGCCCAAAATATCTCTTGTGATAATAGCCCTTCAACTGTGCCCGAATTCGATTTTTGCGTTCATACTCATACTTTTCTTTGTTGCACTCCTGTTCCCATATCTTCTCGCCCGAACCATGAATTTCTCTACCATAGTGAATAAGATGCAATCGCCAGCAAATTGTTAAATCCTTGAACTTATTGTATGAAGTTTCTCTTGTTACGGTTTGTAAATCCCATTCACCTGAAAAATCATGAGTAGGGAATATTTTTTCATGGAAAAAAAACAAAACAACCACCAAAATGAGGCCGCCTACTATAGTTGATAAAATTCCAACAACAAGCTCTAATAGAAAATCCATAAGAAAGGGAAAAATTGCAAATGCAAAAATATGAAAGTTTGGTGAATAAATAAATTTATCGTATTTAAAATGCAGCATTATGATTGAATGTTTTTCCAGCATACGCCAGACTGTGTCCGTTGAGGAGATACAGGCCCGAATGTAACAGTCAAAGCGTAATGGCAGTTAATGGCAGATGATTATCTGTATCATATCGTCAAAAGTTGCAGACAGGCGATGGCAGGGCTATCCCTGAAACGTAAACTATTATACCTTTGGGTTGTTGATAAACAAATACAAACATTTGCTACATGAGAACCCAGCAACTAAAGCAATCGCAAGTTTCCACTGCCACATTGGAATGGCTGATGGCCAAATATAAGGCAGTAGATAGTATGAATGCCGAATTGTACCGCAGCTTTTTGGCAGAGGATTGTGAATTGCAGTTCGGCAACGGGCCCATTGTGAAGTGCAACAATGAAATTATTGGCGGTATCAAACATTTTTGGGATACCATTAACGGCCTCGACCATTCTTTTATCAATGTATTGGGTAATGATACTTTCATAGCAGCAGAAGCAATGATTGATTATACCCGTAAGGACAGCCAAGTAGTAACCATTCCCTGTGTCACTTTGATAGAGCGCAACACGGAAGGTTTGGCAAAATCGGTGCGTATTTTTATCGATGTAACGCCTATTTATAAAGTAAACTAAGATTTGAGGGGATTGCAACATACAGCAAGCAAGTTGTCAGTTGCCCTGAACGATGTTTGCAACATGGCTCCTTAACACGGGCAGCACCGCTTCTTGAAACCACTTGTTCTTGGCCATCCAAATATTGTTTCTTGGCGATGGATGGGGCAACACAAAGTATTGGGGCAAATAAGTGGCAAAGTGCTTTACCGTCTCAGTCAGGGTTTCTTTGGTTTGTTGTTTCAAATAATACGCTTGGGCAAATTGGCCGATTAGTAAAGTAAGCCTTACCTGTTCCACCTGTGCCAACAATTTATCATGCCACAGGGGGGCGCATTCCAACCTTGGGGGCAGGTCACCACTTTTTCCAGTGCCTGGAAAGCAAAAGCCCATGGGCATAATGCCAAAAATAGTGTTGTCATAAAAGGTGGGCTTGTCCACTTGCAACCAAAGGCGCAGGTTGTCGCCGCTCTTGTCGTTCCAAGGGATTCCGGTTTCGTGCACTATGCGTCCCGGGGCTTGCCCTATCACGATAATTTTACTTTGGCTGCTGATGGACACGACAGGATTGGGTACGATATAGTTTTCGCAAACCCTGCATTGTCGTATCTCGGTTAGAATGTGGTGCATGGTGCAAACTGCATAGTCGCTTTCAACAAGCTGCTTTTCCTTCATTGCCGAACCCCAATTTACACTAAAGCATCCATGGCGCAAAACAGGCTTTCGTTTGGTTTTTAACTTACTTGCGCGCCAAGATTTCCTTGTCCTACAAGCCCTATTTTATTTGGCCAACATCCGTTTCTCTAGGTAAAAATGGCTATTTTCGCATAGGGATATGGAGGAGCCAATCGACACCCGATATTTGCAACGCTGCACGGATACCTTGGAAAAGGCACTGCAATTATTGAACAATGCGGAGACAGATAGTATAGACTATGAAATGTATAGGTCAGCCTGTATCAAGGAATTTGAAATTATTCTAGAGCAGAGCGGCAAGCTATTGAGAAAAGCCCTGAAGCCTTACTTCCATACTCCCCGTGAAGCAGATAAGCTGGTATTCAAAGATATTTTTCGCCATGCTGCATTGCATGGTCTGTTAGATTTGGCTGCCTGCGAAAGATGGTTGGCATACCGCGACAACCGCAACAGCACCGCGCATGATTATGGTGAAAAATTTGCCGAAGCCACGCTAAGCCTTTTACCTAGCTTTATTGATGACGCTAGGGCTCTGATCTCAATTATCAATCGCTTTTAATGGCCTTTATCAGGGAAAAGGATAAGGCAATTTTGGCCGATATTTTTGCCAAAGCCGGAGTGCCGATAGAAGTTTGGCTATACGGCAGTAGGGTAAAGGGCGGCCACCATGAGGCCAGCGATATAGACTTGGTATTGCGCACCCGTGATTTACGGCCAATTGATATTGACACCCTAATGCAACTGCAGCAAGCAATAACAGAGAGCAACATTCCGGTGTTGGTGGAGTTGCGCGACTGGGCTAGGCTACCTGACAGCTTTCACGAGAACATCCTGCGGCATTACGAAGTCATTTTTCCTTCAGTTTGATACTCGCTCAATAATAGCTAGAAAGTACTGAAATGGACATTAATTTCTTTAATAATCCCAGTTTCTCGCGTATCCAATGATAATTCATCGGCATTAATGTCCCAAAAAAGCCATTTGGATAAATTCATAGCTGGGTACCTTTCGATACAGCAAAGCCCATATACTACTTCTTAGGCTTCTGCATGCCTTCGAACATTTTCTTCATGGCATTGGGGTCTTGGCTTTGTGCCATTTGTTCGAAAACTTGGGTCATGTCCATTTGTTGGTAGCCGGCAGGTACTTTAAAGGTGGTATCGGCAATGGTTTGGGCGGTAGGTTTTACGTCAAAAGCGAAGGTTTCGCCTGTTTTGTTGTTCTTGCCGCTGCCTTTTATCACCATACCGTTCGCAAATTCGGCATTGTCCATACCGAACAGTGAGGTGATATTGAGGGTGATATCCTTTGTAATCCAGTATTCGCCGGTAATGTCGTCATCAGTCACCAAATACTTGGTGCATTTATAACCATTGATGGTTTTGGTTTCAGTAGTTGCCTTTACGGTAGGTTGCTTGCCGGGGGTATTGGTATTGCCCATAAAGGCGGAAAGGCCACCTACTTTCTTTAAAGAGTTGATGTTCAGTTTTATGGCCATTTTTTGGCCTTCACCGTCCATTATTACGTTCGTTTCGCCACTGGCTGTATTGATGATTACGCGGCTGCCTTTCATGCTGGGTGCCTCAATCATGAGCATTTTGTCCTTAACGGTCATGTTGATGTTGTCGGTTTTTTGCCCGTTGGTTACGGTCATTACCATTTTGCCTTCAAAGGCCAGTACTGCATTTGGCGTTACCAGGCCTAAAAAAAGGAACAGGAAAAGAGGAGCGAATAACTTTTGCATACGCTTGTTTTTTGTTGAAGAGGGTTCAATTAATATGCTGCTCAAATTTAATGAATTTGCTCAGGCGGGGAAACTATTTGCAAGATATTTGCCAAAAACCAATGCTGCGATAACAACGGCGGTAATGGCAGCCACCAAAACTGCCCCTGCGGCTATGTCCTTTATCCTCCCGGCCATAGGGTGCCGTTCAGGATGCACCAAGTTGGTAAGATGCTCGATAGCGGTATTCAACAGTTCGCTCACTATTACCAGGCCCATAGCGAACACCACTAGCGCCCATTCGGTTGGGCTGATCTGGAAGTAAGTGCCAGTAACAATTACCGTAAGGCATGCCAATAGGTGTATCCGCATGTGGGTTTCTGACAGGCAGGCAGCCTTCAACCCACGAAAGGCATATTTAAAACTTTGGATTCTGTTGAACAGAAATTTTCTCATAAGGGCTAGCAACAAAGTTAGGCTATCCGTTCAATGTTTCCTTTTTGTCAAGAAATGGGCTAAAGAAATCATTCGTTCGTTTTTTTCGGCATTTCTCCCTATCTTTGCAGCGCAATTATAAAATGACCAGTATGATGGTTGCTCCGGTTCAGGTTTTGCCACGTGTGTTTTTTAGTTTCTTGTTGAGTTTTGGCATCTGTTTTTCCGCAATGGCACAGTATAGTGAGCCTATTGGCGAAAAGGTGGAAGCAGCTGCCCATAGCGTTGAGCATGTGGCCTCAGAAGAGGTGGAAGTAGATCCAGCAGAGGTAATCATGGATCACATTACCGATTCGCACGATTGGCATATTATGGATGTAAAGGGCGAGCATGGCGAAATGCACCCCATTTCCGTATCGCTGCCCGTTATTTTGTTGACCGATGGTAGTTTGGACATGTTTATGTCATCTGCCTTTGAGCATGGCCATGCAGCCGTAACCAAGGGTGCCAACACCTATGCTTTAAAAGAAGGTAAAATAGTGGAAACCAGCGGCAAATCGGTTTTGGACTTTTCCATTACCAAAAATGCGGCGGGCATGTTGTTTTCGGTGGTCATTATCATCCTACTGTTCACTTCCGTAGCAGCCTCTTATAAAAAAGGCGGTGCTCCAAAAGGCTTGGCTTCTTTCATGGAGCCCATTATCTTGTTCGTAAAGGATGATATCGCTATTCCCAATATTGGCGAGCATAAGGCCCACAAGTTTCTGCCCTATCTGTTGACTGTTTTCTTCTTCATTTGGATCAACAACATTTTCGGGTTGATTCCCATTGCGCCTTTCGGTGCCAATATCACTGGTAATATAGCTTTCACATTGGTACTCGCTACCTTTACCTTGGTGATTACCAACATTAACGGTACCAAGGCCTATTGGTCGCACATTTTTGCCATGCCAGGCGTGCCTTTGTGGTTGGCCCCTATTATGATACCCGTGGAATTGATTGGCATCATTTCAAAGCCTTTTGCCTTGATGATCAGGTTGTTCGCGAACATTACCGCCGGCCACGTATTGATATTGGGCTTGGTGATGCTGATATTTATCTTTAAGTCTTTCTATGTGGCGCCCGTATCTATTGCGTTTATGGTTTTCCTAAGCTTATTGGAAGTGTTGGTGGCGGCATTGCAGGCATATATTTTCACCTTGCTTTCAGCCCTGTTCATCGGTTCGGCCGTGGCAGAGGGAGAGCATCATTAAATTGGATTTTTTTAACCTCAATAAATCAACAAACAATGAATGGTTCAATAGCAGCAATCGGTATCGGCCTGGTAGTATTAGGTACTGGCATCGGTATCGGAAGGATTGGTGGTTCAGCTACAGAAGCTATCGCAAGACAGCCTGAAGCTACCAACAAAATCCAAACCGCTATGATCATCGCTGCGGCATTGATTGAAGGTGTGGCACTATTCGGTATAGTAGCTGCTACTTTCTTGCTGTAAGATGAAAAGCATATCCGGCAGCCGTAAACGGTTGGTTGAGGGCTGCCGGATACTATTCAGTTGAGAAATTGTAGATAGTTAATTGAAAGAAATTAGTCACTAGTCCATAAAGAAGAAGTATGTTGTTGCTTGATATTCACCCCCTTGTTACGCCATCCATCGGTCTTATATTTTGGACCACCGTATCGTTCCTGGTGCTATTGTTGGTGCTTCGCAGGTTTGCTTGGAAGCCCATTCTTACCGCCGTTAAGGAACGTGAGCAAAGCATTGAGGTAGCCTTACAGCAGGCGGAAAAGGCCC
The DNA here is from genome assembly GCA_033762815.1 of Chitinophagales bacterium. Lineage (GTDB taxonomy): Bacteria > Bacteroidota > Bacteroidia > Chitinophagales > CAIOSU01 > JANRLF01. Next base: position 59,469 of record JANRLF010000006.1, on the reverse strand, counting down.
GTGAGGAAATGGCCAAATTGACCAATGACAACCAAAAGTTGCTGAACGAGGCCAAAGAAGAACGTGCCCGAATTATCAAGGAAGCCAAGGAAGTGGGCGAAAAGATGATTTCGGAAGCAAAAGAACGTGCAGGGGTTGAGTTTGCCAAAAAGGTAGCCGATGCTGGCCGTGAAATAGAGAACCAAAAGCAGGCAGCCCTTACCGAAGTAAAAAACCAAGCAGGCCTTTTAGCCGTGGAGCTGGCAGAACGTATTCTTCGCAAGGAGTTGAACGATAAGAAGGCGCAGGAAAGTTACGCTTCGGAATTGGCGGAAGATTTTAAAATGAACTAAGATGTCAGCAGTAAGATTAGCAGCACGCTACGCAAAATCGCTGATTGACTTGGCGATAGAGAAAAATGCCCTTGAGCAAGTGCATGCGGATATGCTGTTGTTCAACGAAACGGCTAGCCATGCGGGTTTTAAAAGCATGCTGAAAAGCCCCATTATCAATGCCGATAAGAAGATGAACGTGCTGGAGCAGCTGTTCAAAAGCAAGGTAAGCCCCATCACTTATGCATTTTACACTCTATTGGTGAAGAAGGGAAGGGAAATCTACCTTTCTGAAATCTCTACGGCATTTATCGAGCAATACAACCTGTACAACCATATTACCAAATTAAAGCTAACTACCGCCATGCCCATGGATGCTAAGGTGGTAGATAGTATTGTGAGCCAAGTAAAGCAAAAAGCCAAGTTGGAGAAAGTGGAGCTGGTGACCGAGGTGGATGATAGCCTAATAGGTGGTTTTGTGGTGCAGTATGAAGATAAACTGTTCGATGCCAGTATCTCCAAGCGTTTGCAGGCATTGAGAAAAGAGTATAGTGACAACGCTTACGTAAAGAAATTTTAAGACAAAACACTTTAAAACAGCATACAATGGTTGAAGTAAAGCCTGATGAGATAAGCGCCATATTGAGGGAGCAGCTATCCAATTTCAAGACGGAGACCGAACTGGAAGAGGTAGGCACCGTGTTGCAGGTGGGCGATGGTATTGCCCGCATTTACGGACTGAACAAAGCCCGTGCGGGTGAGTTGGTGGAATTCGAGAACGGCACCAAGGCTATCGTATTGAACCTTGAAGAAGATAACGTGGGCGTGGTGTTGATGGGCGCTTACGAGGATATCAAAGAAGGTGATACGGTTCGCCGCTCAGGGATGATTGCCTCCATTAAAGTAGGCGAAGGCGTGATAGGCCGCATTGTAAACGCCATGGGCGAACCCATTGATGGCAAGGGCGCTATTACGGGCCCACTATACGAAATGCCTTTGGAACGTAAAGCACCGGGCGTTATCTTCCGTCAGCCAGTGAACGAGCCGCTGCAAACTGGTATCAAAGCGATTGACGCTATGATTCCTATCGGCCGCGGACAAAGGGAATTGATTATCGGTGACCGCCAAACTGGAAAAACGGCCATTGCCATCGATACCATCATCAACCAAAAAGAATTCTACGATAAGGGCGAACCCGTTTATTGTATCTATGTAGCTACTGGCCAGAAGGCTTCTACCGTGGCCAACGTGGCTAGGGTATTGGAAGAGAACGGCGCTATGGCTTATACCGTTATTGTGGCCGCTTCTGCTGCTGACCCTGCACCTATGCAGTTCTATGCTCCTTTCTCCGGTTGCGCCATTGGCGAGTTCTTCCGTGATACTGGACGCCCCGCATTGATTATCTATGACGACCTTTCAAAACAGGCGGTAGCTTACCGTGAGGTATCTTTGCTTTTGAAACGCCCTCCTGGCCGCGAAGCTTATCCAGGTGACGTGTTTTATCTTCACTCCCGTTTGTTGGAACGTGCGGCAAAGTTGATTGCAAAAGATGAAATTGCCGCCAACATGAACGACTTGCCCGAATCATTGAAAGGCATGGTGAAAGGTGGTGGTTCTTTGACGGCACTTCCTATTATTGAAACACAAGCAGGTGACGTATCAGCTTACATTCCTACCAACGTGATTTCCATTACCGATGGCCAAATTTTCTTGGAGGCCAACCTGTTCAACTCAGGTGTGCGCCCTGCCATTAACGTAGGTATCTCAGTATCAAGGGTGGGTGGTAATGCGCAAATCAAGTCCATGAAAAAAGTAGCCGGTACCCTGAAGCTTGACCAAGCCCAGTACCGCGAATTGGAAGCATTCTCCAAGTTCGGTTCTGACCTTGATGCCGCTACCAAATCAGTATTGGACAAGGGTTCTAAAAACGTGGAAATATTGAAGCAATTGCAGTTCTCGCCAATGGCGGTTGAAAAGCAGGTTGCCATTATCTATGCAGGTACCAAAGGTTTGTTGAAGGACGTGCCCGTGAACAAGGTGAAGGCTTTTGAAGAAGACTATTTGAGCAATTTGGAAGCCCGTTATCCTCAGGTATTGGCTGATTTGAAAGCCGGTAAGTTTGATGACGGCATTACAAGCAAATTGGAAGAAGTGGCCAAAGAAGTGTCACTTCAATTTAAGGACTAATTCATAGACAAGAGATACAAGACCAAAAACAAAAGATTGCAATTTGGTGAGCTTTGTGTCTCATGTCTTGTGTCTAAAGACTATTAAAGAATGGCTGGACAATTAAAGGAAGTAAGGGAAAGGATAAAGTCGGTAAAATCGACCCAACAGATTACCAAGGCGATGAAAATGGTATCGGCCGCCAAGTTGCGCAGAGCTACCGATGCCATTGTGCAAATGCGTCCCTATGCCAGCAAGTTGTCAGAAATACTGAACAATATATTGATTAGCCAAGAGGGTGCCCTTTCATCGGATTTGACCCAAGAACGGGAAGTAAGGAAAGTACTGATTGTATTGTTCACTTCCGACAGAGGCTTGTGTGGCGGTTTCAATTCCAACTTATTCAAGCGTGCCAACCAGTTGATGGCCGAGAAATACGCGCACTTGAAGAAATCAGATATCACGATTTTGGCAGTGGGAAAAAAGGGTCAGGCATATTTTAGCAAAACTGCTTGCCCTGTCAATTCCAACTATGTGCATTTGTTGGCCAATATCAGTTTCGCCGCTGTTTCCGAGGCGGCTGAATATGTAATTGAGGCTTTCAAGAATAAGGAGTACGATACGGTAGAATTGGTGTACGGTCGTTTCAAAAATGCAGCCGTGCAGGTGTTTGAAGCAGAACCGTTCCTACCTTTGGTAAAACAGCCAACTGGGGATATCGTCCATAAGAGTATTCCCGATTTCATTTTCGAGCCTAACAAGGAGCAAATCATTTCCGAGTTGATTCCGAAAATCCTAAAGACGCAATTCTATAAGGCTTTGCTCGATACCAATGCATCGGAACACGGTGCGCGTATGACGGCTATGGACAAGGCTACCGAGAATGCGGAGGATATGCTGAAAAACTTGCGTATCAGCTACAACCGTGCCCGCCAGGCCGCCATTACTACGGAGCTAACGGAAATTGTTTCCGGTGCCGCCGCATTGCAAGGCTAAGCCGATTTAGCTTTCACAGGAAGTTTTACGGTAATCAGGAGCTTTTGTACCTAAAGCTTACTCGCTCTTTTTCTCTTTAATTACTAGCGGGTTGCTGGCATATAGTTCATACTCACGGCGATGGTTGAAGATGTCTGCTGCGAGGAAGATGGCTTCTCTTAGGGAGTTTTCATCGGCCAAGTCCTTTCCGGCTATGTCAAAGGCGGTACCGTGGTCGGGCGAGGTGCGGATAATGGGCAATCCAGCCGTATAGTTTACGCCTTCCGAGAACACTACTGATTTAAAAGCCACTAAGCCTTGGTCGTGGTACATGGCCAGCACCGCATCGAACTTTTTGAAATGCCCGGCACCCATAAAACCGTCGGCGGGGTAGGGGCCATAGGCCAATATCTTTTCTTCCTGCGCCTTCACGATTGCAGGATAGATGATTTCTTTTTCTTCCTTGCCGATAAGGCCATTATCACCGGCATGGGGATTAAGACCAAATACGGCAATGCGCGGTTGGTGGCAGCCAAAGTCTTGGATAAGGGAATGGTTCATGAGCCGCAACTTGTCCAGAATCTTTTTGGTGCTGATGGTAGCGGCCACGTCTTTGATGGGGATATGGGTAGTGACCAGGCCCATTCGGAAACCATCGCTCACCAAGAACATTAATGGTTCTGCGGCCTCGTATTGGGCGGCAATATATTCGGTATGCCCGCTGAAGGTGCCCTCTTTGGGCACAATGGTGTTTTTGTTCACCGGGCAAGTGACCAATAAGTCAATGTATCCCGCCTTTAGGTCGTCCAAGGCTTCGTCAATCAATGTAAGCGCAGCTTGGCCCGATATATCGGAAGCCTCGCCGGGTTTTATATCAAAACTATCGTCAAGACAGTTGACAATGTTCAGTATTTTCGGCTGCAGGTTTTTGATATCCTTGTTCTTCAATATCTGGTGCTGTAGCTTGTCCAGCTTTAACAGATGCTTGTAGTGGTTGATAATCTTTGGTGAGGCATATACCACCGGCACCCCAAACTCGAACATGCGGTTGTCGTTATAAGCCTTGAGCAATATCTCAGGCCCTATGCCATTAAAGTCGCCAATCGTGATACCTATCCTCGGTTTATCCTTTGCCGTCATCGGGCAGCCCTGCTCTTTAAAAAGTCAAACAATAATCTTACGCCCACTCCTGTCGCATTCTTGGAGCGGTAGGCATCCGCTCTGTCAAAATAAGCCATGCCGGCAATATCCAAGTGCAGCCACGGGTAATCGGTAAAATATTTCAAGAACATGCCCGCTGTAATGGCACCTGCCTTTTCACCACCAATGTTCTTGATATCGGCTATATCCGATTTAATGTACTCATCGTATTCATCCCACAGCGGAAATTCTACCAAGCGTTCATGTACTTGCAGGCCGTTATATTCCAGTTGGTTCTTAACCTCATCACCCGCAGTGCCCATATATACTATCCCTTGTGAGCCGATAGCTCGGGCGGCCGCGCCGGTCAAGGTAGCTACGTCTATCACTAGTTCTGGCTTGTATTTTTTGGCATAGCTTAGTGCATCGGCCAGTATCATACGCCCCTCCGCATCGGTGTTTAGCACCTCCACGCACAAGCCGCTGTGCATTTTCACCACGTCACCTGGCACATAGGCATTGCCCCCGGGCCTGTTTTCGGTGGCCGGTATCAACCCTATCACGTGCACGGGCAGCTTGGCTTTGGCTACGGCATAAATGGTGCCCGCTATTGCTGCTGCACCGGCCATATCGCTCTTCATATAATCCATGCTGTTGGTGGTAGGTTTTAGGCTAAGCCCCCCCGTATCATACACCACACCTTTGCCCACCAATACAATGGGTTGTTTGTTCTTTGCCTTGGCTGGCTTCCATTCCAATATGGAAAAAGTGGGCGGATTGGTGCTGCCCAAGTTTACGGCAATAAGGCCGCCCATTTTCAGCGACTTGATTTTTGTCTTGTTCAGCACTTCCACGGCAAAGCCTGCCGTTTCGCCCAGTTTGGTTACTTCTTCGGCCAACTGTTCGGCAGTGAGGTAGGAGAGGGGCTCGTTCACCAAGTCGCGGGCAATCAACGTAGCATCGGTAATGATTTCCAATTGCTTCAGTAGCTTATCCGTTATTGCTTCCTTGGCCACCTTTACTTCTTTCAATCGGGTGGCATCGCTTTTTTTCTTTTTGTACTTATCGAAATCGTAGTTGGCCAAAAGTAGCCCTTCCAGCACCAGTGCCGTTATCTCCTCATCGTAAAGGGTGTTTTCCAAAAACACGGAAGTACGCTTTTGGGCTACCAATAGATAGCAAAGCTTGCTGCCCAGCTTGCGCCAAGTTTCCTTTGCAGCAGGGCTTAAGGCTTCTTTTTTGCCCGTCACGAAAAAATGATAGCCGCCTTGGGTGGTAACCATTAGCAGATTTACGTTACTTTTGGTTTCCTTGGTTATGAAAGCTGCGGTAGCTTTATCATAGCCCAAAGAGGCCCAATCGAAACCGGTTTCGGCAATGATGACACGGTCATTTTCGTTCAGGCCGTTACTGGCTAGTTTTAATGAAGTGGTGTGCATGCTGGGGTCAGGGGTGAATTGGCGAATTTAATAAAAATAGTGGGTAGTAAAATTTTACCATGCAGCAATTAAAAACTGGAGTGCTATTTTGCTAAAGGCGAAGAAAATATGGGGGCAGCACTTTTTGAAGGACCAAGAGGTGATAAGGGCCATTTACAGCCAGTTTCCTGAGTTGGATGAGCAGTATTACGTGCTGGAGGTAGGTCCCGGGCCAGGGGTGTTGACCCAGGAACTTTTGGCAAAATACGGCGAACGGTTTTATGCGGTGGAAGTGGACCCCGAAATGCATGCCCATCTGAATCGGCAGTTTCCGCAAATGAAGGAGCGATTGCTGTTGATGGACTTTTTGAAGCTTGACTTGGCGAAACGCTTTCCGGGGCCATTGGCCATTATTGGCAATTTCCCCTACAATATTTCTTCGCAAATTGTTTTCAAGATATTGGAGAACCGTGACCAAGTAAGGATGATGCTCGGCATGTTCCAGAAAGAAGTGGCGCAAAGGATAGTGGCACCGCATGGCTCAAAGGATTATGGCATTTTATCGGTCTTGGCGAAACCTTGGTACCATATGGAATACCTGTTTGAAGTGAAGCAGGATGCCTTCGACCCGCCGCCAAAGGTAATGTCGGCAGTGATAAAGCTGGTGAGGAATGATTTGCAAAGCCTTGCGGTGGACGAACGAAAGTTTAAGGAAACGGTGAAGGCAGCCTTCAACCAGCGCCGCAAGATGCTGCGCAATAGCCTGAAAGGCATAGTGAAGGATGTTTCGGTATTGGAAAACCCAATCTTCGAAAGGCGGCCGGAGCAGATGTCGTTGGATGATTTCATTTATATCGTATCCCACTTTATAAGGCCATGAAAGGAAAAGTACTGATTACCGACCCCGTACACGATTTGCTTCAAGACGGTTTGGTGCAGATGGGCTATGATGTGGATTACCGACCCGAGATACAGCAGGAGCGGGTACATGATATTATTGCCGATTACGTGGGGCTGATTATCAACAGTAAGATTAAGGCGGGCATGCAACTTTTTGAGCGTGCCGAACATCTAAAATTTATAGGGCGATTGGGCAGCGGCTTGGAGGTAATTGATCAGGCAGCGGCCAAGGAAAAAGGGATCCATTTTTTCAACAGTCCGGAAGGTAACAGGGATGCGGTAGCCGAACACGCCATGGGCATGCTACTGAGCCTGATGAACAACATTCACATAGCCGACCGCGAAGTGCGCGACGCCTTGTGGATGAGGGAAGTAAACCGGGGAGTAGAGCTAAAGGGGAAAACCGTAGGGATTATCGGATATGGCAATACGGGCAGCGAATTTGCCCAACGTTTGCAGGGCTTTGGGGTAAAGATTTTGGCTTATGATAAGTATAAGTCAAATTATGGAAATAAATATGTTTTGGAAAGTACGTTAGACGCTGTACTTTTTGAATCGGATGTATTAAGTTTACATATACAGTTGACGGACGAGTCTCACCACCTTATCAACCGTCAATTGATTAATAAGTTAGGTAAGGCCATATATCTGGTTAATACATCCCGAGGAGGGGTGGTAAACACCGCCGATCTGATATATGGAATAAAGGCCGGAAAAATACTGGGAGCTGCCCTCGACGTACTGGAGAACGAGCATTTGGCCGTACTGCAGGGCGAAGAGCTGGCTGTGTTCGAAGAGTTGGTAAAAGAACGCCGGGTATTGCTTACCCCGCACATTGCCGGATGGACCCATGAGTCCAAAAAGCGAATAGCGGAAGTAGTACTCGATAAGGTTCGGCAATTTGAAATGCAGTCAGAGCAAGGGTTTGGGACTTAAAATTAATTTTAACGACTTTTTACAAATTTTGCTATTTTTGACGGCTTGTTAAGAATTTTTAAAATGCAGGTTATGATTAGGCTAATTACCATCCTGTTCTTCATTGTAATGGGCATAAGTGCTGCTTTCGCCCAAGGTCAGGGTGAGCTATCAGGAAGAGTTACCGACGAAAAGGGCGAGGGCATCCCTTTTGCCAGTGTGGTAGTAGAAAAAGGTGGGTCGCTGGTTACCGGTGCCCAGACCGACTTCGAGGGCTATTATATCATTAAACCCTTGCCCGCCGGCAATTATGATGTAAAGGTGAGTAACATCGGTTACACGACCTCCATCACCGAAGGGGTAAGGATATCGTCCGATAAAATCACCACGCTCGATAAAACCATCAAAGTGGAATCGACCCTACTGGGGGCCGTAGAAGTAACCAGCTACCGTGTGCCTTTGATTGATAAGGACGAGCCATCCAGTAAGAATACCATTACCGCCGAAGAAATCAAATCACTTCCTACCCGCGATGTGCAGTCCATCGCTTCTACTAGTGCGGGTGTTTACCAAGAAGACGAGGGTGACGAGGTAAGTATCCGTGGTTCTCGTACCAACGGTACCGAATATTATGTAGATGGTATTAGGGTAACAGGTAGTACCAATATCCCTCCCCAAGCGATTGAACAGTTGACCGTAATACAAGGCGGTTTGCCAGCCAAGTACGGCGATGCTACGGGCGGTGTAATCAATATCGTTACCAAAGGCCCTTCTAACAGGCTGAACGGAGGCGTGGAGGTAATTACTTCACAAGGTATGGATGCCGTGGGCTATAACGACGTAAACTTTAACCTTACCGGTCCTATATGGACCAAGTACAAGGGCACCGATTCATCAGATGCCCGTATCGGCTACTTTATTGCGGGCGAATATTTGCGCCAGCAGGACCCTGACCCTTCGGCTATTGGTGTATGGAAAGTAAAGGACGATAAGTTCGCAGAGCTGGAAACTAATCCTTTGATCCTTTCGCCCGTTTCCGATGCATTTATTTTGGCAGCGCAAAGGCTTACCCTTGCCGATTTGGAGAAAGTGAAGTCAAAGCCTAACGTGGCGAGCAATACAGTGAGCGGTAGTGCTAAAATTGACTTCAAAGTAACGGACAATATTAGCGTTACTATAGGTGGTAACATGAACTATGCCCACTATCATGACTTTGTGGACAGATATACCTTGTTGAACTATGTGAACAATCCATTGTATAAGGAATTGACCTGGCGTACTTTCGCTCGTTTGACACAGCGCTTTGGAAAAACTAACCTAGATCCACAAGCTACCAAAAGTGCTTTCCAGAATGCTTACTATTCCTTACAGTTCGACTATTCAAAAGTATACAACACCTATCAGGACGATAGCCACGGCTTCAGTCCATTTGAGTATGGTTATGTAGGTAAGTTCGATTTATTGCGCAAGCCCACTTACAGCTATGACGATGATATCACCGTTTTCCCTTCGGGTAATATCAGGGGCGGCTACGTGCAAGGTCTTGACAGTGTTTACGCAGTAGTATTTACCCCTTCTGACGTAAACCCTACTACTACTAATTTTATGACCAGCTATTATAGTTTGGCAGGCGATGATACCTCCCAATACTATGGCAATTTGGCCACTATACAACAAAATAACGGCCTGCTTAATGGCGACCGCCCTGATGCGGTAACTAAGGTTTACAATATCTGGACCAACACCGGCCGTCAGTTCAATGGCTACGCTGTAAATGCTGATGATGACCAGTTCAGGGTATCATTGCAAGGTTCGGTAGATATCCAAAGGCCAGGTTCTTCCAGCAGAAACAAGCACTCGTTGGAATTCGGTTTCGAATTCGAGCAAAGGATATTGCGCCACTATGATATTCAGCCCATCGGTTTATGGGAACTCATGAGACAGGAGGCCAACTTCCACCTTACGGAGGTAGACCCCAGCACTGCACAACTGTTGATCAATGGGGTAGTTTACGATTTTGACGACCCTAACAGGCCAGCCTTCGGAGAGAACGATACCGTTCTGTTAGACTATGCCTACGATGAAAGCAAGCAAACCTACTTCGATAAAAAATTGAGGGAAAAACTGGGCATTGCAGTCGATAGCCGAGAATTCATCAATACGGATGCCCTTTCGCCAGAAACCTTTAGCTTGGACATGTTCAGTGCCGATGAATTGTTCAATGGCGGTAACCCTTACGTCAATTACTACGGCTACGATTATACTGGCAAGAAATTGGGCGGCAATGTGAGCTTTAACGATTTCTTTACCCAGAAGGACGAGAGTGGCAATTTCACCCGTGTTATAGGTGCATTCAAGCCCATTTATTCCGCAGCGTATCTGCAGGATAAGTTTCAGTTCAAGGACCTGTTGTTCAACGTCGGCGTGAGGATTGACCGCTATGATGCCAACCAAAAAGTGCTAAAAGATCCTTATTCATTGTATCAGGTATTTACCGTGGACGAGGTAGAGGAGAAATTGGCCGATTTCCAGGCACCGAGCAATATCGGCGGCGACTATGTGGTGTACGTTGATAGGGAGGTAAAAAACATTACCGACCAACCCAACGTGGTAGGTTACCGTAACGGTGATACTTGGTACAACGCCACCGGTGAAGTAATCAGCGACCCTAAGGAGATAGCCGTATCGGGCGGTACCCCTGTTCCTTTCTTAAATGCCGCCAATGTGAATGAGATAAAGGACGAGAACTTTGACCCGAATGCTTCTTTTGAAGATTATACGCCACAAATCAATGTGATGCCACGCTTGTCATTCTCTTTCAATATTACCGATGAAGCGTTGTTCTTTGCACACTATGATATCTTGACACAAAGGCCTTCCGGCAGGAACCAGCCCACCCCTGACGATTACTATTTCCAAGAAAACAATGTAGGCGGTGCCATACAGAATGCCAACCTGAAACCTGAGCGCACCATTGATTATGAAGTGGGCTTCCGCCAAAGGATATCCAACAACACCGCCATTACCTTCTCCGCTTTCTACCGTGAGCTGAAGGACATGATACAATTGGTGAACTATACTTACGCATACCCTAGGGCATACTTGACATGGGGCAATATCGACTTTGGTACGGTGAAAGGTTTTTCTTTCCAGATGGACATGCGCAAATCCAAGACCAGCAATCTGTCGGCTAAGGTGAACTATACTATCCAGTTTGCGGAAGGTACCGGCTCCGATGACATTTCACAAAGCAATATCGTACAAGCAGGCCAACCTAACCTGCGTACGATTGCCCCGCTGGACTATGACGCCCGACATACATTCAACGCAGTATTGGATTACCGCTTCGACGAGGGCAAGGATTACAATGGCCCTAAGGTAAAAGGCAAGGACATTTTGGCCAATTTCGGGGTAAATCTAGTATTCCGTGGTCGCTCCGGAACCCCTTACACCCAGCAGGCCAATCCTACTGCTACCGCCATTGAAGGCGCTGCGGGCAGGACTATTTTGGAAGGCTCCAAAAATGGCTCAAGGCTGCCTTGGAACTTCAGGGTAGATATGCGTATTGACAAGAGCTTCAATATCACCTCTAAAAAGACTGAAGACCAAAACAAGCGCAATTATTATTTGAACGTGTACCTGTTGATACAAAACTTGCTGAACACAAGGAACATTATTAGTATTTATAATTATACGGGCAATCCTGACGACGACGGTTACTTGACTTCACCAATCGGCCAACAAGCAATAAATGCCCAGGTATACCAAAGCTCTTATGTGCAGCTTTACAATACTTGGGTGAACAATCCTAATAACTATAGTTTGCCAAGGCAAATAAGAATTGGGGTTGCATTCAATTTTTAATGTAGGAAAATAGATTAAGATGTTGAAAATAAGAACATTAGGGGCAATTCTTCTTGTAGCGCTAGCGGGCACTAGCGTAACAGCGAAGGAGAACGTGGGCAGTTCAGGCAAAACTTCCCCGTTTCTTAAAAGCCAGGCAGCATCATGCTCGCCTGCATCGGCACAGATTGATTTGGAGGTGAACAACGTGCGCACCACCATATTGAACGGTGGCGACTTGTGGTGGAACTTGAACGATGCGCGCTACGAAGTACCGAAAGTTGATCCGCCCGGGTCAGCACCTTCTATCCATTCCTTGTTCGCTGGAGCTATTTGGTTGGGCGGTATCGATGCTGGTGGACAGTTGAAAATTGCCGCGCAAACCTATAGGCAAACGGGTAACGACTTTTGGCCAGGGCCCTTGAACAGCTCTGCCGGCGTAGATGATGCCGTGTGTAACCAATACGACCGTTTTTGGACGGTATCTGCCAGGGAAATCGATACCTTCAGAATCAAAACTTTCCCCGTTCCTGAATCACAAGTGCCGAACAATATATTGATATGGCCGGCCAAGGGAAACCCTTATGCCGAGGGTACCAATGGCAATATCACCATTGATCAGGACCTTGCTCCCTTTTACGATGCTGATGGCGACGGCTTTTATGACCCGACAAGGGGAGATTATCCTGTAATTAATACCGAATGCGGTACCGTATATGGCGACCAAATGATTTTTTGGGTGTACAATGACAAGGGTAACATCCACAGCGAAACCGGTGGGCAAGCCATAGGCGTGCAAATTGGTGCCTTGGCCTTTGCCTTCTCCACTTCCGATGAGGTAAACAATATGACCTTTTACAGGTACAACATCACCAATAAGGCCAACATTTCCATCGGGGATTTTTACATGGGACAGTGGGTTGATGCTGACCTTGGTTGTTACCAAGACGACTATGTAGGTTGCGACCCTTCTTTGGGTTTAGGCTACGTATATAACGGTGATGCCAATGATGAGGATTGTGCTACTAGGGGTTATGGTACAGCTATTCCCATTTTGGGCGTCGATTACTTCGAAGGACCATTTGCGGATGCTGGTGATGCCGTTGACAACGATGGCGACGGTTTCACGGACGAAGGTACTGACGGGATCGATAATGACGGGGACAGCCAAATAGATGAAAACGATGAGCGGGAAAAGTTGGGCATGTCCACTTTCCTATATTACAACAACGACTTCACCGTTCAGGGTAACCCCGAAGCTGCTATTAACTTTTACAACTACATGCGCGGCTTCTGGAAAGACGGTGAGCCATTTACCAGTGATGTTTGTAATGGCAAGGGCGGTTCGGTGCCTACCACTTATATGTTTCCTGGTGACCCTGCCTCTCCACTACCTTTCCCTGCCTCTTGGTCAGAATGTAGCTGTCAAAGTTCCAACCCACCAGCTGACCGCAGGTGGATGCAAGCCTCAGGCCCATTTACTTTGGAGCCCGGTGCCGTGAACAATATTACCGTGGGCGTGGTATGGGTAAGGCAACAAAGCCAAGCTGGTTGCGCAGCCAACTTGAACCTTTTAAAAGCTGCGGATAGAAAAGCACAAGCTTTGTTTGACAACTGCTTCAAGTTGGTTGATGGCCCTGATGCCCCAAGCATGGCTATCCGCGAGTTGGATAGGGAAATCATCCTTACCTTGTTCAACGACCAGGGCAGCAATAATTTCCAACAAAGTTACGATGAGGCCGACCCAACTATTAGGGCGATTGCCTTGTCAGACAGCACTGTAACTGACTTTACCTATACTTTCCAAGGTTATAAAGTCTACCAATTGAAGAACCAAACCGTAAGTGCACAAGAGTTGGACGACCCCACTTTGGCACGTTTGGTGGCACAGGTAGATGTGAAAGACACCGTGGACAGGTTGATCAACTTCAGTTTTGATCCTACCTTAGAATTGGATGTACCCGCATTGATGGTAGATGGCAATAATGCAGGTATTACCAATACCTTCCGTATCACGAATGATTTGTTCGCTTCTGGTACCAGTAGCTTGGTGAACCATAAAACCTATTACTTTGCAGTGATAGCTTATGCCCACAATTATTTCAGAAGCCAATTGACGGGCGAGGAGCAAAGGACACCATACTTGCAAGGCCGTAGGAACTATAAGGTTTACACAGCCATACCGCATATTCCTGTTCCAAGCCAAGCAGGCACCACCTTGAACGCAGCCTACGGCGACAGCATTGATGTTACCCGATTAGAAGGTGCGGGCAATGGTGGTTTCAATGTGGATTTGGATTCAGCTTCCATTGAAGCTATTTTGGCCAGCCCTGATCATTTCTATGGCCCAATTACTTACAAGGGACTGCACTCGCCTATAGCGGTGAAGGTAACCGACCCTTATGCTATCAAGAACCGTAAGTTCATCCTTACCTTCTTGCCCGATAGCTTGCCAAACAATATTGTTTTCAACCGCGACAGCTTCCCTTTCCTTAACGGTAGGCTGAAGTATAGGTTGGACATTTATTCTGGTGAGAACGGTGACATTTATGAAGATTCCATCATTTCTTACCAAAGCATCAACAACTCCAATGAGTTTGTAGTACAGAAGGGCGATACCAGTTATGGTGTATCTGTTACCATGAGCCAAGTGCCCAACGTGAATGAGGGAACTGTGGGATTTGATAAAGGATTTATTGACGGAACATTGACCTTCGTTGACAATGAGCGCCCTTGGTTGACTGGGGTGCAAGACCAGCAGACTTTCTCTGCGCTGAACTGGATCCGTTCAGGCCAATTTAATGAAGTGGTGCCTCCTTCGGGCAGTCCTGCTGCCGATACTTATTTGGGCGGCTTCTTCGACGACCACTACGTGAAAGTCGATTCTACTGACACCACGGGAAGACCACTCCCTCTGCAGTTCTATGATCCGAACGAAGAGTTTGAGCGCATCATAGGTAGCACATGGTCGCCTTACGCATTGGCCGCAAATGCCATTAATGGTAAGTTGGATGGTAACGGTAATAACAGCAATGTATTGTGGCCTACTATCTATTCTTATGGCCCAGGTTTTACAGTGCAGTACCGTTACTCGCCAACTAACAACTTTGAGCCTGGCACTTTGAGAGACGTGATTAGCGGTCCTAACTATTACAGGCCTACTGATAACATGACCCGGTTACAGGGCGTAGATTTGGTATTGACCAGTGATAAATCGAAATGGACCCGCTGTGTAGTAGTGGAGATGGGCGAAGATTCTGCCATTAACGAGAATAATCAAGTAAAAGGTTATCATCGCCTGCGCCCATCCATTGACCAAAATGGAAATATCATAGCTGGTGATACTGGCCGCTCTTATTTCCCGGGCTATGCGATTAATGTGGAGACTGGTGAGCGTCTGAACATCATGTTCGGTGAGGATTCATGGTTGGGTACCGAAAATGGCCGCGATATGATTTGGAACCCCACCAGCAATGTGGTGAATCCATTGAACCAGGTACTTTTTGGTGGACGTCATTGTATCTATATCATGGATTCGAAATATGATGAGGGCAATGCGCTGATATCCATTATGAGAGATAGCTTGGCAGCTAGTGAGTACAATAACGGTTACAGACGATTGTTTGGCTCTGGTATCAACCAGCAACGTATTAACATGATTGAAGACGATGTGTACCAGCATATTATGTGGGTTACTATGCCAATTGTCGATTCGCGCTATCCTTTGGCCTCTTTGGCTGATGGCTTGATTCCTGATAACAACACTGCTACCATCCGATTGAGGGTGCGCAGGCCATATACCCAGTTTGTGGTAGACGGGTCCAACCAAGGTTTCAACAAGTACCAGTTTTCCACCTACGGCTTGGAGGCGACAACCAATCAAGCGCAAGTGGCTACAGATGCCTGCGACCTTATCAAAGCTGTACCTAATCCTTATTATGCCTACTCAGCTTATGAAACCAGCCAGTTGGATAATAAAATCAAGATTACCAACTTGCCTGCCAACAGCACGGTATCTATCTACACCATTGAGGGTACTTTGATCAGGCGTTTCAGTAGGTCCGTGTCGCAAGTGACTTCTGAGGGCAGCAGTACCGATGTGGTGAATTTGGACAATACCCTTGATTGGGACTTGAAGAATTTCAAGAATATCCCAATTTCCAGCGGTGTATACCTCATCCACATACAATCGGACGGTGTATGCGAAAAAGTGATTAAATGGTTTGGCGTAATGCGCCCAACTGACTTAGATACCTTCTAATTTGATTAAGATTATGACCTCTATTTTTAAAGGATTGGTTTTTACCCTGGGTATTTCGGTGGCCACTATAGGTAGTGTGTCAGCCGGCAACCCTGATAGGGCGGGCGAGGCAGGTGCTTACGAGCTGCTCATCAACCCATTTGCCCGTTCATCAGGTTTGTATGGCTTGAATACTTCCAGTATTCGTGGCGTAGAGGCTTTGGCGGTGAACCCTGCTGGCTTGGCCCACTTGAGAAAAACGGAGATCACTTTTTCTCGCACCCAGTGGCTACAGGGTAGCGGTATTGGTATCAACACCGTGGGCATTGCACAAAAGTTCGGTAAGGATAAAAGCAATGTGATTGGTTTTAACCTGAACAATATCCAGTTTGGAGAGATAGATAGGACTACCACTACCAACCCCGAGGGTGGCTTGGGTACTTTCAAGCCTTCTTACCTGAATTTTGGCTTGGGTTATGCCAGGGCTTTCTCCAATAGCATTTTCGCTGGTGTGAACGTAAAGTTCATTAACGAGCGCATTGAAGACCTTGGTGCCAGCGGCTTTGCCATTGATGCGGGTATCCAATACATTACGGGGCCAAGGAACAATATCCATTTTGGATTGGCCTTGCGCAATGTAGGCGTGCCTATGCGTTTTACTGGTGATGGCTTGACTTTCAGGGGCAATGCCATTGAAGGCGATTACCAAATGTCGCAAAACCAAAAGACCGAGAAATTCGACCTGCCCTCGCAGTTGAATATTGGTGCAGGCTACGACTGGTGGTTAGATGCCAAGACCCGTAAGGAAAATCCATACTTCCGCCTTTCTTTCTCCTTAGCCTTTATTGCCAATTCTTTTGGTAAAGACCAATTCGGAGCTGGCATGGAATTCGGCTATCGTGAAATGTTCCAAGCTCGGGTGGGTTACCGTTACGAGAAAGGCCTTACCAGTGCAGTCGATAGGACTTCGGCACACACCGGTCTTTCCGCTGGTATGACCGTTGAAGTGCCCTTCAAAAAGGAAGGACCCGCTTTGGCAATCGATTACTCTTACCGCAGCTCCAGCCCTTTTACTGGAACGCATTCAATTGGTTTGAGGTTTAATCTGTAAAACAGTATATTTACTAACATTACAGGAAACGTTCCTTGCAACAAGGAGCGTTTCCTTTTTTTAAATACCCAACAAACTATTCTTATGGCAGCAATACAATATCTAACTCCAGAAGGATTGCAGAAACTGAAAGAGGAAATCGCCTACCTTACCACCAAGGGCAGGGCTGAAATGTCAAGACAAATAGCCGAGGCGCGCGAGAAAGGCGACTTGTCAGAGAATGCGGAATATGATGCCGCAAAAGAGGCACAAGGCCACTTGGAAGCCAAGATTGCCCGCTTGCAGGAAACCCTTGCCGCAGCCCGCATTGTAGATGACAGTAACTTGGATGCCAACAAAGCATTGATTCTATCCACTGTGGAGATTTTGAATAAGAAGACTAATAAGTTGCAAACCTTTACCTTGGTTTCTGAAAACGAGGCCGACCTAAAGGCGGGCAGGATATCCGTTACCTCACCTATTGGGAAGGGCCTCTTGGGGAAATCAGTAGGCGATACTGCCGTAATTGAGACCCCTTCCGGCAAATTGGAATTCGAATTAAAGAAAATAACCCGCTAGGCTATGGCTACCATTTTCACCCGCATTATCAATGGCGAAATACCCGCCTATCAGATTGCCGAGGATGAAAACTTTATCGCCATACTTGATATCAACCCCTTGGTGAAAGGGCATGCTTTGGTAATACCCAAACAGGAGGTGGATTATATCTTTGATTTGGAAGATTCAACTTACCTCGGTCTGTTCTTTTTTGCCAAGAAAGTAGGTGCTGCCATCGAAAAGACGGTGCCTTGCGAGAGGATAGGAATGGCGGTAATTGGCCTAGAGGTGCCCCATGTGCATGTACATTTGGTGCCTCTGAATAATATGGGGGATATCAATTTTACGAAGTCTAGGGTACAATTGAGCAAAGAGGAATTTGAACAATTGGCACAAGATATCCGTGCTAATTTCCAGCAGGCTTAACCACTTTGCCAGGATTGGCTTTGACAAAGGCTGCCCACCCGCTTACTTGTTTTTCGCCTTTTACGCTTATCCTGTTTTGGAAGTGGTGGCACATGGCTACGGCCAAGCCATCGGTAGCATCCAGATAGCGGGGCAGTTCAGTAAATTTTAAGATATGTTGCAACATGGCCGCCACCTGTTCTTTGGAAGAAGAGCCGTTGCCGGTAATGGATTGCTTGATTTTGCGCGGAGCATATTCAAATACCTCCAACTCATGGGTGATGGCCGCTGCGATGGCAACGCCCTGGGCCCTGCCCAATTTCAGCATCGACTGGATATTCTTTCCATAGAAAGGAGCCTCGATGGCACATTCGGTAGGTTGATATTCCTTGATAAGATAGGTCACCCTTTCGTAGATACGTTTTAGCTTTTGGTCATGCCCTTCCAGTTTGGAAAGGTCTACCGTACCTAGGGCAATCAAGCTGGCCTCCTTGCCGCACACCTTTACTAAGCCATAGCCCAAAAAGTTGGTGCCAGGGTCTATCCCCAGTATTATTTTATCTTTATTGGCTGAAGTAGGCACTGTGGCAATCCGTTTTACTTTTTTTGATAAATACCCCATTCTAAAGGGAATATTCGAGTGGTCATTAAAGATAACCATTTTCGTGCTGCTGTTTTTGGCCATTTATAAGCAGGTGTTTAAAAACGAGGACATTGGCCAGATGCAGTCCTATATTGCGGCCAGGGCCACCCATCATTGGGCTTTACTAACAATAGTACTGCTTTTGATGCCCTTCAATTGGCTATTGGAAGCCATCAAGTGGCGTTTGCTGATGCGGCCGATAGAAGTGTTGAGCTATGTAAAGGCTCTAAAGGCGGTTTTGGCCGGGCTCACCTTTACCATGTTCACCCCCAACCGGATAGGGGAGTATGGGGGTAGGTTCATGTTCATTAAAGAACCTTTACGCGCTACAGCTTTTCAAGCAACCATATTGGGCAGCATCGCCCAAATGGTTGCTACCCTTGGCTTTGGCCTGATAGCACTTGTGGTGCAAAGTATCTTTTTTGCGGGCTTTGTGCCTATCGGTATTTCTGCGGGGGCAGTTTGCTTTATCGGCTTGCTGATTTTAATATTCATTGCTTACCGCAGTGAATTGCTGGCTGACTTGCTGCCCAAGCGTGCATGGGCCCAATCTATCTTGCAGAAGCTACAGGTGTTGCATGCCTTTAGGAGCGCTACCATTACAGGGGCATTATTGCTAGCAGCCTTAAGATATGCGGTTTACACCTTGCAATATGTGCTGTTGCTTTATGTGTTTGTAGATGCCCGTTTCCTATCCCTTATTGGGTTTCAGAAAGTAAGCCTATTCTTTTTGGTGCAAACTGCCATTCCTTCCATTGCCTTATTGGATTTGGGCATACGGGGCAATTTGGCTTTGGCCCTGTTCAGGGAGAGTGGGGGTACCGAACTGGGCATTATTACCGCTGCATTCAGCCTTTGGGTCATTAACTTGATGCTGCCGTCCATCTTCGGCTACTTAATTATCCTTTGGAAACGTTGGTTTCAGGGGGCTAAAAGTGGAGGGTAATGCCCCCTAGTATATTGATGCCTGCTTGCGGATAATAATAGTTGTAATCGCCCCGGCTGCGCTCGCCGGCAATATCATACAGCTCGCTATAAGTGTAGCCATTCGATTCGTAGCGCACGTTGAAGAGGTTATTGACAAGTACATCAAAGCGCAGGGCCTTCACGAATTTGGTATGCAGTGTATAGGAAAGTCTTAAGTTATTCACCACATAGCCATCCAAGCTTCGGGCATTGTTTGAGGTATTATCCAAGTACTGCTTGCCTACGTATTTGGTGTAAAGTGCGATTTCAAAATCAGTGGCTGGTATGGCCGTAATAGTAGCTCCTGCTATCCAAGAAGGGGAAAAGGAAATGTCCGTATTACTGTAAGTATTTACTACTGTTGCTAGAAAAGTATAGTGCTCGTCATAAGCGTACAACACTTCATGGAAGGTCTTTATTTTGTTCATGCTCCAAGTGGCGTTGCCCTCGATGCGTAACTGTTCCAAGGGTTGTAAGGTGGTTTGCAGCTCTATACCAGTGCGGTAGCTATGGTCTACATTGGTACGAATGGGGGTGCCTACCTCGTTTAGTTCGCCCGTAAGCACCAGTTGGTTTTTGTAGTGCATTAAGTAATAGTTGGCACTTACCGTGTACTTAGTAGTGCGGAAACTATAGCCCGCTTCCAGATTGTTCAAGTGTTCTGGTTTTGGTTGGATGCCTGTTGGGGCATCGACATAATCGGTTCTGATGGGCTCCCGATTGGCGATGGCGAAAGAAGTATAAAAATGGTGACGTTGCTTCAAGCGGTAGCTCAAGCCCACTTTAGGATTAAAGAAATGCAGATTATCATTGACGGAAAGTTGCCTTTGCCGGGCATCGATACCACCTACCAGATAATTAACGTTGCGATATTGCAAATCAAGGAAAAGGTATAAGGAGCCCACGGGCCGGTAGCTGGTTTTGAAATAAATATTGAGGTCGTTCTTTTGTGCATCGCCCTTATAAAAATGGTCGCCATGGTTACTGTTGCTGGCATATTGTGCCCATACTAATTCGCCATACTGTTTGTTCAGGAACTGGTTCCAGCCCCCACCAAAGGTGAACGCAAATCGCTTTTTGTCGTCATAAGCCAGGGAATACACACCCCCAAAAAAATGATTGTCCAGCCATAGCCTTCTAATCAGGTCGGTTTGGAAAATGCTGTCCGTACCAAGCACCACAGGCTGTAATCCATAAGTATCAAAAGGTTGGCTGGCCTTGTACTCTTCATAGTAACCATAGCCACGGGTATAGTGCAGGGCAGAGTTTTCAAGTATTCGAGGGCTTATCTGCCGGGTATAGATGAGTTGGTAATGGTCTTGGCGGTAGTTGTCCACTTGCTTATCATAGGGCTCGCCCGGCTTTTCCGTACCTGCAAAGTTGTAGGTTCTATTGGTGTCCAGGGTTACCGCATCCACCCCGTACCAGGATTGGTAGGTAACTTCCTTGCCCGAAAAGACATTGATTCGCACGGCATCGCGCTTGCCGAAAAAGCCGCCAGTAATAAAAAAGGAAGTCAAGTCTGACGAAGCCCTGTCCACATAGCCATCGGAATGGATTTTGGAAAATCGGCCCTGAAAGCCAAACTTGTCTTTTATCAGCCCCGTGCCGAACTGCCCCGATGCCTTCCAAGTGTTGAAGGAACCATAGCTGCCGCTGATTTGCCCATAGGCCTCCGATGCCACCTTTGCCGTCTGTATATTGATAGTGCCGCCAAAAGCCCCTGCCCCGTTGGTGGAAGTGCCCACCCCGCGCTGTATTTGTATGTTTTCCACGGAGGAAGACAAGTCGGGCAGGTTGACCCAAAACACGGCCTGCGTTTCAGGGTCGTTGTAGGGTATGCCATTAATGGTAACGTTGATGCGCGATTGGTCGCTGCCGCGAATCCTAAGCCCCGTATAGCCCACTCCAGCCCCGGCATCGCTGGTGGTGACTACCGATGGGGTTTGTTCCAACAGCACGGGCATGTCCTGCGCCAGGTTCAGCTTTTGTAACTGTTCCTTATCGACGTCCACATAAGTGGTGGGGGTATGCTCCGTGGCCCGTGTGGCAATTACAGTTACTGATTGCAGCATAGGGCTGCTAAGGGTATCCACTGCTTGGATAGTATCGCCCTGCTGGCCGAACAGGGAAAAGGAAGACAACAACGCGGCGATAATCAATAGCTTGCTCATAGTAAAGGTTTTCCAAACAAAAACTGCAATTACATGAGCTACCACTGGCAAGCAAGCCAGACAAGATTACCTTCCCTTCGCCGGTATTACCCGTATCAGGTTCAATGGGTATCATCTCAGCCCCTCATCAGGGCACCCCAAGTAATTGCCCCAAAGATAGCGAATTATTAACTTGTGGGTATGGACATTGAAAAACTGCGCCAATTGTGCCTTGAACTGCCCTTTAGCACCGAGGACTTGAAATGGGGCCACGATATTTGTTTCTGTATTGGCGAAAAAATGTATTGTGTTACCAGTGCCGATATTCCCATGTCAGTATCCCTTAAAGTAAGTGATGAAGACTTTGAAGCCCTAACCGAGCGGGAGGGCATCGTGCCAGCACCCTACCTTGCCCGGCACAAATGGGTGCTGGTACAGGGGCCACAGTACCTTTCAGAAACCGAATGGGAGCATCTGGTTAAGCAATCCTACCAATTGGTGAAAGCAAAATTGCCTAAAAAGACCCGCCAACAGTTGGGCGGAGAGTAATGGCAATGCCTAAAAGCCTGTGTTATCTGCTGATCACCCCGCGGGGAGCTAAATAGAACTAAAAAAGCTACCTCACTCTGTTTGAGCTGGCTAATACAGTATTGGGGGTCCACCGTTTGCTGCTTTCGGTTCTAGGGTCCGAAACAGCGGGAATTACTTAATAATCATCACTAAAGTGCCAGCGATTATCAACCCCGCGCCTATTGCTGTTTTCAAGGTGAGTACCTCGCCCAAGAAACTCATTGCTAAGATAATGGTCATCACCACACTTAGTTTGTCAATAACCGCAACTTGCGATACATTGCCCAACTGCAGTGCCTTGAAATAAAACAACCACGATAAACCCGTAGCTATACCTGAAACAATTAAGAAAATGAGACTGTGCCTCGATAAGGCCATTATTTCCTTCACTTCTCCTCTTGCTATAAGAATAGTCCAAATCATGAGGAGTATCACAATGGTGCGTACCCCTGTGGCCAGGTTCGAATTGATATTGGCTACCCCTAATTTTGCAAATATGGCTGTGAGCGACGCAAACAAAGCCGAAAGTATGGCATAAATCCACCACATAAGTTAAAATTTATAGCTGTAGCCCACTCTTATCACTTGGGTTTCATAGTAGTCTGCACTGGTGTAAGAAAAGCCGTTGCCCTGTATGTCTTTTTTAATCACCATGTTATTCAATAGGTCAGTTGCATTAAAGAACAACTCGCCCTTTCCTTTTTGGAAGCCTTTCTTTACTCCCATATCCAGTGAAAAACGTTGGGCAATTTTACCTTGCGGCACAATGTCAGGGGCTAAATAAATGGCTGTGAGCTGTATTTCAAAGTTTTTCGGAAGATGAAACTGATTGTTCAGTTTCAGATTGCCCGAAAAGATGGTTTGCCGCTCAGCCGAAAAAGTATGGGGTACTGGATATAGATTTTCTACCGTAAAGGCATCTATTTGATTATAATAGGCATTTGCGTTGAAGTTGAACGAATACCATTTAGCCACGGTCTGGTTAAGCACTATTTCCAAACCAGGGCTGTGGCTTTTTCCAGCATTCTGAAAAATGGCATATATCAAAGTGCTGTTGGGCACTATGGTAGAAATTCTGGTAATGGTAGCATCTGCAAACCGATAATACATAGCGGCATATAAATACCCCTTTTT
This sequence comes from Chitinophagales bacterium, assembly GCA_033762815.1. Lineage (GTDB taxonomy): Bacteria > Bacteroidota > Bacteroidia > Chitinophagales > CAIOSU01 > JANRLF01. Next base: position 36,042 of record JANRLF010000006.1, on the reverse strand, counting down.
CCAACTTGTTTTATAACCCAGCTCAAACGAGTTGGTAAACTGCGGGCGCAATGCAGGATTGCCCACCTTGATAATTTCCGCATCGTCATATTTCGGGAAAATGCGGATATCAACCTCGTTAGGACGGTCAACTCGCCGGTTGTAAAAAAGCGAAAGTTTGTTGCGATGGTTGATTTTATACGACAAACGGAAGTTGGGGAAGGGCTGGGTATAGCCGTACCCATCGCTTTTATAAGTGCTATGGTCAGGATTTACCTCATAGTTGATATTTACATATTCAATTCTTAGGCCTAATTCCGCTTCCCACTTGGCATTTTCAAAAACATAGTTTCCATAGATGGCAGGTATCACTTCCTTATAAGTAGCCCAACCGCCAGCATTGGTATCCAATACCGAGTTTATCCCAGGCCTAAAGTCCATATTAGTGGGGATAATTCTATACCTGAACTTCAGGCCTGCTTCCAAATGCCCACGTTTCAATGGCTTTATGTAATCTGCATTTAGGTCATACACCTTTTCGTCAGATAGTAGCTTAAAAGCATCGGTGCCAGTAGATGATGGGTAGGTATTGTCATAATAATATTTCTCATCTTCCCGGTGAAAGGTGTAATTGAAACCCAGATTCAGTAAATGTCCGGCCTCCTTAAACTTGTGCTGATAGGCTGCGGAGGCCATAACCGTGGTTTTCAGTTCATCTTCCAGAAATTGCCAGAGGCGGATGCGTTCGGTAAGGTCTGCATTGAAGAAAGGCTGGTCGCCTCTATCAATTATTTTTTCGCTACCGAACAAACCCGACACTGTCAGCGTATTTTGCTCATTGATGTACCAGTCAATTCCTGCTTTTGAATTGAAGAAATTGGTGTTGCGGTTTCGCTTTAGCTGTTGTTTGATAATGGTTCCGTCGTCATAAGTCCTGGTCACAAATTCGTTCTTGTTCAGCGTTTGGGTATATAGGTCGTCGGCCTGCAGAAATACGTTTACCTTGCCTTTTCTGTAATTCAAGGCAATGCTGGGGTTTACTTTGGGGGTAAAGGTGTATTGCGGCCTAATAGTGGGCAAGTTTTCTTTTCGTACCCATAGTGCCCCGGCCCCCATCGTAAAGGCCGCTTTTCCGTTAAAGCCCTCTTGCTTGTTCTTTTTTAATACGATATTGATAATGCCTGCATTGCCGTTGGCATCATATTTTGAAGAAGGATTGTTGATGATCTCGATTTTTTCAATGGAGGATGCGGGAATGTTGTCTAAGCCCGTTTGATTGCCGAAACCTGTTAAGGCGGTCTGTTTACCGTCAATCAATATGGTCACCTTGTCGTTACCGCGAAGCAAAACCTTATTGTCCTGTACGGTGATGCCGGGAAGATTTTGCATGGTTTGCAAAATGGAGCCACCGCCCTGGCTGATATTGTCCTCAACGGCATAGGTTTTTTTATCCAGTTTGCTATTTACGTCATCTACTTTGCCGGTAATGACCACTTCATTTAATGTTTTGTTGTCCTCTTCCAATTCAATGGTTGCCACCGTCAAGAATTCGGATAGCGTGCCCACGAAAAGCGGTTGCTTTTTAGTGCTGTATCCAGTGTAGGAAATTTCCAAAAGGTAATTGTCGGGCTTAATTCCTTGAAGGGTAAATAGACCTTCATCATTTGTTACGGTTCCTGTTACAAATGCACTGTCTTTTTCAGTCTTTAGCACAACAGTTGCAAAGGGCAGCGGCATTTTGGTGGTATGGTCTTTCACAATACCCGAAAGGGTAACCGATTGTGTTTGGGCAAACGCACTAAAGGCGCAAAGGATACCCAAGAGGCTACAAAGGGCACACAAACAAGCTTTCATAATTGCCTAAAGTTAAGGGAATTTGATGGTTGTTAGGTTTGAATATCAATGCTGTCTGAATTCTCGGTCATTGACTGGAAAATTATACCCAAAAAAGCACGGCACTGTCTAACCACCCCGCCCATATTAGAGAATATACTTTTCGGGTGGCTAGCTATCCTAAGCCGCCATTGAGCATACCCCCATTTATCAGTTTTTTGATTTGGAATATTCGCACTAAGTGCGTACCATTGGTAATGTGCTGGTGTGCTAATGTGCTGATGGAAACACAATTTGAAATTTGAAATACCCGCAATAAGCGGGGCATGCTGAAATTTGAAATTGTTAATCGTAAATCGTTCTAGATGCTTACAACGGATTGCCTACAAATAGAATAATGGTTGCTTTGTGTTAACTTAGCCCTCCAAACTTTTTTTCGTACCGGCATGATCAGATCCATGACAGGCTATGGCAAGGCAACGGCAACGGTGGCAGGGCGCACCTTGAACCTGGAGCTGCGCTCGCTGAACAGCAAACACCTTGACCTCAATCTGCGCCTGCCCGGCTTTTTCCGCCAAAGGGAAATAGAGATAAGGAACGTGATAGGTGCCGGCCTAATCAGGGGCAAGGCAGAGTTTTACATCAGCGTGGAGCAGGCAGCGGCCGCAGGGCAGGGCGTCATCAACCGGCCCTTGTTCGGCATCTATTATAAAGAGTTGAAGGAACTGGCGGCCATACACGGATTTTCCGAGCAGGCCCTGCTGGGCAACCTATTGATGGTGCCCGGTGTGGTGCAGGCCGCGGAAGAGGATGGGCTGGCCGATGAGGAATGGGAGGCCATGCAACCCGCATTGCAACTGGTGCTGAAGGCATTTGACGACTTTAGGGTGAAAGAGGGCAGCGAACTGCTAAAAGACTTGGTAGAGCGTATTAGCCACATAAAGCATGTGGTAGACGATATTGAAAAACAGGAGAACAAGCGGGTGGTAAACGTGCGCGAACGGCTGGACACCCACCTGGCAGACTTGATTAAGGAGGGCAAAATAGACGGCGGCAGGCTAGAAGCGGAAATGATATTCTACATAGAGCGGCTGGACATAACGGAAGAAATAGTGCGGTTGAAGAGCCACTGTTCTTACTTTATAGAAGTGCTGAATGAGAAGGAAATAGAAAAGGGGAAGAAACTGGCTTTTATAGCACAAGAGGTAGGCAGGGAAATTAATACCATTGGCTCAAAGGCCAACGATGCGGAGATGCAAAAGCAGGTAGTGACTATGAAGGAGCAGTTGGAAAAAATAAAGGAACAACTGAACAATGTGCTATGAAGTGTAATAATAGTGTAAAATATCCGAGTCACCTTAGTTCAGAAAAGTAGGCGCAAAGCCAGTGGCAGTAAGCAAATGAAGCATCCAAAGGTCATCGTTTTTACTTCTCCGTCAGGAGCCGGGAAAACAACTATTGTGCGCCATTTGTTGTCTTATTATGAAAAACTGGCGTTCTCCATTTCTGCCACCACTAGGAAGCAAAGAGAGGGCGAAATCAACGGGGTACATTACTTCTTCCTTTCCGAGGCGGAATTTTTGCACCGCCTGAAGGAAAACGAGTTTTTGGAATGGGAGGAAGTGTACGAGGGTATATATTACGGCACGCTAAGAACCGAAATAGACCGCTTGCACAAATTGGGCAAGATAGTTGTTTTGGATATAGACGTGAAGGGAGCGTTGAATATTAAGAAGGACTATGGTAAAAACGCCCTCTGTGTATTTGTAAAGCCACCGTCCTTTGAAATATTGATTGAAAGATTGAAGAACCGAGGTACGGAAGATGACGAGGAGTTGCAGAAACGCATTGAGCGGATGGAGTTTGAATTGAAGCATGAGTACGAGTTCGATGCGGTGATAGTAAACGATGTGTTAAGCAATGCCCTTACCGAAGCGGAAAAAGTAGTAGAAGCGTTTATAAACCACCCCGATTGAACAACATTTTATTAACGTGGTACGTATAATTACCTAAGATGGTAACAGAAATTACACAAGGAATCAAGGTTTGCGTAGAGGCGTTCTATCAGGATGAATACTCAAACCCCCTGAACAACGAATTCATGTTCGCTTACAGGGTTACGATTGAAAATGCCAGCGAGCACACCATCAAACTGGTAAGCCGCCACTGGTATATTTTTGACTCCGTAGGCGACTATCGCGAGGTAGAAGGTGAAGGCGTGGTAGGCCAGCAGCCCGTATTGGCCCCTGGTACTTCTTACCAATACGTTTCGGGCTGTAACCTGCGCAGCGAAATTGGCCGTATGTACGGTACTTATGAGATGCAGCGCATGGACAATGGCAAGCTGTTCAATGTGGCCATTCCGGAGTTCCATTTGTATGCTCCTGCCAAAATGAATTAAACACCTACTGTTTATACTTCTTATAAAGGGCTGTATAAGAATACTTACTTTTTACCACAGGCCATGACGGGGCTTGTATTTTGAGCCTATTAAAATCTGTTGCGCATCCATTTTCAGCAACTGCTCAAAACTGACTTCTGGATGAGTGTCCATGTATTTGCGTACAATTTGCCAGCCCACCCAGGAGCCGATGTTTCCAGGGGCTTCGGCGGGCATACCGGCAGTATTGGGACCTGCATTCACATACTTGTCCGATTCGGAAAGGTTGGTAGAATAAATGAGTTCTTTGTTTAGGAAAAAACGCCATATTTCAGGTTCATTGTCATTGCACCAGTCTATCTGTTCAGGTTGATAATCAATTTTCAGGTAGTCTTCATGCTCGGGCATCAATAAATCCAACAGGTACAGTTCCTTGCCCTTGTTAATCATTCTGGCTATTAGGCGGTTGTCTTCAAACGATTCGAATACAAAGCGTTCTTCCACCAGCACCTTCATGCTGTTGGGTACTATGAAGTCGCGATAAAAGTTTTTGGAAATATAGCTGGGTATCTCGGGAGGATAGCTGAATCCTTTGCCTAAGTACATATCAGTGCCAATACCCAGCAAGCTACTGTCATAGGTGATTGCGGCTACATTAAAGTATGATACCAACGTGATGACTTCCGGAATGGGTTGTGTAGGGAAGTAGTACTTAAAGCGTTTCATGGGCGGGGTGAGCTCCTTTTCAATATCGGCTACCTGCGGATAAGTCTTTAAAGTAGTGTCCAACAACAACCTTACATTCTCGTTGGTCAAAAATTCGGCTATCTGTTGATAGGCCTCGTTAGGGCGCATCTCAATATCGCCCAAGCCCATAATACGGGCGAAATAATAGGGCAGGAATTCACCATACTTTTGCTGCAATAGGGGCAGTTGTTGGGGCAGGGAGTCAGGGTTCAGTTTGGCTAAATCTTGGTCAAGCCGTTTAATCCGGACTTCGAGCTTTATGCCCGACACGTCCACATTTTTTCTATTTTTACCACAACTGCCCACAAAAAGCACAGTGAGCAGTAGCGATGCAGTGAAAAGCCAATGTTTTAATTGCATGGTTCGAAATTGATAAAAAGAGAGATTACCACCACATAAAATCGAAGAATGGGTAAAAAAAGTATTTCCTTGGTTGTTTTTCTGTTGATGGTACTTACGGTTATGAGCCAGGAGAAGCAAAGAAGCGGCGGCGATTCGAAAGTACGCTTCGGCCTTACCGCCAGCCCATTGATAAGCTGGATGAAATCTGACAACAAAGATATTGAAAGAGGTAAGATCCGCGCTGGGGTGGAGTATGGCCTATTGATGGACTACTTCTTCAAGCAGAACTATGGTATCTCCACCGGAGTAACCGTTTCCTTATTGGGCGGCAACCTGCTGTATGCCGATACCACTTTGTTTGCACTGGATACCAAAGCCCGTTTCAAGATGCAATACCTCAATGTTCCATTGGTGCTTAAGTTGCGTACTAATGAGATAGGCTACTTTACATATTATGGCCAGTTTGGGCTGGTACCCTCCTTTCGCTTCAGGGCAAGGCTTGATGCCACGCAAAATGGGGTAGAACTATATGAAAACGAGAATTTTATCAAAGGCAATCCTTTTTTCGATTCGAATTTTTTCAACCTGTCTTTAAATGTTGGCGGGGGCTTTGAATACAGTATTAGCGGCCGCACCGCCTTGCAAGTAGGCGTTTACTACAATAATGGCTTTATCAATGTAATGGACGATAGGGATAACGACCGTGTACAAGTAAACCATGTGGTATTGCGCACAGCTATTTTCTTTTAGGGGTATCTGCGGCCTTTCCATTCATAAGGCCATATAAGTGCCAGTAAACCCACGGTAGTGGCATACAATACATGCAGGGGCTGTACTAAGGGCAGCCACCATAATAGCTTCTGCTGGCCGAACAAGCGCAGGCTTCTATAAAGCAAGGGAAACTCTATCACCGTTTTCATAACGAGTAGCAGGCCGAAAAGCATCCAATGTGCGGGATATGCAAAGGCTACCAATAGATTTACCACCACCATTAAATTGAATAAATAGCTCAATACCAATACAGCGGTAACTTTCTTCGGCAATGCCCCGGCTTTGGAAATCCAACGGATGCGCTGCATTAACAATGCTTTGAGGCTGATTTGTGGGGCAGTAGAAACCACAGCCTTTTCATCCATCATGAAATGTAGGCCATTTGGATACTTTTTTTTGATAGCGAACATGAGCAGCACATCATCTCCTGAGGGGTTGGTGGTATGCGCATCATACCCGCCCAATGAGAGGAATGCCTCCTTTTCATAGGCGAGGTTGGCACCATTGCACATTTGCGGAAAATTAATGGCAATGCTACCCGCCGTAATAGACATTAAACCAGCCATATCCATCGCCTGCCATATTTCCAGCAGATTATTGGTTGGCGATAGTTTTACGGGAGCCATCAACATTTTAGCCCCAACTTGCTCATAAGCTGAAACAATAGTAGGCAGCCAATCTTGGCCCATCGTACAATCGGCGTCAGTGGTTACTATCAATTTGCCACTGGCATGGGAAACTGCCATAGTAATGGCTGCTTTCTTCCCCTGCTCGCCTTCGGCTAATCTTAGCACCCGTAACTGGGGAAATTGCTGGGCAATGGCCAAAGTGCCGTCATCGGAATGGTCATCTACTACCATTATCTCCAATAACTCCTTAGGATAATGTTGGGCTAACAAGGCACTTAGGCAGTTCTTCAGGTGGTGGGCTTCATTTCGAGCAGCTACAATAATGCTGACCGAAGTACTAAAGAAAGGTTGGTTAGCTGCAGGAGGGGGCAATTGCTGCAATCCTTGTTTGTAAAGAGCCAGAATAATGGTATAGGCGACAAACAAAAAAGTGCTGATATAAATGATTGGAACAATCAAAAGGGACAATTTACTAGCGCAAATATGGGACAATCTTTAATGGCCGCACCTACCAGCGAGCAAACATTTTGTCAGTGCCCTGCCATTGCAGCAGTTACAATTCAATTTTTACTGACATATTTTCATCGCCCACTCTCAGGGGGAAATTATTAATAAAGCGTTAGGAAAAAGGCAAATTCTTTGTAAATGATTAATAATCAGCCATTTCATGTTAATAATGGGTTAACTGATAAAAAATATTTTTGCCCTTGCCGGGTTTAGCATGATTATTGACAAATCGGCACCATTCCAAAAAACCTAAAAACACAAAACATGGAAGACACTTTCAAAAAATTGTTGTACGCTGGTGTAGGCTTAGCCGCTACCGCTACCGAAAGATTCGAAAAAACCGTTTCTGAACTAGTTGAAAAAGGTAAAGTTACCGATTCAGAAGGCAAAAGAATCGTTGAAGAATTCTTAGAGAAAACTTCTACCAAAAAAGATGAATTCGATGAGAAATTCAAATCATTCGTTGAGAAATTGGGTTACACCAAAAACAGCGATGTAGCTGAATTGCGCTCAAGAATCGAAGAGTTGGAAGCTCAGTTGGCTAAAGGTGCCAAAAAAGCTGCTTCTGCAGTTGCTGATGCCGCCAAAGCTTAATTAGCACTCTTTTACAATTTAAGAGGCTGTTCCAAAAACCATTGGGGCAGCCTTTTTTTATTGGCTAGCTACCATAGAATTTATATCTAATGCGCTTAATTTACTAAATTCGCTAAGCCCTTAAAAAAGGGTATTTTTTCCTAATGCTTTTCAACAATACTTTTCGCAACCTAAGGCGCACCCGTGAGATTATATCGGTGTTGGTAAAGTATGGTTTTGAAGACGTCATCACCAATTCAACCCTCCGCAATTTCGTATCAGAGCGCAGAAGGGTGACTTGGGTAAGGCAGGAGCGGCCAGTATTTGAATACACCCGATGGGAGCGTATCCGCATGGTGGCTGAAGAGCTAGGGCCCACCTTCGTAAAGCTGGCACAAGTGCTGAGCAACAGGCCCGATATGTTGCCAGAGCCCCTTATCAAGGAATTTGAGAAGTTGCAAGACAAGGTGCCACCTTTCCCATTCGAGAAGGCAAAGCAAATCATTGAATCTGAACTGGGCCGGCCTTTGCAGGATGTGTTTTCGGAGTTTAGTGAGCGGGTTTTGGCATCTGCCTCCATCGGGCAAGTGCATAAGGCCCGTTTGATTTCAGGTGAAGAGGTGGTAGTAAAGGTGCAACGCCCCGGTGTGGCAGAAACGGTAGAGCGCGATTTGGCGATTATCAAAGAGGGAGTAAAGCGTGCTGACCGGTATCTAAAGAAACAGGGGCTGTTGAATGCTGCCGATATCGTGCGTGCATTTGAGCGCAGCATGAGCAAGGAGTTGGATTATACCAACGAGGCACGCAACATAGAAAAATTCAGGACATACTATGCGGAAAACCGCAAAATGTATGTGCCAAAAGCATACAGGAAGTTTTCTACCAGTAAGGTTCTCATTATTGAATTTGCCAACGGCTGCAAAATAACCGATGTGGCGCAGCTAAAGGCATGGGGACTTAATCCGCATCGAATAGTGGAAAATGGCATGGAGCTTTACCTGAGCCAAATTTTTGAGCATGGCTTTTTCCATGCCGACCCGCACCCGGGCAACGTACTGGTCAGGAAGGATGGGGTTATTTGCCTTATCGACTTTGGTATGGTGGGCCAATTGATGAAGCAGGATAAGTATGCCTTTGCCGGGGTTTTCATCGCCATGGCGCAGCAAGATGCCAAATCCATGGCCATGAACATGCGCCGCTTGGCCATAGAGGATGACATCACCGATATGCGGGCATTCCAATATGACCTGAACGAACTAATCGAGGATTATGCCACCTTGGATGTAAGCGAGGGTAGCATTGCCGATATGACCGCCGCCCTGCAAAAAATCATGTTCGATTATCAGATGAAAGTACCTGGCGGCATTTTCCTCATTTTCAGGGCCTTTGCCATATTGGAAGGTATTGGCAAACAAATGCACCCCAACTTTCAAACTTACGAGTTCATCAAGCCCTACGGTGCCCGTATTATCAAAAGCCGATTGGCCCCGCAGAATCTGGCTAGTGACTTATTGAGCCGTTTCGAAGTATTCAGCCAGTTTCTTTCCAACCTACCGTCCGATGTAAGGGGGCTTATACAAAAGGCACAAAAGGGGAAGCTGCATTTTGAAATTGAACTACAGGGTTATGGCTATTTGCTGAAAAAGATGGACAGCCTTACCAATAGGCTATCCATTACTTTTATCATTTGCGCCCTCATCATCGGCTCATCCATTACTATGTTGGCCGATTTCCCAGAAAAGGACATGTCGCCATACATGGGCCTGCCCTGGATAAGCCTCTTTGGCATTTCTACGGCTACGGGCCTATTTGCTATGCTGGTTTATGCCATTATTAGGCGCAGAAGGTACAAGTAGGTTAGGTATTATGCTGTATCAGCACGTCGATTAATATCTGTACCACCCCAATTACCAAGCCTAGAGCGGCACCCACCCATTCCACAAACTGGAATTCCTTTTTAAGAATGCCCATCAACAATTTCTCCAAAGTGACAGGCGACAACAAGCTTACCCGCTCTTTCACAATCTGTTCTATGTTGATGTCGTTCTCCAATTTATCCATGTACTTGTCCACCACCATGGGGGTTATTTCATGCACTTCGTGCATGAAATCGTCTTTGAGCCTTACCCGGGCCTTTTTGCCCATAAACAATGATACTACTGGGTACTTAGCTGGAAAGGTAACTTCTAGATACTCTTCTATTTTGTCTTCTATGTTATCGTTGATGGCATCCAGAGAACCTGGTTTGTTAAGGCGCTGCCTGATATCGTTTACTGAGAGCAATTCGTTGGCCACCATTTGCCCTATTTTTTCGGCCACCAGTGCCTGTCTTTTTGGGAAGATGCCCTGGATTTCGAAGAAAAGGACTTTGATTTTTTTCCTTGGGTGGAAGAGCATTTTAATGGCTATCCAGTTGGTGAACCAACCAATGCCCCCTGCAACCAGGGGCAATAAAATATAACTGTATATTGTCATGCCGAACCTTTGGTTTCAAGCTTTTGATAAATATACGCAAGCTTCAGTGAAGTGTTTTGCTCAGTAATCCACACGTCTTAACAAACCAATGACAATTAAATATTGGGCTGTCAAATAGGTGGTCATAATAGCCAATGGAGCCAATTGAAAGCTGTGGTAAAAGCGGTCAATGGCTATCATACTGTCAGATAGGTAAAATGTCAGAGCTCCTATGAACACTAGCCAAAAGCTCAGGGCGTTGACTTTGCCTTTTCTATTAAAAGCTGCCACTACCATAGTTGTCAACACTCCCCCATACACCACTACGGGAAAAATGAAGGCATATTCCATGTTCGGAATAATGAAATTCATAAATGCGGCATACACCAGCAAAAATGGGATGAGCCATAGAGGCCGCCTTCTAAGCAAACTTTTTCCTTGGGTTTGGTCTTTGGCAAACTCCAGAATATAACAAACATGGGCTATAAGAAATGACACCAATCCAGAAAGGAAAAGCAGCACCATGTATGATTTCAAAGCTTCCAGGGTGCCTAGCATCAATAACACATCGCCCCCAAAGGAAAAGATAAGGCTAATAGGCAATGCCCATCCGGCAGGCCGCCTTAATTGTGCACTGGCCTGTAAATAATGGATCATCAATAGGGGCATCAACAGCGGCTTGCTGATAAACACCACCAAACTGAAATCGCCCAAGGATAAGTAATTAAGCAGCAATGCCGTCAAATGCACGACGGCAGTAACTAAATAGGCAGCGCGGAAGACCAATTTTTCGGGAATAGTTGAAGGGCTAAGTTAGAAAACTTCTAAAACTAGAAAGCGGTAATTTTAGCCACTTTGCTGCCAATCTTCACAATATACATTCCAGGTTCCCCCAACTGAAAGTGGATGTCATTTCCTTTGATGACGTAAGTAACTGCCATCTTCCTACCACTAATGTCAAACCATACTGGCTGGGCATTTGGCCCAACATTGTATATGGTTGCCGTTTGTCTAGCATTCACAGGGTTTGGTCCAATGGCTAAGTAGTCATCTGCAGAAGGAGTATTTATACTGCTGATGGTAGTATCGGTAAAATCGTTGATGATTTCAAGGGTATCATTTTCTCCAAGTTCATCGATCACGAAACCCTTTGCAATATTGATAAGCATTGGGTTATAGGCCATTGTCACTTTGATAGTATCGGTGTGGGGGTATATGTATCCCCTATCGAAATAGCTGACTTCGTTATCAGTCCTGCTTAAAGGATTTATAGGCCCAAGAATAAGGCTGTCATTATTTTTAATCCATAATAGGGGGGCAAATTCTCCCCTAATGGTGCTGTCTCCTAAAACCATTTGGCCTGCTTGGGCAATGTCAGTTACCAAAAAAGGCAATTTCACGTCTTTTCCTATTTCCAGTAGTTCTGTTGAAGGAGGAATGCTCAAGGTACATAATGGTAGTTTACTAGTGCGGAAAAACAAGGGTTTCCCAATGCTCATATTTTCTAGGACATCTGTTGCCAACGAATAATCCATCCTGAAATAGTTGGAAATGGAATACAGTATAGAATCATAATAACGTTGTTGGCCAGTAATAGTCAGGGAATCATACCATGCTAAGCCTTTTTGGTAAGCAATTTTGCCATCCACATTACTAGTGTCCAATACGTATGGTGTATTGAGGGAAAAATCAAGTTCACAATTTTTGCAAAGTATTATTTCACCTTTCAAATCAATTGGCTCTGCCAGTCTTTTGAATGGGCCCGGTACGGCACTAGTGAACAAAACTCTATAGTCGTGCATACTATATGAAGCAGCCAAATCGATAGAATCACCATTAGTATCCATCCAATAATAGCGTTGGTTGATTAGGTTAGTATCTGCTTTCAAATCAGCCGTAGAAGCATAACCGTTACTGGAAGAGGGCATTTTCTGCAAAAGCCCAGGTTGATCAGGATCTAAATCAAAATTGATCCAACCACCTTGTACGAAAACTTCGCCAGTGCTATGGTTTAAATGGTCGACAGACCGTAATGAGTCCTGAGGAAAATGCAGCACTCTCTGCAAATCTAACAAGCCAGATGTGTTGTAATCCACACATTGCCTATTGTATTGCGACCAGAAAGTACCTATGGGTGAAAACTTTTTGGCAAAAACCGAATCGTACTGAAAATGGTCAAAAATGATGTAGTTGTTGTTGAACAACGGCGATTTATAGAATTGGGCCAAGGTAGTGATTAGATGAATCGTTTTTTGCAACAGTGTGGTGTCGTTACTCACCACTTGTTCTAGATAATTATAATATTCATCTGCCGAGTAAAAAATCTGGGGCTGATTAAGCCAAGGAGATTTTATGGTAAAGATGGAAGATTCTTGGCCTTCATTTGAAATGCGCTCATGCAAATTGACTTGCCCAGCTGGCAACTGACCATCAATGCCTGGTACGGTAATTTGCGCACTTAATGTTACAGCATGGAGGGTTAACGCAAAGCCAATAATGACACTCTTCATAATGCAATTCCACTGAATAGAGCGTCAAAATTAGAAAGGAGGATTGTCGAATTAGGTTAAAATAGCTTTTTGGCGGATTAAAAGGCTTTAACCCTTTTTAGGGATATCGATCCGGAAAATGCTTGTAAATAAACACTAAGTGTTTACACTTACTTTGGTGTAAAAGAAGTGACCATCGCCTCTATATCTTTACCATATTTAGACCGGCGCTTACTTATGGTCCAACCTAATATTTGATAAAACCTATCTTTATCTTCCACTACCAACAGGTCAAACCAAGTCTCTTCGCCTGTTAACATTAATTTAATGTGGTACTGTCTGGCGGGCATACCATTCACAACGGCAACGTCTTTTAAAGTATCGATTTGCGCCTTGCTGGAGTCGACACTGGCTAGGCTTTGTACCGCAAAAGCGGCATAGGCGTCCAATCCACCTTGAATATCCGATTTGGTGGTGTCCAATACCAATAAATAAACCGTGCGGTACCTATTGGCATATTGAAACACTGCATTTGGGTGCAAGCCATCTGTCCTCGATATGTAATCAGTTACCTTAATCACATGGTGCTCGTCCACCTTTTTCTCAAAAAGCCCTTCACGGTAGTTGCAAGAGGCTAAGAAGCCCACAATGAATAACAAAATAAAATACCGATACATCACGATAAGGCCGCTTCTGTAGATTTTACTTCCTTTTCGCTAGGGGTGGTAGTGGTAGAAAGTTTCCCCAACTTAAGCTGCTTCTGCAAATATTTGGCAGTACGGTTAGGGCCTTCTGGCGACCAACCCGGCGGGTAAAAGATATACTTCAGCTTGTCTTTCCAATTCTTGGCACTTTTCACATCCTGCCATATGGCCACAAACTCATGACTGGCAATCTTGATGGGGTTGTAGGTATGGATGTTTACCGTAATGCCATATTGAGGGGCTTCTTCATCTTCTTCTTGAAATGTACCAAAAAGCCTGTCCCAAATAATCAAGATGCCTGCATGGTTGCGGTCAAGGTATTTGATATTGGAAGCATGGTGCACGCGGTGGTGCGAAGGAGTGTTAAAAAACCACTCCAAGGGGCCCAATTTCTTTACCAAGGTAGTATGTTGCAAAAATTGGTACACCAAGCTAATGGACATCATGGTCAGAATCATTACCGGATGGAAACCTAGAATAGGCAGCCATAACCAGAAAATGTACTTATAAAATATCTCTGCCCAGCTTTGGCGAAGGGCCACCGCAAAATTGAGGTTCACGCTGGAGTGGTGGTTTACATGGGCAGCCCACAATATGCGCACTTCATGGCTTAGGCGGTGGTGCCAGTAAAAGCTGAAATCGTCCAGAAAAAACAGCAACACCCAAGCATACCACTTATCGGGCCCCAAGGTTGCAGACGCCGCCTCAGGCGAACCGAAAACATTTAGGTTATTGTACAGCCAAAAGTAAATTAAGAAATAAAAAGCCTTTACACCCACGCCGATAATCAAAGAGCCAATGCCCATCGTGATGCTGGCCAAGCTATCCTTGGCATCGTGATAGATTTTCCGCTTCTGGTAAAAGTCGATTGCCAACTCCAAGAAAATGGCAATTAAGAAAAGCGGTATGGCGTACAGTACCGGCTTGTCGCCTTGGGTGATTAACTCGTTCATAATTAGCCTGTAAAATTACAAAATGAACATTAAACGGCTGACATCACCTTTTGTTCTGTCATCACAATCCCAATATTGCGGTATCGGCTCACCCAAAAAGCAGAAAGGATACTGCACAACCCTGCCCCAAGCAATACCGCCCACCAATAGTTGGTATGTACGAACAACAAGGGCAACCCTATGGCAAACAGCAACCAACGGCCAAGTTCCATGGGCATGGCCCAGCGCTTGCCCTCCAACAATGCCCCGAAGCTAACGATAGTCAATATAATGAAAGCGGTGATGCCCAACTGGATAGCATAGTTGAACAGGCTATTCGCTTTTAATAGAAACAAGGAGGTGCCTATCACCAACAAGATATATTGGATAAGCACGTAGTTGTTCAAGCCCGCAGGCACCACGGTATCATACTTAATAAATGTTTTGGTGGATACTTCCTTGGGCACTTGTACGCCTCCCAACTCATCGGGGCGCCAGCCTGGCTTTAAGAACAGCATCTTCATTTTGTTCTTGAAACCCTTTGCCCTTGCGGTAAGCCTGAACAAATCGAGCCAATAATCGAAATTCACCCACAGCGGGTTCCAGCTATTGGTTTGCGTAGTAATGCCATATACCACTTCTTCCTCTTCTTCTTGGAATGTGCCAAACATTCGGTCCCAAATAATCAATGAACCCGCATGGTTGCGGTCAATATATTTTGGATTGACCCCATGGTGCACCCGGTGGTGACTAGGGGTATTGAAAATATATTCGATGGGCTTGGGCAGCTTGCCGATAAACTTGGTATGAATCCAAAACTGGTAAAGGGTATTGATGGCAGCTACGGTGATAAACATTTCAGGCGTAAAACCTATCAGGGCCAATGGCAGATAAAACACCCATGAAAATGCGCCTTGCAGCCATGCCTGCCTCAAGGCCACCGTTAAGTTATATTCCTCACTTTGATGGTGTACAATATGGCTGCCCCATAACACGCTGATTTCGTGCGCCAAACGATGGAACCAATAATAACAGAAGTCGACCCCTAAAAACAACAGTAGCCAAGTGATGGTTACCAACCACACAGGGTCATCAGCCTTTAAGGAGGGAAATTCAAAGAATCGCCAATGGGTGTACAAATATTGGTAGCCCACAATGGTAAGCCCACCAATAATCACTTTGCCCACAATTTGCGAACCAATGCCGCAGCTCAGGTTGGTAATGGCATCATTAAGGCGGTAATAATGCGTTCCCCTTAACTTGTCGATGAGCAATTCAACGCCAATCAATAAAAAGAAAATGGGGATGGATAAAACTATGAGGCTCATTATCGTGTAGATGGAATGGTCCAGTATTTAGTTGCGCAATATTGCAAACATCTCTCAATTTAACAATTTGGGGCCAATATCGTTTCAAATCAAGTTTGTTTTCCTTGATACCCCCCAAGGCGTTTCGCAGGTATTTCGCAGGTACTTCAAGGGGTGTTCGCGGGTACTTCAAGGGTATCTCGCAGGTGCTTCAAGGGGTGTTCGCGGGTATCTCGCAGGTATTTCAATTCTTATTATTCTCTTGATTGCCAATTGTTTGTGTAAAAAAAGTGTGTTTTTTTGTTTTTTGCCTCATTTGTAGAGAGTAGAAACATTTACGATTTACAATTTACAAATGCAGCCTGCCCCGCTTATTGCGGGGATTGCAGACAAAAAACCATTTTCAAATTTTCAAATCACCAAATTTTCAAATCAACTAGCACATTATCAATGGTAAGCACTTAAGCCCACATTTGCAAATCAAAAAATTGCTTGCGCCAACTCTCGTCAGAAACCTAGTTATAGGCTGATTAAACTTTCGCTAGTATTGCCCATCCAATCAAAAAATCGATAGCAAATGAAAAACTTAGTGTGTTCTTTTATTTTCAGTTTCTTGGCAGTAGCGGTTTTCGCACAATCAGGCTCATGGACCGTGGTGGAGGCTGCCAGCGTGCCCGAGGCGGTGAAGGCCAAACAATCGGCCCAGTTTCCGGGTACTACGGTGGCAAAATGGGAAAAGAAAAGCGGCCAAAACAAGAAAGGCGTGTCCTTTACCCATTATGTGGCCGTGTTTAAGGTAGATGGCAACCATACCCGTGCCCGTTTTAAGGAAGACGGTACACTCAATACGGCTACCACGCACCTGCCAGCTCCTAAATTGCCCCAAGCCATACAAACCATGGCGGCCACCAAGTATGCGGAATACAAACTGACCGGCGGCGAAAAGATAATGGACTTTTCCACCAACAAGGAAACCTACCGCATCAAGCTCTTGAAAGGCTCGGCCAAGCTCACCGTGTATGTAGATGCGAACGGCAACGAGGTGCAAAAGGACAAGGTATCGGAAAACGTGAAGGATTCAGATACCGAGGGCCCTAAATGATTATTTGAAGCTGATTTCCTGTAGCGGAATCACATGGGTGATTTTTGTATCCGCCTTTTCGTTCAATATACGCAGGGTGATTTTGGTGTCCTTGCCTTTCCAGTCAATGTCAATAAGGCCAAAGTTGGGTTGCATGTAGGCGCCATGTATGCGGTACTCGTTTTCGCCGGCACAGGAATGGCCATGGGTCATGCCGCTACTGGTAAGGTCGTACAAGGGGTATTGCGTATTGAACATCATGCGTGAAAGTTCGGCATAGTGCAAGTCGCCACTGATAAAGAACACGCCATTGGCTTTGGTCTTTTTGATGAGGTCAATCATGCGCTTCCTTTCATGGGGCATGTTGGCCCAAGCTTCCCAGCCGTTGAAATCGACCAAAAACTGGGTGCTGGTACAAATGATGCGGATATCGGCAGGCTCTTTCAAGGTTTTCTCCAGCCATTCCCATTGTTCCTTGCCTAGCATGGTTTTGGTAGTGTCTTTACAAGGGCCGTATTCGCCATAGCAATCTTCATCGGTAGTCACCTTGCACAGCGAGTCGCGAAAGGTGCGGTTGTCCAACAGGATAAACTGTACCCTTTTGCCCTGCTCTCCTAGCGTAACGCTATGATAAATACCCGGGTGCTTGCGGCGCTCGCTGTCTTTGGGCTCATTGAAAAACTCCAGGAATATTTCTTTTGACTCCACTTTCTTGGGATACTCTTTACCGCCATCGTTTACGCCATAGTCGTGGTCGTCCCATACGGCCAATATCTTTGAATGCTGTTTCAACTGTTGCAAGCCGGGCTTGCTTTGCAACATTTCGTATTTCTTTCTGAGCAAAGCCATGTCCTTGGTGTCGCCATAAATGTTATCGCCCAAAAACACAAATACATCGGGCCTAAGCGAATCGACATTGTACCAAATTTGCTGCGGATTATCTTGGCTGATGCAGGACCCAAAAGCTATCCTGTTTATCTGCTGGGCTTGTGCAATACCAATAGTTCCCAGTAAAATGGCGGTAGCCAGCATCTTTTTCATATACGGTGGTTTTGCATCTAAAGTATTGGACTTTTATGGGATTGCAAAGGGCCGTCTGTTAAGTTTACGGCAATAGTTCTCCTAGCTTATTTCTGTAACTTCGATTTTTCTATAGAATGCGCAGCAAGCAGGCAATCGGTCTATTTATGGTTTTTTGGTTGTTTGCCATGTTGGCCTATCGACATGGTTACGGCAGCCAGTTTACTGATGATTGGGTGGCAGGGCTAGTGGTTTTTCATAAACAAGGCTGGGCAGGATTTAAAGATTCATTTGGATTTACCAGCTTGTATTATGGCCACAACCTGGTTTTCTATGGCTTTTACGACTTGTTTGGTAGCAACAAATTGGCTTGGTGGCTTTTGTTTACTGGGCTGCACGCCGCCAACGCCAGTTTTGCCTCTCTCTTCTTTAAAGGTGTTTTCAAAAAGATGGGCATTGATTATTATGGCCTTTCGGCAATTGCCTGTGGCGCACTGTTTCTTTCAAGCCCATTCCAAACGGAGAATGTGGTATGGGGCGCTACCATACACTATGCCTTTGGCATGCTGTATTTATGGCTGGGCCTATACATCTATCGTCAGTACGACAAGGGAAGATCCATGCTATGGTTATTGGGTTATTATCTGTTGTTTGCCTGGGCACTGGTAACCATTGAGGTGGCATTGGTTTTCCCAGCGGTTGCGTTGGTGGTATTTTGTTGTTTATGGCACCCTTTGTCATGGGGAAATACCATTAAGCAGATGGTGCGTATCGCTTTACCTTGTGCGTTTATCATAGTAGCTTACTTTGTTTCGACGTATTTGCTGAAAGGCCATTGGATAGGCCACTATGGAGAGAGCCATCTCGACTTTTCGCTAGTAGAAACCATGGGCAGGTATTGGCAGTACTTCGCTAAGCTGCTGCTATATGTACACAAGTTTTCCTTTCCTATCAAGGATAAAGTGTACAGCTTATTGTTACAACCCTATATAGCTGGTGCTTTATGGATAGGCTTCATTGGCATGTTGGTATGGCTTTACAGGAGGCGTAAGACCATCGCTACCGCCCTTATGGCTTGGATGCTCATCTGTTTCTTGCTGCTGCTGCCGGTACTGAACATGTACTTCAATTATTTGAATGATGGGGAGAATGACCGCTTGAGTTATTTCGCATCGCCCTTTATGCTCTCGTTGCCTGTTTTAGTTTTGGGCGCAGTATATATCCGCTGGGTAATGGTTTATAGTTTACTGGCTATTGTAGCAAACCTATATTTTCTGGACCCACAGGTACTAAAATGGCAGTATTCGGCCAACATACAAGCGGCCACTTATCATCACCCGATTTTTGACAAACCGGGGAGGAAGTTCATGCTTAATCTACCTAACTATACCCAAGGTGTTTACGTTTACCGCGATTTCAGCCGCTGGACCGATTGGAGGGAGCTTGAAGGATTGCCGTACCATACCCAAGTGGTGTATATTGCTTCAGCCCAAGTAAATAGCCCACTTGATTCGGTAATTGTGGTTCCTATTGATTCACAAACTGTAAGGGTTCAATTGAGTGGATGGGGAAGATGGTTTTGGCGAGAAAGTTTGGGCCTAGTACACTTTGAAGATAAGGAGATAAGCATAGTACCTGATGATTCAAACCTTGCCTACACGCTCACGATTAAACATCCACAACCAGGCGATGAACTGGTTTATTACGCATCAGGTACTTGGCATTCCAAGCCATTGTGAAAGCTTTATTAAAAAAATATTAGCAGATTTAACATCTGAGTAATATAGCTTGAGGTATTTTCGCCTATTACTAAAATCTGTTTTAAGATGTTGAGAAGAATTGCTACCCTATTTTTTGCATTTTTTGCATGTACTACCCTTAATGCGCAAACCACCCTTTCCGCTGGCGATATTGCATTCACTGGCTTCAATTCCGACGATCCGGATGTTTTTTCTTTTGTGTTGTTGAGGGATATCAATGCTACCACCAACATTTTTTTTACTGACAACGGTTGGTCTCAGTCTTCTCCCACAAGCGGCAGTTTTAGGAATAACGAGGGCATTATCCTTTGGACCAGCCCAACCACCAATGGCTTGCCTTGCGGCACACAAATCACCATATCAGGCACAACTGCTTCATTGGGTGTAGTAAACGTTATATCGGGCTCTTTTGCATTAGCCACCTCTGGCGACCAAATATTAGCTTACCAAGGCACCACCTCTACCCCAACCTTCACTGCTGCCATACAATTCAATGGTACTACATGGGATGCCGATGCTACCTCATCCAATACATCTGCTGTGCCACAAGGACTAACCAACGGCACCAATGCTGTTGCAGTAGGCAATGAGGACAATGGCCAATATAACTGCTCCGTAACTACTGGTGTAGTGGCCCTTCGTAGTGCTATCAACAACAGCAGCAATTGGTCCATTTCTTCCAATATTCTTACCCAGCCACCAAGCTGCGCATATTCTTGCGCTGCGCCCAATTGTGCCAACGCAGGCCCTAACGATACCATTTGTCGTGGCGAATCATCTACTTTGACTGCATCAGGTGGCAACAGCTACACATGGAGCACCGGAGCCACTACCTCGTCCATTAGTGTTTCGCCAGTTAGCACCACCGATTATGTGGTAACTGTTTCTGGTAATGGTTGTACTACTTCAACCGATACCGTAAAAGTAGTGGTGAATACTCCCCCTACTGCCGATGCGGGGAATGATACCACTTTTTGTTTCGGAGGTACGGCCACTTTAGTGGGTACTGGTGGTGGTACTTACCAATGGAGCAATGGAGCTACCACAGCATCCATTAACGTGAGCCCAACGGGAAGTGCCGTTTATTCTTTAACCGTCACTTCTGCCCAAGGCTGCACCGCTACTGACAACGTAATTGTAAATGTTAACTCCCTCCCTCCCGCCTTTGCTGGCAATGATACTACCATCTGCTTGGGCGCAACGCTAACTCTTACCGCTACTGGGGGGGTAAATTATAGCTGGAGCAACGGTGCGAATACCGCCAGCATTACTGTGAGCCCTATTGACACTATCATATATGCAGTAGCCGTTACCGATGCAAACGGATGCATCGCGACCAATGACGTAGCTATCAATGTGAATGTACCTTCATTTGACTTAGGTCCTAACTTTAGCATATGCCCAGGTACTGCTTCCCAACTTACTGCAAGTGCCGGAATATCTTATTTATGGAGCACCAGCGAGACCACACCATCGATTACAGTTTCACCTGTCACCACCACCGCCTATTCAGTTACAGTTACTGATGCAAATGGTTGTACTGTTACGGATAATGTTTCTGTAAGCCTTTTCCCTGAAGCAGTTGCCAATGCAGGTGGCAACATCAGTACTTGCCCCAATACTGGCGGTGCAAATTTGTTTGGTTCTGGGGGGGTAAGTTATCTATGGAGCACTGGAGCAACTACCTCCAACATCAATGTCGATCCGCTGGTACCCACCACTTATTACTTGACCGTGACCGATGCCAATGGTTGTACCGATGTGGATTCTGCCCTTGTGTACGCAGATACCCGCCCAAATTTGGTGATTACTCCTGATACCAGCATTTGTATCGGCGATTCCATCACCCTAACCGTTTCTGGTAGCAACAGTGTTACTTGGAATACGGGCGATACTACCCTTTCCATCACGGTGGCCCCAAGCACCGCCACTTCTTATAGTGCCACTGCTTATAGTGCCTACGGTTGTGGTAGAACTGTAGGGGTGCAAGTGTCGCTAATATCATATCCCATTACTGGCTTTACCAACGACTCCATTGTTTGCCCTGGTTCCTTGTTTACCTATAACCCTGGTGTAGCTCAAAATTATATTTGGAGCAATGGTATCCAAGGCGGTACTTATAACGACTATATCTACCAAGACACCACTGTATCTGTGATATTGGAGAATTCCGGCTGCAGGGCTTACGATACCATCACTGTAAGGGTGTTTACCCCTCCGGTAATTACCGCGAGCAACGATACCTTGATATGCGTGGGAAACAGTGTTAATTTAAACGTGAATGGAGCCGGTAATTACTCCTATTATTGGTTCCACAGCGGCGAAACTACTACCACCAGCTTGGTTTCACCTTCCAGCCCTAGCCAATATACGGTTCAGGCTACTGATAGCAACGGTTGCGTAAGCAACGAAAATATCAACGTAGATGTGAGTGCGCCAATTGCCGATTTAGGGCCCGACTTTGGTAGTTGCCCTGACCAAGGTGTTTCCATCATAGCCCCTAACAGTGGGCTGGAAACCTATGTTTGGAGTACTGGCGATACTACTTTTGAAGTGATAGTATATCCCACTACTAGTACCATTTATTCCGTAACCTTGACAGACCAGTTTGGTTGTACTGCTACTGACGATATTACTATCAACGTACCAGTGGTAGCCCAAGTGGATGCAGGTCAAGACGTGGCTATTTGTTTCGGCGACTCTGTAACGCTGAACGCAAGTGGAGGCGGCAATAATTATCGCTGGTTCCCAGGGTCAATCAATAATGCCAGTTATACCGTTTCACCAAGTACTACCACCGATTATGTGGTTCGCTCACTCGACAGTGCCGTAACTTGTTTCTCTTATGACACGGTGAAAGTGACCGTAAATCCGCTTCCTGTGGCGGTAGCCAGCCAAGATTTTGCGATTTGTTTGAACGACACCACTACTTTGATTGCTTTTGGCGGTGACGATTATGTTTGGAGCAATGGCGCCACTGGATTCTCCGTAGATGTAAGCCCAGTAACCAGCACCACTTATGTAGTAACTGCTACTGATGCAAATGGCTGTGCCGATACGGACACCGTGGAAATAACCGTAAATAGCTTGCCTACCGCAGATGCTGGTAGCGATGTGACTGTTTGCCAAGGCGATACCGCCCAACTTACCGGCACCGGCGGTGTTAGCTACAACTGGAGCAATAGTGCCAATACCAGCACCACCTCTGTAAGCCCTAACACCACTACCAATTATTATCTATTGGTAAGCGATGTGAATGGCTGCTTGGATGTGGACAGCGTTTTGGTAACCGTAAATGCCTTGCCTACCGTATCGTTCGTACTGGATTCTGCTTATTGTAGCAATGATCATTATGGGCCATATATCCTTACTGCCACACCGGCAGGGGGTACCTTTAGTGGATTGGGAGTAACAGATTCAATTTTCGACCCGGAGGATAATCAAGTAGGCCTGGCAACCATTACGTACTCCTATACTGGTGGCAATGGCTGTACCGCTAACATTACCGATACCACCCAAGTTGAATTTTGTGAAGGGGTAGAAGAGATAGCGATAATGGGAGCTTCCATTTATCCGAATCCGTTCAATAGCCAATTGACCGTACAGTTGCAACAGGCCACACAAAGCCAAGTAGCCGTAAGCCTAAAAGATTTGACAGGAAGGACCCTTCAGGTGGTTTCCATCGAGAAAGGGGAAATGGATGCCAAGGTGGAAACTGGGCAACTGTCAGTAGGTATATACTTATTGCAGTTGCAGAGCGAAGGCCAACAAATGGTTTACAAGCTATTGAAGGCTGAATAAGCTTAATCCTTCAAGGTATTCCAACATACTTTGGCTCCAAAAGTCTACAAGTTTAGTATATTTGTAGCCCGATGAGCCAAACGCCCGAAAACATACACCCTATTTTCGACCAGCTACTGGGCAGGGAAGATAAGGAGCAACAGTTGCAGCAAAGGGCCAAGGTGGTTTGGTTTACCGGTCTTTCAGGTAGCGGGAAAAGCACCATTGCCCGTGTTTTGGAGTACGAGCTCTACGCCATGGGTTTTTTGACCCAAGTAATAGATGGCGATAACGTTCGGGCGGGTATCAACAACAATCTGGGCTTTTCCGAAGCTGACCGCTTGGAGAATATCCGTAGAGTGGCAGAGGTTTCCAAGCTGTTTTTGGATTGTGGCATTATTACCCTCAATTGCTTTGTAAGCCCCACGGAAGATTTGCGCCAGTTGGCCAAACAAGTCATCGGGGAGGCTGATTTTATAGAGGTGTATGTGAATGCCCCCTTTGAAGTGTGCGAGCAGCGTGATGTGAAAGGCTTGTACCAAAAGGCAAGAAAGGGAGAAATCAAAAACTTTACAGGCTTGGATGCGCCCTTCGAGGCCCCTGTAAATGCCGACTTGGAGTTGCATACCGACCGCCAAAGCATAGAAGAATCGGCTCGACAAGTGTTGGATTTTATTTTACCAAAGATTAAATACGAAGCTGTACATGGCTTATCATCTGAACCATCTGAAGGAACTTGAGGCCGAATCCATTTACGTTATCAGGGAAGTAGCTGCTGAGTTTCAAAACCCGGCCTTGCTGTTTTCAGGCGGAAAGGATTCCATTGTAATGAGCCATTTGGCCAGAAAGGCCTTTTATCCTGCCAATCTGCCTTTCCCCTTGGTGCATATCGATACGGGCCACAATTTTCCCGAAACCATTGAATACCGCGACTGGCTGGTGAAAGAGCTGGGCGCAAGGCTCATTGTCGGCTCGGTACAAAAATCCATCGATGAGGGTAAGGTACGTGAGGAAACGGGCTACAATGCCAGCCGCAACCTATTGCAAACTGCCACCTTGTTGGAAACCATTGAGGTCAACAAATTTGATGCAGCCATGGGCGGTGCCCGTCGCGATGAGGAAAAGGCCCGTGCAAAAGAACGTTTCTTCAGCCACCGTGATGAGTTTGGCCAATGGGACCCCAAAAACCAACGCCCTGAACTTTGGAACTTGTTCAATGCCCGCAAGCACATGGGCGAGCACTTTAGGGTTTTCCCCATCAGTAACTGGACGGAATTGGACGTGTGGCAATATATCGCCATGGAAAATATACCGATGCCATCCTTGTATTTCAGCCATACCAGAAAGGTTTTTGAACGGGACGGTATGTGGTATGCCGAAACGCCCTTTATGAATATGCGCGATAGCGAAGTACCTGAGGAACGGGTAGTGCGTTTCCGTACCATTGGTGATGCCACTTGTACGGGGGCAACATTTTCAGAGGCAGCTACTTTGGACGAAATCATACAGGAAGTGGCTGCTGCAAGGGTAACGGAACGTGGTGGCCGTGCGGACGATAAGCGGTCGGATACCGCTATGGAAGATAGAAAGAAGGCGGGATACTTTTGATAGTAGCAAGACTGTAACGAATATATTTACGAAGTACAATTGACAATTTACGATTGAGTTATGCGCAGCAACTTTACCTAGCCGCGTAACCACTAAAAATTAAAACAAATTGGGTAGCTATATGCTTACCCTAAAGGTCATACTAACAACAATGGACGAGCAATTTGACAGCAAGGCATACATGAAAATGGAACTGTTGCGCTTTACTACCGCAGGCAGTGTCGATGATGGTAAGAGCACCCTTATCGGCAGGCTGTTGTATGATAGCAAATCCATTTTCGAAGACCAATATGAGGCCATTAGAAAAACCAGTGAGCAAAAGGGGGAAGAATATGTGAATCTCGCGCTTTTGACGGATGGCCTACGCGCCGAAAGGGAGCAGGGCATTACCATAGATGTGGCTTATCGCTACTATTCTACCCCGAAGCGTAAATTCATTATTGCCGATACGCCTGGGCACATACAGTACACCCGCAATATGGTGACGGGCGCATCTACCGCCAATTTGGCCATCGTGCTGGTAGATGCCCGTAAAGGGATTTTGGAACAAACCCGACGCCACTTGTTTATTGCCTCTTTGTTGCAAATACCCCACGTGGTGGTTTGTATCAACAAGATGGATTTGGTGGAATACAGCCAGCAGGTGTTTGATGATATCCAGCAGCAGCTGAAAGATTTTGCTACCCGTTTGGATGTAAAAGATGTGCGGGTAATACCCATCAGTGCCCTAAATGGCGACAATGTGGTAGACCGCAGCAAACACATGCCCTGGTACGAAGGGCCCACCCTATTGTTTTTGTTGGAAACCATCCACATTGCCAGCGACCTGAACCATATCGATTGCCGGTTTCCCGTGCAATATGTTATTCGGCCACAATCAACCGAGTATCATGACTACCGCGGTTATGCGGGGCGTATTGCTGGTGGCGTGTTCAAAGTGGGCGATAAGGTAATGGCTTTACCCTCAGGCTTTTCTACCACCATTAAGTCCATTGATACTTACGATGGTGCTTTGAATGAAGCCTATGCGCCCATGTCGGTTACTATCAGGTTGGCCGATGAAATTGACATTAGCCGTGGCGATA
The DNA here is from genome assembly GCA_033762815.1 of Chitinophagales bacterium. Taxonomy (GTDB): domain Bacteria; phylum Bacteroidota; class Bacteroidia; order Chitinophagales; family CAIOSU01; genus JANRLF01. The sequence goes on along the minus strand of JANRLF010000006.1, from coordinate 10,061 downwards.
TGATTATCAAAGAAGGCAATGTTCCACAAATTGGCCAAGATATTGACCTGATGGTTTGCTGGCTGAATGAAAGGCCACTGAACGCTGGTGGTAAGTATGCTATAAAGCACACTACCCGCAACGCACGTTGTGTTGTAAAGGAGGTGAAGTACAAAATCAATATCAACACTTTACACCGAATTGAAGACGACCATACGATAGGATTGAATGAAATAGGCCGTATTTCCTTGCGCACTACCACGCCTTTATTCTATGATTCCTACCGAAAGAACCGCAATACGGGCAGTTTAATCATTATCGATGAGCAGACCAACGAAACGGTTGGTGCGGGTATGATTATTTAAGACTATAGCTGCAATTTTAGCCCATCGTATGCTAAGTGCACATTGGAGGGCAATTCTTTGCTGACTTCTTCATGCAGACCCATTTGATGGCTAATGTGCGTAAGATAAGCCGTTTCTGGTGCCAGCTCTTCGATGAGCTCTAACGCCTCTGAAAGGTTAAAGTGGGAAATATGCTTTTCCTTTCTGAGCGCATTCAATACCAATACTTTGCAGCCCAATACTTTTTTCTTCTCTTCCTCGGCAATGCGGTTGGCATCGGTAATGTAGGTAAAGTCGTCAATTCTAAAAGCCACTACTGGCATGTTTAAGTGCATTACTTGTATGGGTACTACTGAGATACCCTCGGCAGTGAAAGGGCGGTTTTCTATACGTTGTAATCTTACCCTTGGGATACCGGGATACGAAACATTATCGAACACATAAGCAAACTGGCGGCGGATGATAGTTTCCGTCAGTTCGTCCATATACAAGGGCATATCCAGTTTCTGAAAAAAATTGTAGGCACGTATGTCATCCAGGCCGCCGGTGTGGTCAATATGTCCATGGGTGTAGAGTACCCCATCCAATTGGTTCACCCTTTCCCTCAGCATTTGTTGTCTGAAATCGGGGCCGGTATCTACCACCAGTGTTTTGCCATTTTTTTCAATTAAAATGGAAGAGCGGAGGCGTTGATCTTTGGTATCAGCAGAATGGCAGACTTGGCATGGGCAGCCAATCATGGGTACACCACCTGAAGTGCCCGTGCCCAAGAAGGTCACTTTCACGATGCCTGTTTGTTTTGTTGAGGCAATTTGGAAACAAAAGCTTTGCTGGAAGGGGAAAGCAATGCTTCGTCCAATTCCACCGTTGCCAATATTTCGGCCAAGCAGTTGATACGGGCATCCAAGGTAAAATATTTGTTTACTACCACCACCTTTTTATGTTCCAATATACAATAGCCTGCTTGGAAGTTGCCTTTCTCATAGCGAACGATATAACCCGCTTCGCGAAAAGCCGCTTCCAGTTTATTCAGGGTGTTTGTCGTATATTTGAACATGCCTGCTTTACGTTAGGTTAAAGATATAACTAAGCGAAGAAGATGAAAAATGCAGCATGGGTGCTATTGATAGTTTTGCCGTTAATGGTATGGGGCCAAAACCCCACCCAAGAGGAAAAGGTAATGGACAAGAAGGACCCCATCATAATGCCTGCCCTTATTTTGGGGGTAAATGGTAGCCAAGTATATGGCGACGATATTTCAGGCTATCGAAAGTTTGGTGCCAATACGGGTGCGGCGGCTTTTATTAGGCTGCCCAAAAACTTCTCGGTCAGCTTTGAAATTTTGTACAACATGAAAGGCTCCAGGGCGGGTAGTACGGAAGTGGTATTTGATACGGTGTACGATTACAAGCTGATTTTGGATTATATTGACGTGCCGGTGCTCATCAATTACCACGATAAGAAGCGGGCCATTTTTGGAGTAGGTTTAGCTTATACCAACCTGGTGCGGTATAAGGAGTTGCGCAACAATAAGCCTTTTGAATATCCCGAAGGCAGCCCTTACAAACCTAGGGGCATGGAGATTGTGGGCAGCGTTTCATTTATTTTCGCCAAGCATTATGCGGTAAATATCCGCTACAACCATGCCCTATTGGATATTACCAACCGTACATTGCCCTTTAGTGACCGTAAGGGTGGGGGGCAGGTGAACAACTATCTTTCCTTGCGCTTTATGTACCTGTTCAATTAATTAGGTAAAGAATTTGATAGAAAGCTAGCCAAGGCGAACCCCTTTGTATGCGGCCCAAGGTAAAGCAAAGTATTGGTTTTTTGGAATGTGCTCTGAAGGAATTCAGAAGCAATGACTTGTTGCGTATGAGTGGGAGTACTGCCTTTTTTACGATATTTTCTTTGCCTGCCATACCATTCATGCTGATAACCGTAATAGGCAAGGTGCTGAACTTTGAACGAATTGGGCCTAACTTGAGCAAAGAAATAGGCGATATTTTTGGACAACAGGGCGAGGAATTGCTTGGCAATCTAATGCGCAATATAGAAGAGATGAACAGCAACTGGTTGTATGCGGTGGCTGGCACTGGTTTCTTGGTGTTTGCTGGTACTACACTTTTCGTGGTAATACAATCATCACTGAACGATATCTGGGGGGTACGGCCCTTAAAGGGGAAGGGCTGGCTCTTACTGCTTCGGAAGCGGGGCATGTCCATCGCCTTTGTTTTTATCTTGGGGCTATTGTTTGCCGTAGCCATCCTATTCGATAGTTTATTGGATATTTCTGGCGATAAACTTGCGGCCTTCCTACCAGAGCGCTTCAATGTGGGCCTGCTCAATTTTGTGAGTCGGCTATTTAGTACGGCTATTATTGCCTTGTGGTTTGCCTGTACTTACAAGTTCTTGCCCGATGTGCGGGTCCCCTGGAAATCGGTTTGGCTGGGTTCGGCCATCACCAGCATACTTTTTGTTTTGGTGCGGCTGCTGCTTTCCAAGTTTTTGGCTGCCAGCCCTTTGGGTACCATTTACGGGGCTTCTGGCACTATTGTGCTAGTGGTGCTTTTTGTGTTCATCACTTCCTTTATACTCTATTTTGGAGCTGCTTTGGTAAAAGCTTACAGTATTACCTATGGGCCGGGTATTATACCGAAATCATTTGCCGAAAAGGTGCGCCTAGGACATGTGGATTAAACCAAAAAGGGTGGCTTATAAGGCCACCCTTTTTGGTTGTGCAAGCTGTATGTCGTTTATTCAATAATCAATTTTTGCTCAAGGTGCGCTGAGCCTGTAGAAAGTCGTACAATGTACATGCCTTTTACCAAATTAGCGGTATTCAAGGTAAGTCTGTGCAAACCTGTGTTGGCATCAGCCAAAGTGCTCAACACATTGCGGCCCGTTAAATCATATACATTCACTACCGCATTATCTACTGCATTGCCAATACTATACACCAGTTCGGTATTCGTTCCGTTGGAAGGATTGGGATAAACCAGCATTTGAGCTTTTGACTCTAAATCCTCAATGCCGGTAACTGCTGGGTCGTAAACCAATTCCTTACTGAAAATGTAATTGCCGTTGCTACTGCCGCCGAAACCGGTAAACACCAATTTCCATATTTCACCATTGGTAAGCTGCACAAAATAGGCCAGTGAATCGGTGATGGTAAATACCATGTTCACATTGTCATAAGCTTTCCAATCATAGCCGATGGTATTGATTTCCGTGCCGAATGCCAGACCATTATAGTTGACGGTGTTTACATCCACGCCAGTAGCTTCGGCAATCAAAACCCCTTGGTTGGCAAGTACGCCAGTAACAGAGTAAACGGTGGGCGCTGGAGCGTTGATAATGGTGCTGTAACGGGTGAAGGTAATGTCCCAAGCATCTTTGTTGGGTTCGCGCATCACGGTATCTTGGTCAGCAAAGGAATAGTAGCCAAAGCTTTTGCCTAGCATATCGTCTTTTGCTATACTAGCTGATACTTCATTGCTGCCATCTACATCGGCATAAGTAAAGTCATATACCCCGTTGGCTAGTTGGTCAATTTTGATTTTCTTCCAATCGCCATTGGCAAGTTTCAGCGCATAAATGCTATCGCCGGTCACCACATGGGTATTGAGGTTGTAAGTGCCCCAGCCTAAGTCGAAAGTGCTCATGGATGAGTGGTTGAATGCGCCATATCCCCAAGAGGTATCTGAATCGATCAACTGCTCCCAAGTGCTTAGGCCAGTGGTATCAAAAGAGGCCCAATCAGCCACGCCGAAAGGAGTTTGATAGAGCGCCAATCCCTTTTGTGTATTCACCAAAATAGAGGCGGTAAAGCCTTCTGCTTCAAAGGCAATGTCCCAGTTGTCTTTTGATGAGCGGGCAACTTCGTCGTTGTTCAGGCTGTACCATACTTGGTTGGCATAAGAGGCGCCCGTGCTGACGGTGTCAGTTACTGCTTGTGCCATTAAGGAAGCGGAGAGGGTAATGAAGGTAACAAGAGAATAGAAGCTTTTCATTTTGTATGGGTTGTTTTGGTTTTATTTGGACTAATTCTAAATACAGCGCAAAGGTGCGGGCATGAAAAGGATTGTGCAATAGCTACAAAACTTATTGAGTAGCTATACCATGATTAGGGTAACAATGAAAATAGGCTTTTCAATAGCTAAAATACTTTTGCTTAAGGGTTTAATTGAATGATAAACAAGCTGTTAAGTAGTAAACAAAATGGAGCCTATTAGGTTGCTGAACAGCAGATAGTCATTAAAAAATGACAGTTAAGTCCAAGAAGAATAATCTTTGAGTACGATTATCTAACTGTTATTTCACATGACCCCTAGCCATATTAGGACTGTCAGGATTTACACTTAGCTTCAGCAGCTTCGGTTGCACCACCAAATCCATATCTTCCATAGGCACTGCGCCCAATAACACTTCATCACCTAACACCAAAGCACCCACAAAGCAATTCCGGTTTTCAAAAGTGACTCTAATAGGCCCTACATAAGGGACAGGCATGCTTGCCCCATTTGCTAAGGTTGCTTCCCTGGTTTCTATGGACTTTAAATTCAATTGAGTGGCTATATGCGACGGAATGCATAAATAAGTAGAGCCCGTATCCACCAAGCAGCGAATGTTCAAAGGCTCCAGTTCTGCCTGAACCGGATTGGACAAGGTGATATTAGCGTAAACTAGACCCATATTATAAAGTTAGCAAAGATATATGATGCTTACTCTTTATTGCCTTACCTCAACCCACCTTTTCCGCGCGATTGGCAAACTGCTTCCAGCTTACTTTGCGATCAATCATACCGGGAAGTGCTTCTATGGAAACCCTTTCCTGTTGCATACTGTCGCGTTCGCGGATGGTAACGGTATTGTCTTCCAGCGTTTGGTGGTCAACGGTGATACAGTAAGGAGTACCTATGGCATCCTGCCTGCGGTAGCGTTTTCCGATAGAATCCTTTTCTTCATAATAGCACTGGTGGTCATACTGCAACATGGCCAATATTTCACGGGCTTTGTCAGGTAAGCCATCCTTTTTCACCAATGGCAGCACCGCCGCCTTAACTGGAGCCAAAAATGGGGGCAGTTTTAATACTACCCTGCTGCTTCCGTCTTCCAAGGCTTCTTCTTCATATGCACTGCACATTACAGCTAAGAAGGTACGATTGAGGCCCACGGAGGTTTCCACCACATAAGGCACGTAGCTTTGGTTGAGCTCAGGGTCGAAATACTGCAATTTTTTGCCTGACAGTTCTTGGTGCTGTGTAAGGTCAAAATCTGTACGGGAATGGATGCCCTCCAGTTCTTTGAACCCAAATGGGAAATCGAATTCAATATCTACTGCGGCATTGGCATAATGTGCCGTTTTCAAATGATCGTGATAGCGTAGCTTGTTTTCAGGGAACAAGCTATGATGCCATCTAAGGCGTTCCTGTTTCCAATAGCGGTACCATTCCATCTCCTCGCCAGGGCGGACAAAAAATTGCATTTCCATCTGTTCAAACTCCCTAGTACGGAATATAAACTGGCGTGCCACAATTTCATTCCGGAAAGCTTTGCCTACTTGCGCAATGCCGAAAGGGATGCGTTGGCGGCTGGTGTTCAACACGTTGAGGAAATTGACGAATATGCCTTGGGCAGTCTCTGGCCGTAGATAAATGGTGCTGGCCTCCTCTGCCACCGAACCCACTTGGGTGCTGAACATTAGATTGAACTGGCGTACATCGGTCCAGTTGCGGGTGCCGCTAATAGGGCACACCACTTCCAAATCCACGATTATCTGCTTCAACTCGGCCATGTCACCCTCTTCCAAGGCTTTTTTGAAACGGCCTTCTATCTCATCAATTTTGGCTTGGTTGCGCAGTACATTGGGGTTGGTGGCCAAAAATTGAGCCTTGTCGAAAGCTTCGCCAAAACGCTTTTCGCCCTTTTCCACCTCTTTATCTATTTTTTGGCGGATTTTCTCCACCGCCTCTTCTATCAGCACGTCTGCCCTATAGCGCTTCTTGCTGTCTTTGTTATCTACCAGCGGGTCGTTAAAGGCATCCACGTGGCCACTGGCCTTCCAGGTTTTGGGGTGCATAAATATGGCGGCATCAATGCCCACAATGTTTTCATGCAACTGCACCATCGATTTCCACCAGTAGTCCTGTATGTTCTTTTTCAATTCAGCACCGTAGGGACCATAATCATATACCGCGCCCAATCCGTCATAAATCTCGCTCGATGGGAAAATGAAACCGTATTCCTTGCTATGGGAAATAATGTTTTTGAACAGTTCGTCTTGTTGGCTCATAGTGGCAAAGATAGCTAAAGGCAGGGGCAATAGAGAGCACCTGTACGGTCATTATGTTATGAAAAGAGATTATTGCCGTAGCCAAAGAAAAATGCCCAATGGCAAACGGTTGCCTGCTCTATCAGGGATAAAAAATTCACCCGTTTCGATAGTGGCCTTGGTGCCGAAAATATGGCGTACCAGGTTTTCTGCAATCAAGGCGGAAAAGCCCATGGAATACATGTTGAGTATCAAAAAAGCATCTTTAGGTTCCAATAGCGCATGGCAATGCTTCAATAGTTCATTGATTTGTTCTTCCAAAATCCATTTTTCCCCTTCTGGGCCGCGCCCATAGGCAGGAGGGTCCAGAATAATACCGCTATATCGGTTGCCGCGCTTTACTTCCCGCTTTACAAACTTCATGGCATCTTCTGCCATCCAGCGGATATCTTGCAGGGCACTGGCTTCCATGTTTTCCCTTGCCCAAGTGATTACTTGCTTTACGGAATCTACATGCGTCACTTCTGCGCCTGCTGCCTTTGCTGCCAAGGAAGCCCCGCCGGTATAGGCAAACAGGTTCAGTACCTTTGGTTTGTCTTTTCGCAGGCTTGGAATTATTTCAAAGAGATAATCCCAATTGGTAGCTTGCTCCGGGAAAAGACCCACATGCTTAAAAGCGGTCAATGCCAAGCGGAAGTTCAGTTTCAGGCCATTGTGCTCATAATGGAGGTGCCACCTATCGGGCATGCCTTTTTTTAACACCCATTCGCCTTTGTCGCTATCGCCCTTTGCATTCTTTTCCCTTTTGAAAATGGCATCGGCTTTTTGCCAAATATCTTCTCCCAAAGATTTATCCCACACGGCTTGTGGCTCAGGCCTGGATAGGACATACTTGCCAAAGCGCTCCAACTTTTCGCCGCCGCCGGTATCTATCAGTTCATAGTCTTTCCAATGTTGGGGTGGGAGTAGTTTCAAAGCTGGGGCGTTTCAATATCAAGCGTTAGGGAATCTGGTTTTCTTCTCGTATCCCAGATTTTAAGGATAATTATAGCTTTTTGATGAATCTCATAAAATAAGGCGTAATCACCTAAAATTATCATCCTAGATGGGTCATTAGTTGGTTTTCCGATAAAGTTATTTCGAGAAATTTTGATAATAGCTGATCTAATCCGAAAATTCAATTTTTTAGAATAGTTCTTATTCCCATTCCTTTTATTCCAATAATCTAAAATTTCTTTCAGGTCATTTTTTGCTACCTGAGACCATACTATTCGTTTAACCATTGGTCAATTTCTTTCTCAACATCTTCGTTGCTAATTAATCGTCCGTGTTTGATATCTTCCCTAGCTTCATCCAATGCCTTTTTTTGTTGGGGGCTCAATACGTAAAGGGCCTGTTCTTCCTGAACCATATCTATAATACTTTTCAGTTCTTCCAACACACTTTCATCTTCAATATCTTGTATGAGATTGATCAAATGGTCTTTAAGCTCTTGCTTGCTCATAAACGAGGTTTATAACAAAATACCAAAAATTGTTATCAAAAGGTTCGCACTACAATATCGTATTTTCCGCTAAATGCTTGGTGCTGGGGTAGTCGGTAGTATAATGCAGGCCGCGGCTTTCCTTGCGCACGTTCGAGCTTTTGGTAATCAAATAGGCCATGCTGATCAAGTTGCGCAGCTCGCATAACTGGGGCGATATGGTGGTGGTTTCATACAGCCTTTCCGTTTCCCTGAACAATAGTTTCAGCCGGTCCAATGCCCTTTTCAAGCGCACATCGGAGCGAACGATACCCACATAGCTGCTCATGATTTCCTGTAGTTCCTTGCGGCTTTGGGTAATCAGTACCATTTCCTTGGGGTCGGTTGTGCCCTCGGCGTTCCAGTCGGGTATATTGTCCTCCAAGGTTATGGTATCAATCATAGCTGCCGAAGCCTCGAAAATGCGGTGGGCAAACACCAGGGCCTCCAATAAGGAATTGGATGCCAAGCGGTTGGCTCCATGCAAACCCGTAGAGCTGCATTCGCCGCAGGCAAACAGGTGGTTAATGGACGTACGGCCATATAGGTCGGTCATAATGCCCCCACAGGCATAGTGCGCCGCGGGCACCACGGGTATCATATCTTTTTGCATATCGATACCGATGCTCAGGCACTTGTGGTAAATGTTGGGGAAGTGGTGCTCCAAATCCTCCTTGCTGAAATGGCGGCAATCGAGGTACATGAATTCACTGCCCGTTTTTTTCATCTCATTGTCGATGGCCCTTGCCACAATATCGCGGGGGGCCAGCGATTTGCGGGCATCATACTCCTGCATGAACTCGCTGCCATCGGGGCGCTTCAAAATACCGCCATGCCCGCGCACTGCTTCCGAAATCAGGAACGAAGGGCTTTCACCGGGGTTGTACAGCGAGGTAGGATGGAATTGGATGAACTCCATATTGCGCACCCTGCCCTTGGCCCTGTACACCATCGCAATGCCGTCACCGGTGGCTATGGTAGGGTTGGTGGTACTTTTGTATACCTGCCCTACACCGCCCGATGCCATGACCGTAATACGCGAAAGGATTTTCTCGATTCGGTTGGTATGGTGGTTCAGCACATACACCCCGAAACAGGTGATGCCGGGCGTAACGCGGGTAACGATACTGCCCAGATGGTGCTGGGTAATAATGTCTATCACAAAGTGATGGGTGCATATTTCAATGTTCTGCAGGGAATGTACTTTTTGCAGCAGGGCCCTTTCCATTTCCCTGCCCGTACTATCCTTAAAATGCAGCACCCTATGTTCCGTATGGCCGCCTTCACGGCCTAGGTGGTACTCACCGCTTTCCGTTTTGTCAAACTGGGCGCCCCAGTCTATCAATTCATTTACCCGCTTAGGCCCCTCTTGCACCACCACCTCTACGGCTTCCAAGTCGCAAAGCCCTGCACCGGCGTCCAGGGTATCGGCCACATGTTTTTCAAAGCTATCGATTCCAAAGTTGCTCACTACGGCCACGCCGCCTTGGGCATACTTGGTATTGCTTTCGTCCTCATCGGCCTTGGTAATAATCATTACCCGCTTTTCGGGGTACTTTTCGGCAACTTTTGCTGCATAGGACAGCCCGGCGATGCCTGAACCAATAATCAAGAAATCGGTAGTGGTGGACATGAATGTTTTTCGAAAATAACAACGAAGTTAAGGATTTGCTCACTTGGGGTTGTTATCCATCCATTTTTACCTGCTATCCATGTATCGGGTCATTTGTTTCCCAAAACCAGCCTTTGGAAGTAGGTGTTTTTCCGTTTCGGTGGTGTTTCGGTAGTACTTCGGTGGTATTTCAGTAGTACTTCAGTAGGTGTTCAGTAGTATTTCGGTGATACTTCAGTGGTGCTTCAGTAGTACTTCAGTTTTGCTTATTTCTTTGATTGTCAATAGTTTGCACTAAAATGGGTATGTTTTTTTGTTTTTTTTTGCTTT
>JANRLF010000005.1:0-133800 GCA_033762815.1 Chitinophagales bacterium | reverse complement strand
TGCCAAAGTGCTGATGCTGCCATTGGATAGCCCAGCGGTTGGGTTGCTAAAGCTGGTGATGGTAGCTGTAGGTTGTGGGCAGGGGGCAGATACTACTAGTTGTTGCATTTCCCGACCGGGGCAACCGTTTGCATCGGTGGCACGGATATAGTAAGTGCCTTCGGCAAGGCCGCTAAAGCCGCCGGTGGTATTGGTGGCCACCGCGGGTCCGCCCATAGTAGTGGACAGGGTATAGGTTACCGGCTGCGCCCCGTCCATGGTCACCTGTATGCCGCCATTGGCCTGTCCACAGGTGGAGAAAGTGATATAGTTGAGGCCAATCGGTTCTGCGCTGACGCCGGTAAGAGTAAGGCGAATGCTGTCCTTGCAGCCTTTGTCGTCAGAAACGATAAGTGTGTACGGGGTATTTCCTGCAAGGTCATACCTACTAAGGCTTGTCGGCCCGTCGTTCCACTGGTAACTGCAGCCGTTGCAGGTGCCCATAATCAGTGGGCTGTAGTAGCCATTACCGCCCCTGCAGGTAGGGTTGCCGGGGGTACCACTGATTTGGAAGCCACAGGGGCCATTTAGGTACTGGTTTAGTACACTATTGAGGCCTGTTCCCTGCTGGGTATAAGTGACAACACAATTGCCCGCCGTAAGGTCGGTAAAGGTGCAACTGACACTGTTGGTATATACTACCGAGCTGGTTATCTCCACGTAAAAAACAGATGAAATTACCAAGGTGCTGCTGGTGCAGGTGACAGTTGTAACATTCGAACCAGTAGTGCTGGAGAATAAGATAACGTTGTTCGGGTCGGTGACCGTCACCGTGGAGTTGGCCGGCACGTCGGGCAAGGTGATGTTGAAATTGAAGGGCAGGCTGGTCAATATACCTCCCAGGCCCAGATACTGCAAGGCCACGCTGAACTGGTTGCCCAAGTTGGATGCCAAGGTGCTGATACTGCCGTTGGATGTGCCTGCCGTAGGGTTGGTAAAGCTGGTGATGGTGGCTGTAGGCGGGCAGTTCAACGGCGGGAAGGAAAAGCTTCTGGTAAGGGTACAACCATTTGCCCCAGTCACCGTAACGGAATGGGTGGTATTGGGCGTGATGGCAGCCTGAGTAGGGCCATTTCCACCAAACAATGGATTGTTAGACACAGCCCACTGGTAGGTATAGTTGCCAGGTGGGTCGACGCTCAGACGTACCTCCCCTGTACTGTTGCAGCTAGGGCTGTCGATTTGTGCGCTGATGGTTGCGCTACATGGGGAACTCAACGTTTGGTTCAGGTATATTGTTTGTGCCGTGTACAAATCCGTATTGGTGGATTGGTATGCACCACTTTCAAGGTCTGTGTAGGTAATGGTGCAACTGAAGTTGACGGAACTATAAAATTGATCAATCACATATACTTGGATAGGGTAGGTGACAACCGTACTGCTGGTGAAGGTAATGGTGGATTGGTTGCTGCTGGTATAGTAGCTGCCCAATAGATTGAAAAAGCCATCGTAAATGGATACGGTAGCATTTTGCGGTAAATTGGGTATCGTTATGGTACAGCCTCCAGAAGCGGGCAAGTATGTGTTATTGGCACCTAAGTATTCCAACACGGTGTTGAGATAGCCTCCAAAATTTTGCAACTGCACCGTGAAGCTGCCATTGGCCGCACCACCGGTAGGATTGCTAAAGCCAGTAACAGCACCCGTAGGCGGGCAATAGAGGGGGGGGAAGGAGTACGTGCGGGTGAATGAACAACCATTTGCATCGGTAATGGTAACCGAGTGGGTGGAATTGGGTGTGATAGAAGACTGGGTAGGACCATCGGCCCCATATACTAAACTGCCATTCATGCCCCATTGATAATAGTAGGTGCCCAATGGGCTTAATGTCAAATCTATCTCGCCGGTACTATTGCAGGTGGGGCTGTCAATTTGGGCACTAAGGGTTACGCCAGGGCAGCCTGTTGGCCCTGTGGAACCGGTGCTGCCCGTAGAACCGGTGCTTCCAGTGCTTCCTGTAGAACCACAGGTGCCTCTTGCACCCACATAATAATAGTTATAGCTGCTTTGGAAATAGGCGTCCGTTACATAAACGGTATAACTGCCCGAATAGAGGCCAGAAATATCTTCCGTATTTGTTCCATTCGACCAGTAAATGGAATAGGGTGGGGTACCTCCGGTGATATTTAAATCGATTGCCCCGTCAGGAAGGGAAGCGCAAGTAGCATCGGTAACATTTGCCGTAATGTTAATGGGGCTGCCGCTGGGACCAGTGGGCCCGGTAACGCCGGTAGGGCCCGTTGACCCGGTAGTGCCAGTAGGCCCTCCAGTTCTGGTCGTATCGTTAGTGCTGGTTGTCCCGTCAGGATTGGTAAGGCTTGCAATGCCTGTTGCACCTGTTGCCCCGCTGAGGCCATGAAAGTTGTTGGCAGCCAAACCGCGAATGGGCATTAGCAGACATGCATAAATGGCTACAATATTCAGTACTGTACAAATCCGTTTCATAAGCTTGACCTTAAAAGATATGGTTTCTTTATAATTCGGCAGTCAAGATACTAAATGGACACAGCAGCAGTTCGTTACAAATTTTTTGATTTGTCCTATGAAGCTTTTTCGGCCAGCAGGTTATCTATTTCCTGCAACAACCACTTTTTATCGGCCAACAAGGGGTGGCTATTGATGGTGCCGCGCAGTTTTGCCAGCTTATTAGGCCCGCGTTTTTTTGCGGTCTGTAGCTGTAGGAAGAACCGCAGAAAATTGTTGAAGCTTTCGCGGTGGTTTTTGTACAATCCCTTGTTGCGGTATAGGAAAAGTTTAAGGCTGTTGGCCTGGGCCTCCATCAGGTCTTCATTGCGCAACTTGTAGGCGGTTTTCAGTTGCATGTGCCGGGTGTGCAGTTTGTAAATGGCATGCTCAAAGCGCACCTTGCTGAACCACATCATTGCATCTTCCAGTTGGTCGGTAAAGTAGCTGTACAGCCCTTTGGTGAAGGCATAGGCACTGTCGCGCTCCTCGGGCAATATGTTTTGGTACTTGTTTTCGATAAAATGATGGGCCCATTCATATTCCTTCTGGCGCAGGGCTATGGCAGCGGCATTAATGTACACGGCAAAGGGCAGGTGCTCATCTTCATAAAATATGTGGTTGTCAATGGCAAACCTGAACGATTCCAGTAGCTCTTTCTCAAAATCCAGGTCCCCTTGGTTAACCCTTGCGGTTATATAGCCTTTATAAAACGAAAAAATGGTCTCAAAGTCGCCCTTACTAACCTGTTTCAGGTCGATAGTAAGCAGCAGCTCTTTCAGCCGGAAGTAATGGGCCAAGTCTGTCGGCGCGTGCAGCATTTTAAAACAGGCGGTGTACAGTACTGCAAGTTGGCTGGGATGCTCAAGGACATTCAACTGTAAAAAGTCGGCTATAATGTCTACTTTCTTTTCCAGGGCAGGGGTGCTTCCCAGCACGTTGATATACAGCATGCGGCAGCCAAGGTCGGCCTGCTCCAGCAACAGGAAGTGTTGCTGCGCACTATGGGTGGCAGCAAACAAGGCCTCCACATGGTCCCATTCGTTCAGCTTTTCCGCTATTTGCAACCGCAAGGAGGCACAACGCCATGCATACTCCGCGTTATGGATGCTTTGCGGCAATTGGCCTATCAGTTTTTCCGCAGCCTCCAGGTAGCTTATTGTTTCTTTGTGCAGGTGCTGGTTGAAGCAGTACCAGGCCAGTTGGTACTGTTCCTGCACGGGCGAAAGGCCCTTGTGGTAGCTCAGTACCCACTCTTCCTCCAATTTGCCGAGTTGGTAGAGCAGCTTTCTATCTGTCGAATCACGATTGCCTTCCAAGGCTTTGAGCAGACGGTCTTTGTGCCGCTTGGTTTTCAACCAAGCAATAAACCCTTCTCTCATTCTGGGGTCAAAAGTGTCAGACAGGCGGCGCCTCCTAGAAGCCATGATTAGCAAATATAGTTATGTGTAAGCTAACTGCTAATTAACTATAAAGCAAATTTGCTTAGCTACTGATTAGGCCTTTTTGAGGTAAAGATCAAACTTTGCTATACCTATGCGTTGTAAGAAATGCATAGTGCTTACTTTCAGCACACCCAGCCCATAGATGGTGCTGCGTTTAAAGTTGATGGAACTGGCTTCTTTAAAATATTTAGTTGGGCAAGTAATTTCAGCTATTGGAAAGCCAGCGTAGATAATCTGCGAGAGCATCTGGTTATCAAAGATAAAATCATCGGAATTGCCTTCCAGATTAAGGCTAGTAAGCACCTCTTTGGTAAAAGCCCGATAACCGGTATGGTACTCGGAGAGCTTCTGCCCTGTCATGACGTTTTGGAAAAAAGTAAGCAGCCTATTGGCAATGTACTTATAAATAGGCATGCCGCCCTTTAATGCCCCATTGCCCAATATGCGCGATGCCAATACTACGGGGTACAAACCCGAAGCCATAATATGCGAAATGGAAGGAATAAGTAAGGGCGTGTACTGGTAATCGGGGTGCAGCATGATTACGATATCGGCGCCCAGTTCCAATGCTTTGGCATAGCATGTTTTTTGGTTGCCGCCATATCCTTTATTACGCTCGTGCCTAATAATATGGCGAATGCCCAACTGCCGGCCAACTTCAATGGTGTTATCTTTGCTATGGTCGTCCACCAGCACCACTTCGTCCACTATATCCAATGGTATTTCGGCATAGGTCTGGGGCAGGGTGAGCGCCGCATTATAAGCAGGCAGCACTACTACTATCTTTTTGCCGTTGAGCATATTGCGGGCAAAAATAAAATTAATAGCCGTAATGTGCTAATGTATTCTCCTTGTGTTTACTTGAACATACTGAACACCGTAGTGCCGTACTTCCGCTTATGGAAAAAATGGGGGTGGTGATCGAAATCTTTAGTGATATGGTGCTCTAGAATAAGCCAGCCTTCGGGTTTAAGCTTTTCGTGCTCAAAAATTAAGTCGGGAATAGTGTCCAAATTCTTCAATGGATAAGGAGGACCCGCAAAAATGATATCGTATTGTTCGGTAAATCCTTCTATGAATTTGAACACATCCATTTTTAAGACCTGTATTTGCTTAAAGCCAAATTGCTCTGCCGTTTTCTTGATGAAAGAAACGCACTGCGAATCATTATCCACCGTAGTAATTTGCTTGCAGCCCCTGGAGGCAAATTCATAGCTATGCCCACCGGTTCCAGCAAACAAATCGAGGAAACTGATAGTGTCAAAATCCCAGTTGTTTTGTAAAATATTAAAGAGTGCTTCCTTGGCGAAATCGGTGGTAGGTCGGGTAGGCTCCAAATGTGGCGGATTGAAAATCCTTCCCTTATGTGTCCCCCCGATTATTCGCATCCCTTTAAGCTGAAAAGTTCATAATGGCTGCCAGATGGTAATGCTTCCATCAATGCACTATAGCGATAAGCTTGTGGCTTGGCAACTGGTTCCACATGCTTAAAGAATCGACTGATGGCAGGTTGGTACAATGTTACATCGCCAGCCAGTTTTATACCGGTATTGTCAGTACTGAAACCGTAGTGCTCATTCACAGCCAACAAAAAATACAATAGTTCCGTTTCAGTATCAAAATGGAAACGGTTCCCAAATACGAAGTCTCCATTTTTGAATCCGAATAAATACAAGTAGTGTTCCGTTATGGTAAGGTGAAGCAAATCCTTCCTTTGGCCTCTATTTTCCTTAACAATCTGCTGTAGCAATACTGCCGACAACGGGTAGCAATTCAAATTCAAAAAGTAATTTTTCACACTCTCCATTACTAATGCCGAATAGGAGAAAATGCTATGCACATCCAATGCCGATACAAAGTGGTCATTCACAATTAGCTGTTCCGAACCCTCATTGGAGTTGAGGTAAGCGCTTGTGGAATCGGGTAAAAACAAGGTTATAGGCACAAAAGTGAAAGCCTTTTCAATCAGCCCCAACTTAACAGCTCCAAAACGTTGCGAAAACACGGCCGTGTTTTCAATTACTTTAAGCCTTACGGCATCCGTTGCTGCTGGCAGGCGGTGCAGGGCAATGAATTGGTTGGTAGCAGTATTAAAAATGGCATAACTCAATGTTTTGTCACCTAGTAATACCAGTAAATGGCAATCGGGATAATGAACATTGTCCATCGCCTCATCGTCAATGGAAAGGGTATCCTGTATTTGAGTGGTATCAAGCATTGCTGGTCACAATAATACTTATTTGCGGGGCAACTTTACAAATTAATCCCTAATATAGCGTAGCCGAACATTTGAACCGCATGCTGCAATCCAATAATCCACGTTATAAAGAGTACGTGGAGTTGAAAATGGCCCGTAATTTTTTTGGTAATAGCCTAGGTTTCCGCTTAACTGAAATACAAGCGGGATATGTAGAAGGGGAGTTGCCAATAGAAGAAAGGCATGAACAGCAGAATGGCTTTGTACATGGTGGCCTAGTAGGCACACTATGCGATATGGCCTGTGGTTTTGCCGCTTATACTTTGGTAGCAGAAGGAATACAGGTTTTTACGGTGGAAATAAAAACGTCCTTTTTACGTCCTGCAGTAGGGGAGAAGTTGTTGGCTAAAGGCAGGGTGATTAAAGCAGGCAAAGGTTTTCACTTTTGCGAAGCGGAAATATATGCCATTCAAGGTGGAGAAGAAAAAATGGTGGCAAAGGCCAGCAGCACCATGGCAGTGGTAAACAAAAAAATGAACGATAAATACGGTGATTGAACATAAGGTATGCAGGGCAATTATAGTGACATTGTAAAAATTGCGGCTCCTGTTATCTTAGGCAGCATCGCCCAAACGTCCATATCGGTAGCCGATACTGCCATTTTGGGCAAATTGGGGAACACGGAGCTGGCGGCCATTGGGCTGGTTAGCCTGTATTACCTCATGTTGTTTATGATAGGCTTTGCCTACACCAAGGGCACCCAGATAATGATAGCTCGGCGCATTGGACAGGGAAAGCTGAAGGGCGCGGGCGCGGTGTTCGACAACAGTTTAGCGGTGATATTGTCTTTGGGCATTGTGCTTACCGGGGTTATTTATTTTGGTGCTGCCCCAGCCATGCATTGGCTAGTAAAAGACGAAGCCATCAGGAGGGTAGGTATTGAGTTTCTTGAAATGCGCTCATGGGGCATTACCTTCAGTTTGCTGGGTTCCGTTTTCCTGTCATTTTACATGGGCATCAACCATGTTAGGATATTGGTTTTCAATATCATCAGCATGGCGCTTATCAACATTTTCCTTTGTTACGGTTTGGTATTTGGCGAGTTTGGTTTTCCGCTAATGGGGGTAAAGGGCGCAGCACTTGCAGCCAATATTGCCGAGCTGGTGGCCGCCTTGGTATTTATTGTTTATTCCTTTATGGGAAACTATACGGATGCCAAAGAACTGGTGTTACCGAAAGAGGTGAACGTTTCCCATATCCGACGGAAGAAGTTCTTTGTGGTGTTCCATATGTTCCAGGTGAGAAGGCTCTCTTGGGGCTTGATTTCAAGTATCACCAAGCTTTCTGCGCCTATCGTATTGCAAACTTTGATTGGCCTGTCGGGCTGGTCGTTCTTCTTTTATTTTGTAGAAAAAATGGGCCCGCAAGAAACGGCCATATCTTCCGCCGCTAAAAACATCTACATGTTTTTCGGGCTTTTTGCCTGGGGATTTTCCACTTCAGCCAATACCATTATCAGCAACTTGATGGGACAAAAACAACAGGGAAAAGTGATACAGGCCATTAAAAGAATTTTGCTATTGAGTTTTGTATGCCAATTGCTTACCGCCATCCCACTGATAATAATCCCTGAAAGTATCCTTCAATTGTATACTGATGATATGGAACTGATACGGCTTACCGTTCCAGTTATCCATATCTGCGTAGTGGCATTATTGATTTATTCCTTATCGTCCATCCTGTTCCACTGTATTGTCAGTACCGGTTCTGTCATCAGTTCATTGGTGATAGAGATTATTTCCATCGTTGGCTATATTGGCTACATCTATTGGATATTCAGTGTGTCATGGCGTACAGTGCCCATTGTATGGACTTCGGAAGTATTCTATTGGCTGTTCTTGGCGGTATTGACTTTGATTTATTTCCAACGCGGCACGTGGAGACAAAGCACCATATAAGCCGCTCCAAACTTTGGTGGGCGGGCTTGATATTGCTCGTCATCACCTATATAGCCGCAGGTGTCAATCATTTTATCAATACAGAGTTTTACATGAAATTGATGCCGCCCATTATTCCCTACCACTTGTTCATGGTGTATGCCAGCGGTGTGGTGGAGATAGTGCTAGGGCTATTGCTGCTAGTGCCCAAACTAAGGATTATAGCCGCTTGGGGAATCATCCTTTTGCTAATTGCGGTGTTTCCTGCCAATATTTACCATGCCATTACGGAAGGCGTTACCACTAATACCCCAGCAATAGCTACTTATATCCGCCTGCCTTTTCAGGCATTGTTCCTTTGGTGGGCCTGGGTGTATACCAAGTAACGGGAAGAGCGGATTTGACAGTTCATGTTGAACCATATCTTATATCTTTGGGTAATTACCCTAAAGCAATGGCTATGTACTTGAAAAATTCCATAATCAAGATGGTAAACGAAATTGACGATGAGCGCTTCTTGGAAGCAGTAAAAGCGATGCTTCAAAATTATCATCAAAGCCATTCTGAGAACAGCAATGTACTAAGTGAGCCCGTTAACAAGGATGATTACAGAAAGCATATCCAGCAAATTATCAAAGAAATTGAAGCGGGTGAATCCATTTCGCATGAGGATTTGAAAAAGGAATCCGAATCTTGGTAAGCGATGGAGCTCAGATGGTCATTAAGGGCTAGGAATTCTTTGAAGAATATCGTAAAATATATTGGTCGGGATTACCCCTTAACTGCGGAAAAAGTTAGCTATTATCTAAATATAGAAGTACTGTATATTAATTGAGCAAGCCTCATCTTGTTTGTAGCACTTATAATACTGCTTGTACCATTCCCCCGCTTTCTTTTCTCCGCAAAAGAAAGCTTGGCAAAGAAAGCTCCCCGACGGAGTGTCCAGTTCACCCATCTAAGCCTCGGTGCCTTGCGTTTTTATGTTCGGCAATCCGCTTGGCATGGCGAACGAAAAACGCTTTACCGGCACCTTCACCTTGATGGGTTCCGAACTGAAAACTCCATGTCGGGATTCTTTATTAATAGATAAAACAATCAAGACTCAAAGCAACGGATGCGGTAGAAACCATTTTACCAAATCCAGAGAAATTCGCCCGTGAGGCTTATCTAAAAGAAGAGGGTAACATTCATTTTAGAGCAATCTGGAGTTATAAAATTGTCTATTTGATTAAAGAGGACCAAGTAATAATCTTGGATATCTTCGATGCTCGACAGAATCCTGAAAAAATGAAAGCGATAATCGAAAAACAATGATTTGCAATCAAGCCCCTACCGGTTGCGCATACTTTTGGTAATACTGTTCGGCTTGTTTCACCATTTCTGATGAGCCGATGAATATAGGGGTGCGCTGGTGCAATTCTTCTGGCTTCAGGTCAAGTATTCGGGTGTGGCCGTCGGTCGCCCTGCCACCTGCTTGTTCTACAATAAACGACATTGGGTTGCATTCATAAAGCAGCCGCAATTTGCCCTTGGGCGCATCAGCTGAAGGGGGGTAAATGAAAATGCCGCCCTTAATCAGGTTGCGGTGCAAATCGGCCACCATGGAACCTATATAGCGCAAGGAATAAGGCTTGGTATTGATACCATCCAAGGCCAAGCAATGATCAACATAGTCCTTTACGCCTTGAGGGAACTTGGTGTAGTTGCCTTGGTTCAGGCTATAGGTGTTTCCTTTTGGGGTAGTGGTAATATTGGGGTGCGACAAATAAAACTCGCCAATTCCGGGGTCGAGCGTAAAACCGTTCACGCCATGTCCAGTAGTATAAACCAACATGGTAGATGAACCATACACCACATAGCCCGCCGCAACTTGCGCTGAGCCGGGTTGCAAGAAATCTTCCAAGTTGCAGTTGCCGCTGGTGGTTTTTCTGCGGTAGATGGAAAAAATAGTACCGATGGAAACATTTACGTCAATGTTCGATGAACCATCCAGTGGGTCCATACACACCACATAGTGTGATTGGTTGCCATCCTGATCGAAGATGATGATATCATCATCTTCCTCAGAAGCAATGCCGGCACATAGCCCACTCATCTTCAGGCAATTGATAAAGGTATCGTTGGCAAATACGTCTAGCTTCTTTACCTCTTCTCCTTGCACATTGGTGGTGCCTGCCGCCCCCAATATATCCACTAGGCCGGCTTTGTTTACCTCGCGGTTAACGATTTTAGCCGCCAAGCCAATGTCTCTCAATAAGCCTGAAAGCTCGCCTGTGGCATACGGAAATTCCTTCTGCTTCTGGATGATAAACTCGTCCAACACCATTATCCTGTTAACTGTACTCATTGTGCTATTTTGCTGCAAATAACGGCATTTTACGCCTATTTTAGAAGCACTATAGGGCTTTATATGCCTGCTCCGTTTGCCGGATGATGGGAACGATGAATTCCTTGAAATCATTGGCATTGTCAAAATATAGCCCTATGAGGGTAATACTGCCCACCAGCTTGTCTTTTCGATAACGGTAAATCATGCCCGTTGGTACGCCTTTTTCCAACAGTAAAAGGCAGTGCGATTCCTGCCCATAGCTATAAAGGTTCGTAATGGGTTGGCTTGCCAGTTTTCCCGCAAATTGCTCCTGCATGGTAATCTCATCGGATAGAAAAGCATTGGCCGCATCTTTAAGGCTTTTCTCCAGCGACACGCTATGGCGCACATAGAACAAAGGCCTTCCTGGCTCGGTATAGCTGAAGTGGTAATCGTATTGCACCGAGCTATCCTCAAAGGGGATTTTCAGATACTGTTCATACCGTTCGGGCTGGTCATATTGTATGCCATAGGGCGCAAAGTAGCTGATATTAAGTAGCAGTGCTTTTTCCTTAGTACTTAAGCTGTCCGTTCCTTGCTGTGCAAAAAGGTGGTAGCCCCAAAAGCAGGCTAATAATAGAGAAAGCACCTTCATGACTCCTTGGCTTTACGTTGCGCTAATTTTTGCTGGTAATGGGTCTTACTGGCAGCATATATGGTCTTGTCCACTTCCGCATTTACCTTTCCTTCGGCATCCTTTATTTCCAGTCTGAAAAAGTAATCGGTTTCCCCTTGGCTGGCTATTTGCGCTTTAATGGCAGCAATATCCTCGTCGGTAATGACAAAGGTGGCAAATAGGGTATGCTTGCCGGGGCGCCTGAAGCGGATGGTCGCTGCCTTGTCCCACACTACATAATCTTTGCCCAATATCTTCATCAGCATCAACATGTACATGGGGTCAACTGCCCCGTACATGCTGCCCCCGTAAATAGTGCCCACGTAATTGCGGGTACGCCAACTGAGCGGTATTTTTATCCTTAGCTCTTGGTAGCTGGCATCAATATAGGTTACTTTGGCTCCCGTGCCCCTGTAAGCAGGGAATAGGCTAAAGGCCCAGCGCATACGTTTGGTTTCCCAGCTTTCAGGCATTGGCTAATGTTTTAGAAAGGGGCCTCCTCGTCTAATGAATCCATCCTTGAGCCTAAGGTGCGGAAACCGGGATTCTCTATTTCGGGCCGTGCGTCGCTATGGCGCAAGTCCTCAAAACTATCGGTTTCCAGGTCGGCAAATTTGGCAAACTTGCCGATAAACTTGGTTTTCACCGTATCAAGGGCACCGTTTCTATGCTTGGCGATAATCACCTCGCCAATACCAACGGTGGAATTGCCATTTTCGTCCTCCGTCATGCCATAGTATTCGGGGCGGTAAAGGAATACTACCAAGTCGGCATCCTGTTCAATGGCTCCCGATTCCCTTAAGTCGGACAACTGCGGGCGTTTGTCGCCTCCGCGGGTTTCCACCGCACGGCTCAATTGCGAAAGGGCAATAACGGGTATGTTCAGTTCTTTGGCGATACTTTTCAAGCCCCTTGAAATGGCACTGATTTCCTGTTCGCGGTTACCCCCTGAACGATTGTCGCTACCGCCCGACATTAATTGTAAGTAATCGATAATAATCATCTGTATGTCGTGCTGCATTTTCAGGCGGCGGCACTTAGCTCGCAGCTCGAAAATATTGATGGCGGGGGTATCGTCAATAAAGATGGGCGCCTCTGAAATTTTGTCCACCTTACGCGTCAGTTGTTCCCATTCCCAGGCCTCCAAATTACCCTTGCGCAGTTTTTCCGAGGGAATTTCCGCTTCGCCAGAAATCAGCCTGTTCACCAATTGCAGGGACGACATTTCGAGGGAAAACACTGCCACCGGCTTTTTGAAGTCTACCGCCGCATTACGGGCAATGCTCAGCACGAAAGCGGTTTTACCCATACCTGGGCGGGCGGCCATGATAATGAGGTCTGACCGCTGCCAACCACCTGTAAGCCTGTCCAGTGCCGTGAAGCCGCTGGGGATACCCGTGAGCTTTTCGTCATGGGTGCGCAATTCCTCAATTTGCTGTATGGCCTTGGTAATCAAGTTGCTCATGCTCGCATAGTTGCGCGAGATGTTTTGGTCGGCCACCGCGAACAGGTTTTTCTCCGCTTTGTCCAGTAGTTCGAAAACATCGGTGGTATCGTCGTAGGAATCTTTGATGATTTCCGAAGAAATGGTTATCAGCTCTCGCTGTATGTACTTTTGCGAAATAATGCGGGCATGGTGTTCCACGTTGGCCGCAGAGGCCACCGAATTGGTTAGCCCCATCAGGTAATATTGCCCGCCTGCATCTTCTAGGCTGCCCATGCGCTTCAGCTCTTCCGTTACGGTCAACAAATCCACGGGCTGCGATTTGCCGAAGAGGGTAAATATTGCCCGGTATATCAGTTGATGGGCATATACATAGAAGCTTTCTGCTTTTAGAATGTCGATTACTTCCGAAACGGCGTTCTTTTCCAGCATCAGGGCACCCAGCACGGCCTCTTCCAAGTCGCGGGCCTGCGGGGGTATTTTACCGAACATCAGTTGCGATAAATCAGCGGGCTCCCTTCTTTTTGCCGCTAGGTTAAAGGTTTTTTTCAGTGGTTGTGATAAGTCGGACATCAGCTCAAAATTTCTTTCCTCTTCCGAGGGGGCATCAAAGATATGGCAGGAAAATCCTAGCCTGTTAATGATTCCTTAAATAAAGAAATCAAGAACGGACGCACATTGGTTTCCACGGTTCTTTCTATTTATCCACTTGTTTTTCCACAAGCGATTTTGCATTTCCCACCTATTTGCCGCAAAAAGCGTTTAGTTATTCCACATTTTTTGGCCGCCGCCGATTTTATCCACAAAAGCCCTAAAGTGGACAATTAAATTTGTCGGATTCGACAACGCACCTTTGGTTAACATTTGGTTAACACTCCTTTTTGTATGTATTTATAGACAGGAGTAGTGTGACAGGCGCACCTTCCCGCAATAGCGGGACAAGCGTACCTCGTACCTTGTACCTCTTACTTTGTACCTTGTACCTTGTACCTCTTACTTTGTACCTTTTAACCTCGTACCTTGTACCTCTTACCTTGTACCTTGTTAAAATCTTTCCAACTTGCTGAAGAAGAAGTTGCCTTCTATCTCCGCGTTTTCGTTGGAGTCGGAGCCGTGAACGGCGTTGGCCTCGATGCTTTTTGCGAACAGGTTGCGAATGGTACCCGGGGCGGCCTTGGTAGGGTCGGTGGCACCAATCAGGTTGCGGAAATCTTCCACGGCATTATCTTTTTCCAAGATGGCGGCAACAATGGGCCCTGATGACATAAAGCTTACCAAATCATTGTAAAAGCCACGTTCTTTATGTACTTCATAGAATTTGCCGGCCATTTCAGGGGTCAATGAAGTATATTTCATTGCTACGATACGGAAACCGGCTTCGTTGATTTTTGCTAAAATAGGCCCGATATAGTTGTTTTTTACGGCATCGGGCTTAATCATTGTAAAGGTCAAATTGGTGGCCATGTAAGTGTTTTGTTTTTTTGTCCGCCGCAAAAATAGCCATTCGCAGGGAAAAGAAAGCGGGTATCTGTTTTTATTGTGTCTTTCCACTTTCGAAAACGGCGTATATTTATATGCATACGTACCGTATTCGGTTTATCCTATGGGCAAAAAGCTATTGTATTTAATAAAGCATGCCAGAATATGGCTACTTATGGTATGCCTACTGTTCAGTGCAACCGCACATGGCCAATGTTATTTCATTAGGACCTATGACAACAACGGCAACGACGATTTTGGGAGGGACATTATCAGGACTTACGACGGTTTCGCCATTACTGGGGAAAGTTTCCCGCATGTCGGTATCCCATCCTACAACTACTTACTGGAGATAGGGCCATGCGGCGATAGCCTATGGTCGATGCAATACAGGCCTACCGTCTTAACCGGCGGCTGTCAGCCCAATGCAATTTTCCAATTGCCTGATTCTTCTTTTAGGATATTGAGTTTACAGTACGACTCCATAGAAGGCGCGGGAAGCGGATCCTTCACCAAAATATCCAAAACCGGTGACAGCCTGTACCACGTATTGGCCAGTGCGGGCTACAACGACCGGTTGAATGATGGTCTTAATTATGGGAAAAACGGCTTTATCGCTGTTGGGCTTTTTAACGTGCTCCCACCGAACGGTCAATGCTATCTTGCCGTCATGGATTCCAATGGGACCATCCAACAGCAGCGCAGCTATGGGGACACAACCCAAAGGTGGTATGCAAAACATCTTATCCCGACAGCGGACAAGGGCTTTCTTATAAGCGGTGATACCCGTACCGGCTTAGACCAGCAACTGTTCATGCTGAAGGTGGACAGCACCCTCAACGAGGAATGGCGCAGGGAGTACGGCATTGCCGGGCTGTACCAAATAGAGGGCTACGGACAGCAGTTGGCCGATGGTGGGTACCTGCTGGCGGGGGCAAGGGAGTATATTGTCAACAGCAACGACGGTTACCTAGTGAAGACTTCTCCCAACGGAGCAGTCCTCTGGGAACGTCTTTACCATGACAGCATCTACCCTAACCTCTATTTCCATGCGGCTAAGGAGATGGCAGATGGTTCTATTATCATAGCAGGGGACGTTTATGATGACTTTACCGTTAATCCAACAAAGGATTTACACTATTTAGCCAAACTGGACGCAGGGGGAAACATGCTCTGGAAAAGGTACCTTTCGCCAGTACAGGGCAGGGCCTATAGTTATACCGATGAAGTATTGATTGAGCCAGGGGGTGACATCATTTTGATGGGGTTCAGCAGCGAGCATGACAGGACGGTGTTCAATGTTCGCCATACCGATGTCATTGTCATCCGTGCGGACAGTTGCGGCTACAGCGAGTTCGATACCACGGTAGCCCTTTTCGCCTTGGACAGCGTCAGTGGCACCACCGCCCATTTCAGCGACCTGAGCAGTGTGGTATGCTCCGCCCAATGGTCCTACGGCGACGGCAGCTATTCCACCTCTTTCCAGCCCTCGCACGCCTACCCGGACACGGGCACCTACTCGGTCACCCTTATCACCCGTGCCGCCAACCTGACCGATACCTTTAGCATGGAGGTAAGGGTACCCTACACGGACACCTGCGGCTACATGGAGCCGGGTACTGCGAGAGCCGACTTCGTAGGCAGCGTGACCGGCAACACGGCCAGCTTCGATTTCAGGGGCACCGATTATTGCTCCTTCATCTGGTACTTCGGCGACGGGGACAGCAGCCTCACGCTCAACCCCTCGCACACCTATACCGATACGGGCTACTACTACGTAAGCTTGATATGCCGTGCGGGCATCAGTTCCGATACCCTCACCAAGCGCGTCCGCATCAGGGGCACCGTGGGCGTGGAAGATGCTGAGGAGCTTACAGGCGTAAGGGTATATCCAAACCCGGCCAACGATGTGCTGGTAATCGAACTGGAGCAAAGCAAGGAAGCTGACCTGGTACTCTACGACATGGTGGGAAGGGCAATGTTAAAACAAACCATCAGGCGGGGAAGCAACACCATCGATGTTTCCGCCCTAGCGGAGGGCTTGTATATCTACCGTATTGGTGAAACAACGGGCAAGATAAATGTGCTGCATGTAGGCAAGTAAGAGTACTTGGCGGGAGATGCTCTCTAGCCTTAGGCAAGACAGCATGACGGACAGTATGACTGGCTTCAAACATCGTCGTCCCGTCTTGCCTTAGGCTAGATCGGGACCTCTTGTCGTGAGCCTGATGCCATTTGATAACCAAACTGCATTGCCCGTGACCCTATGGCACGTTCCATGCTCATTGCCGTTATCAAAAGTGTGGTGGGAGTTGCTCTCTAGCCTAAGGCAAGACAGCATGACGGACAGCAGATTTCCTCACCCTACTCCGCTCGGAATGACAAGCCATTGATTGATAATACCTTGCCTCGGAAAACCATCAAATTCTCCAAAAGCTGCCATCGATTGTCGGCTTGAATGTGTTTATTTATTAGTCTTGAGTAGATAGTCTTAGGATGTGATGTAAGGACAATTTGAAAATTTGGTGATTTGAAAATTTGAAAATGGTTTAGGCTGCAATCCCCGCAATAAGCGGGGCAGGTGTAAATGGTAAATCTGAAATCCCTGCAATAAGCGGGGCGGGCTTCCATCGTAAATCCCTCTACTTTCTACATTCTACCCTCTACGAATAGAGCAAAAAACAAAAAAACACACTGATTTTCATACAACGCATTGATAAACAGTAAATTAAAAGGATTTGAACTACCTGCGAAATACCCTTGAACACCCTTTGAAGCACCTGCGAGATACCCTTGAAGTACCCTTGAACACCCCTTGAACCACCTGCGAAATACCTGCGAAACTGTTTTTTAGACGCTAGTAGCAAGATGCTTCAATGAATTTGGAAATTCGGGAATTTGAAAATTTGAAAATGATTAAAGCTGAAATAAGCGGGACAAGCCTACCTTTTCCCTCGTACCTTTTACCTCATAAAGTCTCACTACTCACTACTTGCTACTCAATACTAACAATTTGGTATATTGCGGAAATTGATGACATTCGTTGCTTGATGGAAAATTTTGACGCGCTTAGCCACTTACTTGCCAGTCCTAAGAAAATCGTAATCACCACCCACCAAAACCCCGATGGCGATGCTATGGGTTCTTCTTTGGCCATGTGGCAATACCTAAAGAAAAAGGGTCACCAGGTGACGGTAGTAGTGCCCACCAACTACCCTGATTTTTTGAAATGGCTGCCCGGCGATAAGGAAGTGCTGATATTTCCCTACCAGCACAGCAAGAGCAAGCAATTGGTAGATGAAGCGGAGGTGATATTTTGCCTTGACTTCAATGCCCTGAGCCGTATCAATGACCTGGGCCAGCAAATGAAACTGAATACCAGGGCTTTCAAAGTGCTGATTGACCACCACTTGGAACCAGAAAATTTTGCCGATGCCAGCTTATGGAAGGTAAGTGCCAGCAGCACCGCCGAACTGGTATATGAATTCATACAACTGAACCAAGATGCCCACCTGATAGATAAGGACATGGCCGACTGCATCTATACTGGCCTACTGACCGATACAGGGGGCTTCCAACACCCGAACACTACCCCCAAGGTGATGCACATTGCCGCCGAGATGCTGGACAGGGGCATTGACCCAAGCTATATCTATCGGATGGTATTCAACAGCTTTACCGAACTCCGCTTGCGCCTGTTTGGCTACTGCATTACCGAGAAATTGCAAATAGTGCCCGAGCTTCGCACGGCCATTATTGCCCTGGACAGGAACGAGTTGGTAAAATTCCAGGTACGCTCAGGCGATACCGAAGGCATCGTCAACTACCCGCTCAAAATATCCACTATCAACCTATCTGCCTTTGTTGTGGACAGGACGGAGATGATCAAACTATCGTTCCGGTCCATTGGCAGTTTTGATGTCAATACCTTTGCCCGCAAGCATTTCAATGGCGGTGGCCACCACAATGCAGCAGGGGGCACCTCGCACGACAGCTTGGAGCAAACCCTTAAGAAATTGGAAACGCTATTGCCCCAATACAAGGAGCAACTGGTTTATTGACGCCGAAAAAGGGACAACAAAATTCCGGTAGCCATGGCGGCGTTCAATGATTCGGCCTGGCCATAACGGGGAATACTGATGCGGTGGGCGGCTTTTTTTATCAAGGCCTCGCTCAATCCCTTGCCTTCATTGCCAATCAGAAGCAGGGCATTGGGTTGCAAAGCGGCCTTATACACATTTTCGCCCTCCAAAACGGCGGCATAAGCGGGCAAATGGGTGTTACTGACGATAACACTTTCCAAATCGCCATAAAAGATGGGCATACGGGCGATGGAACCCATAGTGGCCTGTACTACCTTGGGGTTATAGGCATCCACCGTATTTTCGGAACAAATGATGCCCTTGCAACCGAACCAATCGGCGGTACGGATAATGGTGCCCATATTGCCGGGGTCTTGCAAATTTTCTAAGGCCACATACAGCCCATTGTCCAGTTGATGGGGCATAGGGTAGGAGGGGATACCCACCACCATCAACACCTTATTGGGCATGCTAAGGGAGGATATTTTTTTCAGTTCCTCTTCAGTAATCGTATGTATTTCCGTGTGTGGGGCGTTAAACTGATGGGCATGTTCGGCTATCCAAGGGGCGGTAGCAAAAACCTGTTGTATCGTGGCACCTGATTGCAGCAGGTCCAGTGCCAGCTTTTCGCCTTCTGCCAAGTATACACCGTACCTTGTGCGGAACTTGTTTAGCTGAAGTGACTGAATGTATTTAATTTGCGCCCGGGACAGCATATGACCAATTTCAAGGCAATATCCCACATCTTTTTAATTGTAACAAGCGTTTGCCTACTGCCCGGTTGCGTGAACACTCGTTTTTTGAACGAGGGGGAAGTGCTATTCAAGAAAAACAAGGTAGTGCTAACGGAAGGTTCGCAAGTAAAAAAGGAAGCCGAGTTTAAAAAGGAATTGACGGACATTTCCTTGTTACAGCCCAATAAAAAACTGTTCGGCCTTACCAAAACCCGCCTGTGGTTTTTCAATGTAGCCAGCAATAAACGCGAAAGCAAATTCAGGTATTGGCTAAAAAACAAGGTAGGCGAACCCCCAGCGCTGTATGATTCACTATTGGCCATGAAATCAAGGGATTTGATGGAGAATTACCTAATTAACATGGGCTATTTCTATTCCAAGGTCGACTATCAGGTATTGATAAAGAAGAGAAGGGCAACGTTGGAATACATAGTTACTACTGGCCCCCTCTATACTTTTGGTGGAGTGTATTTCCCCAGCGATACCGCTCTATGGGCCAACTTGATAAGAGCCAGTGGGCCGAAGAGTGTTTTGAAACCAGGGTCGGCTTTCAGGGTGAGCGACCTAAAGGCAGAACGAGAGCGTATAACCGACGTGCTGCGCAACAATGGCTATTACTATTTCAACAAGGACTACGTCACTTTTGACTTGGATAGCCTAAAGCGCAAACACCAAATGGACGTGTACGTAAGGGTTTCCAACCCCAGCGATTCCACCAAGCATGAACAGTATTATATCAATAAAATTATTTTCCATACCGATTTTAGCGTTGACCAAATGACCCGGTCGGTAAAATATGATACCCTCCGCATCGACGAGTACGTTTTTATCAGCGAAAAGCTGCGGTACAAAACCGATATGCTCATTGATGCCGTCCATTTCAGAAAGGACAATCTATTTATGAAAATGGACTATACCCTTACGCTCAATCAGTTGGCAGATCTGGGCGTGTTTAAGTTCATCAACATTCGTTTTGAGGCTGACACCAGCGCATCAATGAATGGCAGAAATTACCTTAATTGTCTGATTACCCTTACCCCCGCCAAAAAACAGGAATGGAGCACTGAGGTTCAGCTTAACAATAGTAGTAGTGCATTATTGGGAGTAGCAACTGGCTTCAATTACCGCAATAAGAATATCTTTAAAGGCGCTGAATTGTTTGAATTTAATATACTGGGTGCGCTAGAAACAAATTTTGTGCGCGGCATTTCGGCATTCAGCACCGTGAATGTTTCCTCTTACATTAACCTTTATATCAACAAGTTTTTGGCTCCCATCAGGGTGAACAATCTAGCGAAGAACTATCGTCCCAAAACACATTTTTCGATAAAGTACAATTATCTAAGGCGCATCGATTACTACACCGTCAATACTACCAGCTTGTCTTATGGATACGATTGGCGGCAAAGCTCCACCAGAAGGCACCAAATCAATGTGTTCAATTTCAGCTTGATAAGGGTAAAGGATGCCAGCGAGGCCTTTTTGGAGATTTTGGCCCGTAGCCAAACCTTAAGGAGCAACTTTACGGAGCAGTTTATCATAGGCAGCACCTATACGTATCTATGGTCGAACAAGGCCCTAAACAAACGTTATGGCAGTTTCGATTTTAGGGGCGATGTGGAAATTGCGGGCAATTTGGTACATGGCATTAATAGTTTGGTGCACCTAAAGGATAATGCCAGCTTGCCTTACAAAATTTTCAACATACCCTATGCCCAGTACTTTTTGATAGCTGGCGAGATAAAGAACTATTATAAACTGGGCAAGCATGCCTTACTTGCATCCAGGCTATATGGCGGCTTGGCGGTACCTTATGGCAACTCTTCGGGCTTGCCATATATTAAGCAGTTTTACTCTGGTGGGCCTATTGGTATCAGGGCTTGGAGGGTACGCACCTTAGGGCCAGGTTCGTTTATATTTGAGGAATCTTCGGTGTCGGAGAATACCAATTTCTTTTATGACCAAACAGGCGACATGAAGCTGGAAGGCAACGTCGAGCTACGGTTTGATATCTTTAAATTCATTAAAGGGGCACTGTTTGTAGATGCTGGCAATATATGGACCTTGAAAGCAGATACCTTAAGGCCAGGGGCCAATTTTGAGTTTGACCGTTTTGCAAAAGAGATTGCCCTAGGTGCGGGCATAGGTATCCGTTTCGATTTCAACTATTTCATCCTGCGCTTCGATGCGGCAATACCTATCAGAGACCCCGGAAATCCTGACAATCGCTGGGTGATTCAGAATTTTGACTTTTTGGACAAAAACTGGCGCAAGGAGAATTTAAAGTTTAACCTAGCAATAGGGTATCCTTTCTAGAAATTAGGCGGGTCCAAATTTTTGAAATGGCCGTTGGCACGAATTCGTTCCTTTAATCGTTCGGTTTCCTGCACTACTGGCAATATCTGTTTCAGGTGGTGGAGTATCATAAACTGCCTCTCCCTTTCACTATCCAGCCCCATCAATTCATATTCTTGCTCCAAGTTAAAGCCGATATAATGGGCAATTTTATAACAACTGAAGCTTTCCACGTCGTCCAGTTTCTCTTTGGAAATCCGTAGGGTTTGGTGCAGTTCCCTTAGCATACCTAAAATCTCATCGCGCAAATAATTGTCGCCATTCTCTTTATCTTCCATCCAGCGCACTTTCGCTACCGAATACAGCTTGTCAGGTACCTGCTTATGCACTTCGACAATACTGAAGCGGCGCAGCCCTACGGTACTGATATCCATTTCGCCCTTAGAATATACCCTTTCCACGGCTTGTATCTCCACTTCGGTGCCACGAGGGCATAACTTTCCGTTAAGGAAGCAAGGGATTCCGAAGTTGGTGGTATTGGCCAATGCTTCGTTTACTAGTTGCTTATACCTGGTTTCAAACACATGCAGGTTAAGTTTTTCACCGGGAAAAACTACAAGGCTTAAAGGGAAAATAGGCAACAAGTCTTCCATAAGCTAGGTCAATATACGCTTTTTCCACATCTGCTTGTACATTGCAAAATAAGGCATCATTAGGTTGCCAGTAAAAAAATAGTCTAGTTTTGTACCTGTAAACAACCACAAGATTGATACCATGAAATTGACCCACCTGACCTTGACCCTCGCTTTTATACTGTTGTTAGCCCAGCCAGCCCTTGCTCAAAAGAAGGAGAAAAAGCAAAAAATGAGCAAGAAAGAGATGCAGGCCTCAATGAGCAGCTTGAACACCAATGTGGAGAACTTGAAATCACAAATAGCCAATTTGCAAGCCGAGAATGAGAACCTGAAGAACCAACTGAATAAAGCCAATGACCAAGCCGCAGCCCTGGACCAAGAAGCCATCAAGCTGAAGAATCAATTAACGGCCGCACAACAACAGGTAACAACTGCCCAGCAAATGACCGCTGCCCCTAATGGCTTAGCCTTCAAGGTGCAGATAGGTGCTTATAAGAATTTTAAAATCAGCCAGTATTTCGAAAGGGCCAAAAAAGTAGAAACAGAGGACATTGATGGCTATAATAAGTACATTATTGGTTATTTCAGCACTTTGGAAGAAGCGGAAGCCTTTGAAAAGGACGTGAAAAAAATGGGTATTCAAGATGCATGGGTAGTGCCCTATAAAAATGGCGACCGCATTTCTGATGAGGAAGCGGAACAATTATTGGGTAGAACTTTCCGAAAAAAGAAATAATACAAGGGTTTCCTTAATTTAGGTCAGCTAAACCGCCATTATTGACCATTGTCTGCTGAAGAGAAGCGATACGATCCCATTCTGCCTAATATAACCGACTGGCCTATTTACCAGTTGAGTTCCCATAGGTACGAATTTATACATGAAGTTACGGAAGCCAGCCTGGCCAAGTGCCTGGAGGTGATACAGGACAGGGCCACACTGATTGAGGAGCTTCAACGTACCCTGTACCAAGAGCGCATCCGACTCTCAGAAAAACCTTGGAAGGCCGACCCAGAAGATGAAAAAGATTATTGGGGCTTTGTAAAAAGCGAACTGTTCAGGATATCTTCTTTAGGCGATGAGCCCGATCAGCAGAAAGAAGTGGCACTGGAGCTGATGCGTTCCATTATTTCCCGCTACTCCAATGAAATAGCCGGCAATTTCGACCCGGAAATATATGAGTTTGCCAAAATTGCCATTCCCTTTGGTTTCTCTCGTTTATTGAAAACCAGCTTTGGGCTGCGCTTCAAGCAACGCTTGAGTGCATCCTTCAGCATCAAAGACCGCTTTAGTTTTGAGGGCGATATTGAGACTATTAGGGAACTGGGAAAAAAACACACGCTGGTCATATTGCCCACACACAGCAGCAACGTTGATAGTGCGGTTATCGGCTGGGCCATACAGGATATTGGTTTGCCAGCATTTATCTACGGCGCTGGTCTCAATTTGTTTGGGGTAAAGTTGGTGGCATACTTTATCAATCGATTAGGTGCGTACAAAGTCGATCGCCGGAAGAAGAACATGTTTTATCTGGAAACTTTGTACCAGCATTCTACCTTGGCTTTGCATAAGGGCGTTCATAGTCTGTTTTTCCCGGGAGGTACCCGCTCCCGTTCTGGCGAAATTGAACGCAAATTGAAGTTGGGCTTGCTTGGCACCGCTATGGATGCCCAATACCTCAATTTCCTGAATGCTAAAGAAGGCGAGGAAGCAAAGAAAATTATCGTAATACCCGTTACACTTAACTATCACTTTGTATTAGAGGCACAAAGTCTTATCAATGAACATCTTAAAATAACAGGAAAGGAGCTGTACATTGCCGAGCGCGATGAGCTGTCCACTTCATTGAAAATTTTGAATTTCGTCCGTAAATTTTTGACAAAAAGCTCCAAAGTATCTGTACATTTTGCTCCCTGTATGGACTTGTTCGGCAATAGGGTAGATGCCAATGGGGTGAGCTATGATAAAAGGGGGAAGGAATTAAATATTGAGCAGTATTTCATTTCCCAAGGGCAATTGAAAGAAGACCCCCAACGCAATTCGGAGTATGTTAAACTTTTAGGCGATATAGTAGAACAGAAGTTTTTGGAATACAATGTGGTATTTTCTAGTCATTTAGTTGCTTTTGTTGCATTTACATTATTACGCAAGCGGTTTAAGAAGCAAGATATTTATAGTTTTTTGCGCACCCCAAAGGAGGATAGGCTTATACCATATCAAGATTTTGTGGAAGCATGTGAAAGGGTGCGGACGGCCATCTTTGCTTTGAACGAACAATCAAAAATCAAGATTGCCCCCCACCTAAAAGACGATATACAGGAAGTGATAGCCCATGGGCTAAGGAATATAGGCATCTACCATAACAAACGTGTGCTACTGAGAAACAAGCAAGGCGATATTAGCACGGAAGATTTGAAACTGCTCTATTTTTATCACAATAGGCTGGAGGGCTATCAACTGGCGCAATATGTCTGAGCAAAGGATAGTGGGCGTTATAGGTGCTGGAAGTTTTGGCACCGCACTGGCTAACCTTATAGCCGAAAATCACCACGTATTGCTGTATATAAGGCGTAAGGAAAACTTAGAGCGTATTACCACCCAACGGGTAAGCCATGGGCAAGCATTGCACGAGCGGGTAACACCTATTGTTGACTTAAAGCAAATGGCGGAACAATGTACCATTTTGTTCCCCACCGTACCCTCTGCTTTTTTCAGGGACACTATTTTGCAAATGGTGCCTTACCTGAGGCCAGACCATGTTATGATTCATGGTACTAAAGGCTTTCACATCAACGTAAGCGATGAGGACAAAGCGGACGAGATACGGGAATTGGGCAGGGGCAGCATCCAAACCATGAGCGAACTCATTAGGCAGGAGACCCCAGTGGTAAGGGTAGGCTGCATTTCTGGTCCCAATTTGGCATCTGAACTGGCCCATCTACAGCCCGCAGGCACGGTGATTGCCAGCCATTTCGATGAAGTAATTAAAGAAGGGCGTGCCGTTTTACGTAGTCATCGCTTTCAAGTATTTGCCAGCAATGATTTGATTGGTGTTGAGTTGGCCGGGGCACTTAAAAATATCATTGCCATTGCGTCTGGAGCACTTAGTGGCTTGGAGTTGGGTGATAATGCCCGGGCACTTTTAATCACGAAGAGTCTTGGGGAGTTAATAAGGATTGGGGCCGTGCTAGGCGCCGACCAAAAAACATTTTTGGGTATGGCTGGCATAGGCGATATCATTGCCACGGCCTCCAGTAAGCATAGCCGGAACTTTACTGTAGGCTACCGCATGGCAAAAGGAGAAAGCCTAGAGCAAATTTTGGCCACTTCCGATGAGGTAGCGGAAGGTATTAATACGGTAGAAATTGTAAAACTGATAGCCGACTATTATAAAGTGCGCGTGCCTATTATACAAATGATATACAGGGTGCTGTTCGATCAGCTTCCCGTAGCGGAAGCGGTGAAATCACTCATGAAATACCCTTTCGATAAAGACGTCGATTTCATCGACTGACTGTAAACTTTTTGTCACAATTCTGTAAGGCGGCCAAGTAACCAGAACAAATGCTGTAACATTGCATGTTTTTTATTGGCAACAGGAATGCTGCCTATAGAACACCGCCGATGCTATTAAGATTTTGTGTTTTCTTTTTATTGCTCTTGACACTTTTCCATGCCAGGGCCCAGCGTTCCATTACCCTGACGGATACCGCTGGCAAGCCCGTTGTGGATGCTTATATTGTTTTGTATCAATTGGCTGGTAATGGGCAAGAAACTGTTTTTACTGACAATAACGGTCGCGCCCAATATGCTTTGGAAGGGCAAGTAATCATTGAGGCCCGCCACATGCAGTTTGACCTTTTGCGCGATACTCTTAACCAAAAGGAAGCAAAATACACCCTGCGGCCCAATAACATCAACTTAAGCGAAACGGTTATAACCGGGCAATACATGCCTGTTTCCCAAAAACAGTCGTTGTATCCAGTACAAATTATTGGTGCGGAAAAAATTGAACGAAGGGCCGTATTTAACCTTTCTGGCTTGCTCAGCCAGGAGCTGAACATCCGCATCACCCAAGATAATGTTTTGGGCAGTGGACTGAGCCTAATGGGCCTTGGGGGCGAGCAGGTAAAATACTTATTGGATGGAGTCCCCTTATTGGGACGTATGAATGGCGATATCGATTTGAATCAAATCAACCTCATTGATGTAGAGCGCATTGAAATCATTGAAGGACCGGTTTCGGTACTGTACGGTACCAATGCCATGGGGGGCGTTATCAATATCATCACCCGCACCACCCAGCAACAAAAGGTGCATGCTTCAGTTGGCACTTATTATGAAAGCGTAGGCAACTACAATGTGGATGCTTCGGTTGGTTTTTACAAGAAAGGCCACTTTTTAGGATTAACGGGCGGGCGCAATTTTTTTGACGGATTTGCACTTAACTCTGGCCAGCGAGATCAAGATTGGAACCCTAGGACACAATATTTCGGGGCTGTTAAGTACGGATACCAGTTCAAGAGGGTAAGAGTGTTGTTGAATAGTAATATACTAAGTGAAACCATTAGCAATAAAGGCAATGCCCGTGCTCCTTTGTACGTCTCGGCATTCGATGACAAATACAACACCATCCGCTGGAACAATTCACTAAGCGTTTCGGGCGATTTGGCCAAAAAACATTACTTCAATGTGATGGGTGCCTATTCTTTTTTCGAACGCAAAAAGAACACCTACCGAACCGATTTGACCACCCTGGAATCACTATTGGTGGCCGATACTTTGGCACATGATACCAGTAGCTTCCAAGGGGGCCTATTCCGTGGCTACATTAGCCGTAAAAGCGATATCGGCATGTTCAATTACCAAGTGGGCACCGATATCAATATCGAAAGCGGTACGGGTAGGCGCATAAAAGATGGCGTGCAAACCATACAGGATTATGCGGTGTTTGCTAGCCTTAAGTTTAAGCCAGTGGCCATGCTGACCATACAACCTGCCCTAAGATGGGCCTACAATAGCAGTTTCAAAGCACCCATAACCCCTTCTTTGAACATTAAAATCAGCCCATCTGAGAGCTGGGTGGTTCGTTTGTCTTACGCAAGAGGTTTCCGTTCGCCGGCAATCAAAGAGCTTTACCTTGATTTCTTTGATGTAAACCACAATATCTACGGCAATCCTGACTTGAAAGCAGAGTATTCCGACAATGCCATGCTTTCCTTAGCCTATGAGTGGCAGAACGAAAGCCACCGCATCAAATTCAACCCTAGCTTTTATTATAATGCCATTAGAAACGATATAGAACTGGTGCGCGATTATGATACTACTTACGATGTAGGAAGTGCCCAGCCCTTTACGTACAGCAATTTTGCCAGCAGCCAGGTAATGGGTGCCAATGTCCGCTTTACTTATTCCTATAAAAAATCGCCTATTGTTAGTGTTTCCTCTGGTTTTAACTCGGCCAACTACCACTTGGATGAAAACTCAGCGGCCACCGGCTTTTACTTTTCGCCCGAAGTGTCTATTGACGCCTCTTACCTAATACCTAAGGCACTTCTGAATGTATCGCTTTTCTATAAGTTTAATGGTAAGCTGAACCAGCCTTACTTATCAGCAGATGCTACTATCGGCGCACAGTTGATTGAGGCTTATCATTTAATGGATATCACCATATCCCGCAAGTTATGGAAAGACCGGTTCACCCTCTCTGCTGGTGCAAAAAATCTCCTTGACGTTCGCCAGGTGTATTTTACCGGTGGGGAAGGTGGCGTGCATAGCAGCGGCACCAATTATATCCTCATGGCATGGGGAAGAAGTTATTTTGTTTCATTAAGGTTCAATTTCAATTCATAATGTACTTTACCAAATCGATTTTCGCTTTATTGTTCGCCCTTGTATTTTTTAGCTCCTGCGAAAAGGAGGAGCCAATTGAGCCTACCCCCAGTAAGCTGGAAACCATGGCCATCCCCATGGGCAGTGATTATGCCAAACAATGCTTTTTCGACCTTGAGACAAAAACCATTGTGGCGCAAAATGACCGTTGGAGCTGGGACCTTGCCTTCGAATCATCGGCGGATGGTTACCACATCTTCCTCAACTCGGCAAAGCTGATGTATGCTAAAAACACGGGTAAGAAAAACTTCAACCAAGTATATTCCTACAGTTACGACCAACGGACAAGCAAATACGATATGCCTTCCGGCAATCCCGATTCCACGGCCATAGGGGAGTGGGGGCAAAAGAGTGCCGAATCAGTGAGTACTTATGGCGACGTGTATATTATTGATAGGGGAATGGATAGGAATAATCAACCCATACCCCCTAAAAAAATGATTGTACAGGGCCTTAGCAACAACACTTACAACATTCGCTTTGCTGATTTGGACGGAAGCAATGAACATGAAATAGCGGTGCCCAAGAATGCGGATTACAATAGGATATTCCTTTCTTTGGATGGTGCCGGTAGCCTTGTACAGGTTGAGCCCGCAAAAGACACTTGGGATTTGGCTTTTACCATGTACACCCACATCTTTTATGAAGCACCTTCCAACATTCCCTTGCAGGTGGATACCTTGCCTTACCTGGTAAATGGGGTATTGCTCAACCAGAATGGGGTGATGGCAGCTAGGGATACCAGCATTGATTTTGATAGCCTGATGATTAGCGATGCCGACAATTTCACTTACAGCGATGTTGCCAACACGATTGGCTACGATTGGAAATCATTTGAGTTTGATGAAGAGAATTATGTCATCGATTCCAAGCTGCATTTTGTAGTCAAAACAGTGGAGGGGAATGTGTTCAAGCTGCGCTTTACTGACTTTTATGATGAACAAGGGATAAAGGGCACCCCTACTTTTCAGTTTCAGCAACTGAAATAGTTCAATGTTTTAACAACGAGTAGGTGTTTTATGGTAGAGAATATCATAAAACGTTTAACTTTATGCCCCATAACGGTTAGAAGTTTATGGGTCACCTAATACTTGCCATCGACGATGATGCGATGGTGCATAAGTTATTGGAGTTTTCGCTGAAAGATGAGGGCTTTCAGGTGGAACCGTTGCTTGGTGCTAAAGAAGCCCAGGCATTCCTTTCCAACAACGGAAAAGATGTAGTCACCATCATACTGGATTGGGAAATGCCTGGCATGAGCGGGCTTGACTTTTTGCAATGGCTGAAAGCGCAGGAGCAATACAAGTCCATCCCTGTTATTATGCTTACTGGCAGGAGCCGCAAAGAGGAAATCAAAGCAGGCATTGATGCTGGGGCTTACTACTATGTCACTAAGCCATTCAACAAAGAATTCCTTAAATCTATTTTAAAGGCGGCGATTGCTGACTATCTGCAAATCAAGGTTTTAAGAGAACAGATAGAGCATACCAAAAACCCCTTTTCCTTGTTAGTCGATGGTCTTTTTAAATTCCGTACTATGGAGGAGGCGCAGCGCTTGTCAGTATTGATAGCCAATGCTTCTCCGTCACCTGAAGAGACCTTGATTATCTGTGAATTGTTCAACAATGCCATTGAGCATGGCAACTTGGGCATTACTTATCAGGAGAAGTCGAAGTTTATTGAGGAAGGCAAGCTGCAAGAGGAAATCAAACGCAGGTTACACGCTCCGGAGCATGCCAGTAAGTATGCCGAGGTAAGATATATGCATGGCCCCGATGCGCTGGTTGTAAGCATTGAAGACCAAGGTATCGGCTTCGACTATGAGAAGTACCTCACCTTCGACGAAGCCCGTGTGTTTGACACCCATGGCAGGGGCATCGCTATGGCCAATACCATTTTGGATATCCACTATGTCGGTAAGGGCAATAAGGTGGTAGTCACTATTCCTTACCCGCAAAATGGAGCAGCCCAATAGCCTATTTGTGTTAATCGATAATTAAGATTTTAAAAGCCGTTTGCTCGGCATGCTTTATTTGCTATCTTTAGTACATGCGGGTAGCATTGCTGAAAAAAGAGCTATTAAATTGGTTGTACGGGCAGTACCAACTACAGCCTGACAAGCCGGTAAATATTGCCCCTATGGTAATGGAAAGCGGCATCAACACCGTTGATGGCGTGTTGGACTATGGCCGCACCTTGGTGAACGCAGGCTTGATTACGGAAGGCAACCACAAGGGCAGGGAAGTGTTTCTGGCAACCATTACTATCAAGGGCATCGATTATGTTTCGCCGGATATAGAAAAGGAAACTCAGCAATTGTTAAAAGGTATTCAGGCAGATGCGGTGCATTTTT
Organism: Chitinophagales bacterium; assembly: GCA_033762815.1. Classification (GTDB taxonomy): domain Bacteria; phylum Bacteroidota; class Bacteroidia; order Chitinophagales; family CAIOSU01; genus JANRLF01. The sequence continues at coordinate 103,823 of JANRLF010000005.1, read as the reverse complement.
ATCCCGTTACCAGGCATTTGGAATACCTGCCAAAACACCACAAAGCGGCCATTGACTTTTGCCAATACCTGCACGCCAACGATTGGGCGGATATTAAAATTACCGATGACGATGTGTTCATCCGCATTACGGAAAGGGGTTTAGCGCTCATTGGCGATGACCGTCGTTCAAGGGGGCTTTACGTTGCCTAAATAATTTCGCCCACTACAAAAATGCTTCCCGCTACCAGTACCATATCCTCAATGGCAGCCGACTGCCTCGCCGCACTAAAAGCCTTTTCGCAGCTTTCATAGCTTTCGCCTTGCAAACCATAATCACTGGCTATTGCTTGTAAGCTCTTGGCATCTAAGCCTCGTGGAATATCTGGGCAGCAGAAGTAATACTTGGCCGCTGGAGGCAGCAAGGGCAGGGTTTTGCTCAGGTCCTTATCCTTTACCGTACCAAATACGAAATGGAGTTGCCTATACGAAGCTTGGCCCACAATTACCATTAATTCTCTGAGGCCATCTTGGTTGTGTGCGCTATCCGCTAAAATGTATGGCGCTTTTCCCAACACTTGGCAGCGACCCATAAAGGAAGTGGATGAGTGCACACTGCCCAAACCTCTTGCGACGGCTTCATCGCCTAAGTTCCATCCCACGGAGATTAACTGGTCAATAACAGCAAAAGCGGTAGCAAGATTTTTCAGTTGGTAATGCCCCAGCAAATCGGTTTGCAATGCTTGGTAGCGATTCAACCCATCTTTCAGCACATGCACTTCCATACCATCTAAAGAGGATTGTAGGGCAGATACGGTGTAATGCTGGTCGGCAAAGAGGAAAGGGGCCGCATGCTGGCTCGCTACCTTTTCAAATACAGGCTGTGTCTCGGGCTGTGTTTCCCCTATTACTACGGGGGTATTGGGCTTGATGATGCCTGCCTTTTCGCCCGCTATAAGGGGCAGGGTATCGCCGAGCATGTCCATATGGTCATAGCCGATATTGGTAATGACGGAAAGCTGTGGGCTGATGATATTGGTAGAATCCAAACGGCCACCTAAGCCTGTTTCTATTACGGCCACGTCCACTTGCTCCTCGGCAAAATAATCGAATGCCATGGCCACGGTTATTTCGAAAAAAGAGGGAGCTATCGCTGCTATGTGGGGTATCATGGTGTCCACATATCGTACCACAGCCTCCTCCGATATATATTTGCCATTCACCTTGATGCGTTCGCGGAAGTCTTTGTAATGGGGCGAAATGTAAAGGCCCGTTTTATAGCCTGCCGCCTGTAGCACTGCCGCCAATATGTGCGACACGGAACCCTTGCCATTAGTGCCCGCTATATGGATAGTAGGGTAGCGGCGGTGCGGGTCGCCGTTGATGGCGGATAGGGCTAGGGTATTGGTCAGGTCTTTTTTGAATGCTGCGGCACCAATGCGTTGGTACATGGGCAAGCGGTCAAACAGGTATTTGACCGTTTCCTGATAGGTCATGGGCGTGTTACTTTGTCACAAATTTAAAGGTAACGGTGCCAAATTGTTCAGCAGGAGCACTAGGGTCAGCATTGAATTTTAGCTTGTAGGCCTCCGATTTGGCCGTGGCCACCGCTGCCGCATTATGCGATAGGGTAGAGCCCCTTTCAGTACAACACTCGCTGTTAATCACTTTGCCGTTGCGGTCCACGGTAATCCTGATAACAATAACGCCCGATTCCTGGATATTGCCCTGCACCACCAAGCTATTGATGGGCTTCCTGTTCTTTAAGTTGATGCTATAGCCCGGCCCCGAACCTGGTCCTTTGCCGGAGCCATTACCCGTGCCGTCGCCATCACCATTGCCGCCTCCCGTGCCTGTGCCAGTGCCGCCAGGTCCGGTGCCTCCTGGGCCGGTATATTGCCCTTGGGTGCCGTTGGGCTTTCCTTTATCACCAGCTACGTTGCCGGGGTCATCGCCTTGGCTACCGGGCACGTTTTTGCCCGTTGGCTTGCCCATCAGTGCCTGCTGGTTTACTTGGGGCTTGGGCTGCTGTGGGCTAGGCTGGGTGGTAGTACTAGTGGTGGGTTTTGTATTGGTATTGGTAGTAACGGGTTTGGGCTGTGTATTGGGCTTAGGTTGGGTGGGCAGTTCAATGCTCTCGGGGTCATCACTGGTAAGGAGTTGGTCGTCGGTGGGTTGTGAAGGGGTTACGGGCGGTGGTGTCTGCTCCAACTGAACGGGTATCAGCTCCGCCGTTTCGGGCTGCACGGCACCTGAACCAAACTCCGTGGTGCCGAAATCAACGGGGATGCCCCCATCGCCGCCTTCACCACCGCCGCCACCGCCCGACATGGGCAGCACCAGGAACAACAGCAGCAGCAACAAAAAAGCGTGGGCTAAAATAGCGGCCACCACCGCCCATTTGCGGTTTTTCCGTTCCACGCTTATCCAATGGTCAATATCAAAAGCCCTTACAGCCATTATCGTTTATTTAGGTACACAACCAACTTTTCAAAGTTAATGATGCGCCATGGCAATTCATTCCATAAATATTGTGCTAATAACTGTGGCAATGCATAAAAAATTGCACAGGTGGGCTATTGTTTTATGCTATCTCAGCCCAACTCGTTTGTAAGCGTCCGCTGAAAAAATAATATTAGCCAAACAATTATTCTATGTTCACCAATCCCTTTTCACCAGCATCACTACGGGCAACCGCTCCAATTGTAATCTGCTATCTGCACAAGACAAAAAAGCGCCCGTACCTGTGGAAAACTTAAGGCCCTGAATGCCCAATAGTCGGCAATAATGGTTATTTTTGTTAATTGAATGTGGCGGCAAGCCCATTGGCAATTAATCTCGCAACAGTAAGACTATAATGGCTGACGAAGTAGAAGAAAGCAACCTATTACCGACAGGGGAGAACATCATCCCGATCAATATTGAAGAAGAAATGAAAACGGCCTACATCGACTATTCGATGTCGGTTATCGTTTCGCGCGCCATACCCGATGTGCGCGATGGGCTGAAGCCCGTGCACAGGCGGGTGCTGTACGGCATGAACGAGCTGGGCCTGGCGGCCAACAAGCCCTATAAAAAATCGGCCAGGATAGTAGGGGAGGTGTTGGGTAAATACCACCCGCACGGCGATGGCTCCGTATACGATGCCATGGTGCGCATGGCGCAGGATTGGTCGTTGCGCTACCCGCTAATTGAGGGCCAGGGTAACTTCGGCTCCGTAGATGGCGATAGCCCCGCTGCGATGCGATACACCGAGGCGCGATTTTCAAAAATTGCGGAAGAGACCCTTGCCGATATAGAAAAGGACACGGTGGACATGACGCTCAACTTTGACGATACGCTGGAAGAGCCTACCGTATTGCCTTCGCGCATCCCTACCTTGCTTATCAACGGCGCATCGGGCATAGCCGTGGGCATGGCTACCAACATATTGCCCCACAATCTGGGCGAGGTGGTGGATGGCACCATTGCCTATATCGACAACCGCGACATTACCATAGCCGAACTGATGGAATTTGTGAAGGCTCCTGATTTTCCTACTGCCGCATCCATTTACGGCTACGAAGGGGTACGCCAGGCTTTCGAAACCGGCAGGGGAAAAATAGTGGTGCGTGCGGTAGCTGAAATAGAGGAATACCATGGCCGCGAGCGCATACTTGTTACCGAAATTCCTTATCAGGTAAACAAAGCACTGTTGATAGCACGCGCAGCAGAATTGGTGAACGAGAAAAAGCTGGAAGGCATTTCCGATATCCGCGACGAAAGCGACCGTACCGGCATGCGCATCATTTTTGAACTGAAGCGCGAAGCCAATGCCAATGTGGTGCTTAACTCGCTGTACAAGTTTACCCAGTTGCAGACGTCCTTTGGCGTGAACAACATTGCCTTGGTAGGCGGCAGGCCCAAACTGCTGAACCTGAAAGAAATGATTGGCCATTTTGTCGATTTTAGACATGAAGTGGTAACCCGCCGTACCCGTTACGAATTATCGGAGGCAGAGAAGCGGGCACATATTCTGGAAGGCTTGCTGAAGGCTCTTGACTATTTGGACGAGGTGATTGCCCTTATAAGGGCGGCCGCCACGCCTGAAGCTGCCCGTGATGGACTGATGACCACCTTTGAGTTGAGCGAAATACAGGCCAGGGCCATTTTGGAACTGACCCTGAGACGCTTGACCGGACTGGAGCGCGATAAAATAAAAGAAGAATATGCCGAATTGATGAAACGCATTGAATGGCTGAAAGCAGTGCTTGACAGCGAGCAGATGCGCATGGATATCATCAAGGAGGAAATGCTCGAAATCAAGAAGAAGTATGCTGATGAGCGCCGCACCAAAATAGTATATGCGGGCGACGAGATTGACATGGAAGACTTGATAGCCGATGATAAGGTGGTAATCACCATCTCGCATTTGGGCTATATCAAGCGCACGCTGGCCAGTGAGTACAAGGCGCAAAGCCGCGGTGGGCGTGGAAGTAGGGGAGGTGCCACCCGCGATGAGGACTTTATCGAGTACGTTTTCACCGCCACCAACCACAACTATATCCTATTCTTTACAGAAGCGGGACAAGTGTATTGGTTGAAGGTGTACGAAATACCCGAGGGCTCCAAAACGTCCAAAGGCCGGGCGATACAGAACTTAATCAACATACCGAAGGAAGATAAGCTAAAAGCCTTTATCAACGTGGTTGACCTGCGCAGCGACGAGGCACTGGACAATCAATTCGTCGTACTGTGCACTAAAAAGGGCATTATCAAGAAAACCACCTTGCGTGCATTTTCACGGCCAAGGGCTACCGGTATAGCAGCAATTACGGTGAGGGAAGGCGATACTTTATTGGATGCCAAACTAACCGACGGCACCATGGAAATTATGATGGCAGTGCGTTCGGGCAAGGCTATCCGTTTCTTGGAAAGCGACGTAAGGCCCATGGGCAGAAACGCCAGTGGGGTGATGGGAGTGAGGCTGGCCAACGAAGAAGATGAAGTGGTGGGCATGATTTGTGTAAATGCCACCGGAGAATCTGCACCGGAAGATGAAACGGACATACCTGACCCTGAAACCGTTGCCGAAACAACCGAGGAACTGGATGAAGTAATGGAAACCGCCGAAGAGATATTGGAAGGCAAGCTGAAGCACGACACCATATTGGTGGTGACCGATAAAGGCTATGGCAAACGATCGGAAGTAAGTGCCTACCGATTGACCAGGAGGGGAGCGAAAGGCGTGAAAACCATCAATATAACTGGCAAAACGGGTAAACTGATAGCCATATTGAACGTGAACGATGAGGACGACCTGATGATTATGAATAAATCGGGCATCACCATCCGGATGGCAGCCAGTGATTTACGGGTGATGGGAAGAGCAACCCAAGGCGTACGATTGATTAAGTTGGGAGAGAGCGATTCCATTGCCGCTATTACCAAAATACAGCAAATGCCCAGCGCAGAACTGAACGAACTGCCCGATGAAAATTCTCCTGAAAACTTATTGCCAGATGCCGACTTGGCCGAAGGTATAGAGCCAGAAGAAGTATAATTGTATAACCGAAACGCTTAAAAATGAAAAAACTACTTTCCCTTGCTTTAACCGCCTTGTTGTGCGCCAACATTTATGCGCAAAGCGGCAAGGTTATTACCGCTTTCAACCTGTTCACCGATTACCAAACCAGCGGCAATGCCAATAGGCAATCCCTGGAAGAAGCCTACACGAATATTTCGGAGGCATCGGCACATGAAAGCACCAAAGCCGACCCCAAAACATGGTATTATTACGGATTGGTTAGCCAATTGCTGTTCCAAGATTCCATTTTAAGCCCTAAGTACCCCAATGCACCATTTGAAGCATCTACCGCTTACCAAACTGCTGTAAAGCTGACGGAAGTGCCTGAGGCTAAGAAATTCAGGTATTATGAGGAAACCGTGAACAACCTTGGCTTGGTGGCAGGTCAATTGTACAACTATGGTATCACCCAGTTCGATGGTGGTAAGAATTTAGTGGAAGCCTATAAAGCTTTTAACGAAGTATTGATTGTAAATGAATTTCTTACGGCCCGTAACTTGCAAGCTAAGATGAAGGTAAAGGCAGAGAATAGCCGTTACTTGGCTGCGGTAACCGCAGATGCCATAGGTAAAACCGAAGAGGCAAAAAAACTGTTTTTAAAATTGGTTGAGACTAAGTATGACAAAATATACATTTACAAGAAGTTAGGAGAAATTTACACAAAACAAGACAGTACCCAACAGGCCCTAAGCATCCTTGAAAAAGGGATTGCTGCATATCCTGATAGCGTAAGCCTTACTATCGATAAATTGAATATCTATTTGGTGAGTGGCAGACAAACAGAAGCCATCGATATTATGAACCTTGCAATCAAGCAAGACCCTAAAAATGCCCAACTGTATTTTGTATTGGCGAATACTTACGGCAAAATGAAGGACGAAGCCAATGCCATTGCCAATTACAATAAAGCCATTGAAGTTGACCCTAAGTATTCTGATGCTTACAACAACCTTGGGGCTATATACATTGATAAGGCCAATGCATTGGTTGAAAAAATGTCCGATCCAAAAATGCCGGATGCACAGTACCAAAAAATGGATGCTGAACGCCTGGCTTATTTGAAGCAAGCGTTACCATACCTGGAAAAAGCGCTACAATTGAAGCCTGATAATGTCAACATCATGGATGCTTTGAAAATGATTTATGCCAAAATGGGCGATTATGACAAGGTGAACGAAATGAAGCAAAAAATTACTGCCGCCCAAAAGAAAGGGTAGTAGTGTAATTAAAAGAAGAAGGCCAGCATTAGATGCTGGCTTTTCTTTTGTCATAAACTCAACTTAACATAATGTAAATTATAGGCAAAAATTACCGCAAACTTCTGGTAGCGGTATAAGCTTCTTTGACAAAAGCCATGGCATAAGGGATATCGGCCTTATCGTTCAGTTTTATCTGGTGGCTGATTTTATCGCTACCGAATGACTTGGCGAATTTCAGGATATCGTTTTCCGGTATCTCAGGATTCATGACCAATCCCAAACGGATGAATCCCTTGTCAGGTTTAACAATCGCAATTTGATGCTTTGCCAATACGGATACATATGTTTTGCATGGTTCTAGTCGAATGCTTTTGTCCAGCTTAGCTATTTCCTTAACCAAAGCATCGTATATTGGGCGTAGCACCGCTTGGTCGTTCAGGTATTGGTTTTCCAGCAATTCCTCGGCATTTCCATAAGAAGTTTTGCCGCCGTTGAGAAAATATCCACTTAAAATCCCAGCTTGGACATGCCCAAGGCCTTGCGATTCCTTCAGCCAGTTCCTAAGTGCCTTTTTATCTTTTATGCCTGTCTGTTGCAATAGCTCCAACCATTGCTCCAAACTTTTACCCGTTTTTTCGGGTAGGTTCTTGAGCACAGCTGCCTCCATTTCTGCCGGTGTTTTGGCCATGTGTTTTTTTGATATGAAGTTAACATAACTATTGTGGATGGAAACCTATTTGAACCAATAGGCAGTTTATTTAATTTTGTGGGTATGGGAATGCCAATCCGACGCTTACATTTCCTGTTTACTGCATTGCTGTGCTGGCTAAGCCTGTCATCATTTGCTATGGACACCAAGCTGCAATCTATGCTGTATCTATACGAAAACGGGCAGTATGAGGATTGCATACAACAAGCCAATACCTATTTGCAAACGAAGCCCAAAGAGCCCCTAGCCTGCTTGTTGGTGGCAATGCCCAGCCTTCAAATACATTTGATATCTGATGGAAAACAAGCCAACGAAGCTTTGAAATTGGCCTTGTTATACAGCAGTAAGGCGAAGGGAATGGACAAATTCCCCACAGCGTTGAAGAGTTTTACCTGGGAATGGGACGAATTGAAACGGGTAACCGAAGAAACTGCCGATGGAATATACAACACCGTCAACAGAACCGAAAGCGCGGTTTATTATAAGTACCTGGCAAGCATTTGGAACGATACGACCAAGGCCTATCGAGAGTTCTTTATGGAAGCTACTCCCACTAGCATGAAATTGGAATCGGTGGAGAATGAACCCATAGCAGATTTGAGCGACCACAAAGCCAATATGATTATCGATTATGCGGAAAGCTTGATGGGTACCCCTTATAGGCGTTCGGGTTCGGGCTTGTCGCCTGAAGGTGGTTTTGATTGCTCTGGCTATGTTTGCTATGTGTACAAGGCCTATGACATAAATTTGCCACACGGTTCGCAAAACCAATCAGTATTGGGCAAAACCATTCCATTGAAAGATGCACAAAAAGGCGATTTGATTTTCTTTGGCTCCAAAAAAGGCGACAGCTACTATACCAGCCATGTGGGCATTGTACACGAAAATGATAATGGGCAAATCAGCTTTATACACGCCTCATCATCATCAGGTGTAACCATTGATGGCCCAAAAACCTTGAGCTGGGATTATTGGAAGGGCAAGATTCTTTTTGTAAAGCGTATCTTTGAGTAATAAATCTACTACCATGCGCTTTACCGTGTTGCTCTCTGCTTTCCTAATGCTTGGCTATCAAGCCTATGCACAAAAAATGGAAATGTTTCAATCCAAGACAATGAAGATTTCCTACCCATCGGACTGGAAAGCGAACAATGAAGCCAATGAAATGGTAGAGTTTTTCATCGCCAGCCCTTTGGTAGATGAGAATGATCTTTTTTCCGAAAATGTAAACTTAGTGGTGGCTCCTTCAACCGGTACGCTCGATACCCAAATGAAGGAGAGCAAGGATGGGATGGAGCAAATGCTAAACGCAACCGTAAAGGAAGAAGGCAAAATGAAAGTGGGCGGTATCGATGCCCGCTTTATGGTGAGTGAATTTGCCATGAGTGAAACCAAGCTAACTTGTTATTCAATATTGTTGGTGAAGAATGGCAATTTGATTGTCATAACCTGTACCGCCGCTTCAGGTGATTATAAGGCCTACTTCCCTACCTTTAAAAAAATGGTGGAGAGCATTACCCTATCATAAATCATCATGACCGAGGCACGCTACGCAGGAAGAGGGGTTTCATCGCAAAAGGAAGATGTGCACCATGCTATCCAGCATTTGGATAAGGGGCTTTTCCCAAATGCATTCTGTAAAATATTGCCAGATTATGTTGCAGGAGATGAAGCATATTGCAATATTATGCACGCCGACACGGCAGGTACCAAAACGTCATTGGCATATCTGTATTGGAAAGAGACAGGTGATATGAACGTATGGAAGGGCATTATTCAGGATGCCTTGGTGATGAACCTGGATGACCTTATTTGTGTGGGCGCTTTTGACAACATTGTGTTTTCCTCGACCATTGGCAGAAACAAGCATCTGATTCCTGGAGAAGTGGTGAGTGCCCTGATAGCAGGAACCACTGCCTTAATTGAAGAATGGCACCAGTGGGGAATTAATTTGATATTGGCAGGAGGCGAAACTGCCGATGTGGGCGATATTGTGCGCACCTTAGACGTCGGCTTTACAGCCTTTGCCCGTCTGCCAAAGGAAGCGGTAATAGATATCAAAATACAACCTGGCGATGTGATTGTGGGCTTGGCATCTTATGGTCAAGCCAGCTATGAGCAGGAATATAATGGCGGCATGGGCAGTAATGGGCTTACTTCAGCCCGACATGATGTGCTGAGCAAGTATTTATCCACTAAGTATCCTGAAAGCTATGATGCCAACACCCCTGCGGACTTGGTGTATTCAGGCAGTAAGACATTAACGGATATTGAACCGGAAACAGGCATGCCAATCGGCAAGCTTATCCTCTCCCCCACCCGCACCTATGCGCCCGTTATCAAGCAGATTTTACAAAACGGCAAGCAAGATATACATGGCATCATCCATTGCAGTGGTGGTGGTCAAACCAAGGTGCTAAAATTTGCCCAAGGCGTACATATTGTAAAGGATGACTTACTGCCGATACCGCCTTTGTTTAAGCTTATCCAATCGGAAAGTGGTGCCAGTTGGCGCGAAATGTACGAAGTATTCAATATGGGCCACCGTATGGAAGTATACACCACCCCAGAAGGAGCTAAAGAAATCATTGCTATAGCAAAAGGATTTAATATCGAGGCAAAAATTATTGGCTATGTACAGCTATCAGCAACTGCTAAACTGACCGTGAAAGACGCACACGGTAATTATGAGTATTTGGTTAAGTAATTAATTATCAATCAAATAGAGAGTGTTGGTGAATTTTATCTCCTGATGGTGCAACCATTTTTTCGTGCTGCCGTACAAGACAAACGAGGACGATTGATAACGAAATTACGTGGGGATGAGATTGAGAAAGCGGGAGCATACTATCCGGGAGAGGCGCGATACTACCATAAAGACCTTCCTTACTGAATTTGACAGCGATAAACACCTGAATGGCCAAAGCGAAGCGATACTGGCCAAGAAAGCTGCAATAGGAGATTTATCATCATTAAGTTTATTGGTCAACGCACACCTGAAATTGGTAAAAGCGGTTGCGATACGTTATCGTAAACAAGGCCTATCATTGCAAGAGCTTATCTATGCCGGCAACATTGGCCTTGTAAAGGCAGCCACAAGGTTCAGCAGCGAAAACAATACTTCCTTTAGGCATTATGCAATCTGGTGGATACGCCAATCCATTTTGAAAGCCTTACACGAACAAGCACAAATCAGTTTGGCACCGGCCATTATGATACAGGAGCTTTGGGAAATATCAAAAAGCTTCAGCCGGTTCGAAAATGATGCAGACCAGGAGCCCAACGACTTGGAAATGACGGAGTTGCTCCACTCAAAAGTGTATGAGATAGCTAAGATGCACAACTTGTTGCCATCGGCACATCGGGCTTAAACAAACTTTTGCTTCCAAGTATTTACTTCCATTTTATTTTTTAACTAAAGCAGACGGATTATAGCGTATATGAGACAATTGAAAATTTCTCAAAAAATCACCAATAGGGATTCCATAGCCTTGGAAAAATACTTCAAGGAGGTTTCGAAGCAAGAAACCATCAATATTGATCAGGAAGCCATGTTGGCCAAACGCATCAAAATGGGCGATATGGCCGCCTTGGACAAATTGGTGACCGGCAACTTACGCTTTGTGATATCAGTGGCCAAGCAGTATGAAGGCTTTGGCATGTCACTAGAAGACTTGATTAGTGAAGGCAATATAGGCTTGATAAAAGCTGCCAATAGATTTGACGATTCCCGCGGCTATAAGTTTATTTCCTATGCCGTGTTTTGGATAAGACAGTGTATGTTGAAAGCCCTGAACGAGCATGCCAGGATAGTACGGCTGCCCAGCAACCAGGTTGCACAAATACAGAAGATACAAGCAGAGTTTGCCAAATTAGAGCAAATGTATGGGTTTGAACCCAGTGAAGATGCCATAGCCGACGCCCTCAGCATTCCCGCATTAGAGGTGCGTCTGGCTATGAACAACCAACAGCGCCACTTGTCATTGGACGAGCCGCTGGGCGAAGACGAGGATAGCAGTGCCTATGGTTTGATAGCCAACCACAATGCCGCTTCTCCTGACGATGAAATGATGATAGCATCATTGAAGGAGGAACTAGGAGAATGCTTGGAAAAACTGAGCATGCGCGAAGCAGAGATAATTAGAATGAGCTATGGACTGGAAGGGTATACGCCCATGTTCATAGACGATATTGCCAATGCAATGGAACTGGGCCGCGAACGCGTGCGACAGTTGAAAATACAAGCCCTGAATAAAATGCGAAGGATGGGCGCAACGAAAAGCCTCAGATACTATTTGTAAAAAAGTAGGTTTGTTTGTCGAAAGGCACTGCTCTTCCACACCGGGCAGTGCCTTTCATTTTTTAGAAGATGCTGGCCAGCTTTTGCTGCAAAGCCTCGCCCCGCAAATTCTTACCAATGATTTTACCATCCTTGTCAATTAAAAAATTGGTAGGTATGGAGCTAACATTGTACATGCGGCCAATAGCACTATCCCATTTTTTCAATTCGCTGCCATGGTAGGGCCATGCTAAATTATCTTGGCCAATTGCTTGTACCCAAGCCTGCATGTTATCATCCAGTGATACGCTGAAAACGGTAAAGCCTTTGTCCTTGTAAGTATTGTATGCAGTTACCACATTGGGGTTTTCCATGCGGCAGGGGCGGCACCAGGAAGCCCAAAAATCCAACAGCACTACTTGGCCTTTCAATTGTGACAGCTTGTAAGTTTCTCCTTTGGGGCCTTTCACTTCAAAATCGGGTGCGGGCTTGCCATCTGACAAACTGGTGAAAGGTGCCAAACGGTTTTTCATTTCGCCTATAAAAGGGGAATTGGGCTGCTTTGCGTCAGCTTTTTTAACTAGTGCTTCCAAGTAGGCATATTCTTGCTCCATGGGCAATAAACTGCCTGCAAAAACCGCTAGCAATGGCGAACTAACGGTATCGGCATATCCTTTTATCTCACTGTTAATCATTTGCCCCAGTTGCTGGTATTGCAATTGATAGCTCATCAAAGCCTGTTGGTCGGCATTGTTCATGCGCGCGTTATTGAAATCTTGGCTGATTTGCTGCATCTGCAGGCTCCTTGAACCAAAGTTTTTAATGAACCCCGCCAAACTGGTATTTTCAGCAGAACCTTTTACCTCATAACCGAAAAGGTTATTAAAATCGCCGTTGAAATCGATTTTTTCGCCTGGTCCCAGTATCACTACCCATGTTTTATCTTGGCTAATGCGCAACAAGTAAAGGCCTTTTTCTTTGATATCGCCTTTCATCTCGAAAGCACCATCTTTTCCTATAATGTTGGTGTCAATAGGCACCCCTTGGTTAAAGGAGAGCTTATCCAAGTAAATGGTCATACCATCTGCGCCTTTTAAGTTCCCTTTTATCTGATAGCCATTATTGGCATCGTTGGAAGCACTGCTGTTACAGGAGAAGAAAGCTGCCAGCGTTATCAATACTAAAAGTAGGCTTTTCATTTTTTTGGTTGATTTTATGCTAATATACAAAGGATTACTGCGTTGATGGAAACAATCGATCGGCACTATTTGGTTCAAATTCAAGCTTGTTGCATGGAGGCCACCATTTCCTGGGCTTTTGCCATGGCCTTGGCAAGACCTTGCGGTTTTTTGCCCCCGGCAGTAGCGTAAAAGGGCTGTCCACCTCCCCCACCTTCTATTTCACGGGCTAGTTCACGCACAATATTGCTGGCATTCAAACCCATATCTTTTACCAATTGGTCATCCAGCATTACTGTTAAGTGCGCTTTTCCGTCCATTTCGGCACCTAGTACCAGGAATAAATTTTCCACTTCTTGGCGTAAGTTGAAAGCTAGGTTTTTGATGGCCTCTGCAGCATTCAATGGCACGGTGACTGCCAAAAAGTGAATCCCATTGATGGATTGTACCTGGCCTTTTAGCGTTTCCTTCAATTGGCCTGCCTGTTGGTTTTGCAGGCGTTCCAATTCTTTGCGCAAGTCATTGTTTTCCGTTACCAAGGCCTCAATGCCCTTTACAATATCCCGGGTATTGCGCGATAATACGCTGATTTTTTCCAATTGCTCCAATTTGCCATTAATATGGGACAGAGCACCCATACCGGTAACCGCTTCAATCCGCCGAATACCTGCCGCAACAGCGCTTTCCGAAACGATTTTGAACAAGCCAATGTTGCCAGTGGCCTTCACGTGGGTGCCACCACACAACTCTACTGAGTTGCCAAAGCGGATTACCCTTACAACGTCGCCATATTTCTCCCCGAACAAGGCCATAGCACCCATATTCTTGGCTTCGTTCATGGGCACATGCCTCCGCTCGTCCAGTGGAAAATTGTGCAGGATGTTTTCATTCACAATGGATTCAATGCGGACCAGTTCCTCATCGCTCACCTTAGCGAAATGCGAAAAATCGAAACGGAGGTAATCCTCGTTTACCAAGGAACCTTTTTGCTGCACGTGAGTGCCTAATACGCTGCGTAAGGCCTCGTGCAACAAATGCGTGGCGGTATGGTTGCGCTCGGTGTAAATGCGTTTCGTATTATCCACTACCGCTTTAAAAGAGCCATTCAGATTTTTGGGCAATTCATCGCTATAATGGATGATTAGGTTATTCTCTTTTTTGGTGTCGGTAATCCTTACCTTTTCATCATCAGCAATTAGATAACCCGTATCGCCCACTTGGCCTCCGCCTTCCGCATAAAAGGGAGTGTAATTGAACACCAACTGATATTGCTCTTTTTCTTTAGCCACAACCTTTCGGTAACGAACCAAGTGTACGTTAGCTTCCGTGAAGTCATATCCCACAAATTCTTCCTCCTCATCTTCCACTAGTTGCACCCAATCTTCTTGATTGACGGCTGCATCCTTCTTGCTCCTCTCCTTTTGCTTTTTCAATTCCGTTTCGAAGCCAGCCTCGTCAATGGTCAATCCTTGCTCTGCTGCTAGCAATCGGGTCAAATCAATCGGGAAGCCAAAAGTGTCATAGAGTTCAAAAGCCTCCCTGCCACCTATTTCCTTGCCGGAGATATTGGAGATAGCCGCAAATTTTTTCAAGCCTCCGCCCAAAGTATTCAAAAAAGTAGCTTCTTCTTCCCTGATTACTTTTTCTACCAAATCCAACTGGCTCAATACATTAGTGAATACATGTTCGAATTGCTTTGCCACCACTACTACCAGCTTATGGAAGAACGGCTCTTTCAAGTCGAGATAGGAATAACCATACCTTACCGCCCTGCGTAGGATGCGGCGGATAACGTAACCCGCGCCTGTATTGGACGGCAGCTGCCCATCGGCAATGGTAAAGGTCACAGCTCGAATGTGGTCGGCAATTACCCGCATGGCGACGTCTTGCTTACTATCGCTGTATTGGTATTGGATGCCACTAATTGCCTCTACGGTAGCTATTAAAGGAGTAAATACGTCTGTATCGTAATTTGATTTTTTGCCTTGCAATACCATGCAAAGGCGTTCAAAGCCCATACCCGTATCCACGTGCTTGGCTGGCAGAACGGAAAGGCTGCCATTGGCGGAACGATTGAACTGGATGAATACGTTGTTCCAAATCTCGATTACGTGCGGGTGGCTGGCGTTTACCAGTGTTTTGCCGTCCACCAAAGCCCTTTCCGCATCATCCCTAATATCCACGTGTATTTCCGTGCAAGGTCCACAGGGGCCGGTAGCGCCCATTTCCCAGAAATTGTCTTTTTTGTTTCCTTTCAAAATCCTGTCTGCTGATACAAAGCGCGACCAAATCTGCCGTGTTTCCTCATCCGCTTCCAAATTTTCTGCTACATCGCCTTCAAAATAGGTAACATACAGGCGGCTTTTGTCCATTTTGTACACCTCGGTCAGCAACTCCCAAGCCCATGAAATGGCTTCCTCTTTGAAGTAATCGCCGAAAGACCAGTTGCCCAACATTTCGAACATGGTGTGGTGGTAGGTATCCAGCCCAACCTCCTCTAAATCGTTGTGCTTGCCCGATACCCGTAGGCATTTTTGGGTATCGGCAATACGGGGATATTCTGCGGTACGGTTGCCTAAGAAATAGTCCTTAAACTGGTTCATGCCCGCATTGGTGAACATTAATGTAGGGTCATCCTTTACCACGATGGGGGCAGAAGGTACTATCTTATGGTCTTTGGAAGCGAAGAAATTCAAAAAGGTCTCTCTAATCTGGGCGGATAGCATGGCGGCACTGTTGATAGGTTGAAGTTTCCCAAAAAGGGAAGATTTGTTTAAATTTGTTTAACACACGACTTAAACAGGCGTCAAAATTACTGATTTCACGCGGTTAAGTAATGAAAAAAGTAAAGTATTATTACAACAAGCAGTCGCTCCGCTACGAGAAGATTGAAGTGAGTTTCAGCAAACGGCTGCTCCGTGCCTTTGGCTTTCTTTCCTCCTCGTTCGTGTTCTCTATCGTCATATTTGCCATCGTGTGGCGCTATATCGATTCGCCCAAGGAACGGGAAATGCGGCGCGAAATAGAACAGTTGCGCCAAAACTATGAATGGAACCAAAAAAAGCTGGCTCAAATGTCGCAAGTACTAGCCGGCTTGCAAAAGCGCGACGACAATATCTATCGGGTTATTTTTGAGGCTGAGCCCATTTCTGAAAGCGTGCGCACAGCAGGTACGGGTGGCTCCAGCAAATATGCCGACCTGCAAAGCTTTGACAACAGCGAGCTGATGATTGAAACAGCCAAGATGATTGATAAGGTGGGCAAGCAAATGTATATCCAGTCGAAATCTTACGACGAAATCAATCGACTGATCAAGAAAAAGGAACAAATGCTGGCCTCCATACCGGCCATAATGCCCGTAGCCAACAAAAACCTCACCCGGGTGGCTTCTGGTTATGGTTTCCGCATCCACCCTATCTATAAAACCCGCAAGATGCACTATGGCATGGACTTCAATGCCCCCATCGGTACACCTATTTTCGCAACGGGCGACGGGGTAGTGAAAGAAGCCAATTTTGATAGTCGTGGGTTTGGCAATCACGTAATTGTTGACCACGGCTTTGGTTATGAAACCGTATATGGGCACATGAGCCGTATCACGGTTAGGCCTGGGCAAAAAGTAAAACGCGGCGACCAACTAGGCCTAGTAGGCAATACTGGAACCTCTACCGGTCCCCACGTGCATTATGAGGTGCACAAAGGGGGGCAACCTATTAACCCCATCAACTTCTACTACAACGACCTAAGCCCGGACGAGTACGAGAAAATGCTGGAAATATCCAACAGCCACAACCAGTCGTTTGACTGATTTTATACAGTCATTGTCTGATTCTCTTTACCCCTTACGCATCATTACCAGGGCGGCGATTAAGGACATTACGATTCCGATTGGCAGCACTTCCATATAGGTCAAGCCCATTTTGAAGAGTGGATTTTTGTACATTTTCTTCATACCATCAAAATCCTCCATCATTTTGGCCATTTTTTCATCTGTTACCCCATTGGCTTTGGCCTTGTTTATTTCCAGTTCAGCATACTGCTCTATAAAGTTGGGGTAATAGTAGTGCGATACCACCATCCAACTGGCTACATACATGGTAGAGGTGATAAAAGCGATAGCCACCGCCGCACCCAAGCCCCTTAAGAACGACAAGCGGTTGCCTTCGCTCTTGCGTATTTGGTAAAGTGCGACAAAAATCAAGGAAAAGGCCACAAACATGCCGCCAAAACCCCAATATTCAGATCCTTTAGCACCGCTATTGAATTGTGCTACGGAGATTAGCATGACTATGGAAACAATGATGCCCGATAACAGGCCATAGATGAGTATGTGCTTTTTCATTTCGAGGGGTTTTGGTACCCCTCAAAAATAGAAAATCTATTTGGTCATATCCTCCACGTGTACCTTGGGGTATTTGCTGATATCGAATACGAACTTGGCATCGTCAATCTTGGCATTAGGCGTAAACTTGGTAATTTTCCAGGTGTAGGTCACTTTATCTTTATTGAAAACCTTGGCCTGCACAATGTTGTTGCTGGCAGGGTCAATGTACAGGTGTACCCTTGAGTAGGTGGAGTTTTCCAACTTAGTAGGGGTCAGTTCCACTACTTTTACCACCTTGCCATCCACCTTATCATCAGCTATCATGCGGTAATAAAAGTTCTTTTTGTACAGGGTAAACAACTGGGCTGGGCTTTCGATATTATCCTCCTCCGGCTCGTAGAAATTGATTTGTACTTCGTTGTTCTCCTTCAGATAAGTCCAACGCTTCACGTTATCGCAAACGATATCAACCGTATTGGTAGTAACACGGTATTTTTCGCCCCTAATCCAAGCCGAGCCTGTCATGGTTTCGTTCAGTTTGTCCTCTACGGACTGTATATTGAGCGTAAAGGTCATTTCAAGGCTGGCAAAGCTCTTGTATTTGGCAGCCACCTTATCCAACAAAGCTTGTGCGGCTGGGTCGTTTTTGCTGGTTTTGCTGGTTTGTGCGAAGGAAAGGGTGCATACAAGGGCGATGCAAAGGCTGAGAAAGAATTTTGACATTATAAAAATTTTATCGGTGTTCGTTCAAAAATTGTTCCAGTTGGTACATATCGGCATAAAGCACTTCACGGGCTTTGCTGCCTTCATTGGGACCTACTATGCCCGCACGTTCCAGTTGGTCCATCAATCTTCCTGCGCGGTTATAGCCCAATTTCAATCTTCTTTGCAGCAGGGACGTTGAGCCCTGTTGGGTCTGCACAATGGTTCTAGCAGCCTCTTCGAACAATTCGTCCCAATCGCCCGCATCCAGGTCGCCGCCATCTTCATCCTTCTCCCCAACATACTCCGGTAGCTTAAAGGTTTCCGGATAGCCCCGTTGTTCACCAATATATTTGCAGATATCCTCCACTTCTGGAGTGTCCACAAAACCGCACTGTAAGCGTATAATATCGCCGCCATCTGACAGTAGCATATCTCCCCTACCAATCAACTGGTCGGCACCGCCAGCATCCAAAATGGTGCGCGAGTCAATTTTGGAAGTTACCTTAAAGGCTACCCGTGCCGGGAAGTTGGCTTTAATGGTGCCCGTTATAATGTTGACCGATGGACGCTGTGTTGCGATGACCAAATGGATACCAATGGCCCTTGCCAATTGCGCCAGACGGGCGATAGGCGTTTCCACCTCCTTGCCTGCGGTCATCATCAGGTCGGCAAACTCGTCCACTACCAGCACGATATAGGGCAGGTATTGGTGGCCTTTGTTTGGGTTCAGCTTGCGGGCTATGAATTTGGCATTGTATTCTTTAATATTCCTTACCTGCGCTTCCTTTAACAAGTCGTAGCGGTTGTCCATTTCGATGCATAGTGCATTGAGCGTGTGTATCACCTTCTTGGTATCGGTAATAATCGGTTCCGATTCGCCGGGCAACTTGGCCAAAAAGTGTTTTTCTATCTGTGCGAACAAGGTCAATTCTACCTTTTTAGGGTCAACCAGTACAAACTTTAGTTGCGATGGATGCTTCTTATACAGCAAAGATACCAGCATGGCATTCAAGCCTACTGATTTACCTTGGCCCGTAGCACCAGCCATCAGCATGTGCGGCATTTTGGCAAGGTCGGCAATGAATATCTCGTTGGCAATGGTTTTGCCCAAGGCTACGGGCAGCTCCATTTTTGACGTCTGGAATTTCTCGGAAGAGATGAGCGTGTGCATGCTCACCACTTCTTTTTTTACGTTGGGCACTTCTATGCCTATGGTACCTTTGCCCGGGATAGGCGCAATGATACGGATGCCCAATGCGGAAAGGCTAAGGGCTATATCATCTTCCAAGTTTTTGATTTTGGAAATGCGCACCCCTGCGGCAGGCACTATTTCATACAAGGTAACCGTAGGGCCAATGGTGGCTTTTATCTTAGATATCTCGATATTATAGTTGCTGAGTGTTTCGATGATTTGGTTCTTGTTCTTTTCCAATTCATCCGTATCTACCTGTATGCGCTCGCTGCCGTGTACCCGCAACAAGTCCAAAGGCGGGTACTTATAATCTGCCAAATCAAGGGTAGGGTCATATTCCGTATCCAGTCCTCCCCTATCCATTTCCACGGGCTCATGCACCGGAGTAGGCATAGTTTCATTGATTTCAAAAGATGGGCTTTCTACTTCCAAATCGAACTTGGATGCATTGCCTACTGGCTTCACCGGAGGCACATGCTTTACTTCAAAGTCAAAGCTGCCTTCTTCTTCCGGTTCATCTTCTTCTGACTCATCCATGTCAAAGGGCGGTATTAAAGGATCCACCTTGTCATTTTCGTCCTTAATTCTTTGAGCCCATTCTTTTACTTCCGTTTCTGTATCTAGAAAACTTTGGGGTTTGTCCCCTACTCCAGCTTTGTTAGCAGCAGCCGTTTTGCCCGTATTTACCCAAGATTGGATATCGAGGTTGTATTCTATAATGGCAAAGGCCAACAGGCTAAAAAACAACACCAGCACTGCACCCAATAAGCCGATGAACTGCATTAGCCATTGTGCTACAATCATCCCAAAGCTACCGCCCAGTGGAAAAGCCAATTCCAGTTGCGCATCCAACAATCCAAGTGAAACCGATGCCCACACCAAGCCAAGAAAAGCGTAGCGGTACACCTTCCATAAGGAGAAAAAGCGGAGCTTGAATGCTAGGCGCAAGCCGGAAAACATCAGTACGGGCACCAAAAAGAAACTGCCGATGCCAAAGCCATAGTAATACAACTGATGCGAAATAATGGCCCCGAAACGGCCCATCATGTTGTTGGGTATCTCAGGGTCGTTCTGGAGCAAAAGGCCCCAACTGAAGTGGAAAAACTTGTCCTGGTCAGGCTGCCAACTAAATGCGTAAGATATGAGTGACACGGTAAGGAACAGGCCCAGCAGCACCAAAGTCAATCCTGCAATTCTCGCTGCGCGCTCATCAGCCCAAAAGGAAGTAGTGCTGCCCTTTGCGGGAGCGGCTTTGGCTTTATCCTTAGCCTTCTTTTCCTTATCAGCAGCTTTTATGGCCATACTTCGGTATAGAGCGTAAAAATACTAAATCTTATATAGTCGCCTGCCATGCAGGCCAAGCGTATAATCCACTAAGGAAAAGGGATGAATGTGGATAACGGGGGCTATGCTACCACTTCAATAGGGCCAGGGGTAAGATCCGATTTAAGCACTTGTTGTAGTATTGGTGCCAACTCTTTTAAAACTAGATAGGTATTGTTACGGGCATTAATAACCAATACTGGAATGGGATATTTTTTGAAATTCTGTTGGTATACTAAGTTTTTGTCGAAAGTAACAAGTGCTTGAAATCCCTCGGAAAGCATAAGTCTTAACAACTCACCATTACTTTTGCCATTCCATTGCATATCGTTAACGGTAAACACCTGATGCTCGTAGAGGTCCTTTTTTAATCCTTTGGGCAGGTTTTCATCAAGCAGCAGCTTCATACAATTGAACAATGTTCTTTGAAGCCATTAACCGTTCAGCCATTTCCAAAACTTTAAGCGCTTGGACCTTGCTGACACTAGGAAAGTCGTTTAGAAAATCATCCAAAGAGAGGCCCATTTCGAAATGGGCGAACAAGCTATCGATGGGTACCCGTGTGTTCTTGAACACCGGTTGGCCACCGAGAATTTCACTATCAATCGTAACAATGTCCCTAATATTCTCCATGTTGTAAAGTTATCAAATATTATAATAGAAATGGAATACAAAAGGTTCTGGACCTGTTTCATCGCTTTCCTCGAACAAATCACTGCATTTACTTGCAAATTTCACCTTAAGTGCTTTTAATTAGACTTGATGCTAGATGCGAGCTAGAGGTAGGAACAAACGGCGCAAGCCAACAGGTGCAAAGCATAATTAAAAGGACGTAAAAGTAGACCTAAATTTTTATAAATGACTGATATTGAATAGCTTTACGCCGTTTAATTAATGGCGTAATTTAAACTTTTTGAGTACGAATTGCGCTGTTTTCGGTATTTATTGGGTACGAATTGCGTACGTTTTCGGTATGTTTTGGAGCTTATTTATCTCAACAAAGTAACATTACCCTTTGCGGTTTCTTCCTTGCCGGTATAGAAGCGTAACTTGAAATAATAGGTGTACACTTCAATGGGGGCTTTCTCATTGTTGTAAGTACCATCCCAAGGTTCGGCACCATCATGGACCAATTCACCCCAGCGGTTGTACACCTTAAATTCCAGCACGGTAACGCCCGACTGCTTTTTGATATAAAAGCGGTCATTCTTTTTATCGTCGTTAGGGCTAAAGGCATTGGGAATCCAGTAGTTATCAGGAAAAACAATGTCCACCAACACGGAATCAGTGCCAATACAGCCAGCACTGGTTACCTGAAGGTAATACCACTGGTCGTTTTCGGGCGTAGCCACAGGGGCTGCACAGTTGTTACAGCTTAAGCCATCATTGGGCGACCAAAGGAAGCTATTCACGTTAGCGGCATTTAAATCAATACTGGCATTTAGCGTAACGCTCTCCCCAATCAAGATACTGGAATCGGGGATAGTGTACACCTCAAATTGAGGTACGGGGTTAACAGTGGCATTCACGGGCAAGGCCGCGGCGGTACAGCCATTATCATCCGTTACCGTCACCGCAAAGCTGCCGGCCTGCCCAATGGTAATTACTGCCAGGTTTTCCCCGGTGTTCCATTGATATTGGGCATAGGTTTGGGAAGTGCTCAACTGTGCAGTACTGCCCTCACAGATAATGACACTATCGGGCACAATGATAGGATTGGGCAAGGGATGTTCCAACAGCCTTACAGTATCTACCCTAGTGCAGGTGCCGTCATCGGCAGTTAGGAAATAGGTGAAGTTGTCGGCCTGCCCCGCTGGTATGCTTAACTGAGGCTGTGAAAGTATGGTTGTGCTTAAAAAGGACAATGCCGTAGCGGGATTGGCTGTCCAATCATAGGAAACCCCAGCCGCGGGCGGCCCACCGATTACTTGGGTAATGGCGTCGCCTTCGCAGAAGTCCACAGTATCGGTGCCATTGGAAACGGGGGACGGAATCACATTGATAATGATATCATTGGTAAATACGGTATCACATTGCCCACTGGTCATTAAGTTATAAATGCTGGTCTGTTCGGGCCGCACAATAATCACGGAATCGGTTTGGCCAGTGTTCCATAAGTAATTATAGGGCGGTACGCCCCAATCAGGGTTGGCTACTAGGGTAACCGGTTGACCGGCACATACGGTGGTATCCTGGTTTACACGGTCCTGTTGGCCATTCGGCTTTACAAAACGAATAGTATCCTCCAATAGACGGCCCTTTACGGTCACCGCAAAATATTTGCCTTCGGCACAATCGAAGCCGCAGCCACCCGTGCATCGGAATTGGCGATTTTTTAAGGTGAAATTCAGCACATAATCAGGACATTGAGGCGGGAAACAGGGCAAAAAATTGGGTATCCGGATGGAATCGGCAGCGGGTACCAAATTTTCATCGGTGGTACAGGTACCAATAAAAGGCGGTGCGGCAGGGTTGCAGGACAGTTGCCCCGTACCATTGCCGCATGGGCCTATTACTTCCATACTTACGTCATTGAATTGGCAGAAAGCACCTTGGCAGATATTCACCCTATTGTTCTCGTACTCCAATTGTAAATAGGTGTCGGTCAATTCGCTCTTACCAGGGCAAATTACCGTTAATGGATAATCACAGCTTTGCGGATTAAGTGAAAAGCCCAACACGGCCGAGGGCTGGCCAGTGAGCACGTAGTGTCCGGTATCATCCTTGCCAACTACCTCAGGGTCAATGTAGAAAGGGTATTCGTAAGTGGTGTCGTTAAGGACAGTAATGGGAATACTAATACTTAGAGCCAAGCCATTGCTCACCAAGTTATAGTTTACTTTTCCGCCACGCCCTTGGCTATCATAATACACGGGCTTGTATATCTCCACTGGCTTTTCCTTACCATTGGTCACTACTATGGCTGTTTTGTTTGCTATACTTGAATCCATCACCAATTCCAAACGATATCCTTGTGGCAGTTTTGGATAATCCGTAATGGTCAAATCGCCGTTACTGGGAAGATTGGTCAATGGCTTGGGGATGATGAAAGTCGTTTTAACCGTACCCTTTTTGAATACCTGCTGCATATCTATTCCCGGCCAATAATCCTTAATGTAAACCCCATCAACACCAATACTTGCATGGTCTGCTATTGGCTCGTGAATGCTTGAAGGTAGCTTACCATCCAGAAAGGATAAGGTCAGGTTGCGATTGAATTCAAAGGACTGGTCATTGACAACAACACCGGAAGAAAAGGTGCTCGCATCCAAAAAAGTAGGTACAGGCTGTTGCTCAGCGCGATAAAAATTGCCCATCTTGCTCAAGCGGGGGTCAATTGTCATCCATTGCCCGTTCTTCTGATAGTGCAGTGGAAAGTAAGATTGTTGGCTATAAAACACTTTTCCCCCAGTACCCTCGCCAACAAAAAAGCGGCTGTTAACTGTGCGCTTATCCAATAATTCCACGCATCCCATACATTGTGCATTATGGGGCAGCACCCCAAATTCAGGATGCTTTTCCAAACTATCGTAGGTCAATCGGCGCAATTCTTCAGTGGCTTGAAGGGTAACAGGTGCGGGGAAAGTGCTGAAATTGTATTGCTTTGGCTGCATCGGGTTTTGGGCGCAGCAATTGGCCACTATTGCCCACAAAGCCAACCATGTCCCTAGCTTCTCCATTGCCGATTATCTTACCAAGGTAAAACTGCCACTTTTATCAATGCTCACACCAAGGGCATCAGTAGCCCTCACCCTATAAACAAATGCAGCCAAGTTCTGCAATTCGCCCCTATGGCGGCCATCCCAGCCTTTTTGCAAGTCGTTCAATTCATTGGCATCGGTAGTGCTGTATACAAGTTCGCCCCAGCGATTAAATATTTCCAACTGATACTTAACAATGTTCTTCCCGAAAATGGTAAAATAGTCGTTCAAGCCATCACCATTGGGACTAAATGCCGTTGGTATCTGTAAAATGGATTCACAGTCATAATCTTGTACTGAAAACACGTAACGGGCAGGGCAGTTGCCTGAACCGTCATTGTACAAGGCCGTATATACGCCTGGCACATTTACGGATATGGTACGAGTAACGTCGCCATTGTTCCATTGATATTGAGCCCCAGCAGTTTCGGGCAAGCTCAGTTCCAAAGTTTGGTCCTTGCACAGCCCCAATGAATCCTTGTTTTCCGATAGCACCTGTACGGTAATGTTCAATGTGTCCTTGTTGCTACAGCCGTTTTGTCCGCTCACCGTCAGAATATATGAAACACTGCTATCTGGCGTAATGGTAGGCGTTAAAGAATTGGGGTCGCTGAGGCCATTAGTGGGTTCCCAAGTAAAGCTACCATCTGCACTCGCATTTACGCTTACAGTGTTGCCAGCACATACGGTTACACTGTCGCCTGCATCGGCAGCGGGTGCGGCAAATACGCTGACGGTTACCTTATCCGTATTGCCGCAGCCCGTGGTATCGTTAGCCAAAATGGAATACTCCGTAGTAGCAGTAGGCCTTACAGTGGCATTACGGGTAGTGTCCCCACTACTCCATT
The DNA here is from genome assembly GCA_033762815.1 of Chitinophagales bacterium. Taxonomy (GTDB): domain Bacteria; phylum Bacteroidota; class Bacteroidia; order Chitinophagales; family CAIOSU01; genus JANRLF01. Next base: position 78,821 of record JANRLF010000005.1, on the reverse strand, counting down.
GATAAGTAAGGCCGCCATAGGTAAAGTAGTTGACCCTGCCGCTCCAAACCCTTGGGGCAGTATTGGCTGCAAAGGGGTATATATTCAGCGTACCTTCATGGATATTCATGATGCCATCCGTGGAAAAAATACGGTTCTCCTGGGTGCCGTTCACATATTTCATTCTGGCGCTGTTGGTAGTAGTGACATAGAAAGCAATAGTGTCCCCCGCTGATACTGAAACATTCATTGGAATGGGCAAAGGCGTCAAAGTACCTGGCAGGTTGGGCACAACACCCGTAGCCACTCCTAAAAGTGTCCATTGGGTAGAATCGCCTTCAAAACCATCGTGCGTGCCGGTTTTAAAATAAACACGTACATCGGCATTTGGCACAGTTGAGTTGAAGTTGGCATCCAATGAGGTAATAGTCAAATCGTCATTGGCAGATACATCGAACATAAAACCTTGTGCATTGGGCCCTGCATTGGAAACCGTCGTGCTCAAGCCCCTGCTAAAGCCTTGTGTAGTTGCTATCAACTCTACTGGCTCGCCTGCACATACCGAAGTATCTTTTCCCGCATCGATGCTTAACAATGACACCACCTCAATTTCAGCAGTATCGCGACTGGAACCGCACTCGTTCAGCGCATAAACGAAAATGTCATAATTGCCTACAGAATCGAAAACAGTCGAGATTTCATTATTGGATGTGTCGATTAAATTGCCCGCGCTAATATCCCAGCCGTAATAGGTGGCTGGCTGATAAGGGAACTGGAATTGTACCGTATCGCCCAAGCACACCTTATCTTCACCGGTAATATCCCCATCGGGAACAGAAATGATATTAATAGTTTTACCTTGGGCATACCCACCATAACAACCAAAGTTGATTTCCCGTACCAGCACCGTATAATCATTCACAGGTGCACCTGTAAAGTTTACCAATAAGGTGTTTCCCGGCCAAATAAAGGGCTGGCCATTGTTTAAATCAGCGGAAAGCCATTCGTAATCCGAATCTGGATTATAAGGATCAATGATGAAGCCAACCACTTCGGTATTACAGAACACCGAATCAGTAGTCAAAATGTTCGGCGGATTATCGGCTGGGGCGCCTATGGTAAGCCTGATAATGGTTCCGTTTTGGTCGTAAGATAAGTTAGAACTATCGGAAACAATGCGGGCATAATAGGAACCCGGAGCAATGCCCAAATTCAGCAAGTCAAATAGTCCGGGCACTATCAGGTTGAAGGTATTGGTGGTAGTGTCGAATACAGCGCCTAAACCTCCTTCATTAATCAGGGCCAAAGTCATCCTACTCAATAATTGAACGGAAAACTGATTGCCAGGCGCATAATTGGCCAAAGTGTCCCAAGTATTAATGCCTACACTGATAACAGTGTCAATGCCTGTTTGCTCGGTAATACATAGTTGTATATCGACTGTATTGTTGGTCAACATATCGCATTGCGAGATACAAAAAGGACCATAAACGGAACCTGTGGCACTGGGGTTGGTTGACACTACCCTAATGTAATAGTTACAACCAGCAGGGGTGGAAGGTATCAAGCCGGAAACATTGCCTGGGGGTGAACCCAATGATGGGTCATAAGTCTGTGAGCTAGGAAAAGTACCAATGGTTTGCGGATTGTTGAACGTGCCATTGGAATCGGAAAGTTCTGCCCGGTAAATATTACTGCTGTTGAATACCCCAGTAGAGAAAAAGGGTACATCAATAGCACTGCGGGAACAAACGGTATCGGCATCAGTCACTACAATTGGGGTTAAGGTGGTAATGGTGTTTGGGCAATTGCGCACTACAAAGCAAGTGCTTGCCGAGCCGATTATGGTAGGTGCGGGAGACAATCTAACCAATCTCACTTTATAGCAGGTGCCCAATGGAATATTGGAAGGGATGGTGATGCCGATAAATCCAGTAGTATCAGGGTAAAAAATGTCAAATACCCCCATTTGCCGTGGATTGGCAAAATTGCCCGTAGCATTTGATAGCTCTATCTGATAAGTGGCATCGCACAGTTGGCTGGAAAGCTCCCATTGCAGTACTAAAAAGTTCTGCCTGCAAACCGTGTCGGGAAACACATCTACTATATTGATTTGCACTGGGTTGTTCACGTCGTCATAGGTAGCTACCATTTGAATATCGTCCACCCCAAAGGAAATGGTCTTTGTTTGGCTTCCACCATTATTCACCCATTTAAAGCCGATGCGCAAGTTCACCACATCGTTAAAGGCGGTGTCTTGAATCTGTTCGTACCTCCAGTTGGTTTGCTTATAGTATTTAGGGTCTCCTGTTTGTACCCAAGGTCCCCCGTCAATACTATAGTAAACCTCCCCCCAAGCCGTAGGGCTGGAATTGATAGTGTCGCCTTCTACTATATAGAAAAACACCAGCTTCACATCTTCCATGCCTTTTGTACAGAAACCCGCGGCAGTGTACACAAAATCTTCGGAAGGGGCGGAAGGGTCATAGTTGGCATTGGCAATGCCAGGAGCTAGGGTACTATCATGTATATGCAGGTAGGTGCTAAATGGGGCATTGGTAATAGTGCCGTTGCCGAAATAGACACTGTCTTGCCTGGTGGTGAACGGATAAACCGACTGGCCGTTGTACTCGTTGTTTACAATCCATTTCTCTTTGCCATTGGCTACCGTATCGGTCACGAAATAGTTGTTCCCGTTTTCAAAATCCTCTACAAAAAGCTGTATCTGTTGTTGAGCTGTTGCAGGGAAAGTGGCCAGCAAGCTGAGGAGCAATATGTGATAGATGCGTTTCAATGGATTAGCAGTTACTGTTCGTTTTCATTAGGTACTTCCTTTACATCAATAATCTTAAACTCTGTTCTTCTGTTTTGTTGGTGGCATGGACAGTCGCCCTCACCCTCAGTGGGGCATTGGGCCAATTGGGAGCAATCGGCCAATAACTGCGTCTCACCGTATCCCCTGGCTTTCAGCCGCTCCAATGCAATGCCTTTCCCTACTAAATATTTCACCACACTTTCCGCACGTTTTTGAGAAAGGTTAATATTATAAGTTTCCGAACCCCGGGCATCGGTATGTGAGCCCAACTCGATACTGATACCAGGATTTTCAATCAAAATAGTATATAAGCTATCCAACGAGGCAGATGATTCTTGCCTCAAGGCAGCAGAATTGTAATCGTAGTAAATATTCTTGATGCTGTAGCTTTTGTCCTTCTCCAACTTCTTCATAAAAATATCTACCACCAAGGTGTCGCTTTCGCTAATCTGAAAAGTAGTAAATGCCGCTGAACGGTTTAAGTATCCTGACATACTGCCGGTTACTTTATAGTTATTGCCCAAGCCCAAAGAAAAGAAATAGCGCTCATCATTGGCCATTTGTTGCTCGTTGACGGGAATGTCGTCCCCCTCACTCATTAGGCTTAGGGATACTTTTGCTCCATTTAAAGGAACACCGGGGTTGCTTTCATCAAACACATATCCTTTCACAGCGACAAGGATATCTTTGGTACTTTCAAAAGCGAAAATATCGTCGCAGCAAGTGGGGCTTTTCAAACTGATAACTCCTACCCTATTGGACACTAAAAACCCCTTGGTTTGGTCCTTATCGGCACTGAAATACATATCATCGGCACTGCTGTTAAAGGCCTTGCCCATATTTTCAGGTGGTGTCCATTTATTGATTTTTCCGATGACCTTAAAGATATCGTAGCCACCTAAACCCACCCATCCATTGGAACTAAAATAAAGGGTGCCATTAGCATTGTCATAAAAGGGGGTAGCTTCATCCCTATCGGAATTGATTTTACCTGCATTTTTTGGTTCTTGGTAATTACCCTTTTTATCAATAATGCTATACCAAATGTCTAGCCCCCCTTTTCCGCCAGGCCTATCCGATACGAAATAAAGCACTTCGCTGTTATTGATATTGCTACCTACCGCAGGCTGTGTATTGGTATAGCCTTCCATATTGATGCGGTTATCCAATACTACTGGTTCGCTCCATGTACCGTTCTCGGAATGGCTTACATAGATTTTGCAGTTGATTTTAGTAAAGCTCACCTCATCGCATATGGTAAAATAAAACCGTTTGCCATCCGGAGAAAACGCACCGTTGGCAACATGGCTACCCACTTTATCGAACTGGGGGAATTTGGTGGCAGGGCTATAGCCATTGGGGCCTTTTTGGGTGCTATAAAACTTGATATGGTGGTCGGGTTTCGTACTGCTATCGGGATAAATGACCAATACGGAATCCTCGGGCAGTGCAGCAAAAAGTATGGTGTTTTTGTCCCACATTATTGGTGACACATCGGAGTAAGCCGAATTGACGGTATCGCTTAAATGGATAAGCTTGATACCATTGCCCGATTGGCCTTCTTTCAACGCCAATGAACAGCCTTCGGCTTCGGTTTTTGCCCATTTCTTAAACTGTGCGCTTTCCCCTTTATATGCTTTGGCAAAACTATTGAACAAGGTTTGCGCCTCGGCATACTTGCCGTTCATTTTCATCATCAATGCTTGGTAATATCCCGCCTCGGGATAGGCGTCCGCATCAGTTTCTGCAACATGGCCGTACCATTTTTCTGCTTTTACATAATCGCGTGCTGCTTGGTATGATTGGGCCAATTGCCAAGCTATTTTCACTTGGGTTGGCTTTTTCTCCAATACTTGCTCGTACAATTCCGAGGCTGCATAAATGTTTCCAAGTTTTACCTGCTTATCGGCCTGCTTGATCGCCTTGCGTACCTTGAACTTTTTAGGACCCAACTCAATAACGGGCGATTGGGCTTGGACGGATACCCAACAAAACAAGGTCAATATGGCCAATAGTTTTTTCAATACTTACAATCTTGGACAGGGTACCAAAATGGGCCCACTGGTATTTTTAGCAAACAAACCGGTATAAATCAATGAAATCTCAAAGCCACTAGTCACCTTAGGTACTTGTTGCAAACTGGATGAAGCAATATCGTAGCTTAAGCCCAGCCTGATTCTTTTAAACTCTGCACCCGCCGAAACAATACCGCTATCCTTAATGCGGTACCAACCACCTATACTTAATATCACACCCTTCTGTACAGGCCCCAACTGATACTCTACCGCTGAACCCACATTGATTTCCCTAGCCTTGTTTTGCAACATTACAATATAGTTGGGTGTAAGATGCCAGCGTTTACCGACCCTTATTCTTGCCCCTCCATGAATGGTGTACTTCATTTGTAAACGGGCATCATCGTCATTGATAAAGCTTTCTTTTGGGCGAAGCAAATGCGATACTACCAATCCGTTGAAAATGCCGACCCTTTCGCTTAGCCTTCCACTGTAGAATAAACCCGCATTCATGTCGAACATGGTAATGTTCTGGCCTACATTCTCACCGCTTGGGTTAGCAGGGTTAATGGTAGCACCGTCATATTGGCTGGGGAAACGCAATGCCTGATAATCGATACTGCGCTGTGTATAGCTCAACTGCAATCCCAAGCCCAAATACTGTTTTTGCTTTTTACCCAATTGCTTGTGATAGGCTACGCTTAAAGACCCTGTGAACAGTTTTAGTCCTTGCGCCCCAGCTTTATCATTGATAATGGAAATCCCTGCACCAAAAACGTCTTCCTTTACTTTTTTTAAAGGGATTCGGGAATCAAAGGAAGCACCATAGGTTTCAAATGGGGTGGCTACGGTATTCCATTGGTTACGGTAAATGGCCGCCAGTCTGTAATCGCCTTCACTATAACCCGCCAAAGTAGGGTTCAAGGCAAGTGGGTGGGCATAGAACTGGGAAAAATGGATATCCTGCGCCCGTAGTGAAGTACCGGCAAATAGCATTATTAGCAGTAATAAAAGCAAATAGTAGCAGTGCTTCACCTGCACTAGATTTTACAATTCGGTAATATTGCTTTAAAGCTAATGAATTTCCCCAAAATTTAGAATGTTTAAATAATCAACCTGTATTTTATGCTTTTTAGGCTGTTGGGCCTGTATTTTCGACCAAGCACAACTTAACTTGCACATAATCGTTTATTTTTGTTGAATGAAGATTTTCTTAGGCTTAATGGCCGGCTTTACATTAATGCTGGCCGCTTGCTCTACAGATTTAGATGTAGCGGCTGATTATGAAGAGGTAATGGTGGTATATGGCTTGCTTGACCCTAAGGAGCCTGTACAATACATTAGGGTACAAAAGGCATACCTGGACCAAGAAAGAAGTGCCCTTGATTTTTCCGATAACCCTGACTCCCTGTTTTACCCCATAGAGGACTTAAGTGTAAAGCTGGTAAAAATCTCCAATGGGGATACTATCAGCTTAAGCCCTATTAAGGTTGCGCGAGATGGCAACGGTGATTTTGGGTTGGATTCCAATATCATATATACCACTAGTACGCCGCTTTCGGCCTCTGAAAATTATCGGCTGGTGGTGCGCAACTTGGTATCGGGCAAATTGGTTACTGCCGAAAGCCCAATTGTAGATACCATAAAGCTGGAACGCCCGCCAGCTGATGAGTCTATAGATTTCCCTATCAACTTTGTAATCCCTGAGGGTAATAATTCCTTTAGGCCAGTGGAAGTACGTTGGGTTTCCGCAAAAGATGCCAAGGCTTATGATGTAGTACTGCGTTTTTGGTATGAACAGTGGCCCCTTTCCAACACCAGTGACCGTGATACTTTTTTTGTAGATATTACTTTGGTGCAGAATGCTTACAGTTCAGGTACAGGTGGCAATGAGGTATTGAGGGAATTGATAGACGGAAAAGATTTTTTTGCAGGCGTAGCAAGAGGCATAGCGGTTGACAACACAGTAGGCAGGGCACCATTGGCCAAACCTTTAGAATTTAGGTTTTTGATTGGGGGGGAAGTACTATACAATTATATCAATGTCAACCAAGGCCAGTTGGGTATCACCCAGTTGCAATCACAAACAAAGTATACCAACATTAATGGAGGTCTTGGCTTGTTTTCCACAAGAAGTAGCCAAGAGCGGCGCTTTGTAACACTACATCCTGCCACCTTAGATTCGTTGGCCTGTGGCTCCGTAACAGGAAACTTGAGCTTTAGTATAGGCGGTACTTCCTGTTTCTAGCGTTAATCATCTCCTTCAGGAAAATTGATGTTGTAGTTTCTATAGCCTTTCTTTTCCTGAAATGCTAATTGCTTTAACGCTTTATTCAAGCTCCATGTGGAAAGGATAATCAAGCCACTGCAAACCATATTACGGGTGAGGCCTACTTTGTAGTTGGGGCTATTGACGATCACCATTATCAGTATTAAAAACAAGGAAATAAAATAGGAGTATGACCATAAGTTGATATAGCTATTCCCTTTAGGCTTTACCCCATTCATTATTTGCAGCCTATACCATATTTCTTCCAACACCCTACCAGGGTAGACTAAGTTGAGCGCAGGGATATAAAAGTAAGCCACAGCCCACTTTACTCCATGCTGAAGCTTTCCAATCATGGAAATATTCTTATAGCAGTAATAAACCCATCGGGTAAGTATCATAACGGAAAAAGCATAAGTAGCAAGGCACAACCAAAACAACGGAGTAGCATAACTAGCATAATCCCAGGCCTGTTTACCATGTCGAACACTCAAAAACGCTGCAAGGTTAACCAAAAAATAGGATAGAAAAACAATAATTACCACCGTATTGGCCCACTTGGTCAATTGCATTTCTGCTGAGGTATCCAAAAACTTCTTCATGACAAGTACAAATATTGCTAAAATAAAGGAATGCAAAAAGAAGTAAGGCTAGTAACAAGAAAGCCCCTTATCGGGGCTTCTTTTTACTCTTCTACTACCTGCTTTTGCGGTGGCTTATTGCCTCCTTCAGGCTTCGGCATCAATGCTTTTCTAGAAAGCTTGAATTTGCCAGTTTTGGTGTCTATTTCCAGTAGCTTCACTTTCACCTTGTCGCCTTCCTTCAATACCCCGTCAAGATTTTCCAACCTTGACCAACTGATTTCAGAAATGTGCAACAAGCCCTGCTTGCCAGGCAAAAACTCCACAAATGCACCATAAGGCATAATGGATTTAACGGAACCTTCGTAAACTTCACCTGGTTCAGGTTGTTGGGTAATGGCTTTGATACGAGCCACGGCTGCATCAATAGCTTCTTTATTATCGGCAGCAATATCTATTACCCCAAATTCGCCAACCTCTTCAATGATAATGGTAGCACCTGTTTCGCGCTGCATTTCTTGAATTACCTTTCCGCCAGGTCCGATAACCGCACCAATGAACTCCTTAGGAATGTTAATTTTAACAATGCGCGGCGCATGTGGCTTGTAATCGGCTCGTGGAGCAGTAATGGTTTTCTCCATTTCTCCAAGAATGTGCATACGTCCTTCCTTTGCTTGGTATAAAGCTTTCAGCAATATCTCATAGGTAAGGCCTTTTACTTTGATATCCATTTGGCAAGCGGTGATGCCATCGCGGGTGCCGCACACCTTAAAGTCCATATCACCTAAATGGTCTTCGTCACCAAGAATATCGGAAAGTACTGCGTAATTATTTACATTAGTCTCATCGGTAATCAAGCCCATTGCTATACCTGAAACCATTTTCTTAACTTGTACACCTGCATCCATCAATGCCAAACAACCGGCGCACACAGTAGCCATGGATGAGGAACCGTTAGATTCCAAGATATCAGACACAATGCGGATAGTATAAGGATTGGTTTCTTGGCCTGGCAGCATGTTCTTCAAAGCACGCATGGCCAGGTTTCCGTGGCCAATCTCCCTTCTGCCTGGGCCGCGCATTGGCTTGGTTTCACCTGTAGAAAAAGATGGGAAATTGTAATGCAATAAAAAGCGATTGTACCCTTTGAATACGGCACCATCAATAATTTGCTCATCCATCTTGGTTCCCAAGGTCACCGAAGTCAATGACTGTGTTTCGCCACGGGTAAAAATAGCTGAACCGTGTGCAGAAGGTAGATAATCCACTTCGCTCCAAATAGGACGAATTTCATTCATTTTCCTACCGTCCAAACGATGGCCACGCTCTAAAATGAGATTGCGAGCAGCCATTTTTTCTACGTCATGGTAATATTTGCCCACCAAAGCACCAAATAGAGCGGCTTCCTCTTCAGTAAGGGTAGCAACAAATTCTTCCTTGATTCTCTTTAGCTCATCACGGCGCTCATGCTTGCCTTTGGGCTGGCTCATGGCCAACACTACTTGGTCATATGTGGCTTTCACAACTCTTTCCTTAAAGGTAAGGTCGTTTACCTCATGGCTATATTCGCGAGCAGCTTTCTTTCCAAAGGCCTCGGCCAACTCGTTGATAGCTTTTAATTGGATACGGATATGGTCATGGGCAAATTTGATGGCTTCAACCATGTCCTCTTCCGATACTTCTTTCATTTCTCCTTCCACCATCACCACACTGTCCTGTGTGGCAGCTACTACCATGTCAATATCCGATTGCTCGGTTTGGGGTATAGTAGGATTCACGATGAACTTGCCATCGATACGGCCCACTCTAACTTCTGAAATTGGCCCATTGAAAGGGATATCAGAAACGGCAATGGCTGCAGATGCACCCAAGCAAGCCAAGATATCGGGATTTACGTCTTTATCGCCTGAAATCAGGTTGATGATAACTTGGGTATTGGCATGGTAGTCATCAGGGAACAAAGGTCGCAATGCTCTATCAACCAATCGGCTGATAAGGATTTCATACTCTGAAGCACGAGCTTCGCGCTTGAAGAATCCGCCAGGAAAACGGCCAAGTGAGGCGTACTTTTCTTGATACTCAACAGTAAGCGGTAAAAAATCGACCCCTTCACGGGCATCTTGGTCAGATACGATAGTTGCGAGCAACATGGTGTTGCCCATACGTACCACCACCGAACCATCAGCCTGTTTGGCAAGCTTTCCTGTCTCTAATGATACTATTCTACCGTCACCTAGGTCAAAACTCTTGGTTATACCAATTTGTGACATAAAAATTTTCTTTTAAAAATAAGCGAGGCCTTCCCCTGGCCTCAAAATAAATAACGGGCAGAGGGATGGGTAAGCCGCTCTTACTTCCTCAAGTTCAGGCGTTCAATCAGCGACCTGTAGTTTTGTATATCTTTTTTAGCGAGGTAGTTCAAAAGGCTCCTTCTCTTACCTACTAATGTTACCAAAGCCCGGGTAGAAGAATAGTCTTTCTTGTTGGCTTTCAAGTGGTCAGTGATGTGGGCAATGCGCTCAGTGAACATGGCGATTTGAGCTTCTGCGGAACCGCTATTGGTTTCGCTTGCGCCATACTGCTTGAACAACTCTTTTTTTCTTTCTGCGGTCAGATTACTCATTGTCAATTAATGATTTGCGTCGTTTTACTTGTCTTTCTTTTTATCTAGCCCGCAAAAATAAGCTTTTTATTTGGTTGTCGGAAATAAATTTCTATATCGTACTTTCCATTCACAGGTTAGCACTCAAACATTTAGTTTAGTGCCAATAAAATGCACTTGTGAACAGGGCCATCTGTACCATTAGCACCTATAGCCACTTGGCGCAGTCGTTTGCAATGATAAACTCCTTGCAACTTTTTATGCCCCAAGTGCAAGCTTTTATATTGGTGGTTGATAAAAGCAGCCTAGACGTAAACATACAGGCAGTTCCGGCTTCAATAGAGTTGCTTTACGCTAATTCTAATGACATTGTTCCCTACACAGCGCCTCACTATAAAAAATATCGAAAGGGTAGCGATAGCTTGCGATGGTCATTAAAACCTGCGCTTTTAAAATTCATTTTTGAGCAGAGAGGTATTGAGAGTGCCTTTTATGCAGACAATGATTTGTATTTTTTTGAGAATCCCAGTTTTCTGTTTGATGAACTTGAGCGGCACAGTTTTTTGCTTTGCCCCCATTGGCGTATTCATGATCCTAAAGCAAGCCGGGCTTGGTTTGAAGTCAACTTTAGAGACGGGGTATTTAATGCGGGCTTTGTTGGTGCCACTAAGGATGGAAATGAAATTGTAGATTGGTGGCGGGAAGCTTGCCTTTATGAATGCCGGATATCAAGAAGCAGGGGCTTATACGTTGACCAAAAGTACCTTGATTTGGTGCCGGCCATATTTGAAAACATAGGCATTATCCAGCATAGAGGCTGCAATGTAGCTTACTGGAACCAAATAGAGAACAAAAGATCGATGAAAGAAGGAAAAGTATTCATCAACGAAAGATGGCCACTAATTTTTATGCATATCACCTCGAAACTTATCGCATCAATAATGGATGGCGCTGAGCCCGCATTAGAAGGATACTATCGACAATATTTAGATGCCAAAGCAACAGTAGCGCTACTGAGATGAGTAAAATTCGAAAAAGACGAAACTGGTTGTTTTCATTATTGTTCTTGGCAATATCCATTGTTTTAGCATTGCTTATTACTAATGTTATTATGAATAGTGCTAGCAAAGGAAAGATAAAGGCCGCCATGAAGCATAATGATGCAGTAAACAGCAGGAACAAGGCCTTTGCTTTAAAGAATCGTTATGGATTTACAGATATCAACCATACATACGTAAAGCCCGATAGTGTATTCAGAATTGCAGTGCTAGGCGATTCATTTGTTTGGGGCGACGGTCTACCCTATGAACAAGTATGGAGCCATAAGCTTGCAGAAATGCTTGGCAAGCAGTATAAAAATATTGAGGTAATGCACTGGGGCATCAATGGATGGTCAACGAAAGATGAGTTCAGTTTTTATTTAAAAGAAGGACGCAAGTACCAACCAGACCTTTTAATAATTGGTTATGTCAACAATGATGCGGACTTAGGTAATATACCACAACGGCAATACATTTGGAGAGTGCGCCTTCATTTTCTGGAAAGGATTTTTCCAAACATTATGAATGGGGTTTGGAATATTGTATATGACGATAGCTATGCCGAATGGAACCAAAAATTACATCGACCTGAAAACCTAAAAGCATATGGGAAGTTTCTTGACACAGTAAATGCTACCCTAAATGCTGATAAACTGTCGCATTTTATGGTAATGACTTCTACTTGTGGGGATGAATATGGCTATAAGGAATACGTGCAGGCACTGCCTTATATTAAACAAGCTGGCTTTGAGGTATTGGAAGTAATTGATGCGTATCGCGCAAAATTCAAAGGCATTGACTGCTCTCAACTACAAGCCAGTGCAATAAACGGACACCCTGGCCCAAGAGTAACTGAATTCATTGCTGAAGAAGTACTTAAATACATTAATGATACGCGGAAGATACCTGACACCTTTCGTAGATAATTTTGCATCAAAGCCTAGTGATTAATTAGTTATTTTTACTTGATGCAAGCCATTGCAATCACATCTGTACATCAACGGCAATATTCGGAAACGTTTATACATAATCATGTCGATTATTTGCCTTACGATGTGCATTACCTTTACGGAGGGTATTTGCCATATTTTATGCCCAATGGGCAAAAGTTGTTGCCAAAAGTACCGATAGTAGCTTATAATTTTTTGAAACCGCAGCTACAGCAACAAATTTCAAACTACTTTCAGCATTTTGAAATAGCTGCCGTGGTGGCGGAATATGGGCCTTGTGGACTTGAAATGCTACCTATATGCGAAGCACTGAATATACCATTGCTCGTTTATTTCCATGGCTATGACATTTATAGGGCCGATATGATAAGGAAGTATCTGCATCGTTACCAAGCACTTTTTGCCGGGGCTTCATGTTTGTTTGCAGTGAGCAAGGAAATGGCGGTACGTTTAATTGAATTGGGCGCCCCGAGCAGAAAAGTAATATTAAATCCTTGTGGCGCCAATCTAGAATTGTTCAATTATCACGATGCAGGGAAAAACGAACCGATTGTGTTTACAGCAAGTAGGTTTGAGGAAACAAAGCATCCAGAAGCAGTGATAAAAGCTTTTGCATTAGTGCTAGAAAAAGTGCCCAATGCAAAATTGCGCATGGCAGGCACTGGTAGCTTAATGCCCAAATGTAGGCGATTAGTGAGCAGACTCGGCATAAACAAATCGGTAACTTTCACTGGAGTGTTGCGCCCTGTGGAAGTATGTGATGAAATGGCGAAAGCTAGGTTGTTTGCCCAACATTCTGTTACGACTAGAAGTGGGGAAAAGGAAGGTGCTCCGGTAGCCATTATGGAAGCCGGCGCATCCGGCTTGCCTGTGGTATCTACCAGACATGCGGGCATCAGGGATATTATAGCGGAAGAAGAAACAGGATATTTGGTAGAAGAAGGCGATGTTGCAGGCATGGCCTATTTTATGGAAGAACTGCTTACTGATTCTCAGAAAGCAAGTAGTATGGGCTTGGCAGCACATAAACGAATAAAACAACATTTTTCTTTGGATAAAAACATCAAGATCATCTGCCAATATATTGAGCAGCTAATGGTATAATGTATGTGCGGCATATTAGGCACCATACCAGCCACTTCACCACGCTTATTCCAGCAAGTATTAAATATTTTGCGACACAGGGGGCCAGATGGGGAAGGTATTTGGCATCATAAGGAGCAACATATCAGTTTGGGGCATCGATTGTTATCGATTATCGGTGATAAAAACCAGGGCTTGCAACCCACGCATTTTCAGCATTTGAGCTTGGTATACAATGGGGAGATATATAACTATCAACAGATAAAGAGAGAGCTCCAGGTAAACGGCTATCAGTTTTTGACCAATACAGACAGTGAGGTGGTGCTATTAGCTTTTCATTGCTGGGGCGCTAACTGCTTGAGCCGTTTCAATGGTATGTGGGCATTTGCCATATGGGACAATGAATCAAAACGATTGTTCTTGAGCCGAGACCGTTTCGGGAAAAAGCCATTATTTTATTCTAAATCAATAGGTGAATTTTTCTTTGCATCTGAAATGAAGGCTATTCTGCCTCTATTGGGGGAAGTAAGGCCAAATAAGAATTTTGTGGGGTTAGCAGCAAGATACGATGCTTATGAAAGCGGCGAGGAAACATTGATAGAAAATGTATGCCGTTTTCCAGCTGGTTCGTATGGGTGGTACCAAAACGACAAACTAAAGATTACCAAGTATTGGAACACTGCCGACCATTTAGTTGAAGTACCCAATAGTTATACAGCACAGGTGTCCATGTTTAGAGAGTTGTTGGAAAAAGCTGTATCTCATAGGTTACATGCGGATGTAAAAACAGGCTGTGCATTGAGCGGCGGGCTTGATTCATCATCTATTGCATCATTCATATCGCAATTGTTAGAACATAGCAGATATCAGTTTCACAAGGCTTTTGTGGCCACATTTCCTGATAGCCCCAATGACGAACAGCACCAAGCACAAAAAGTATTAGAAAAGCTTAAGTTACCTGTAAAGTGGGTGCCTATTTCGGCTAAATTGGCCTTAGAAAATCTTTCAAATGACATTTACCATTCTGAAGAAATATGGCGAACCCCTCCCTCCCCTATGTCTCAACTATACGCTGCAATGCGTGAGGAAGGGGTTTATGTTAGTTTGGAGGGACATGGACCCGACGAATTGCTTTCCGGCTACGGCAATTTTCTACAGCTAGCCAATCTAGATATTGGTCTATTTGATTTCAAGCAACAACATAACATTTACACTGCATACCAAAGGGCTTTAGGTAAAACTGGTTCTCCATCCTTGTTTATTTCTTGGATGGCTTATTGTAAAGCTCTTTCATGGTATCAATGGAAAGGGAAGCAAGTATATCCTTTAGCACAACAAGCTACAACTATCAACGCAATCAGCCATTTCAACGGCCTGCTTTCTCAGTTGTTCCATGCTAGTATTTTCCCTTCGTTGTTGCGCAATTATGATCGTTATTCCATGCAGCATGGTGTAGAGGTTCGAATGCCATTCGTAGATTATAATGTAGTTAACTTCTGCTTTTCCATACCCATGCAAAGTAAGATTAGAAATGGATGGAACAAATCGATCTTACGCGATACCGTAAAGCCCCACTTAGGAAATGATTTGGCATTTCAAACCAAAAAGACAGGCTTTACATCTCCCCTACCCCAATGGTTTAAAGGTTATTGGAAGGAGTTTTTGCTTGATGTACTACATTCAAGCTCTTTCCAACAATCAGAATTAGTAAATTCAAGGTTAGTAAAGAAAAAGGTGCTTAAGGTAATGGGGAAACCTGGGGCAAGCATCACCGAGGGTGAGGAAGCTTGGCTATCTATTGTGCCCTATTTTTGGGAACAGTACTTTTTGAACAGCCAATTGCACAAAATCAAAGAATGAAACCTGCCATAGTCATACTTGGTTATAATCGACCTCAATGCCTGAAGCGGTTAATACAAAATCTTATCCAGGCAGAGTATGATGTTCCCAATATTGACCTAATCATATCTTTGGATAAAGGTGCGCATAAAGAATGTGTCCAATTTGCACAGGCCTTTCATTGGCCTTATGGTAATAAAGAGGTAGTTGTACAGCAAAAGCGGCTATATACCTATGGCCAAGTGCATTATGCCGCAAGTTTGGCTGAAAAGTATGGGGCGGTAATTGCTTTAGAAGATGATTTGGGGGTTTCTCCACAATTTTATAAGTATGCACAGCAAGTGCTTAGTTTTTATTCTATTTCAAACAACATTGCAGGTATATCTCTTTATTCCTACCAGCTTACAGAGAACAATTATCAATCCTTTGATCCGCTTGAAGATGATTATGATACCTACTTAATGCAGTTTCCAGCTTCTTGGGGTCAAGCGTTTACTTATGAGCAATGGTTGGCCTTTCTCAAATGGAAAAACCATACTCAATTTGATCAGAATAATTTACCCGAATTTGTTCGGGAATGGTCTGGAAAATCATGGAAGCGGGAGTTTTTGGAATATATGATTGCGGAAAATAAGTACTTTGCTTACCCACGAGCAGCCTATTCTACCAATTTTGGCGATAATGGCGCAAATTATGCCATTTCTATGTCATTGTTCCAAGTTCCGTTAGCGCATAATAGCCCCAAAACGTTTCGATTTGCTAAAAGCTTGGAGGCTGTTACTTATGATGCTTGGTTCGAGCCAACGCCAGCAACTGTGCATAAATATCTCCCTGATTTATCTGAGCCAATAGCCATAGTAGACACCCTCGGAACCAAGGATTTAACTTTTTATAATGATGATTTGGCTCTTAGTATTCGTACTTCTTTGCACCCAGTAAGGCAATTTGTTTTTCAAGGTAAGCAATTAGTACTTGCAAAAGCCCATACATTCAACAATTTAAGGGTACGCAGACGGGTAGAAGATGCCAATTACGATCTTATGGGTTCAGCCAAAAAGATGCCTTATGTATTTTACAAACTATGGTTTGTGATTAGTAATTATCTGTTGGTGCTAAAAAAGCGCTTGCAAAGGTTGAGCTATTAGGTCAAATGCCCATAACGGCGTATTTTCGTTAACGACTCATGAACAAGAAGGTCAATCAAACTAAGCATTCACCTAATAGCAAATCGCCTCAATGGTATCGATTGATACCAGGTTTGGTTTTGGCAATTATTGCGTTTTTACTATATGCCAATACTATCTCGAATGATTATAATTTGGACGATGAATTGGTTACCACAACCTCCCATGAGTTAAGCCCAAAGGGAATAAAGGCGATTCCTGAAATTTTCCGTTCTTATTATTTTGATAATCATATTGGAAACAAATATGAATACAGACCTATTGTAACCGCCTCGTTTGCTGTTGAGCATACTTTCTTTGACCCTAATCCAAAAGTTAGCCATTCCATCAATGTACTGTTATATGCTTTTACTGCGTTTTTGCTTTGGTGGGTATTGCAATACTTGTTTAAGGATTTGCACCCCTTACTACCTATACTGGCTACTTTGATATTTGTTGCCCACCCATTGCATACTGAGGTAGTGGCGAGTATAAAGAATAGAGATGAAATATTATGTTTTATTGGGGGATTAAGTAGTGTTTATTTTGCATTTCGTTTCATTGATAGAAAGGATTGGTGGGCTTTGCCGCTGTTCATTGGTTGTTTTTTGTTTGGTGTTTTATCGAAGAGAAGCATACTTCCATACGCCGCCTTGTTGCCATTAATGATAGTTTGGTTTAGGCCAATGGATTTTACCCGATATTTATTCATTGCCATCCCGTTGGCTATAATGACATTTGTTTTTGCGCCGACTTCAATCCTACAGTACAATTTATTATATGCCTTTGCAATGCTGGCATTTCCATTGGGATGGTATGTTATAATTCGAATAAATATCCTTAGCCTTCTTAAAACAACTAAGAATTCTATCCAACAGTCAGTCAAAGATTCTTTTGAAGGCGTTGAGTCAACTGATTTCTGGACTTTCGTGAAGAAAAACAGGTTATGGTCAATTTTATTTGTGCTTGTCCTGGGGTGTTTCGTTTGGGCTACTTTGAGTTCCTCATTTGTTGGGATTGCTTTTAGCGTTTTCCTTGCTGCTTTGCTATGTATATGCCTGCCTTTTGAGGCAGCTTTAATATCGTCAATACTGTTTTTTGCTTTATTTATCGTTTCATCGTGGTGCTTAAACTTCAGCCATGAAGGCCTAAAGTTGGTGTTCATCCCTTTGTATTTTATGCTTAGGGATAAACGGATATACATCAAAGTGATGGCACTTTTTTGCATCTTTCTTTTGGCAGCTACCTTTGTTTTTATAGAAAACGACCCACCAGCATTGGTCTTACTGGTTATTGACCCGATACTGATTGAGTTGAGCATCAGATTCAAAAGATTTTATTTTGCCCCAATAATACTTTTGTTGGCATTGGTACTATACTTAGTTATAGGCCCCATTGCAGTTCCAACCCTTTTATTGATTATATCGGTATTTCTCATCCTTTCAGCAAGCATTTATGCGGCAAAGCTAGCCGTGAGGTTTATCCCCCTCTATTTTTTATGTCTTATAACAATAAGTTATTCTTTGTCCCCCTTTCCATTGACTACCAGTTATTCGTTTTACATGGATGCTTCTGTGACTACTCCCCAAAAAAGTAATCCAGCTGACATTGAGGCGGGTGATATTGAGCTTGTGCCACGAGCAGGACGGGAAATAGATTTTGCAGAAAATGGTTTGGTAAACGAACATCGAGTAGGTTATAAAACGGCAACCCCATTTGTAATAATTGGGAAATATCTCACCTTGCTTTTAGCTCCGGTTAATCTGCATTTTTACTATGGCTATAATGTTATCCCCTTGGTAAATTGGGCTCATCCGATACCCATTCTTGTAACAGTAATATTGATAGTTGTTGTCGTTTTCTCCATTATGAGGGCCAAGCACTTTCCAGCACTTACTTTTGGCCTAGTATATCTTACATTATGTCTTCTTGCCCTATCAAACTTTGGCGTTTTGGTAACAGGCATGGTTGGCGAACGCCTAATGTATGTAGGTTCACTTGGATTTTGCATTGCATTAGCTGCAGTTTTGCTACAGGTTTTTAAAGTGCCAAAGGTGAATGTAACTCAGTATAAGCAGATACCTCCCGTTTTCTTTTTTGCAATAAGCATTATCATATTAGGCTATTCCGTGCGCACCATAACCCGTAATACAGTATGGAAGGATAGATTGACTTTGTTTGAGCATGACACCCGAAATGGCTACCCATCAGCAAAGGCTCAACAGTTAGCAGGGCTCGCCAACGTTACCAAGGCACAAGAGAATTTTCAAAATAGTGAGATGTATATCAACAAGGCAAAAGCATACTTTGGAAAATCCCTTAGCATATACCCGGATTTTACAAGTGCGCTGCAGGGAATGGCCATGCTATATGCTTTTAAGAATGATTGCGCCAATGCTATGCCATTTTTAAAAAGGTCCTTGGAAATAGAACCTTTTAGACCTGAAGTTAACTATCATTATGCCGTATGCCTTGACCAATTAGAAAAGTATGACACTGCCGCTATTTATTATGAAAGGGTGATAACACAAACACCAATGGATATTGTTGCGTATAGCAATCTTAGTTTTGATTATTACCGTTTGGGATTGTACGAACGGTCAATACAAGTCAATCAAAAGGCTATATCATTAATGCCAAATCAAATTGACCCTTATATAAACATTGGCAAAACCTATATACAGATCAAAAACTATCCTGAAGCAATTAAGTATTTGGAAAGGGCGCTTCAATTGAAATCCAATGACCCACAACTTATCTTGGGCATCTTGGACTTGCACCAGCGGTTGGGTAATGAGCAGGCAATTGCTTACTATACAGATTTATGCAAACGTATGGGTATACCTATACCTGCGCAACAGCAAACTCCATCCAATCCCAATCCTTAGTTTTTCAGGCTTGCCATATCAATTACGAAACGATATCGAACATCGCTTTTTAGCATGCGCTCATAAGCTTCGTTTACATAGCTGATTGGAATTACCTCCACTTCGGATGTTATATTATGCTCTGCGCAGAAATCCAACATTTCTTGGGTTTCCTTAATGCCACCTATAAGGCTTCCTGCCAAGCGTTTGCGCTGCATTATCAAACCCATTGTTTGTACTACAGGTGGCGTTGGTGGTACCCCCAGCAGCACCATTGTACCATCACGCTTTAACAGGTTAATGTACAGATTCAAATCATGCTCGGCCGAAACGGTATCGATTATGAAGTCAAAATAGCCTCTTAAAGACTTCACAGTAGCTTCATCGCGAGTTACAGCAAACTTATGGGCTCCCAAGGCCTTCGCATCTTGTTCTTTTGAAGCAGAAGTACTTAGCACAGTAACTTCCGCGCCCAAAGCAGCACCAAACTTTACTGCCATATGTCCCAAACCACCTAGACCCACCACGCCAATTCTATGACCTTTGCCCATTTTCCATTGCATGATAGGCGACCAAGTGGTGATGCCAGCGCAAAGCAAAGGAGCAACCGCATCCAAGGAAAGCTTATCAGAAACTTTCAATACATACTTTTCGTCAACAACTATTTGGGTGGAATAGCCCCCATAGGTGGGTGTTTTCTTATCCTGCTCGAGCCCATTATAAGTACCGCTCATGCCATTTTCGCAATATTGTTCCAAACCTTGCTGGCAACTTGGGCAGGTGCGACATGAATCGACAAAACACCCTACTCCTGCTAAATCCCCTTCCTTAAACTTGCTTACCCCACTCCCCACACGTACTACCCTACCCACTATTTCATGACCCGGTACCATAGGGTAAATTGAGCCGCCCCATTCGTTTCGCGCTTGGTGGATATCGCTATGGCAAATGCCGCAATATAAAATATCTATTAGTACGTCTTTAACCCCAGGCTCGCGCCTATTAAAAGTAAATGGCCCTAGCGGACTTTCGGCATTTTGTACGGCATAAGCTTTTGTTAACAACATAAAATTGGAGTTTGTCAGTGATGAATGGCAAAGCTAAGGTTTTGTATCGGGGAAATTTTTTGAAAGAATTTCATGATTAAGTTAAATATGATGATAGGTATCTGTCCTTTAACATCTCTCATAAGGCCAAGATAATTGCATTTCCTTATTTTTAGCGCATGAACACGATTGAAGATAAGAAACAGGCCTTTGAAAGGCTGTTGGGCATCATGGATGACTTAAGGGAGCAATGCCCATGGGACAGGAAACAAACCATGGAGAGCCTGCGCAACCTCACTATTGAAGAAACTTATGAGTTGGCCGATGCTATACTAAAGGAAGACCTTAATGGGGTAAAGGAGGAAATAGGTGATATATTGTTGCACTTGGTGTTCTATTCCAAAATAGGCTCGGAAAAAGGCGCATTTGATATTGCGGATGTTATCAATGGGCTATGCGAAAAACTGATTAGCCGCCATCCACATATTTATGGCGATGTAAAAGTAGCCGATGAAAATGAGGTTAAGGTAAATTGGGAAAAGCTGAAGATGAAAGAGGGGAAAAAATCTGTTTTGAGCGGGGTTCCCGGCTCTTTACCCGCATTGATAAAGGCACTACGTATACAGGACAAATCGAAACAAGTGGGTTTTGAATGGGAAAACAGCGCACAGGTTTGGGCCAAGGTGGAGGAAGAATTGCAAGAGCTGAAGGAAGTGACTCTTGACAAAAGCAAAGAGAAAAGCCAGGACAAGATTGAGGAAGAATTTGGCGACCTATTGTTTGCCTTGGTTAACTATGCCCGATTTATCAATGTAGACCCAGAAACGGCATTAGAGCGCACCAACCATAAGTTTATCAAGCGATTTTCCTACATTGAGGAACAAGCCCTAATGCAAAAGCGTAACCTGCAGGAAATGACCTTGGAAGAGATGGATGCCCTTTGGAACGAAGCCAAAAGGCTTGGCAGGGGTTAACTACTCGACCCAACTACGATAATAGCCAGGTTGTTCAATCTGTTGGGCTACTTTCGTCAATTGCAGGGGGCGGAAGGTGTCTATCATTACCGCCAACTCCTTGGTTTCCTTGGCACCGATGCTTTTTTCGACTGTACCGGGATGCGGGCCATGGGGTATGCCCATGGGGTGCAGCGAAATCATGCCCCGGGTAACATGCTTGCGGCTCATAAAGTCCCCATCGACATAATAAAGCACTTCATCGCTATCCACATTGCTATGGTTGTAAGGGGCCGGTATGGCTTGGGGATGGTAGTCGTACAAACGGGGGCAGAAAGAACACACTACGAAACTATTTGTTTCAAAGGTTTGGTGGATGGGTGGGGGTAAATGTACCCTACCGGTTATAGGTTCGAAATTGTGTATGGAAAAAGCATAGGGATAGTGGAACCCGTCCCAGCCAATAGCATCGAAGGGATGAGTGGCATAATGGTAGGGATAGATAATGTCCTGCTTTTTGATATAAACCAAAAAATCGCCCTTGGCATCGTGGGTTTCCAAGTTCTCGGGCTTTCTGAAATCACGCTCACAGAATGGGGAGTGTTCCAGCAACTGCCCGAACTGGTTACGGTAACGTTTCGGTGTGCGGATAGGGGAAAAGGATTCCACTATAAGCAACCTGTTGTTTTCGCCTTCAAATTCCATTTGATAAATGGTGCCACGGGGAATGTTTAGATAATCACCATAACTGAAGGCAAGCTGGCCGTACAGGGTTTTCAACACACCGCTACCTTCATGCACAAATATCAGCTCATCAGCAGAAGAGTTTTTATAGAAGTACTCGGTAAAAGACTTTGTGGGTGCAGCTAATGTGATATATACATCATTGTTTACCAATACAGGTTGGCGGCTTTTCAAGAAATCAGCTTGCGGCTCCACATGAAAGCCTTCAAAGGCCCTATGGCGCATATTTTTTGTTTCCGCAATTTCAGGAGCAACCGAAAAAGGCTCGTCCACCCCCTCAACCAATGTCGGTGGATAGGTATGGTACACAAGCGAGTACACGTCCGAGAACCCCTCTGTAGAGACCAGTTCTTCGGCATATAAGCTTCCATCCGGTTTCCTGAACTGTGTATGGCGTTTAGCGGGTATCTGCCCAAGGCTATAATAGTGTGGCATGATTATTTTTTATTGTGCATCCTTTCTTTACAAACTAATCCATATTTTTTCCTTATTGCGGATAAACGTTTGGTGCGCAATTCTGGGTCAGAAGTATATTCTTTTCCAAGTTTTTCACGTATATCACGCTGCAACAATACTGCATCAAATTCTTTTTTCATCCTTATGGATTTAAAATATCTCTTGAGTTCCTAATCTCAAGAATGGAATATCCATTTTTGAGATTAATACCATTATACTTTCTAATTCTGTCAAGGTTTACTATATGTTTAAAGTTCCAGCTAACCAGAACATCTATTTTATTAATTGTTGCTATAGCAATATGCAAAGCGTCTTCATAATATTTCTGGGTAATGGCACCTTCTTTTATGTAGCACTTGGCCAATTCCTGTGTTTCCTCAGTATTGAAAATATACTCTTTACTTTCCTCGGGTATCAATTTAAGCAAATCTCTAACTTCTTGCCTAGCATATTCCAATTCATCTAATGTAATATCTGAAATTACGGCTATCTTTTGACCAGCATCAAACTCTTTAAACAAAGCTTTGCTCCATTCCTGAAATTCTATATCTAAACAGCCTCCTATTACTGATGTGTCGACATAAATTCTTGGTGCCATAAAATCAAAAGTAAAAAAATGTACTGATTGTAGTTGTAGTGAAACTTACAATCACGCTCTTGTGGAAGTTTCTACCCTCTACAATACCCCGCACAACTTGAACAGTACCCTAGCGCCCACAATAGCGTCCATTTCCGATTCGCCTGGGGCTACTTCGTTCAGATCGAAGCCGATAATATGCTTGCCGCTTTGCTTCAGCAGCACCAACAGGTAATTGATTTGTTCCAGTTCGAAGCCACCCGGCACCGGTGTGCCCGTGGAGGGACATAGTTTAGGGTCGAGGCCGTCAATATCAAAACTGATATAGACGTTTTTTGGCAATTGGGCAATGATATCTTCACAGATGCTTTTCCAGGTTGCTCCTTCAAACTGGCGGCGTTTAATGGCTTGGTCGTAAAATGTGGCTACTTTTTCAGCATGGGTATTGATATAGTTTACTTCCTCTTCACAAATGTCACGAATACCTACCTGCACCAATTTCTCTACAGCCGGCAATTGTAGCGCATTGAACATGATAGAGGCATGGGAGTAAGTAAAGCCTTCATAAGCATTGCGCAGGTCGGCATGCGCATCAATTTGCAGAATGCCAAAGCTACCATACTGTTCGCCTAAGGCTTTCATATAACCCAATGGTGTACTATGGTCGCCGCCCACCAACCCCACTTTCTTGCCTTGTTTCAGCCAACGGCTGGTTTCTTCGTACACCCATTGGTTAAGCTGAATGCTAGCATTATTCACATCATGCAGTGCTTCCACTATCCTAGGGTTGTTTTCCGGCTCCCCGCCCTCAGAGAGGTGCTCAATCACATTCTTAGCCTTTAAGCGGTTGCTGAAACTGCTATCGTTCCAATGTGCAGGATTATCCAGCATATAGATGCCTTTCTTCCATGTATCCGGAAAATCCAAATCATACAAATCCACTTGGTAAGAGGCTTCCATAATAGCATCAGGACCTTTGGCCGTGCCTGAGGCATATGAGGTAGTAACTTCCCAGGGTACGGGAAACAATATGATATCAGACTCTTCTTCGGTGAAAGGCAAACCAAAAATATTGTTTCCCAATTGGCCTACATCGCTAGGATTGAAATTGGCGAT
The DNA here is from genome assembly GCA_033762815.1 of Chitinophagales bacterium. Lineage (GTDB taxonomy): Bacteria > Bacteroidota > Bacteroidia > Chitinophagales > CAIOSU01 > JANRLF01. The sequence continues at coordinate 54,726 of JANRLF010000005.1, read as the reverse complement.
TTTCTCCTGTTTGCTATGCATATCAAAACTTTGCAAGCAAAGATAGCCGATAATTTATTCCTTAAACCTGAATTTGAAGAAAAGCATGATACAACTTAAGATGATAGAAATCACATTGGTAGCAATAATCGGGACATCGCTTTTCATGGCTCCATATATGATCCATAGGGTAAAACCTATTAAATAAACTATATACATGCCGTATGATACATCGCCCGCCTTGCGCGTGCGGTAGCATTTCACCACTTGTGGCACCATGGCAATAGCAGTAAACCCTCCAGCGACAAGGCCCAGTACTTGAACACCTTGCTCCATGCTTAAGCATTTACGATATCGCCGCCATTCACGTGTATTACCTGCCCCGTGACATAGGTAGAGTCGCTACTTGCGAGATAAACAAATGCAGGCGCTACCTCACTGGGCTGGCCAACCCTTTTCATCGGGGTGTCCTTCCCGAAACTTGCGACATCATCTGGACCAAAAGTAGAGGGTATCAAAGGCGTCCAAATAGGCCCTGGTGCTACACCATTCACCCTTATCCCTTTTTCTGCCAGGTTTTTCCCCAAAGACCGCGTAAAGGCAGTAATGGCTCCTTTTGTGGAAGAATAATCCAATAAGTTGGGGTTGGCTCGATAGGCAGTGACACTGGTAGTATTGATAACACAGTCGCCTTTGCGCATACTGGGTACTATCAGTTTGGCAAGGTAGAACATGGCAAATATATTGGTGCGGAAGGTTTTTTCCATGATATTCAAATCCAAGTCCTCAATACCTTCGTGGGGGTGTTGCTCGGCGGCATTATTTACTAATATGTGGATATGGCCCATTTCCTTTTGAACCATTCTTACTGCTTTCTCACAAAATTGATAATCCCCAATATCGCCGTCTATCAGCAGGCAATTCCGGCCTTCCTTAGTAATTATTTTTTTGGTCTTCTCGGCATCGTCATGCTCGTTCAGGTAGATTATCGCTATATCAGCTCCTTCCTTGGCAAAATGCACTGCAACGGAGCGGCCTATACCTGAATCGCCTCCGGTGATAAGGGCAGTTTTGCCGGCCAATTTTCCCGCAGGTTTATAATTCGGGCTAATGGTTTCAGGCTCGGGCAACATGGCATCCTGGTCGCCAGGAGGGCTCTGCCTTTGGGGGGGCTGCGGTTTGCCATTTTCGTTTTTGGCGGTTTTCTTTGTTGGTTGCTTTGCTGCTTTGCTTTCCTTTGCCATATTGCTCGGTTTATCGGCAGGTGGCAGGGCAAGATTAATGCCAATCGACTTTATTTATTGCTGATACTGGTCTTCGCAAATAGATTTAGGCAATTAATAATCGACATTTCTTTATCTTGGCTGCAAAACCCAAGGATATGTACAACCAACCCATGCTTAGAGAGGATGCTTTGAAAGGACAAACCATATTGGTTACCGGTGGTGGAACCGGTTTGGGGCGTTCTATGAGCACTTATTTTCTACAACTGGGGGCGAATGTAATCATTACCAGCCGCAAACTGGATAGATTGGAGGAAGCGGCAGAGGAAATGCGCAGGGAAACGGGGGGAAAAGTACTTGCCCTGCAAAGTGACGTTCGAAACTATGAACAGGTGGAGGAAGTGCTAGCCAAATCGGTAGAACAGTTTGGTAAGGTAGATGCCCTGGTGAATAATGCTGCCGGCAATTTTATCAGCCCAACGGAACGCTTGTCGCATAGGGCATTTGAATCTGTTATTGGTATTGTGTTACAGGGAAGTATCAACTATACCTTGGCATTTGGGAAACATTGGATAAAGAATAACCAGCCCGCCACCGTGTTGAACATTGTTACCTCTTATGCTTTCACAGGCTCTGCTTATGTGGTTCCTTCTGCCTGTGCTAAGGCAGGTGTATTGGCCATGACCCGTTCATTGGCCGTGGAATGGTCGAAACATAAAATTCGCTTGAATGCCGTAGCGCCTGGGCCATTCCCTACCAAAGGAGCCTGGGAAAGATTGTTGCCCGGCAATTTGAAAGATAGCTTTGATCCAGCCAAAAAGGTGCCAGTAGGCCGCAATGGCGAGCATCAGGAACTAAGCAACCTATGCGCCTATTTGGTAAGCGATTTTTCAGCCTACATTAACGGCGAAGTAATTGTTATAGACGGGGGAGAATGGCTGAAAGGTGCCGGACAGTTCAGCAACTTGGATGCCGTGCCTAACGAAATGTGGGATATGCTGGAACAGATGACCAGAAGTGCTAAGTAGGTCAAACACGGAAAACCCATTAACTTTGTAGAAAGAAACTTGCTGACATGGCTGAAGAAGAAGTTCAAAACCAACTGAACATAGAATTATCAGAAGACGTAGCCGATGGTACTTATTCCAATTTGGCCATCATTACCCATTCTAACGCTGAATTTGTAATCGACTTTATCAGGGTAATGCCCGGAGTGCCCAAGGCAAAGGTTAAAAGCCGGGTGCTGTTGACGCCCCAGCATGCCAAAAGGCTGATGAAGGCCCTGGCCGACAATATCAAAAAATATGAGTCGGTGCATGGTGTGATACAGGATACGGAGATTGCTGGCTTGCCCCTTAACTTTGGCGGCCCCACCGCGCAAGCATAATCCCCAGAATGGTTAGCCAATCCTAACTTGGCAAGATTTTGGTTTATTATAAGTCGTACCAAAGATTTGCCGTTATGTTAGTGCCGATTGTAGCAGGGGTGGCTTTTATCTTATTGTTGGTAGCGGTCATCGTGTTGAGGAGGAGTAAAAAGCTGGGTTCGAAAATTGATAAGCCCGTTGATGAAGGTCGTGAGGTGTCCACGCAAAAAACTAATCGTCCCAATTATTAAAATTTGAAGCATATCTCCTATTTTGGTATAAGTGAAGTTGCTTACTATACCGCTTAGGGTACTTTATACTTTATATGCCTGTTGCTTGTTTTGGCTTTTAGGCTTTGTTACCGCTTTCATTTATATCATCATCCTTTTACTGCCCCTAAGTAAGCTGCGCAAAGGCGATGTGATGTATGAGGCCAATTGGTGGTTTACGGTTGTTTTTGGGGCATTTACTGGTATCTGTTATAAAGTAATTGGCAAAACAGCTGTCGATTGGCAACGCACTTATGTAATGGTGGCCAATCACAATGCCATAGCCGACGTGTTTATCATGGTCAATCCTCTTCGAGGCATCAGATACCGCCCTTTGGCTAAAATTGAGCTGTTGTCCGTTCCTATCTTTGGCTTCTTATTTAAATACACCCTCATTTTTGTAGATAGAAAAAATCCAAATAGCAGAAGGGGCAGCATCACCGAGCTGCGCAAGCTGATTAACGAAGATCATGTTTCTCCCTTTATTTTTCCCGAAGGTACACGCAACAGGACTGGTAAACCATTGAAGGAGTTTTTTGATGGTGCTTTTCGTATTGCCATTGATACCCAAACGCCCATCTTGCCATTGGTTTATATGGGCACTAAACAAATTACCCCCCAAGGAGTGATGCTCATGCGGCCTGGAGTATTGACATGTATTTTTCTTCCGCCCATAGAAACTATTGGGTTAACTGTTGAAGATTTGCCCATGCTGAAGCAAAAAGTCTTTTCCGACATGGAAAAGGCAATACTGGCAAATTAAACAGCGATTAAAAATTAGGCGTAAATACTTAATTTTTGGTCACTGAATTTATCTGTGAACGTTTTGAAAGTAAAGCCAGTTATGTATCACGCCACCGCATCCTCCAGTTCAGCAGGATGTTAACACTTAGTCATTGAATAAGAGAATTTTAGAAACCAATTGCTTTGCCTAATTTAAAGGTAGCCATATTGATATGGTGATTATTTAAATGGATTTTCTGGTTAAGTTAAATCATTTATTTGTATGGGGTGCATTATTGCTTGCTACCTCGCTGCTTGGCAATGCACAGCCCATAGCTGGTTTTACCGCAACGCCTTCTGGGTCCAATTGCAATCCAGTAATTTATAATTTCACTAATGCTTCCAGTGGTAGCAATTTAAAGTTTGAATGGAATTTTGGCGTATATCCTGGCATCAACTCGGTGTTCGCCAATCCTAGTACCACGTATTTGAACTGCGGCAGTTTCCAGGTTAGGTTGATAGCAATCGATACGGTATCGCGCTTAAGGGACACTGTGATACAGACAGTGCAGGTAAGGTGTTCCCCCACGGCAAATTTCAGTGCTTCTAACGGTACGGGCTGCGTGCCTTTCAATGCCATTTTCACTAATACCTCAACGCCAGGAAGTGGGTCTATTACACAGACTGTATGGGATTTTGGTGATGGCAATGGCGGGCAAGGCAATGCAATTAGCCATGCTTACAATACCACGGGCTGCAAAAATGTAACACTAATTGTAACCAATACTTATGGCTGTACACATGATACTACCATTAACAGTTTTATCTGCGTCAACCCTAAACCAGTTGCCGATTTTACCAGTTCGGCGCAATTGGTTTGCCAGCCGCCCGCAAACATTGGCTATCAGGCCACTTCAACCGGTGCTCCTCCTCTACAGTATCAGTGGACGTTTCAGGGGGGTGTTTCTTCAAATCCAAATGCTCCCAACCCTTCGGTAACTTATCCTAATGTTGGCCAACATAATACCTTATTAATAGTAACCGACGCCAATGGCTGTGTTGACACGGTAATAAAAAATAATGTTGTAGATATTAGAAATGATTCGCTGAGGTTGCAGTTGCCTACTACACCTTTATGTGCACCTGCAACTCCTAATATTTCAGTAGTTCCAAGTGCTTTTACTAGTTCTATCAATTGGACGGTGACCCCATCTTCGCCCATTAACAATGCCCAAAGTACTGGCCCAAGCATTACTTTATCTACAGCAGGCAATTACACTATATGCGCCAATGCAACCTTTACTAGCGGTTGTACTGCTAGCAAATGTACAACGCTAACCGTACAGCCTAAGCCTGTGGCCAATTTCGGGGTCAATGGCTTATTGAACACCTGTCTAGTACCCAATATTGTAACTTTCATTGACTCTTCACAAGGAAACAACCTGCGTTATAATTGGGCTTTCCCTGGCGGAACTCCATCTGTAGCCAATATCCAGGTACCGGTAGGTATAAGTTATGGGCTTTGTGGAAACTATTCTGCCAGCCTTACCGTAACCGATAATGCTGGATGTACAAGTACCGCTACAAGAAGCAATTTTTTAAACATTACCTGCAACCAAGCAACCTATACTGTTTCACCCAGCAACGGCTGCCTTCCATTAACTGCTAGTTTCGTGGGAGCGGCGACGGGTAACCCCGTTGCATGGTTATGGGATTTTGATGACCCTGGTAGTGGCCTTAACAATTTTAGCACCCAACAAAATCCTTCCCACACATTCAATACTGCTGGATGCTATAATGTAAAACTTACCGTAACCGATGCACAAGGATGTGTGTCTACTTATAGTTTGCCTGCAGCGGTATGTGCTGGTTGGCGGCCGCACGCCAACTTTAGTGCCAATCCACCATTGAACTGCGCCAATCAGCCCATCCAATTCTTGGACTCCTCTACAGGAACGTATGCTTACACCCAATACTATTGGATATTCGCGGATTCGGCCAGTGGTTTGCAGACTAGCGTCTTTCAAAATCCCAACCATACCTTTTATGACGCGGGTATATGGGATATTACACTCATTGTTTCCAACTATGGCTGTGCAGATTCCATTACTAAAGATGACTTGGTACAAACGCTTGACCCCGCATCCAGCCCAAGGGTACAATATGATTGCTCCAATCCTTTGCAAGTTACCTTGGATGGTTCGCAATCACCTGGTGCCGACCATTACGAATGGATTGTTTTGGGCGGGGCAATCCCTTCCAACGATACTAATGCCATCGTACAGGTCACTTTTCCTGGACCGGGTAGCTACAATGCTTCATTGTTTGTGACCAATGACTCTACCGGCTGCAGCGACTTGCAAAGTACCGTGGTAAACATCACTGGTACTGGAGCACAATTTACTGGTAGCCCCTTGAACGGTTGTGTACCCTTACGTACTTGCCTAAGCAATACTTCTACCAATGCTATGAGCTATGAATGGAAGCTTTTTGACTCCCAAGGAGTTTTCCATGCCGTTTATAGGGTGGCCAGCCCCTGCTTTAATTTAGTTACCCCCGAGATATATAGCGTGCAGTTAATTGTTACGGATTCATCAGGTTGTAGTGATACTCTCTTTAAGCCAAATTACATTTCCGTTAGCGCTCCCGCAGCTTCTTTTTCCATGCCCAATATGGCCCCATGTGCCCCAACAGAAGTACAGTTCAATGATGTTTCAACTGCTAGGTTCTCTAGTATAGCAAGTTGGCTCTGGACTTTTGGAGATTCCCTTAACAGCATTGCCGATTCATCAAGGCTCCAGAATCCTTCTTATACATTCATTAGGGCAGGTGATTATACTGTTCAGTTGGCTATCATGGATAGTAATGGCTGTGTTTCATCTACTCGGAAGCTTGTCGCCATTTCCAAACCTACTGCAAGCTATTCCATGGATACATTGGTTAGTTGTGCTGGTTTCAATGTGTGTTTTCCTTTAGCTGCTATCGATTCCACCTACCTATACCATTGGGATTTTGGCGATGGAACCACTGCTGATACGGCGAATGCCTGCCATGAATACACGCTTCCTGGAAATTACAATATGCAGCTAACAGTCACTGATTCATCGGGCTGTAAGGATACCTTGCTATCAACAATAGCCTATCAGCGAGTACTCAATCAACCCAACTTTGTAGCAGACACCACTCAATCTACCTGTCCACCCTTGGCTGTTAACTTTACTAACTTAACCAGTTTAATCGATTCGGCCACCAATTGGTTGTGGGATTTTGGCGATGGGCAAACATCATCTTTGCAGCATCCTTTCCATATTTATACCACTGCCGGTAGCTTCACAGTAAGCTTGATTGCTTATAGTTCAAGCGGCTGTGTAGATACATTGTTGATTCCCCAGTACATTAATATCAATGGCCCAAGTGCCTACATTGCCACTGCTCCTACATCAGGTTGCGTGCCAAATACAACTTGTATGAGCGTGGTATCCAATTCTGCCACTCGATTTACCTGGAATTTAGGCGATGGAACCGTAATCAATGGGACAGACTCAATTTGTTATACTTACCATAATACTGGCAGTTATTTCCCTGAATTGATATTGGGGGATGGGACCAACTGTATTTTCTCACTACCAATGGGGCAAATTGATGTGGACGGGGCCGCAGCCCATTTCTTGACCGACACTACTTTGTTTTGTGGAGAGGGGATAGCGGTATTTACCGACTCTAGTTATGGTAATTCGCCAGTGGTAACTTGGCTTTGGGATTTTGGCGATACCTTGAGCGGCAACCAAAACATATCCACAGTTAGCAATCCCAGCCATCATTACCTTCAGGCGGGTACATATGCAGTTCGGCAGACAGTAAGTTCAGCCATCGGCTGTGTTGATTCCGCTACCACTACCATTCAGGTGTTTGGCATACCTCAGCCTGCAATCATCGCTTCCGATACCAGTCCTTGTGCACCCTTCGATATTGCTTTCCACACAAGCAATTCATCATCGATTATTGCAAACCGCTATTGGAATTTTGGGGATACAATGAGTGGTGTAGCTAATACTTCGGTGCTTGTTTCACCCAGCCATTATTATTCTACTGCTGGAACATACCAAGTTTATTATTCGGAATTGGATAGCAATGGATGCAGGGGGAATGATAACCTTACTGTTCAAGCCCATCAAAAACCAATAGCTGCATATGCTTTGCACGATACCTGCCTCAATACCCAACCTATCGCATTCCAGAACCAAAGCCAATTTGCCACCCATTTTGTTTGGGATTTAGGAGATGGCGTCAGGGATTCATCATACGCGCCCAGCTATACCTATCCTGATAGTGGTTATTACGCTACAAAACTGATTGCCTACAACGATTTCTGTGTTGATTCTGCTTTATTGCCGTTGAATGTTTTTCCTTTGCCAATTGCCGGATTCTCCTTACCATTTGACTCAGTTTGCGGCGTGCCTATCAATGTAATTGTAAACAATCTGTCCGTAGGAGCCACTGCTTACCAATGGGATTTTGGCAATGGAAGTACAAGTATTCTAACGAATCCCTCAGAAGTTTATGCGAACAGTGGACTTTATACGGTTTTCTTGAAAGCTATCAATCAGTATGGATGCCAAGATACTATCTCTAAAAAAATAACCATTTTTGATAAGCCCCTAGCTGCCTTTACTGCACAGAATGTTTGCTTGAATACCCAGCCCCAAACCTTTATTAATACTAGCATGGGGGCTAGCAACTGCTATTGGGATTTTGGCAATGGGCATTATTCATCATTGCCCAATCCTTCTTACACCTATCCCGACAGTGGGACTTATCTGGTGCGGCTAAAAGTGTCCAATGACCATTGTAGCGATAGTACCTCCTCACCTTTAAGCATTTATCCTTTGCCAAGGGCAGGTTTTGTTTTGCCCTTTGATTCCATTTGTGGATTGCCAGTTTCCATTGATTTAACCAATACGAGTGCCAATGCCCTTGTTTATGCTTGGCAGTATCAAACCCATCAAGCAAGCAATACTTTTGAACCCACCATCACATATACGCAGCCTGGGCAACACCCTATTTATTTGCAAGTTGCTAATTCCTTTGGCTGTACCGATTCTGTATTAAAAACCTTTACCGTTTTTGCTGACCCTGTAATTAACAACATTCTTTTAAGTGACGTGGAAGGTTGCACCCCACTAGAGGTTGACTTTTCAGCCGATGTGGTAGGTGCCACCAATTTGGTTTGGTATCGGCCAGAAGATTCCTCCACCCTGACACAAAATCCATCTTGGAGCCAAATCTATATAGATACAGGAAGATACAGCATAGGCTTGATTGCACTATCAGAGCAGGGCTGTGCAGATACGCTTGAATTAATGGATACCATTAGCATCCACGGTTTACCGATAGCTGATTTTAGCACTTTTATGGATTCATCTGCCTATCCATTCGATGGTTGGGTGGAGTTTACCAACCTCAGCCAAGCTGCGACCAGTTATTGGTGGAGTTTTGGTGATGACAACACTTCTACTGATACAAATCCTTCGCATCAATATCCTGATATCGACTGGTACGAACCTATGTTGATTGCCAGCACTGAGTACGGTTGCACCGATACGGCTGCCAAGCAAATGTATGTGATGCGGAAGGCATTGTATGTGCCCAATGCGCTACAACCCCAGCATTCGGGAACGGATGATTTGGTTAAAGTATGGAAGCCTGCCGGTATTGGGTTAAAAACATACCGTGCCCAGGTATTCGATCAATGGGGCAAATTGTTATGGGAATCGCAAGCTTTGGAAAATACCCGACCTATTGATGCTTGGGACGGCACATTTGAAGGCAAGCCCTGCCCACAAGATGTGTATGTTTGGAAAATTGATGCCACTTTCGTGGATGGTAGCCCGTGGCCGGGAATGACTTATGATGCGGATTTGGGCGGGGGAACCAAAACAATTGGGAGTATAACCTTGATAAGGTGATGTTGAAGCGCTATAGAAAACATACAATAGTCTTTTTCGTCCTTAGCCTTTTGCTGGCAGGGAAATCGCTATTTGCACAAGACCCTACTTTTTCCCAATTCAACCTGAACCAGTATTATTACAACCCAGCTTTTACTGGCGACCATGGGGGCTATCAATTTCAGGCCAGTTACCGTAGCCTTTGGCCAAATGTGCCTGGAAAAGTCATTCCAGGTGCTCTTTCCAACTACTACGGCGTTTTCGACGCTTACATACAACAAGGAAAGAGCTATGCCGCCGGGGCAGGAATATTTGCCATGCAAAATGTGGAAGGCGAAGGCATGCTCAAAACTTCCTCAGTTGGGCTAAGTTATGCCCAACACCTGTTTAGGCGCAAACCCCAAGGGGGCAGGCTATCACGTATCCAAATGTCATTGGGATTCAAAGCCTACCTTAACTTCATCTCTATTGACTGGGATAGATTGGTATTCAGCGACCAAATCAGTATTGATAGGGGCATTACTGGTACTTCTGCAGTAGGTTTGAGTGGTATCGGCAGAAAAACCACTGCCGACTTGGATGTAGGCCTTTTGGTAAAAGGCAATTTTAGGGGAAAAGACAAATGGTACAATGAACTGGGCTTGGGCATGGCCCATGTGTTGTCGCCATCATTGTCCATGACGGAGGTGGTAGATGCCAACAGCAGACTGCCCAGAAAATATCACGGCAGCTACAGGACTTCTATTAGCCTGCGGGAGCATCGTTATTATGTGGGTACCACTTTGCTTTTTGAAAACCAGCAACAATTTTACGCCTTCAATACGGGCTTGGATTTATATATCAACCCCAAGGGTGGGCGCGGCCTTATTCCTATTTGGGTAGCGGTGATGCACCGTGTTGCCTTGGGCAGCCAAGCGGGTAATATTAACGCCTTTATAGGTAGCATTAAGTACAAATGGCTGATGGGAAAAGGTAGCAGAACAATCGGTTTTGCGGGCTTTACTGCTGATTTGCCCTACACAGGCTTAGGTCTCAAGAGCCATGGAGCTTATGAACTGACAATAGGGGTAGTCCTTCCTCGAAAAGGAAATGACTATTTCAGTCGCTGCCCTTTCAGCACCTATTGATAACCGATATAGTTAGAAGGAGATATCGCCTTCAGTTCTTCCTTGATGGGTTCATCGACGTTAAGTTGGTCAATGAATTGGTGGATAGCCTCTTTGTCAATTCTTTCATTCTTTCGGGTCAACTCTTTTAGCAACTCATAAGGTTGGGGATAGCCTTCACGGCGTAGTACCGTTTGTATGGCCTCGGCCACTACCATCCAATTCGCTTCCAAATCATCTTGAATCTTTTGTTGGTTTACTACTAATTTGCCCATACCTTTTAACAGCGAATGCAAGGCAATCAACGTATGGGCAAAGGGCACTCCCACATTACGTAACACTGTTGAATCGGTCAGGTCGCGCTGCAAGCGGGAAATAGGCAGCTTGGCCGACAAGTGTTCGAAAATGGCATTGGCCATCCCCAAATTTCCCTCCGCATTTTCGAAATCTATAGGGTTTACCTTATGCGGCATCGCACTGCTGCCCACCTCGCCTGCCACTATCCGCTGCTTGAAGTAATCCATGCTGATATAGGCCCATACGTCGCGGCTAAAATCGATCAATATGGTGTTGATGCGGCGCAGATTGTCAAACAATGCGGCCAGGTTATCATAATGCTCTATTTGGGTGGTGTGTTGATAGCGATCCAGGCCCAATTGTTTAGCCACAAATTCATTGCTGAACGCTACCCAATCCACAAGAGGAAAAGCCACTTTGTGGGCATTAAAATTGCCCGTTGCGCCCCCAAACTTTGCACTAATAGGTACTTGTAACAATTGTTCATATTGCCGTTCCAACCTTTCTATGTAAACCCTTATTTCCTTTCCCAATGAAGTGGGCGATGCAGGTTGCCCATGGGTGCGGGCCAACATGGGTATTTGCCGCCAGTCATAGGCCAATTGTTTCAAGCCATCAATTAATTGTTCTAAAATAGGGCGGTACTCTTTTTCCAAGGCCTCTTTAATGGATAAGGGAGTGGCGGTGTTGTTAATATCCTGTGAGGTAAGTCCAAAATGTACATACTCTGTATACTTTGCCAAACCCAGCTGCTGCATCTTTTCCTTAATGAAATATTCTACCGCCTTTACATCGTGGTTGATTTTCTTTTCAATGGCTTTAATACTGTCCGCATCCGTGGTATTGAATTGCAAGTAGATATTGCGTAATGGTTCGTAAGCGGCCCTTGGAAAATCGGCCAAAGCGGGCAGGGGCAAATCAGTTAAGGCAATCAGATATTCAATTTCCACAGCCACCCGGTATTTGAACAAAGCAAATTCGGAAAAATACATTGCCAAGGGCTCCACCCTTTGCCTATAGCGGCCATCAATTGGTGAAATGGCGGTAAGATGGCTCAAATTCATACGGATACGTTTGCTGCAAATTTAAAAATTGCTGGGGGTAGTTAGGGCGTATTTCTTTTAATCCACACCTTTGTATCGTAATTGAGCTCTGATATTGGAAAAACTACTGGAAATATGGGCGTCTTTTTTAGCCAAGGAACAATTGGTCCGCAAGGGCAATAAGGTGCTATTGGCAGTCAGCGGTGGGCTCGATTCCATGGCAATGGTTCATTTGTTTCAGCAAGCTGATTTTAAATTCGCTATCGCCCATTGCAATTTCCAATTACGGGGCGAAGCAGCAGATATGGACGAACAATTTGTTAAGGAAACGGCCGAGCTATTGAAAGTGCCTTTCTATAGTATCCGTTTCGATACCGAGGCTTATGCAATGCAACATGGCCTTTCCATACAAATGGCTGCCAGAGAATTACGCTACGGTTGGCTGGAGAGTGTGCGAAAAAGTAATCGATATAATAGTTTGGCAACCGCCCACCATAAAAACGACAACGTAGAAACCCTGCTATTGAACCTTGCCAAGGGTACTGGAGTCAAAGGTTTACATGGTATATTACCGAAGAATGGAAAGCTGATTCGGCCACTGTTGTGTTTCAGCAAGAAGCAATTGAATGAATGGGCAACAACGCAAAACATTAGCTATCGTGAAGACGCTTCCAATAGCGAAAACAAATATCAGCGTAACAAAGTTAGATTAGACGTGCTGCCATTGTTGAAGGAAATTAATCCAGAAGTGATTGAAACTGTGGCCGCTAGCATCGAGCGGTTCAAGGAAATGGAAGGTATTTATCAAGTAGGGCTGCAAGTACTTATCAAAAAATTGGTGGACAATCGCAAAGGCGACCTCTATATCCCCATCGCTTTACTGGAACAATATGCTTTTAAAAGTACCTTGCTGTTTGAAATAGTTAGGAACTATGGTTTTAATGAAAATCAAGTCGCAGCGATGCTTTTGGCAGCTGAGCATACGGAAACGCGCCAGTTTTTCAGTGCAACCCATCGTGTGATAAAGGATAGGCGCTTTTATATTATCAGCCCTGTCCGACAACAGCAAATCAATCAGGTTGTTGTTGATAATATCAAGAAACGCAGCAAGGCAGACGGATTTCAATTGAAGTATCACTTGAAGTCTGCTAAAAAGGTGTTCGTCAATCCCAATCCTGATTACGCATTTATCGATTATGGCTTACTTGAGTTTCCACTAGTGTTAAGGCGTTGGAAACAGGGTGATTACTTTTATCCCCAGGGCATGAACCGCAAGAAAAAAAAGCTCAGTAAATTCCTGATGGACTTAAAGCTGTCTTTGATAGAAAAGGAAAAAGTGTGGGTATTGGTTAGCGGTGAGAAGGTGGTGTGGGTAGTGGGTTACCGTTTGGATGAACGCTTTGCCATAGCTACCGACACCAAGCATGTACTGGAGATTAGGAAGATGCCGCTGGGCTGATTGCGTAAAGTTACCGGCTATTTTTCCGTACCTAATAATGGGCAGTTGCTTTATTTCTTGTTAATACCCATCAATATCGCTTTTAATGTTTCGGCATAATTTTAGACCCGATAAGACAGTTAGTTGATATTAGGCATGCGCGCTCGTTTAATCATATTTTTATTGGTAGTATCTTGCCTTAATGCATGGGCCTTGGCACCTAGGGCTACGTACAGCCACATGCCCGAGGAGTTCGACATGCCTTATGAGCCCTTTGAAGTGATGACAGCCGATAGTGCGACACTGACAGGCTGGTTCTTTTCACCAAAGTCAATGAACAACAGGGTGATATTGGTATGCCATGATGGGCAGGGCAATATGAGTGATTATTTGGAAAGGGTCGATTTTTTGGTCAACCTTGATTTTAACGTCATCCTTTTTGATTATAGAGGCTATGGCAAGAGCAGCCCTTTTAAAATTGATACCATGCAATACATCTACCCTGAATTTGCGGAAGATGTTCGTACCATGATCAAGTTCGGCAGGGAGTATAGCTCCTACCCTATTGTTGTGTACGGTTGGGGTATTGGTGCAGGGCTAGGCCTTAGCATTGGTTTTAATGATGATAATGTTTTGAGCGTAATTGCCGAAAGCCCTTTTTTGACGCTCAGCGATTTAAACAAACGCTTTGTAAGGCATCATATCAATCTGAAAATGCCCGAACAGTTTGACGCAAAATTGGAACCGTACAATTCATTGAGTTATCCGCCTGGGAAAAACCTAAAACAAGTGCTACTTATTATTTCTGACCATTTCGGAATTTTCAGTAATCGGGAAATGCTGATGCTGAAAATGAAACAGCCGGATTTGGTAAGCATTCAACTGTTATATACTACCTATTGGAACGACCCTTTCAAAATTAATCCTTCCCTATATTTTGAGAAGGTAGCTGATTTTTTGGACGATTATTTTTGAGGAATAAGGGCTTCATCCCACTTAGGCTACAATATGTTGCCACGTGGTAGAAATGTTAATATTATACAGGTTACAGGCAACCTGCGATATGTTAAATTCGTGCATCGATAAAATTATGCGCAGCTATACCCTTTTCTTGTTAATTGCAGTTCTGTTTTCTTCGTGCGATAGCTTTTGGTTAAAGGATAAGCATACCCGTGCGGTTTTGAAGTCCGAAAAAGGATTCATCAGGGGCGTGGAATTTGATATGACAAAGGAGCAAGTAAAAAAAATTGAGAAAGATACCTTAGTAGAAGAAAGTGAGCGCTTTTTGGGTTATGTAAACGAACTGAACAAAGGAAAAGACCATTTGCAAGTGGAGTATTTCTTTAATGAAAAGAATCAGCTCGATCAGATAATGATCAACTATTACCTCAATGAAGAGGATGATGTGCAAGATTTGATTGCAGACCTAACGGAGTACTTCAATAAAAAGATTGGGCCCGGCAAAAAGGATGAGGCGGGCTGGAATATTTGGAATTATGAAGACAAAAAAGGTGCTCCTGGAAACGTGGATATTTTGCTTTTCAGAAAGTTGGACAACACTTATGGCAGGATAGTTGACCTTGAGATTGTAAAGTATTACAACTGGGAGGAAAGCGAAAGTCAATAGTTGTATACTATTTGCATGTTTTAATTTCTTTTTAATAGGATTGTAATTATTTTACGCAGCGGTTTTTAGTAGACGGCAACCTACTAAAGCAACGATTAGAAAAATACCTATTATGAAAAAAGTGGTGGTGCTTACCGGCGCAGGAATCAGCGCGGAAAGTGGTCTTAGTACATTTCGCGATGCTGGAGGCTTGTGGGAGGGGCATAATGTTTACGAAGTAGCCTCGCCTGCTGGCTGGGCAAAGAATCCATCGTTGGTACTTGATTTCTATAATCAGCGAAGGAGGCAGTTGCTGGAGGCGAAACCTAATGCGGCGCACGTTGCCTTAGCGGAATTGGGAGAGCATTTCCGATTAAACATTATTACTCAAAACGTAGATGACCTACACGAGCGGGGCGGTGCAAAAAATGTATTGCATCTTCATGGAGAATTGCTGAAAGCTCGAAGTACCAGATATCCTCATTTGGTATATGATTGGCGAGAAGATATTCACATTGGCGATACCTGCGAAAAGGGCTCACAGTTGCGCCCACATATAGTATGGTTTGGGGAGCAGGTACATTTGATGGAAAGAGCAGTGCAACTGACCATCGAAGCGGATATTTTCATTGTTGTGGGTACCTCATTAAACGTTTATCCCGCGGCCAGCCTTATTGATTATGTGGGTTTTCATAAACCTAAGTATATTGTGGATCCAATACTGCCGGAAGGGACAGACGTTGCCAACTTGCATTTTATCCAAAAGCGGGCGACAGAAGGTGTTCCCATGCTGGTAGAAGAATTGATATTACATGCAAAGATGGCAGCTTAAGGACGAAGAAAGCCCCTGGACTAAGTTAGGGGTGCGCACCATATACGATAACCCCTGGATACATGTTGAAGAGCACGAGGTGCTCGACCCTAAGGGCAACCCTTCAATTTATGGAGTAGTACATACCAAAAATTTGGCTATCGGCATACTGCCGCTCGACGAAGACTATAACACCTATTTAGTAGGGCAATTTCGTTTCCCCTTGGATAGATATAGTTGGGAAATTGTGGAAGGGGGTGGTAAGCCAGGTATTAGCCCAATTGAATCAGGTAAGCGAGAATTGAAAGAAGAAACGGGTTTGGAAGCAAAGGAATGGATAGAGATAATGACCATCCATACCTCCAACTGTATAGCTGACGAAACAGCCATCTTGTTTGTGGCCAAAGGTCTAACACAAGGAGCGGCCGAGCCTGATGACAACGAAAAGCTACAAGTAGCCAAGCTTCCTTTTTCCGAAGTATATCAAATGGTACTGGAAGGCCGCATTACGGATAGTATGTCCGTTTGTACAATATTAAGGGCGCATACCCTAATTCAGGAAGGCAAGTTATAGCCAGTCCTTCCGTTTCATATAAATAGCCATGCCAATGGCCATTATAATCAACACGACCAATACGGTGGGGTATCCATAGTACCATTCCAATTCGGGCATGTGTTTGAAGTTCATACCATAAACCCCTACGATAAAAGTGAGCGGTATAAAGATGGTGGTAATGACCGTAAGCGTTTTCATGATATTATTCATCCGCGTGCTCATAGCGGAGTTATATAAATCTGTAAAGCCAGTTAGTATATCTCGTTGCACCTCAACATCTTGTACTATCTGATTTACATGGTCCATCACATCGGCTATGTAAACGGAAGTATGCTCGTTCACCAGCTCGGTTTCATCATTGTAAAAGTTCCTCAAGGCCTCGCGTAATGGGTGAATGAACTTCCTCAAAGTCATCAGTTTTCTTTTCAAACCGATAATTTCTTTCATTACCTGATGATTGGGCTTGTTCAACAGTTCCAGTTCCAGGGCGGTTACTTCATCAGCAACGCTTTCTATCACCACATAATAATGGTCAACAATCACGTCCAGCAGGCGATAAACCAGATAATCGGGGCCAGTACCGCAAATTTTCGATTGCCCAGCAAATATGCGCTGCCTAATGCTCTCAAATAAATCGCCAGGTGCCTCTTGAAAGGATAGCACATAGTTTTTCCCGAAAATGATACTGAACTGTTCGGCTTCTATTATCTTGGTTTTAGGGTGAAGTATCAACATTTCCAAAGTAATAAACAGGAAATGTTCATGGTTTTCATACTTGGGCAATTGTCTTACGGAAAGCACATCTTCCAATACCAAGCTACTAATGTCAAAATGGGTACCTATATCCTGTATCAACTGGGTATCATGTAGGCCATCCACATTTATCCAGTTCATCAGTTCAGGATTCCAATGCTTGGCTATTGCAGGCCAATTATCAGCATCAAAGCGGTGCTGTACCTGATGACGGTACTGAATGAGGGTAAGCTCGGGTTTCCCCGATTTATGGTCGCCTGTATAAATGAGCGAGCCGGGTGGGGCACCTGGAACTTTTATATGTTCTTTACTCATCCGTGTATGATAATATCCTTGGAGTGCTTTTGAATAATGGTGGGCGAAGTGTAGGGTATTTCAATACCTTCTACCTGAAACCGTTCTTTAATACTTTTCAGCAAATCAAATTTCAGTTGCAAGCCAGAAAGATGGTCATTGGCCCAAGCCCAAGCCCTAAGTATTACGGCTGTTTCACCTAAGTTTACCACCTTGACCAAAACCCCACTATCGCCAATATTAACGAAAAGCGGGTGGGCTTTTGTTTCTTCAGCCATTATC
Organism: Chitinophagales bacterium; assembly: GCA_033762815.1. Lineage (GTDB taxonomy): Bacteria > Bacteroidota > Bacteroidia > Chitinophagales > CAIOSU01 > JANRLF01. Next base: position 37,035 of record JANRLF010000005.1, on the reverse strand, counting down.
AACATCGCTTTATCAATATTGGCCTCATACCCTATGCCTATTTCAATAAAAGTGCACACCTTTTGCCCATCCCATGATGAGTTAGTAATCACTTCATTGCTTATCACCGCATTCGGTATCACAATCCGTCGGTTCTCATAATTGCGCAATACTGTATGCCGCAGAGTAATGTCTTCTACTATCCCCTCATAATCTTTCCCTATTTTAATAACATCTTCCACCCTAAAGGGCTTGAATACCACAATGAATATGCCGCTAATGATATTGGAGAATGCGGCTTGCGAAGCAAAACCGAGAATAGCAGCAAATATACCTGCACTAGCGAACAGGGTAAGCCCTAAAGTGCGCAATGACGGGATGGTATAAAACACAAAAATGGTAGCCAGTACAAAAATGACAAGGCTTACCGCATTCTTTGAAAAAGCATATCGCGTAGGGTCAATTTTTGAGTTGATGGAGGTTTGCCGGAAATATTTATCCAAAAACACCCTCAACACATTCGAAAGCAAAGTGGCCACCGCATAGGTTACAACTGCTGTAAGAATGTAAAAGAAATACTTTGGATCAATGTTCAATGGCACTGGATATGACATATGATAGCTAGTGAAAGGACAAAAGTAACAATCAATTGGCATACTTATTCAAGCTGCCAAGCGTTCATTGACCCGATGATATGCCTAAAAGCTTACTTTTGCCTAACATGAAGAAGCTGGACAAACTGTTGCTTAAGACCTTTGTAGGGCCTTTTGTGCTCACTTTTGTCATTACGCTATTCATTTTCGTTATGCAATTCCTGTTCGTGTACATAGACGACCTTATCGGCAAGGGGCTGGAGTGGTACATCATTATGGAACTGATAGCTTATAGTGCCGCCAGTTTGGTGCCTTTGGTACTGCCATTAGCCATTTTACTATCATCCATCATGACTTATGGCAACCTTGGTGAACACTATGAATTGGTAGCACTGAAAGCGGCAGGCATTCCCCTTACCCGTTTTATGATGCCCTTGTTTGTAGCAGTTTTTTTCATCGGTATTGGCTCTTTCTATTTTTCCAATGTGATGCTGCCTAAAATCAATTTGAAGGCCAAGGTATTGCTCCGCGATATCCGCAACCAAAAACCGGCACTGAATATTAAGCCCGGGGTTTTCTACAGTGGTATTCAGGGATATAGTATCAAGGTAGGTGCTAAGGATGACGATAACCGCACCATTCGCGATATCTTGGTCTATGACCATACAACAGGCAAGGGCAACGATAATGTACTCACCGCCAAGCGGGGCGATATGATAATGAGTGCCGATGGGCGATACCTAATTCTTAAGCTTTATGATGGTACCCGTTACAATGAAGCGGTAAATGCCAAGGCCAGCATGGAACATTATACCACTTCATTTGCAGAGTGGACCAAAGTGTTCGATTTATCCGAGTTTGAGTTCGATAAGTCTGACGAAAATGCCTACGGTAGCCACCATCAAATGATGAACATGCGGGAGCTTAGTGCAGAGATGGATACCATCAGAATGGAAATCGAAAAGCGTAAAACGGAGTTTGATAACAACATAGCGCAATACTTTCAAGTTTTGCGACCCGGTTTTGATACCATAAAGCCTTCCATTGCCAATGATAGTATTTTTAAAGCCCACATGGCAGAGATTGAAGGGAAAACAGATAGTGAGGAAAAGCATGTGCAAAGCCTGATAAGAGCCACCAGCTTTGCCCGTAACGTAAAAAGCTTCGGCGGTGCGGCAAGCCGTGATTTTGCTTACCATGAGAAAAAACTACGCAAGCATGATATTGAACGTCATCGCAAAGTAGTTTATGCCTTGGCCTGTATCGTTATGTTTATTATAGGGGCACCTTTGGGAGCCATTATCCGTATTGGAGGCTTAGGATACCCGCTCTTGTTTTCCATTATTTTCTTTCTCGTATTCCACGTTACGGGCATTTCAGGTTCCAAGATTGCGGAAGAAGGGGGCACCTCGGTTGCCTTCGGCATGTGGCTATCTACCATAATCCTTCTGCCCATAGGTGTCTTTTTGACAGTAAAAGCCGTAAACGATTCCCCTCTATTCAACCGAGAGACCTATTATCGCTTTACGCAAAAGCTGTTTGGCAAGAAAGTGGTAAAAGCCAAAGCGCTTTAACGTTAAAGTAAACTCCTCAATCCTATTTTTTTTGAGAGTTATACTAAGCCTTGTTCCAACATCGCATCGGCTACCTTTACAAACCCACCAATATTGGCCCCCTTTACATAATCGATAGTACCGTCTGGCCTACCTCCATATATTTGGCAGGTGTGGTGTATGCTTTTCATGATATTGTGCAAGCGGGCATCCACTTCTTCCCTTGTCCATGACAATCGAAGGGAGTTCTGCGACATTTCAAGGCCACTAGTGGCAACACCACCCGCATTGGAGGCTTTTCCTGGGGCGAACAATATCCGTGCATCTTGAAAAACATTTACAGCATCAATGTTACAAGGCATGTTTGCGCCTTCTGCCACACACACCACCCCATTGGATATCAAAGCTTTGGCATCTTCCCCGTCCACTTCATTTTGTGTAGCACAAGGCAAGGCCACATCACATTTTACATTCCAAGGAGTCTTTCCATCTACATACATGGCTCCAAAATGGTCAGCATATTCTTTGATACGGCCACGCCTATTGTTCTTCAAATCCATAAGCCAGGCCAGCTTTTCGTTATTGAAGCCATCAGTATCATACACAAATCCATTACTGTCAGATGCCGTAACCACTTTTGCACCCAATTGTAGGCACTTTTCAATGGCATATTGGGCCACGTTGCCCGAACCTGAAACCACCACCGTTTTGTCTGCTAAACTCTGCCCTCGGGTGGCCAACATTTCTTGGGCAAAATAAACACAGCCATAGCCTGTTGCTTCAGGCCTTATTAAAGAGCCACCCCAATTGATTCCCTTGCCTGTTAGAACCCCTGTAAACTCATTGCGCAATTTTTTGTATTGACCAAACATAAACCCTATTTCTCGGCCGCCAACCCCTATATCTCCCGCGGGAACGTCGGTATCAGCACCAATATGGCGGCAAAGTTCGGTCATGAATGCCTGGCAAAACCGCATCACCTCATTGTCCGATTTTCCCTTGGGGTCGAAATCGCTTCCCCCTTTGCCCCCGCCCATAGGAAGCGTGGTAAGGGAGTTCTTGAAAATTTGCTCAAAGCCTAAAAACTTCAGGATAGAGAGGTTTACGGTAGGATGGAACCTCAATCCGCCTTTATAAGGGCCTATGGCCGAATTGAACTGTACCCTATACCCTCTATTTACTTGAATCTGTTGATTATCATCCATCCAACAAACCCTAAACATAACCACTCGTTCAGGCTCAACAATCCTTTCCAAAATTTTGGACTCACGGTACTTGGGATTTGCTTCGATAAATGGAATTACCGTTTCGGCAACTTCGTATACGGCTTGGTGAAATTCGGGCTCATAAGGGCTTCCAGCCTTTACGCCATCCATAAAACTGGATATACTTGATGATTGTACTGGATGCATAGCTTTTTTGTCAAACTTTAAACGCGGAAAAGGTAAGATAAATTAAGAAAATTTTAATCCACATGCTTTATAGCTCGGTGGATAAGTGCACCTATTACAATAAACTTAACTTGTTTCTAACACTTCCTTCATCGTTTCTAAGTTCTCGAATAGTGCCAAAATAATTGCACACTCCCCTATTTGCTTGTTGACAGCCAATAAGTGCCTGGCCGATAATTCTATATATTTTTATCAGAAATCAATTAGGTCAAAGCTGGGGAATGAGCTTATTCAACCTGTTATATAGAAGGGACGGCAACGATTCTATTTTAGCCGAGGAACACCCAATAGAAAAGCTACAAAGGGAATCCTTGGAGGCTTTTGACCACTGTTTGTCGCTCATTAGCACCTTTATTACGGAGTACACTACTTCTTTTGCTTTCGACAACGCTTTGTCAGTCACCGCTGGAAGAAAAGTGGACAAAATAGTTAAGGGAGAGCTGGTTTTGACTGAGCTAATGCTGATGCACAACCGGATAAGAAAGAGCAAAACCGGGTATAGCTTGGTGGAACGTTACGCATTTGTTTATGCATACAACCACTTGGTGCCCACTGAAAGCATAGCGGAGAGTATAACTGGCTCCAATGACATTTATGCACTGCATGCCTCCCTGCCATTGATTGACCCACGTACCAGGCACTTGTACTCATTGGCAGGGCCTATTTCGCCCCCACAGGTGGCTGCTATTAATGGCTACTTCAACCATTTGTACGAAGGCCTGAGGCAAATGGGCTTAAGTGCCAACGACTATTTAGGCTATCCTTTGCTAGCTACTATGCACCGCTTAGGTAAAGACAATATGCGTAGAAGGTACACGGCCCCGATGCTTGCCTATGCCGCACATATTCAAACCTTGGAAACTGGCATCACTGATCAAGGCGAATTGCTGGAACGCATCAGTTTGGAACTGATAGATGCTTTTAAAAGCGACGTGCCAAAACCTACCCCTACCAAACAGTCTGCTCCGAAACAGTCCATGGAAGAGTTGGCAATTCCTCCAATGGCAATAGCCCCTATTGCCTTGCTTAAAAATGAAAAGCCATTGCAAATAGAGCCTGTGCAGCCGCAGACCCCAACCCCTAGCCAACGGGTGGATTGCCTAGAAACTGCCATGCAAGAGTTGCAGGCTCTTATTGCCTTGGGCAATATCAAAGCAGAAGTGGAAACGGTGGTAAATATGATAAAGGTGCAACAGGTGCGAGAGGCACAGGGCATGAAAGCCATGCAGGTATCTAGGCACATGGTGTTCACCGGTGCTCCAGGTACGGGCAAAACCACCGTAGCCCGATTGATTGCACGGCTATTCAAACATTTGGGAGCTTTAGAAAAGGGCCATTTGGTAGAAGTTAGCAGGGCGGAGCTGGTGGGCCAATACGTAGGGCATACCGCCCCTAAGGTAAATGCCCGTGTGGATGAAGCATTGGGTGGCGTTTTATTTATTGACGAGGCCTACAACCTAGCAGGCAATGGCAACGGCGATTTTGGGGAGGAAGCCATTACTGCCCTATTGAAACGCATGGAGGATGAAAGGGACAAGTTTGTTGTAATAGTAGCTGGTTACCCTGACAAGATGCAGGATTTCGTCAATTCCAACCCTGGCTTGCAATCTAGGTTCAGTAAGTTTTTCCATTTCGAGGACTATACCCCTAATGAAATGCTGGATTTGTTCCGCTTCTTTTGCGAGAAAAGCGATTATCAGTTGGAAGATGATGCAGTAATAGAGTTGCAGCAGCACTTTCAGCAGATTTATGATGCCCGCACCCCATCTTTTGGCAATGCCCGGACGGTTAGGAACATTTTTGAGAAAACGATTGAGAAACAGGCCAACCGTTTGATAAAGGAAAATGCCCTTACTAAAGCAGCGCTGCTTAGTATCAAATCAGCGGATATTTATTGCTAGGCGCGCAAATAGAATTGCTCGCCCATACCAAAGATTCCGTCCACATTTATCTTGCTGTCTGAATCATTGATAATGTAGCCTTTGAAAAAACCATAAGGCCCATGGTAGTCACTTTTAATTACCAAAAGATTGACATCTACCCTAGTATTGATTACAGGACTGAAGACCAAATCCACTCGCCCGTATTGGTCTTTAATGAACCAATCCTTCTCAACCCCTTGGGGTCGGGTTACCTTTACAGGGGGAAGCAGTGATATCTTATCATCCACCCAAAGACAGTTTTCGTTATACACCTCCTGATTGGTCACTTGGTTGTCGGTCAGGTTAAAACCAATCAATCGATGAATAGTGTCAAAGCCTGCACCAGTTACCCAATCATATTGCATAACATAAGGATAATAGCCCTTATGGTCGTCCATCAGCATGTGGCTTTCGTCTCTTTCAAAAGAGATGGATTGCCGGTCGATATGCAGGTTGCCTTCCATGTGCATCAGGCATTTGTGTGAGTACATGCCGCGGTTCTCGGCAAAAGGCATTACCACTACCTGCGGCTGCACCGCTGCCTGTGTATGGTAGCCCGTAAAGCGACCCCTGATATCGGGCATGCCCTGAAAGCGCTTGGTTTCTACCTCAATTTCTATTTTGCCCTCTTCCAGTTTGTTGTTGGCGCGAAGATAAAAAGCCTTGCTTCTGAACTCGGAAAAAGTACCGTACAATGATTGGGCGACCTTTATTTTCGTAAAGGGCACCTTCTGCTCATACTTGATTTTTTTGCCACGCTTGATATCGTGTATGATGAATTGGGCCAGAGCCATGGTCTTTGCATTGTATATAGCCACCATCAGAAAATAATCTTCATTGCCCAGTTGGAATGCTTGCCACTCCTTTAGCCGCATATATTGCAAAGGTCTTGGAAGGCTAAATCCCAATGGAGCCTTTGCATCCAATAGGTTGACCTCCTTCAGCGGTTGGTTATAGATTCCAAAGTTGAAACGGCCATTGGATGTGGCACTGTTGACTTGGGTATGAAAAGCCCTTTGATAAGTAGGTGTGGTGGCTACCATTTACGGCGGTCGTTTTCTTTGTCTTTGTCAAATACAAAATCTTCCAGCAATGAATTGATTACTGACAGGATTAGGCTGAATAACAATGCCCACCAAAAGGTACGTACATCAAAACCGTCCAAAAGCCAGTCGGCAGCCATTATGACCAATGCATTTACTACCAAAAGGAATAGGCCAAAAGTAAAGATGGTAGCTGGAATGGTGAGGATAATCAATAATGGCTTAAGTGTCGCATTCAACAACGCAAGCACCAAAGCCACAATAATAGCTCCCCAAAACCCTTGAAGGTATACCCCGGGCAATAAAATAGCCGTGAGATAAACTGCAACGGCATTGACCAATATGGTGATTAGAAATTTCATACACTTGTTTTTGGTTCGAAATCGGGCACTTCCCATACATTGCCCCATAAACTTTGGCCACCATCAATATAAATGGTTTGCCCGGTAATATAATCTGATAGTGGGGATGACAAAAATAAGGCAACATTGGCCACTTCATCAATGCTGCCTAAGCGTTTCATAGGTATTCTTGATTCTATGCCCTTTAAAAATTCGGGCGGGTACTGGTCAAGCCCAGTAGATTTAATGATACCGGGGGCCACGCAATTGATTTTGATATGGTAGGGTGCCCATTCCACTGCCAAGCTTTTTGTAAGATTGTCCACCCCTGCCCTAGCCGCACCTGTGTGTGCCATACCAGGAAATCCCCTAATAATATTGGCAATAATATTCACAATAGTGCCCTGTTTTTGGGGTATAAAGAAATGGTTGGCAAAAACACTGGTCATGTTCCAGGTACCGTTTAGATTGGTGTCTATTACCGCATTCCAACCTTTGTTGGCAATCATTTCTGCTGCCGAAGGAAATTGCCCTCCCGCATTATTGATTAGAATGTCCAACTTTCCGGCCTCTGCTTTTATCTTTTGTGCCGCTGCCTCTACGGATTCTATATTTCGGATATTCAGCTCAAAAAAAGTGCAATCGCCTAAAGCTTGCAATTCCTCTATGGCCTTTTCCAACCTATCCAACTTGCGCGAAGCGATATAGACTTTGGCTCCATATTGCAAGAACTGGCGACTGATAGCCTTGCCAATACCGCTGCCGCCCCCTGTAACCAATACCACTTTACCTTTGAATAAACCTTCTTGGAACATATTTAAAAGATTGGTAGCGAAAATAACAAAAACTTACTACTGAGTATTAAGTGGCTAGATTCTCTGTATTGCTAACTCAATTAAGGAATTAGCAACTGAAGTCGTAAATTCGGGCATGCAAAATCCCATAGTTGAGTATCTGCAATTGCATATCGGCAAAGAGGTGGAAGAGAGCCCTTCTGCATTTTCCTTGTGGTTGAAAGGCACTTTGCTTTCTGCGGAGGAGGGGCATGTATCGGCCTCCTTTAGTATCCGCGACGACATGACCAACCCAATCAAAAACCTACATGGGGGCGTTTCGGCCGCTATTATGGATGATATGATGGGCCTTGCCGTGTTCACCTTGAACAAACAGGTATTCTTTACTTCGGTAAGTTTGAATGTGGATTTCTTGGCCCCGGCCAGCATTGGCGATACCATTACCGCCGTTGCCAAAGTGGTCAGAAACGGAAAAACAATGGTAAACGTTGAATGCCATATTTATGGCAAACAGGGGAAATTGATTGCAAAAGGCTCTTCCAATCTGTTGGTAACGGGGAAGATGGTAGAATAAAACAATGGTTGTCTGAGCGAAGACCTTCTATAAGCCCAATCTACATGACTACTGCCCCTGCAATATTAGGATTTGCCGGATTTACCGTAAGTTTTAACTGGGCTGGGTGGATAACTAAATCCATATCCTCAATGGGTATCGCCCCTAGAAGCACCGAATTGCCTAGCACTAAAGCACCCGTAAGGCACATACGGTTTAAGTAATTAATTTGAATTGGTCCTACATATGGCACTAATCGGGTACTACCATCAGCAATGGTAACTTCCCTCTTTTCAAATTCTTTAAGCTTCAATTGGATGGCAACGTGCTCAGGAATACAAAGAAACATGGCACCAGTATCTACCAAGGCCTTCACTTGCAATGCTTGCAGAGCAGCATCGTAAGGGTTTGTTAATTTAATATCCGCATAAATCAATCCCATTTCATAAAGATATTAATTGACGGGCAGATTTTAAGCTCAATCGTGCTTATTGCCACTAAAGCGGTAGGTAAGTCCCAACTGGAAAGCCGGATTGGCGTTCAATACGGAATTGGTATTTAGCACACTGGCTAGTACGGCAAAGTAAAAACCAAAACCATTTTCATAACTATCATGATAGCCACCGCCCAACAATAAACTGTTGCTGGTAAATCTTGGTACCAACACCCCACCGTTCAAGCGGTCTTTAAAATTCTTTAGAGTGGTAAATTCATAGGCGGCTTCCGCAAAAAGCCCTTCCCAAATATAACCTCTTATATAGGGTGCGGAGCGGATAATATTGTAGCTTACTTCGTAATAGCGGTCGTAGCTATAGGTGTAAGAGCTTTGCAAGCCCAAGGCAATGCGGTTGTGCACAAAATATCCTGCTTCACCCGCAACGCTTACTTCCATATAATAACTACTGATACCAAAGCCAGGTACACCACCCACGTAAAAATTGCTCCACTTCCACAGTTTATCTTCGCGATACTTAGGGGCAGGCTTCACGCTATGCTCGCTGGTATCCCCCTCCTCCACTGGTTCAGTAGTAATTTGAGCCATAGACGGTAAGGACGCCATCAACAGCAAGAAGCAGAGTAATAACAGCCGACCTTTTTTCATATCCTTACTAACAATTGAAAACGTTACAAGTTCTAGAATATTTTTCCTGGATTTAAAATTCCCTTTGGGTCAAAAACTTTTTTAATATCACGCATTAACTGTAGTTGCACTTGGTTAAAAGCAATATCCATATAGGGCTTTTGGATATACCCTATCCCATGCTCACCTGATAAGGTGCCTCCCAATGATACTACGAGTTCAAACAACTTACGGATGCCTATGGGCAATTTAATGTTCCATTCCTCGTCGGTCAAGTCGCCTTTCACAATGTTCACATGTAAGTTGCCATCGCCAGCATGCCCATAACAAATCGACTTGAAACCATATTCCCTGCCCAAGGCTTTTACCCCGTTTAGCAATACTGGCAATTCCGCCCTAGGCACTACGGTATCCTCTTCTTTATAAATCGATGTGGAACGTACCCCATGAGCCACATTCCTTCTCAGCATCCACAATTCCTTCTTCTGAACCTCACCATCAGCAAACAATATTTCCCCTGCATCGAATTGCTCCACCACTTGGGCAATACGCTCACAATCCTGCATCAGCACCTCAGGGTTGTTGCCGTCCACTTCCACCAACAAATGTGCCTGAATATCATCGGGAACGCTCAAGTTGACCATATCTCCTAAAAAATCTAAGGCCAAATCAATGGCATCGCGCTCCATGAACTCCAAAGCCGAGGGGGTAATACCAGCCGCAAAAATAGCGGATACGGCAGCACAAGCCTTCTCAGGAGAACGAAAAGGCACCAGCATCACCATATCATGCTGCGGGTAGGGCAACAACTTCAAAACGGCCTTAGTAATGATTCCCAAAGTGCCTTCACTACCAACCATCAATTGGGTAAGGTTGTAACCAGTAGCGTTTTTCAGCACGTTCGCCCCTGTCCATATCACTTCCCCGTTGGGCAGCACCACTTCCAAATTGAGCACATAATCCTTCACCACGCCATATTTAACTGCTTTAGGCCCACCCGAGTTTTCGGCAATGTTGCCCCCGATGAAGCAAGTGCCCCTGCTGGACGGGTCAGGTGGATAAAACAAACCCTTTTCTTTCACAGCGTCTTGTAATACTTGGGTGATTACTCCCGGTTCAACCGTTACTTGAAGGTTGCGCTCATCAATCTGCAAAATGCGGTTAAATTTTTCCATACTGATTACCACGCCGCCATAAACGGGCAGGCAGCCACCGCTTAAACCGGTACCTGCCCCTCGAGGCGTAACTGGTATACCTTCACGGTGGCAGATGCGCATGATTGCACCCAATTCTTCCACCGATTCCGGCTTTAACACCAGTTCCGGAAAGAAACTGAGGTCTTCCGTCTCGTCGTGGTCATAACCGGCAATGGCATCGCCCGTCAAAATTTTATCGACACCCAATAACTGGGTAAAATCATCAATATGCCTGTTGCTTAATTTAGTAAAGGTTTGCTCCGCTACTGCTTCCATGCTGTAAAATTAGATAATGGGTAGATGGAATTCATCATTCGTAACTTTTTTCCAAAATCGAGAGTTTGTTATTTTCTAAAAAACTATCAGATGCCCAAGGATAAAAACCAAAAATTAACGACCCATGAATTGGCCTTTGGCATTGGTAGAAAAGCTGCTGAGCAAGAGTTGAAGCAACTTTAGAGCAACCTGTAGGGGATTTTAAAGATATTCAGGAATTCAAAAAAGTAATTAGTCAAAAGCAGCATGGGGTTTTCGAGTCGGGGACCCACCTTTCTCGAATAATTGCATCTCTCAAACATGGCAATTTATTTTATCTTAGCGCAAGCATGCCTTGGGTCAATTACCACAGCCACACCAAATACTGCGACGGTACCGACGAGGCGGCGGTATACGCTGAAACCGCCCAACAATTGGGGATGTTAGCCTATGGTTTCTCCACACATAGCCCAGTACCTTTTGAAAATGCATGGTCCATTAAAGACCACGATGTAGCACAATACCTACAAGATGTAAATGCCCTAAAAGAAAAGTATGTAGGGCAATTGGACATTTACCTGAGCATGGAAGTGGATTATGTGCCCAATATGACGGGGGTGTACGATTACTTTATCAGCAACTTGGGGCTGGATTACACCGTTGGTTCAGTACATTTTGTGGATGCTTTCCCTGATGGGCGGCCTTGGGAAATAGATGGGGCCACTACCCTATTTGAAAAAGGCCTAAGCGATATTTTTGGCAATAATATACAAGCAGCCGTAAAGCGATATTTCGATATTTCCCGTGAAATGCTGGCTACCGCTTGCCCAACCATCGTTGGCCATATTGATAAGATAAAAATGCACAATACGGTAAAGCCTTTCTTTGATGAACAGGAAGATTGGTACCGCAATGAAGTAATGGCAACGCTGGAAGTGCTGGCAAACACCAATGCCATTATGGAAGTGAATACCAGAGGCATTTATAAAAAATATACCCTTGAGCCCTACCCCTCCCCTTGGATAATCAACGCTGCTTATGAGATGGGCATACCGGTAGTAATCAATTCGGATGCGCACCACCCCCGGGAAATATTGGGTGAGTTTGAAAAGGCAGCCACTATTGTCAGTGCTGCTGGATATAAAACCTTACGTGTATTGCTCAATGGGCAATGGCAAGACCGACCTTTCAATCAACAAGGAATTATTATATGAGTACCAAACAAACGAATGCACTGACCCGATGGCTATCACAAAATGAAGTGTTGCTGGCAGTTTTTGGTGGTTTTGTGGCGTTTCTCACTTACTCCTGCATGTATGCATTTCGAAAGCCTTTTACGGCTGCCAGTTTTGAGGGTATGCCTGAAATGTTGGGGCTGAGCTTTAAATCCGCCTTGGTCATTTCACAAGTATTTGGTTATACCTTATCTAAGTTTGCCGGCATCAAAGTGGTATCTGAAATGGGCAAGGCCAAACGTGCTTTGGCAATTTTGGTATTGATTGGTATTGCTGAAATAGCCTTGCTTGGGTTTGCGGTGGTACCCCCGGGGCTAAAGTTGTTGTTCATGTTCATTAATGGTATTCCTTTAGGGATGATTTGGGGTTTGGTATTTAGTTATCTGGAGGGCAGAAAGAGTACCGAAGTGATGGGCGTGGTGCTTTGCGCCAGTTTTATTTTTGCCTCAGGCTTTGTAAAAACAGTAGGCGGTACACTGATGGAAAGCTACGGGGTAGCGGAAGTATGGATGCCTTTTGTAACGGGCATGATATTTTTTGTGCCATTGGCCATATTTGTTTGGTTGCTAAACCAAATGCCCGAACCATCTGCGGAGGATGAACGGCTGCGTACCAAGCGCGAGCCCATGACAGGAGCACAGCGTTCGGCATTCTTCAAAGAGTTTGCCCTTGGATTGGTAGCATTGATTGCCGCCTATGTGTTGTTAACTGCCTTTCGCGACTTTCGGGATAACTTCATGAAAGAAATCACCGGCGCACTAGGTTTTACCGACCCAAAAATATTTACAGAGACCGAAGTGCCCGTTACTTTGGGCGTATTAGGCACTTTAGCACTACTGATGTTCATCAAAAACAACCGTTTTGCCTTGCTGGTGAACCACATAATTATTTTCCTCGGCATTGCATTAGCGGGCATCAGCACTTATTTGTTCCAAGCGGGCATGATAGGTCCCAAGGAGTGGATTATGGCGACTGGCTTTGCCACTTATGCGGCGTACATTCCTTTCAATTGTCTGCTGTTCGAACGGCTGATTGCCACTTATAAGTACGTTAGCACCGCAGCCTTTTTAATCTATTTGGCCGATTCCTTCGGCTATTTGGGCAGTGTTACCGTATTGCTCTACAAAAACTATGGGCAAAAAGATATTAGTTGGCTCGATTTCTTTGTGGCTGGCAACTACGCCTTATCCATTGTGGGCGGTATTTTCATGCTTGTAGCCCTAGGGTACTTTTTGAACAAAAAAGTAAAAGGCACTGGTAATGAAGCAATAGCTAAGGGTTAAGCCATTTACCCGTTTCTTAGTTTGGAAAATCGACACTAAGTGTCTACCATTATGCTAGGATGTCCCGAAAGTTGAATTGGGGTAAAGTAAAGTGTTTGGGTTCTTTTCAATAAGAGCGAAAAAAATGATATGCCCTAGGAGTACTTAGAAACGGTTAAAAAAACGAAAAAACATGCATTTTTTGAATAAACAATTGACAACCAATCAACTAATCAGAATTGAACTACCTGTGAGATGGTAGCGAACACCCCGCGAAGCACCTTTGAACTACCTGCGAGATACCCGTGAAGTACCTGCGAAACACCTTCGAAATGGTTGCGAAATAGCCATTTTCAATATTAGATGGCCTAGGCTACTTCTATTAAGGGCAAAATCTCCATTCCTTTTGTTTCGAGGTAAACCGAGCCCCAAGAAAGGCCTACGCCGAAACCGCAAAATACTAGTTTGGCTGGGGCGTTGATAAGCTGTTGTGCCAGTTGGCTAACGATGGTAATGGGTATGGTGGCAGAACTAGTGTTACCAAATTCCCGTAGGCTTTGCGGTGCCTGATGCGGAGCCAGTTGCAGCTTACGTGCAATGGTATCGTTAATCAGCTTATTAGCCTGGTGGAACACGAAGCTGTCCACGTCACTTGTCTTCAGGCCTAAGTGCTGGAGCAGAGCTTGTACGTTTTGGGGAGCCTCACGTACGGAAAAGTTAAACACGTCGATTCCGTTTAGTACCAAGTGCATTTGGTTGCGCGCTATGCCTGGCTCCAATTCCATATATTGCAAGGCTTCTGCGGAAACCGGGGCACGGTAGCCACCGGCAGGGATGATAATGGCATCGTAGCCGCTGCCGTCGCTTTCCAAGTTAAAGGTCATGGCAGTGGCAGAGGAATCATGTTGTAAAGCGGTAGCTGAGCCTGCATCGGAAAATATGGGCACCACACTTTTATCGCTATGCGATATGCAGGCCGATGAAACATCGCCCACCAACAACAGGGCTCTGCCGTTGGGCATAGCAGCAATAATGGACGCAGCCATAGCCAGGCCATACACATAGCCCGAACAACCCAAGTTGATGTCAAAAGCAAGGCAGCTCTTGGATAATCCCAGCCGCTGTTGTAGTACAATGGCACTAGCCGGGGTGATATAATCGGGTGTTTGGGTTACAAAAACAAGGGCTTGTATACTTTCCTTTTCCCATTGCAGCGATGCCATCAATTTTTCGGCGGCCGCTAGGCAAAGGTCAGAAGCGCAGGTGCCAAACTTGGCTACCCGTCGATATTTGATTCCCGTAGTGCGGATAAGCAGGTCCCTGTCTTTTTCTGGAATAAGGGCTAGGTCGCTGTTGGATTGCACTTCATTGGGAACGCTAGCCGCGATGCCTTTTATGGCTACATTGTTCAGGGAAAACAAAGCCATTAGTTAGGCTTTTTCACCAGTTGGTACAAATCGCTGACCGTATGTGCCGAAGCTAGTTCGGCAGCAGTAATGGCTACTTGGTAATCGGCATCAATACGGGCGATGATTAGAAGCGCCGTCATGGAGCTCCAAGCCTCCAATTGCCTGAATTGCGTTTCAGGGCTCAAAGCCCCAGTAGGCAAAGGACCCAACTCATCATAGAGCATGGCTATAAATTCATCCATCGACAGTAAAAATAAAAAATACCGCGGGGAAAAACACGGTACAGAACAATTTAGAAAGGGATAGCTAAATTTACTTCCCAAACCAAGATCAAAATATGCGCTCCAACCAATATGATACGCTTTCGCAAGCTGTAGAAGACCTAAAAGCAAGGGGATTTACCCATGAGTTTAGCTATTCTGATAATTGCTTGACTTGTAATACCTTAGCCAAAACTTTTGGTGCGGGGGAACTCAAAATTAAAGAGTTCCATCGCTTTGAAGGACCCAGTAGCGAAGACGATAGTTCAGTAGTATATGCTATTGAAGCCAGCTCTGGCGAGAAGGGGATGTTAATTGATGCTTTTGGCACCTATGCCGACCCTGACAAAACTGCCTTTATCTTAAAGCTACAGGACGATAGGCAGACCTAGGAAGCATCTGTTTTGTTATGCTCCTTTACAATAGACATAAAGCTACGGCCTTCTATTTTGCTGTCTATCCAAGCCACAAAATCAAAATGTTCAAAAGCATTATGTTCAAATGGGTCTTGCGATATAGCGATCAATTCTTTGCGCAATGTTAACAGGCGTTCTTTAACCAATACCCTACTGGAGGTCTTCAACTGTAGTTTTATAAACGAAAGTATTACCGTTTCGAATTTGTACACCTTCTTCATTTTGGAGAGGAAGCGGTAAGTTGATTTCAAGTTGTACTCTACAAAACGCTCATTACCAAGTTCATAATGGCAAAGCAAATTCAATATACGGGCATAGCACAGCATATCTTCCCTGGGGAAGTAGCTGCCATTGTTGATAATGCGGTTGAGCCAAACCAATGCTTTGTCATTCATCCCATTGCCGAAATAGGCATAGGCAATGAAATAGTAAATTTCAATATACAACTGAGGTACTTGCTTGCCTGTATCTTCATTGAGTACGCCGATTGCTTCCTTGGCGGCTTGTACCGCTTCCTCAAATTGGCCAAAGTTTAGGTGGAAAAACAATTCCCCGTTCAAGGCCATTAGTTTGATAGTAAGCTCATACTCTTTTGGTACCTCGAAATTTTTAGGAACTGCTTTCAGTTTTTCCAGGGCATAGAGCACATCGTCTCGCTGCCTAAGCCTTACGCTGGACAAAATCAAGTTGTACAAGCCGGGTACATAACCTAATAAATTGTACTTGGTGTAGCCAGGTTTGTTTTCCAGCAATTCTACGAACAACTTGTTGTACTTGTGGGTACTCTCGAAATCGTTCCTTATTTCCGAATACTTCGCCCTTATGTTATAAAAGAAACTTTTGGCTCGGGTACTTTTTGCCAATGAATCATCTTGCAGCAAGGGGTGGCTTACTATTTGATCAGATAGCTGTAGCATATCCGTATGCCGAGCCATGCCCATTTTGGTGTAAGTGCTGTATAGCTGGAAAGAAAGGTAGGAATACTCGGTCAAGTTGTCGAGCATTTCGGTGTACATTTTTTCTTTTTCGTACAACTCGCGGCGGCTGGGGCCTAAGTCAGTAGAATTAGAGCGTTGGTTCATCAGTAATTTCTGCCAACGGGCTATTTCCGAAAACTTTTGGGGAATCTCATACTTTTCGATGAGCTCTTCCGCCTTTTGTATTTCCTTTTTACAAGCTTCTATTAATCGCTTGTTGTAAAGTATTTCAATGTTTACAAGTACTTCGTTCAGTTCGATATCAATTGACGACTGAGAGTAGTAAGAGCGCAGGCTTTTTAAAATAATCTTGTACAGGTAATTTTTGGCAACCGATAATTGCTCGAAAATCTTCTTGTCATTGAATTGCTTCATCAAGGCATCGCCATCATATACCTCTTGGGCATCAATGGCATCGAACAGTTCGATGTATTGGTTTTTTTTGCCCAATACGTTTTGGGAGTATACTTTTTTGAAATACCCCTTCTCTGATCGGTTCAATGACTTAATCAGCTCATACAGTTGTGACTTATTGCTCATCGGTTTATAATACGGTAACCGCTAAATAACAAGCTATTTTCGAACTTCTGCAAGAAAAAATGGAAAAATTGCATTTCGGAATATAAGATGGTATTTTTTTTCTGCTTTGGCCTTCCATAAATGCTCACTATTTTTAACATTGGCGAAAACCAAGCTTCACAATCGCTTAACCTGTTTTATGCAAAAAATTTGGGTACTCTTAATATTCATGGGCGGCTTTTTAAGTTTGTCTGCGCAGAGCAGCGCAACCAAGTATTGGATATATTTTGCTGACAAAGGGCAGAGCGCTGCCAACGCTAAAAATTACGCCGCCCTATTGCCAGCCGCAATGTTGGAAGCAAGGCTGAAGAAGAATATCCCTATAACCCAAGAGGACCTACCTGTAAGCCAACTATACAAACAGCAATTGATTGATTTGGGTTTTCAACCCGCAGCCGAAAGCCGCTGGCTAAATGCCGTGGCTGTTGAGATAAGCGATGCACAGCAATTAAGTACCATTCAATCACTGCCTTTCGTGCAGCGGGTGGAGAGCGTAAAATTTGGCGTGCCATTAGCAAAAGATATCAGCGGACAGCAAATAATTGCCAATGAAAACAAGAGTAGTAAAAGCAGTTCGACTATTGATTATGGCTTAGCAACAAGGCAGAATACCATGATTGGCATTGAGTACCTCCATGACTTGGGCTTTACTGGGACGGGGGTGAAAATTGCCGTTTTGGATGCCGGATTCAAAGGTTTGGATTCCTGTGGGGTATTTGACCATATGTTACAGAACAACCATGTGCTAGCAAGGTACAATGTGTTGGACTCCACCAACAATATTTATACGTTATCGGAACACGGCACGGAGGTATTGTCCACCATTGCTGCCTATGAACCTGGCACCTTTGTAGGGACGGCTTTTGATGCCGATTTTGTTTTTGTAATAGCCGAACCCTACTCTGCCCCCTATGATGAAACCGATTGGATACAGGCTGCTGAATGGGCTGATGCGCAAGGTGCAGATATCATACAATCATCATTAGGGTATTTTTATGACCCAAGCCTAGGCTCACTTTTGGCAGGAATGGAGGGCTTTACCTATGAGGTAATGGATGGTTCATCAACAGCTATTACTAGAGCTGCCGACAAAGCGGCTGGTAGAGGTATCATTGTAGTAAATGCGTCAGGCAACAATGGGCAGTATCCTAACTACAAAAAAATCAATGCCCCTTGTGATGGCGACTCTGTGCTATGTGTTGGTGGCGTGGACAGCAGTGGCACCCACTCCGCATCTGCGGGCCAAGGGCCTACTTTTGATGGCAGTATAAAACCAGATATTGTTGCGCAGAGCAAGTTGGTGGTATGTTCTAAAGAAGGCGCTTGTACGCAAAGGCAAAACGGCACTTCCCTATCAACACCGCTTATTAGCGGATTAGCAGCTTGCTTGTTGCAAGCACACCCTACAAGGAGCGGTTGGGATATTGTTCAAGCTATAAAGCAAAGCGGCAGCAAATACCCGAATCCTGATACACTAGATGGCAATGGCATACCCAATGCCAGAATTGCAGACTCCCTGCTTACTATTCAAGACTCACTGGATACCATTAGCAGCATCGGGCAACTTGAAAAGGACAACTTGGCAATCTTTCCACAACCAGCAGGCAACCTATTGACCGTAACAGGCGTAGCTCCTAATACCAGTATTCATATTATCAACTTGTTGGGTGCTCAAGTGATGGAGCTTATTGTTGAGGAAGAAAAGTCAATAACCATTGATATCAGTAGGTTAAATAGCGGCATTTATTTCCTTAAGGCAGACCAAAAGGGCATTAACACCATTCAACGATTTATAAAACTTTGATGAATAACGAGGCAGATAAGATTGATATTAAACTAGTATTGCCTAATGGGGAACGGTATGATATACCGAAGGAAGGTTCTTTGGGCATATTGGCTTTAGGATATCAAGGTGTAAAGGCATGGCGCGAAGTTAGGGACAGAGAGAAAAACCAAAAGCAGGTTCATGGCTAAACGACTGGCAAAAAAAGTATTGCTGGTAGGTTGGGATGCCGCTGACTGGAAAATCATCAACCCATTGATGGATGCAGGCCTAATGCCTGCCCTTCAAAAGCTGGTTGAAAATGGTAGCATTGGCAATATAGCTACCATGGACCCACCCCTCTCCCCTATTTTATGGACCACCATAGCCACAGGCAAAAGGCCATACAAACATGGAGTATTGGGCTTTGTAGAACCAGCCGACAATCCAAAGGGTATTGGTCCCGTACTTTCTACTAGTAGAAAAGTAAAGGCCATTTGGAACATCCTTTCTGAGAAAGACCTAAAGACCAATGTGGTAGGTTGGTGGCCTTCTTATCCGGCAGAAACAATCAATGGTATTTCCGTGAGCAACTACTACCAGTTGGCCAATAGACCCATGAATGAACCATGGCCATTGCCACAAGGCTGCATTTATCCCACAGAAAAGCACGACTTGTTTGCTGATATGCGCATCCATCCTGGGGAAATCACTGCGGCACATCTGCTTTCATTCGTACCTAATGCGGCTAAAGTCGATCAGGATAAAGATAAGAAACTACATATCCTGTGTAAGCTGTTGGCTGATTGCGCCAGCATACAATCTGCTGCTACTTATATCTTGGAGCATGAGCCTTGGGATTTTACAGCCGTTTATTTCAATGCCCTGGATTTGCTCTGCCACCATTTCATGCCCTTCCATCCACCAAAACAGGCGCATATTGAGCAGGAGCAATTTGAGCTATACAGGGACGTAATTACTGCAGCATATCGCTTTTTCGACATGATGCTGGAACGCCTCTTACAATTGGCGGGGCCAGAGGCAACCATTATGCTTGTATCCGACCATGGTTTCCATCCCGACCATATGCGGCTGAAAAACCTTCCTAAAGATCCGGTAGCACCGGCTTTTGAGCATAGCCAGTATGGTGTACTATGTCTGAAAGGTGAAGGTATTAAACAGGACGAATTGATTTATGGTGCCGGCTTAGCGGATATTGCCCCTACTATTTTAACACTATTTGGATTGCCCGTAGCGGAAGACATGGACGGAAAGCCCTTGCTAGGGGCTTTTTCTAACACCATCGTTGTCGAAAGAATCGAAACTTGGGAAGACACTAAAGAAGTTGTACCGTCATCAGTGCCCACGAATAGCGAACAATCAGATGAATTGTTGCAACAACTCATCGACTTGGGATATGTAGAAACACCCACAGAAAATGGGGCACTCAATAAAGCCAATACCCTGAAGGAGAACAGGTTCTTTTTGGCACGCTCTTATATGGATGCCCATCTTTACCAGCATGCCATACCCATACTACTTGATTTACACCGCGAATATGCCCAAGAACTTAGATATGGATACTATGCCGCAAGGTGCTTACAGTTAACTGGGGAAAAAGAAAAAGCGCGCCAAATACTGAATGAGATAAAGACAAAGCTGCCACAGAACGCCTTTATAAAACTATTGGATGGCATGTTGCTTTTGGATGAGCAACAACCAAAATTGGCGCTGGAAGCCTTTAAATCCATCAAGGCCAAAGAGCATCAGGGCAATGTGCATTTTTATTTAGGGCAAGCCTACCTGGCCCTGCGCAGGTTAAAATATGCAGAAGAAGCCTTTCTAGCTGCTCTAAGTCACAATTTCGAGAATGCTTATGCTCATCAGGGTTTAGGCTTGGTGTATCTACAAAAAGGTAAGCATGAAAAAGCCGCAGATGAGTTGCTCACTTCTATAGGACTGGTGTATAATAATGGATTGGCGCACTATCAATTAGGTGTCGCCCTTTACCATTTAGGTAGATATGAGCAAGCGGTGCAGGCACTGGAAGTGAGCTTGAAGCTAAGCCCAGGTTTGAATAAGGCTCGGGAGAAGTTGATGGATATTTTTGAGCACCACCTCCATAATGGTGAGAAGCTTCAATATTACCGCCAAGAAATAGAGCGATACACCAAAGGCGAAATCATCATTGTTTCTGGCCTACCACGTTCAGGCACATCCATGATGATGCAAATGCTACAAGCTGGGGGTATTGAAATATATACAGATAATGAACGTGGTGCTGACGAAAATAACCCTAAAGGATATTTAGAGCATGAGCAGGTGAAACAATTGGCTACCAACAATCAATGGCTATGGCAAGCAAAAGGCAAGGCGGTGAAGGTTATCAACTATTTGCTGCCCTATTTGCCTTCCTCCTACAAGTACAAAATCATTTTTATGGAGCGGGAGATTTCGGAAATAATTGCCTCACAGAATACCATGCTTTCAAGGAACGGCAAAGGCAAAGCAGATGAAATAAAACTAGGGCTACTGGAAAAAACTAAACTTAGCCTTGAGGAAACAAATGAGTGGCTTGCCGAAAGAAAGAATGTATCTGTGCTACGTTTGAGTTATCGCGATGTCATCAATTCTCCTGAAGAGCACATTGCCAACATTGCCAATTTTTTAGAGACAAATTTAGATGAGAGCGCCATGCTAAAGGCAATTGACAGCTCGCTCTATCGAATAAAAAAAGTACCTATTTCTATTTAACTTAACTACTAAAACCGTTCTAACCCAAAAAACCCGTATGAAAAGGATTAAGAAGTACATGCACACGCCAGGGAAGGACTCCCTTTCCCAAAAGTTGGCAGCCTATTCAGCATTAGCTGCAGGTACAGCCGCTGCTTTGATGCCAAATGAAGCTGAAGCTAAAATTGTTTACACGGATGAATGTCCAGATGTAAACATCCAGATTTCAGGTTTTGCATTTGGTTTCTTTATTGACAATGATACCGTGGAAGATTTCAAGCTTTCTGTTCAACAAGGTATGTACGCAGGAACCTATGATTATGGTCTGGCCGCCATTTTTACCCCACCGGGCAACGCAATTGCAGGTGATACATATACAACAGGTGGCTATTCCATACCCACCCCGTTTGCATTGAACGCAGGCGATACCATCAAATCTACCTTGACATTTAACAACTCGACTGGAGCTACTGCCCCTCAATACCTTGGTTTTGACTTAGGCGGATTGGTAAGCGTTGGTAACTGGATTTCAGCCACCGATAAATACATAGGGATAAAATTCCAAATCAATGGGCAAACCCACTATGGCTGGATAAGACTTGACGTACAAGTAACTCCTACTACTCCTATCATCCGCATTAAAGATTATGCTTATGAAGATGTGCCTAACACCCCCATAGTTGCTGGCGCAATGCCTGCTGCTGCAAGTGGGGTAACAGGCATTGTCCCTAGCGATGTAGCTGACAATAATAATGGCACTGACTTAAAGGTGGATTTTGTTAAAGCCTCTAACGAAAGCACTATCTCCGAGTACCGAATTATCGTAGTGAAAGATGCCAATGCTTCAGGTTTCGATTTATGTGGCGCTACTTCGACCCCAACTGCCAATTATACAGCAGTTGCCCCCACAGGTGCCAATGTTTCGCAAATTCTAGCATCTGGCGCCCGTGATGCCAACGGTGACCCAATTACCAATGGAGTGCCTTACAGAATTTTCGTGCTATCTCTAGCAGACGGCACTAATGCAGGCGTTAGCACCCTTAGCGGTCCTTCTGCATCTATTACGCTAAGCAATGCCGCCGCGGTTCCTGCTGTTAGTAACGTAGTGGCAACCGATATTGGCAACAGCAATAATGGTACTGACTTACAAGTATCTTTTACCAAAGCAATTAATGAAACCAATATTAGTGCCTACAGAATCATTGTTGTGAAGAATGCTAATGCTGGAAGCTTTAATCTTGTAGCAGCCAACGCTATTATTGCCGCCAACTATACCTCTGTAACTCCTACCGGCAGCAACATACAAACTGCACTAGGCAGCACTGCAAAGGATAGCGATGGCGACCCGATTCAGAATGGCACCCCTTACAAAGTATTCGTTCTGTCGGTTGCAAATGGTACGGGTTCAACTGTAAATGCTTTGTCGTTGCCTTCTAACCAAATCACTTTAACTACTGCTGTATCAGCTTCCCTAGCAACTAACGTATCCGCTTTGGATGTTGCCAACAACAACAATGGTCTTGACTTGCAAGTAGCATTTACCAAAGCTGCTGCCGAAAATACCATTAGCGAATACCGCATATTGGTTGTAAAAGCGGCCAATGCAGGTTCTTTTAATTTAGGACTTGCGAATACAGTAGGTATGGCCAATTACACAGCCGTGATACCAAATGGCAGCAATATTAGCCAAGTACTTACCGCTTCTTCTAAAGATGTGGATGGCGATGCCATTGTCAATGGCACTCCCTACAATGTGTTTGTATTGTCAGTTGCCGACGGCATAATTGCCACCATCAATTCTTTGAGTGCGCCATCTAACCAAATCACTTTGAGTACCGCTATTTCGGCTCCACAAGTAACAGGAATTACTGCTACCGATGTTGCCAATAACAAAAATGGCAGTGATTTGCAAGTGGCCTTCAACAAGGTAACCGATGAAACTCAAGTAGATGAATATCGGATATTTGTAGTAAAAAGTGCTGCCAGCGGTACATTTGACTTAACCGCAGCTAATGCTTTGGGTACAGCCTTTTATAACGCATTTACTCCTAATGGAAACAATGTACAGTTAAATCTGACCCCTACTAGTGTTGATGTTGATGGTGACACCTTGGTGGAGAACCAGGCCTACAAAGTATTCGTACTGAGTGTGGCTGACGGCGTCAACGCTACCACCAACACCTTGTCCACTGCCAGCAACGAAGTGACCTTAACTTCGCCTAGCGCCATTGCGGAAAACACGCTGCAAGGCGTTAGAATGTATGGCTTTGGCAATGCAGTAAGGGTTAAGTTCGACCAGCAATTGTTTGGCACTGCCAGTTTAAAAGTACTCAACATGCTAGGCCAAGTGGTATTTGCAGCTAATCTGGAAAGCCAAGACAATACTTTTGAACTCAATGTAAGCAATGGTTACTATTTGTTGCAAGTTACCAGCGACAGCAAGGTAGCTAATGGCAAAGTTTTCATCAGCAAGTAAGCAACTTTTTGTATTATGAAGAAGGCCGTCATTGCTGACGGCCTTCTTTTTTTTAGCTGAGTTTTATCGTTTCCTTAGTGCTACCAAAATTTGGGCTGGTGTATTTAGCCAACTTACTGTATAGTTCTGCTGGTGCGAAAGGTTTGCTTACATAATCGTTCATGCCCGACTGGAAAGCCGCCTCCTTTTCTTCGCTTAATGCGGCAGCGGTAAGGGCAATTACCGGTATATTGCTTTTCTCCTTATCAGCTAGTTTGCGAATTGCTTGTGTAGCTTCGTAGCCGTTCATTTCCGGCATCTGAATATCCATCAGGATAATATCGAAGGAATTGTTTTTAAGCTTTTCCAATGCCTCTTGGCCACTATCAGCCAGTTCCACTATCGTATTCCATTTCGATAGGAATTTACTGGCCACTTTTTGGTTGATTTTGTTATCGTCAACCAACAATATCTTGATACCATGCAATTGTGAGAACTCCCCTACTTCCGCCACTTTCTCTGCTTTGAAAGCCTTACTGCCTTTCTTCAAGGTCAAATCAATGGTAAAAGTGCTTCCACGACCTATTTGGCTTTCAAGAGCGATGGTACCGCCCATCATTTCCACCAATTTTTTGGTAATGGCAAGCCCAAGGCCAGTGCCACCATATTTACGTGAAGTATCGGAACTGGCTTGGCTGAAGCTATCGAAAATCCGCTCCATTTGCTCTTTTGAAATACCAATACCCGTATCGCTTATCTTTATTTGCAGGTTAACATCCTCTAGTGATTCGCGTTTGGTGTTTACCTGAATTTTTACTTCGCCCTTTTCGGTGAATTTTACCGCATTGCCCACTAGGTTGTTCAATATCTGCGATAGTCGTAATTGGTCGCCTCGCAAAATATTGGGCAGTATTTCATCCACTTTTAATGAAAGTGACAAGTTTTTCTTCTTGGCATTGATGCTATGCGTGCGCTTTGTATTAATCAACAAGTAGTGCAGGTCGAAATTATCTTCGTGCAGTTCCAATTTGCCCGCTTCAATCTTTGACAAATCAAGTATATCATTGATAGTGCCCAGCAATTGAGTGGCTGAATATTTTAGAATGTTCAAATTTTCTATTTGCTCGGGCCTCGGATTTTCCTCAAGCAACAGATTGGTGATACCGATAACCGAATTCATGGGCGTCCTTAACTCATGGCTCATCGTACTAAGGAACTGTTGCTTAGCCTTGGTGGTAGTTTCAGCCTGCTCCTTGGCATGCAGCAACTCCAGCTCGGCCTTTTTCCTATCGGTAATATCTTCCGTAACGATGACGAAATTCATAATTTGACCCTTATCATTCCGGATTGGTGCCACACTGGTCAATTCAGTGATAATTTGCCCGGCTTTGGTGTAAAAGTTCAAATCGCCTTTCCATACAAGCCCGCTCACCAACTTGGTCCACATGTGCAGGTTAGAGTTATCGTCTTTAACCCCGAAATCTTCCAATCGCTTGCCCATCATTTCCTTGGCAGCATAACCGGTAAGTTTCATAAAGTAAGGGTTGCAATAGCTTATGCCGCCGTTTTTATCGGTGATGATGACCCCCGTGGAGGTGTGATCAATAGCTGCAGAAAAAAGCATTAATTCGGTTTCTGCTTTCTTCCTGCTGGTAATGTCAATCAAGGTACCATCATAACACTCTAGCTTGTGCTTGTCATTGTATACAGGACGCAGGCTCAACTGTCCCCAAAAGTCACTACCATCACGTCTTTGCAACTGCACTTCATAATCATGTATGGCTTGATTGTTCTGCATCATTCTGCTAATTTCAGAACTTGATTGCAGCACGCTGCGCAACTCGCTTATAACCATCCTATCTTCGCTGATACTATAGCCTAGCATTTTTACCAACTGCTCATTGGCATATAATAGGCGGCTTTCCATATCAATACGGAAGATGCCATAATAAACATTGTTGTTTACATCGTTGATTTGCTCTTCACGCTTTTTCAGGCGTTCGAAGGCATATTCGATTTCCCTGTTCTTTAGATAGCCAAAAATGAGTACCAATAATATCATCATGCCCAGAAGCATAGCATCCTTGTCAAAGTTGTCGGACATGAGCAATACAAACTCATAAGTACATAGATTAAGAATGCTATACCACAAGTATGATTTTGGGTTGTTGATGAACAGAATAGTTGTAATCATCACCACCAATAGCGATAGCTTGTAGTTGGGGTGAAAATCGTTCATGTACAACAAAAAGTAAAAATGTGCATTGTACACCAGCATGGTAAGGAACAACGACATTAGGAAATTGCGCTTGAAGAATTGCGATATCTGAGATAATATCACTACCGTAAAACCAATGGAGCTCACTAAGAAGCGCATCCAAAATGGATCGAATGCATTTGATTCAGTGGCATGAAAGCCAAAACCAAATATGGTATAGAGCATGCAGCCAATGGCAAAAAAGCTTTTCATGGCATTGCCTTTCTGCTCGTCAGAATATGCTTGTTTGAATGTAAATGGATTCACGATAAGCTATCTATTAGAAGGTGATGCATTTTTGTACGTGCAAGGCTGAAAAATGTTCGGTCTTTATTAGTAGCTGCCGACTTATTTCTAAGTCTTTTTACCGATTTTACAATCGGGTAAAGATTTCTACACTATTCCTCAAATCAATAAGGCACTTACAAACAAATGCAACAATATGTATTGTGTAAGCGAATAGCCCTTCAAGATTTACATATCATTATGGCCAAATGGTATGTATTTGGGTATAGTTCATTGCCCAAAAAGGGTTTAACAAACAAAAAGAAATCTATGAAAAGCATATTGATAGCCGCATTTGTAGGCCTTACATCGCTTGCAATCGCGCAGACAGGAACAGGAACAGGAACAGGTACAGGCACTGGCACTAATACAAATACCGGCACTAGTGTAGGCTCTCCTAACCCAAGCGGGAACAACCAATTGAATCCCAGCGGACAACCAGGGGCGGTTCAGCCCAATTCAAGCATCAATACTTCTTTTAACAAGGAGTACCAGGGTGCCAGCAATGCCAACTGGAGCCGAATGGGCGATAACTATAGTGTGGACTATACTTGGCAAGGAAAAACCTACAACAGTACTTACAATAGTGCAGGCACACGACTAGGAACTAGTATGAACATTGAACAGACTAACATACCTAGTAATGTATCAAAAGCCTACCAGGGTAGCGAGTATGGGAAATGGAACGTGAACAGGGTGTATCAAATGACTACCCCTGATAACACTATCTATTACCAATACGACTTGGTGAATGGCGACAAAACCCGTACAATATATTATGATGCGAACGGCGTAATGATGAAAAAACGCCCTTATTGATAGGTTAAAACCTTTTTTCTTTCGCCCCGCCCGAAATCAGGCGGGGCTTTTTTATCCTTGGATTTTATGCTCTACCATTGCTAGAATTTCCTTTTCTGCTAGGAGTGCCTCTGTTGCCAACTGTTCTCCTGCTTGCAGCTTTGCTGAAACATAATCTTTGTCATCATAACTGGCACAGTTAATTTTTACATTCAGAAAGGCCCCCAAAACTGCCGCTCTGGCACATAAAGCCCCTACTCCTGCATCTGTCACTGAATTAGGGTTGCCTGTTTCGGCCATAGCTTTAATGATTTGCATTGCGTCCAAACTCTTTTGCATTACCGTAAATGGAATTTCAATGGCCTGCAAAGTAGCCTTTTGTATAGCCGCTTTACGGGCTGCTTTCTCCTCCACACTTTCCTTCGGCAATTGAAATGCAGCCATAATAGCGTTGAATGCTTGGGTGTCTGCATCTACCAGTTTTAGCAACTGGTTCTTAAGCACCTGACCCTTTTCTGCCCATTCGGAAAACGTTTCCCATTGCTCTTCCCAGCCTACCTTATGCGAAGAGAGATTGGCCACCATCGTAGCCAACGATACTCCTAGTGCGCCCACATAAGCCGAAATTGAACCTCCGCCAGGTGCGGGCGACTCAGATGCTGTTTCATCGGCAAACTTGGTAAGGTTCATGCTTACCAATTTGCTCTCGGATACATCTTCTAGCAAATACTCAATAATGCGCTTTCTTGGCTCAAAAGGTTTCAATTCACTCAAGCCCATACTTCTTACCGCCGTCATTACCAATTCATCTTCTGATACCCCGACAGAACGTTGCTGCTTTTTCAGGAAAAATTTCCCGGCATCCAACATTGATTTTAAGGGCACTAGCCCTACCAGTTCAGAACCGGTTACCCTCATGCCCCTACTTTCGGCACTTTTGCACACCTCGTCAAAAGCAACGTGCAGCGGCGTATCGTTCAGGTTGGTCAGGTTCATCGATATTTGGGCTATACCGTATTCCTCAATATACCAACCTATTCCCTTTACCGATTTGCAGGTGCCTGGAATCCTCTTTGGCTCTCCATTTTCATCTTTAACTATTTCCCCTGTTACTGGATGGCCCTTACGCTCAATCCTGCCAGCCTCCCTAACATCAAAAGCTACTGCATTGGCTCTTCGTACCGAAGTGGTATTCAGGTTTACATTATATGCTACCAGTAAATCGCGGGCACCAATAACGGTTACGCCTGAACGAGCATTGAAAATTGCTTGCCCATAATCGGGTTTCCATTCGGCTTGCCTTATCTTCTCTGGGAAGCCCTCATACTCCCCTGCCCTTATATTGGCTAAATTCCTACGCTTGGGTTCCGAAGCAGCATACTCATATAGGTAAACGGGTATTGACAATTCATTGCCTACCCGCTCTCCTAACCGTTTAGCATATGCTACGGTTTCCTCCATGCTAATGTTAGCTATGGGTATCAGTGGGCATACATCCGTAGCACCAGCTCTAGGATGCTCGCCTGTATGCTTGCTCATATCAATCACTTCCGCGGCTTTTTTAATGCCTCTATAAGCAGCTTCTATTACTAACTCAGGCTCGCCTACAAAAGTCACCACGGTACGGTTGGTAGCCTTGCCTGGGTCAACATCCAACAATTTAATGCCTTCTACGCTTTCAATGGCATCGGTTATAAGCTTGATGATTTGTGGATTTCGCCCTTCACTGAAATTGGGCACACACTCTATTAACTGCTTTTCCATAGGAGATAATTACCCATGAAATTAGCCAAAAGCCAACAATCAGTAGAGCTTTTCATAAATAAAAAAGGAGGCCACAATGTAGCCTCCTTTTTAACTTCAATCAATGCTGATTAGTTTTTTGGCGTAGCCAATTGCTTTTTCAGGTCGTCAATTTGTTTTTGTTGTTCTTTAATGGCTTCCACCAAGATAGGGATTATAGCATCATACTGTACTGCCAACGTTGTAGTACCAGTTTCCTGTCCATTGGCATCCTTATCGTTTACCACTTGTACCACTTGTGGAACTACTTTTTGCAATTCTTGGGCAATGAAACCAATAGAGCTACGCATCATTTCAGGGTTTTCGTTCACTTTGCCGTCCATTTCATGATTCCAGTTATAATCATAGGTACGACCGTTCAAGTTTTGAACAATATCTAAAGCATGAGGGATAGATGCCACATTGGTTTTATACTTCTCATCAGAGGTGGTGAACCAAGCAGTAGCACGGGCGCCACCGTTTACTTCCATCCTTAGGTAGTGGTAAGTAGTTGATCCGCAATTGCCACAGTCGCTGTAGCGCTGACGACTGAAAATACCACAGCTCCAGTTGAACACATCAAAAGTACAGCAATCATTACAAACTGTATAGGTAGGTGTGCCGGCAGCCCAACCAATAAAAGTTTCATCACCGTAATAGTTTAAGAATGTTCTGCCACGGGTAGTACCCAAGTCAGCATCAAAATTGTAAAGACGGCTAGTAGCAGATGGGTCGGCTACATATCCTACGTTGTCCAAATCGCGGAAAACCTTGGCATCCATCCAGCCATTGTCACTTTGGAAACGCAAGTTAACGGCACCACTATTGTCGCGAATATATAAATTATCGTCCACCATTACCTCGGCTTGACCTTGGTAGCGGTAAAGAATACCATCGGCGGTAGGATAATTGCTCACGTTAGGTGAAAAATCAACGGTATTGGCAATTACGTTGTTCAAGCGGCTAGTGTTGTCCAAGTCCATGGTGTAAGCTGTGTTGTCCCAATCGGTAACACTACCTGATAAGTACAAATTGGTATTGGTACCTGCCGCATTGCCCACATAAACATCGCCAACGGTGCGCTTAATGTCGTTGCCCACACCAGTCAAAGTCCACAGGTCAGCAGGTAAGTTAACCGAGTTACCACCACTACCGCTAATGCTCAAAGTGTTACCTACTAGCGAAAGGGTTTGTATTTCGTTGAAGGGATTGCTATCAGCATCATTGTTGTCGAAGTTGATAGTATTTCCATTGGTGATACCGATTGAAACCGTACTGCCCGATGTACTAACACTCAAGGTTTGGTTATCGGTATTAGTGAACTGCGCCAAGTTAACGCTATTGCCATTGCTGATAGACAATGAGTTGCCTACCAAAGACAAGGTTTGGTTGTCGGTATTATCCAAGTAAGGAGCTAAGTTTACTGTAGTAGGGTCGCTGCTCAAAGTCAAGGTGTTTCCGCTCAATGACAAATCTTGTATCTCATTGGTAGGGTTGGCATCGGCATCGTTCAACAAGCTGGTCAAGTCAACAGTGTAGCTTGTTCCACCATCTGTAATAGTCAATATATTGGTAACAGTGTTGAAGGTCATACCCGTGTTATAGGCATTTCCAACTAAACCAGTCAAATTTACTGATTTACCACCGCCAGCATCGTTCACTGTCAATACATTAGTAGCTTGGTCATAGGTTACACTGGTGTTGTACTCGTTGGTTGGGTCATTGTCAGTATCAGCAATACTGAAAGTAGTGCTGTTACCATTGCTGATGCTAACCGTAACATCAGTGCCTGTTACTGATGAGCTCAATGTTTGGTTCAATGGGGCAAGGCTCACGT
Source organism: Chitinophagales bacterium (assembly GCA_033762815.1). Lineage (GTDB taxonomy): Bacteria > Bacteroidota > Bacteroidia > Chitinophagales > CAIOSU01 > JANRLF01. Next base: position 6,227 of record JANRLF010000005.1, on the reverse strand, counting down.
TATAGCTGGTGCCTCTGTCGGTAATGGTTAGTACAAAAGTAGCAGGGTCAAAAGACAAGCCGGTATTGTAACCATCGGCAGCTACATCATCCAAGTTTACAGTCAATGCTGCGCCGTTGTCAGTAATAGTAAGATTATTAGTAGCAGGGTCGAAAGCAAAACCAGTGTTATAGCCACCAGTAGCTACTGAGGCCAGGTTAACGGTATGGCTGCCACCTGCATCGGTAATGGTCAGTTCATTAGTTGCTGCATTGAATGAAAACACCGTGTTCAATTCATTGGTAGCATCGGCATCGGCATCGTTTTCAAGGCTAGTCAAGTCAACTGTTTTGGTTCCACCGTTATCGGTAATTGATAACAAGTTGGTGTTGCTGTCAAAAGTAAACGCCGTGTTGTAAGCGGCTGAAGTAACTGACCCCAGACCAATGCTCAAAGTACCGCCATTATCCGTAATGCTTAAAGTAGCGGTAGCGGAATCGTAGGCAACGCCAGTGTTAAAGCCATCATTTAATAGTTGAGTCAAATCCACTGTTTTGCTACCACCGCCATCGGTAATAGTTAATACGTGGGTAGCGGCATCGTAGCTAAAAGTTGCATTGAATTCATTGGCTGGGTCTGCATCAGGGTCATTCAACAGGCTGGTCAAGTCAACGTTCATTGAGCCACCATTGTCAGTAATGGTAAGGATATTGGTTGCTTGATCGAAAGCAAAACTTAGATTGTAACCATCCTGTGCCAAATCGTTCAAGTTTACACTGCCACCATTGCTTAGGCTCAAGGTGTTGGTAGCCGCATCAAAGCCCAACTGTTGATTATCGGTATTGTCCAAGTAAGGGCTTAAGTCAACACTATTGCCGTCGGTAATAACCAATTGGTTATTGATGATAGCCAATGATTGGTTGTTTACATCATCGTCTGCGGCAACCCATTGGGTTCCGTCCCACTTTAATATTTGTCCTGCGGAAGGGTTTACATCCACATCTTGCAAGTCATTCAGAATATTATCGGCCAAATCGTCAGCGCGGTAGTTAATGGTGGTAACATGGTTCAAACCGCCTTCCACAATGGTCAGTTCATCGGTCAAAGGGTCAAAAGTAACACTGGTGATTAATTCATTCGAATAGCTGGTGTCAATAGCACCTGCGTTACCAGCAAACAAAGCATATGGCACCGATAGTAACTCTGAAGTGCCCATTTCGGTGAAATTGGTACCGCCAGTTGGGTCTAGTTCAATTTTCAACCATTTATTGCCTGATGCCCAAGTAATAGCCGAGAAGCTCCCGAACTGAACAGCACCAGCCCCTAATTTTAAATCGAAAAGACCATAGGCATTAGTTCCTGTCTTAAAGGTTTCCACATACTGCACGGAACCCGAGCCAGTGCTATCGATAATACTCGCCCTGATATTGATGTTTTGATTGGACAAAATGGCACCGCTCGAATTGCGGGCGACTGCCTGGTATTTAATGCCCTGTGGTGATTGCGCATAGGCTAACACACCAAACAGCATAAAAATGCTTGAAAGTATAAGATTTCGCATAAGGTTTTGTTGTGGTTAAAACTGATTGGTTTTATTAATCATCCATCAAGATACTATATAAACCAATGCTGCGAAAGGGGGTGAGGCAGAATTATTGCAAAAAAAATTACTTTAAGGCAAATATTTTTTCACTGAACTTATAAGCCCCTCGTTCCAGATATTTTTTTCTACTATTTTTCCCGTAGAGTCGAGTAAAAACAGCGTAGGAGTGGCATAAACTTTAAATTCGTTCATTGCTTTTGAAGTGGCAGGCTCTACCAATTCGCTGATATTCAACCAAGGCATAGGGCCTTGCCGAATGCTTTGTTTCCATAGGCCCTCATTTTGATCGAGAGAAACTCCGACAATTTCTAGGCCTTTGCTCCGATATTGGTGATACAAGGTATTCAACTGATTCAATTTGCTCTCGCAATTTTCGCAACCTGAAATCCAGAAGAACACTAAGGTGATTTTGTTTGCCGCGGCAATTTTTCCAACGGACAATTGATTGCCCAATGTATCTTTCAATGCCAATGCGGGAAACAACTGCCCGGGGGTTAGCCTCAAAGCATTCTTTACTTCTTGTAGTACTGCAGGTTTCACTCCCTGCAACAAAACAGGGTATTTGTCAGCCATATATTGCAACATGGCATCGGTATGGTTGCGTAAGAAAATATCCAAAAGATGCCCATACACCATCTGCTGGGCCATTTTACTGGATTGCGAAGCCTCCATCACCTTTTCTATAGCGGCCTGAAGGCTTGGCAAGGTCATGGCACTATATTCCTTCAAATAAGTGTCAATCTTGTCCAGCAGTAGTGGGTGGCCCATTATTCGGCTATCATCAAATGGTACCAATTGAAAATAATTCTCCTTCAGAAAAGGTATATAGTCCTTGTTCTTGTCCTGCCTCACTGGGTAGGCCAACAGCTTACAAAGTATATCGGCTGTAAAGGTTTTGGGGTACTTTAACCTCAATTGTTGCAAAGCGGCATTAATAAACTGGTGCGATGCTTCCATATCGGCCTGCAATTTGTTAAGGTACAATGCATCCTTTTCCCCTTCGTTATAACGCTTTCGCTTTAAGGCATCCTGAATGGAATCGTCCATCTGGATAATGTCAATAAAATCATAGTAGGCTATATTTTCCTTACTTTGGCCCAAAGACAACTGCCCTGCCATCAAAGCTCCATAATCTGCCTGTACGGTAAGTCTTTCTTCTGTGCTGAGAATTATTTCCACGGGGTTGCCTCCTTTTAGGGAAATCATATAAAGCCCCCCACTGCCTACAGGGTCACTCAATGAAAAAACATTATTGGCTTGGGTAATGAAAGCACTGTCCACGGGAAGGAAATCGCCCGCAACAAATCTGTCTAGCTTAAGCAATGCACCGCTGGTAGGTGGGTTCGATATTTTCCCATTCAGTGAGATTGCAGCAAAAAGTACTTTGCCCTCTGTAAACAGAAGGCAAAGTAGCAGTACAAAAGTATAGGGTCGGATAAAATTAGGCATCAATCGAAATTGATACAAATAGCAGAACAGGTTGCGTTAGAACAATCTTGATAACATTCAGAATATAAGTACCAGAATGGCCTGTTCAAGTAGGTTTGGGTATTGGTAGTGTTTTCGTTTGATCCTTCACCGGCACCAGTAGTAGCAAAATTTGGATATACGTTACATTGGTAGTCATCATCCTCATCTACATAACTATCATTGTTTCTGAAAGAAGCACCCGCAAGGTAACAGATGTCATAATTGCCCAAGTTATCGGTGCCACCACCGCCATTGCCTCTTGAGCGTTTGTAATGCAAGTAGTTTTTCTCAGTACGCAAACCGCTTCTAGCATATACTACGCCTGTAGCATCTATGTTACCAGCATCGGTATTGAATGAAATCCTTACCGTACCATCATTATCGCGCAAGTAGAAGTTATCGTCCACCAACATTTCCGCTTGTCCGGCATAGCGGTATAAGATACCGTCAATTGAGGTTGGAAGAGAGGCAATTCCTGAAGAGAAATCAAGGGAATTGACCACTACTGCATTCATGCGGCTGGTGGCATCCATATCGATATAAAACCCGGTGTTGTCCCAATCAATCAATTGGCCTGATAGGTATAAGTTATTGTTGGTAGTGTTTACGTCACCAATATAAACATTGCCTGATTGGCGCTCAATGTCGCCGCCTACAGGTGTCCAAAGCCTATCGATGGTTACGTTATTACCACCTGAAATGGCTACAGTTACATTAGACCCAGCGGTACTGGTGCTCAAAGTTTGTGCATCGGTATTGTCAAGATAAGCAGAAAGGTTTACTGGGGTGGCATCTCCAGTCAATGAAAGCACATTGCCAGTCAAGCTCAAGTCTTGGTTGTCAGTATTAATACCGCTCAAATTGACGTTATTGCTGCTACTGATTGACAAGGTGGTTCCTGACAAGCTCAAGCTTTGTATTTCATTAGTAGTGCTGTTATCGTTGTCAGCAATACTGAAAGTAGTACTGTTGCCACCAGAAATCGATACAGTAACATTGGTACCTGTTACGGTAGAGCTCAAAGTCTGTGCATCGGTATTATCCAAGTAAGGGGTAAGGTTTACTGTAGTAGCATCATTGGTCAAAGAAAGAATATTACCAGTCAAGCTCAAGTCTTGGTTATCGGTATTGATGCTACCAATGTTCAATGTATTACCACCTGAAATGGTAAGGTTGCTGCCAGAAAGTGATAAAGTTTGTCCATCGGTGTTATCCAAGAATGCACTCAAATCCACAGTAGTAGCGTCATTTGTCAAAGACAAGGTAGTACCGCTTAAGCTCAAATCCTGGTTATCAGTGTTGATAGTGCCTATGTTTACTGTGTTACCTCCTGAAATGGTCAAGTTATTGCCAGACAATGACAAGCTTTGAGCATCGGTGTTGTCCAAATAAGGTGTTAAGTCAACGGGAGTAGCATCGCCTGTCAATATCAGTGCATTGCTGGTCAAGCTCAAGTCCTGAATTTCATTAGTTGGATTGGCATCCGCATCGTTCAAAAGGTTGCCCAAGTTCACGGTGAAGCTATTGCCACCATCGGTGATGGTCAAGTCATAGGTCGTAGCATTATAGCTAAAGTTGGTATTAAAGCCATTAGTGGTCAAAGTGGCCAAATTCACATTTAAAGTACCACCGCCATCGGTCAAGCTTAAGGTTTGGCTAACAGGATTGTAAGTCAAACCTGTGTTATAAGCATCCGTTGCCAAATTGTTCAGGTTTACATTAATAGTGCCACCTGCATCAGTAATACTCAAGGTATTGCTGGCTGCATCAAAGCTGGCACTTGTGTTCAACTCGTTAGTAGGGTTGGCATCGGCATCGTCTTCCAAAGAAGAAAGACTAACTGTTCTTGAGCCACCAGCATCGGTTACTGTCAAGTCGCCAGTAGATTGGTTATAATTGAACCCGGTGTTCAATTCGTTGGTAGGGTTGGCGTCCGCATCATCTTCCAATGAGCTAAGGTCAACCGTTTTAGGTCCGTCCACGTCCGTGATGGTCAACTGGTTGGTGGCAGAATTGAAAACAAATGCCGTGTTGGCCTCGTTGTTCGGGTTGGCATCAGCGTCGTTCAGCAAGTTGCCCAGGTTAACGGTAAAGCTGTTACCGCCATCGGTGATGGTCAAATCGAATGTGGCCGGGTTGTAGCTGAAGGAAGTGTTGTATCCACCCGTGGCAATAGTAGCAAGGTTAACGTTTAGGGTACCACCGCCATCGGTCACGCTTAAGGTCTGTGTGCCGGGGTTGTAAGACAGGCCTGTGTTGTAGGCATCGGTCACTAGGTTGTTCAGGTTCACGTTCAAGGTGCCACCCGCATCGGTAATGCTGAGCACATTGCTTGCGGCATCAAAGCTGGCCGCGGTGTTCAATTCGTTGGCAGGGTTCGCATCCGCATCGTCCTCCAAGGAAGAAAGGTTTACTGTCCTTGGCCCACCGGCATCGGTCACGATAAGGTCGCCCGTAGCACTGTTAAAGTTGAAGCCAGTATTCAATTCGTTTACTGGGTCTGCATCCGCATCATCTTCCAAAGAACTAAGGTCCACCGTTTTAGGTCCATCAGCATCGGTAATGGTCAACAAGTTGGTACCTGTATTGAAAGTGAATGCCGAGTTGGTCTCGTTGTTCGGGTTGGCGTCCGCATCGTTCAACAAGTTGCCCAGGTTCACGGTGAAGCTGTTGCCGCCATCCGTGATGGTCAAATCGAATGTGGCGGGGTTGTAGCTGAAGCTGGTGTTGTAGCCGCCTGAGGTCAATGTGGCCAAGTTTACGCTCAGTGTGCCGCCGCCATCTGTTACGTCCAGGGTCTGGGTACCGGGGTTGTAAGAAAGGCCCGTGTTGTAGGCATCGGTCACCAGGTTGTCCAGGTTCACATTCAACGTTCCTCCGCCGTCAACGATGCTCAGCACATTGGTGGCAGCATCAAAGGTAGCATTGGTGTTGTACTCGTTGGCCGGGTTGGCATCGGCATCATCTTCCAAAGAAGAAAGGTTCACCGTTTGCGTGCCCGCCGCGTCGGTAATGCTCAGGTCGCCGGTAGAAGTGTTGTAGTTGAAGTTGGTGTTCACCTCGTTCAAGGGGTTGGCATCGGCATCGTCCTCCAACGAAGAAAGGTCGGTGGTAAAGGTGGTGCCGCCGTCGGTCACCGTCAGGATATTGGTGGCGGGGTTGAAGCTCAGGCCGG
>JANRLF010000004.1:0-614239 GCA_033762815.1 Chitinophagales bacterium | reverse complement strand
CGCTCCGTTCACTTATGCATGGAGCAATGCGGCCACTACCCAAGACTTGAGCGGCCTGGCCCCTGGCACCTACACCGTAACCATCACCGATGCGAACGGCTGTACCGCTACCAAGTCGGCTACCATCACACAGCCTAACGTGCTGGCTTCTACCAAGACCGTTACCAACGTTCGTTGCAACGGCCAATCGAACGGTGCGGTTGACCTGACCGTAACTGGTGGAACCACTCCTTACACTTATGCATGGAGCAACGGCGCTACTACCCAAGATTTGAGCAACGTAGCCGCTGGCACTTATACCGTATTGGTGACCGACGCCAACAACTGTACCCGCAGGGATACTGCCGTGGTAACTCAGCCTAATGTATTGGCAATCACTGAAACCCACACCAACGCTACTTGTAACGGTACAGGAACAGGTGCTATAGACATTACCGTAACGGGCGGAACCACTCCTTATACTTATATATGGAGCAATGGTGCCACCACCCAAGATTTGAGTGGTCTTGCTGCAGGAACTTACACGGTAACCGTGACCGATGCTAACGGTTGCTCTGCTACTAAAGCAGTAACCTTGACCCAGCCTTCTACCTTGAATGCTACCACTACCGCTACTAATGTGAAGTGCTTTGGTGGTTCAGACGGTACTGCCAGCGTAAGCGCAACAGGCGGCACTACTCCTTATACTTATAGGTGGAGCACAGGTGCTACCACAGCGACGATTACAGGCCGCGTTGCAGGAACTTATAATGTAACCGTAACCGATGCCAATAACTGTCAAGTTGTTAAATCAGTTACCATTACCCAGCCAGGTCCATTGACCTTGGGTGCTAATGTTACCCCGGTAACATGCTTTGGTTTGAGCACTGGAGCTATCGACTTGACCGTAACAGGTGGTACTTCACCATTCACTTACAGCTGGAACACTACTCCGGCGCGAATTACCGAAGATATTAGCGGTTTATCAGTAGGCAACTATCGTGTAACTGTTATCGATGCGAACCAATGTTCCGCTACTTTGGCAGTGAACGTTCCTCAACCGGATAGTTTGACCAGCAACATTAGCAAAACCGATGTGAGCTGTGGTTCTGGAAATTCTCCTTGTAGCTTGTTGCCTTATGAGCCAACCGAGTATACCATCTACTTGCCAAACCTTCCTGGTGCTATCGATACCCGTTATGTGTTTGGTGCAACTGGCGGAAGCTTTGAAACCTTCCCGAATGGAACGGCGCATATCTACGGTACTATCTACAATGTATTGGATACCATGCTGTCATTTAATGTTGATTTCTGGTTCAGTGGCAAATCGAACTGGACACAGTGGTCGGCATTGGGCAGAAGCTGGAAAGGCGATACCATATTGGTGGGCACTAATTATCTGAACTGGGATTACTACACTTTCGATCCAAACAGGGCGAGCATGTTGTTCGGCCGCAATACTTATGCTGGCCAAAACTTGACAGCTACCCACAATCCGCCTAACTATTTCTATGGCTTACAGGTAGGTTTGGCGGCCAATGACAAAAACGCTGGCTACGGACTTTCCACTTGGTTTGACTTCACTGGCTTTGCAAGTGGCAAAGGCGATGTGAATGCGCTTCAAATATGCGATAGCAGCTCATGTAACGGAACTACAGACTTGACTGTGAACGGCGGAACTGCCCCTTACACTTATGCTTGGAGCAACGGCAGCACTACCCAAGATTTGACAGGCCTGTGCCCTGGTATCTACACCGTTACTGCTACTGATAGCCGCGGATGTACTACCACTAACACTGTAACTATCAATTCTGGTGCTGTGGTGACTGTTACCGCTACAGGCGTGAACGTATCATGTTCTGCTAACTGTGATGGTTCAGCAAGTGCTACTGCCACAGGCGGAACCGCTCCTTACACTTACTTGTGGAGCAACGGTGCCAGCACCCAATCCATCAACAACTTGTGCGGCGGTACTTATTATGTAACGATGACCGATGCTCGTGGTTGCCGTGGCGTTGATACGGTAGTAATCAATGCCAACCCACGCTTGGATGTGACTGCAACCCCCAGCCCTGTATTGTGCTTCGGTGGCAATACCGGTTCAGTAAGCACTACCATCAATGGCGGTGTGGCCCCTTATACTTATAGCTGGACACCGGGTGGAGCTACTACGGCCAATATCTCCGGCTTGGCTATAGGCACTTATACCGTAATCGTTACCGATAGGAATGGCTGTCGCGATACCGCAAGCGCTATCGTAACGCAACCTACACAGGCATTAACTACGGTTACTTCTTCTACCCCTGTAAGCTGTATCGGTGGTACCAATGGTACTGCAACGGTTACTGCCACTGGCGGAACTGCTCCTTACACTTACAGGTGGAGCACCACCACGGCTACTACCGCCACCATTACTGGTCGCCCAGCAGGTAGCAATATCGTAACCGTGACCGATGCGAATGGATGTACTAAGATTGATACTGTAGTGGTAACTACTGTACCGCCATTGACCTTGGGTGCCAATGTGACCCAAGTTCGTTGTAACGGACAAAGCAATGGGGCTATCGACTTGACCGTAACTGGTGGTACCGCTCCTTATACTTACACTTGGAACACCACGCCTGCACAAACCACCCAAGATATACAAGGTTTGGCTGCGGGTACTTACCGTGTAACCGTGGTAGATGCTAATAGCTGTTCTGCTACTTTGGCCGTGAATGTGACCCAGCCTAATGTATTGGCTGCTTCAGAAACACACACCAATGTTACTTGTAACGGTGCGGCCAACGGTTCTATAGATGTTACCGTAACAGGCGGTACCGCTCCGTTCACTTATGCATGGAGCAATGCGGCCACTACCCAAGACTTGAGCGGCCTGGCCCCTGGCACCTACACCGTAACCATCACCGATGCGAACGGATGTACCGCTACCAAGTCGGCTACCATCACACAGCCTAACGTGCTGGCTTCTACCAAGACCGTTACCAACGTACGTTGCAACGGCCAATCGAACGGTGCGGTTGACCTGACCGTAACCGGTGGAACCACTCCTTATACTTACGCTTGGAGCAACGGCGCCACTACCCAAGATTTGAGCAACGTAGCCGCTGGCACTTATACCGTATTGGTGACCGACGCCAACAGCTGTACCCGCAGGGATACTGCCGTGGTAACTCAGCCAAATGTATTGGCCTTGAGCAGCACTAAGCTAAACGTAGCTTGCAACGGCGGCAACAATGGTTCTATCGACTTGAGCGTAACAGGTGGAACAACCCCATACACTTATGCATGGAACACTACGCCGGTTCGCACAACCCAAGATATCAGCGGATTGGTTGCCGGCATTTACCGTGTAACCGTAACTGATGCCAACGGATGTTCTGCCGTGAAAGCAGATACCATTTCCGAGTTGCCTGGATTGGCAGTATCTAAAGTAGTGACCAATGTTCGTTGCTTCGGCGAAAACAACGGCGCGGTAGATATTACCGTATCGGGTGGAACGGGTACTTATACTTATGTATGGAGCAATGGTGCAACTACACAAGACCTTCAGAATTTAGTGGCTGGCACATACCGTGTAACGGTGGTTGATGGCAATAACTGTTCTGCGGTTGATTCAGCCGTGGTAACACAGCCCGCCTTGTTGACCAGCACTACCTCTTCAACTCCAGTAAGCTGTATCGGTGGAAACAACGGTACTGCCAGCGTAAGCGCAACAGGAGGCACCGCCCCATACACTTACCGTTGGAGCACCACTACCGCAACTACTGCTACTATTACTGGCCGTCCTGCAGGTACCAATTTTGTTACCGTGACGGATGCCAATGGTTGTACCGTAATCGATACTGCTATTGTGACTACCGTGCCGCCATTGACCTTGGGTGCCAACGTTACCCAAGTGCGTTGCTTCGGTCAAAACAATGGCGCTATCGACTTGACAGTGACAGGTGGAACCGCTCCTTACACTTATACTTGGAGCACTACTCCTGCCCAAACAACACAGGATATCAGCGGTTTGACTGCTGGCAACTATCGTGTGAGCGTGGTAGATGCCAACGGTTGCTCTGCTACCTTGGCAGTGAATGTAAATCAACCTAACCTGTTGACCATCACCGAAACGCATGTAGATATCCTATGTAACGGTGGCAGCAACGGTTCAATAGATTTGACCGTGGTAGGCGGCACTGCACCATATACTTATAGCTGGAATACCACACCGGCCCGAACCACCCAAGATATTACTGGTTTGGCTGCTGGTACTTATATCGTACTGGTTACTGATAATAACGGATGTACCGTTAGGGATACCGTAACCTTGACCCAGCCTCCTGTATTGGCATTGAACGTACAACCTACCAGCGCACTTTGCAGCGGCACGGCAAGTGGTACCATTAACCTGACCGTAACTGGTGGTGTGGCTCCTTATAGCTATATCTGGAGCAACGGTGCCACTACCGAAGACCTAGCCAATTTGGCCACAGGAACTTATACCGTAACGGTGACCGATGCCAACGGCTGTACCGCTACAGGCTCTGGCAGCATTAACCAACCGCCTTTGTTGGTAAGCAGCAAAACCGTTACCAACGTAACATGCTTCGGCGGCAATAACGGTGCAGTTGACCTGGCTGTTTCAGGCGGCACTGCTCCTTATACATACCTGTGGAGCAATGCGGCTACTACACAAGACTTGACAAACATTACTGCAGGTACTTACACAGTGGCTGTGACCGATGCCAATGGCTGTATCAGAAGGGATACCGCTGTGGTAACCCAGCCTACCCAATTGGTACTTACTTCTACCAAATTCAATGTAAGTTGTAATGGTGGCAACAATGCATCCATCGACTTGAGCGTATCAGGTGGTGTAGCTCCATACACTTATGCTTGGAACACAACTCCGGTGCGCACTACCCAAGATATCAGCGGACTTGCTGCTGGTATTTACAGGGTAACTGTAACGGATGCAAACGGATGTACCGCAGTGAAGGCCGATACCATTACTGAGTTGCCAAGCTTGGCTACCGTATTGACACCTACACCTGTTCGTTGCTTTGGACAAAACAACGGTAGCGTGGATTTGAGCGTGAGCGGCGGCACTGGTACTTATACCTACCTATGGAGCAATGGTGCTACTACCCAAGATTTGACGGCCTTGGTAGCTGGCACTTATAGTGTTACTGTTCGCGATGGCAACCAGTGTTCTGCTACCGGTAGCGTAACTGTTACCCAGCCTACCTTGTTGACCAGCACTACCTCTTCAACTCCAGTGAGCTGTATTGGTGGAACCAATGGCACTGCCAGCGTGAGCGCAACAGGTGGCACCGCCCCATACACTTACCGTTGGAGCACCACTACGGCAACTACCGCTACTATCACTGGTCGTCCTGCGGGAATGAACATTGTGACGGTAACCGATGCCAATGGTTGTACCGTAATCGATACTGCTATCGTGACTACCGTGCCGCCATTGACCTTGGGTGCTAATGTTACCCCTGCACGTTGTTTTGGTGAAAGCAATGGTGCTATCGATTTGACGGTTACAGGTGGTACTCCATCTTATACTTACACTTGGAACACTACGCCTGCACAAACCACCCAAGATATTAGTGGATTGGTTGCCGGTACTTACAGGGTTACTGCCGTAGATGCCAATGGTTGTTCAGCAACCTTGGCCGTGAATGTGACCCAGCCCAATGTATTGGCTACTACTGAAACGCATACAGATGTTACATGCAATGGCTTGAGCAATGGTTCCATTGACCTGACAGTAACTGGTGGTTCTTCACCATACACTTATGCATGGAGCACAACCCCAGTGCGTACTACACAAGATATCAGCGGATTGTCCGCCGGTACTTATACCGTAGTGGTAACTGATAACAACGGTTGTATTGCACGCGATACCGTCGAATTGGCACAGCCACAGATATTGTCTGTTACCGTGGTGCCTACTGCTGCTTTGTGTAATGGCACGCCATCAGGTACTATCGACTTGAGAGTAGGTGGCGGTGTAAGACCTTATACTTTCTTGTGGAGCACAGGTGCTACTACTGAAGATATCAATGGATTGGTGGCCGGTACATATACCGTAACAGTGACTGATGCCAATGGATGTACCATTTTGGGCACTGCCAATGTATTGCAGCCACAAACCGTACAGGCCAGCGCTACTTCTACTTCCGCTATTTGTAACGGAAGTGCCACAGGTACAGCTACCGCTTCTGCTACTGGTGGCACTACGCCATACACCTATGCATGGAGCAATGGCGGCAATACTGCTACAATTGGCAATTTGGCTGCTGGTACTTACATTGTAACCGTAACTGACGTAAACGGCTGTAGCGATACTGCTATCACTACCGTTACGCAACCGGCCCCTTATAATATTGTTGCTACTGGTGGTATTACCAGGTGTTATGGCTCTGCTGATGGTACCGCTACGGTACAAGTTAGTGGTAACACTGGTCCTTATACTTACACATGGAGCAACCAAGCTACTGGCCAAAATATCAGTGGTTTAGCGGCTGGTATATATTCAGTAACCGTACGGGATGCCAACGGTTGTACAGGTACAGATACCGCTAGGGTATCCCAACCTGATTCCTTGACCTTGACCACTAGCATTACCAATGTACTGTGTTCAGGCCAAACAACCGGTGCCATTGACTTAACGGTAACTGGTGGTACTGGCGCATACACTTATAACTGGATGCTGCCTGGTGGAATGATGATCGCTAGCCAAGATATCAGCGGGGCAGTTGCCGGTACATATACCGTGTTTGTTGCGGATGCCAATAGCTGCCGTGATACTTTAACGGTTAGCATCACCCAACCGGCTGCTATCACAGCTACTACCCAATCTACCAATGTATTGTGTTTTGGTGGTTTCAATGGTTCGGTTGACTTGACAGTAAGTGGCGGCGTTGCCCCTTATACTTACAGGTGGAGCAACAATGCTACCTCGCAAGATATCACTGGCTTGGCAGCAGGCTTGTACATGGTAACCATTACCGATGCCAATGGCTGTAGGAAAGTGGTAACCGCAGTGGTGAATCAGCCTGGTCCGTTGACTTTAGGCGCAGTGCCTTCACCGGTACGTTGTTCAGGCGGTAGTGATGGACACATTGACTTGACCGTAACAGGCGGTACACCTGGCTTCATTTATACTTGGAGCACTGGAGCCACCACCCAAGATATCACTGGCCTTACTGCCGGAACATACAGGGTTACCGTAGTGGATGCCAATGGTTGCTCTGCTACCGTTTCTAGCCAAGTATCTCAACCTAATCCATTGAGCCTATCTGCTACAAAAGTGGACGTGACTATCAACGGAGGCAGCAATGGATCAATTGATTTGACTGTGGCAGGTGGAACTAGCCCATATACTTACCTATGGAGCAACCAAGCCACTACAGAGGATTTGACTAATATTCCAGCAGGCACTTATTGTGTAACGGTGACTGATAACTATGCATGTACAGCCACTACTTGTGTAACTGTTCAAGAACCTGCATGCACCGGCTTTGCCGTAACAGCGCAATCAGTTAACGTGGCTTGTTATGGCAGCGCTACCGGAAGTATCAACTTGACGGTACAAGGCAATAATCCTCCGTTTGTTTATGCTTGGAGCAATGGTGCAGCTACACAGAACATCTCTGGCCTAAGGGCTGGTACCTATACCGTAACCGTTACCAATGCGGTGTCTTGTAGTGCTACCCAAACGGTTACTATTAGCCAACCTGATAGCCTCACAGCTTCCGCTGCCGCGGTGAATATTAACTGTAATGGAGCTACCACGGGTGCGGTGAACACTACCGTAAATGGTGGTATTGCACCTTACACTTACTTGTGGAACAACCAAGCAACTACTGCCAACTTGAGCAGCATTGGTGCTGGCTCTTATGTGGTAACTGTTACCGATGCCAATAACTGTACAGCCACCGCTAGTGCTACAGTGACCCAATCATCAGCCATTGTTGCTACCACTACGGTGAGCAATGTAAGGTGTTTCTTGGGTGTTGATGGTTCAGTAACCTTAACCGTAAGCGGTGGTGCTACACCTTACACTTACCGTTGGAGCAATAATGCCACTTCAAGAAACTTGACTGGTGTTAGGGCAGGTACTTATACCGTAACCATTACTGATGCTTTGGGTTGTACGAAGATTGTTTCTGCCCAAGTGACCCAACCTGGTCCATTGACCTTAGGTGCAGTGCCTACTTCTGTAAGCTGCTTCCAAGGAAATGACGGTACGATTAACTTGACCGTTCAAGGTGGTGTTACGCCATACCAATTCACTTGGAGCACTGGTGCTACTACGGAAGATGTTTCCGGATTGGCTATAGGTACTTATCGTGTGACGGTAGTAGATGCCAACAGTTGCAGTGCGACTTTGACCTCTACGGTGAACCAACCTCAACCATTGCAGTTGCAAGGTTCGGTTACCAATGCTTGTGATAGCGCAGCGAATGGTTCTATAGACGTATCGGTAATTGGTGGTACTGCTCCATATACTTATCGCTGGAGCAACCAAGCGGTAACTGAAGATATCTTCGGATTGTTGCCAAATACTTATACAGTGACCGTAACCGACAATAAAGGTTGTTCAGTAACTGCTAGCTATACTGTAGGTTCTTCTACCGAATGCGCAAGGGCTTTATTCGCCTTGCGTGTGATGTTGGAAGGTCCTTACAACGGTTCGTCGAATAAGATGAATACCGGATTGAACAGTTTGGGTGTGTTGCCTAACAACCAACCGTACAATAGCCCTGTGATGAACTATCAAGGCACAGAAAGCATCACTACTTTCAGCCCTGACATTGTTGAC
The DNA here is from genome assembly GCA_033762815.1 of Chitinophagales bacterium. Taxonomy (GTDB): domain Bacteria; phylum Bacteroidota; class Bacteroidia; order Chitinophagales; family CAIOSU01; genus JANRLF01. Next base: position 605,433 of record JANRLF010000004.1, on the reverse strand, counting down.
TGGGTACTGATATCATTCCGTACAGATACCAATGCCGCAACTACTATCCATAAGCTGGCAGCTGTAGTTACCAAAAATGGTGATGTGCTGACTGCTACCGGCGACTCTGTAATAGAGGTGGTGTACGGAAGCGCGGATTCACTGTACGTAGTGGTAGAACATAGGAACCATATGGGTATCATGTCATCCATTGCCATGCCTTCTGCTACCAGCAGGGCAAGTATTCCGGTAATTGACTTTACCCGCATGCAGTCCTACCAAATAGGTACGCCACTTACTTCTGGCCAAAAGGTAATCGGCCACGATTCGCTGGGCGATATCTATGGTATGTATTCAGGCGATGGCGATTGCAATTACGATATCAATTCGAACGACTTTGTGCCATTAGTGAATGATTATAATAATTTCAACGTATATTCGCCGGGCGATTTTAATATGGATGGGGATTGTAATTCGAACGATATACCTAAGTGGGTGGAGAACTTCAACCTGTTCTCTGGCGTACAACGGTAAATCAGGCTTTTAGTAATAAGTTACCAATAATAGGTTTCGACATAAAACAACAGTAAACTGTAAATTTTTTGGAAAAACCAAGCTTTTTGAAAAAATAATTTTGCATTACAAAAAATAGTGTATTAAACTGCGTAAGGAGTTTAACAGAATAAATAGCTCGATATGAGAAAATTTTTATCGGTAATAGTAACGATGTTCATTTTGGCGGTATCTGCCAACCAAGCAAACGCGCAATGTCCATCGGGTTCTTTGATCCAGGTAAGGTTTGCCAACTTGGATGTAAACTGTAGCAATGACTCCTTGTTTGTGGATATACAGGTGGCCAACCCTACTGCTGCTTCATACAGTGTAGGCAGCATGAGCTTGAGGTTTACTTACAACACCTCCATGCTTAGCAACCCAAGGATCAAAACCCAAACCATGGCTGGTACCCATAGCCTTCAGGTACAAAACAGTATCTGGTCCTATGGTTTGATAGAGCTTTCCACGGCCAATGTGCTACCAGCCGGTGGTACTTGGCGCACGGTGGGCACTATTGCTTTCCATATCAATAGCTTTAATGCAGGCGGAAATGCCGATTGTTTGGATTTGACTTGGAACACAACGGCACCCGCTATTACCACGGCCCAGCAGTTTGTTTCGTTCACTTGCCAGCCATCTTTACTGTTTAGCTCCTATGGCAACAACACTACTTGTATTGCCGATTCTTGTTCGCCTGCTGCTCCAATGTCTTTGAGTGCTGCTGCAACTAATGTTACTTGTACGGGCACCAATAATGGTACTATTGATTTGACGGTTACTGGGGGCACTGCTCCTTATACTTATTTATGGAACAATGGTGCTGTTACACAAGATTTGAGCGGGCTTTCGGCAGGTTCTTATTCTGTTACCGTTACTGACGCAACAGGTGCTACTGCTATTGAAAGCGGTATTAGCGTAGGTTCAGCAAGTTTGACAGTGAATGCAAATGTGAGCGATGCAAGATGTAATGCCAGCGATGATGGCTCTATTACATTGAGCGTAAGCGGCGGTTCAGGACCTTTTACCTATGTTTGGAATGACGGAGCTACTACACAAAACCGCAGCAACTTATTGCCGGGCACTTATAGCGTAACGGTTACTGGTGCGGGCGGTTGTACAGGTACTGCTACCAATTTGGTGGTGGGTGAACCTGGCCCTTTCATCTATAACGTCAACCCGCTGATAAATGTTAGCTGCTTTGGCGGAAACGATGGAAGTCTGGATTTTAGCGTAACAGGTGGTACACCTCCTTTTGCTTATCAATGGACCGAATATGACCTGAACACTTTCTTGCCAATTGCTAATTTGGGCAACAGCGAAGACTTGGCTGGACTACACGCAGGCTTGTACGGCGTGGAAGTAACAGATGCCAATGGTTGTACTGGTGCTGTATTTTATCTAATCAGCCAACCATCTCCTATTGTTATTAGCGGTACTGTTACCAATGCTTCTTGCTTTGGTTCAAGGGACGGAGATATCAGTGTATCTGTTACCGGTGGTACCACCCCTTATTTGAGCTATACATGGTCAAGCCCTACTTACCCTGGTTTCTCAGCAGCTTCTTTGAGTTTGGACAATGAATTGGCTGGAACATACATTTTGGAAGTAAGGGATATCAATAACTGTACTGCCCGCGACACTTTCGTTATTGGCCAACCTACACAAATTACCGCCACCTTGGGCACAGCAACCAATGTTACCTGCTTTGGCCTGAGCAATGGTGCTATCGACTTGAACGTTGCAGGTGGCAACCCTCCTTATACCTATCGTTGGAGCAATAATGCCACCACCCAAGATTTAACTGGTATTGCTGCAGGTACCTACACTGTTACGGTAACGGATTCCCGCAGTTGTACGGCGGTTTCCGCACCTATTACCATTTCTCAGCCCGCTGATATTGTGCTGACTGCTACTACTGACAGTGTGGATTGTTTTGGACAAAGCAACGGTTCTATCGACTTGAGCGTAGCTGGCGGTACAGGAACTTACACCTATCTATGGACCCCAGGAAACTTTACAACACAAGATATTGCCAACCTTGCTGCGGGCACTTATAAAGTAGTAGTGACCGATGGCAATGGCTGTCGCGATAGCTTGACTTCTGTAAGTGTTGGCCAACCTGTGGATTTAGCCATTGTTGTTAACTCTGTTGGCGATGTAGCATGCGCTGGTGCCAGCACAGGTGCAATCGATATCAGTGTTACTGGTGGTTCACCTGCCTACACCTATCGTTGGAGCAATGGAGCATTGACCCAAGATTTGTCGAACCTTGCCGCTGGCATTTACAGGGTAACGGTAACGGATGGAAAAGGCTGTACTGACAGTGCTTCAGTAACCGTGAACGAGGTACCTGCCTTAACTATCAACTTAGGTGGGGTTACCAATGTAAGCTGTTTCGGTGGTAATAATGGTGCTATCGATATTAGCATCACAGGCGGTACTGCTCCTTATACTTATGCTTGGACTGGTGGCAGCACCACACAAGATATTACTGGCTTAACTGCTGGTTCTTATTCAGTGACCGTAACTGATAGCCGCGGATGTACCCGTAGTGCTACTTACCAAGTCGCCCAACCTACTCAATTGGTTGCTACCGTAACTACCCATACAGATGTTACTTGCTTCGGTGCTGCCAATGGCGCATTGGACGTAACCGTATCTGGTGGTACTGCTCCTTATACTTACCTATGGACACCTGGTGGTGCACGTACACAAGATACCACTGGCCTAAGGGCGGGTATCTATAGCTTATTGGTAACCGATGCCAACGGTTGCAGCGTTACCGTTAGGGATACTATCCGCGAAGCTGGCCTGTTGGTCATCAACTTGGATGGCAGCACCAATGTAAGCTGTTTCGGTGGCAGCAATGGTAGCATCAATATCGGCATTGTTGGTGGTAGTGCCCCATATACTTACATTTGGAGCAACAATGCTACTACACAAGACATTACTGGGTTAACTGCTGGTACTTATGCAGTAACCGTAACGGATGTAAATGGCTGTATTGCCAACAATAGCTTCACCATAACCCAACCTGCCGTATTGGTAGCTTCAGTAAGCAGCACCACCAATGTTAGCTGTTTCGGGGCTTCTACCGGTGCAATTGATGTAACGGTGGTGGGCGGAACCTCTCCTTATACATATGCTTGGACGGGTGGTGCTACTACCCAAGATTTGTCTGGCTTGGCTGCAGGTACTTACACGGTAACAGTGACTGATGCCAACGGTTGTATTGATACTGCCCAAGCTACTATTACCCAATCGCCTCAGTTGGTGATTAGCCTAGATGGTACTACCAACGTGGCTTGTTTTGGCCAATCGAACGGTGCACTGAATATTTCTGTAACTGGTGGTGTACCGGGTTACACATATAGCTGGAGCAATGGTGCCACAACGCAGGATGTTAGTGGTCTAGCTGCCGGTTCTTATGGAGTGACCATAACCGATGCTGCTGGATGTACCGTAAGCGGTTCTTATACTGTAAGTCAACCTGCTGTTCTGGTAGCTTCTATTGCCAATACTACCAATGCTAGTTGTTTCGGTGCTGCCAATGGTGCTATTGACGTAGCTGTTACTGGTGGTACTGCACCTTACACTTACTTATGGACACCTGGTGGTGCCACTACCCAAGATACCAGCGGCTTGACATCTGGTGAATATACAGTGGTAGTGACCGATGCAAACGGTTGTACAGCTACCGTTACCGACACCATTTTCCAATCGGGCCAGTTGAGCATCGATGCATTGGCAATTACCAATGTTAGCTGCTTCGGTGGTAACGATGGCGCTATAGATGTGACCATTTCCGGCGGTACGTTGCCTTACACCTATGTTTGGAGCAATGGTGCCACCACAGAAGATATCAGCGGCCTATCTGCAGGCAGCTACACCATTACCGTAACCGATTCAAACGGTTGTGTGGCTTCTGCTACCTTTAACGTAGGTCAGCCTGCACAATTGGTAGCCAGCATTGATAGTGTGGTTACTGTTACTTGTTTTGGTGCCGCTACAGGTGCTATCGATATTGACATAACTGGCGGAACTGCCCCTTATACTTTTGCATGGAGCAACCAAGCTACTACCGAAGATATCAGTGCATTGATTGCCGGAACTTATACCGTAACAGTAGTAGATGCCAATGGTTGCCGCGACACATTGGATGTGACAGTCAACCAATTGCCACAGCTTGTTATTACTTTGGATGGCATTGACAGTGTTGCTTGCTACGGACAATCAAATGGCGCAATTAACATTACAGTAACGGGTGGTACTACTGCATATACTTATGCATGGAGCAACCAAGCAACTACCGAAGATGTGACTGGCTTATCAGCCGGAACATACACCGTAACGGTAACTGATGCCAATGCTTGCTCTGCCAGCGCTACCTATACCGTAAGCCAACCCGATACTTTTGTGGTTATCGTAGATACTGTTTTCAATGCTAATTGTTCAGGTGATGCAGTAGGCGCCATCGATATTAGTGTTGCAGGCGGCAATGCCCCATATACTTACCTATGGAGCAACGGTGCCCCTGTTCAGGATGCTATTGAAGTAACCGATGGTGTTTATACTGTTACTGTTACCGATGCTAAGGGCTGTACAGCTACTGCCACCATCACTGTGGTTCGTGACAACTGTCCTCCTGTTGCGCGCAACGACTTCAGCAACACTTTGATGAACGTACCAGTGAGCGGCGATGTTTCCACCAACGATTTCGATCCGGACGGCGACGCGCTGACCTTTACCCAGCTGACAACTACCGGCAACGGTACCGTAACGGGCTTCAACCCAGCAACCGGTACCTATACCTATACGCCCAACACCAACTTCGTGGGCAACGACAGCTTCACCTACCAAGTGTGCGACAACGGTACCCCAAGCCTGTGCGATACGGCTACCGTTTACATCGAGGTGGTGAACGATCCGAAAGATCCTTTCAACAACCCGCCAGTGGCCAATACCGACCACTTCATCACCTATACCGATGTTCCTTTCAGCAGCACCGTGATCAACAACGACTTCGATCCTGACACCGCTGATGCCATCACCGTGAACCCAAGCCTGGTGACACCGCCGTCCAACGGTACCATCACCATCGGCACTGACGGTAGCTTCACCTATGTGCCCAACGCAGGCTTCGAGGGCGAGGACACCTTGGTTTACCAGTTGTGCGACAACGGTACCCCAGGCCCGTTGTGCGATACCGCCGTGGTAGTGATTACGGTTCTGAACGACGGTGGCCAGGACAACCTGCCCCCAGTGGCTGTTGACGATGCCTACTATACCGAGCTCAACACCCCGGTCGGCGGCAATGTGCTGATCAACGACTTCGATCCTGACAGCAACGTTATCACCGTGAACGTTCCGCAGCAAAGCGGTCCTTCGAACGGTACCGTGGTGATCAACTCCAACGGCACTTTCACCTATACGCCTAACACGGGTTACGTAGGTCCTGACGAGTTCGTTTACACCATCTGCGACAACGGCGTGCCTAGCCTGTGCGACACAGCTACAGTGCATATCTTGATACAGAACCCAGCTAACCAACCTCCGTTGGCTCGTAACGACATTAACAACACCTTGTTGAATACGCCAGTGAGCGGTGATGTTTCTACCAATGATGAGGAACCGGATGGCGACAACGTAACCTTTACCCAACTGACTCCTTCAGCTAATGGTATCGTTACTAGCTTCGACCCTGCTACAGGTACTTACACTTATGTACCTAACACTGGCTTTATTGGTAATGATAGCTTCACTTACAGCATTTGCGATAATGGTACTCCAAGCTTGTGCGACACAGCTACTGTTACTATTACCGTGGTGCCACCATTCAATTTCGTGAACAATCCTCCGGTAGCCAATCCAGATGATTTCGTAACCTATGCCAATACCTCTGTAAGTGGAACTGTAATCCCTAACGATTTCGACCCAGATACAGCCGATGTGATTAGCGTAGGCACTACCTTGGTTACTGGCCCATCAAATGGTACTGTAACCTCCATCAACAGCGATGGTACTTTCACTTATGTTCCAAACACTGGTTTCACAGGGGAAGATACTTTTGTATACACCTTGTGCGATAATGGTAACCCAGCCTTGTGCGATACTGCCTTGGTAACTATCCACGTATTGCCTACTACCGTAAGCAACAACTTGCCTCCAGTGGCAGTTGACGATGCCTATATCACTTCAGTAGGGGTGGCAGTAAGTGGTAATGTTCAGGACAATGATTATGACCTGGATGGCAACAGTATCGTTACCAATGTACCTCAATTGAGCGGTCCATCTAACGGTACCGTGGTAATTAACCCTGACGGTTCGTTTACTTACACTCCAAATGCTGGCTTTACTGGTACCGACCAGTTTGTTTACAGCATCTGCGATAACGGTGTACCAAGCTTATGCGACACCGCTACAGTGTACATTACTATTTACGATGTGATGCGCTTGGTATTGGTACCAACTGATGCTTCTTGTAACGGTGATTCTACCGGTAGCATCGATTTGACTGTAGTTAATGGCAACGCACCGTTCACTTACTTGTGGAGCAATGGAGCTACCACTGAAGATTTGACGAACGTGCCAGCAGGTACTTATTCAGTAACCGTAACAGATGCCTTCGGCGTAAGCTTGGTAGATAGTGCTACTGTTAACCAACCTTTGAGCTTGACAGCTAGTGCTAATGCTACTCCTGTATTATGTGCAGGTGGCAGCAATGGTGCTATTGACATAACCGTTGCTGGCGGTACTGCTCCGTTCACTTATACTTGGAGCAATGGTGCAACCAGCGAGGATGTAAATAGCTTGGTGGAAGGTCTGTATAGCGTGAATGTGATAGATGCCAACGGTTGTAGGGCACAGTTGACAGCCAGCGTGGGCACAGAAAATACTTTGGTACTGAACACCGGTATTACCAATGCGGTATGCGGTGGAGCTAACGGTGTTGCTACCGTATCAGTAAGTGGTGGCGATGCGCCTTACACTTACAACTGGGGCGCACAAGGTACCAATGCTACTATCAGCAACCTAACTGCTGGTGTATATGTAGTAACGGTTACTGATGGCAACGGTTGCTCTGCTGTTGATAGCGCTGCTGTAAGCAATGTAACTCCTATGAACATTGCTGCTACTGTAAACGATGGCCGTTGTGGAATACCTAGCGGTTCGGTGACATTGACTGTTGCCGGTGGTACTGCTCCTTACACTTATGCTTGGAGCAATGGTGCTGGTAACGTTTCCGCAATTCAAGGTTTGGTTGCTGGTTCTTACAGCGCTACTGTTACCGATTCAACAGGTTGCAGCGAAGTTATTGTAGTGAATGTGGGTGAAATATCAGGCCTATTGATTAGCCAACAAGTAACCCCTGCTAGCTGTGGCCAAGCCGATGGTATTGCCCAATTGAATATCAGCGGTGGAACTGCCCCTTACACTATTAACTGGAGCAACGGTGGTACAGGAAACATTTTGAGCGGCTTTGCTGCTGGCTTGTACCAAGCTACCATTACTGATGCTGCAGGTTGTTCTACAATCGAATCTGTCGTAATTGGTAATATTGGCGGCCCAGCAATCACTATTGATTCTATAGCCGATATTACTTGTGCCAATAGCAGCACTGGTAGCATTTCAATCAGTGTGGCAGGTGGTACCGCTCCTTATACTTATGCTTGGAGCAATGGCGGTCAAACAGCAAGTATCAGTGGTTTGATTTCAGGCCCATACGCTGTAACCGTAACCGATGCCAATGGATGCGTAGCTGTTGCCGATGCCTCAGTAGGTACTGCTACCGAAATTTTGGTAGTGGCCGATATGGATAGCGTGGGCTGTAACGGTGCCGCAAATGGTGCTATTGACTTGACCGTGAGTGGCGGTGCAGGTGGATATACCTTTGCTTGGAGCGGTTCTGCAGCAACAACTGAAGACTTGTCAGGCTTGTCAGCAGGTCAGTACTCAGTAACTGTAACTGATGCCAATGGTTGCTCAGTAAGTACACCGGTAGTGGTAGCACAACCTGCACCATTGGTTGCTACGGTTGACTCCATAACCCATGTAGCTTGTAATACTGATAGCACTGGTGCAGTAGCTGTAAGTATTGCTGGTGGTACTGCTCCTTACACTTATGCTTGGAGCAATGGTGCTACTACGCAAGATATTGCCAGCTTGCCAGCAGGTAACTATGTGCTGACCGTAACGGATGCCAATGGTTGTACAGCGGTAACAGCTTCGGCAACGGTAAATGGTGCTTCCCAATTGAGCATTACTGTTTCATCTGTAGATACGATTGACTGCTATGGTCAAACAGGTGCTATTACCGTGGCGGTTAATGGCGGTGTTGCACCATTTGTATATAACTGGAGCCCGAACGTTTCAAATACTGCAACAGCTGCTAATTTGGGTGCTGGAACCTATGCGGTGTATGCTTCCGATGCAAACGGTTGCTTAACAGACACAGCAGTAATCGTATTGACGCAACCTGATTCTTTGAGTGCCAATATCGGAACTACAATTGGTGCTTGCGCCGGCTATTCCGATGGTGAAATCAGAATCAAGGCCGTGTTTGGTGGAACTGCTCCTTACACTTACGAGTGGAGCAATGACAGCACTGGTGCCGTGGTATCTGGTTTGAGTGCAGGAACTTACGCTGTAACTATCAGCGATGCAAAAGGTTGCCAAATTGTGCAGACAGTTCAACTTGCTCCTGTGGCTGCAATTACCTTGACTAGGAACCAACAAGGTGCATGTGTAAATGGCCTAGGTAGCATTGACCTTACTGTTGGCAATGGTGTAGCTCCGTTTACTTTCGTATGGAATACCGGTGCAACAACCGAAGACATTGACAGCCTAATAAAAGGTACTTATTCAGTGGTAGTGACTGATGCCAATGGTTGTTCGGTAGCCGATAGCTTTGTGGTATCGTGCAACCAACCACCGATTGCAGTGGATGATACTGCTACTACTACTAGCAATACCAGTGTAGATATACCGGTAATGGTAAATGACAGTGACCCTGATGGCGATATCTTGTCAGACCCAACCATTATCGACAATCCTAACAACGGTACTGTGAATGTGAATGGCAGCATTGTGACCTATACACCTAACCAAGGTTTCGTAGGAATAGATACTTTCTTCTATCAAATATGCGATGACGGTATTCCTAACCTGTGCGACACAGCTATGGTAATTATCATTGTGTTGCCTGATAGGCCGAATGTATCTATCCCTGATGGTTTCTCTCCAAACGGCGACGAATACAACCCAACCTTCGAAATTCCTGATATTGACAAATATCCAGGCAGCAAGTTGGTAATCTTCAACCGTTGGGGAAATACTGTGTACGAAAGCCCTGCCGAAGGTTATGACAACAAGTGGGATGGTACTGACATGGACGGTGAAATGTTACCTGACGGAACCTACTTCTACATTTTGGAAGTGAACGATGGCAACAAAACCACTTACAACGGTTTCGTAACCATCCAGAGATAACAAGTAAAAAAACAACTCCCGGATGCAGCTAAGCTGGTCCGGGAGTTTATAGTTTAATTTTTTTTAACAGAAATAGGAAGAAAGAAAAAACACTTCGGGTTTTATTGCGAATACGGGAATCAGGAAAATAAGTTACACATAGCGAAAGAAACACGAGCCGATTTTTTAAAAACAAAGCAATGAGAAACGCAATCTTTACACTCACAGCCGTCATCCTTTTGGTTTTGGGATGCTGTACCACCACAGAAGTAAAGGCACAGCAAGATGCACAGTATAGCATGTATATGTTCAATGGCTTGGCCGTGAACCCAGCCTACGCTGGCAGCAGGGACCGTTTGGCCCTGTTGGCCTTGTATCGCCATCAATGGACTGGCTTGAAAGGTGCCCCCAAGACATTTTTGGCCTTGGCCCATGCCCCCTTGTTAAATGACCGTATTGGCCTAGGCCTTTCCGTAGCCAGCGACAATATTGGGGTATTGAACCTAGTGACTATTAGTGGTAATTACGCTTACCGCTTGCCACTTGGAAAAGGCAATATGAAAGGACGCCTTTGTTTCGGCCTTAATACTACCGTTAACTATTACAACAACCGTTTGAGCGAATCGCAATTGCGCGATGCCGCTGACCCGTTGTTCGCTAATGACTTGAAGGTAACCAATCTTAACTTTGGTGCCGGTGCTTATTATTACAACGACCATTTTTATGTGGGCGTATCAATGCCGCATTTCTTGAATGGCAATTTGAACCAGAGTTTTGAACTTGCAGGAACCGACTCTTCTTTGGCCCGTCAATGGAGGCACATGTTTATTACCGTGGGTGGAATTGTTAAGCTAAACGATAATGTGAAGTTTAAGCCTTCCATGTTGTTCAAGCACGTGAAAGACCGCGATTTACAGGGCGATTTCAATGCAAGCTTCCTTATCAAGGAATCATTGTGGCTGGGCGCTTCTTTCCGAACCACCATTAAAGAACCGGTAGCAGTAGTAGGGATGATTGAGTATGATTTTGCAAAAAACTTCAGGCTTGGTTATGCGTATGATTACAACTTCCAACAAATTGCCCAATACCAGAGCGGTTCGCACGAAATTATGGTAAGCTACGAATTCGGTAAAAAGGAGACTTACCTGACCCCAAGGAAAATGAGCTACTTCTAAGCTTAGATAAAAATTCATAAGTACAAAAGCCAGCAAACGCTGGCTTTTTTGTTTTAAGGCTTCATCTTTGCTGGGTCTTGCCTACTGTCAAAAATGTCAGTGATGTATATAGTTTGGCCTTCAACTCTATAAATTATTTTAAAATGGCCGCTAATAAGTCTCCGATGCCCTAACCCAAAATCTTTTAGGTAATCCTCCTCTTGACCTTTAAGGGGATTGATATTTAAACTTTCAACAGCTAGAAATAGAGCGGCTTCTATCTCTGCTAACTTATCTGGTGAAACTTTTATTGCAAGAAACTCTAAAGCTTCTTGAAAACTCAACAAGGCTTGTAAAGTAAATACTATTTTCAATGGGAAGACTTTAGAAATCTTTTTGCCTCATCAATAGAAAGCAGCCTACCTTCATTGATATCTTGTTCAGATTTCAAAGCACGTGATGTGAGGATTTGCTTCAGTTTTGTGTCGGAATTCCTTTCAAGCAATAATTTTATGTCTTCTAAAATAGAGAGGTCATGCTCTTCATCAATAAGCTTATGCAGTTCTTCCTTTACTTTAGTTTCTTTCATGCCCATACTATTTATAACATAAAGAACGATTAAAAATTTCATTTTAAAAATTCTTGCCAATAGATTTGGAGATGCAAAGGTTTTATACCACTAACATATCTGGCGACATAGCCGAGCTGCCAGAAGAAGAAGCCCGCCACTGCATTAAAGTTTTGCGCAAGCAGGTAGGTGACTTAGTGGAGCTAGTGGATGGCCTAGGTAGCATTTGGGAAGGAAGATTATTGACGGATGATATCCGCCATTGCCAAATACGACTGCACAAGGAATTGCCCAACACTCAGAAACGCAACTTCCAATTGACTGTAGCCATTGCGCCCCCAAAAAACAATGAACGGTTTGAATGGTTTTTGGAGAAAGCTACGGAGATTGGTATAGATACGATTGTCCCTATTTATACCGCAAGGAGCGAAAGGAGGAAACTGAACCTTGACCGATTGAATAAGGTGCTGGTGGCCGCTATGAAACAATCAGGCAAAGCCGAGCTTCCAATATTGAAAGATTCAGTATCTCTGGGTGATTTATGGCAACTGTACCAAGAAGCAACCGTGGAAAAGTATATAGCAGTTTGCTTTGGTGATGAGTTGCCACATTTAAAGGATGCTTATGGCAAAGGAAAAAATGCCCTAATTTTGATTGGCCCCGAAGGAGATTTTACGGAAGCCGAAGCCCAAACAGCTATAAGGCACAATTTTCAGCCAATAAGTTTGGGCCGCAGCCGTTTAAGATTGGAAACTGCGGGTATAGTGGCTTGCCATATTGTAAATTTGCTCAACGAATGATATGAAGAAACTGGTGGTAATATTGTTGGCCGTGTTTGCCTTATCAATGCAGAGCAACAATCCTTCATTGAAATTGGCACTGCTAAAATATAATGGTGGAGGCGATTGGTACGCCAACCCCACCTCACTGACCAATTTGATAAAGTTTTGTAACACTAATCTTCAGATGAATATTGACCCGGAATATGCTACCGTGGAGGTAGGTGGGCAGGATATCTATAATTATCCTTTTGTACACATGACGGGCCATGGCAACGTGGTGTTTTCTGACCAAGAGGCCGAAAATCTGCGCACGTATCTGGTAGGGGGAGGTTTCCTGCATATTGATGACAACTATGGCATGGATCCCTATGTACGCCCTGCATTGAAGAAAGTGTTCCCCGAACTGGACCTTGTGGAGTTGCCCTACTCGCACCCCATATACCATCAAGCTTATCAATTCCAGAACGGGTTGCCCAAAATTCATGAGCATGATAATAAGGCACCACAAGGTTTTGGGCTTTTTTATGAAGGGCGTCTGGTTTGCTACTACTCACGGGAAACGGATTTGGGCGACGGGTGGGAAGACCCTGAGGTGCATAAAGACCCTGAAGAAAAAAGGCAGCAAGCACTGAAAATGGGGGCCAACCTCATTCAATACGTATTTACCAGCTCAGGTATGTAGTATTTTTTTGGAATGCATTTTGCCATTGCACTCCTCGAATTGGAAGATTTATGGAGTTGGCATTTTTGCAAGATTTAAAGCTGCGTTACGTAAGCGATACTGAAAGCGGTTACATTAGAAATAGACGAGGGAAAGGATTTTTTTACACTACTGCCGTCGGGGAGAAAGTGACCGATGCCAAGGTGATTGAGCGTATTAGGGGCTTGGTGATACCCCCTATGTGGAAAAAGGTATGGATATGCAAGCACGCCAATGGCCACATACAGGTAACGGGCCTGGACGCTAAAAACCGCAAGCAATACATTTACCATCCTGCATGGACAGAACATAGGCAAAGCAGCAAGTTTCTGAAAATGGCGGATTTTGCGAAGTTCTTGCCATTAATCAGGGCGCATGTTAAGACGGATTTGAGGCGGCATGGCTGGCCAAAGGAAAAGGCATTGGCTTTGGTGATAAACCTGTTGGATGAAGCACATATGCGCATTGGCAATCTTTATTATCGCGACTTGAACAACACCTATGGCCTCACCACCCTTCGACGCCGGCATATGAAAATCAATGGTAGTTCTGTTCAATTTGAGTACAAGGCCAAGAGCGGTATACAACGTAAGGTGAAAATACTGGATAAAGGCCTGGTAAGGTTGATTAAGCAGTGTGCCGAACTTCCAGGTTACGAAGTTTTTAAATACTTGGATGGAGAAGGACATAGCCACACCTTGGATTCGCATGACGTGAATCAATACTTGAAAACGATAACCGGAGAAAACTTCAGTAGTAAGGATTTCCGCACTTGGGGAGCTACCCGCCAGGCGGTATGCCTGTTTCCGGAGGCGGTGGCAGAACATGTGGCCAATCCAAAAAAGAAACTTAGGAACTTATTGGTGAAGAAGGTGGCCGAAAAGCTGGGCAATACCCAAAAGGTATGCGAGACCTATTACATTCATCCCTATGTTTTGGAAATCCTTTTGGCAGGTGAATTTGATCAATACACTCAAGCAGCCAGGCTAAAGTATCGTAAGTTATCGCAGAGCTTACGCCCCGAGGAAGTAACTGCCCTTTACCTTATAGAAAGATATGATGAGCTGAAAGCAGCCTTGGGTTCTGCGAAAGCAGCTTGAGCGATTTTGCAGCACCAAACAAAAGCGATAATTTTTCGCAATGAAAAAGCTTTTGCTCACCGGAGCCAGTGGATTTCTGGGTTACAACATTTGTAAAGTGCCCCAGCGAGAGTGGCAAATATTGGCATTTGTCAATAAAAGGCATTTGGCAATGGCGAATGTGCATACCATGCACGTAGACCTTACCAATGAAGTTTTGCTCAGTGCGGCCGTACTTAGGGAAAAGCCTGATGCCATACTACATATAGCCGCACAGGCCAATCCCAATTACTGCCAAGAGCACCCGCAGGAGTCGTTTACCGTAAATGTAAGAGCCACAGAGTTGCTGGCCCAGTTGGCAGCCCAGTTGAATATTCCCTTTCTGTTTACTTCTACTGATTTGGTCTTTGACGGCAAGCAGGGCAATTATACCGAACTGGACATACCCCTTCCAGTGAATACCTATGGCGAACACAAGTTACAGGCGGAGCAACTGGTGATGAGCAACTATCCAAAAGCCATCATTTGCCGCATGCCCTTAATGTTTGGCAATGGTGGCTCCCAAGCACAAAGTTTTATGCAGCCTTTCCTACAGAAAATGCAAGCAGGAGAGGAGCTGGCGCTTTTTGAGGATGAATACCGCAGTGTACTTGGCGGAAATTCAGCGGCTAAAGGCTTGTTATGGGCATTGGAGCATTTCCCTGCAGGTATCTACCACATGGGTGGAAAGGAACGGCTTTCACGGTATGAGTTTGGCCTTCGGATGCAAAAGGTATTCCATCTACCCAAAGCAGTGATAAAGCCCATCAGCCAACGTGAGATTTCCATGCCAGCACCGAGGCCGGCCGATGTAAGCCTTAATAGTGCCAAAGCCTACGCTTTGGGCTTTTCACCTATGGAGATAGAAGAAGAGCTGCGCTTATTGAAGGATTAAGCGTTGCGTTCCTTTAGCAAATCGCGAATCTCCTTCAGTAAAACTACGTCTTCGGCTGGTGCTGGTGGTGCAGCAGCCGCGGCGGCAGCCTGTTCTTCAGTATGCCTATGGCGCATTTTATTGATAATACGCAACAATAGGAATATACAGAAGGCGATAATGAAAAACTCGATGGCTACTTGAATAAAATTGCCATAGGTCAAGGCTACTTCCGGTACGTCCTTTCCTTCTGCATCCTTGGTAGCTTCTTTCATTACCCATTTTAACTTCTTAAAGTCGATACCGGCCAGCACTAGGCCAAACGGAGGCATGATGATATCTGCTACAATTGAATTGATGATTTTGCCGAAAGCCCCGCCTATCACAACGCCCACTGCGAGGTCAATCATATTCCCCTTAATGGCGAACTCTTTAAATTCTTTAAAAAAACTCATGTTCTAGTGGTTTTTACTTAGAATCAAGTTTAGGTAATCAATTTCACTTTTCAAAGTCGCCAAAACAAAATATCTCATTTGGATGGGATGAACCCCTCTTTAAAGTGCTGGATTAATAGCTATTTTTATGGCAAATAAAATCACCATGCAGTTCGACCGCAAGCAATTGAGCGACGAGGTTTTGAGAGACCTTTATAAAGCAATTTTAAAGCCACGCCGCATTGAGGAGAAGATGTTGCTATTGTTACGCCAGGGGCGGGTAAGCAAGTGGTTTTCTGGTATTGGTCAGGAAGCCATTGCGGTAGGCGTTACCAAAGCCTTGCACCATGATGAGTATGTACTGCCCTTGCACCGCAACTTGGGGGTATTCACCTCTCGCAATATCCCTTTGCACCGCCTGTTCTTGCAGTTCCAAGGCAAGGAGGGTGGCTTTAGCAAGGGCCGAGAGCGGTCGTTTCACTTCGGTACCAAGGAATACCATATCTGCGGCATGATATCCCATTTGGGGCCCCAGCTTTGCGTGGCCGATGGGGTGGCACTGGCCAATGTATTGCTGCAAAATGGGAAGTGCTGTGCCACTTTTACCGGCGACGGTGGCACCAGCGAGGGCGATTTTCATGAGGCCCTCAACGTAGCGGCAGTTTGGAACTTGCCGGTAATGTTTATTATAGAAAACAATGGTTATGGGCTTTCTACCCCGGTAAACGAACAGTACAAATGCGAGTCGCTGGTGGACAGGGCCGCAGGCTACGGCATGAAGGGCTTGAAGATTGACGGCAACAATTTGCTGGAAGTGTACAACACCATTAGCGAGGTAGCCGAGAAAATAAGAGTGCAGCCCGAGCCCTATCTCATTGAATGCATGACTTTCCGCATGCGGGGGCATGAAGAGGCCAGTGGTGTGAAGTATGTGCCCAAGGAACTGTTCGATATCTGGAAGGAGAAGGACCCAGTGGACAATTATGAACTGTACCTATTGCAGCAAAAGGTGATTGACGCCGACTTTATTACCGCGGCCAGAAAAGAAATGGATGAGGAACTGGAGCAGGAACTGAAGATAGCCTATGATACCCCTGCCATTGTGCCTAATACCGAGGAAGAACTGAAAGACGTATATGCGCCATGGCAGCAACAGGTGGTACAGCCTACCAGTGACTCCAAGAGCGAGAAACGCTTGGTGGATGCCATTTCCGATGGACTGCGCTTGGCGATGCGCAAACATGATAACTTGGTCATTATGGGCCAAGACGTGGCCGAATATGGAGGGGTGTTCAAGATTACAGAAGGTTTTGTGGAGGAGTTCGGCAAGGCTAGGGTGCGCAATACGCCTTTGTGCGAATCGGCTATATTGGGTGCTGGCCTGGGCATGTCGCTCATGGGTATGAAGTCGGTCATTGAAATGCAGTTTGCTGATTTTGTGAGCAGTGGTTTCAACCAAATCGTGAATAACCTTGCCAAAAGCCACTGGCGCTGGGGCGCCAATGCCGATGTGGTGGTGCGCATGCCCTGCGGTGCTGGGGTAGGGGCAGGGCCCTTCCACTCGCAGAGCAACGAAGCCTGGTTTTTCCATACCCCGGGCCTAAAGATTGTTTATCCGTCCAACCCCTATGATGCTAAGGGCTTGATAGCGGCCGCCATTGAAGACCCTAACCCCGTGATGTTCTTCGAGCACAAATACCTGTACCGCAGCCTTGCGGAAGCTATACCCGATGATTACTACACCGTGGAAATCGGTAAGGCACGATTGGTGCAGGAAGGCCAAGACCTTTCTATCATTACCTATGGGGTGGGCGTTTCCATTGCCAAGGATTATTTGACCGAGCATCCTGACCTGAGGGCCGATTTGCTGGACCTACGTACCCTTATGCCTTTGGATTATGAAGCCATTGCCGCCACGGTGAAGAAAACGGGCAAAGTCATCATTTTGCACGAGGATACCTTGACGGGCGGCATCGGCGGCGAACTGGCCGCATGGATTGGCGAGCATTGCTTCCAGCATTTAGATGCCCCCGTGGTTCGCTGCGCATCGCTGGATACGCCCGTACCCTTCGCCACCAGTCTTGAACTCAACTTCCTGCCCAAAGACCGCTTCAGCAAACAGGTACAGGAGCTTTTGGAATACTAGTTCAAGGTACGAGGTACGCTTGTCCCGCTTATTGCGGGGAGGTACAAGGTAAAAGGTACAAGGTACAGAGGTACAAGGTAAATTATTCCCCCTTTGAAAGTTTATGAGGGGTAGGGGGATGTTAGATACTGCGGCTGCATGGCTAAAAACCCCTAAGCACAATATATTGTAATGAAGGTTATATTTATCCTTCATTAACCACCTAAACCCATTAGTATGATATTGGTACGTAATGTTTTCCAGATGAAGTTTGCGGAGGCGAAAGCCGTGAAGGCCCTGCTCAAAACCTACCGCGAAGGAAATGCGGGCAGGCCACCACGCCCCAATGAACGCATCTTGTTCGACTTGGTGGGGCCTTCCTATACCTTAGTATTGGAAGAGACGTTCGATAGCTTGGCCGCCTTTGAAGCCGAAATGAGCGGCATGATGGCCACTAACGAATGGGTGGAGTGGTACAGGCAATTCAGCAGCCACATGGTGCAATCCTACAGAGAGGTTTTTACGGTGTTTGAGTAGTGCCGGTAGCTTATACAAACTCAAAGGCCCGGTAACCAGCCGAGCCTTTGAAACCAAACCCACAAAACCAAATCGCAATGACGGCGTTTATCGCAATACCGTCACATTTCCTTTTATAAACAGTGCCTGGCTTCCGCCGCAGGTACCTTCTACATAATATACAAATACGCCATCGTTCACCATGCTGCCATTATAGGTGCCGTTCCAGCCCTGGTTCATGTCCTTGGTTTCGAACACTAGATTGCCCCAGCGGTCGAATATGCGGAACACCTTGATGGCATCCAGGGCGGTGCCGCGTACATATAGCACGTCGTTCTTGCCATCGCCATTGGGCGTAAACAAGTTGGGCACAAAAATATCCTCTTCGCAGGAAGTGATGATATTGATAGCCACCGTATCAGATGCCACACAGCCATTTTCGTCCATTATGTTCACCACATAGGCGCGTGGGCTGGTAACCCTTACGGTAATGGATGGGCAATCGGTACACTCCAAGCTATCCGCTGGCAGCCACTGGTAGTGGGCAATGCTGCTGCTGGAGCTGGCATCGAGCGTAAGGGTGGTATTCGGTACTACCCTGCGGTCGGTACCCAGGTCAACGTCGGGGCTAGGCAATATGTTTACCCTGATGGTTTGCGTATCGGGTTGGCATTGTCCGCCACCAGCAACGATATAATAATCGGTGCTCACTTCAGGGCTTACCGTTTGAGTGCTAGCATGTAAGTCGTTGAAAGCATTGGCGGGCCCCCAAGTAATATTGTTCGCCAAGCTGCTGTCGCCCAGCAGTTCCGCGCTTAGGGTAACGCTATTGCCTGCGCAAATGCTGGTATCATTGCTCAAGCGGATGGAAATATGGTCAACAACCCTTATCAGAACACTGTCCGTAGCCTCGCAGCCGAAAGCACTGCTGGCGGTAATGCGGTACCAAGTATCCACGCTTGGGCTGGCGGTTGGGCTCATCAAGGTGGAATCGTTCAAGCTGCTGCCATTGGTCCAAGTGTAGCTATCGGCACCGCTAGCGGTGGTAGTCAGGGCAATGTCAGTCCCGCCGCAAATGGTGGCATTGCCAATCGTGTTTACGGTAGGTATATCGTGTACTGCGATATGGATGGTATCATGGTCGGTACAGATACCATTGCTGGTAAGTACTACATAAGTAATGTCTTGGGTAGGCGTTGCCAAAGGATTGGGGCAAGTGCTGCAAGTCAATCCAGTGGAGGGCAACCATAAGTAGCTGCTGCCGCCATCTACCTGCAATTGGGTGCTTTCGCCCAAGCAGATATCCGTATTGCCTTTCACCACAACATTTGGCAAGCTGTTGATGGTAATATATACGCTGTCCGTATCGGTACAGCCGTTGGCATTGGTCACGGTCACGATGAAGCTACGGCTGGTATCGGCAATAAACAATGGGTTGGCAATAGTGGCGTTGCTCAATACTTGGGCAGGAGTCCAGCTATAAGTGCCGCCGCCGCTGGCCAATAGTTGTAGCGTATCGCCCTCGCAAGCGGTTACCGGGCTGATGATGCTGGCCGCAGGCAATGCATTTACGGTCAATATCATGGTATCCCTATCCGTACAGCCATTGGCCGCAGTTACGTTCAAAATGTAAGTGGTAGTGCGGCTAGGATGGGCAACGGGATTGGCAATTGTACTATCGCTCAAGGTGTTTCCGAGGTTCCATAGATAGCTGCCACCGCCGCTACCTTGCAAAATAGTATTGGCACCAGCACATATTGCCAGGTCAGGACCAGCATTGGCGTTAGGCGCTTGCAACAAGCGCACTTGGCTATAGGCGGTATCCTTACAACCCAAGTCATCCGTAATGGCAAGGCTTACTGGCATTAACCCAGTAGTATCATATTGGTGGATTGGATTGCGGACCACACTGTTTGACCCATCGCCAAAGTTCCATTGCCATAAGCCGATGGTACTTTGTGAGGTGGAAAGGTCATCGAACTTGATATCGGCAGGTGAACATGCCACGCTATCGGATTGTGCGAATGCTGCCTGTATTTGGTGCACAATGACGTTTACAGTATCACTGGCACTGCACCCTGCCGAAGTAGTGACACGTATGGTATATGTAGTATCTACCAATGGGGTCGCTAGAGTGATTGCGCAGGTATCGCAAGCTAGTGCATAAGCGGGCGACCACTGATATTGGCTGCCACCACTGGCACTCAGGGCAATACTTTGACCCAAGCAAACAAGGGTATCGTTGCTGGCAACAATAGCTGGTAAGGCATTTACCGTTACGGTAACGGAATCATATAGGTGGCAACCATGCACCGTAGTGTATCTTACTACATAAGTAGTGGTGGAGTCAGGAGTAGCAGCTACCAAAGCACAAGTATCGCAATCAAGGCTATTGGCAGGTGACCATAAGTAACTTGCTGCCCCCGATGCATATAGGTTGGCAGTACCGCCTGAACAAATAGCTGTATCGGCTGAAATTTTCACCCCTGGCAATTGGTAAACGGTCAGGTTGATATCGGCACTGTTTTGGCAACCATTGGTATCCGTTACTAAAACGGTGTAGGTGGTAGAACTATCAGGTGAAGCCGTAGGGTTCGCAATGTTGGCACTATCCAGACCTGCGATTGGGCTCCATTGGTAGGTGCCGCCACCGCTGGCTTGCAACTGGGTGCTGCCTCCATAGCAAATTGCTTGCTGGGCAACAATGGAAACCGTAGGCAATGGGTTTACGAATACATTCACGGTATCCGTTTTTTGGCAACCGTTGGTATCCATTACCGTTACCAAGTATTGGGTAGAATCTTGTGGATTGGCCGTAGGGTTGGCGATGCTACTGTCCGATAGGCCTATTGCAGGCGTCCATTGGTAGCTGATGCCGCCTGAAGCTTGCAAGCCAATGCTTTGGTACATACAGATAGTGGTATCGTAGCTACCTGCAGTTACCGGCACCTGATGGATAACTATGTTCCTGCTGCTACTATCGATACAGCCTTGATTGCTGGTGGCAACCAATGTTGCTTGATAGTTGCCCGGTGTAGTATATACATGGCTTGGGTTGGCTTGGTGGCTGGTATCGCCATCGCCGAAGTACCAAGTGGTAGTAGCCACTTGCCCGCTGCCGAGCGTCAAATCATTAAAGAAGATGATGCTTGGCGAGCAAGCCGCGGTATCGGACAAGCCAATGAAGGCACGGATATTATTCACGGCGACATTCACGGTATCGTAGGCAATGCATCCAAATGCGCTGGTTACCCTCACGATATATGCTGTAGAGGTACTAGGACTAGCCACCGGGTTAGGGCAATTGGTACAAGATAAACCCATAGCTGGCGACCATTGATAGCTGGCACCACCGTTGGCCTGCAAAGTCACGCTTTGACCTGTACATATGGCGGTATCGTTACTTACTACAGGCACTGGAATGGGGTGGACGGTCACTGTTACGCTGGTATCGTTCTTACAGCCATTGGCATCGGTTACGGTTACTGTGTAAGTGGTGGTAGCTATTGGATACACAAAAGGATTGGCTATGTTAATATTGGTAATATAACTAGTCGGCGACCATTGGTAGCTGGTGCCACCGCCCGCACGTAATTGGGCATTGCCCCCTGCACAGAAAGCAGTATCGGCACTGATGGTGGGTACAGGCAGGGGATTTACGGTAACCCTCACGCTTGCATTATTGCTGCAACCATTGGCATCGGTTACCTGAACGGTATATACCGTAGTAACAGTAGGGGAGGCCACTGGATTAGCTATATTCGCATTGCTCAAGCCGCTGGCTGGCGACCATACATAGCTGGTTCCACCCCTTGCGGATAAGTTGGCTGACTGGCCAATACAGATAGCAGTATCAGGTGAAACTAAAGCAACGGGAAGAGGATTGACGGTAATCAACAGTGAATCGTTGTTGCGGCAGCCATTGGCATCAGTAACCGTAACGGCATAGTAACCCGTTGCAGTAGGCGTGGCAATAGGATTGGCAACGTATTGATTGCTTAAACCCGCACCTGACCATACATAAGCAATACCACCAGATGCGCTCAAACGAACCGAATTGCCGATGCAAATAGCCGTATCGGGCGATAAGATTGGATTAGGCAAAGGATTGACCGTAACGGTAACGTTAGTGTCTTGTCTGCAACCGTTGCTATCGGTTACTAATACGGTATAGGTAGTAGTGGCAACGGGATATACAAATGGATTGACGATATTGACATTGGTGATATACGTGCCAGGCGACCATAGATAGCTCACCCCACCACCAGCGGACAATTGTGCATTGCCATTGAAGCAAATAGCCGTATCGGGTGATATGATGGGTATTGGTAGCGGATTGATATGCACATGCACGGTATCGGTGTTTACACAGCCATTGCCGTCAGTAATCATTACTTGATAAGTGGTGCTGGTGCTGGGGTTAGCCAATGGATTGGCAACGTTGGCATTGTTCAAGCCGGTAGCTGGGGTCCATTGATAATTGATACCACCAGCGGCCTGTAGTTGGGCGGTCTCGCCAAAGCAAATGGCTGTGTCATTGGACAACACTGGTGAGGGAAGCGGATTGACAGTTACCAACACGGAATCGCTATTGGCGCAGCCGTTGGCATCGATTACCGTTACCGAATAGTAACCCGTTACAGTTGGCGTGGCGATAGGATTGGCGATGTAACGATTGCTCAAATTGGCACCTGACCATATATAGCCAATGCCCCCTGATGCCCTTAACTGGGCCGAACCACCAATACAAATGGCTGTATCTGGTGACAAAACGGGTACTGGCAAAGGATGGACGGTTATGGTTACATTGGTATCGTTCACACAACCATTGCTGTCAGTCACCACCACGGTATAAGTAGTAGTGCTTATGGGGTAAACGAATGGGTCGGCAATATCCACGCGGGTAATATAACTGCTCGGCGACCAGAAATAGCTCAGCCCACCACCTGCTTGTAATTGGGTATTGCCATTCAAGCAAATAGCCGTATCGGGTGAAATGGTCAATATGGGTAATGGGTTGATACGAACGCTTACCGAGTCACGGTTTTGGCAACCATTCGCATCGGTCACAAGTACCGTATAGACAGTACTGATAGTAGTAGCAGTTACTGGGTTGGCAATGTTGGCATTGTTCAATCCCAAGGTGGGTGTCCAAGCATAGCCAATGCCACCTGATGCGCTTAAGTTTGCTGATTGACCGATACACACAGCCGTATCATTTGACGTAGTCACTACTGGCAAAGGATAAATGCCCACGCGGGTGGTACCCGTGTTTTGGCAACCATTTCCATCGGTAACAGTTACGGTATAGGTTGTATTGACAATAGGTGTAGCAATGGGGTTAGCAATGTTATTGCTGCTTAAGCCTGCACCTGACCAAGCATAGCTTAGGCCGCCGGCAGCCCTAATGGGGGTGGAAGCGCCTAAACAAATAAATGTATCCGGCGACATTACAGGCGTAGGAAGCGGGTTTACCGTAATGCGCATACTGTCAGTTGAGCGACAGCCGTTGGAATCGGTAACTATTACGGAATAAGTGGTGCTTACTGTTGGGTTAGCCATAGGATTGGCAATATTGGTAGCGCTCAATGCCGTGGCAGGCGACCATTGGTAACTTACACCTCCACTGGCATTCAGCTGTAGGCTGCTTCCAATACAAAGCGGTTGGTTGCTGCCCGCATCTGCTACTGGCAATGCATAAATGGTTACTGGCAATGTGGCGGTATCCTTACAGCCGCTGGTGGTAGTTACGATAAGGGTGACATTGTAGGTTCCGGGTAGGGTATAAATATGGCTAGGGTTGCGACGGGTGTCCGTACGGCCATCACCAAAGTTCCATGCCCAATTGATAATGGTGCTATCGGATACGGAGCGGTCGGTAAAAAAGATTTCTTCAGGGAAACACACGGCGGAATCTGCCATGCTGAATGCTGCTCTTGGCCCTGGGTCAACCGTCACTAGGTTGGGTTTTACAATCGTATCCCTACAACCTGATGCGTTGGCAATGATCAAGGTAACAGTATAAACTCCAGGTGTGCTATAGAAATGGGTAGGGTTGCGCAAGCTGCTGGTGCCGCCGTCGCCAAAGTTCCAAGACCAAGTGCTGATGGCCGGTGAGCCGATAGATTGGTCGGTGAACGATACACTGCCCCTTTCGCAAAGGAAGGTGGTGCCTTGGGTGTAACCCGCCGTAATGGTAGTAGCAGTGATGGGCCTTGGGGTGGGTACGGAAATGGTACAGCCCATGGAATCACGTAAAATCATGACTGGGTTATAAGTTCCAGCCAAAGTGTACAAGTGGGCAGTGGTATCATCGTCCACCCATACATTGCCATCGCCAAAGTCCCAAACATATTGGGCCACATTATTGGTGCCAATTGCAAAGAAATCGATATTGAAAGGCGCACAAACCGTAGGTTGGGTAAAGTTGAACGTTCCGGTAGGGCCCAATATCTCAATCGTATCCGTGTACACGGTATCCTTACAGCCCGCAAAGTTGGTTACTATAAGGTAAGGGATAAAGGTACCCGGGCGATTGTATATGTGTGAAGGGTTTTTCAATCGAGCCACCTGGCCATCGCCGAAATGGTATTCCCAGGCAACGATACTGTCTGTTGAAAGGTCGGTAAAATTGACCTGTAATGGCGGGCAGTTTGCCCAAGTGGTGTCCATGCTGAAGTTGGCGTGTGGTTCCACCACCCAGATATAGTTGTTCCTAACGATGGAGCTATCGCAACCGTTGATATCGGTCACGAATAGGCTTACCGTATAGCGGCCAGTGTCGGCATATACGTGGCTAGGATTGGCTAGGGTGGAGCTATCACCATCGCCAAAGTACCATTTGTAACTAAGCCCCGAACCCACAGAGTTATTGGTGAAGCTTGCAGCCGAACCTAAGCAAACATTGGTAGTAGGGGCGGTGAATGCTGGGAACGGATAAGTAGGATAAATGAAATTGGTTCTGTTTAAAGTGCCTTGGCAACCATTATCATCGCGTACGGTGAGCGATATGGTATAATTGCCTGGTATACTATAGGTAGAAGAAGGATTTTGAAGCAAAGAGGTATCCCCATTGCCCAAGTTCCAACGCCAGTAATTGATGGTACCGCCAATGGAGTAAGAACTGTCCGAGTAAGCTACTGTAAGCGGGGTACAGCCCGTAAAAGTATCTGCACTAAAGTAGGCTACTGCACCCCAAACGGTAATGTAATCGGGGCGTACTAAAGTATCGCTGCAGCCGTGTATATCGGTTACGATTAGGCTAACCGTATAGGTGCCTGTATTGGCATACGGGTGGGTCGGGTTTTGCGCTGAAGTGAACCCGCCGTCACCGAAATCCCAAATATAGCTGGCGGCGTCCACAGAACCGGCCGAACTGAAGCTGGCATTGAACGTTTGGCAACCTGCCAACACCGGTGCGGAGAAATCTGCCAACGGGTCGGTAATGGTAATCCGGGTCGATTGGCTATCGATACAGCCCCCTATGGTGTCTTCCACAAAGAGTACCACATCATAACTGCCGGTAGCAGCGAACGTATGGGTGGGGGAATAATCAACGGAGCTATCGCCATCGCCAAATGACCAAGTCCAAATATGGCCACCCAAGGAGTTATTGCTAAAAGTAACCGTATAGGGGTCGGCACAATTGTAAACTGGGTCAAAACGGGCATCGGGAGGGAATATCTGAATGTAATTGTCCCTTATCAGGGTATCGTAGCAGCCATTGTCGCCCACTATCAATGTCACGGTAAAAATTCCCGTATCGCCATAGGTGTAACTAGGGCTTTGGTCGAAGCTGGTTCCGCCGTCTCCAAAATCCCAAAACCATTGGTCGCCATTGATAGATGAGGAGTCAATAAAGTCAATGGGTTCAAATAAACAAGAAGAGGTGGGGTTGCCAAAGAAGTTGACCACGGGTGGTTCGCCTGCTTCAACGTATTGTGGAATCAACAAGGTATCCGTGCAGCCCCTGTCATTGGTAATTACCAAGCTTACGTCATAATCGCCAGTTGCCGTATAGGTATGGGTAGGATTTTGGTCAGTAGAAGTGCTGCCATCGCCGAAAGTCCATTCCCATGCAACGGTAGGATAAGTGGAAGTACTGGAATCTCTAAAGGCTACCGTTAAAGGAATACAGCCCCTTCTGCCACTGGATGCGAATTGGGCGGTAGGAGGGGTAATTTGTATGTAATTGTTGCGGGTGCGGGTCTGGCTGCAGCCACCATCGGTTACGGTCAAGCGCACGGTGTAGTTTCCTGTTGCAGTGTAAGTATGGGTCGGATTTTCATCGGTAGAAGTACCGCCATCGCCAAAAGTCCATAAATAAGTACTTCCTGCTGATGAAGTCGAAGTATTGGTAAAGTTTACCGTGAATGGTGTACTACAAGCGCGGGTAGTATCTGCGGTAAAATTTACTGTTGGCGAAGCGGTAACGGTTATCAAAGCTGTTTTAACTTCCGTATCGGCACAACTACCTCCATTCCTTGCGGTTAAGGTAACGGTATAGGTGCCCGGTGTACTGTAGCTATGTGAAGGATTTCTGGAAGTACTGCTCCCCCCATCGCCAAAATTCCAGGTCCATGAACTAGGGCCTGGGCTGGATAGGTCAGTAAAATTAAAATTGGTGCCAACGCAACCCGTGGTTCTGTTTACACTAAAGTCGGCATTGAAATTGGCCAAAGTGATATAATTGTTGCGGGTAAGGGTATTGGTGCAGCCCCCGGGAGCACTGACGGTCAATGAAACAGTATATGCGCCCAAACTAGTGTAAGTATGGGAAGGGTTTTGCGCGTTCGAAGTACTTCCATCGCCAAAACTCCAGTCATAGCTCAAATTGGTACCTGTGGAGGTATTGCTAAAGTTTACGGTTAAAGGTGCGGAACATGCTGCAGTGGGGGCAGCCGTGAATGCTGCCGTTGGCTGGGCACTGATGCGAATGTAGTTGTTCAAGCTGATTCTGCCAGTGCAACCATTGGCATCGCGTATCAATAAAACGACACTATAAGTGCCACTACCGGTGTAGGTATGGTTAGGGTTTTGTTGGGTTGAGGTAGTACCATCGCCAAAATCCCATATCCATGAAACAATGGGGGCGCTGCCGGGTACGCTCAAATCGGTAAATTGTATCGACTTCGGAAAGCATCCTATGGTATCGCTGGCCCTCAAGTTTGCTACCGGATCTTGGAACACCGTAATCAATTGGGTACGTACTACTGAATCGGCTCCTGATGCGTTGCTCACTACTAATTTAACGGTATATTGGCCGGGGCTAAGGTAAGCTGCCGCCGCATTTTGCTGAACGGAAGTGTTGCCGTTGCCAAAATCCCATCGCCATGCAGTGGGGCTGCCAGTGGAGGCATCCATAAAATTGACTACCAAAGGGCTACAGCCACTGGTAGTAGTAGTATTGAAATCTGCATTTAGTTGTCCGTAAACAACAGACTGAACCAACAGCAATAGCAATAGTGCCAAACGCGAGTAAACGACTTTCATATCTTCACTTCCTTTCTTTCCTAATGATCTAGTTTGATCGGTTGTGACAATTGCTCTCTCGCTCGTTTTCTCAGGGGCCTTGTTTGGTCAAGGCGTATCACTAAGCTATTGTCGTGAAGGTATTACGCAGGCGAAAGGGGAAAGTTACACGGCGGTTGGCAGCAAGGGCAAAATTGCTGGCATGTAACTTCAATATGGCGGGTAATTTATTTTTAGGCTAAGTGTTTATGCGTAGTTTATGGGGCAAAAATCCAGTATTAATTATCGATTAAAAAACAAAGCCCGGCACTTACCGGGCTTTGTTTAGGAATACATTTTCCATGAAGAGCGCATTTTATTAACGCTGCATCTCTGGTACATTATCAAAGTTGTATCGGAAAATTGGCTCCAAATCATTCAATTCGTCCATCATACAGTTCAGGTCTTTTATCAAGCCGGTGTCCATACCATATACCCACCCATGGATTTGCAAGCTGCGGTTTTTCCAAGCTTTCTGTACTATGGAGGTTTTGGCCAGGTTGTGTACTTGCTCGATAACATTCAATTCCACAAGCCTATCGGCCCGCTGTTTGTGGTCTTCAATTGCTTCCAACTCCTGGCTGTTCTTTGCATATACGTCTTTTATGTAACGCAGCCATTTGTTTACCAAGCCATGATAATTGTTCTGCATAGCCGTCAATACACCTCCGCATCCATAGTGCCCGCATACGATAATGTGCTTCACTTTCAACACTTCCACACCGTATTGCAACACACTCATGCAATTAAAGTCGGAGTGCACTACCATGTTGGCAATATTGCGGTGCGTAAATATTTCACCGGGCTGGGTGTGCGTAATTTCAATATCAGGTACACGGCTATCGGAACAACCTATCCATAGAAATTCCGGCTTCTGTTCCTTTGCCTGGTTCCTAAAGTATTCTGGATCCATTTTCAGTTTTTCTGCGGCCCATGTAGCATTGCCTTCAATAAGCCTCATATAGCTCTGTTTCATATTTTGTGTTTTTAATGGCCTTTTGGGGGTTCTATCCCGTTTAGGTCAAGATTAACTGTTTGAACTTGAATATTTCTTTCTTTCGATTTTTGGAGAAATTCAGCAATAATCTCTTTTACGTCGTGGTCGATTTGCACATTGCGGCTTCCATCAATGATTACTTTCGAACCTTCCTTCAGCTCGTCCAAAGTCAGTAGTACACTGGCTTTGTTAAGGAAGCTGACATGTTCGGAGAGTTCCAAAGTCACCACTTCGCTAGATGGGTTGTCTTGCTTGTGGTAAAAATAGGGCGTGCGGTAATTGTCGCGTAAAATATAAAATATGGCAAAAACCATCCCTATTCCTATGCCCATTAACAAGTCGGAGAAAAGGATTGCTGTTATGGTTACTACAAAAGGAACAAACTGTGCCCAACCTTGCCGGTACATTTCCCTGAAAAGGCTGATTTTGGCCAATTTATAGCCGATGAAAATCAATACCACCGCCAGTGAAGGCAATGGAATAAGATTGAGCAAGCCGGGAATAAATGCCACGCACACTAACAGTAGTATGCCGTGAAAAATAGCCGAAACCTTGGTTTTGCCACCGGCCTGAATATTGGCGGAGCTACGTACGATTACGGCTGTAATGGGCAATCCGCCAATAAGCCCACTTATCATGTTGCCGATACCTTGGGCCCTGAGCTCTTGGTTAGCTGGTGTCACATGGCCATTTTGCGCCAATTTATCAGCCGCTTCAATGCTCAGCAAGCTTTCCAAACTAGCCACAATTGCTAAGGTGATGGCCGTTTGCCACACTTGGAAGTTTCCAATTTGATCAAATTTAGGTAGCGTCAAGAAAGATGAAAACTCTTTTATCGAACCAGCTTTTGGCAAGGCTACCAACTCATGTTCCAGCAAACCCAATGGTGGAAAATAAGCATGGTATAGGGCATTAATGGCGATGCCCAAGAGCACTACCGCCAAAGCTCCTGGAAACAATTTGAAAAAAGTATATTGTTTCAGGAAGGGCCTTTCCCATAGAATGAGGATAGCCAATGAAACCAAACTAATGATAACGGCTCCTGGGGCAATGTTCTCAATGGCGACAATGATGCGTTCAATTGCCCATTTGCCTTCGGCTTCCCCATATCCTATGGCATACGGTAATTGTTTCAATATCAGGATTAAGCCAATGGCAGCCAACATGCCCTTAATGACGGATGAAGGAAAATAATGGGCTATGATGCCTGCTCTCACCACCCCCAGCAGCAACTGGATGCCACCAGCGATAAATACTGCCAAGATGAAAACGTCAAAGGCGCCGCCTAATTCCGTAATAGCTGTATATACAATAGCGGTAAGCCCAGCCGCAGGGCCACTGACGCTGACCTGAGAGCCACTAAGCGAACCTATTACGATACCGCCAACAATGCCGGCAATGATGCCAGAAAACATAGGCGCGCCCGATGCAAGCGCTATCCCCAGGCAAAGTGGCAGGGCCACCAGAAATACAACCAAACCAGCAGGCAGGTCATACTTTATTTTATCAAACATGGAATATATTTGGAGTTGAGCAAAACTATGTTGTCCCCATGAAAGTGGGCAACTAAAGCTACCTTATAATAAGGAAGTAATTAAGCAACGCAGTTTTGCTCTGGAGGTGGCGGAGAAACCGCTTCGATATGGCTATTATGATCGAAACAATAGCTAGGGAAATGGATAACTCGGCCATTTTCCAATACCAAGGGCTTCAACCCACTGTCCAATTGTGGTGGGAATAGGTCTACGATATCAATAATTTCAATCAACTGGTAGCCCCTGTCAGTATTATTGGAATAGTCCGTATGGTCGAAATCTTGGCGGTGGAAACATTCTTCCATTACCATTTCCAACACGTCCTCTATAGGATCTTTTGGACCTGGGTGATCATGGCTGTACTGTACCCAACATTGCTGATAAATACCAACATTGAACAATTGTACCGCAATGATGAACGCCAATATTTGTTTACAAACCTGTTTCCAATTGCCCATTGCTTAACAAAGTTAAATACTTTTGCCAGTTTGTTTAATCTTAAATTGCTGACGTAACCGCATCATTTTTATTTTAGGATTTGTTTTAATCAATATTGGCTTGTAAATTCAACTTTTCTTAACCACGCATTATTCCCCCCTTACTATTATGCCATATAATATTGATCAGTCAAAGGTTACTGAAATCGGAAAAGGATTGGAAGAGTATTATAATGATGCCTGGCATAAAGGCGTCAAAGGCTCCATGGACAGAATGGCGCATGCGAATATGGGCTATGTCACCAAATTTTGGGACGTGACCAAAGACACTTATGCCAATTTCAAAAAGGAATCGACGGATGAGTTCATGGGTCCTTTCAAGGCGGAAGTGAAACTACAGGCGGCTCTTTATTTTGCCAATAAATATGATGTGATGATGGATGTGGCCGCCGCGGCTGAAAAGGCTTTCAAATTTGCGGTAAGCTTTATACCCGTGCCAGGTGTAGGGCCTGTGGTGAAGAAACTGGGCCAAACGGTGGTGAAAGAAGGCGTGAGTGCTGCCGTCAAACTGGGTAATGAAAGCCTTCAGGAAAAAAGTGTGAAGCTTGCAGATTCGCAGATTGCCGCAAAAACAGGTAATGACCCAGTTACTTTTTTTGCCAGTGATTTAGATGCCATCAATGCAGCAAAAAGGTCTATAGAAAGTTACAAGTTGGTTGGTAAGTTTGCCGATACGCTTCCTGCCAATATTACCAGTTTTGATGATGCCATTGCTTTTCCGAAAGCGACTTTCCGGGTACAGGAGGCAGTATCGCAAATGAGCATTGAGCTGTATCGTTTGCAGATATATATTCAAGCCATGCAAGAACGGTTGGGAGAAGTGAACAAGGTTTCCGCATCGTATATTGATAGGGTAAGAAAGGAAATGCCCAATGTAGTGAGCAAAGTGATACAGACGGCTTATAACGAAGGTTTGGAGGCTGGCAGAAAAGACATTGGCAAAAACAAATACGCCGCTCCCCCTCAGCCAGCCTTGGTAAAGCCCAGCAAGCCCGGTGCCGCCACCGTTTTCGGTGCATATGTGGCACATGCTTTTGCGCAAGGATACTATGATGTAGGCAACACGGGCCCAAGATTCGTGACCAACCAAGGTGCCAACCCTATGGCTAGGGCTGCAACGCCGCCACCTGTCCCACCTAGGCCTTCAGGTCCGCCTAACCGCACCCCACCGCCATTACCTCCTAAGCCTGGCAAAAGATAATTAAACTGATTTATACCACTATAAACTGTAAACATGACAGCGAGTTTGGAGTACACCCCTGAAGTAAAGAATGCTGTTGCTATTGCGCAATCCATTGCCAAAGAATACCAGAACAACAATTTCTCTTCCGCCCACCTGTTGCGCGCGCTTTTGCATAAGGACATTGGCTTGATGCAATACCTTATTCAGAAGCAAAAGGATGTATTGTATTTGGAAGAATGGGCAGATGTGAGGATTGAGCAATATCCTAAATCGGGCAGATTGGATGCGGTGATACGTGGCGATGATGCCATCTATACCGTAATGGAAGAGGCCGATAATATTAAGCTTAAGCTAGGCAAGGACAGCATTGACCCCGTATGCGTATTGGCGGCCTTGGCCACCCCAGGAGTAGGTTTCACCTATGACCAACTGAAGACTTTTCCGCTTACCGTACAGGAAATCATGGACGACCTGGTGGAAAAGAACGAAATGCGGGCTGTAGTTGGTGCTCCGCAAAGTAACGGTAGTAGTAGCAAAACCAGTGGCGGGGAAATAACCATGAACGCCCTGCAAAAATATTGTACTGATAAGACCGCCATTGCCCGTTCAGGCAAACTGGACAACATTATAGGCCGTGACCGCGAAACGCGCATGATTGCCGAAATATTGGGCCGCAGGTCAAAACCCAATGTCATCATTACTGGTGAGCCAGGTGTGGGTAAAACGGCATTGGTGGATGGTTTTGCATTGAATATTGTAAACGGCAAAGTGCCTGATAACCTAAAGCATGCCGTGGTATTCGAATTAGATTTCGGTTCACTGATAGCGGGTGCCTCTTATAAAGGCGAGGTAGAGGACAGATTGAAGAATATCTTGAAGGAAATCAAGCAGTTTGACAAGGCTATTCTGTTTATTGATGAAATGCATACCATGCTCGATAAACACGGTGGAGCATCAGGTACGGCCCAATTGTTAAAGCCGGAGTTGGCTAGGGGCGAGGTGACCTTGATTGGTGCTACCACCAATGATGAATACCGCAAGCATATTGAGACGGATGAAGCATTCAGCCGGAGGTTCGAGGTGATTAAGGTGGATGAGCCAGATGAGACTACTGCGGAAAGAATGGTGGGCATGATAGCACCTTATTATGAGCAGCACCATGGCTTGAGTTTGGCCAAGGATGCCATTGGCGAAGCCATCCGCTTGGCAAAGCGGTACGACAAGGACAGAAGGTTGCCCGATTCGGCCATCGATTTGATTGACCGTACCATGGCTTCAGTTAAACTGATGGGCCATACTTCCAAAGAAGAAATTGTTGCTTTTAAAGAGGGCTTAAAGGAGCTTGCCGCCAATGAAGCTTTATTGAATGAAAGCGAACTACTTAAAGAAGCAAAATGGTTCTATTCCCAATTGAAGGATAAGGTTAGCCAAATTCTTTTCAGCTTGATAGAAGAAGACCAAGACGTATCGAAAATGGATAGTGCCGAAGAGGTTATTCAATACACCGGTGCGGTGCTTGACCGCTTAGAAGAGCATGCTGGCAAGCACAAAGAATCAGTAGAGAAGGTGGATTTGTTGGCCGTTGTGGCCCATAAAACGGGCATACCCATGGGCAAGGTGCAAACGCAGGAGAAAGAACGCTTGCTAAACATGGAGAGCTGGCTGCAGAAGCGGGTAGTAGGCCAAGACCATGCCCTGAAGGCCGTAGCGGAAGCCATCCTTGAATCACGTTCAGGATTGAGCAAAGCAGGACAGCCCGTGGGTTCATTTTTCTTCCTAGGACCTACAGGAACAGGTAAAACGGAACTCGCTAAATCATTGGCAGAGTTTCTTTTCAATGATGAGAACTCGATGATTCGTTTCGATATGAGCGAATTCAAAGAGGAGCATTCCGCGGCTCTGCTATATGGTGCCCCTCCAGGATACGTAGGGTATGAAGAAGGTGGTATGCTGGTAAACAAAATCCGCCAACAGCCCTACTCCGTGGTATTGTTCGATGAAATTGAGAAGGCACATAACTCCGTGTTCGATTTGTTTCTACAGATTTTGGATGAAGGTAAGTTGCACGACCGTCTAGGTAAGGTGGGCGACTTCTCCAATGCGGTGATTTTGTTCACCTCCAACATTGGTAGTGACCACATTGTAGAGAGTTTCAACAAAGGGGAAATACCAAAATCAAATGATTTGATGGAAATCATGCAGCGCTATTTCCGTCCAGAGTTTTTGGGAAGATTGACCGAGATAGTGCCATTTGCACCTATCAATGAAAAGAATGTGGTGCGTATCTTCGAAATTCATTTAAAGAGCCTGTTGAAAACGCTTGAAAAACAGGGTATTACCCTTAATATTGATGCGGAGGCCAAGCAGATATTGGCCATGCAAGGCTTTACGCCCAAGTATGGTGCAAGGCCTTTAACAGGCGTTATCCGCACCCAGCTAAGACGTCCGCTGTCACGCATGATTATTTCCGGGGAGATTGGAAAAGGCTCTGTGGTAAACCTCACTGCCAATAGCAACGGAGAAGTTGTGTGGGAGCATAGCAAACCAACCGTGAATGTTGCGCTTAGCATGAATTAGGAGCGGATTAAATATTAGCGTTGGCCTTGATAAATAAGTATTTAGTGTTAGATTTAGGATTCAATTCATAAAAACGTAAAAACACCTACCCATGTACGAATACGGAATAGGCGGCAGTGAGCGAAAGCTAGACAATGCCAATGAGGCATTTGCCGATATACAGATGAACAGGACTATTTTTGTTCAGAAATTGACAGGAGAAGCCCCTTACTCCCCCGAGGCAGCTTATGATTTAAAAACCGTTGACGCTGTTTTCAACCATTTCAGACCTAATGTGGAAGTGGAGATGGAAACCGAGGACGGCAGCTCATTTACTGAAGATATTCGCTTCAATAACCTGGGCGATTTTGGCCCCAAAGGCATCATGAACAAAAGCAAATACTTGCAAGAAACCAACTACCGCAAGGAAGAAGCATTGAAAGTGGTAAAGGAACTGAAATCGAACAAAGCGCTACAAGCTATCTTGCAAAATAAAGATACCAAGGACGCTTTTCTAGGCGGTATTCAGGCCATGATTAAGGAACTGGAAGAAGCAGGTGTTTAATTTTTAAATCTACAGCAAAGAAATATCCCCATGGAAAGAGAACAACAAGCAGCAGAAAAGCAATATAAAGAAAACCTTGGCGTAGTAGAAGGCGTATCGCTACAAGATACAGCTAACCAGTTGGTTAAGTACGGTGGATTCAAGGTATTTGGCAATACCATTAAAGGTACTGACAACCTGAACCCCGAACTGAAAGCCCGTAAGAAAATCTTCTTGACCGACGATAGCAAAAAGCAAGAAAGGGAAAACTTGAAGAAGACCCTGAGCTTGTGGTATGAACTGTTGTCAGAATCGGAGAACCCAGCGGAAATGATTGAAAAAGCCCAAGCAAAGGCTGACAGTGCTGCCCGCAACCTGAACAAGAACCTGAAAACTGCCGTGGAAGCTTCCAAAGAGTTGGAAGCCAACTACCGTTCGTTGCACCTGTTCTACAAAAACTGCGAAAGCGACAACTTGAAGAACGTTACCATCTTCAATGCCGAACTGGACCAATTGAAAGATTTGGACAACCCATTGTTCTTTGATGCCATTGCAGAAGAAATCAAGCACAACTATGACCGTTTAGACCTAAAGAACAATTACTCCATGTTGGTAGTACCAGGATATTTGGGCAACAACCAAGTAATTGACAAATGGGCTAAAATGGCCCATCAGAACAAAGTGATGCTGGTTTCTGACTTTGAGAACCTGGAAACCCCCGATGCAGTTGCCGATTTCTTCGAGACTGCGCAGTTGACTGGTGGCGAAGCACACAAATCAAACGTAATGTTGACCGCCAACTGGCTGGTAGGTCGTGGTAAGGATACCGAAATAGGTGAGGAAGAAGATGTGTACGTAGCTCCTTCATCAGCCTTGGCAGGTAACATTTACCGTACCTTGATGTCGCAGGTAGCTGCCGGTAAAAAATTCGGTGGATTGAACGAAGTAGGCGGTACCCGTTTCACTTTGAAGAAAAGCGAAATCAGCAATTTGGAGAAAATGGGCTTGGTACCCATGGTGAACGAATATGGTAAGGTAATGGCCATGTCTGCCAAAACCTTGTTCAATGGCGACAACCTTGGCTTACAGACCTATTCAGTAGTAAGGGTGTTCGACCATATCATGAAAACATTGATGGATTTCCTGAACAGAAGGGCTTTTGAAAACTTCGACGTGAATACCGAAATGGAATTGCGCGAGCAGATTGTGAAGTATTTGAACAAAATCTCCGGCCCCGGTAAGTTGATTGAAAAGTTCAAGATTCTGCGCTTTGAGCAGGACCCTGACCAAAAGGACAGGATTTTCTTGGACATTTTCATGACCCCTTACTTTCCAGCTAAGAGCTATGTAGTTTCACTGGACGGACAGAAAGGTGAAGATGCCGATAGCGCCGAATGGAAAGGTGATATCAAGCAACAGTAATACTTAAC
Source organism: Chitinophagales bacterium (assembly GCA_033762815.1). Lineage (GTDB taxonomy): Bacteria > Bacteroidota > Bacteroidia > Chitinophagales > CAIOSU01 > JANRLF01. Next base: position 568,908 of record JANRLF010000004.1, on the reverse strand, counting down.
CCCTAATTTTCATCACAATAAAAAACCACAACAATGTCAGCAACCGCGAAATTAAAAATCAACGGTCTAAAAGAAATCAACGTATTGAGCCTGTCGTTTACCATGCACAAAGGCATCGATGATAATGGCAAGCCAGTATCAAAGTTGCACGGTGGCGAAGTAAACATTTCTTGCGAAGTAGAAGACAATGAGTTGTTCGGTTGGATCATCAAAGGCGATCCTAAGGACGGCGAAATCACCTTCTCAAAGGCAGAAGTTGACCAAGACATGATTAAACTGAAATGGACCAAAGGCTACATTACTGTTTACTCAGTAGGCTATGGCTCTGGCGCACCCATTTCCGTAAACTTTACGGTATCTGCCCAAAAAATCGATTTCGGCGGTACTGCGCATGACAACAAGTGGGCTTAATCCTAGGCCTTACTTTCAATTAAAAGGAAATGCACAGTTGTACTTTTGGTATAACTGTGCATTTTTAGGTTATTACAGTTTTACCTCAATTGATTAGCCGTGCTTGCATACCTTACATTGAAGATACAGATAAATGGCAGTACGCCGTTTAAGTCTTTCCATTACTTCAGCTTATCGCAAAGTTTTGACAACCACCACCGCTTCGAGATAAGCACCCCACTTTATGAAGTGGAAGGCGACGGTGCCAGTAACTTTGATAAGGGCAAAGACTTTATCGGCAAGCCATTGGTAGCCGAATTGCAGGATGCGAATGACGGCAAAACCTCCCTACAGTTCAACGGCGTAGTGACTGACGTGGCAGTGCAAAGGCACAGCGGCGCAGCAAGTGAACTTATTATTAAAGGTTATAGCCCCACCATTGTGCTGGAGCATGGGCCCAATATGCGTTCATTTGTTGATGTTTCGCTATCGCATGTTGTAAAGAATATCACTTCAAAGTATCCAAAAAACGGTATTAACTACAAAATAAGCCCGAGCCCCGACCCACAAATTGCATTCAGCATGCAGTATAAGGAGTCGTCTTTTAACTATATTGCCCGCCTGGCTAACAAGTATGGCCAGTGGTTCTTTTTTGATGGTAAGGATTGCATTTTCGGCGGCTTGCCTTCAGGCAATACCATTGATATGGTGTTTGGCGATGATTTGGCAGAATTCAACCTAGGCATGAAGTTGCAGCCTGCCAAGTTTGTGATGAAGGAGTACGATTATATCAATAACAAGACTTACGAGACCAAATCGCCCTCAGTTTCCAATTTGGACCAACTGGGCAAGTTTGCGCTCAGCGAATCGGACAGCTATTATTTTGATGAGCAAACTTATAGCGCCAATGAAGTGGTGGCTAGCAATAATGATGTTTCTGATTTGGCAAAGGCCAGAAGATCGGCAATTGCAGGGGGCCTGGTAATCCTTAGTGGCAAAAGCTATAATGCAAAGTTGAAAATAGGGGCCACCATCCACGTAACCGGCAGACAGGACGAGGACAACTCATCCGTGGATTATGGACAGTTTACAGTTATCAGGGTCAAACATTTATTGAAGGGTGCCGGTACCTATTATAACACTTTTGAGGCCATTCCATCATCGGTATCCATTCCTTTAACCAACAATAATGTAACGGAGCCAATATGCGAAACCCAGCCGGCTACCATCAAGCAGAACGATGACCCGGATGGTTTTGGAAGGGTAAAGGTTTTGTTCTATTGGCAAGAAGGAAATGCTGCGCCCACCCCTTGGATAAGGGCAACCACGCCACATGGCGGCAAGGACAGGGGCATCTATTTCCCCCCAGAAGTGGGCGATGAGGTATTAGTGGCCTTCGAGGGCAATAACCCTGATAAGCCAGTAGTGGTAGGCCATCTTTATCATGGCAAGGCCAACCAAGGCGATAGGAAGGATAAGGACAACTATGTGAAAACCATCCGTACGGTAAGCGGCAACGAAATAAAGTTTACAGATAAGAGTGGGGAAGAGGAGATATTGATTATCAATAAGAACAACGACAACCAAATTTCGCTGAGCTTAAAGGGTGATGGGAAAATTACCATTAAGTCAAAGGGTACTTTGGAAATGAAGGCCAAGGAAATCACCATTGAAGCGGAAAAAGATCTTTCCATAAAAGGGATGAACATAGCTGCGGAAAGCCAGCAGAAAATGAGCATGAAAGGCACCCAAGCACTTGAATTATCAGGTGCGCAAATAAGTGCTAAAGGCGATGCTAAACTGGAGCTTAAAGCTGCAAAGGTATCTGTTGCCGCTGACGCTACGCTTGACATGGAAGGTGCCATGACCAGTGTAAAAGGAAAAGGGATGGCTTCCATAGAGTCTAATGGACAGACTGCCGTGAAAGGTACCATAGTAATGATCAATTAACGATTTGCCAATGGTTGAATACTATAGCATGCCCTTAAAGTTTGCAGACCTTTTCAAGAAAAAGGAGCTTGCCCGTTGCAGGGATATTGGCGATTCCATTTCCCAAAATATACAATTGATACTTACCAGCCGTTTCGGCGAATATCGCTATGACCCTACTTATGGTTGCGATATTTGGGAGCATGATTTCGAGAATATTTTTCTGCAGGATAACTGGAACGATAGGGTTTCCAACTCCCTAAAACTGATTATTGAGCAGCACGAGCCCCGCTTGAAGGATATTGACGTGAGTGCTGTTGTAAGCCAGGAAGAACTATCGGGTACCGGCAACCGTAGGATTAAACAACGGGTAACGGTAACGGTACGCGGAAAGCTAGTTACCACCAACGAGCGGTTTGAAACGGTACAAAAGCTATTTATTAGTCCATTGTCATTTTAAAAATTAAGCAATGTTATCAGATATATCGAGAGAAAAGATTAGGAGCAGAATGATAAAAAATGCCTCTCAGTTGTGGGGCGTACAGGTTTCCGATATCAGCGCTTTCGACCCTTTGGTGAACATGCTTATCGGTGCTTTTGCGGGTGAAGTGGAAAAGGTGTACCATGAAATGGAATCGTCCAACTCCAGGATTTTGGGACGCCTTTCAAAGCTATTGATACCTGAGGTGGACAAAGGGGCCATGCCTGCCCATGCTATACTGCATGCTACGGGAATTGAGGCAAAATCGATAATTTCGGCCAATACCCAGTTTTATTTCCAAAAGCGTGTGGTAAGCAAGGAAAGTACCGTGCGGGAAACCTATCGCGACCTATATTTTACGCCGATAGTGGATACGCCATTGTTCAATGGCGATATCAAGTATATTGTCCATGACCGCTCTTTGATATCCTGTATCGATGCTATCCATCGCGATAAAGTGGCAGAAGGTACCGGCGGTAGGCGGGTGGAGAACAATGCCATGTGGGTGGCGGTTGATTTGAGTGACCGTTTGGAAACGCTCAACGGAATGAGCTTTTTCTTTGATTGGATAACCAGTGCGGAGCGTGCATACTTCATCCGTTTTTTGCCAACCACGCATTGGTCATTGAACGGGGTACCCTTGCACATTGAAAGCGGATTGCCCTATTTCAAGCATGATGATACGGAAATGCTCAATGAGCCTGAACTGGACTTTGACGTTACGCGCAATGTTGGCAAAGAAGTAGCCAATTATTATAAAGACCGTTTCATCAACGTATCGCTGCCAGCAGATTTTCAGGGGGGCTTGCACCAGCTTTCTTGCATTATGCCCGAAGAGTTGTTGCCGGTGTTCCATGAATCGGAGTATGCCTTTATACAGAAAAAGCTGTTTTGGTTCAAAATCGTATTCCCACCATCTTTGTCGCATGACGTGGTGGAGAATATCTTCTGTTCCATCAATGCCTTTCCAGTCATTAACAGGCGGTTCAATGAATTAAGCTTTCGCCTCCAGCCGCAGTTCAATATTATTCCATTGGTGGCAGAGGATGACCTTTTCTTTTCCATCAATAGCGTAAAGTCGGCTGATGGCAACAAGTATGGCAGTAGCTCCATTGCCGATACGCATAAAATGGATGCGGGGCTATATGTGGTTAGAAAGGGAGGGGTAGAACGATTTGATACCCGCAACGCTTCGGAGCTGCTCAATTATTTATTGGAACTAATGCGCGATGAAAGTGCCGCCTTTGCCGTATATGGCCAGGAGATGATAGCCAGCAACCTACGCGACCTGAACCAAATTTTGAACCTGATTGGTCAAAAGCTGGGCAAGGTGGATAATGCTGCTTCGGCCACTTATATCGTTATTAAGCCCAAAAACCAGAACGACGTAGTATTCATTGAGTTTTGGTCCACTGCGGGCGAGTTTGCTAACAACCATAAATTAGGTACTCGGCTTTCTTTGGCCTCCGGTTCGAATGTAAGCAGTGAAAATCTCATGCTGTTGACCAATACCCTGGGCGGGCGTGACGGCCTTTCAGAATCGGAAACACTTAACAGTTTCAGGAATGCATTGCTTAGCCGCAGTAGGGTGGTTTCTGAGGCCGATATCATTTTCCTTTGCCAAAAGGAGTTGGGCAAATTGATAAGAGAGGTGAAAATCAAGAAGGGTTTGGAAATAGACGATGCTTCTTTTTCCGGCTTCAAGCGCACCATTGATGTGCTGTTGTACCCTACCAACCCCAATAGCCCCAGCGTGCAGGAGTGGTACGAACTGTGCCGCAACCTACAGGTAAAATTGGAACAAAGTGCCGCAGTAATGTTGCCTTTAAGAGTGAAACTAGCCACCGAAAGAGCCAACTAATGTTTGACGTAGAACTGAAACCGAACATAAAGTCAGATATAAAGGCTGAAGTAATAGCTGCCGATTTGGTGGACATAGGCTATGATATTGATGACATTGCCGTCAACAATTCGGGCATATCAGAACGTGATTACCGCAAGGATATCCTAAAAATCGAGTTTAAACGCGATAAGAACGGTGATAAGGAACTGATTTTTATCGACGTCAGCAGAGAAGGCATCTACAATGGGCTTCCAGAAGCCATGTTCCATACCTTCGATAGGGAGAAAAAAGTCAATTCAGCATCTTTCATAGAAGAATATAAAAGGCACAAAGCGGAAGAAGAAGCTGCTACAATGTTTTTCCAAGCTTTCGAGAAGGAGCTTTTCAGGATGCGGATAATGAACGAGTTGACGGAACGGAAGTCGATGCTCACTTCCAATGCGCAGTTTAAATCGGACCTCTTCCTGAACCTTTGGCCTGAATTGAAGCAGATAGCTGATAAGTATGTAGCGGGCTTGTTGCTGTTATTACCTGTCTCGCACAAGGTAGTGGGCGATGCAGAATTGGCCTGTACCCTTTTGTCGCATTTACTGGATGTACCCATCACTTATCGCTATGATGACAAAACGCGGGGTATTGACAACCATACAGGAAGCAATGTTTTAGGTGCGAAGCATTTGGCAATCGATTTTGTGATAGGGGATTCAATACCGGATTATTCCCCCACTTTAGAATTAGTGGTAGGGCCTGTTCCAAAATCAATGCTTACGGAGGTATTGCACAAAGGGGAAATTAGAAAGGTGCTCGATTTGGCTTGTAAATATTTATTTCCAATAGTGTTGGATATCAATATTACGGTTGAAATTGATAGATTTGAGGAGAAATTTTTACTGTCAGAATCCTTACAGGACGGGAGGTTGGGTTTTACTTCCCGATTATAAATAAAGGAGTATATGTCATCGCAGGCGAATCTGTTAGTACCAGGAATATTCTTTACCATTGCCGCCGCACTGGGTTCAGTGTTCATGATTTTTAAGAAAGACGGCAAAAAGGTTAGCATCAAGAGCTTTGTAATTTACACCGTAGCAATACTGTTGATTTTTGCCTTAAGCGGTCTCACAGGCCTGATGGAAAGTGTAAGCCCCGTTAGTCTGCATGGAGGCTTGCAAATACTGTGTTTTGCCGTGGGGGCTATCTATGCAGCAACCTTGTATAAGCTCAACTCATGGCCCGAGCCAGAATCGTTTTGGAGGGAAGCGCTTTTCACCCTGTATTTGGCTGTATTAGGGGCTGTAGGCTTTTTATTTGTTTTCACCCTGCTGAACAAAGAAGGATATGCCCTAGTGTTGAGTGGTGCCTTCCTCTTGTTTTTGATTCCATTTTTGATAATGAAATGCTTCGATTTGATGATTGCTATCCCTATGAAGGAATATACCAAATGGTATTTCCCGGTAGGGCATGATGAAATTATCATTCCCGATGAATATTTGGACGATGCCAATATAGTGGTAGTGGAGTTTAGAATGTTGCGGGCTACTGAAGATGATGAAGTCATTAAGTCGCGTAGTAAGCTTCCCTTGAAAATGGATTTAGGTACTTTCTTCCCCGTTTTCTTGGAGCAGTATAACGACCGTAACCCTGGTAAGGCTATCCAGTTTATGGATGCTGCCAAGCAAGGACAAGCTTGGAACTTCTATGTACAGCCCAAGAAAATGTGGATGCGCAAGGTATATATCAACCCCACTATCACAATTAGGGAAAACGGAATAAAGGAAAACGATATCATTGTAGCTGAACGTGTTTAAATTGTAGCCTTATGTTGCCTGCCATAAAATATTTCAATGTCAATTGGGTGGACGGGATGAAACTGACCAAGGATCATTTCGCTGACCAAGAGCATGCCTTTACTGACCGTTTGCGCGATTTGGCAGGTATTTTTCTCACCTCTTATAACTATGGCTTGTTAGCTGCTGCCCCAGGAAGGCCTACTGCCTTAAGCCATACCATAGACATTGATAGGGCCAACCTGCTCAGGGTAAATGTAAGTGAATGCCGTGCCATCACCCGTGGCGGCGCCCGCATTGAAATTTCGCCGGTAAATCCTTTTATCCAGAATAAAACGGCAGAAGGCTTGAATGCCGAGTACGATTTGGGCAGTTCCGCCGTAGGCAAGGTATTGTATGTGGTCATTTCAGTCAACCCATTTGCTCGCACACCGCTTGGGCAGCCCGATGCCAGTGAGAACCCGCCCCGTTACCCTTACACCGATTCGAAATACGAAATCAACATTATCCCTGCTGAAGAAATAGCCATTACCAGCAACGGGGCTTTCCATATCACCATCGGTAAGCTTAAGGTTACTGGGGCCAATGTAGAAGTAATTGAAAAGTATATACCCCCCTGTGCCAAAGTAGCCAACCATCGCGACTTGTTGGATATTTACCAAGATTTGGACAAGGTGTTGAGCAGGGTAGAAGCCGATAGCGTGTTGATCGTTCAAAAAATACACCGCAAAGACCAACAGAACCTTTTGGCCAAGGCGGTACTTACCCTATCAGAAGCGATAGTGACCTATCTGGGTGCCAATATCAATCAATTCCGCTGGTTAGTACCGGAAATGCCCCCCATCGTAATGGTGGAATACTTTGCCAACTTTGCCAGGGTGGTGAAGAATGCGATAGATATCAAGGCTGGTACCGGTAAGGAGGAAATGCTCACCTATTTTAAAGATTGGATTGTAGAAGTCAATCAAGGGGAATTTGAAGCCATATTGGACGAAATGGTGAATATCCAGTACGACCATATGGATATCAATGCATCTATCGAAAAAATAGAGGCGTTCAGCATTACCCTATCCACCGTCATCAATAAATTAAGCAAGTTGGATTACATAGGCGACAAGAAAAAATCGGAGGTGATTGTTACCTCACGAGAAGCCGAAGTATCCAATGCGCCCAAGAAAAGAAGCTTTTTGTTAGATTGATATAAACCACATTGAAATGAGACCATTGAACGCAAAAGAAAGGACCCTCGGATTTTGGAAGTTCGTTCTGTTGTTCACCTTTACCGTTGCCCTGATTATGGGTGCGGTATACTTCAACTTTGCGGCAGTGCCCCAAAAGGAATTGAGTTATTACAAAGACCAGTATGCCTCCATGTCAAAGGCTGCGGAAGCGGAGCAAAAACTGGCAGCCAAGCTGAACGAATTGAACGCCAATCTGCTAAAGTACCAAAATAACCCAAAGGATGATTTGGCGAAAACTGCCATTCTGAATGCTATCAATGAATTGTCCACCCATGCCAAAAGCGACAGTTTGTCAAGCTTTGGCAAACTGGAAATGGAGATTAGCAATAGCCTTACCGTGGCCGCTTCCACCATTAGTAAGCTGGAGCAGAGCGGCAATGCTTCTACTGACATGGAAGGATTGAAAGCCGAGTTGGATGAGTGCAAGCAGGAAGTGAAGGACAAGCAGCAAGAGATTACCAACCTCACCATGCAACTGGCGGTTTACAAAAACTAGAATCAGCTATGAAGCGCCCCGTATTCGATACCAGTGTCATTTTGTTTTTTGCCATCGTTATCACCCTTTCGGCAGGGACACTAACGTATAAAGTGCTTACTGTCGATAAAGGCTGCCCCAATTTGGAAATCCTGCTTTCTACCAAGGCACCTTTGGAGCAAACGCCCGTAGCATTAAGCTTAAAGGATAAAGGGATTGCCAGCACTTTGGAATGGGATTTTGGCGATAGCAGTGCCCATGCCTTTGGTAGCAATGCCAACCACGTGTACGCAAAACCTGGTGAGTACAAAGTTACCGTAATGGCCGATGGCCGTTGCAATGCCAGCACCAAGGTGTCAGTGGGTATCGACTCTAGCAAACACCAAGAGGCAGTGCCTACCCCGGTAATTGAAGGGCCAGCCATAGCCTATGTGGGCAAGCCAGTCAAGTTCAAGGAAGTATCAGGCAAGGGCACCTCATGGGAGTGGATGTTCCAAGAATCGGGCAAGGTAGATGCTACTAGCCAAGAGGCTACCTATACTTTCGCTTCGGCAGGAAAAAAGAGCATTGAGGTCACCATCAATGGGCCGGGCAAAAGCAAGATAGGCTACCTGGTAGTAGAGGTGAAATCGGAGAGCGCTGCCAAAGGCGGTGGCGGTGGAGGCGGAAAAGAAGAAGCCATGGTGCCGCCATTGAGCGAAAACCAAGCCACCAGCATGCTGAATGAAGTCATCAATCGGAACAAAACGGCGGACATTTTCAAGGGTTACCTCTGCGGCAATCTGAAAATACAAGTGACCGAAAATGGGGAGAAAATGCCATTTGACGTATTCTGCAAGAAAGTGTACGATTCCAATAAACTTACCGTCATTAAAAAGTTGACCATTACCCGCGCTCCGAAAACCAACTGCGTAACAGGGATGGACATTAAGAGCGAAACCACCAAAAGAAAGAAAAAGTAGCTACTGCTTATAAAACCTTGTACCTATGTTCGACTTGAAACAAATACTCAGCTTGCCTTTGGAAGATAGGCAGATTATTCAGGAAACCGTGGGCTACACAATCATCAACGATATGCAAATGGTGGTTTTTGGCCCCGAGCAAAAGGAGATGATTGAAGAAAGGTTGAAAAAATACTGTAGTAAGTCCGATGCTGTTTTCAGGTTTGAGGATTTAAAGGTGAACGTAATCGATAAATTCAAATAAGCACTATGCCCCCAGCAGCCAGAATTACCGATAACCATGTTTGCCCCATGCAGACACCCGCTGTACCGCCCATTCCGCATGTGGGGGGTATTGTTTCCGGGCCTGGATGCCCCACCGTGCTAATAGGGGGCATGCCCGCTGCCACTGCCACCAGTATGTGTATTTGCGTGGGCCCTCCCGATACCATCATAAAAGGCAGCATGACCGTATTGATTGGCGGCAAGCCCGCGGCCCGTATGGGCGATACCACCGCCCACGGCGGCACCATCATTATGGGCTGCCCTACCGTGATCATTGGCGGTTGATTCTTTGTTGTTGCTGCGCCATAGGCCAAGCTAAATGTGTTTCGGTGACCTTTCGGTGGTATTTCAGTGGTACTTCAGTGGTGCTTCAGTGATACTTCAGTGGTATGTCAGTGGTGCTTCGGTGGTATTTCAGTGGTACTTCAGTTTCTATTAGTTGCTTGATATCCAATGTTTTGTGCGAAAAAAGGTGTGTTTTTATGTTTTTTGCGGTGTTTTTAGCTGCGTTTTATATAATGGTAGGTATTTAGTGCTGCAGTTGCAAGAGTTGAAGGGAAAATATTTTTTCCGGTACCTGCGCCAAAGTACCATTGCTGCAATCAGTACCCCTACAGTAGTAGGTTGGGGTGCCATGAATTGCCAGTTTGTATGCTTACCGTGCCCGTGCGGTAGCCACTCAGTAACCCTATTTTTTCTGGATGAAATTGGGGACAGGACATTAAACAGGAACCGCTAGGGCGGAAAGCAAGCGGATGCTTGGGTTAGATGGGGGAAAAGTTTGTTGGAAGGGCTGTATCTTGCTTAATGGTAGTTATGCCTTTTGGGGCATGGTAGCTGCAAGCTACCGAACAACTTGCACGTAGATACGCTGCGCTAATCTACGCGCAACGTGGGGAATACTTCCCATAAAACCGTTACAGGCTTACAATTGGGAAAGCTTCGGGTGGATATAAAGAAGCATTTAAGGAAGGAGATGGAGGAGATTGATTTGTTGGTGAATAAGATAATTGGATGAGTATGAAATAGAGTATCCCCATGCTGCCTTAAGTGTCCTCGCTTAAGGTGTGCCCCCTATCAGCCTCTTGGCTGGCGCACAAAGCGGACTAGATAATACCGCTACATCGCTCTCCGAAGCGGGCACGATGTGGCTGGATTGCTGATACCTGCTCATTCCGAATTTTTAGCGCGGCTATGACCAGGCCAGGCCTGTTTTTTATTAACTTTAGCATGAAAGCACCATTCCTTATACCATGGCGGAGACCCTGATAGCGGCGGTAGATAAGATGATAGGCCTTGCGCCCGCAGAGCGCGAGGCCTTGCAAGCGGCAGTGCGCAGGGTAAGGCTGAAGCGGAAGGAGCACCTGTTGCGCGAGGGCGAGGTGTGCAGCTTCTCTGCTTTCATCAGCTCGGGCTGTCTGCGTTACTACTACCTGGTGGATGGGGAGGAGCGTACGGGCCAGTTCTTCTTCGAGAACAGTTGGTACAGCGATTATGAGAGCTTTCTGAGCCGGCAGCCTTCATTACAGAACATACAGGCCTTAGAAACTACCGAGGTGCTTACCGTAAGCAGGGAGCAGTGGGAGCGCATGTATGTAGAGCATCCTCGTTTCGAGCGTTTTGGCCGGCTGATGGCCGAAAGGGCCTTCTTGGGGCTGCGGTCGAAGACCAAGCTGCTCACCCTGGCTTCGCCTGAAGAGCGTTACCAACAACTGATGGCCGAGCGACCCTTACTGTTCGAGCGGGTGCCGCTTAAGCACATCGCCTCCTACCTGTCCGTTAAGCCTGAGAGCCTGAGCCGGATCAGGAAGCGATTGCTTGAGGCGCGGCGGCCCCAGAAATCTTAACTTAGGTCAAGGGAGGTTTGTTGCGGCAGCAAGACCTTTGCATGGTACAAAAAACATAACGACCATGAAACTACGATTTCTTGCCCTTGCCCTTTTGATGATTCCTACTGCCCTATTGGCCCAACAACCCTTAAAGGCCCGCCTTTTCGGCGAGGTGGGCCTCGGCTTCGGGCAGACCTTGTTCTTCGCTGACACCCGCAACAACCTAGTATCTGCCTTAGGCGGCGGGTTTGACCCCGGCACTGGCAGCAACCTTACCATGGCCTTCTACTTCGCGCCTGTGAAGTGGAAGGGTGCCGGTATAGGCGGCCGCATAAAAGGCACCTTCGGGGCTTCCGTAAAAGGCGATTTGGGCGACAGCTACATTTTCAATTTCTACAACCTGGGCATTTCCGCCAAATACTTCCCGCTTTACGGCCAGTTCAATAAGGGGCTGTACATCAGGGCAGGGGCAGGCTTCGGGCAGTTTACCAGCAAGCGCGATGGCGAGGCCCGTAAGGAGTTCAAGCATCAGTACGGCATAGGCAGCACCCTATCTGGCAGTCTGGGCTGGGCCATCCCCATCAAGAAGGTATCCCTAAGCCTGGAGACGGAGTTTGAGTTTTCTTCTCGTCGAGGCACCATCGATGGCATTGGCGAGGCAACCTTCCAAACGGGCCAGATAGGAGGCAACCTGATATTCTGCTTTTAGTGCTGCGCTAGTACTGAAAGCCATGTTTTCAGGTGAACGGTGAGGCAAAGCACTCCACTCCCTTTAGGGAGCTACCTTAGCGTTTGCAACCATCCAAAAACAAAAGGGGCCGCCAATGGCAGCCCCTTAGTCTTTCTACCCACTCTGCGAAAGCTATGCTTCCTGCAACACAAGAGAGAAAAGGCTTCGCCTCTACACACCATGTTGGCTTAAGGGTTTTTTCCTTAAGGTTTAGCCTTCCTTTTGCAGGTAAACACTTAACTTAGAATGCAAGAATAATATCTATGAAGTTTCAATGGGATAGAGGAAACTTGCAAAAAAATTTGCTGAAGCATGGTATTACCAATGAGGAAGCCGAAAGCGTATTCGATGATTCACGAAAAATTATTGTGCTGGATTTGAAACATAGTGAAAACGAAACCCGTTATATTTGTATAGGTAAGAGCAAATTTGATAGGGTTTTGTATACCGCTTTTACGGTAAGGGGCAGCAAGTACAGGATTATCAGTTGCAGGCCGGCAAGCAAGCAAAATAGACAGACCTATGAAGACCAATAAAAAATATCCATTGGCTTTTGTAAAGGAAATGCCCGAGCACGAGGAAATAGATATTTCCAAAGCCCCCATAGTGCCGCAGCAGGAAATTGAAAACTTGTTGAAAGCCAAGAAGCCCAAGCAAAAAACGAAGAAATAATCGCGGCTAGACTGCCTACCCCATTTCCCCCTGCACCCATTTTCCGTAAACTTACGCACGGAACAAGCGAAAAGCACCATGCAGGATGTGGCCCCTTACCAGCCCAAAGATAAACACGCATCATAACCGCCGCCCCATCCTCCAAAAACAAAAGGGGCCGCCAATGGCAGCCCCTTCGTTATTGGTAAGAACCAGAGGGATTATTTAATCACCAGCTTCTTGATAGTAGAAACGTTTTCAGAATTAATGTGCATGAAGTACACGCCTGCTGCAGCGGTGCCCAAGTCAATAGTAGCCGTCACATTGCCGTTGAAATTGGCTTTGTACACTTCTTGGCCTTGCATGCTGTACACTTTTACGGTGTAATTCTCCGTATTCACCGCAGCGTTAATCATCAAGGTCATCAAGCCATTGTTGGGATTAGGATATACGGCCACCCTTGCGTCAATCTTATTGATTTCAGGAACCGATACCCCCGTAATAGTCACATCGGTGTTTACCGTATCGCTACCGCAGCTATTGCTGGTAATCATAGTGATGGTGTAAGTGCCATTGGCGGTGAAAGTAACGGATGCAATATTGCCACCTATCAGTGTATCCACTCCAGGAATTTGGTAAATGGTTGCGTTGGCATTGGGGTTATTGGTGGAGGTATTGGTAAGGGTCACTTGTGCGCCATTGGTATCTACATCGATAGAAGCCTCAGGAGCCAACAAGCCTTCAACGATGAAGGTATCCCTTTCCACAGTACCAACGGAGTCGGTTACCGATACCCAAACTGTATCAGGGGCAGTAACGGTGATACTGTTGGTACTAGCACCAGTTGACCATAATACTTGTGGGAAAGGAGCACCGCCCAAAGGCAAGCCTTGGATGCTGGCGGTAAGCGTGGTAGTAGCGCCTATGCAGGTTTGGCTATTGCCACTAATATTCACATCGAATACACCTGGTACGCAGAAAGCTGAAGCAGTTAAGTTAGATGCGCCTGATTGGTCGATGGCAGGGCAGTTGGAGGCGGGTTGTTTCACCCTTACCCAGTAACGGAAGTCGATAGGCAAGTTGATACCTTGTGCGGCAAGTACGGCCAACAAAGAATCAGCACGGCCTTGGAAATCCAACGAGCCAATTACTGGAGCGGTGACCCAAATATGAATGTAAATACCTGCTTGGTACTGGCCTGGATTATCCAAGGTAGTACCGTATAAATTGATACAGCCGGTTGCGCCACCATCCAGTGTGCCATCTGCAGGGGTAAGTGCATAGTTGAGGCCACAAGGGATATTGGTAATGCTATCGATACGCAAAGAGTCGATAGTAATAGTGATAGGGAAACCTTGAATGGTGGTAGAATAGGTATCAAAGTTTTCGATATAGATAGTAGTATCGTAGTACTGGCCGATATTGGCACAAGGAATATTGGCAGCAGTAGGGGTAATGCCTGGCGTACCAGTAGCTGGGCGAGGGCTGCAACCTATCAATGAGCTGATGGTAACGGTGGAAGTATCCCTGTCGCTACCGCAAGCATTGGAAGCTTCCAAAATAATATCGTAAGTGCCTGCCGTTGCAAAAGAATAGGAAGGGGTGTTGCCGGGCAAGGTATCTACCCCAGGTATATAAATGGTGGAGGAAGTGGTATTGCCTGTGGAGTTGTTGCTAATACTAACTACCGCACCATTTACAGTAGTAGATAAAGCTGCTAACGGGCCCGCTATTACGCCCACGGTGAAAGAATCAACATCGGAAACGGATGAACCATCGGTCACCGTACAAACTATAATTCCCGGTGCTGTAATGGTAGTGCTTGCGGTAGTAGCACCGTTCGACCATTCGTAAGTAAGCGGCTGCACGGGCGAGCCAATAACGCTGGCGGTAACAGTTACGCTAGCACCTGCGCAGGTATCGGTGTTGCCGGTAATATCCACTAGAAATGCTCCGGGTGCACAGATAATGGAAGCAATGGAATCAGTAGCACCAGTGGTATCTATTGGTGGGCAAGCTGCCAAGGCAGTGCGTACACGCAACCAATAGTTAAAATCGATACCGAAATTTTGACCGGTCAATTGTTGCAAGGTAGCAACCAATGAATCGGCCCTGCCGCTCAATGAATCGCGGGTGGTGTTCCCGAAAACGGTAACTTGGTAAAATACGGTCAAGTAAATACCAGTCCTGTACTGGCCAGGCCTTTCATAGCTGGTACCATATAACAGAATGCAGCCTGTTTGGCCACTGTTTAAAGTAGGGTCAGGGCTTACCACGTAATCAATGCCACAAGGCAAGTTGGTCAAGCTATCAATCCTTAATGAATCAACCGTACCGGAACCTAAAGACAAGGAGAAGGAAGAGAAATTCTCAATATTGATAGTGGCCGAATAGGGATCGCCTTGCACCACACATGGCAGGTTTTCAGTAGGTGGCGTTACATTAGGGCTACCTGTAGCTGTTGGAGGGGTACAACCTAAGCCGGCGTAACTTGTTTGTAACAATAACAAAGCAAAAAAGCTCAGTAACAATTTCTTCATGGCGTTTCTTCTTTTAAGTTTAAGGGCGCAATATAGTAATAATAATCTTAATTCTGCGTTAAGCCAACCATATCTTCGGGTCTCACCCACTGGTCGAATTGCTCAGCCGTGAGCAAACCTAGTTCTAAAGCGGCTTCTTTCAGGCTGGTATTATCAGCGTAGGCCTTTTTGGCAATCTTTGCCGCATTGTCATAGCCAATATGGGTATTGAGTGAGGTAACCAGCATCAATGAGTTGTTCACGTTGCGCCTAATAGCCTCAATATTAGGCTCTATGCCCACCGCACAATGTTCATTGAACGAATAGCAGGCATCACCAATAAGGCGTGCAGAATGCAGGAAGTTGGTAATCATCATGGGCTTGAACACATTCAGTTCAAAATGACCAGTAGCGCCGCCTATGTTGATGGCCACATCATTGCCCATCACTTGGGCACAAACCATGGTCAATGCTTCAGGTTGGGTAGGATTTACCTTACCGGGCATGATAGATGACCCCGGTTCATTGGATGGGATGATAATCTCACCAATTCCGCTCCTGGGGCCTGAAGAGAGCATGCGTATGTCATTGGCAATTTTCATCAAGCTTACCGCTGCCGTTTTCAATGCACCATGGGCTTCTACAATGGCATCATTGCCTGCCAAAGCTTCAAACTTGTTTTCTGCCGTCACGAAAGGTAATCCGGAAAGCTCGGCAATTTTAGCCGCCACCTTTTCAGCATAGCCTTTAGGGGTATTGATGCCGGTACCCACAGCAGTACCGCCCAAAGCCAGTTCCGACAAATGGGCTAGGCTATTTTTGATGGCACGGATGGCATGGTCTAGTTGCGATACATAGCCTGAGAACTCTTGGCCCAAGGTAAGCGGTGTTGCATCCATGAAGTGTGTACGGCCAATCTTTACGATTTGCATGTACTCCTGCGACTTCTGCTTCAAAGTATCGCGCAAGGTTTCAATCCCTGGAATGGTCAATTCAACCAGCATCTTATAAGCCGCAATGTGCATAGCGGTAGGGAAAGTATCGTTAGATGACTGCGACATGTTCACATCATCATTCGGGTGGATGATTTTCTTCTCGTCCAGCAGCGTACCGCCATTCATTACGTGCGCACGGTTGGCCACCACCTCGTTCACGTTCATATTGCTTTGTGTACCCGAACCGGTTTGCCATACCACTAAAGGGAATTGGTCATCCAATTTACCAGCATTGATTTCATCGCACACGGCGGTAATCAAGTCGCATTTTTCTTTGCTAAGCACCCCTAAATCAAAGTTGGTCAATGCCGCTGCTTTTTTCAGGGTGGCAAAAGCCCTAATAATTTCTATGGGCATGCGTTGGCCGCCAATTTTGAAGTTCTCGATAGAGCGTTGGGTTTGTGCCGCCCAGTATTTATCCGCCGGAACGTCTACATATCCCAGGCTATCTTTTTCTTTACGGGTGTCAATGGTCGGATTGCTTAACTGTTGCATTGCTTGATTGTTAATTTTGTAGTTATTGAATTTGCCAAATCGAGTTTAGTCAAACTTTCAGTTTTTCATTTGTGAATTTTATCAATGAATTAATCGCTTTTGGCAATTTTGTTAATTCTTGGAAAATGTATTCATATTCATTTTGGGAGAGTAAGCCTCTTAACTTCGATTTTTCATTCCAATCTAAAACTTCCATTACTGATCCAATACTGTATCTGTAAAATTTGACTTTGTCTTTTTTATGGTATCTTCCAAATCCTTCAGCGATATTAGCTGATATGGAATCGACTGCTCTTGCAAGTTGTTTCCCAATGGTGTCCTTTGGAAATGCTCCCATGCTACAATTAGCTGCCACACATAATTGCTTAAATGGAAGGCGGTTTTATATGCTTCAATGTCATTTAACCGAAGGTATTTTTTCTCCTCCATAAATTAGCTAGCAATTGAGCAATTATAACAATAAAGCAATGTATTGGTAAAAATCACTTCCCAGTAAAGTTAGCTTTCCTTTTTTCCAAAAAAGCGGTAGCACCTTCTTTGAAATCGGCAGTAGCGGTGCATGCCGCAAATTCTTCTACCTCTATTTGGTAGCCGTTTACGCCATCCTGAAAGTTGGCATTGATGCTTTTAATCACTTTCTCGATGGCTACTGGTGCTTTGGTAGCAATAGTCTCAATAATAGCTACGGCATCGTCTACCAAGCTATCATTATGGCCTAATTGATTCACCAAGCCAATACGGTAGGCTTCGGCGGCATTGATCATTTTGCCCGTCATCAGTAATTCAAAAGCCTTGCCTTTTCCAACCAATTGCGCCACGCGTTGGGTGCCACCATAGCCGGGTATGATACCCAAGTTTACTTCAGGTTGGCCAAATTTAGCCGTTTCCCCCGCAATGCGGATATGGCAAGCCATAGCTAACTCGCAGCCTCCGCCCAAGGCAAAGCCATTCACAGCAGCAATTACTGGTTTGGGGCATTGCTCAATGGAAAAGAAAATGTCATGGCCTTCTTGTGCCATTTTTCGGGCATCTTCTTGCGATAGTGCCGTAAACTCAGCAATATCCGCACCGGCAGCAAAGGCTTTCTCCCCTTTACCGGTAATCACGGCACCTTTCAAACTGCTGTCATTATGCAGTTCTTGCACAGCGGCTTTTAATTCTTGCAGCAATGCACGGTTAAGGGCGTTCATTTTGTCCTCACGGTTAATGGTGATGAGCAGAACGCCGTCTTGTTTTTCTACCAGCAGGTATTGATATTCCATAGCAAAAAGTTGATGCCCAAAGATAACCAACCTTCCTTAATCAGCCGATAGCCTACAACCGCTATTTTCATTAATTTTAGGCGAGCATATGAGCGACAACAAGCTATTTCAAGATTTTGAGCGCAGTGATATCCAGCAATGGGAAAAGCTGGTTGCCTCCGAATTGAAAGGGGAATCTATCGAGAAACTGGACTGGAATTTTGCCGAAAGAATACCCGCAAAGCCATACTATAGTCAGTATCAGGGGGGCCATAGTTTCGCAAAGGATGCCCCTTGGGTTATTAGGCAAGATTTTGTGGTGACAAATGAAAAGACGGCTAATCAGTCAGCCTTGCTGGCATTGAATGGCGGTGTCGATGCCATTGGGTTTGAGCTTGGGCAACATGTCGATTTGAAAGTCTTGCTAAACGACATTTTGGTTGAACATATTAGGCTGCATTTAAAGGCATCTAGCCTTCAAGTATTAGATGAGTTTCAAACATTATTGCTTGAGAGGGGGATATCGGGCAGCCAAGTAAAGGGTTCTTTCACTTTAAATAGCTTTGAGACGGTTGGGGAAAACTGCCAAGCACTTAAGCCTTATCTGGCCACATTCCCGCAATTCAGTTTTTTTAGCATTTCGATACAAGAAAAAACCGCGGAGGGGCTTTCAGAGGCGTTGAACAAAGGGGTGGATTATCTCGATTGGTTGACTGAAAATGGTTTTTCAATAGAGCAGGCAGCAGATAAGATACAGTTTCATGTAAAGTTGGAAACCGACTTTTTTAAAGAAATAGTTGCCCTGAAAGTGTTAAGACAATTGTGGCAAAAGATTCTCTTTGCCTATGGGTATGGTGCACTTGACAAAACCTACGTAGTTGCCACAAATGCCAATGATGATACTGATGCGAACATGGCTATGCTGAAAAATACTACCCGTTGCATGGCCGCTATAGTAGGCGGAGCGGATGAAATCAATATACAGAACTATCAGGCAGATGAAAGCAAAGCACAATTTTTGGAACGGATAGCCCGAAATACCCAGCTTATCTTACGCCACGAATCGAAACTGGACAAGGTGTTTGACCCATCAGCAGGTGCTTATTTTGTGGATGCCATGGTCAACGAAATGGCAACTGCTACCTGGCATCAGTTCCTTGAAAAACAATCCTCCATTCAGTAATGGAAAAGTGTTTCGTTTTTGTAGTATGTGGCGACGAGGAGCATATTGATACGCTCAATTATTCCCTAAAGTATTTAAGGCATTTTGTTAAGGTGCCTATTGCGGTGGTTACTGACTCCAGCCGAAATGCTAAGGATATAGCGCATGATAATGTTGTAGATATCGCTACGCCAGTGGCGTTCAACCACCATCAAGCAAGCATCTATTTAAAGACTGGGCTTCACCAGTTTTTACCAGTGGGGCCTATTTACTGTTATTTGGATTCGGACATTATTGCCCTTAGTGGAGAGGCTTCAAAAATATTCGATTATAAGCAAGGGCCTGTAACTTTTGCTTCCGACCATTGTAAATTGACGGAATTTGCTCCTTATGCAGTCAACTGTGGTTGCAGAGAGCGTAAAGCCGTTGAGGTGGAGAAATTTGAAGCCATCAACAGGAGCATTAATCCAAATATGGGTATTAGTGACCCTGCACTAAAAGCGAAGAACAAAGAGCTGAGCCAAGAATTGGAGATGATTCGTAGGGACAAATGGCAGTATGCGGGTTTGGTGCTGAAGTATTTTACCAGCGGTAGGATATTCAAGTTGGACAAACAGTTCTCTTATGACAAAAGGAAAAAGCAATGGCTGGACGAGCAGGGCAACACTATTCTGTATGATGTGAAGAACTATTACAGCAGAATGGAGCAGGCCACTGGCTTTAAATGGGACAAAACAGAAAGGACATGGGTAAACAAGAATGGCGACCACCTTTATACTTATAAATTGGCCTGTGAACATTTGCACCAACAAGTAAAACAAAAGTTTGGCGTAGAGATAAGCGATAAGCAGTGGATGCATTGGAACGGGGGAGTATTTCTTTTTGGCCCCGATAGTCATGAATTTTTGGATTACTGGCACCGCATCACTTTGGAGGTATTTGAGGATACTTATTGGAGAACAAGGGATCAAGGTACTTTGGCTGCCAGTGCATGGAAGTTTGGCCTTCAAAACCAACCCCGATTGCCTAAAGAATTCAACTTCATAGCGGATTACTACAATCAAGAAATTAGGTACAAACCAGAGAAGGGTTTCACGGATGATAACTTCGAAACGACCCTTTCACCCAAGCTTATTCATGTGTACCACCATTTTGGTGATACCAACTGGAGCCTCTGGAATGGCATCGAGGCATTGGGGAAAGAAATAGGTATTCTTTAATGCCTATTCAACAATAAAGCTACCGCTTTTGACTCCATCGTTATTCAATACTTGTATAAAGTAAAGCCCTTTATTCCAATCACTCACTGATACAGCAATTCTTTTTTCAGAAGGCAATAGGGGCTTTTGGTAAACAGTTTGCCCCAGCACATTGCAGATATTTAGCTGGCGGGCATTTAACAAATCCTTTAAGTCAACATTGACCACATTTTCCGCAGGATTTGGATAAATATTGAATGCTCCTGTAGTAATACTGGGTACCGATGTCAAAAGCGTATCCCGCTCCCAAGCATGCTCAATGAAGGTGGTATCGAATTGGATACTGGCATAATAAACCGATTGTTCGGTGTTACTATCGACATACCAGTTTTCCGTTAAGGATGCTTGTGAAACCAAGTTTTCAAAGTTGTTGAAGTTGCCGTACATGGCGGAATCGCCCACTACAATCACCCAAGCTTGGCCATTTTCAAGATGGCATGCCTTAACACCGTCAATGGAATCGATACAGGGACGTAATACTGCTACATAATTATGGTTTTGCCGACCTAGTAACCACAGGCCATTTTCCCTGATTTCGTTAAAAGCTGTATCAGGCCACATCAAAGCCACCTCTGGGTGTCTTAAGAGTAAATTGCCGCCTTCAGGACGGTACATGAGTAAGGCCACATTGTGCTTTTGCTGCACATAGGGTAGGTGCTCATTGGCATTGTTGGAGTTTCTATCTTTCCATGGATACTTAATAGTTCCTGAACCAGTCATTACCGGTGCCGTACCAACCGTTGCAACACATGGAAACTGCTGAAAGCCCGCTTTGCCGGGCAAATAATCTTGTACTGAGGTAAGCACTACCGATTGGTGCTTGAACACATTGAGTGTTTCAGAGCATAAAACGGAACCCTCGGAAGAGGCTGGAAACCCTTCCGCCAATGTTTGTATACTCGCTATGGGCAAGTTGGCAAAAACGGTAAAGGGCGCAAAATCAACGTGGTTCCAAAGGTCGAAATTGAATACCAAATTGGCACTTTCCGTTGCCACCGCTGGGTGGAAATAGAGCCCCCCGCTCCACTGCGCTACTGTTTTGTCCGTACTGTTCAGCACGCTATGAATGGACGCTAAACTATCTATTGGGTGGCCTATGTAAAAGGAGGTGTCTATATTGTCCGTTTGATTCATCAAAACACTATCAATAGCCAAGGTAGAAGTGGCTAGAAATGACCCGCTGTGGCTAGTGCCTTTTGGATTCCAGCCGCGGCCATTCAATAGGTACAATAAATTGGAGTGGTTTTGGCCGTAGGGCTGTTCGTATTTCGAATAGTAGTTTCTACCTGCAGAAGGATAATATACCCCGATATCGTTGGCTACCAATAACAGCCTTTTCAATAAAAGGATAGCGGCTGATGAAGCCAATTGCTTGATTTCGGCATCTTGGGCAAAATCGGCTAAATTGAGCAGGCCAGATAAGCAATAGGGTGCGTAAACCGATGATTGGAATTCATAAAACCCATAGCGAAGTTTCATTCTAAGGTAATGCCTTAACCTGGTATCCAATGTAGAATCGATTGGTTTGCCATAACGTTCATGCAGCAACCAATCGGTTGACATCCACATAATCATGTGGTTTTCTGACCAATAGCCGCGTAGGGTATCGCCCACATTCATCCAGTAGGGTAGGTTGAGCATGGGGGGTAAAATAATGCTGTCATAGCTGCCATTAGTAAGGAACAGCAACCTTGTAAGCACCACCAAATCAAAATCCACCGTGCCTCTGGTAGGGACATTGTTAACAATATTCATCAAAGCAGTTTGGTCAAGCGGAAGGCCTCGATATGCTTGTAATGGCAAAGCATCTTTATCGAAATAGACTAAAGCCGTATCAATGTATGCTTCCTTTCGTTGGTCGTAAATGGTATCAGCTTGGATGGTATGGATTGGGAAAAGAAAAACAAGCCAGAGCAAAGGGTGGCGAAAAATGGGCATGATGTTAAAGATATTTGATAGAAGCAAAGCCTTAAAATACTGGTTTATAGTTGATTTTCAAAGCATAAAGCGTAAATAATAAAATATTAGCTGCTTTTCTGTGAAAAATCCTCTAAAAGCTTGCAGAACCTTGATGCTACCGCTGCTTGATAGGTTTTGGAGCCATATTTTTCCACCCACCGGATGCCTTGCATCGTATTGGTAAGCCAAAGTTCATCAGCGGCTTGTAAATTTTCTTCAGTTACTGGTCCTGATGAAATGCCATAGCCTGCTTCCAGTGCTAAAGAAAATACTTGCTTACGCAAAATGCCCGCTACTGGCCCATCATTTAATGGCGGGGTGTGAATGTGGGTACCTTTTACCAAGAAAATATTTGAGGCGGTGGCTTCCATTATCCGCCCTTCATGGTTAAGAATCAATGCATCGTCCCAGCCATTCTTTTTGGCGTGCAGGGCAGCCAAAATATAGATTAATGCAGAACCTGTTTTGAAGTTCGCAAGTGGATGGTTGTCCTTTTTTCCAGCTGGGTAAATACCCACATGAAGGCCCTTTTCATTCACTTGATAGCGGGGTATATCCCATTTTTCAGCACTAATGAGGAATGAGGTGCTATTGTCAGTCGGCAGATATCTGCCCCCAGCATTACGAAACAATTGGAGCCTCACCCTTGCCGTTGATAAGGCATTTTCCTGTACCAATGCCAAAATTTGTTCTTGCAACTGATTTTCCTTGAAATCCGTCGGCAAATCATATTGTAGCAATGATGCCCCTCGCATCAACCGTTGGAAATGGTCGGCCCAAAACAACACCTTGCCATTAGTTACTTTTATAGTCTCGAACAAACTATCGCCGTACAGGAAAGCACGATTATCCAAGCCCAGAGCCACTTGTTCAGAGCGTTCAAGGTGGCCATTATTGTTTACCAGTGCGCTCATTCTTCCGAAAGGATAAGCCCATAGCGGGTGGCAAAATTATACTGCTCATCCAACAGCTTTTGTATCAAAGGGCTTTCCCCATCCTCGAAAGCAGCATACAATTTTTTTGCAAGTTGTTCATCGGCTACAGTGATGGTAGGTTGCGAATAGAGGCTGACCAATTGCGGCAATACGGTATCTGCAAAACATTGGTAGTAAAGCAAAAGTTGGAGTACCGAAGGCTTGAAAACCGAATCGTTCAAATATGGAGGTCGGGCGGTTACCGCTGAAATAGCCCTCAGGTTCAACTTGTTTAAAGAATCGCTGGCAGTGGGTATGTTCAAGGTATCGCGCTTGAAAAGCACTAGGAAAGTTTCATCCAACTGGCTCAAAACACTGTCTTGATAATCTATCAAAAAGTTGTGGTAAGCATCGGCAGCTTCGTTCTGAATTTGCCTTTGTGCCCAACAGAAAACGGGCAAACACATTATCGCCAAAACCAGTAAGTACCTCATCGCTTACTAAAATTAAGCAAAAGCAAGCAGTTGCAGCTATAGTTGCATTTCAGGCACCTCGCCTTCCACAATTAAGCGGCCTGCAGTTTTTTGCTTTATTTCTTCTACGCTTACCCCAGGCGCACGTTCCATCAACTTGAAACCATCAGGGGTGACGTCCAACACCGCCAAATCGCTAACGATGCGCTTCACGCAGCCCAACCCTGTAATGGGCAAGGTGCATTTGGGCAATAGTTTTGATTCTCCCGCCGTATTGGTATGCATCATCGCCACGATAATGTTGTCGGTTCCTGCCACCAAATCCATGGCGCCTCCCATCCCTTTTACCATCTTGCCTGGTATTTTCCAGTTGGCGATATCCCCCTTATCCGATACCTCCATAGCTCCCAATACGGTCAAGTCAATATGCCCCCCGCGAATCATGCCAAAGCTAAAGGCGGAATCGAAGAAACTGCTGCCGGGCAGTGTAGTAACGGTCTGTTTGCCCGCATTGATGAGGTCAGGGTCCACCTCCGCTTCGGTAGGGAAGGGGCCCATGCCCAGCATGCCGTTTTCCGATTGCAGGATAACGTCCATGCCCTCGGGTACGTAATTTGCCACTAGGGTAGGGATGCCGATGCCCAGATTGACATAATACCCATCCTTCAACTCCTGCGCGATGCGTTTTGCGATTTGATTTTTATCTAAAGCCATAGGGATAATGTGCTAATATGCTAATGTGCTGATTTGCTGATTGTTTTCTTCTTTGAAGAAACGATAATTTTTGTCAATACTTTTTGTATGCTGTCCAATTTTATTTTCAATTCGTTGCAGTTGGGATATGTCTCCGATTTTTCACATAACAAAAGCCAGTATGCTGTTTCATGTGCTTCCTTTGCTGCTATTTTCATTTTATGAATAAAGTCCACTCTACTATCCGCATGTTGTGCTTCCCATACATTTGCCCCGATTGAAGTGCCTGACTTTAATAGTTGGTTTGCTAGTACCCACTTTTTCCCCTTTTCAAGCAATTCACAGTATTGAATGATTTGCTGAGCAAATTCAACCGTTAAATCCACAATAGCATTTTGCTTAGCCATTCAAATCTGTTATTTATCAGCACATTAGCACATCAACACATTAGCATATTCACCTTATTTCCTTACCGTCCTCTGCTCGATGCGTTTTTCGTAATCGGTTCCTTGAAAGATGCGTTGTATGTAAATGCCAGGCGTATGGATTTGGTTAGGGTCCAACTCGCCTGGTTGTACCAACTCCTCTACTTCGGCTATGGTGATTTTACCCGCAGTGGCCATCATGGGGTTGAAATTGCGGGCGGTAGCTTTGTAAACAAGGTTGCCCAGCGTATCGCCTTTCCATGCTTTTACGATGGCAAAATCGGCATACAGCGCATTTTCCAGTACATGCCACTTGCCATTGAACTGGCGGGTTTCCTTGCCTTCGGCTACTTCGGTACCATAACCCGTGCGGGTGAAAAATGCTGGGATGCCCGCACCGCCAGCCCTGATTTTTTCGGCTAGCGTACCTTGGGGCGTAAGCTCTACTTCCAGTTCCCCAGCCAGCAGTTGGCGTTCGAATTCGGCATTTTCGCCCACGTACGACGAAATCATCTTTTTGATTTGTCGGGTTTTGAGCAAAAGCCCCAGACCAAAGTCATCAACCCCCGCATTGTTGGAAATGCAGGTGAGGCCTTTCACGCCCTTCCTCACTAAGGCAGCGATACAATTTTCCGGGATACCGCACAACCCAAAGCCGCCCAGCATGATGGTGGCACCGTCAGGGATATCTTTTATCGCCTCATCGGCATTGGCTATTACTTTATTCATGGTGTTCTGTTTCTCTTCGCAAATTAAAGTCTTTATGCCATTTATTTTGGCTCTTTGGGCTTCGCCGCCTTGGCATTGGCTTCCATGCTGCTCAGCTCAGCTACCACATCCTGGTACAGCAAGTCCAGCTTGGCAGGGTTGGCCTCGTACCATTTGAACGTGGTTTTAAAATCCTGCTCCTTTACTTGGTGTTTTTTGAAAATATCGGCATAGGCCTGTTTGTATTCAGCCTTTAGGCTGTCCTTATGGATGCCTAACCCTTCGGCTCTTGATTCCATGAGATGCACGTCCACCAAAATGGCCACCATCTTTTTGCGGGTGATGGCATTCTTGCCCTCATCGCTTCCGGGTTTTGGCTGGCAGCCAGCAAACAATAGCAACAGCAAAAACAGTAAGCGATTGCCTTGTAGCAAGGGGTTATGTAGTTTTGCCCTGATATGGAGCATAGCGCATTTCATCAACTTAAAACGAAGTTAGCCGAAAAAAACGTAACGCTGGTGGCAGTTTCCAAAACTAAGCCCGTGGAGGCCATTATGGAGCTTTACCAACAGGGCCAGCGCGTATTTGGCGAAAACCGTGTACAGGAGTTAGTGGAAAAGTATGAGGCTTTGCCAAAAGATATCGAGTGGCACTTGATAGGCCATTTGCAAAGCAATAAGGTAAAGTACATTGTGCCTTTTGTGGGCCTTATCCATTCCGTGGACAGTGTGGCCTTGCTTGAAAAAATCAATAGCTTGGCGCAAAAGCAAGGACGTACTATTGATTGCCTGCTGCAGGTGCATATTGCCCAAGAGGAAACTAAATTCGGTTTTGATGCCCAGGAACTGGAAATGCTTTTCAAAAGTGGAAAAGTAGATGAATTGCAACACGTTCGCATCAGGGGGCTAATGGGCATGGCTACCTTCACCGATAATGCCACCCAGGTAAGGCAAGAGTTCCATAGCTTGCGGGGTCTGTTCAATAAAATCAAATCAGCGCATTTTCCCGGGAACAATGCTTTCGATACTTGCTCCATGGGCATGTCAGGCGATTATGAACTGGCCGTGGAGGAAGGCAGTACCATGGTGCGCATCGGCAGCCTGTTGTTTGGGGCAAGAAGCTGATTACTTTTCCCTGAACACCATAATAATAGGCACACCTTTAAAATCGAAGGCTTCCCGCAGTCGGTTTTCCAAATAGTTTTTGTACGGCGACCTCACATACTTCGCATTGCTCGTAAAAAAGGCAAACGTTGGGGTAGGAGTGGGCAGTTGGGTAACGTATTTGATTTTGATCAACTTGCCCTTAATGCTTGGAGGATGGTGGCGCTCAATGGCTTCCAGCATCACTTCGTTGAGCTCACTGGTAGGGATGCGCTTTTTGCGGTTGTCGTATACCTCAAGGGCCATGTCCAGCAGGCGATGGATGCGGGTTTTGTCCAAGGCTGAAATGAAAAGGATGGGGATATCCCTGAAGGGGGCCGTCTTTTCCAATATCCTATCTTCAAACTCCTTGCTGGTCATGGTGGTTTTGTTTTCCACCAAGTCCCATTTGTTGACGGCTATTACCACCCCTTTTTTCTTTTTTTCCGCCTGTGCCAGGATGGTCAAGTCTTGGGCTTCAATGCCCACGGTGGCATCCAGCACTAGGATGCAAACGTCTGCCTCATCCACCGATTTGATAGCCCGAATTACGGAATAGAACTCCAAATCTTCATGCACCTTTCCTTTCTTTCTGATACCCGCCGTATCCACCAGTATCAGGTCTTTGCCGAAAAGCTTGTAGCGGGTGTGGATGGAGTCGCGGGTGGTACCTGCTATATTGGTCACTATGTTGCGCTCTTCGCCTACAAAGGCATTCAACAGCGAGGATTTCCCGACGTTGGGTTGGCCGATGATAGCAATTTTGGGCACGCTTTCATCCTCTTGGTTCACTTCTTCGCTGATTTCCTTGGCCACGGCATCCAACAATTCTCCCGTACCGCTGCCGCTAATGGAAGAAAGGGGGAACAACTCCTCAAAACCCAGGGCATAAAATTCGCTCGATTCATAAATGCGCTCTGCATTGTCGGCCTTGTTGGCTACCAACAATACCTTCTTGGGCGAGCGGCGCAGCATGTTGGCCATCTCCAGGTCCAAATCGGTGATGCCGGTGGTAATGTCCACCACAAACAGCAGCAGCGATGCTTCGTCAATGGCTATTTGCACCTGCGAGCGGATGGCCTTTTCAAATACCTCCTCCGAACGGGGCACGAAGCCCCCCGTATCGATGACGTTGAAGATTTTGCCGTTCCATTCGCAAATCCCGTAGTGGCGGTCGCGGGTTACGCCGCTAAAGTCGTGCACGATGGCTTGGCGTTCGCCAATCAAACGGTTGAACAACGTCGATTTGCCCACATTGGGGCGTCCTACTATGGCTACCGTAAATCCCATGGCACATTTTGAATAAGGTGGCAAAGATACACCGTTCTTTGATTATTAAGAAGGTACAAGTAAAAGGTACGGGGGAAGAGGTTCCCTTGTCCCGCTTTGCAGGGAGGTACAAGTGGAGGTAAAAGGGAACCGAACCAAGCCGTCTCAGTGCGTTGGCCATCGATTTGGTTCGACTCCGCTCACCAAGACCAAGCCCCTTTAGATGAACTTAATTCAGCATCTCTCACCAAACAGGTGGCAATTGCTTTGATTAGCCTCTCATACCAGTGCAACGGTGTTATCTTCCCTCGGGACATGCAAGCATCCTATAGTAGCCAAAAAACCATTGTATGTTTCGAAGTGCGGTAGGGAATGCCCTATCGGACATAGTACTTGCAAGCTACCGGACAATTTGCACGTAGATACGATGCGTATCTACATGCAACGGGGGTAATTCGTAGATAAACAAAACCTGTTGCAGCATTAATCTAGGCATAACTGGGGGGAAAGGAAATGGCTTCGACCGCCACTATTGCCTACTATGTAGCGCAATACGGTTGCCCTCGGTATCAAGGAACAAGGCCATGTAGCCAATATCTTCGGCTATCAGCTTACGGTCAAGCAACACGGTGCCGCCGTTTTCCTTCACCCTTTCCAGTTCAGGGGTGATGCCCTCTGGAGCGGTGAAATAAATCAAGATGCCATCTTTGGAGGGCCTGTAAAATTCTGGTTGTTTCACCAGCGAACCCGAAGCGCCTTTTCCCTCAATAAATGGAAACCAAGCCATGTCCTCATCGCCAAACTGTTGCCTTTGCATCTTCACCTGGAAAACGTTTTCATAGAAACGCAGGGCACGGTCCATGTCTGTTACAGGAATTTCAAACCAACCTACTACATTATAGTCCATCTTGTTGCTTTTAATCGTAAACCTAGTCAATAAGCTGAAAAATGCCAACAAGAAATTATTGTTAACATGCAACACTAGCAGCCCCAGACAAGTCAATACATACAAACCCGAAAACGATGAGACGCCTAATAGTTTGGTTAGCATTCCTGTTTGTTGCAAATGCAGGCTACGCCCAAATCAATTCATTGAACATTGACATTGTGCGCGATAAATGGGGCGTGCCCCACATTTATGGCAACACTGATGCAGAAGCTGCCTACGGCCTTGCTTGGGCGCAATGCGAAGATGACTTTAAAACTCTGCAGGAACTGGTGTTGGCCATTCGTGGTAGGCTGGGGGAGGTAAATGGTAAAGATGGGGCCATATTGGATATGATGGCATTTATTTCCGGTGCCGATAGGGTAGTGGATGCTGCCTATGATACTGCCTTCTCTGCCGATTATAGAAAGGTATTGGGTGGGTATGTACAGGGCGTAAATGATTATGTTGCGGCGCACCCTGAAGAGGTGGCGTTGAAAAATGTTTTTCCCGTTACGGAAAAGGATTTTGTGAAGCTGTACGTATTGACCAACACCTTTCTTACCAGCGTGTATTTGGATGTAATGAAAATTTTCAAAGGGAATATCAAAAACTATGAGGGCAACGTAGCTAGCGGTAGCAATGGCTTTGCTTTCAAAAGCACCAAAACCACCAACGGCAAAACTTTTCTGGCGGTCAATTCGCACCAGCCCTTGGAGGGCATGTTTGCTTGGTATGAGGCCCATGTTACCAGCAATGAAGGCTGGAATATGTTGGGAGGCACCTTTATAGGCGGCTCCAGCATTTTCTTGGGCACCAATCCCAATTTGGGTTGGGCATGTACGCTCAACCATCCTGACATGAGCGACGTGTATAAGCTGGAGATAAACCCCGACAACCATTTGCAGTACAAATTCGATGGCAAATGGGAAACCTTGGAGCCATTGGAAAAGAAGGTGAAAGTAAAAGTGGGTTTTCTGAAAATACCCGTAAAGAAGACCTTCTACATGAGCAAGTATGGCATTACCTTAAAAAACAAGGATGGCTATTACGCCTTGCGTTTTGCCGCCAATATGGATATCCGTAGTCCGGAGCAAGTGTACCGCATGAACAAGGCGCGTAACTATACTGAATGGTACTCGGCTTTAAAGATGGAGGCTATCCCCGGTATGAATTTGATTTATGCCGATAGGGAAGACAATATTTTTTACCTCAGTACGGCCCAATTGCCTTATCGCAATCCCAATTTCGATTGGATGAAAGTGCTACCCGGTGATACTTCAGCCACCCTATGGGAGCCTAAGTTTCACCCCATTGAAGAACTGCCGCATTATTTGAATCCGGCAAGTGGCTACTTATTCAATACCAACAATACCCCTTTTGATGCCACTGGAAAAGCCGATAACCTTGATTACAAGTTGTTTGATAAAACTATGGGCTACCAATTGGAAACCAACAACCGAAGCATTCGTGCCCAATATCTGATAGGCCAGTACGATAAACTCAGCTATGCAGATTTTAAACGCGTAAAGTATGACGAGGGCGTGGATGACAGTATGTACAACTACAATTGCGAGAACATGAAGACTTTTCTGCAATTGGACCCGCAAAAGTATCCTGACATTGCTGATGCCATAGCTGTTATGAAAGATTGGGACCATACTGCCAACGTAAACAGTAAGGAGGCGGCAATTTTGGTATTCGCGGTGAAGCATTTGATGGACCAAATTGTGGCAGACGCTAAAAACTACGAGTTCAACTGTTTTCCTGAAGCTACTTATGTAGAGGCGGTGCGCCATGCCAAAAAGCACATGCTAAAACATTTCGGTACCCTGCGCATTGCTTTAGGCGAGGTGCAAAGGCATGTACGCGGCGATGTGGACTTGCCAATAGGCGGTGCCCCCGAAGTATTGGCAGCTACTATTCCACAGCCCTATAAGGATGGTAAGCTACGCACCATGGTGGGCGAATCGTATATCCAACTGGTGCAGTTTTCCAAAGATACCTTAGAGATAGAAACCATCCATGCCTACGGTGCTTCTGCTAGGCCGGGAAACAAGCACTCTACTGACCAAATGCAGATGTTCGTGAACAAGCAATTGAAGCCCATGACCTTGGATAAAGATAAAATCTACCAGCAAGCTGAAATTGTTTATCATCCTGTAGCAGAAAAGAAAGCGGAAGAGCAGCCGCTTACGAAGAAATAACTTAATGCGGAAAAACTTCTAGGGCTATTTGCATAGCCTCAAAAAATGCCTCCCTGTTAAGACCTGTCGCTACACCTTGTTCTTCAAAATATTCAACAAGGCGTTCAGTGGGCATATTGCCAACCAAATCGTCCTTTGCCATTGGGCAGCCGCCAAAACCTTTAATGGCCCCGTCGAAACGGTTACAGCCATTTTTATAGGCAGGTTCTACCTTTTCGCGCCAGGTTTCAGGTGTGGTATGGAAGTGCGCTCCGAAATCCATTTGGGGGAAGTGCCGAGTCAGGTCTCGGAAAAAGTAGGTAATTACCTCCGGAGTGGCCACCCCAATAGTATCGGATAAGGAAACATAGCGAATATCCATTTCGCTTAGGCGGTCAATCCATTTGCCCGCCACGTCAATATCCCAAGGGTCGTCATAAGGATTGCCGAAAGCCATGGAAAGATAGACTACCAGTTGCTTGCCGGCCTTTTCGCATGTGGCCTTTATGGCTTCAACGGTATGCAGCGATTGTTCAATCGTTGCATTGGTATTGCGTAACTGAAAAGTTTCGGAGATGCTGAAGGGAAAGCCCAAATAAGTAACGTTTTCATGCTGGCAAGCCTCTTCTGCCCCCCTAACATTGGCAACAATTACCGAAAGCTTTGAATGGCTGCCCGTAAGGTCAATTTCATTCAAAACCTTGGCGGTATCTTGCATTTGCGGTATATAGCGGGGAGAAACGAAACTGCCACAATCAAGGGTATGGAAACCTACTTTCAACAAGGCATTGATATACCTTACCTTATCGGCAGTGGGGATAAACTGGTGTATCCCCTGCATGGCATCTCTTGGGCATTCGATAATTTGTACCACTTGGCAAAGGTACACAAGCGGAAGAATAAATGGGCACAACTAACAACTGCCTAAAAGAAAAACGTAATTTTGTAGCATGCGAAAACCAGTAATGAACAGGGATACCGTTGTTGCCAAAGTAAGGGAGCATGCCGATGTCATCCGTTCCTACGGTGTGAAGACCCTGGCTATTTTTGGCTCCGTTGCACGTGGTCAGCAAAACAGCAGAAGCGATGTTGACATGCTGGTAGAGTTTGAGCCATAAATAGAATAAGTTTCAACCATTTAATGGAAACCGAAGAATAAATGAGCCCTGCAAGAGAAAAAGAACTAGCTGAATTGGCCCTGAAAGTAAGGGAGCATATTATCAAACTATCCACTGATGGCGGTTGCTTCATAGGTGCTTCGCTTTCTTGTGCCGATTTGATAGTATATCTCTATTCCGAATTTTTGCGACTGGACAAGAATGACCTACAAAATCCTGATAGGGACTATCTATTCTTATCAAAAGGCCACGACGTGCCAGCTTTGTACGGCACCCTTGCCGAACTGGGTTTTATGGAAAGGGAGCGTTTAAACAACCACTTGAAAGCTAACGACCATATCTATTGGCACCCTAACAGAAATATACCTGCCATTGAATTCCACTCCGGCTCTTTGGGGCATTTGCCTTCCGTTGCGCTGGGGGTAGCACTTGATTTAAAGATGAAAAGTAGTCCTGCAAGGGTGATTGTCATTACCGGCGATGGGGAGTTGAATGAAGGTAGCGTATGGGAAGCGGTGATGGTAGCCAACGCTTACCAACTGAACAATCTCACTTTTGTGGTGGACCGCAACCACTTCCAAGCCAATATGGCTACCGAGGATTTGATTCCCTTGGAGCCCTTGCAGGATAAGTTTGCTGGGTTTGGCTGTAAGGTACAGCGCATTAACGGGCATGATTTCCAAGCTTTGGAAACGGCTTTCAAAGCATTGCCTTTCAGCGAAAACAAGCTGAATGTAATTATAGCCGATACGGTACGTGGCAAAGGCTTGCCGAGTATTGAGGCAAGGGCCGATAGATGGTTCTGCAACTTTACCCATGAGGAGATAGATTCATTGTTGAAGGAACTGCATGGCCAGGCTACTACTGAATTGGTTTCGGAAACATTAACCGTACGATAAGGATGAACTACGAAGAATTGTTGAAAGATATTGCGCTGCGCGATGAGCGGTATGTGGTAATGACAGCCGAGAACAGAGCCTTGATAAGGAATTTGCCTTCGGTATTGGGGTCACGGTTTATTGATACCGGCATCACTGAGCAAACCATGATAGGTGCGGCGGCAGGCTTGGCCTTGCGTGGTAGAATTCCTATTGTGCATGCGCTGGCCACTTTCCTTACACTGCGTGCTTTTGAATTTATTCGTACCGATGTGGGCATTGCAAAGCTGCCCGTAAAATTAAGCAGTTGGGTGCCTGGTTTCCTTTCTGATGGCAACGGTCCTACCCATCAAGCGATAGAAGATGTGGCCATTATGCGTGGTATTCCAGGTATGCAGGTATTTTGCCCTGCCGATGAGCAGGATATGTTGGCCATGCTGCCCGCTGTTTGGGCCAGCCCATACCCGTCATATGTACGCGCCATCACTCGAAAGCCAGTTTACGAGCATCAGTCCCCATTTGAAATAGGTAAGGCAGAAGTAGTCAGTACTAGTAACGAAGTGACTATACTCACCTACGGCTTTTTGTTCGAGCAGTGCTATGAAGCAAAACGTTTATTGGAAGCCGAAGGTATGCAAGTAGGATTGGTAAACCTGAGAAGCTTAAAGCCAATAGATGAAAAAGTGCTGCTGGATGTATGTAGCAATTGTAAGCTGGTAGTTACCGTCGAGGACCATTTCCTTACAGGCGGGCTTTATAGCATATTGGCGGAATTATTATTGAAAAATCGACTGACAGCCAACGTCATGCCTATGGCTCTGGAAGAACGCTGGTTCCGCCCGGGGCTACTCTCCGAAGTATTGCAGTATGAGGGCTTTACCGCCGCACAGATAGCGGAAAAGGTAGCCAAGGCAATGGATGCTAACCACGACTTTCAGGCTACTTTGGTACAGAACCCCCATTTTGCTGAGTAATTAAACCGATTGTATCCATGTTAGAGATTTGAGATTTTCTATCTCAAGTCCAATATGAATGCCTCAATGTCTATCACTAGATTTCATTATACTTTAATTGTTCAAGGGTAGGAAATGTAGATTTTACATTATCTTTAGCCACACTTAACATTTAACGCTAAACCCCTATCCAACATGTTATCCCGATTGTTTTTGTTGTGTGCATTGGTCATATTTTCCCTAAGCGCATGGGCACAAGTTCCGCAAGCCATTAACTATCAAGCCGTTGCCAGAGATGCGCAAGGCAATCTTCTGATTAACCAAAATATTAGTGTCCGTATTTCCATTAAAGACAGTGCTAATGCAGGCCAGACAGTATATAGCGAAGAGCATAAATTGGGTACCAACCCGTTTGGTCTTTTTAGCTTATTGATTGGCAGGGGCATACAGCCAGTTGGTAGTTTTTCCAATATCAATTGGGCTACAGGCAGCAAGTTTGTTGAAATTGAGCTTGATCCTACTGGAGGTACACTTTATACCTCTATGGGCACATTCGAAATGGTGAGCGTGCCATATGCATTGTATGCTGCTGCTTCTGGTTCAGGTGGAGCACCTGGCCCAACTGGTGCTACAGGGGCAACTGGAGCAACTGGGGCAACTGGGGCCAATGGATTAACAGGACCCACGGGTGATACCGGACCAATTGGAGCCACCGGCCCGACTGGCCCGACTGGATTGACTGGCTTAACAGGGCCAACGGGTGCAACAGGTGCCACAGGTGCCACGGGGCCAGATGCCCAAACATTGTCATGGAACGGTGCCAATTTCACTTTGTCCATATCAGGCGGTAATTCTGTGGTTTTGCCAATATCCGGCGGTAGCGTAGGCCCTACTGGACCAACAGGTACCACCGGTGCCACTGGTGCTACGGGGCCCACTGGAACAACTGGTGCTACTGGCCCAACAGGTAGTACAGGCTTAACGGGTGCCACTGGCCCAACTGGCTCAACAGGTGCTACTGGGGCTACTGGGGCAACTGGAACCACCGGAGCTACTGGCCCTACTGGAAGTACTGGCCTAACGGGAGCTACAGGAGCCACAGGTGCAACTGGCGCAACTGGGTCTACGGGTTTAACCGGTGCAACTGGCGCTACAGGCGCAACTGGCACTGGTGGCGGCACCTTGGACCAAGCATATGATTTTGGCGGTGCAGGTGCTGGCCGTACTATTACTGCTGATGCGGGAGCGGTAACGATTAATTCACCCACTGCTAGTGGAAGTGCACTTACAGTAACGCATTCAAATTCAGGAGTAGCTATAAATGCCAGCAATACCTTTGCTACCTCAGCATTTTCTACCATACAATCCACTACTACTAGTTCTAATGTTACTACAGCTGCGGTATTAGGTAGTTCCAGTAGCGGGGCCTATGGCGTTGCAGGGCAAGTGGAGGCAAGCGGTACGGCTGCAGCAGGTGTATGGGGCAATAACTTGCGTACTTCAGCAGGCTTCGGCGTATATGGCGTTGGCGTACAAGGTGTGGTAGGAGAAAATAATAACAATACTGCAGCAGCGGTATTTGGCAGCAACAATGCCGCGGCCAGTGGCACTGCTACCAATAGGGCACCTGGGGTGGTCGGTTCAGGCTTCTATGGCGTAATAGGCCAAACCACGCGCGATGGAGGTATTGGCGTATTCGGTAACAATACCAATACCAGCACAGCCAATGACAACCCTGGAGTATATGGTATTGGTGTGAATGTAGGTGTCGTGGGTGACGCATCTAATGCAGCAGGTGGATTCGGTGTCATTTCAGCAGATGACCTTGGTGCCTTGGGTGATTTGGTAGTGCTTGGCGTTAAAAACTTCATGATTGATCACCCGCTAGATCCGGAAAATAAATACTTGAAACACTATTGCCCGGAGTCCAATGAAGTGTTGAACATTTATAGGGGCAATGTGGTGTTAGATAATGCTGGGAATGCCACTGTTACCTTGCCTGATTATTTTTCTGCTATCAATGTTGATTATTCCTACATTTTGACTCCTGTAGGTGGTTCAGCACCTGATTTGCACGTTTCTAGTGAAATTACTGGCAATACCTTTTCCATCAGCGGTGGTAAGGCTGGTTTGAAAGTTTCATGGCAAGTAACCGCTGTAAGAAACGACAAATACATCCAATTGCATCCGGATTTAGTAAATGCAGAACCCGAAAAGGCAGCTGATAAGAAGGGACTGTATCTTTTGCCCGAGGCTTACGGACAAGGTAAGGATAAAGCCATATTTAAATTCGATGCTAGCAGTCGTTTGGAAAAAGTAAATGGACCTTCTATGTTGAACCAATCATTGAGCCTTCAACCTCAAGCAGAGCAAAAACCATAAAGAATCTAACTATGGATGATAAAGAGGGGACTACTTACTAGTAGCCCCTCTTTTTTTTATAGCAACTATAAACAAAAAAGGTAATCTTTTTTGTTCGATTATCTTAAAAATGTATATATTGGGAGCAAAGTGTTATCCATTGTGTTAAGAATGGCGCAAAGCAAACTGATCAACCTTGACTTTGTAAAAGAAAATTCTTTTAACAATACAGCTTTTCTTAAAGAAGTATTGGAGATTTTCTTACAAAGTACCCCAGGGCTTTTGGATGAGTTGAGGGAAGCTTGTGGTGCCAATGATTGGGACAGGCTTAAAAAGGTGGCGCATAAGTTGAAACCACAAGCACAAACTTTTGGTATCGGGGCTTTGGAACCCATTTTGGAGTATCTGGAAAACGTAAATCCAGATGCAAAGAATATTAATGAGGTGATTGAGTTTGTTGAGCGGGCGGTTGGGTTGGTAAACGAAGCGCTTAATGAAGTAAATATTGAGCTGCATTCTTTAGAGTCATAGTTTTCAACAATTCGATTTCAATTTGTGTTGTCCATAAGTTAATCTTGCATTACATTGCACGTTGATTAGTTGCTATAATGAGGTGTATAATTGTAGATGATGACGAGCTCTCTATAAAGCTCATTCAACAGTTTGTGGAACAGACGGATTTTTTGGAGCTTTTTACTTCCTTTACTGACCCGGTGGAAGCTTCCAACCTGCTGATGAAAGAAGATATCGATTTGCTTTTTTTGGACGTGGAAATGCCCAATCTTTCAGGTTTGGAATTGATTAAGAACTTGGAGCAGAAGCCGCAAATCATACTTATTACCAGCAAAAAAGATTATGCCCTCGAGGCCTTCGAATACCAGGTGACGGATTATTTGCTGAAACCTCCAACATTTCCAAGATTTTTAAAAGCGGTACAAAAGGCTAAAGAAATACATGATGAGCGGGTTAAGGTGCCCATACAACATGTGGAGAGCTTGTATGTTAAGGAGGATAACATATGGGTAAATGTCCCTTTTGATCATATATTATGGGTTGAGGCTTTGGGCGATTATGTAACCATTAATTTGGGGAGCAAAAAGCACACGGTACTTACTACCATGAAGGCAATCGAAAAGAGACTACCAATTGATAAATTTGCCCGAGTACATCGCTCTTTTATTGTGCCTGTGAATAAAATCCAGAATTTGGATGGCAATATGCTTGTCATCGAAAAAAAGTTTATACCCATTGGTAAATCTTACAGGAAAAGCCTAATGGACAGGCTGAACATTCTGTAGCCATCTATTTTACTGGTAATTATCCCATAAATTGGGTATATTTATTTCAATTTGCAGTCGATGTTTCAAAGCATCTTTAAGCAAGCTCACGATAAGGAGCAGCTTACAATTTATCGCTTAATATTAATCATAGCCATTAGCACTAAGTTGGTGTTTGGTGTTTTGTACGTTCTGTATAAACCCAATGCTTATGAGCCGATGGTTGACCGTTACATTGTTGCGGGTATTGGTATCATCGCTCTAATAGTAAGCTATCTGCCCCAAGTACTGATTAAGTGGAAAAAGTTTGTTTCTGAAATAGCCTTCTATCTTTTCACTGCGCAAATATTTTTAGGCACTTATCTTAACGAGTTCAATACTGTTTATACAGTCACATTATTTCTACACCTTATTGCTTTATCACTCGTACTTGATACCCTCCCCAAGCTGCTTTTTTATAATGGTTCGTTTCTGCTGGGTTTAACCATTTTGCTCGTTTACAATCACACTATTTTGATAAGCGAAAGGGTATTCTATTTCATCGCTTTTCTACTGACCACAATTATATTGTTCAGTATCAGATATTTGCGCAACAAGGAGCAGTACAAGCTGGCCTCTATGGAAGGTTTTTTGCGCAATTTGCTCAACCAGTCAGCCGATGCCATTTTTATCACAGATATAGAAGGCTTAATAATAGATTGTAACCAACGGTTTCAACAAATGATGGGCAGCGAAAGGGCTTTTGTTGGTAAGCACCTAAACACGCTTTTGTTGAATCCATTAAGCGGTGAGCGGCGCAGAGAGGTTATGAGGGGGGTACTAACTGGAGAAGTGGTAAAGGGTATTGAACAATACAAAGTGGAGAGTGGCATGGCTTTTTGGGGCAATTTTGCAATTAGCCTTGTCCGATTTGATGGAAAAAAATATTTGCTAGGCCGGGTAACGGATATCACCGAGTATAAGCAAGCCGAAGAAAAATTGCGTGAAAGCGAAGAACGTTATGCAGCGGCTTTGGAAGGTTCAAATGATGGCATTTGGGATTGGGACGTTCCAAGTAACCAGGTTTATTATTCGGAGCGGTACAAACAGATGTTGGGTTTTTCTGGGGATGAATTTGTACCAGGTTTTGACCATTGGGTGAAAAGCCTTCATCCGGACGATAGGCAAAAAACCCTTGCACATTTAAATGACTATTTGAACGATAAGATAGATGCCTACAGCATTGAGTTCCGAATGCAGCATAAGGACGGCCAATACATATGGGTACTAGCAAGAGGGAAGAAAATACTGGATGAGCATGGAAAGGTAGTAAGGATGGTGGGCTCGCATACCGACATTACCTTACGAAAGGAAGCGCAGGATTTGTTGGAAGGTATTATGAATAGTTCGCCCAATGGCATTATGGCCTTGAAAGCCCTAAGGGACGAAAATGGCGAAATATATGACCTGGAGTGGATGATGCTGAACAATATTGCCGCTGACGGTATGGGCAGGATTGATACGATAGCAGGCAAAACCTATTTGCAACTGTTGCAAGGGCCGATGGAAAGAACCCTTTTTGAGAAGTATAAGGAGGTAATCGAGAGTGGCATCCAAATGAGGGAAGAAGTGCCTTATGTTTTGCCTGATGGTGGCTTTTTCTGGACGCAAGTCGTGGCAGTGAAGCTGGGCGATGGGGTAGCCATAACCTATACCGATGTGACGGAAAGGCGCAATTATGAGGAAAATTTAAAGGCAGCAAAAGATGCAGCCGAATCGGCAAGCAAAGCCAAGGCGGAATTTTTGGCTACTATGAGCCATGAAATACGTACCCCTATGAATGCAGTAATAGGTATGACGGACTTGTTATTGGAAACCACATTGGATGAGCGGCAAATAGATTACGTAGAAACCATTCGATTGAGCGGTGATAACCTGTTGACATTGATTAATGACATTTTAGATTACTCTAAGATTGATTCGGGGAATTTGGAATTGGAATTTCATCCCATCAATTTGGCCCAGTTGATTGAGAGTGTCTTTGAAATGCTTTCTTTTAAGGCAAAAGAAAAGCAGCTTGAATTGGTTTACTATATAAGCCAAGATGTACCTGCCCAAATTGTATCTGATAGCACCAGGCTTGTACAAATATTGGTCAATTTGGTGACTAACGCAGTTAAGTTTACTGATAAGGGAGAAATACTAGTTACCGTTAAGCGATTGCCCGATACCATTGATGGGAAAGTGAAACTGGAGTTTTCCGTGAAAGATACCGGTATTGGTATTCCTGAGGATAAGATAGCAAGGCTATTCAAACTCTTTTCACAAGTCGATTCGTCTACCACAAGAAAGTATGGCGGAACGGGATTGGGATTGGCCATAAGCGACAAACTTGTAAAGCTGCTAGGTGGTGAGATAAAAGTGCAAACCGAAGTGGGCAAAGGTTCAACATTCACATTCAGCATAATCTCTGATACGGCATTTGCAGAGATTGAGACAGATACAATAAAGGATTATGCCCTTAAAGGTGCGCAAGTGCTATTATTGGATGATAATCTTACCAATCTGAAAATTCTGACCTTACAATGCCGTGCATGGGGAATGGAGCCACATCCTTTCAATAATGCACATTTGGCTTTGGAGCAGTTGAGGCATGGCAGAAAGTACGATCTTGCTATCATAGATATTTTGATGCCAAACATGGACGGCCTGCAAGTGGCAAGGGAGATATGGCGTATATTGCCTGATGGACAGCTGCCCATTATAGCTTTGACCTCGTTGGGAAATATGCCTGATATAAGTGAAAAGCATTTGTTTGTGGCAAGTATTGTGAAGCCATCTAAGCAATCGCAGTTATTACATCATATTCGAATTGCGCTTAACGCTGCTGAGAAAAGGATATATGGGGAGTTGCGTGGACCTATACTAGCTCCCCTTTACCGTACTGATATCCAACTGCTTTTGGTTGAAGACAATATGGTCAATCAAAAAGTCGCATTAGGCTCACTAAAGGCAATGGGCTTGCAAGCTGATGTAGCATCAAATGGGTTAGAAGCCATTGAAATGACCAAGCAGAAAAATTATGACTGTATTCTGATGGACGTGCAAATGCCAGAGTTGGATGGTTTAGAAGCAACTAAAGTTATTCGTGCTGCAAGCTTTGGAAGCGAACATTCAGTGATAATAGCAATGACGGCTAATGCCATGAAGGAAGATAGGGCACAATGCCTTGAAGCAGGAATGGATGATTACATATCAAAACCCGTTAAGCTGGATGTACTAAAAGATGTTTTTTCACGGTGGTTCCCAATACAAACCCCAAGCTCGGTATAGTAGCTATTTCCCAAAGTAGTATTTAATGCCAGTTTCCAAACCAGCTGCCCACAAACGCTTGTTTTGAATACCCACATGGGTGGGGCTCATTTGAAAGCTTGGCGCAGCTTCAATCAAAAGGCCAGGAGCCAATTCAAAACTACAGCCAACATTTAAATGGACAATCGGCAAATAGCGACGAGCAAAAAGGGCCTTACGGCCATCATATCCTGATAAGGCGTTGTTGTAATCGGCTTCTATGTTTCCTGAATTGTTAAAGGTGGGTGTAATTGGAGGTACAGGTTCAATAGGGGTTACCGTATCGGTAGCAAACTGATAACTGTAGCTTTCTTTCACTTTAATTAAACTATGTAGGCCCATGGAAGCAAACAAACTCCAGCGGCCTTTATTCAAGCAATTGACTTGTAAACTGAATGGTACATCAATAGCTTGAATTTGCGAAGTGTAGGAAACTGGTACCGCATATCCTTCAAAATTGGGTTTTACATCGTTACTGCCATAATTTATAGTTGCCCAACCGATACCTACCCCTATGGCAATCCTTCTTTTGATGAGCACATTGCCGGTCAATGATGCTTGATAGCCTAAATGGCGATTGCCTGAAATATCAGTGAGCCATAAGTAACTGCCTACGTTAACCCCTAGGCCAAATAGCGCTTTTTTGGCCTTTAAACGAACATTGGCATTTACTTTTTTGGTGTTATCTATATCATAGGTGCTGCTTATACTGTCGAGCAAAATATAGGGTAAATTGGCACTGTACATTTCATCTAAGCTTGGCACATGGGTATAGTCCGTGGCTTCGTTGTTCTTTTCTTTAAGCGTAGAATTGGAGGATTCGGATAATGATGGTTCGTTTAGAATCACCTTTTTGCCTGCTCGTTTATTTATTGATGATATTTTAAGGGGTTTACTGTGCTTATTATTATTATTGCTTTCGTCTTTAACTAGTTCAGCCCCATCAGGTGATGATTGCGTCTTACGGGGTAGCGTTTCTTCTTTCAGAGCAGAAACATGTCCAGCTTGAGGTAACAGTTTGCTTTCAGGGAATGTTTTGGTGGAATGTTTATCAAGTATTTGCTCTTGATTCGAATTTGCTAAGGTCATTTGATCTTGCTTTGTATCAAACAACAGCACACCCAACCAAACATCAATAAGCAACACTGATACTACCAATGCTGCTGGCCACCACCAAGCAAATGGACTACGTTTATCATTTTTCTGAGGGAGCATGGATTCCATAGCGACCCAGTCTTGAGGGTCGTAAGCCGCTTTATAGCCGCCTAACTTTTCACGCATTATCCTGTCGAAATCTTGGTCAGGCATAGCTTTGTTGTTTTACTATATTGTTGGCCAATACCATTTGCTGCAATTTGATGCGGGCCTTGGCTAAATTTGATTTGGAAGTACCTTCTGATATGCCCAGTTTTTCCCCTATTTCCCGGTGGTTCATACCCTCCATCACATATAGGTTGAATACGGTACGGTAGGCAGGGGTTAATTGTTGCACCAGTTGCAACAATTCATCGGCACTCATCTTGCTAATGACATCCGCAGGAGGAGTACCGAACATTTCCGGTGCTTCCTCCAGCACCTCTTTATACCTTATTTCCTTCCGATAGTGGTCAATGGAGGTATTTACCATCACACGGTATATCCAAGCCTCCAAACTGCCTTTTTCATTTTTGAAATGCTGAATGGTGCGGAAAACTTTTAAAAAACCCTCGTTCAATATCTCCCTCGCCTCATCTTTTGAATTGGCATAGCGAAGGCACACCCCCAACATACGGCCATAAAACCTTTCGTACAATCGGTTTTGTGCCGCCCTATCCTCTTTGATACAAGCCTCTATTAGCTCGGCGTCCATAGTATGGTAGATGATCTTCATCCAGTTACCTTGTTGTCATGAAGGTTTTACTAACTATCTGCTCCCGGACGAAGACCATCCATAAGTTACCATTTTTTACTGTACTGCTATTGTACTTAATAGTTGTAAGTTGGCAGGGTCGCTAATATTATATTGAAACAATCCATTGGCACCAATCAGCATCAGTGTTTGGTTCATGGCTATTACATCATAAGCTTGCATGCCTTGTAGGTGTTGCAAAAGGTTGTTGCTGATGGCATTTTTATCGGTAATGTCAAAAGTTTTTAAGCCTTGGTCGCCCTCGCAAAGGAAAAGGTTATTGCCCCGCACTGCTAGGCCATGTGGATTGTGCATTTCATAAGATTTCAAAAGGGTAGGGCTGCTCATATTGCTAATATCTACTACTTCCAAAGTATTGGTAAAGCCTTGGCAAGGAGTGCCTGAGCGCAGTGTAACAAAAGCATAATCGCCCTGTACCACTACTGGGTCGCAACTGCTTACGTGTTCATAAGTAGAAACCCATGTAGGATTGGCAGGATTATCTAAATTGTATATGTGCATGCCCGAAGTAGAACCGATAAACAGATGCCCCTGAGCGGGAAAGATGGTCTCAATATTCCAGCCTAAAGAAACATCACTGCCTGCTGATGGGTTGGATGGGTTGCTGATATCATACAAGTGCAAGGTGCTGTTATCCACTACATACAGGTAGTTGCCATAAATAGTAAAACGTGCCATGGAGCCGCCACGGCCACCCACATCACGTCCACCGCCACTGCCGTTGCTACTTAGAGAAGGCGAAACAGTAGGTGTACCTCCCATATTGACCATATCACCTTCCATGTAGTAGTAGCCGCCACCGTTGCCGCAATTGGTTTCATAGGTTTCTACCTTTTCGGTTTTCACCCATTCAATAGGTACCCCTTTGGTGGCATCATAGTAATAACCATATTCATACACCCTTTGTGGCAAGGCATTTTGTACCCGCTTTACTTCTGTGGCATTTTGCGGGTTGCTGATATCGATAGCTACCAAATCAATATAGCTATCGGCATATAAAATATTATTGCGCACAGCAATA
This sequence comes from Chitinophagales bacterium, assembly GCA_033762815.1. GTDB lineage: Bacteria > Bacteroidota > Bacteroidia > Chitinophagales > CAIOSU01 > JANRLF01. The sequence continues at coordinate 525,117 of JANRLF010000004.1, read as the reverse complement.
TCAATGTTGCCCGGAATATTGATAAAAGCAATATTCTGCGGGGAGGAGGGATTGCTATTGTCAATCACATGTACGCCTTTGTCGGTTTCTACAATGTACAGGTAATTTTCGTTGGTCCATATTTTACCAGGGTTGTCCAATGCCCTGGGTTGTTCGGAAGCTACGGCATTGCGCATAGAGTCATAGCTCATGTACACGGGTTCAAATACGGTGTAGCGGGTTTCGGTGCTGCACTTATCTTTCATGCAACTGGTCATGCTACTGGCAGCAACTAATACCAAGGCAATTAAACTGAGATAGCGGGAGATATATCGCATGGTTTCGGGTGTTGGTTTTTATAGCAAAACGAGTGTGGTTCGAAAAGGGTTGCTTGTTACTTTCGGTTAGTTTATTCTGCAAAATACAAAACCCCTTCTTGAGCGAACAAGAAAGGGTTTTGATACTGTTGAAAATTCTGATTACTGTTTTATCATGCGTTTGCTATCTACCAATTTGCCATTGATATAGAGACTATAAACCAACTCTTGGCTAGCAAATTCGGAAAAATGAAGGTCTATTTTTCCCTTGCCAAAGCTAACTGGAATGGTTTTTATGATTTTGCCAGTCAAATCATTAATCACCACCTGAGCATCACTGCCCAGTTCTGATACGGCATACTCTATATAGGTGCTGTTCTCAAAAGGATTGGGTACATTTTGTTGCAAATAACTAGTGGCTGGTGCATCATTGCCTTTAATGGCCACCACTTGGGTATTGGTGGCGGTACTGGTATTGGTATTGGTATTGGTACCTTGGCTCAGCATTTGCTCTATTTTGTTCAATTTGTTGGTCAGTGCTTGTATTTGCTCCTCCTTTTCTTTCAACTGTTGGGTAAGCGCCTCATAGTTTTCCTCAATGGTATTTTGCTGTGCTTTGATACCTTCAGCAAGCAAGGCCGTGAGGTTGGCATACTCAACTGCTTTGTAACCATCGTCTTTCGTAAGTACTGCTTCTGGCAATATCTTTTCCAAATCTTGGGCAATGAAGCCGATATGTTTACGATTATCAAAGTTCATTTCTTTGAACTCATCTATTTTGTAGGTGTAGTATACGCCACTCATTTTTCTAATTATATCAATAGGGTTTTCGATAACGGCTATGTTTTGCTTGTAACGATGGTCAGATGTGAGCGCAGAGCCATTGGCAAAAACGGTGCCACTTGCATCAATATCGCCATCCACATCAAGTGCCGCACCATTACAACTTGAAGTTTGATCCACATCAATGAACACCTGCCCAGCATTATTGATCCTGAATAGGTCAACTGCATTGGTATTGGTAGCTCTGAAAATTTCTTCGGTACAATCAGCACCTTGCCCGCCAATATGTACTGTAGCTTTAGGATCTGTCCCACAGATACCTCTATTTTTATAAGCTTCTAGTTGAGTTAAGTTAAGGCCAATTTTATTGTCAATTCCTATAAATATATGTGATATGTCAGTGTATGCAGGGTCATCGTCCATTTTTTCGTCATCCCTTAGAAAAAATTTAGATGACAAATAGGTAGCTCCATTTGCACAGGTGCCTCCTGCCCAACTATTTCCTAATTTAGTTCGCAAGTGGTTAAAGTTTGATGGAGTAGTGTGGTAGTCAAGACCAAAACTGAATGTTGATGAAAAATTGTTATAATCTGTTTGAAGAACAAGAGCCCCATAATCCAACACTGAGAATGTTGGCAAGTCCATATTGGGGTTTGTAAGAAAACCAAAGGCACTGCCAGAATGATAATTATTGTGAGTCAATCCAAATTGCATGTTGCCCCTCCCATTAACATGAATATTGACATAGCCATATCCCGGGGTGGAGGAAACGTTATTATGCAAAGTTAGAATGGTGCTGACATCATCTTGATTACCATTGGAAATATAATCTCTATGATTCTTTTGGATAACCACAGGCGCGTTCCAAGGCAATGTACCACCTATTCTATTATACGTTGTACTAACTGATGCCGTATTAGCTCCAACAGCCGTTACACCTCCTAAACCAATATGATTGCCATCATTAAATATATTATAATCATCTGGTCTCCAAACAGGTGTTGTTGCAGCAGCATCCCACCACATAGTATTACCGTGACGGGTTCCATTTGGAAGCGGTGGGGCGGGAGATGTAGTGGCTGGTGCCCATACCGCATTACCGTCAGCATCCACAGCGGTCAGCACATCGCCAATATTCACCGTGCCCGCATTACCCCCCGGTAGAACCTGTAAATCGTCGGTGCGGGTCTTGCCAACCACATGCAGCAGAGCGGTGGCATCCAAAGTGTTTTGCGCGGTAGTACCTGTGGTGCCTAAGCCCATTTGGCCATTGTCCCTAAAAGTTAGCAGGTTGCCATCATTGTTGTTTGCAACCCCTGTTTGGTTGTTGATACCAAATACCTGTGTGCCCACATTATTGTCAATGCCGTTTACCTGAAAACCAACCCCTTGATTTAAATGGGTGCTAAGATCGAGGCTGCCGTCAGTTACGACATTTTCGATAGTGGTGGTATTAAGAGATTGGATTGCGCCAAGTCCGTTGTTTAAATCAAAAGAAACGCTTCCACTACCATTAATTCCTGTACCTTGCAGGTTGACAATGTTACTTGCAGAATTAAGCTGCAGGTTGTAGGCACCGTCGCCAAGGATAGGAAATATGCTGCCTACATTGAAAGTACCCGTGGCATAATAATTATTGCCATTGACGAATCCGGTGCCTGATCCTGGAACATTGGGTGCAATGGTGCCCAAGCCTAAATGGCCAAAAAAGTCAGCGGAATTCAATAACTGATAGTTTCCGCTGCCAGGGCTTTGGCTACTTATAAAGGTGCCGTTTACATCCAGCCTCTCCGTAAGCGTTGGGGGGCAGCTTGTGTAACCGATGCCCACATTGCCGGCGCTCGCCCCGTTTGCGGCATTATAGATATTATTGGCCCAAACCCATTGCCCGAGGCCTCCATTAGCAGCACCATCCCACACCAACGTTTGGCCATCGCAGGTGCCGTCTTGCAGATTGGGGGAATTGCCCGGTGTGGGCAATGCTTGCCAAGTGCCGTTACCATCAGCATCGGTTGTCAAAACCCACCCGGCAGTGGTACCTGTGGCACCCGAAGGCAGCAATTGAAGGCAGTTGACATCGAGCTTACCGTCAATGTCCAGATACTCTGGCCCGCACGCGGGATTTGATTGGGCATGGGCATCATAATGGATGCCCAGCAGCAACAAGCCTGCGGCTATTGCCCATTTTTTGTGTACTAGCATAAATGTTTATTTAGGGGTGAAAAAATCCCTTTAGCCAGGTTATCCCATCAGCATCCTGCCGTTTCTATCTTCGAGGATTCCTTTATTGTAAGGCCGTAGGTGAAAATGAATCGTTGCCTTGGATTCACTTTCGGCATTACACTTATCTAATGTAAAGAATTAATTTATTCTTTAAGCCACCATTTAGAATAATTATTTTTTTCTTAACAATGCTAACTTGCCCATTGAACCTATTTCTTTTTAAAGAAAAAACCCTTCCGTTTGTTTGGGAACGAAAGGGTTTCTCGTGACTAAATAGTTAAAAGGGCTTGATTACATCATTCCACCCATACCGCCCATACCGCCTGGCATTCCGCCGCCGGCAGCAGCACCTTCTTCTGCTGGTTTGTCAACTATCACACACTCGGTGGTCAACAACATACCGGCAATAGAGGCCGCATTTTCCAAAGCCACACGGGTTACTTTGGTAGGGTCAATAACGCCTGATTGGTATAGGTTCTCGTATTCATTGGTGCGGGCATTGTAACCGAAGTCGCCTTTACCTTCTTTCACCTTTTGAATAACGATGCTGCCTTCGATACCTGCATTGGCAGCAATCTGCCTCAATGGCTCTTCGATGGCACGACGAACGATATCGGCACCGGTTTTCTCATCTTCGTTCAAAGTATTGATACCATCAATGGCTGGTAGAGCGCGGATAAGTGCCACACCACCGCCAGGTACGATACCTTCTTCAACAGCGGCACGGGTAGCGTGCAAGGCATCGTCCACACGGTCTTTCTTCTCTTTCATTTCCACTTCTGTAGGAGCGCCAATGTACAATACAGCAACACCGCCAGCTAATTTGGCTAAACGCTCCTGCAGTTTTTCACGGTCGTAGTCGCTGGTAGTGTTCTCAATTTGAGACTTGATTTGGGCAACACGGGCTTTGATATTGTCAGTTTCGCCTACACCATTTACGATAGTGGTGTTGTCTTTATCGATAGTTACTTTTTCAGCGCGACCCAACATTTGCACGGTAGCGTTTTCCAATTTGTAACCACGGTCTTCGCTGATAACGGTACCACCAGTCAATACGGCGATATCTTCCAACATTTCTTTTCTACGGTCGCCAAAGCCAGGAGCTTTAACAGCAGCCACTTTCAAGGTACCACGGATTTTGTTAACCACCAAAGTAGCCAAAGCTTCGCCTTCCAAATCTTCAGAAATGATTACCAAAGGGGCACCTTGTTGTACCACTTTCTCCAATACGGGCAACAAGTCCTTCATGTTGCTGATTTTCTTGTCGTAAATCAAGATGTAAGGATTGTCGAGGTCAGCCTCCATTTTCTCGGTGTTGGTCACAAAGTAAGGAGAAAGGTAACCACGGTCGAACTGCATACCTTCTACGGTATCCACATACGTATCGGTACCTTTGGCTTCTTCAACGGTGATAACGCCTTCTTTGCCAACTTTCTGCATGGCCTCTGCTATCAAAGCACCGATATTTGCATCGTTATTAGCGGATATGCTGGCTACTTGACGAATTTTTTCATTGTCATTGCCAACTTCTACTGATTGTTTTTTCAAGTCGGCTACTACTGCTTCCACAGCTTTGTCGATACCGCGTTTAAGGTCCATCAAGTGTGCACCGGCAGCAACGCTTTTCAAACCTTTGGTAATGATGGCTTGTGCCAATACGGTAGCGGTGGTAGTACCGTCTCCGGCTAGGTCAGAAGTTTTGCTGGCAACTTCTTTCACCATTTGTGCGCCCATATTCTCTAATGGGTCTTCCAATTCTATTTCTTTGGCAACTGATACACCGTCTTTGGTAATGGAAGGTGCGCCAAATTTCTTTTCAATAACTACGTTACGTCCTTTAGGGCCTAAGGTCACTTTTACGGCATTGGCCAGTGTGTCAACACCTTTTTTCAGTGATTCCCTGGCTTCTGAGTCGTATTTGATCAACTTTGCCATGTTTTATGGGTTTTGGTTTTTTTGTGAAATGAGCAATAAATTAAAGGAATAGGGATTACAATACAGCGAAGATGTCGCTTTGGCGCATAATCAGGTAGTCTTCTCCATCAATGGTAAGTTCAGTACCTGAATATTTGCCGTACAATACTTTGTCGCCAGGTTTAACGGTCATGGGCTCGTCTTTTTTACCTGAACCTACAGCTACCACTTCCCCTCTTTGTGGTTTTTCTTTGGCAGTGTCAGGAATGTACAGCCCGCTTTTTGTGGTTTCTTCTGCGGCGTCGGCCTTTACCACCACTCTGTCAGCCAGTGGGGTGATGTTCAAAGTTTTTGTGGACATACGGTAATGTTTTTTTGGTTTTTATAATTTGCTGCAACCGCATTAGCATTTGTTGTGCCAACGGCTTTTGTCAGGTCATTTTTGCGGATATACCTGCAATTTTAGACTTTACGATTGACAGATTGGCATTTTGGCAGGGAAATTTGGCATTTGGTTAGTGATTAATAAATTCGTAAACCAGTAGGGTAACATTCCCTTAACTTTTCCGTTAAAATATGGAAAGGGAGTAGTGAATTAAAAACTGTACAAAATGAAAAGTTTGAGCAGTAATTGGCTTACTGAGGGCCGAATTGACTTTGAATACAAGAAGTATTTATTGCTAGCTTACTTGCAAGAGGTGGGCAACAACTTCAACGAGCATAAGCTTTATCCCTTTCTTGCCGATTTGTTTCAACACCATAACAATTTATTGGCCTTGAAACAAGGTAAGGAAAGCGCCATGAGCGCATTTCCGAAGCAAATCAGCAAAATCGATATTGAAAACATGCGTTTGGAGTATGAGAAGTTACATTTTGATGATAGATACTTGGAAGAGTTGAACAGCATTATGGATTACGCCCTTCCACGGCTAAAAAAGTATACGGCAGAAGGAAAGGAATTGTATGATTTTGTTGAAGAACAATTGTTGCTAAGCCCAGTGGGCGTAATGCCCCTTAATCCAAAGGAAGGGTATTTACTGCTGCGGGAGGCAATAAGGCGCGACATTAAGGTGTACGAGTATAGTATTTCCATTTTCGAGCAAGCCAACGAGCAATACAGGGGTGTCCGCACGCAATACGTGACCAGCTATACCAGCAATGCTATCAATACCTTTGAGCATATTAAGTATGACCTCATAAAAAAACGCAGACAGTTGGCCAACCCCGCCACTTATGCAATTGAAAGTAAAGCGCTATTCCCTTTTGAAGAGACCTTTTATCCCATAGCCCGTAGATTGCTTATGCGGCATCTGAGCGAACAGGTGGCTTAAAAATTTTAGTTAAATGCCGATTTATTGAGCAGGGGCGCTAGTAGGTGCCGGTGCTGGTGCATTATTGGCAGGTGCCTGTTGTGCACCCGGCTGCTGCTGTGCACCTGGTTGTTGTGCACCATTACCGGGCGTGCTAGGAGCTGGTACTGATAATGGGGAAGTAGTACCTTGTTGCTGCTGAACGCGCTGGATATCAGTAGTATTGTCCACTGCTTTTTTACCTGGCATCATGACCCCTGAAAAGATGCAAAGTACCAATAAAGCACCCACTAAATACCAAGTGGCCTTTTCAATGAACTCCGTAGCCCTTCTGGCACCCATTACTTGGTTGCCCACACCGCCGAAACCGGCACCTAAACCACCGCCTTTAGGATTTTGAATCAGTACCGCCAAAATCAACAACACCGCAACCACAATCAGCAACACTACTAACAAGTAAACCATAGCAAAAAGTATTTTTAATAAACGGAAGGCAAAGGTAGGTATTTTTTGCCTTTCAAAGAAAAATACTTGAGGGTTTACATCTATCTTCTACATACGGGGAATGGATGCCACATTTTTCTATGTATTTGCTTATTCTTTCTAAAGCTAATTCCTTTCATGTAGATTGATTATTAGCTATTTATAGGATTTTGTCAAGAAAGTTTCGGTTGGCGATACTGTTGGTACGGCATTTTATATATGGGGTGGAAGAAACTGGAGCGTATGAAAAGTTTTGGATACTTAATTGTCCTTTTTGCAGCGTATTTATACAATGGAATAGTTGCTGAACTGGGTTTGGTGGAAAAGGCAAAACCATATTCGGCTGTAGCGGTAACGGCTCCCGTGGGGCGAGAATTTGTAAAAGATAGTTCGGTAGTAGTTTTTATACGCGACTTGGAAGGGTTTGTACATTCGGTAGCGGATAAAAAAGGGCAGTACAATGAATCATATTGGGCCCAAACTGATGAGTTATGGCAAGCACTGCAAGACCGTAAAAAGGGGGTCGAAGCCCAATTTACTGACAAGGACAGGGATAAAGTCCTAATGTTGGAACAACAATATCAACTACTTAAAAATACATATACCAAACCTAAAAACAATCCATAAGCCATGAAATATTTTTTCATATTACTTATCAGCTTTACAATAGCCCTATTCAGTATCAGTTGCAACAGTAACGAGGACCCGGCAAAGGCGATGGAGGACCTTAAGGAGTATGTAAATACCACCGAACAAAAAATAAAAGAAGGTGCTGAGGAAAAGTGGACTGACTTGAAGGCTGGATATGAGGAAAGACGTCAGAAAGTAGCAGCTAAGGAAGAGTCATTATCAGCAGAAGCAAAAAAGGAGTTGGAAGATTTGGACAAACGATTTTTCCAATTGCAAAATGATGTTGAGGATAAAGCTGAACAGTTAGGCGATAAAATAGAAGAAGGTGCCGATAACTCCGCCAGTCGGTTTAGGGCGTTTGTGAATGATGTGAAAGATGGGACCGAGGAAAGCGCAGATAAGGTAGAAGATAAGTATCAGGAATTAAGAAAGGATATGCGCGACCACTACAATGAGTTTTCGGACGACGTTAAGAAAGAAATGGACGATCTGGAAAAAGATTATGATAATTGGAAAGCTGAAAGGAATAAAAAGTAAGTTGATTTTTTGAGTAAAACTTGATGTGATGAACGTACAAGAGCCCAATGGGGAGCGCAAGCGCACCATAAAAATAATGCTAGCTGTATTATTGCTAGCTATTATAGTAGGAATGGTATATACTTATGGTACCTTCCCCTATAAAAAGACCGATGTAATGCCTAATGAAAACAGTATACCGCCAGCAAAAGACCAGCATGAGGACAATGATACCTCAGCCAGTGATTTTTAAAGCTCCAAGACGTATGTGGATGCAGATTTCAGTACTTAAGTATATATTTATTCGGTGAACATTGCTAAGCGCATAGGGCGCATTTTTGGATACTTTCTTCTTTCTCTGCTCAGTTTACTGGTAGTGGTGATTTTCTTACTGCAATTGCCTCCAGTGCAGACTTTTATTGCCCAGAAAGCAACTAACATAGTCAGCGGAATGACGGGTGGAAAAATATCCGTTGGCAGGGTGGCTATTCGTTTTTTGGACAATGTACAGTTAAAGGATATCTATGTAGAAGATTTAGAGGGCGATACCCTACTGTATGCTGGCAAACTGAGGGTGGATATCAACCTTTTCAATTTGATCAACCAACGAATAAAGATTGACGATGTGCTGCTGGACAATGCGGTGGTAAACCTTAAGGAAAACCCTAAGGACAGTACTTTCAACTTCCAATTTATTTTAGATGCATTTGCAGGTGACACCACCGAAAAAGATACCACCCCTAGTGCCTGGACTTTTGGACTCAATACCGTTCGATTATCCAACATTCGAGCAAACATTGATGCCCCCGTATCAGGATTTCAGTTAAATGGCGCGATACCGTTATTTGAGTTGGATGTCAATAAATTCGATATGGAAAAGCAACAGATTAGGGTTGGGGAGATATTGTTGCAGAATGCCAATGTTCGCTTTGCCTTGGCCGCTAGGGATACGCTCATCGTGGAAAAAATAGATACCTCCACCAATAAGGAAACCGGTTTCTTTATTCCTGCCACAGGCTGGGAGGTTAGGGTCGATAAAATCGATTTCAACAACAACCATATTGTGTTTGATGATAATGGAAAGGCCCCCATGCCGAATGGGTTGGATTTTGCCCATATTGACGCTGATAGTTTGACTATCGAAATTATTGATGTGGCCTATATAGGAAGAAGCATAAAGGCGGAGGTTAAGCATATAGGAGTTAAAGAAAAAAGCGGCTTGCATTTAAAAGAGCTAAAGGCGGGCTTACAAGTTGATACTAGCAGCATACAATTGAAGCAACTGGTACTGCAAACGGCGCAAAGCAGGTTGGAGAACAATACTACCGTTCGTTATACCGATTTCGATTCGCTATTGGCGATGGACAGTGAAGCGACTATCGACACCCGATTTTCAAATACCAACATATCCATTGCTGAGGTATTGCTATTAATGCCACAATTGGCTGATATAAAATACGTGAATCCAAAAAGCCGGGACAGTGTGCGTTTGGAAGGGAGTATCAGCGGTAGGATAGGAGATTTGAGAACGAATGATTTGTTGGTGCAATTAGGGAAAAGGACCGTGCTAAATACTACGCTACATGTTACGGGCTTGCCTGATTTTAACCAGGCCAAGTTTGATATCGACCTAAAGAAACTGTCTGTTGATTATAATGACCTTGCCCGAATGACGCGCAACCTGCCCATACCTAAAGAGGCAGTGGCATTGAGCCCGGTCAATCTTTCTGCCCGTGCAAGCGGTTCAGTAAGGGATTTGAAGGTGGATAACATATTGCTTACTACTGCAGGAGCACGGGTGTTCTATGGCAATGCAACAGCCAAAGGCTTGCCCAATATGGACCAAGCTTATTTTACCCTAGATATAAAGGAATTGACCGCACCGATGAAAATGCTGGCTTCGGTAGGAGTAAAGCTGCCTGAACCAGCTATGCGATTGGGTACGGTACACTTAAAGGGAAATTTTAAAGGCACTACTAGGGAAATGGATGTATATGCTACCGTGAGTAGCGACATTGGCAATTTGGTGGCAGATTTAACCGCAGACTTCAATAAAGATTATACTGATGCCAGTTATGAAGGCAAGGTGATGGTATGGCAGTTTGACCTAGGCCGAATGTTGGCTGATACTGCTTTGGGAGCAGTGACTTTGGAAGCCCAAGTGAAAGGGCATGGCATCAATCCCGATAGTATCAAAGCGGATTTGGATGCGGTGGTTAGGCAAATAGAATACAACCGATATACCTATAGAAATGTAGAAGCACATGGCCGGGTAAATGGTAAGAGATTTTTTGGAAAAGCCTCCATTAACGACCCTAATTTAAAGTTTGATTTCAAGGGCTTAGTAAACTTGGGCGATACGATTCCCGAATTTAGGTTCAAGGCCTCCATTGATACGGTCAACCTAGGCAAACTGAATTTGGTCGCGGATAACTTACGGCTAAGTGCCGACCTGGAAGTAGATTTTCAAGGCTTGGATTTGGATAACTTTGAAGGTACTGCCGCTATCAAAAATTTCAATATTGCCAACGATTCCGCCCGTTATCAAATGGATAGTTTGGTGGCAAAAGCTTATGAAGAAGGCCCGCGCAACAAAGTGGTGGAGGTTACTTCCCCTATACTGAATGCCAGCATTAAAGGTGATTACAAAATTGCCGACTTGCCCAAATTATTGATGAATTATGTGAACGACTATTTCCCTATTGACCAAACGGTCGATTCGACTGATAAGCCTTCAAACCTAGCAATTGAACCTGGGCCACAAGCGGCACCTACTGACCAAAAGTTTGATTTGTTGGTAACCATGGGCAGCCCTTTAAAACTTACTAAAATATTCCTGCCTGGGCTTACCCGTTTAGATACCGCTTATATTACGGGCAATTTCGACAGTAGGGCGAAAGTGCTCAACCTTACAGCTATAGTCCCCGGTTTGGAATATGACAGCATTAGTGTGGACAGTATCTATGTGGGCTTATCGGGGCAGGCAAATGGATTGGTTACTTCGGTAATAATTGATTCAGTGGTGTACGGCGAGGAACTAAACGTACCCCGCACCACGCTCAATGCCAATATGTTCAACAATAGCCTAGATGCTAGCTTGAACATAGGAGGCGACAGTGCTTCCCGACTGAATTTAGCCACCTTGATTACCCGAAATGCCGAAGGGTTATTCAATATCCACTTAAAAGATAGCCTTTACATTGCGGGTGAAAAATGGACGGTACCAATAAATAATGCCATTGAGTACGGTGCCAAAAAGTTATTGTTCACTAATGTAAGTATGACCAATGGCGAACAGCAGATTGCTATTCAGAGCGGACAACAAAGCAAAGGTATACCACCTATAGATGTTTCTTTCCGGAATTTTTCACTCTCAGAGTTGTCCGAAATGGCCGACTACGACAGTATTATGGTGGAAGGTATCATGAACGGTAAGGTAACCTTGAAGAATTTGGACAGCAAAATGGCATTTACGGCCGACCTTGATATTAATGATATCGTTTTCAATGGTGACCCCGTTGGCAGCCTTGCTTTGGATGCCGGCCAACAAGGCAACAGTATTGCAACCAGTTTGAAATTGACTGGCGGGGAAAATTCATTGGCCGTATCAGGACTAATTTCTACGGAACAAAGTACCATGGATTTGAATGTGGACATGGCCCGTTTAAACCTGAATGTAGCCGACCCATTCCTACGCGGTACCATAAAAGACAGCAAGGGATATCTAAGTGGCGACTTGACCGTTAGGGGCCAGTTCAGTGAACCTGCCGTAAATGGCTATATCCAATTGAACGGACTTTCGACGCACGTAGACTATGTAATGACCCGCTTTACCTTTGATGATGGACGCATCAACATTAGTCCAAATAGCATCAATATTCCTAAGCTGGTGATGAAGGACGAACAGCAACGCACGGCGACTCTTACTGGTGCGGTTAGTCACAACAATTTTCAAAATATCAAACTCGACCTTGACTTTAATGCTCCGGAATTCCAATTCATGAACACCACTGCCGAGGACAATGACCTGTTTTATGGCAAAGTCATACTTGGGGTAAATGCAAAGATTAGGGGCAATGCCGAACTGCCTAAGGTAGATGCAGTAGTTTCAACTAAAAAAGGTACCATTTTCAATCTCACTCCATTAGGAATGGAAGAAACTGTGAAAAAGGAGAATTTCATCATATTCCATAGCCCGCGTTTATGGGGGGAAGAAAACAAAGACGTAATTGTCCCTGCAAAAGAGGAGTATGAGGTGCAGCTGTCAGGCGTGGATTTAAACTTGGAGTTTACCCTGACTCCCGATGCTACCGTGAACATTATTTTGGATCCCTTGGCAGGGGATAGCCTCTCCATACAAGGCTCAGCCAACTTGGTGGTAGATTTACCGCCTGCTGGTAATCCATCTATTGTGGGTACTTTTGCCGTAGAAAAGGGCAATTATAACTTTTCCTATCAGCGCCTAATCAAAAAACCTTTTGTCATCCAAAAGGGTAGCCGAATTGATTTTAGCGGCGACCCCATGGATGCCCGAATGGATATCACGGCTATATATACTGCACAAGCTACTACTTACGAATTGATATCGAACCAATCGGCTTCTTTGAGTACCGATGAAGTGGCCGCAGCTAAAAAGCGTACCCCGATTAATGTGCTGCTTAGTATCAGAGGTAATCTATCAGAACCAGAATTGATTTTTGATATTAAACTGCCTGAAGACCAAACCTTGATAAGCAGTACTGCGGCTAGGCAGTTATCACAAATAAGGCAAGAGCCTACCGAGCTAAATAAGCAGGTTTTTAGCTTGTTGCTTTTTAATAGCTTCATGGCCGACCAAGGCACAGGCCCTGACCTTGCCAGCACTGGCCAGAATGTTGCCTTGCGCAGCGTGAGCAACTTAATCAGCAACCAACTGAACCGATTGGCCAATAGGGCTTCTGGTTTTGAAATCAATCTGGATGTTGATTCCTATAAATCGAAGTATGAAACCCAAGCTGGAAATGATATGGTAACCCAGGTGCAACTGGATGTGTCCAAAAACTTTTTCAATGAACGCTTAGTGGTTACCGTAGGTAGCAATGTTAACGTCGAAAACAATACCGCTACCAGCCAAGGTGGTTTTTCTAACATAACCGGCGATTTTACGGTAGAGTATAAACTGACGCCCAATGGCAGATATAGGGTGAAAATATTTCAGACCAGTGATTATGATTTGCTAAACCAAGCCAATCTGTACCGCACCGGTGTAGGTTTCACTTACCGTGAATCTTTCCGCAACCTGTTTCAAAAACGGGAGGACGATAAAAAAGCAAAAGAACTCAGACAACAACCCAATACCGAACAGCCCAAATGAACCACCGCCGGATGTTGTTATGGATATGCCTACTAGCAGTGTTGTATGCTGGCTGCTCTGGCACTAAAAAATTGCCTCAAGGGCAGTTGTTGTACAATGGCGCAAAAGTGCAATTGGCAAATCCTGATCAGGTAAATAATGATAAAAAGGTAAAAGCTGACTTATTGGCCAAAGCCATCCCTAAGCCTAATAAAAAGGTCTTAGGCCTGTTTCGGATGAAATTGTGGTTATACCTAAATATTAAAGAACCCAAGGATAAAAAGCCCAAAAAGCAAAAGAAGCAGACGGGCCAAACCCAGAATCTGGATGAAAACGGTAACCCTAAACCACAAAAGCGCAAGGGTTTCAGAAACTTGCTGAAGTATAAGATTGGCGAACCACCGGTGCTGTACGAAACTGGCAGCAGCAAGCAAACCGTTACCTTAATGGAGAAGTATCTGGAAGACAATGGCTACTTCAGGGCCAACGTTGAATTTGATACCTTGGTAAACTATGGAAAGAAAGAGGTAAATGTAGTGTATACCGTTACTACTGAAGGTCAGTATTTCATCAATAACATTATGCTGCCCAAGGACAGTGACGAGGTAAGCCATATAATCGCGAGCAACTACCGAGACATGATAGTTCGTTCCGGTCAGCCCTATAATGTAGATAAACTAAAGGCTGAGCGTGATAAGTATGCCACCTTGATAAGGAGTAAGGGCTTTTACGACTTCAACAGGGAGTACATTTATTATTATGTAGATACTACTATCGGCAATCAGAAGGCCGATATATACTTTAGGGTAAAAGCTCCAAGCGACAGTACGGTGCATACCAAGTATTACATCCGCAATATCACCGTTTATCCGGTTTTTGCCATTGACGACACCAATGATGTAAGGAGTAATGATACGATTGTGTTGCTATGGCGCGACAGCTTGAAAATTATCCAGAATGAAAACTTTATCCGACGGCGGCCTTTGGTAGGCAACATTCTTATCAGAAAGGGCAACCTGTTTTCGCAAAAAGCGCATACCTATACCGTAAACCATTTCTTGGATTTGGGTATTTTCAAGTTCGTTAATATCCGCTATGATAAAACGGGTGCTGACTCTTTGGATGTACGCATTTACCTAACCCCATCGGAAACACAGGATATAGCGGCAGAAATAAATGCTAGTACCACCACCACCAACTTTTTGGGTACTGGTGCCTCGTTTACCTACAACAACCGGAACATATTGAAAGGCGGGGAGTTGCTAACCCTTTCGGCAGGGGTAAATGTAGAGACCCAGTTGAATAGCCAGCAATCATTTATCAATACCTTATTGGTCACTGGTAGGGCTGAAATCGGTTTTCCAAAGTTTCTGGTGCCCTTTAGCCTGAAACGGATATCGCTTTATTATGTGCCCCGAACCAAATTTGGTTTCAGCGAGAATTTCCAAAAGCGGGTGCAATATTACACCCTTAACTCCTTCATCTTCGATTACTCTTATGATTGGCGGCAAACGCAGCAGATAAGACATATATTGACCCCATTCTCTATTAATAGTATCCGGTTGTTCAACTCCACACCTGAGTTTGACGCTATTGTGCAGCAAAACCCTACCCTCCGCACTTCTTTTGAAGATGTATTTATTATCGGTGTCAATTATGCCTACACTTATAATGGTATGCTCATTGACCCAAACTCCAGCTATGGTTACTTTAGGGGTAATATTGATTTGGCTGGCAATGTAATATACCCCATTGCCAAAGCTTTTTCTGATAAAACACAGCGCATAAACATATTGGACAGACCTTTTGCGCAATACGCTAAATTCGATGTTGACGGGCGCTACCATCTAAAAATTACCAAAAAGCAATCGTTCGTCAATCGGGTGATTGCTGGTATCGCCATTCCTTATGGCAATTCGCGAGTAACACCATATTTGAAACAATTTTTTATTGGTGGGGCTACCAGTGTTCGGGCATACCGCATCCGTACATTGGGGCCGGGTAGCTATGTAAATCCTAATGCAGAGAACAGCAACGTGTTCCCAGACCAAACGGGTGATATAAAACTTGAGCTAAATACCGAGTACCGTTTCACTATCATTAACTTCTTAAAAGGTGCCGTGTTTGCCGATGCGGGCAATATCTGGACCTTACGGGCCGATAGTCTACGCCCAGGTGCCAATTTTGACATCAAGCGCTTTTATAAGGAGATTGCCATTGGGGCAGGGGTGGGGCTGCGCCTCGATTTCAACTTCTTCGTTATACGTGCCGACGTGGCCATCCCCCTTAGGAAGCCCGAACTACCTGAGGGCGAACGCTGGACCTTCGACAAATTCAATTTCGGTAATAAAGACTGGCGCAAGGACAATATGATTTGGAACATTGCCATAGGTTATCCATTCTAATGTCCCTAATCTCCTAAATAAGTGCCAGTTTAGCTAAAGGCATTGAAGCCAGTAATATCTTGACCGGTAATTAGCAGATGCACATCGTGGGTACCTTCATAAGTAATTACCGATTCCAAGTTCATGGAGTGGCGCATAATGCTGTAATCGCCTGAGATGCCCATACCACCCAATATCTGCCTGGCCTCACGGGCTATCTTGATGGCCATGTCTACATTGTTACGCTTGGCCATGGAAATTTGCGCTGGTGTAGCCTTGCCTTCGTTTTTCAAAGTGCCCAAGCGCCAAGCCAGTAGCTGCGCCTTAGTAATTTCGGTAATCATTTCCGCCAGCTTTTTCTGCGTCAACTGGAAAGCGGCAATTGGTTTACCAAACTGTACCCTTTCCTGGGCATAGCGCAAAGCCGTATCATAACAGTCTAAAGCCGCACCGATAGCCCCCCAAGAGATGCCATAACGGGCAGATGATAGGCAGGTCAACGGTCCTTTCAAGCCTTCTATTTCAGGAAAGATATTTTCTTTAGGAACACGCACATTATCGAATACCAATTCGCCCGTAGCAGAAGCGCGCAATGACCATTTATTGTGTGTTTCGGGGGTGCTGAAGCCTTCCATGCCCCGCTCAACTACTAAACCTCTTATCCTTCCTTGTTCATTTTTGGCCCAGACCACTGCTATATCAGCAAATGGAGAGTTACTAATCCACATTTTGGCTCCGTTCAATATCACGTGGTCGCCATCCTCTTTAAAGTTGGTTTCCATGCCCGCAGGATTAGAGCCGTGGTTGGGCTCCGTAAGGCCGAAACAGCCCATCCATTCGCCAGTAGCTAGTTTGGGCAAATATTTACGCCTTTGTGCTTCCGAACCGAATTTGTAGATGGGATACATTACCAATGAGCCCTGCACCGATGCGGTAGAACGGATGCCCGAGTCGCCACGCTCAATTTCCTGCATGATAATGCCGTAAGCTATTTCATCCAAGCCACCACCGCCATATTCAGTGGGTATAGTAGGGCCAAAGGCACCTATTTCCCCAAGTCCCTTAATGAGGTGCGAAGGAAAAGCAGCCCGTTGGGCATAATCGTCAATAATAGGGGTCACCTCTTGCTTCACAAAAGACCTTACCGACTCACGGATAAGCTTGTGTTCTTCGGTCAATAAATCATCTACCATGTAATAATCGTGGTGGCGGTACAAATCGGTAAATGCTCTTTGGCGGGTTCCTTCTACAGTAGCTGACATACAATTATGTTATCCTTCAAAATTACGCATTATCATGCTATTGTAATAGAAACACAAAAGCTCCTGCTGAGTTTTCAGCGGAGCTTTTGCTCATCGTGTTTTTCAAAATCTTAACAGTTGCTCACCCTCAAGCTTATTTGCTTGATTTGGAAGAAGAACCGCCGCTTTTGCTGCCGCCGCTGCTTTTTCCAGAAGATGAAGAAGAACCGGATTTTTTTGATGATGAAGATGAAGAGCTTGATTTGCTTCCACCTTGGCCTTTACTTTCTGCCATAACAGTAGTTTTTAGAATTTGGTTAAAAATGTTTTCACTCCACTCCACAAGTGTTTTAGCACCTGTACTTTTGCCCACTTTCAGCTATTGCTAAAGGTAACCTTCAGGGCTTTTATCTTCTGTATGGCATCGCCTATTTGCGTTTGCTGGCGTTGCAACAAAGTACGGGTCGATTCGGGCAAGGCCGTATCAGCCAATACTTCGCTATAATTCTCATAAGCCGTGGTTTCGCCACGTTCGCATTCGTCCAGCACCGCCTTCTCATCGCGGGTGCTTAGCGCCGAACGGAAATCAATCCATGCCCTATGCAAATCGCCCAATATGCTGGTGCTGTCTTCTGGAGTGCCCCCCAAATTGCGAACCTCTGCTTTCAATTGCTCCAAGAAATCGGTACGTTGTAGGGAATGGTTAAGCAGAAAATCCTTTAGCAAGGGATTTTCCACATCCTCAGCAGCTTTTTGAAAACCTTGTTGGGCATCGTAGCTGCGTTTTACCAATAAATTAAGGTGCTCTATTGCCGTGTTTGCCATATGTTTTATCGTTGTTGCACGTTGATGCGCAATGCGTCCAAGGTGTTTACCTTCAAGATGATTTCATCGTTGCTATTAATGTTCACCGTTGGGTTGAAGGTTACCGTATAGATTTCCTCATCATCGCCGGATGGAAAATCGGAACCGTTGTCGTCCACCAAACGAATAATCCAGTTTTCCTGAGTTGCCAAAATTTCATTTGGAAAGGAAAGCGTCACTGGCAGTGTCGCATTGTCTTGGCTAACATTGGTGCTGTACTCATAATTGCTAACGGAAGCTCTTTTCAGGTCTACCCTTAAGTCAGCATCCGAGAAGGGGTCGCCCGTACTGGATACTGTGTTCAAAACTTCCACCGACTGGATGTACACATCCAAATCTTCATCGTCGTCGTCTTTGCAGGAAATAATGCTGATGCTAAAAAGGCCAGCTAGTAACAAGCCGCCCATGGTACGTGATATACTCATTGTTTTCGAAACTTTAGTGATTTTGAATGCAGCTTGTGCGAAAGAACGTACCAGTTACAAACGCTTGTTTCGCTCTTATTGTAAATCAATAACTTATGCGCTGATGCCTAATGATATTTACCATTTTTCGGCAAGCAATCGTGCATCTACTGCCACACATTTTTGAGGAAATTTCTACAATAAGAGGTACAAGGTACATTAAGGTACAAGGTAAGAGGTACACTCATCCCGCTTTGCGGGGAGGTACAATAGGACCAGACAATAGTCTATTTTTCCAGTTTCGCTACCATTTCGCTACCCTTTCAATACCCTCTCAATACCATTTCAATACCCTTTCAATGCCCTTTCAGTACCCATTCAATACCCTTTCAGTTTGCGTTAAATAATTGATTTTCATTTGATTAAGTAAAAAGCACTTCATTTTTTTGTTTTTTGCCGAGTTTTCTATTTCCTCTACGGCTAATCATAAATGAAAATACTTAGCACGACATTAACAAGAAATGAGACCGTATTTTTTCTTCTCGAATGTAGGCAGTGTTAACCCGCCATGCTGTCTTGCCTAATGCTAGACAGCATCTCCCTCCAAGTACTTGAATATCGCTTAACGCAGCCTGTGGACCATTAGGCTTAGGGCATTGCAATCTTGCTTATTAAGTGGCATGTAGCTCACGACAAGAGGTCCCGATCTAGCCTAAGGCAAGACGGGACGACGGGAAGCCCGTCATGCTGTCTTGCCTAATGCTAGACAGCATCCCCCCAAGTACTTGAACATTGCTGTAAGCAGCGAGAATGCTATTATGCTTAAGGCGTTGCGAGACGGGGACGAGTACTCTAACAACACTTCACCATGCACCTACGTTTTGTATTAACTTTATCGCAATGTTCGCCCTTTTGGTCAATTTATTCAGCAAAAAGCAGCCACCGCTCAGCGATGAGGAATTGGTGGAGGCTTACCGCCGGACGGGCGACAACCACCACGTGGGCTTGCTGTACGAGCGATATGCCCACCTCATATTGGGTACTTGCATGAAGTACTTGCGCAATGAGCAAAGTGCATCGGATGCCGCACTGGATATTTTCGAAAAACTGCTAGTATCCCTGAAGAAGCACCAGGTGGAAAATTTCAGGGCCTGGCTTCATACCTTGGTGAAAAACCATTGCCTAATGCAACTCCGCTCGCAAAAGAGCCAGCATAATCGGGAAGCGGGCTACCGGCAGTTCGTGAAAGATTTTATGGAAGAAGGGGAGGAACTGCATCTAAATGATGGAGCGCAAGATGGATTGATGGATAAATTGCAGGCAGCCATACAGCATTTGAACGATGAACAGCGGGATTGTGTGCATTTATACTATTTTGAAGAGCGCAGTTATAAGGAGATAAGCGAACTGACGGGTTTTGACGACAAACAAGTGAAAAGTTATTTGCAGAACGCAAAACGGAATTTGAGGATTTATTTGGAGAAGCACCATGGCTAGCCCTATGCAAGGTAGAACGGCAATATTCAACGAAACGGGCCACTTGAGCCAAAGTGGTATGCTTGCCTATATGAAGCAAGAGCTGGCCGCCCATGATATGGCTGCGGTAAATGCCCATATAGAGGCTTGCGAATGGTGCAGGCATGCTTTGGATGGGGCCGGCATGTATGCCAGTCCTGAAAAGTTTGAGGCCAGCCTAGCACTGCTACTGGAAAAAACGCAGACCAGCCCTTTGCCTGCAAAAAAGCCGCTTCCATTACCCCGATGGCAGTCCTCTATAGCTATTGCGGCCAGCCTGCTGCTAGTGTTGGGTTTTAGTTTTTGGTTGGTCAATAGACAATTTGACCCTCACCCCACCACCGTGGCCCAAAAGGAAAGCGGGGATGCAGCCCCCCGTATGGAGCCAAGACCAGAGGTGGCATCACCGCCCGTCATCTCTTTAGATACCCATATCGCTATGGAGGCAGATACCTTGAAATTGGATTTGGCAAAAAGTTTAAACGAACAAGAAATCAATGCGGGATTTAGTCAGGGATACACCGCGGAGCAACCCGGTACTTCCATATCTTCAGGGCAGACATTAACAACTAGTGACCTAGAAGAAAGTAAGGGTAGAGAGCAGGTAGAAGAGGATATAAAAGCCAATCAACAGGCTGCATCCAGTGCGGCATCCACCTATAATTGGAGCAATGAAGGTATAGTGGCAGATTCCGTAGCCACCATCACCATGGCACCCGAAATGAAGCGAAATGAAAGCTTGGAATTAAAAAAGAACAGCAAGGGTGTGGATGATGCCTATTATCAAAACTCCACGGCTCCAAGTTATTCGGTAGGGGAAACGGCACTAAAGGATTATATCGATAAGTTGGTACAGCAAAAAGATAAAGGTTTGCCAACAGAGACCATTAAAGTACAATTAAATATCAGTGCTGAGGGCAAGGTGACCAATGTTAAATTTTTACAGGCACCACGAAACAAAGAAGTACAGCAGCGTATAGAAAAGCATTTGTTGAAGATGCCCCCCTGGAGGCCGTCGTATACCAAGGGGAAAGCCATGCCCAGCACTTATGTTTACAGCTTTACCTATTAGTAAAAAATAAATGGAAGGTGAAGCATACTATACCAAGTAAGCAACTGTTATGGAGAGGTGTTGTTGTATTGAATGCTAAAATTTGCATAGCTGGAGAAAGAATTTTCTTCGCTATGGCTTTTTTGAATTTAATAATTATTTTAGCAACCCGTTACCAAAAGGTGTTGTACTAATTGGTAACGAAAAATTAAAACAAAAAGCAATTTCCTAAACCAAAACACAAATAATTAAATCCGGAATTATGAGCATTCAAGCATTGTCTCCTAAGAAAAAAAGCCCGATTCAATCATGGTTCGCACTGATAGTGATACCAGTGGTGATTGTGATCTGCGTTTTAATTTACATGTTTGTTCTGGGAGCACCCGGCAATTTTGAAGATAACGACCCTGCCAAGCACCCGCTGCCCGGCAATTATTTGGGCATTGTTTATAAAGGTGGTTTTATCGTGCCTATCCTTATGTCATTGGTTGTATT
Organism: Chitinophagales bacterium; assembly: GCA_033762815.1. GTDB lineage: Bacteria > Bacteroidota > Bacteroidia > Chitinophagales > CAIOSU01 > JANRLF01. Next base: position 503,676 of record JANRLF010000004.1, on the reverse strand, counting down.
GGTGTTGACTTTCTCTATCGAGCGTTTCATCACCATTTTTGCTGCCAGCGGAAAATCATCTGCCGATGTGTTTTTGGCAAAAATCAGGTCATTGCTGTTGAGCAATAACATTGACCAAGCCATTTCCGAGTGCGATAAGCAACAAGGTTCTTTGGGCAATGTGGTGAAAGCCGGATTGTACAAATACAAAGCCATGCAGAACGAGCCTGGCTTGGACAAAGACCAAAAAGTATTGGCCATTCAAAAAGATATTGAAGAAGCTACCGAATTGGAGTTGCCTTCATTGGAAAACAACTTGGTAATCATAGCTACCATTGCTTCTATCGCCACTCTTACCGGTCTGTTGGGAACGGTAGTAGGTATGATTAAAGCGTTCTCGGCACTTGCTACCGCTGGTGCGCCTGACTCGGTTGCTTTGGCTAACGGTATCTCTGAGGCCTTGATCAACACTGCTTTGGGTATCTTCGCTTCTGCATTGGCTATCATTGCTTATAACTACTTTACCACCCGCATCGATAGGTTGACATACAGCATTGACGAAGCAGGCTTCAGCATTTTGCAAACCTATTCTTCTACACAGAAGTAATTACTAAAACCCGGTCGATACCATGCCAAAGGTTAAAATTCCAAGGAAAAGCACTTCGATTGACATGACCGCAATGTGCGACGTGGCGTTCCTGTTGCTTACCTTTTTCATGTTGACTACCAAATTTAAGCCAGACGAGGCCGTGGTAGTGGATACCCCTTCTTCCATTTCCGAAGTCAAGCTGCCCGAGACGGATATTATCCAAATTTTGATTGACAAGCAGGGCAGGGTTTTCTTCGGAATAGATGGGCAAGGTACCCGTGCCGCTACTTTGGACATGATGGCCCAAAAGTACGGCGTAACCTTTACACCCGAAGAGCGGGCTAAGTTTTCCCTAGTTGAAAACTTTGGTGTTCCGGTGCAACAGTTGAAGCAATTTTTAGCTTTGTCGCCTACTGAGCGTCAAAAAGTAGCGGTTCCCGGTATTCCAATCGATTCTACCAATAACCAATTGGGTTTTTGGATACAGTATGCCCGTATGAACAACCGTAAATTTAGGGTAGCTATCAAGGGCGATAAGCAATCAAAATATCCGGTGGTGAAAAGGGTGTTCGATGTGATTCAGGAACGCCAGTTGAATGACTTTTACTTTATAACCAGCTTGGAAGACAATCCGAATAAAGTAAAGCTTTCTTCAGCCGCTAAATAACATTTATCAAAGTATAAAAAGCATAGTACAATGGCAGAAATTAGTGATAGCGGAGGTGGTAAGAAAAAAGGTGGGAAGGTCCGTGCCAAGAAAATGTCCACGAAAATCGACTTTACGCCGATGGTGGATTTAGGCTTCCTGCTGATTACCTTCTTCATGTTGACCACCACTCTGTTGAAACCTCAGACCATGAAAATCACCATGCCTGAGAAGGACCAGATACAGGACTCTACCAAGATAAAGGAGTCAACGGCCATGACGGTGATTTTGTCAGAAAGGAACAGGATATACTATTACTTCGGTATTACCGACCCTCAAGTGGAGATAACCAACTATGACGCTACAAAAGGGATTAGGAAGGTACTGAAAGAGAAAAACAAACGGAATATTGACCAAATAGATGCTTTACGTGCCAAAGTGGCTAAAAAGCAGATTACCCAGGAGCAATATAAAGAAGAGGTAGGCAAAATAAATGCAGACAGGAACAGCTTGATGGTACTGGTAAAAGCAGATGATAAGGCGACTTATAAGAACTTGATAGATATGCTGGATGAGTTGAAGATAAACGATGTGGGCAAGTATGCCATAGTGGATATTACCGATGCGGAAAAGGAGTTGTTGGCTGCTGCTGAAGCCAATGCACAATAGTAAATGAATATTATAAGTTTTAATTAGAAGAACATGGCTTCTCTTTTTGATGATAAATGGACGGGTATTATTTTCCAGGGCCGCAACCAGGACTATGGTGCCTTTGAGTTGAGGAGAAATAGTGCCCGGAATGCCTTGATAGCAATGGGTATTGCCCTTACCGTTTCTACTCTTTTGATTTCAGCCCCGGTAATTGCAAAGTTTTTTATGGGCGAAGAAGAAGACACCCTCGTTAAAGTGACGGAGGTAGATGCATTGGCAGCACCGCCACCCATCGACCCCAACGAACCACCTCCCCCTCCGGTAGAACCACCGCCCCCCTTAAAAACGACCATTAAATTTACGCCTCCCGTAATTGTTAAGGACGAGGAAGTGACCGAAGCAGATGAACCACCTCCCCAAGTTGAGGACGACACAGCTACCTCTGGTGCGACGACGCAAATAGGTGACCCTACAGGAGTAGATGATGTATTGCCAACACCTACTGGCCCTAGCGTGATTGACGAAGGCCCAGAAGAAATCAGGACCTTTGTAGAGCAAATGCCCGAGTTCCCTGGTGGTCAAGCTGCATTGTTGAAGTACATTGCAGAACATACCAACTACCCAGATGTAGCCCGTGAGAACGACATAGAAGGTACTGTGTTTGTGAAGTTTGTAGTGGACAAAGAAGGCCGGGTAGGTCAAGCCCAAGTAATCAAGTCAATTGATAAGTATTTGGATAAGGAAGCTTTAAGGGTGGTAAGCGCATTGCCTGCCTTTAAGCCTGGTAAGCAAAACGGAAAGGCTGTGCCGGTTTACTTTACCGTACCTATCAAGTTCACTTTGAAATAATCTTTGAACGGACAATGAACCGAGGCGTGTCCCTTTTCTTTGCACTCTTCGTTTCGTTGATGTTCATAGGCATAGGCATATTTTTTATAGTCGCAGGCGAAAACGCGTTCCCTACTTTTTCCAAGGGCATGCGGTTCGCCTTCGGCATTTTATTGATTGGCTATGGTTTGTTCAGGGCTTTTTATAGGTACAATAAATTGCGCTGAACCATGCTTCGTTACCAAATTGTTTTAAGCTTATTGGACGCTTTAAAGCTTAAACCAACGACTATGAAATACTTATTTGCCGCATTGTTTGCCAGTTTCCTTTTCTCCTGCGGGCCTGAAAAGGATAAGAAAGGCAGAGAACTGAGTACCCCTACCACAGGGTATGTTAAAATCAGCGTGGATGAGACCTATTACCCTATCGTGGAGGCCGAGCTAGATATTTTCCATTCCTTTTACAAGTATGCAATAGTAGAACCGCAATATGTACCGGAGGGCGCAGCCATCAAAGCGCTCATGGATGACAGTACCGATGTGGCATTATTGGCCAGGGAACTGACCGATAAGGAAAAGGAATATTTCAACCAGAAAAAGATATTCCCGAAAATTACCCATATTGCAAAAGATGCCTTAGCATTGATAGTACACCCCAGTATTAGCGATAGCATTATATCGGTTGACCAGTTAAAGGCGCTGTTCAATGGGGATAAAAGTGCTTGGCCAGGTTTTAAGACCGACCAAAATAATATACAGATAGTGTTCGATAATACTGCCAGCAGCACCGCCCGGTACATGCAGGAAAATTTCAGCCAAAAATTGCCCGAATATTGTTTTGCGGTGAAGACCAACCCTGAAGTAATCACTTACGTTGCCAGCCACCCTAATGCGATAGGAGTGATAGGAGTGAATTGGATAAGCGATAGCGATGACTCCATGGCCGTTGATTTCTTGGACAAAGTAAATGTGCTTAGGGTACGCTCGGACAAGACCGATGAGCGGGGCTTGCAGCCTTATCAGGCCTACATAGCCCAGGAGACATACCCGCTTATTAGAAATATGTATATCGTAAGTATTGAGGGCCGTAATGGTTTGGGCACGGGTTTTGCCGCATTTGCAGCAAGCGACAAAGGACAGCGCATCATACTTAAAAGTGGATTGGTGCCTGCCACCATGCCGGTACGAATAATTGGATTTGAGTAAATGCTTTATAAATTCTAACCCATCATGTTACTATTAAAAAGACTGTTTACACTAAGTTTCATCGTTTTATCAACTTATTATGCTAATGCCCAGAGCTTGGCCGATGCGCAGTATGCCATTTGGAATGAACAGCCGGGAAAGGCGAAACAAATTTTAAAAACCCTATTGGCGGCCAATCCAACTGATGCTGAATTGAACTACCGTATGGGCAACCTATTGTTCGATGAAGGTAAAATTGACTCAGCCAAAATGTTTTACGAAAAGGGCATTAAACCAGAAGATAAGACGAACTACAACTTTGCTGGACTAGGCAAGATTGCCCTGAAGCAAGGCAACACTGCCGGTGCCTTGGAATACTTTACCAAATTGACCAATAAGGAGAAGTCAAAAGATGCCAAGGCTTACCTTTTTGCGGCAGAGGCTTATGCCAAGAACAAGCAATATGAGCAAGCATTTATCTACTTCGACAAAGCGATAGCACTCGACCCTAATAATGCGGAATCCTACATGCTGAAAGGTGATGTAAGCTTAGAAAGCGGCGATGCTGGAAAGGCAATCACTAACTATGAATATGCAATAGAGAAGAAGCCCAATTTTGCACCACCATTGGGAAAGATTGGGAAGATATACATGAGCTCGCGCAACTATCAGGAAGCCAAGAACAACCTGACCAAGGCCAATGCTGCAGACCCTAATTACTTGCCAGCCATCAGGGATTTGGCGGAGTATAACCACCTTTTCGGTAGAGAGGCGGAAGCAGCTAAGCTGATGAAGGAGTATATCGATAAATCAGGTCGTACGGATGTAGATATCTTATCAAGATATGCCTCTTTCGTTTTCCTTTCAAAAGATTATGCCAATACCATCACCATTATAGAGGACTTGATGAAAAGGGATGTGCAAAACAAAGTATTGGCCCGTTTGATAGCCTATTCCTACTACGAGCAAGGCAAATACACCGAGGGCTTGCCTTATCTAGAAAAATTCTTGGCGAGCGTGGATACCAGCAAAATTATCGCCAGCGACTATGCTTATTACGGCAAGCTATTGGCGAAAAATGCGCAAGATTCATTAGCTATCATCAATCTGAACAAAGCAATTGAACTTGATACCGCAGATGTTGATTTGTTCAATGATTTGGCTGCCATTTATAATGCGCAGAAGAAATACTTGGATATGGCGCAAACCTATGAGCGTAAAATAGCCGCCACCAAGCCCAATCCGCAAGATTATTACCAAGTAGGCCGTGGTTACTATTATGGCGGGCAGTTCGCTAAAGCTGATTCTGCGTTTGCTAAGGTAACTGAAATGCAGCCTACTACGGGGGTTACGTACATTTGGCGTGCACGTTCCAATGCACAGTTGGACCCTGAAACCACCCAGGGATTGGCATTGCCTCATTACCAAAAATTTATTGAGCTGACCACCGATACCGAAAAGTACAAGAAGGAGTTAGTGGAAGCTTATGAATATCTTGGCTACTATTACTTCGTGAAGGATGATTTGACCCAATCAAAGGCTGCTTGGCAAAAGGTAAAAGAGCTAGACCCTACCAATACCAAGGCCGACGAGTTTTTCAAAAGTCTGAAGAAATAGGTATCTTGCAACTATTTAGAAAGCCCTAAGAGCCACTCTTGGGGCTTTCGCTTTTTCGGCTCTGTTGTCTAAAAAATTAAATGTGAGCCTTGGCAAACAAAATGCCTGTGGATAAAGTTATTAGAAGAGCGTTCATATTTTTGTCAAAAAATGACCTGCCTCTTGTAAAAGTGTTAACTTCGTAGAGGCTTACAAAAACTAAGTTTTAACAAGCATGAATCCCGGCGATTACATTCCTATCCTGATACAGTTTTTTGCAGCCTTGGGCTTTGTGGTAACCACTATTGGGTTGACCCATTTGTTGGGCCCCAGCCGTAAATCAAAAGTTAAGTTAGACCCTTTTGAATGCGGTATAGAATCAAAAGATAACGCCCGCACCCCTTTTTCCATCAGGTATTTCCTAGTGGCGATATTGTTTGTGTTGTTTGATGTAGAAGTGATTTTCATGTACCCTTGGGCAGTCAATTTCAAAGCATTGGGCTTGGACGGGCTAATTGCCATGTTCCTTTTCATTGCGCTATTGCTGTTAGGTTTCTTTTATATCCTTCGCAAGGGCGTTTTAAAATGGGAGTAGTTAGTAACAAGTATCAAGTAGTAAGATAAAAGAGACAGATGGCGAGCATAGTAAAAGCACCGGAGTTAGCAAAAAGTCCAGAAGGCTTTGAAGGGAGCGGTTTTTTTGCCACCACGCTTGATCAAGCCGTGGGCTTGGCGAGGAAGAATTCCATTTGGCCATTGCCTTTTGCTACATCCTGTTGCGGTATTGAGTTTATGGCTACCATGGGCGCCAATTATGACCTTTCCCGTTTTGGTATGGAGCGTCTTAGTTTCTCGCCACGCCAGGCCGATTTGTTGATGGTGATGGGCACCATTGCCAAGAAGATGGCCCCTGTGGTAAGGCAGGTGTATACGCAAATGGCAGAACCCCGTTGGGTATTGGCCATGGGCGCATGTGCTTCCAGTGGGGGCATATTCGATACCTATAGCGTATTGCAGGGCATTGATAGAATCATTCCTGTAGATGTTTATATCCCTGGCTGCCCGCCACGCCCTGAACAAGTGATTGATGGTATTTTGCGCATACAGGATTTGGTACAGAACGAATCATTGAGAAGAAGAAATTCACCGGAATATCAGGCCTTGTTGGCCTCATACGGCATACAGTAATATGGAAGCGACTGCAGTATCAGTATTGGAAGAAAAGTTGAAGGAAAAGTTCGGGGAGGGTATCATCACCTTCGGTGAGTTGGATATGCCATGCGCTACCATTAGCACTGAGCTAGTGGAGGAGGTAGTGGGTTTTCTTTACCATGATAAAGATTTGAAGTACCGCTTCCTTACCACCATGTGCGGCCTTCATTACCCTCATAATGCGGGTGCCGAATTGGGCATGATGTACCAATTGCACAACCTGGAAACGAACAGCAAGATTAGATTAAAGACCTTTTTCCCTTTGGAAAATCCTGTAGTGCCTTCTTTAACGAAGTTGTTCGCTACTGCCAATTGGATGGAGCGGGAAGCTTTTGATTTTTATGGCATTAGGTTTAGCGGGCATCCCAATCTGAAGCGGATATTGAACGTAGACGAAATGGAAGCTTTCCCGATGAGAAAGGAATTTCCTTTGGAAGATGGCACCCGGGAAGATAAAGACGATACCATGTTTGGTAGATAAAGTATTAGGCGTTAATGGAACATTTGACAGCAACAGGCGAAGAAAAAAAAGAATATACCTACCTTAACCTAGGGCCTACGCACCCTGCTACCCATGGTATTTTCCAGAACGTGCTTACCATGGACGGGGAGATTATTGTTGATGCCGAATCTACCATCGGATACATACACAGGGCTTTTGAAAAAATTGCCGAACGCCGCCCTTATTATCAAATCACACCGCTAACTGATAGGATGAACTACTGTTCATCGCCTATCAATAACATAGGTTACTTTTTGGCTGTGGAAAAGTTATTGGGCATTCAGGTGCCCAAGCGGGTAGACTATATGCGGGTCGTTGTAATGGAATTGGCCCGTATTGCCGACCATATTATCTGTAACTCGGTAATAGGCGTGGATACGGGAGCCTTGACTGGCTTTACCTATGTTTTCCAGTGGAGAGAAAAGATATACGAAATTTACGAGGAACTTTGCGGTGCCCGTCTTACTACCAATCTTGGTAGAATTGGCGGTTTTGAGCGTGACTTTTCACCCAAGGCATGGCGTAAGATTGAAGATTTCTTGGCGAAGTTTCCAAAAGTATTGAAGGAGTTCGAAAACCTTTTGGTACGCAACCGGATTTTCATCGACCGTACTACAGGAGTGGGTGGCATAGCCCCCGAGAGAGCATTGAGCTATGGATTTACGGGCCCAAACTTAAGAGCAGCAGGTGTGGATTACGACGTAAGGGTAATGAACCCTTATTGTTCCTACCAAGATTTCGATTTCACTATTCCGGTAGGTACTAGCGGCGATACCTATGACCGCTTTTTGGTAAGGCAGGAAGAAATGTGGCAAAGTATGGAGATTATTAAACAGGCTATCAAAAACATGCCTGATGGTAACTACCATGCCGATGTGCCCCACTATTATTTGCCCCCCAAAACGGAGGTTTATAACAATATGGAGGCCCTTATCTACCACTTTAAGATAATTATGGGCGAAATACCGGTACCACCGGGCGAAACCTACCAAGCGGTAGAAGGGGCTAATGGCGAATTGGGTTTTTATATCATCAGCGATGGTGGACGCAGCCCCTATAGATTGCATTTCAGAAGGCCTTGTTTCATATACTATCAAGCCTATCCTGAATTGATAAAAGGTGCTACCTTGTCAGATGCTATCCTCACATTGAGTAGCATGAACGTAATAGCAGGAGAATTGGACGCATAATGGAAATGGTAAGTTCAAATAAAGCAGTAAATTTTTCAGACGAAAGTCTGGCCTTAGTGAAAAAAATCATTGCCCGCTATCCAGAAGGCAGGCAAAAGTCCGCATTGCTGCCCGTGCTGCACATTGCACAGGTGGAAAATGAAGGTTGGCTCAGCGTTGAAACGATGGATTATGTGGCCCAGTTATTGGGCCTGCTGCCCATTGAAGTGTATGAGGTAGCCACGTTTTATAGCATGTACAACCTGCAGCCAGTGGGCAAATGCCTGTTGGAAGTATGCCATACCGGCCCCTGCCAATTGAAAGGGGCAGAGGATGTGGTGCAGTACCTCACCAATAAACTGGGTATCAAAGTAGGCGAAACTACCCCTGACGGTATGTTTACCATCAAAACGGTAGAATGCTTGGCAGCCTGTGGTACGGCCCCCATCATACAAGTAGGTGAGACCTACCACCATAACATGGATGTAGATAAGTTGGATGTATTTCTTGACCAAATGAGGAGGGAAAAAGCCTAATGGGAAGGAAAATATTGATAGAGCATATTAATGTTCCGGGTATCAACACCTTAGAGGTGTACCGCAAGCATGGTGGTTATGAATCGGTGGACAAGGCTTTGAAAATGAGCCCCGATGAGGTGATGGAAGAAGTGAAGAAAAGTGGCCTGCGTGGCAGGGGAGGAGCTGGTTTCCCGACTGGCATGAAGTGGAGCTTTTTGGATCGTAAGAGCGACAAGCCTCGTTACTTGGTATGCAATGCCGACGAAAGTGAACCAGGCACTTTCAAAGACCATGAATTGATGCGCCGCATACCGCATGCCCTGATAGAGGGTATGTTGGTGAGTAGCTATGCTTTAGGTGCCAATACCAGCTATATCTATATCCGTGGTGAACTGATGTACGTGTTGCGTATATTGGAAAAGGCTATCGAAGAAGCCTATGCCGCTGGATTATTGGGCAAGAACATTATGGGCAGTGGTTATAACTTGGATTTGTACGTGCACCCTGGTGCTGGTGCTTATATCTGTGGAGAGGAAACCGCATTGTTGGAATCTTTGGAAGGAAAGCGGGGCAACCCACGTATGAAGCCGCCGTTTCCAGCCGTACAGGGTTTGTATGCCAGCCCAACCGTTGTGAACAATGTAGAGTCCATAGCCGCAGTGCCCCACATATTGAACATGGGTGGTGAGGAGTATGCTAAAATAGGCGTGGGCCGTAGTACGGGCACCAAACTGATTTCTGCCTGCGGCCATATCAATAAGCCTGGTGTTTATGAGATTGAATTGGGCCTTCCGGTGGAAGAATTTATTTTCAGCGACGAATACTGTGGCGGTATCCGTAATGGAAAGAAACTGAAGGCGGTGGTTGCGGGCGGTTCGTCAGTACCCATTCTGCCTGCCGATTTGATTCTGAAGACAGCTAATGGCGAGCCAAGGCTGATGACCTATGAATCCTTGTCCGATGGCGGTTTTGCTACCGGTACCATGCTGGGTTCGGGCGGATTTATCGTAATGGACGAAACCACTTGCATCGTTCGCAATCTGTGGAACTTTACCCGTTTCTATCATCACGAATCATGTGGGCAATGCAGCCCCTGCCGTGAAGGAACCGGCTGGATGGAAAAGGTTTTGTGGCGCATAGAAAACGGCCAAGGCAAGATGAGCGACATTGACCTGTTGGTAGATGTGGCCAAAAAGATAGAAGGCAACACCATATGCCCATTAGGTGATGCTGCTGCTTGGCCAGTAGCGAGCGCCATCAGACATTTCAGGGAGGAGTTTGAATTTCATGTAAGGTATCCTGAAAAAGTGAAGGACCCCAAGCATTTCAGCTATGAGCCGTGGGACAGTGTGAAGCATTTGATGACGAAGGAAAGTGCGGTAACGGTATAAACTTGTTTTTATGAAAACGGCAACCATACAAAAGAAACTGCACGAAATAGTAGATGAGGGTGATGAAAGGCTTCTGAAGATGATGTATGCTTTTGCCAAAGAGTATGTAAAGGAGGAGCAAAACGAGGGCTACACATTATCGCCAGAAGAGATTGAACGGTTGGAAGAAGACGATGCCGCTTATGAAAGAGGGGAAGGGAAAAACTATACATGGGAGGAAGCATTGCATATTATGAAGCATGGTTTTCCAAAGGAAGAATGACGTTTGTTTTAATTGTTAGGCGGGAAGCATTACATGAATTGCGAGATGCCTATGAATGGTAGAGAAACGAACCCCTGGATTAGGAGATAGATTGGAGTCGGAAGTAAGAAAATGTTTTGCGAAAATACTTCAGCATCCATTTATGTATGCTGAATTACCGGAAAGGAAAGATTACAGAAGAATAGTGGTAGAAGATTTTCCTTATTCAGTAATATTTAAAGTAAAAAAGCGGGAAGTAATAGTTTATAGAGTAGTACATTTTAAGCGCAAGAAAAGATTTTGAGTAAGCGAGATTGATATCTCAAACAGATAACACATGAAAGTCACAATTGACGGTGTAGAAATAGAAGTAGAACCAGGTACCAGCATACTGAATGCTGCCCGTAAGGCTGGTGGCGACATTGTGCCCCCTGCCATGTGCTACTACAGTAAATTGAAAGGCACAGGTGGTAAATGCCGTACCTGCTTAGTAAAAGTAACCCAAGGTTCCACCGCCGACCCTCGGCCCATGCCCAAGTTAGTAGCTTCTTGCAGTACCAATGTGATGGACGGCATGGTGGTGCAGAATATCACTTCGCCGGAAGTGTTGGAAGCCCGAAAGGGTGTGGTGGAAATGTTGCTTATTAATCACCCATTGGACTGCCCCATTTGCGACCAAGCTGGGGAGTGCGATTTGCAGAACTTATCGTTTAAACATGGCTTGGGCAAAACTAGGTACGAAGAAGAACGCCGCACCTTTCATCCCGAAGATATTGGCGATAAGATAAAGCTGCACATGACGCGTTGCATCCTCTGCTACCGTTGTGTGAAAGTGGCCGAACAATTGACCCCTGAAAGGGTGCACGGGGTGTTGAACCGTGGCGACCATGCCGAAATCAGTACCTATATTTCCAAAGCCATTGAAAACGAATTCAGTGGCAATATGATAGATGTATGCCCGGTAGGCGCTTTGACTGACCGTACCTTCCGCTTTAAAAGCAGGGTATGGTTTACCAAACCGGTAGATGCCCACCGCGATTGCCCAAAATGCTGCGGCAAGGTGGTATTATGGATGCATGGAAACGAAGTGTACCGTGTTACTGGTCGCAAAGATCAATATGGAGAGGTGGAGGAGTTTATTTGCAACGAGTGCCGCTTCGAAAAGAAAGAATTGAACGACTGGACGGTGGAAGGCCCAAGGCATATTAGCAGGGGTTCGGTAATTTCCGCCAACCATTACGAGTTGTTGAGCGACCTTAAAAAGCAGATTGCTGCCAACTATAGCTCGGCATTAACCTCAGAAAAGACGCAATAATGACCCTGGTACTGATATTTAAGATTGCATTGGTATTGATTATCCTGCTTATTACTTTAGGCATTGCGGCTTATTCTACATATGCTGAACGGAAAATTGCCGCCTTTATGCAAGACCGCATCGGTCCAGATAGGGCAGGGCCTTTTGGTTTGTTGCAACCGATAGCTGATGGGGTAAAGATGTTTATGAAGGAGGAAATCATTCCCCAGGTATCCAATAAATGGTTGTTCATATTAGGTCCGTGCATCGCTATGATGACAGCTTGTATGACGAGTGCTGTTATACCCTGGGGGCCTGACGTAAACATTTATGGTAATGTAGTTAGCCTTCAGGTGGCAGATGTTAATATTGGCGTCCTTTACGTGTTTGGTATCGTTTCCATAGGGGTCTATGGTATTATGATTGGAGGCTGGGCTTCCAATAACAAATACTCTTTGCTGGGAGCCATTAGGGCTTCTTCACAAATGATTAGCTATGAAATCGCAATGGGCTTGGCCATTATAGCTTTGGTAATGATGACCGGTACTTTGTCATTAAGGGAAATATCTGCCCAGCAAGCCGGTGCTAATTGGAACATACTTTATCAGCCATTGGGCTTCCTTATTTTCTTAGTATGTGCATTTGCCGAGTGCAACCGTACTCCTTTTGACTTGCCAGAATGTGAAACGGAGCTGGTGGGCGGTTACCATACTGAATATAGCAGTATGAAGCTGGGCTTTTACCTCTTTGCTGAGTATATCAATATGTTCATTTCATCGGCAGTAATATCTACCTTGTATTTTGGCGGCTATAACTTTCCATTTATGAACGATTTGGGTCTGGCACCCAATGTTGTAGCCATTCTTGGGGTGGTAGCTCTTTTCTTAAAAGTGATGTTTTTCATTTTCCTGTTCATGTGGGTAAGGTGGACGATACCAAGATTCAGATATGACCAATTGATGAACCTTGGCTGGAAATCCTTGATACCTTTGGCAATGTTCAATATTATAGTTACCGGAATTGTTATTGCCTTTAGGTACGGTTGGTTTAATGCTTAAAACAGACAACACATGCTTACCAATAGAGCTAAGGTATTAGAGAATAAAAAAATGAATTTCTGGGAGCGGATTTACCTTCCGGCAATTCTGAAAGGAATGGCTATTACTTTTAGCCACTTGTTCAAGAAAAAGGCTACGGTAAAGTACCCTGAAGTGAAGCGCGAGTTCAGCAACAACTACCGTGGTATGCACGTGCTGAAACGGGATGAAAAGGGTGCGGAGCGTTGCACCGCTTGTGGTTTGTGTGCCGTTGCCTGCCCTGCAGAGGCTATTACGATAGTGGCCGGAGAACGCAAGGCTGGCGAAGAACATTTGTACCGCGAAGAGAAGTATGCCATTTCCTACGATATAAACATGCTGCGTTGTATATTTTGTGGATTATGTGAGGAGGCTTGTCCGAAAGAAGCGGTATATTTGACCGACCGTATTACCCCTGCCGACTATGAAAGGCAAGGTTTTATTTACGGAAAGGATATTTTGGTAGAACCTATCGATCAGCGTATCGATGTATCAAAACGGAAAGAACTCGCGCAATAAACAGTAATGGTCCAGTCCCTTTTTTATTTCCTTGCCTTTCTTTCGGTATTGAGTGCCCTACTGGTGGTTTTTTCCAGAAATGCCGTACACAGTATTTTGTTTCTCATCATTACCTTCTTTTCCATAGCAGGCCAGTATATTTTGATGAATGCCCAATTTTTGGGGGTAGTGCAGGTAATAGTTTATGCTGGTGCCATTATGGTACTTTTCCTCTTTGTGATTATGATGCTGAACTTAAACAGAGAAACCGAGCCGCAAACTTCTAATTTGGTTAAGTTTGCAGGGGCCATTTCGGGGGGTATGCTGTTGATAGTATTGGTGGCCTCCTTAAAAGGTGCTGACCAGATAGTTCCCGCTAACGGGATGGATGTGAGAACAGGCTTAATCAGCAACTTAGGTAAGGTATTGCTGACCGATTTTAAACTGCCTTTGGAAGTAGCATCCCTACTTTTTTTGGCTGCCATGGTAGGTGCGGTAATGCTGGGTAAAAAAGAAATTGAGTAATAACTGGTTTGCCGTTGTTCCATAAATGACAACAGGAAATCGCAAATAGTAAACCGTAAAATGGAAGCACATCAAATCCCCTTGAACTGGTACCTCTTTCTGAGTGCTACCTTATTCAGCATAGGGATAATTGGGGTGTTGATACGTCGAAATGCTTTGGTGGTGTTGATGAGCATAGAACTGATGCTGAACGCAGTCAATCTATTAATGGTGGCATTTTCGACTTATCATAACGACCCAGCTGGCCAAGTATTCGTGTTTTTCATTATGGCGGTAGCTGCGGCAGAGGTTGCGGTAGGGCTGGCCATATTGGTAATGATGTATCGCAATACTGGTACTACCGATGTGAATTTCCTGAACAAACTGAAATGGTAAAATAAACAGTAACCACCGAGCATGTCCGACGCTTTAATATGCCTGATTCCTGCCCTGCCTTTACTTGGTTTCCTTACCAGCAATAAGCGTTTGGGGAAAACACTTAACGGCATCACTTCCAGCGGGGTTATTTTGGCGGCTTTCCTATTGTCATTGGGTTGCTTTTTGGAGTTGCTGGGTGGCCATGCGCCATTCTCTTATCAGTTATTCGAATGGATGGCGGTAGGCAACCTGCATATCTCTTTCTCATTTATGGTCGACCAGCTTACGTCGTTGATGTTGTTGGTCATCACGGGGGTAGGCTTTCTTATCCATGTTTACAGCATAGGTTATATGCATGATGACGAGGGTTTTTCCCGCTACTTTGGCTACCTCAATCTCTTCATATTCTTTATGTTGCTCTTAGTGATGGGCGACAACTACTTGGTGATGTTCACTGGTTGGGAAGGCGTGGGGCTTTGTTCTTATCTCTTGATTGGGTTCTGGTTCAAAAACCAAGAGTATAACAATGCCGCCAAGAAAGCTTTTATCATGAACCGTATTGGTGATTTGGGCTTTATCCTTGGCATTTTATTGTTGTTCGTACAATTCGGTAGCTTCAATTTTGCAGAGATTTTTGAGGCAGCAAAAGACCTTAGTTTCGATGAGCCTATGCTGATTGCGGCCACTTTGTTGCTATTTATTGGTGCAACTGGTAAAAGTGCCCAGATTCCTTTATACACTTGGCTGCCCGATGCCATGGCAGGCCCTACACCCGTATCTGCATTGATTCACGCCGCTACCATGGTGACGGCAGGTATTTATATGATTGCAAGGTCGAATGTACTCTACACCTTGGCACCCTTTACCCAGGATATTATTTTGATAGTGGCATTGCTTACTGCTTTGTTGGCAGCCGTTATTGCTTTGTTGCAGAACGATATCAAAAAGGTGTTGGCCTATTCCACAGTCAGCCAATTGGGCTTTATGTTTATGGCCTTGGGTGCTGGTGCTTATTCCACGGGTATGTTCCATGTTATTACCCATGCTTTCTTTAAAGCATTGTTGTTCTTGGGTGCCGGCAGTGTGATACATGCTATGGGTGGTGAACAGGATATCCGTAAGATGGGCGGCCTTAAAGGGCATTTGAAAATTACTTATGCCACGTTCCTTATAGGTACACTGGCTATTGCAGGTATTTTCCCTTTTGCTGGGTTCTTCTCAAAGGATGAAGTATTGGCGGCCGTATTTGAAAGAAACAAAATTGCCTGGATATTGGGTATTGCCGCTTCCGCTATGACTGCCTTCTACATGTTCCGTTTGCTATTCCTAACTTTCTTTGGCGAATTTAGGGGTACACACCACCAAAAGGAACATTTGCATGAATCGCCTCCTTCCATGACCCTTCCATTGGTGGTTTTGGCCATTCTTTCTCTAGTAGGCGGCTTTATGGGCATCCCTTTTGAGCATATGCACTGGTTAAAAACTTACTTGGAACCCGTTTTTGCTGTTTCACATGAGTTGGTGCCACACCACCACGCTGAATTGACCATGGAGTTGATTTTAATGGGTATCACCTTAACCATAGCCATTATAAGCATTTTTGCTGCCTATTCAATTTATGTAGGAAGAAAAGCTAGGCCTGCCGATGATATGGCATCATTGGGTGCATTCCAACGTATGGTTTACCACAAGTTCTATATCGATGAAATTTACCAAGCGGTTATCGTAAAACCCTTGGAGGTGATTTCTACGGCATTGTACGGTTTGTTTGAGGTTTTGATAATCGATGGTTTGGTAAACGGGTCAGGTTGGCTGGCAATGGCGGGTGGCCGTGTGTTGAAGAGTATCCAGACTGGAGCCGTGACCTATTATATTTTTTATATGGTACTTGGGCTTGCCGCTATTTTGTTGTACAACTTTATCAATTGATTGCTAGATGCTGATACCCATTCTAATCATATTGCCCTTGGTTGCTGCCTTGGTAATTGGTTTCTTAAACGGAACTGCTGCTAGGGTTATCGCTTTGGCTGTGGGATTGGTAGAGCTTGCATTGGTGGTATTGGCTTTAACACAATACCAATACACAGCCGATGCCCAATATGTTTTTACTGCTCCTTGGGTGCCTTCTTTGGGCATTCAATTCAAGGTAGGCATGGATGGTATTAGCTTACTGTTGGTATTGCTTACCACGGTACTTATGCCGTTAATCGTCCTATCCGGTTTTGGCAAAGCTTTCAAAAACCAAAGCTTGTTGTTCGCCCTTATCATGGCCATGGAGGCAGGGCTTATAGGGGTTTTTACAGCTATGGACGCTTTCCTGTTCTATATTTTCTGGGAAGTTGCTTTAATACCCATTTACTTTATCTGTCTGTTATGGGGCGGTACTGAAAGGGTGAGGGTGACGCTTAAGTTCTTCATTTATACATTGGCGGGTAGCTTATTAATGTTGGTGGCATTCATTTACTTGTACTTCCATACCCCTGAGCCACACACTTTTGACCTATCGGTTTTCGCTTCTTTAAATTTGGATGAAGGGGTACAAGGGTATTTGTTTTTGGCCTTCTTCTTGGCCTTTGCTATAAAAATGGCCCTTTTCCCATTCCATACTTGGCAACCTGATACTTATAGCGAAGCTCCTACACAGGGCACCATGATATTATCTGCCCTCATGTCGAAAATGGGTATATACGCCGTTTTGCGCATTTTGCTGCCATTGGCACCGCAAGCCTTGGCTGATTATGGGCATGCAGCTATACTTGTTGCAGTTATCGGTATAGTATATGCTTCCTTGGTGGCACTTTCACAACAAGATTGGAAACGCCTGATTGCCTATTCTTCCATAGCACATATCGGTTTAATGGCCGCAGGCATCTTCACTTTGAACCAACAGGCCTTGCAAGGCAGCGTGGTTCAAATGGTGAGCCATGGCATTACCGCTGTAGGATTATTCTTTTTGGTAGATATATTGGAAAGCCGCACAGGAACCCGTGATATCAAAAGTATGAGCGGTGTTCGATTGGTAGCACCCGCAATAGCGGCATACCTGCTGATAATGGTGTTGGCTAATATCGCTTTGCCATTGACCAACGGGTTCGTAGGGGAGTTCTTACTGTTGTCGGGCGTGTTCCAATACCATCCTTGGATAGCCGCAGTAGCTGGCACGGGTACTATTTTGGGTGCTTGGTACATGTTGTCGGCCTACCAATACTCCATATTGGGCGATAAAACTGCCGTAACGGTGGGTATTGCTGATTTGAACCTTCGGGAAAAGCTGGTATTGGTTCCAATAGTCATTTTGGTATTTGGCATTGGGGTTTATCCTCAACCGATATTGGATATTGCGGCACCGGCAGTGGAGCATCTTTTACAAATGGTGGTAAAGTAACGGGATATGAAAGCATTGGTAATGGTATCTGGTTTAGGCATTGTAGCCATGCTGGGCGAAATTTTCCGCTTTAAGAAAATTTTATTGCCATTGGTTATTGTCGGCTTATTGGCCACTATGGCGGTAAACGTACTCGATTGGGATACCAATACGGCCTACTTCAATAACATGATGACCTACGACAACTTTGCCGTAGTGTTTACCAGTATTCTGTTATTGGTGAGTGTTGGTTGGTTTCTTTTGGCCCCTTCTTTCTTCAAAACCGAAAGCAGTATGACCGATCACTTTGCCCTGGTGCTTTTTGCATTGGCCGGGGGGATTGTGCTCAATTCTTTTTCAGATTTAACCATGTTGTTTCTAGGCATTGAAATCGTTTCAATCCCTATGTACGTTTTGGCTGGTAGTAAGAAGACTGATTTGCGCTCCAGCGAAAGTGCGATGAAGTATTTTTTGATGGGTGCTTTTGCCACCAGCTTATTATTGATGGGCGTTACGCTTGTTTACGGTGCGGCCCATTCATTCAACTTGAGCAATATTGTCAATTATATCAATTCCAATTCAGGCAGTTTGCCCATCATATTCCACACGGGTATTTTGTTGATTTTGGCAGGCTTGGCCTTCAAGGTTTCTGCTTTCCCTTTCCATTTTTGGGCACCAGATGTTTATGATGGGGCACCCACCGTGGTTACTGCACTGATGGCGACTTTGGTAAAGGTAGCTTCCTTAGCGGCTTTCTATCGACTATTCGCTACTTGTTTTGTATATGCTGATAGCTATTGGACCGATGTGCTATGGATAATATCTGCCTTTACGATATTGATAGGTAACCTTACTGCCTTGTATCAAAAAGATTTGAAGCGGATGTTGGCTTATTCCAGCGTTTCACATGCAGGTTATGTATTGTTTGCCATTCTTGCCTTGAATGAATTTTCTGCCCCATCGTTAATGTATTATTCCATCGCCTATAGTGTAGCGACTTTAGCCGCATTTACGGTGTTGGTTATTTTAGCTAATTATGCTGGAAATACGCATATAGAATCCTTAAAAGGCTTTGCCCGTAACAATCCATTGCCTGCCCTTACCATGGTTGTGGCCATGCTTTCCTTGGCAGGTATTCCGCCATTGGCAGGTTTCTTTGCTAAGTACTATCTATTTACTGCCGCACTACAGAGCCAATACTTCATACTGGTATTGTTGGCAGTATTGGGCACTATTATAGGTGTTTACTATTATTTCCGAGCCATGGTTACTATGTTCCAGGGCGATGGCGAAGTACCAAAGCTGTCTATTTCGGGTACCCATATCGCCTTAATGCTATTGTGCCTCATCGGAACATTGGCATTGGGTATCATGCCGGGTTTATTGATGGGCTTACTTTAGTTTTTAACAATAGTGCCGCTTAGTTGCAATAGGCCAATTTCGCTAAGCTTGGCCCTATACCGTGCGGAAATCAACCGGTTTTGCGCATTGAGGTAGTTGAGTTGTATCTCTCTTAGCTCTAAGTTGGTCATGCTACCTACCCGATACTTTTCCCGAGCAAACTCCAGTGTTTGTGAAGCAATATCCACATTACTGGTTTCCAAAGCCACTTGTGCTAGAATGTTCTGATAGGTTTTGTAGGAACTAGCAATGCTCGACTCCAAACTTAACTGAAACTGTTCGGTGAGCAAGCGGTTATTGTCGATACTTATACGGGCATTTTGTATCTGCCTGTTTAGGTTAAGGCCATCAAAAATGTTGATTCTTGCCGATACGCCATAGGTAAGCCCATAGCTTTGGTTGGATTGTACAAAACCCGCTTCGTTAGTGTTTTTTAGGTAGTTGTAAGATAGGTTCACCCCAATTTGTGGGAAACGCTGCGACCGCAAACTTTTCAATTCCAATGCTGCTATTTGTTG
The DNA here is from genome assembly GCA_033762815.1 of Chitinophagales bacterium. Classification (GTDB taxonomy): domain Bacteria; phylum Bacteroidota; class Bacteroidia; order Chitinophagales; family CAIOSU01; genus JANRLF01. The sequence continues at coordinate 484,137 of JANRLF010000004.1, read as the reverse complement.
GTAGGTTTTGTTAATCAGCAACTGGCTATTGGAGGAGAGGCTCACTTCCCTTATCTGTCCAAAATTCAATGCCGTGTCAATTATAATGGTATCAATTACACTGAATTCCGTCATTACGTCCCTTGCCAGTAATTCATTTAGGGCAATTTTTGCCACCGCTAATTCTTGTTGCTGGGTAAGCAGCAGAGAACTGTCTTCGTTCATATCCACCTGTGCCTGCAGTAAGTCGGCGCGTGAGGCCGAACCCAGCAAGTACTTGTCATTGATAAAATTGACCCTTTCCCGGCTCACTAATAGTGCTTCCTGAATGGCCTTAATGGATTGCGACAATTGTACTACGTCATAATAAGCCAAACTCACTTGCGCTATGGTAGCCTCAATATTGGCCCTAGTATTCAGTACCCCTACCTCTCTTAGTTTTTTTAACTGGTCATAACTGGTAAACATGAGTAAACCGTCAAAAATCGTCCAGTCCAAGGAGGCATCCGCATTAAGGGTATGCGACTTGGCCCCATCTTGTGAAACCACTCTGCCGTCCAAGAAATTTTGGTCGGTGTTGTTGATTCCGTTCGATTGGGTGAGGCCGGCATTTACATTGGGTAGAAAGCCCGCATTGCCCAGACTGACATTATTGGCCGATATTTCTTGGGTATTCTTTGCTATTCTTATTGCATAGTTGTTCTGTAAGGCAATGCCTACGGCATCTTCCAATGTAAACAACTCTTGTGCATTGGCAATCCCAGATATCAGCAGTGCAAAAAGGAAATAATTAATGCGCATGAGCAGTATTTTCGGTATTGTTGCTGTTAACTGAATCATTGGTACTGGTATGCTCCCTGGAGATGTAAGAATAGAAGGCTGGGATGACGAAAAGCGTAAGAACGGTGGAAAACAATAATCCACCTATCACCGCAATACCCATCGGCGCACGGCTAGTGGAGCCTGCACCTAAGGCAAGTGCTATAGGTACGGCGCCAAGTACGGTTGCCAACGATGTCATAATAATAGGCCTGAACCTGGATACTGCTGCTTCTTTGATGGCATCCATTTTCTTCAAGCCAGTCTCTTTTCTTTGATTGGCAAACTCAACAATAAGGATACCGTTTTTGGTTACCAGGCCTATCAACATAATGATGCCGATTTGACTAAAAATATTGAGCGTCTGTCCGAATAGCCACAGCGTCAATACTGCTCCTGCCAAAGCAAGCGGAACAGTGAACATTATTATGATAGGGTCAAGGAAGCTTTCAAACTGTGCGGCTAGAATTAAGTAAATAAGTGCCAGTGCCAACATAAAGGCAAAAAGTAAGCTGGAAGAGCTTTCGGCAAAATCTTTGGATGCACCGGATAAGGCGGTGGAATAGGTTTCATCTAACACCTTCTCCTTAATACGATCCATTTCTGCAATACCATCGCCGATAGTATAGCCTTGGTTAAGGCTAGCTGAAACAGTTGCCGAGGCAAAACGGTTGTATCGGAATCGTTGGGGCGGATTACTTTCTTCCTTAGTGCTCACCACATTGTCCAATTGTATCATCTGTTGCCTATCATTCCGAACGAACATGGAAGTCAAGTCCAATGGCTGGTTGCGTTCTTGACGGGATATTTGGCCGATTACTTGGTATTGCTTGCCCCTCATGATAAAGTAGCCGAAACGCTGTCCACTGAGCCCCAACTGCAATGTTTGTGCAATATCTATAGTAGAGACACCTAAGGCACGGGATTTTTCCCGGTCAATTTCTACTTGAAGTTCAGGTTTGTTGAATTTTAGGTTCAAATCTGCCAACTGGAATACCGGGCTTTGTGAGGCTTCGGCCATAAACTGTGGCAATACTTCTTTGAGTTTTTCCAATTCCGACGTTTGGATAACATATTGTACGGGTAGGCCAGCGCCAGCACCTGTGCCTCCGCCAATGGTTTGTTCCTGAATGATGAAGGAACGGGCAGCGGGCAATTGTTTTAAGTCATTGCCTAGCTTAAGGGCAATTTCGTTTTGGGTACGCTCTCTTTCATTGGGTTCTTTAAGGGTAAGCCTTACCATTCCGGAGTTGACGGAACTGGATGCCCCAAATCCAGGCGCAGTAACAGTCACAATATTGGTGCTTTCAGGATATAAGGAATCGATAAGTTGGAAAGCCTGCATGATATAGCCATCCATGTACTCAAAAGAGGCGCCCTCAGGGCCCGTAGCCGAAACACGTAGGGCACTACGGTCTTCCAAGGGGGCCAATTCAGAAGGCAATGCCCGGAAAATCAACACCAACATGCCAATAGATACAGCCATAATAACAAGGCTTATCCAGCGATGGCGTAGAAAGCCTTCGAGCATATCTTTGTAACCATTGGTGAGGCTCTCAAAAAAAGGTTCGGTCTTACGATAGAACCAGTTGGGCTGCCCATGTTTCAACATTCTGGCTGATAACATAGGCGTAAGTGTCAATGCTACGAAAGCCGAAATGATTACCGAACCTGCAAGCACGATGCCGAATTCACGGAATAGCCTGCCTGTTAATCCCTGTAAAAATATTACGGGTAGGAATACAGCCGCCAAAGCTATTGTAGTAGCAATTACCGCAAAAAATATCTCTTTTGACCCTTCAAAGGCAGCCTGTCTGGGCTCCATGCCATTTTCAATTTTGGCGTAGATATTTTCCAGCACCACTATAGCATCGTCCACTACCAGCCCAATGGCCAACACAATACCTAACAGGGTAAGTACATTGATGGAAAAACCGGCTATATACATGATGAAGAAAGCCCCAATCAAAGAGACAGGTATGGCCAACAATGGAATGAGGGTAGTGCGCCAATCGCGCAGGAACAGAAAGATAATTAATGCTACCAGTACGAAAGCGATGATAATGGTTTCTTCCACCTCACTGATCGATCGCCTTATAAATTTGGTGGTGTCGAAACCAATACTGACTTTCAAGTCTGCAGGCATGTCCTTTTTGATTTCTTCCAGTTTCTTGTAGAAGGCATCCGCTATTTCAATATGGTTGGAACCTGGTTGCGGTATAATGGCATTGCCTACCATTGGCACACCGTTGTTTCTCAAAACTGTCCTCAAATTTTCCGAGCCAAGTTCCGCATAACCGATATCCTGGAATTTTACCACCCTGCCGGAGTCTTCTTTCAAGATTAGATTGTTGAACTCACTAGGCTCAACCAATCGGCCCAAGGTGCGAACCGTCAATTCAGTCTTGTTGCCTTCGATGCTTCCCGAAGGCAACTCTATGTTTTCTCTTTGTAGGGCGTTGCGCACATCGAGAGGGGTAAGGCCGTAAGCCGTAAGTTTGGCAGGGTCGAGCCATAGGCGCATGGCATATTTGCGTTCGCCCCATATCCGTATTTCACTTACCCCGGGAATAGTTTGGAACCGTTCCTTGAAGGTATTATTGGCTATTTCGGTCAATTCCAGCAAGTCCCTTTTTTCGCTTGATATGGTCATAAAAACAATGGGATTAGAATCCGCATCGGCTTTTGAAACCACGGGCGGGTCGGCATCGGGGGGTATATTGGCCAAAGCCCTCGATACCCTGTCGCGAACATCATTGGCTGCCGCTTCCAAATCCACATCCAAGTCAAACTCCACGGTGATGGTGCTTCTGCCGTCCCGACTAACCGAGGTCAAGGTACGGATACCAGCTATACCATTGATGGATTCTTCTAAGGGTTCGGTAATTTGCGATTCTATCACGTCAGAGTTGGCACCAGTGTAGTTAGTACTTACCGTAATTACTGGGGGGTCAACACTGGGGTACTCCCGAATACCCAAATAGGTAAAACCAATAAAGCCAAACATCATAATGACTGTTGACATTACAATAGTCAACACCGGTCTTTCAATACTTACTGATGATAAGCTCATAATGTTCTTGTCTAAAGTTCGTTCTGCACTTTTACTGGCGTTCCAGGGCGCAATTGTAGCACACCTGACGTAACTAAGGTGTCGCCTTTATTCAGGCCTGCTGTAATTTGTACTTTGTCAGCAGTTCTTATGCCGGTACTCACTTTTACCGATTCGGCCTTTCCGTCTTTTACCAAGAACACTTTTTGCCCGCCTAGTTCTGGAATCAAGGCTTCCGTATTCACTTGTATGGTATTGGCATATTCTTTCAGTACCAGTTCAATACGGGCAAACTGGCCTGGGAAAATGCTTTCCGATTTGTTATGGTAAAGTGCCCTCAACCTCAGGGTGCGGGTGGTGGCTTCTATGCTGGGCTCAACAGCATATACTTCCGCTGTAAATTTTTGCGAAGTGTCCATGCCCTCTACGAAAAAGTTGATTTTGCTGCCTTTCTTTACCACAGCCCCATACCTTTCGGGTACGGTAAACTCTATTTTCAAAGGGTCGGTATTAATCAATCGGGCTACTTTGGTGCTTGGGCCTATGTATGCTCCTTCACTTACATAGCGCAGACCAATGGTGCCGCTGAATGGGGCTCTAATTTCCGTTTTGGCAATCTGTGATTGTATCATTTCGGCTTGTGCCCTTAATGAGTTTAGGCTGGTCAGTGCCCTATCATACTCTTCCCTACTAATTGCCTCTTTGGAGAACAATTGCTTTTGGCGATACTCAATGTCCTCTGCCTGCTTTATATTATAGCTAAGTTGTTTAAGCTGTGCCTGTAGGTCGCTGTCATTTATTTTCACTAGAAGGGTCCCTTTACTGACCTTGCTGCCTTCCTTGAAGAAGATATTCACAATCTTTCCAGATGCCTCACTGGTCAAATCTACTTCCTCGTTGGCCAAAATGGATCCGGTGGTTAGGATTTTGTCCTGTAAGGTGGAGGTGTTGATGATTTGTGCTTGTACCATGGCTGGGCCGGAAGTTTTGCCCTTCGGTCCTGCGGCAGCTTGCTCCTTGCCGAACAGCCCTGCACGGTTGGCTATCAGGGCAGCCAATAGCAGTACAACAGCAATGATCATGATGTACCTAATCCAGCTTTTTTTCTTCATTTGGTCGATTTTTTACCCTTGAGTATTCCATTAATATTTCTTCTGACGGTAAGCTGCACAGGTTGCAGCATACCTTTCCCAATAGTTCATAGAAAAGGTCCTTCTGCTCTTCCGTGAAGCCTTGCAATGCGGCACTATTCACTTCTTGGATGGCTTGCTTGATATGGGGAAGTATTTGCTTGGCTTTATCGGTCACTTGTAAATAATGCTCGCGCCTGTCAATAGGATTAGTTTGCCTTACAATCATGCCCTGCGAGGAAAGATAATCTAGTATACGCACCATACTTACTTTGTCGGTCTTCAGGGCTTCCGACAATTCTGTCTGTGTTATTTTCCCGCCTCCCTGCTCAATCAGTACCAAAGGGTAGAAGTGCCGTTCCATGTCCAGTTGGTTCAACTTTTGGGAAAGCACGCCCAAATAATTCTTGGTGATTAGATTGGCCAATCTCCCCAAAGGAATTTCTCGGTTGTAGAATTTACCCATGCAGTTTTTCTCGGTATAACTATAGGCAAAGGTAAAATAGTTTACAATAGCAACTATTAAGCCTGTAAACTAAATTTTGTTAAAAAAATCCTCAAAAGTAATTAGAACATACTATAGGGCACGATGCTAAAGCCGAAGAAGGTTTCGGTTAATAGATTAGCATTGAGATAGATGATGACTATGGCTATCAGCCAGGCCACTGTTTTCATCCAGATTGGATTCACGAATTTGCCCATTTTGGTCTTGTCGCTGGTAAACATTACCAATGGCACCACAGCAAAACTTAGCTGCATGGAGAGAATAACCTGACTGAGCACCAGCAAGTCGCCAGTGCCTTTTTCGCCTGCAATAATGGTAACGATTAAGGCAGGCACTACCGCTATTAGGCGGGTTATTAATCTTCTTAGCCAAGGCTTCAAACGGATATTGAGAAAACCTTCCATTACAATCTGTCCTGCTAAGGTGCCTGTCAGTGTCGAATTCTGGCCAGAAGCTAGTAGGGCAACAGCAAACAGTGTGCTAGCCAAGGTGACCCCTAGGATAGGGTCGAGTAGTAGGTAGGCATCATGTATATCAGCTACGTCTTGATTGCCGGTATTGTGAAAAGTAGCGGCGGCAAGAACTAAAATGGCGGCATTGATAAAGAATGCAATGGCCAGCGAAACCGTAGAATCAATAGTGGCAAACTTTACCGCTACTTTTTTGCCTTCCTCGTTACGAGGAAAATCGCGGGTTTGTACGATGCTGGAGTGCAGGTAGAGATTATGCGGCATCACCGTAGCACCCAGAATTCCGATAGCAATGTACAGCATGCTGGGATTGACCACTATTTGCGGCGAAGGCAGTAGGTTTTTGAATATTTCGGGCGCATTGGGCTGCGAAACGATGATTTCATACCCGAAACTGAGAAAAATAATGGTGATGAGGCTAGCCACCAATGCCTCTATCCATCGGAAGCCACGGTGCTGGAAAAACAGGATGAGCAAAACGTCGAGTACCGTAATGGCTACCCCTAACGCCAAAGGAATACCGAACAATAAATTAAGGGCTATAGCCGAACCTATTACTTCTGCTAAATCGCAGGCCGCTATAGCAATTTCGCACAATACCCAAAGTATGAAAGATACTGGCTTGGAATAATGATCGCGACAGGCTTGTGCTAAATCACGACCTGTTACAACCCCCAGCTTGAGTGCCAGGTGTTGCAGTAGCATAGCGAATAAGTTGGAAATAAGGATGACGCTAATAAGTGTATAGCCAAACCTCGCGCCACCAGCAATATCAGTTGCCCAGTTGCCCGGATCCATGTAACCGACAGCTACCATTAATCCAGGACCTGCAAATGCCAGTAGCTTGCGCCAGAAGCTGCCTTTCATAGGCACTTTTACACTAGAGAACACTTCTGGCAAACTATTGGCACCCCTTTCACGTCTCCAGCCATCATTTTCATTTATGGCCGCATTCAATCTATCATCCGATGAGTTCTGCACTTTTCTAGCTTACTCTGCAAAATTACAATAGTTTATTCAAAAAATAAATTTCGACTAGTCTAAAAATTTTTGTGCTCAATTTTGTTTAGTATCCATCACACAGATTTTTGCAATTTAGCCCCATATTGTTTTAAAATGCATAAGCAAGCAAGCCCTATACATCTGCATCCCGAAAAGCATTTCACTTCCAGTGAGTTGGTGCGGGACGTAGTGATTGGAATGTCCGATGGTTTAACAGTGCCTTTTGCCTTGGCCGCTGGATTATCTGGAGCCGTCGATTCTACGGCCATAATCTTAACTGCGGGATTGGCGGAAATTGCGGCCGGTTCCATTGCCATGGGTTTGGGAGGTTATCTATCAGCAAAGAGCGAGGCTGACCATTACAAAAATGAACGGATGCGCGAAGAGCGGGAAATAGTGGAATTGCCTCATCGGGAAGAGGAAGAGATATACGAAATACTGGAAGAGTATGGCGTTTCAAGAGAGGAGGCTAAACCGGTGGTGCTAGCTTTGCAGAAGCATCCGGAAAAGTGGGTTGATTTTATGATGCGTTTTGAATTGGGGCTTGAAGAACCCGACGAAAAGCGAAGCCTATATAGTGCTTTAACCATAGGCGGGGCATACATTGCAGGTGGTTTAGTGCCTTTGTTGCCTTATTGGTTTACCGAGTCAGCTGAAAGAGGCCTGTTCTTTTCAGCAATTTTCACCTTAATGGCACTGCTTATCTTTGGATTTTTCAAGGGCAAGTACACTTCTGGCAAACCCTGGCGAAGCAGTATCGAAACCATGTTGATTGGTGGGGTAGCGGCAGGGGCAGCCTACGGAATTGCTAAGTTGTTGGGCGGCTAATTGTGCCCAATTAATCCTAACTTAGCAGCAATGGGTATTTTTTCGAAGCTTTTTTCCAAGCAAGCCACTATAGATTATAGTTCTTTAGGCACCGACTTCCATTCACATTTGATACCAGGAATTGACGATGGTGTGCCAGATATGGATGAAGCTATCCGATTGATTAGGGAAATGAACAAGTTGGGCTTCAATCGGTTTTTGACCACCCCCCACATTATGCCCGGCACCTATGATAATGATAAAGAGAACATTCAATTAGGTTTAGATGCGGTACGTAAGGAACTTGCCTATCAAGGTTTGGAAGTGACCATAGATGCGGCAGCGGAGTATTACTTTGACGACTACTTGTTTGATGTATTGGCGAGGAAGGAGCTAATCACTTTTGGGAATAATCAGTTTCTATTCGAATTGCCCACTTTCAATATGCATCCTCGGACAAAGGAATTCATTTTCGAAGCCAATTCTGCGGGCTATAGGACTGTATTGGCACATGTGGAGCGTTATACCTACATGCACGACAATCTAAGGGACTATGAGGATTTATATTATATGGAAGTAGGTTTGCAAATCAATATCGGCAGCTTGGCAGGTTTTTATGGCGACCAGTTGCAGAAAGTAGGTTTCAAACTGATAGAAATGGGCATTATCGACTATCTGGGCAGCGACTTGCACAATGACAGGCACTTGGTATATCTACAACAAGGCTTGAGAAATAAGCATCTTGTCAAATCGTTAAAGGAAAGATCATTCAAGAACAAGGAACTTTAATTTTTAATACTTTTGCTTTCTATGAATATTATTGAGACGGGTATTCCTGGCCTATTGGAAATTGAGCCCAAAGTTTTTACCGACCCCCGCGGCTATTTTTTTGAAAGCTATAACGATCAAGTATTTAAGGCGAATGGTTTGAACTATCATTTTGTACAAGACAACCAATCCAAATCAGGCAAAGGGGTTTTGAGGGGCCTCCATTTCCAACGCCCACCTTTTGCGCAGGCTAAACTGGTAAGGGTATTGAGTGGTAGTGTGTTGGATGTAGCCGTTGATATCCGAAGAGGCTCGCCTACCTATGGCAAATGGCACTCAGTGATACTTACGGCAGAGAAGAACAACCAAATGCTGATACCTCGGGGCTTCGCTCATGGTTTTTTGGTATTGACAGAAACGGCGGAGTTTTTCTATAAATGCGATAACTTCTATAACAAGGAGTCGGATGGCGGTATCCGTTTCGATGACCCAGGTATCAATATTGATTGGGGCACAGGAGTCGAGCATCTGATATTGTCCGATAAGGACAAAGTGCTGCCCATGCTTTCGGAAATTGATAATCCCTTTGAATATCAACCATGACCCGCATTTTAATCACTGGAGCCAATGGGCAATTGGGCAATGAATTGAAGGATTTAGCAAAGGGGATCCCCAGTTTGGAATTAACGCTTACTGACCATCAAGAGCTGGATATCACTAATTATTCGGCTATTGAACAGTTTTTGGATGGACAACAGTATGAGTATTGTATCAACTGTGCGGCCTACACCGCAGTGGACAAAGCCGAAAGTGAGCAAGAGTTGGCTTATAAAATCAATGCCGAGGCAGTGGGTTTATTGGCGAAGGCTACCGCCCAGCATGGGGTGAAATTTGTACACATCAGTACCGATTTTGTTTTCAATGGTAAACAAGCTTCGCCATATAAGGAAGAGGATAATACCGAACCACTTAATGCCTATGGGCATACCAAACTGAAAGGGGAGGAGTTGTGCCAAAAATACAATCCCGATAGTATCATTATACGCACTGCATGGTTGTATTCTGCCTATGGCAACAATTTTGTTAAAACCATGCGCCGCCTAGGTGCGGAACGGAAAAGCCTAAATGTGATTTATGACCAAGTAGGTACGCCTACTTATGCCAATGACTTAGCTGCTGCCATTTTGCACTTGATTACTGAAAAGAAGGGCAGTATTGCTGCTGGCATTTATCACTACAGCAATGAAGGCGTAGCTAGTTGGTACGATTTTGCGGCAGCTATCATGGAATTAAGCCACCTTCAATGTAAGGTGAAACCGATTAATACCTACGAGTACCCAACTCCCGCTACCCGGCCAGCATTTTCCATATTGGACAAGCGCAAGATAAAAACCGCACTCGGCATAGAAGTTCCTTATTGGCGCGAGAGCCTAAAACGTTGTATAGCAGAATTATCTAAAAATGCCTGATACCATCAATATCCAAACCATAGTCGACATTGCCCGCCAAGCAGGGGAAACGATTATGGAGGTTTACCGCCGCGACTTCAATTATGAGATAAAGGAAGATAACAGCCCTTTAACAGAGGCAGACAGAAACTCCAACCATGTAATTGTAGAGGGTCTGCAGGCTGCTTATCCCCAAATTCCCATTTTATCGGAAGAAAGTAAAGCCATTCCATATGATGAACGAAAAAATTGGGAAAGCTTTTGGCTTGTTGACCCTTTGGATGGTACCAAGGAGTTTATTAAAAAAAACGATGAGTTTACCGTCAATATCGCCCTGATAAGAAATGGCTCGCCGGTGTTGGGGGTGGTATATTTGCCCGTAACAAAGGAAGTCTATTACAGCAAGCTAGGGGAAGGAGCTTGGAAACAAGTTGCCGAAGGAGAAGCCAAGCGGATTGGCGAGCAACCGATACATTACCGTGAAAGAGAACAAGTGAGGGTGGTTGCCAGCCGTTCGCACTTAACACAGGAGGTAGAAGACTTTGTGAAAGACTTGTATAACATTGGTAAGGAAGTGGAATATATTTCCGCAGGCAGCTCCTTGAAATTCTGTTTGGTAGCTGAAGGTAAGGCGGATGTCTATCCCCGTTTCGGGCCTACCATGGAATGGGATACTGCAGCTGCACATGCCGTAGCCTTAGGTGCTGGAAGGAATGTAATTGATCCCAAAACCGGAATTGCCCTTAGCTACAACAAAGAGTCATTATTGAATCCCTGGTTTATTGTTGAATGAAGCAAACGCCTATCTACAAATTTGTAGTAGCCGGCTATAGCCATATAGGGCGTAGGCATTGTGAGGTAATTGCTGCCCACCCTAACTGCGAGTTGGTCGCCATTATCGATATTAACGAGCGATTGGAGAATGAAGTAAGGGATAAATATGGGGTACCTTTCTTCAATTCTTTGGAAGCATTTTTTCTGACCAGTTTAGAAACCGATATCATAAATATCTGCACCCCCAATGGCTTGCATACTAGCCAAAGTCTTACCGCGCTCAACTTCTATTGCCATGTTATTTGCGAAAAGCCGATGGGCTTAAGAAGTGCCGATTGTGCAGCGGTAATCCGTTTATCAGAGGAGGTAGGTCGTAAAGTATTTTGTGTGATGCAGAATAGGTATACTGCTGTTTCAAGGTGGCTGCATCATGTTGTAAAGGGGGAACTTTTGGGAAGCATCTTTCAGGTGCAGGTAGACTGTTACTGGAACCGTGACCACCGATACTATACTCCTGGTGGCTGGCGCGGTACTTTGGAGTATGACGGTGGCCCTATTTATACCCAGTTCAGCCATTTTATTGACTTGCTATATTGGCTGTTTGGTGATATTACGAATATCAGTGCTCGTTTTGCCAATTTCAATCACAAAGACACTATTGAATTTGAAGACAGCGGATTTGTCGCTTTCGACTTTGCTAACGGCGGAATGGGTACCTTCAATTATTCCACCTGCGCTTATGAAAAAAATTTAGTAAGCAGCGTAACCATTTTGGCAGAAAAGGGGACTGTGAAAGTAAGTGGGCAATATATGGATAAGGTGGAGTATTGCCATATTGCTAACTATGAAATGCCTGACTTAGCAATCACCTATCCAGAAAGCAACAGTGGCCATTATCAAATGATAGATAATGCAATCAAAACACTGAACGGTGAAATGGCCGAAACAGCTACCGCGAATGATGGTATGATGGTAGTAGATATTATTGAGCGCATTTACCGCCTAAGAAGTTAAACCTTTTCGTATTCTAATGGTTTAAGGTCTTTATGTCAAGGAAGGCTGTTGTCATAGGTTCAGGAGTGGCTGGTTTGGCGGTTGCAATCCGTTTGGCAGTACAGGGCTATAAAGTAGACGTGTTTGAAGCGAATGATTATCTGGGAGGGAAACTCTCAGAATTCTCTGTGGATGGTTTCAGGTTCGATGCCGGCCCGTCCTTGTTCACGATGCCGCAATTGGTTGATGACTTATATACCTTGGCCGGAAAAAATCCAAAAGACCATTTCCATTATCAGCGGTTAGCATCAATCACCAAATATTTTTATGAAGATGGTACTCAAGTAAATGCTTGGGCAGAACCGGAGCGGTTGGCCGATGAACTGGAACGGCAACTTGGTGAACCAAAGGAGAATACTCTTTCTGCTTTGAAAAAAAGCCAAGAGCTGTATGACCTTACCGCTCATATTTTTTTGCGTAACTCACTGCACAATGTACAGGCATATTTGACGGGGAAAGCATTGTCTACCTTGGCACAGTTACATAAGATTGACGCCTTTAGAACCATGCATGATGCCAATAGCAGGCGATTCAAAAATGCAAAAACGGTGCAGTTATTCAATCGATATGCTACCTATAACGGCTCTGACCCCTATCAGGCACCGGCCACACTTAATATCATTCCCCATTTGGAATTCAATATGGGGGCTTATTTTCCCAAAGGGGGCATGTATAGTATTACCAAATCTTTGGCGGCATTAGCCAGTGAGTTGGGGGTGCAATTTTACCTATCATCCCAGGTGGAAGAAATTGTTTGTGAAAAAGGTACCGCAATAGGGGTAATGGTTAAGGGCAGTTTAGTGAAAGCAGAGGTAGTGGTAAGCAACATGGATATTGTACAAACCTATCGGAAGCTCTTACGGACCCAAAAAGCGCCAGAGAAATTGCTGAACCGCCCAAAATCAAGCTCAGCATTAATATTTTACTGGGGTATCGATAGGGAATTTCCTTCCCTCGAACTGCACAATATTTTCTTTTCGAATGATTATCGGGAAGAATTCCAACATTTATTTCAAAGGCGAGCAGTTAGCAATGACCCTACCGTATATGTGAACATTAGTTCAAAAATGGAACCTACTGATGCGCCTGAAGGGATGGAAAACTGGTTTGTGATGATTAACGTGCCCAACAACTCTGGTCAAGATTGGGAGCAAATAAAACAGCAAGCAAGGCAGCATATTATTACTAAACTGTCCCGTATACTTGGTGTTGAAATCCAAAAGCATATTATCGCTGAAAAAGTACTTGACCCTGTTTTAATTGAACAACGTACCTCATCTTACCAAGGTGCCCTATACGGTAATAGCTCCAATGACCGATTTGCTGCATTTTTGAGGCACGCCAACTTCCATTCTGATCAGAAGGGACTTTATTTCTGTGGAGGGAGCGTGCATCCAGGGGGCGGCATACCGCTCTGTTTGCTTTCTGCTGAAATAACGGCTGGTTTAATCACTAAACGCGAGCCAAAGCCATGAAGTTGCCCCTCCAATGGCAGGGCGCGGCCATAGTGGCTATTTTCATCGTGTATTTGGTGGGATTGATAGGCTTTTTATTTTATCCCACTACTTTCACCCAGCTTACCCCTTTCAATATTCTGTATTGTAGCATTCTAGCTTTAGCCTTTCATCGCTCATGGGGTTGGCAAAAATGGGTCCTTTGTATTTCCATTTTTATAGCAGGGTTTCTTGTAGAATGGTTAGGCGTGGAAACGGGGCTCATTTTCGGCAATTATTTTTATGGCGATACGCTGGGGTATAAGATTGGAAATATTCCAGTGTTGATTGGCCTTAATTGGCTATTGTTAATATACTGTACCGCTACTATAGCCGGAAAACTTTTCCAGAATATTTATGTACGCTGCATTGTCGGGGCTTTTCTGATGGTGTTCATTGACCTAGTGTTGGAGCCTTTTGCCATTCAGTATGGTTTATGGAGCTGGCAGCATACAGAGGTGCCCATGAGAAATTATGTTGCTTGGTGGCTCATATCTTTTGCTATGTTGTACCCTGTTTTTAAACTACAGTTACCTGAACGAAACAGGGTGGCCATTGCAGTTTATATAGCGCAGTTTGTTTTCTTCTTGCTATTGTTGGTATTTTAGGTGCATGAACCGATTGCCACTAATCCTACTGCACGGGGCGCTGGGCAGCAGCCAGCAGCTGCAACCAATAGTCAATTTGCTCTCTACGACCTTCGATATTCATTTGTTGGATTTGCCCGGTCATGGTGGGCGGCCTATGCCTACCCAATTCAATTTTTCTGTTTTTCAGCAGGCCATCTTGGATTTTATGGAGAAACGGCATTTAGAAAAGGCGGATTTCTTTGGATACAGTATGGGGGGATATGCTGCACTATTCTTAGCGATGCATTTCCCAGAAAAGGTTAATCGCATCATGACTTTGGGCACTAAATTCGATTGGTCGGAAGAAACCGCCGCAAAAGAAGTAAAGCAGTTAAATGCAGAGAAGATTTTGGAAAAAGTACCCGCCTTTGCAGCTAAATTGCAAAGCCTACATGCCCCGAATGATTGGAAAAGTATCTTGAAGTTAACGGCTGATATGATGTTGGAATTGGGCCAACATGCACCATTGAATTCAGAAGAGTTATCAGAAATCAATCATCCCGTTTTATTAAGTGTAGGGGATACAGATACCATGGCAGGCCTAAAAGCGACTGTACAAACCTATGAAAAGTTGACCAATGCACAATTATGGGTGGTGCCCAATACCCCCCATCCCATCGAGAAAGTCGATACCATATTATTGACGGAAATGATGAAGCGGTTTTTTAGTTAAGCCACTGCTACCTGTTCCTTTTCATAAGCCTCCAATGGCGGACAGGTACAAATCAGGTTCCTGTCGCCATAAGGATTGTTGACCCTGCCCACGGATGGCCAAAACTTGCGATGGCGCAAATAGGGCAGGGGATAGGCTGCTTTCTCACGGCTATAGGCATGTGTCCATTTATCGGCGGTAATCACCGCAGTGGTATGTGGTGCATGTTTTAAAACATTGTCCTGCGCATCCACATTTGCAGACAACACCTCTTCTATTTCTTGGCGGATGGATAATAGCGCATCGCAAAGACGGTCCAATTCTGCTTTGTCTTCGCTTTCGGTAGGCTCTATCATCATGGTGCCTGGTACTGGGAAAGACATAGTGGGTGCATGGAAACCATAATCAATCAAACGTTTGGCAGCATCTTCTACATCTACTCCGCCAGCCTTGAACTCGCGGAAATCAATGATAAGTTCATGCGCTACCCTTCCCCGCTTTCCTTGATACAACACCTTATAGTTGTTTTCCAATCGAGCTTTGATATAGTTGGCACCAAGTATGGCATATTTTGTAGCCTTAGTTACTCCTTCTTTTCCAAGCATTTTGATGTAGGCATAAGATATGAGTAAAATACTGGCACTGCCATAAGGAGCTGCAGAAACGGCCGGTATGGCATGCTCACCACCTGTAGGTACTATGGTATGCCCAGGCAAGTAGGGTGCAAGATGTGCAGCAACACAAATAGGGCCCATACCAGGACCTCCGCCACCGTGGGGTATGGCAAAGGTTTTATGTAAATTTAAATGGCAAACATCGGCACCAATAGTAGCCGGGTTTGTAAGGCCTACTTGTGCGTTCATATTTGCACCGTCCATATACACCTGACCGCCATGGTCATGTATCAATTTGCATATCTCCACTACCGTCTCATCAAAAACACCATAAGTGCTGGGGTAAGTAATCATAAAGCAGGCAAGCTGGTCTTTATACTGGGCCGCCTTGCTGCGCAAATCATCCATATTGATACTGCCATCCTCGTCGCACTTTACCACCACTACTTCCATCCCAGCCATAACAGCACTGGCTGGATTAGTGCCATGCGCAGATGATGGTATCAATGCGATATTGCGATGGCTTTGGCCTTGATGTTGGTGATAAGCCCTAATCACCATCAATCCCGCATATTCGCCTTGTGCTCCTGAATTGGGCTGCAGCGATGTGGCGGCAAAGCCGGTAATCTCACTCAGATGGTCTTCCAGTTCTTTGATAATTTCTAAGTACCCTGTTACCTGGTTCAAAGGCACAAATGGGTGGATGCCACCGAATTCGGGCCAACTTACCGGCATTAATTGGGTAGCTGCATTCAATTTCATGGTGCAAGAACCTAAAGCAATCATAGAATGGGTAAGGGACAAATCTTTGTTTTCCAATGATTTGATGTAGCGCATCATTTTGCTCTCGGAATGATAGCTGTTAAAAACTGGATGCTGCAAATACCCACTGGTTCTATTCAATGCTGGAAGGATAAACGAATCAATTTCTGCTGCATGCTCTTTAGATTCGCCCAAGATGTAGTTTTCAGGGTGGTGGTCGCCTTTTGCAAGAATAAAGACTTGGATAATATCCTGAACATCAATTAGAAGGGTAGATCCATCTAAAGTAATTCCTACAAAATGCTGATTGAAATATCTGAAATTGATTTGTTTTTCAACCGCAAAAGCTTTCAATCTTTCCAATAGCTCATCCTGTCCGGTAAGGTCAATCTTCAAAGTATCGAAGAAATGGTCGTTTACCTGTTTGTAGCCCATATTCCCAAGGGTTTGGTTCAATATGACCGCCAATTGGTGGGTTCTACTTGCAATATTCTTTATTCCTTTTGGGCCATGATAAACGCCGTACATACCAGCCATAATAGCTAACAAAGCTTGTGCGGTACAAATATTGGATGTGGCCTTTTCCCTTCTAATGTGTTGTTCACGGGTCTGAAGTGCCATACGAAGGGCGCGGTTGTCATTGGCATCAATGGAAACGCCAATAATACGGCCTGGCAACAAACGCTTAAAGTCCTCTTTGGTAGCAAAAAATGCCGCATGGGGGCCACCGAAACCCATGGGAACCCCAAACCGTTGGGAATTACCGATTGCTACATCAGCGCCTAACTCGCCCGGCGAAGTAAGCAATGCCAAACTTAACAAATCGGTCGCCATTACCACGGCAGCTTCTACTTGGTGAGCCTGTTCAATAAACTGGCGGTAATCGAATAAAGCACCATCCGCTGCTGGATATTGCAGCAAGCAACCGAATACTTGATTGCTGAATTGAAAAGTTTGATGGTCGCCTATTACCAATTCAATGCCTACAGGAGCTGAACGGGTCTTTAGTACGTCAATCGTTTGGGGCAAGCACCTATCTGAAACAAAAAAGATATTGGCTTCTATCGCTGATTTGTTTCTTGCACTAAACAGCATGTGCATGGCTTCGGCCGCAGCGGTGCCTTCATCCAACAATGAAGCATTGGCCACTGGTAAGCCTGTCAAATCGCTAACCATGGTTTGGAAATTCAATAAAGCTTCCAAGCGGCCCTGGGCGATTTCTGCTTGGTATGGGGTGTACTGCGTGTACCAACCTGGATTTTCGAATATGTTCCGCTTGATGACAGACGGGGTGATATTGTTATAGTAACCCAGGCCTAAATAGCTTCTAAAAACTTTGTTCTTAGCTGCCTTTTCTTTTAGGCTCCTTAAATATTCATACTCGCTAATACCGGCAGGCAAGTCCAATTCTTTTTTCAGGCGAATGCTTTTTGGCACCGTTTGCTCCACCAGTTGATCAAGGCTATCAACGCCTATAGCATCTAGCATTTGTTGCAGTTCCTGTTCATCGGGGCCAATATGCCTATCAGCAAAGCTATCAGTTGGGCTTAAACGGTAATTCACAAAAAATGGGTTTTAAAGATTGAAAGGTGCTGCAAATTTAATAATAGCCAACGAGATAAGGCTGAAGAATGTTCAATTGATTCATTGGCATGGGTGAAAATTCTTGACTTTTGCTCTTTAAGCCATTACATTGATAATCACAATTGCCTTACTATGGAAAAGAAAAAATGGCTGTTGTATTTGTTGTTAAGTGTAGTGTTTGCAGCGATACAAATTCTAGCCTAAATACCTATTGTATCTCTATACACTTTCACCTTTTTTTCCAATATTGGGGAAAATATAATGTATGTTCCGAATTGCTTTAAGTATCCTAGCATTACTACAATTTCATTTAGGTGTCGCAAGTGGTTTATATGAAGGAGAACCTGTGTTCCACGGGCCTGGAGTTACGGGTGTTTATCCAAATACTGATTTTATTTTTACCATACCAGGCACGGGGCAAAGGCCTATCAGTTTCCGAGTCGATAATTTGCCCAATGGATTGAAATTGGACAATACTACAGGTATAATTTCAGGTAAGATAGCCCAATCAGGCGATTATACCCTCACCGTTGCCATTTCCAATGCCAAGGGAAGTTCAAAACGTGACTTGAAGATTATAGTCGGTGACCAATTGGCGCTCACCCCTCCGATGGGTTGGAATAGTTGGAATGTTTTTGCCTGGGACATTGATGAAGCTACCGTAATGAACGTAGCCGATGCAATGGCAAGTAACGGTATGCGCGACTTGGGTTACCAATATATCAATATCGATGACTTTTGGCATGCCGATAGTCGAGAAGCTGATGGCAGGCCAAAGGTGGACGCTAAAAAGTTTCCGCATGGCATGAAGTATCTCAGTGATTATGTGCACTCAAAAGGGTTGAAGCTTGGCATCTATTCCTGTGCTGGCGATAAAACTTGTGGAAAGAAGTTTGGTAGCTATGGGTTTGAGGAAATAGATGCCAAAACTTTTGCGGAATGGGGTATTGACTTGTTGAAGTATGATTATTGTTTTGCACCCAATCAGCGCAAAGAAGCCGAGCAACGTTACGAGGCTATGGCAGATGCATTGAAAAAATCGGGAAGGTCAATTGTATTCAGTATTTGTGAGTGGGGTGGGAGGAAGCCATGGGAATGGGGCGCAAGGGTAGGCGGACAATATTGGCGTACAACGGGCGATATATATGATGATTGGGATAAAAGTGTAATGGATATTTTGGATAAGCAGGTTGGCTTGGAAAAATATTCAGGGCCTGGTCACTGGAATGACCCTGACATGCTGTTGGTGGGTAATTATGGCAAAGGAAGGGCTACTGGAGGAGAAAAGCGTGGATGCACAGATACAGAGTATCAAAGTCACATGAGCCTTTGGTGTCTGCTAAATGCGCCCTTGCTTACCAGTAACGATTTAAGCAAGATGAACGAGGCTACCCAATTCATCTTAATGAATCCGGAGATTTTGGATATTAACCAAGATGCCTTGGGGGAGCAAGCTAAAAGAGTGATTAAAGACAAAAATATTGAAGTGTTTTTTAGAAGGTTGGCCGATGGTAGTTTTGCTATTGGTGTCTTAAACAAGGGCAGCATTGAAACAGATTACCAACTGCCTTTTAATGCGCTGCCCTGCGGAAATAAAACTTATGCAATAAGGGATGTATGGAGTCATACAGATTTAGGCAACTTAAACGCACTTCAACTTCACTTGCAGCCCCATGAAGTAAAAGTATATAAATTGAGTGTGCCCCATTGATTATTAGAACTTCTTTTCGGTGCTTTTTGTAATAATATTTGACCACCAGCAGTTATATTACAAAGGTTAATTTCATGAATATCTTGATTAAGTCGTCGAAGACGACAGTTGCTTTTTTGTGCTTGCTTGTCAGTTATCTACCTATCACAGCACAAGTAACCAATGTTAAGGACAAGCCCGAAGTACAAGTAAATGCCATAGTTCAATCGTATACCTACTTTACCGATAGCATGTACGCGACCATGGATTGGCGGGAATTTATAGCTAGCCCTTTAGCAGCCATCCCCATCGATTATAGGGATGTAGATTATAATCTAATCAATGCGGCAGTATTCTATTACACTAATAAGTATAGGGAAAGCAAGCGATTGGGTCAATTACAATTTTCCCCAGTTTTGCGCGATGCCGCAGTATTCCATTCATTGGAAATGATCAATCGAAAGTTTTATGACCATACCAATCCATTTAACCGAAGTATGCGCTCGGCGGTAGACCGCACCAGTTACTTTAAGTTTAATGGCAGTGCGGTGGGCGAAAACCTTGCATGGCAGTTTTTATTCGATTATCAACCCGGGGCAAAATTTTGGTCAATTGCCAATGGTCCTGACATTAACTATTACTATGGCAATAGTTTGAAAAAGGGTCCGGACATAAAGCCCGTAACGTATGGCCAATTTGCTGAACGTTTGGTGCAGGAATGGATTGATTCACCGCCCCACCGCCATAATTTGGAATGTAAGGACTTTAAATACTTAGGTTGCGGGGTAGTGCCCGATTTTCGTTCAGTAAGCAGAACGCACATTCCAGAGGCAGTAGGCACCCAAAATTTTGGGGGATAGCTTATCTGCCCTTCTTCATGTTGGGGAACACCATTTTATAAGCTACATCTACATCTCCTTTCGAGATACGCTCCAGTTTGCTTTTTATAAGGCGCTTTTTTAGAGGTTTGAGCCTGTCAGTAAATAGGATACCTTCTATATGGTCGTACTCATGTTGAATAATGCGTGCTGTAAGGCCGGTAAATTCCTGTTCGTGCAAATTGAAGTTTTCATCTTCATACTCTATAACGATAGAATCGGGCCTGTCCACGTCCTCCCTTATACCAGGAATGCTTAGGCAGCCTTCTTCATAGGCCCAAGGTTTGCCATATTCCTTGAGTATGATTGGGTTAAGGAAGGCTTGCTTGATTCCTTTTTCTTCGGGCTCCTTTTCTTTAGCTTCCTTATTACGCTTCTTTCTTCGTTCATTATACTCTTCTACTACTTCTTCATCCTCTTCGTCCCTAAAGATTTGTTCGCTATCTACCACAAACAAGCGAATGGAATGACCTACCTGGGGAGCAGCCAAACCTACGCCTGGGGCATTGTACATGGTTTCGAACATGTCGTTTATCAAGGCTTTTAGCCCAGGATAGTTGTCGTCAATCTCTTCAGTGGGCTTTCTCAATACGGGGTCGCCATAAGCGA
Source organism: Chitinophagales bacterium (assembly GCA_033762815.1). Taxonomy (GTDB): domain Bacteria; phylum Bacteroidota; class Bacteroidia; order Chitinophagales; family CAIOSU01; genus JANRLF01. The sequence continues at coordinate 463,419 of JANRLF010000004.1, read as the reverse complement.
CGATGGGTAATATCATTTTCCGGCCTTTTCCAAATAAGACTGCAAGATAATAGTTGCGCTAATAATATCCACATTTCCCTTTTGCTGCCTGTCCTTCTTCTTCATGCCTGAAAGCAGCATGGATTGAGTGGCTATTTTGGAAGTGAACCTTTCGTCTATCATCTCCACTGGTATATCGGGGAATGTGCGCTGAAGGTGTTTTACGAAATTGGCTACCATTTCAGCAGATTGGGCGGGTGTATTGTCCAAGCGTTTAGGTTCGCCCACTACAAATCTTTCGATGGTTTCTTTTGTGGTATAATCTTTCAAAAAAGCCATCAATTCCTGACTGCCCACTACGGCAAGCCCTGTGGCGATTATTTGCATAGGGTCGGTTACTGCTATGCCGCAGCGCTTACCGCCATAATCGATTGCTATAATACGGGCCATTGTTGGCAAAGATAAAACAAAAGAGGCCACCGTAAAGGCAGCCTCTTCTATAATCGAAAGCTTAACTATGCTTATTGCAATACTACCCTTTTAATGCTTGAAGCGCCATTAATGGTCAGTTTTACAAAGTAAATACCATTGGAAGCGTCGCTTAGGTTCAAATTGTAACGGGTATTGCCGGCATACACCTGCTCATTGTTCAACACCACAGCTACTTTTTTGCCCAATAGGTCAAATACCTCAATGCTGGCTTTTGCTTCACGCTGCATGGTCAATTCAATGGTGCCATTACCATTCATGGGGTTAGGTACTACGTCCATGCTAGCAATATCAGCAGACAGTTCTTTGATACTGGTGTATGGGCTTACTCTGCACGAAGCGGTTTCTCGGGCACCAGTCGTGTCTTGAGTTGCAGGGCAAGTAGTACTTGGAGCTACCACATTCACAAACATGGACACACCGCCCAAACGGGAATTAACTTGCAATGAATCTCCAGTGGAAAGGTAAGCGGTGATAATTAAATCTACATTATACAGGCCAATAGAATCAGTGGTCGTACCTGCGAAAAGGAAACAGCCTGTTTCCAAGGCGGAAAAACGATTGTCAGCATTGCTGGTAGCCCACCCGATGCCACAAGGCAAGTAGTTAATAGAATCGATACGGATAGAATCAATGTTCACGGTAAGTCCGCCCACAGTAAACTCTTCATAGCATTGGAATGCCCAAGTTCTTTGTGTAAACACGCCTTGTTCAAAGCAATAATCATCAGAAGGAAAAAAACCTTGCCCTGGTGCAGTAGGACATTGAGCGAAAGCTTGTGTGCTGAAAAGCATTGTAGCCGCCACAAAAATGTTGCGTAATAGTTGGAATTTCATGATTTCAATTTTGGGTTAAACAAAAAGATTACTGCTGTAAAGTTAAGGTTTTCGGAATAATTGGGAGCTTCTCAGCGCTTATCGTCATCGGTTACTACAATTTGCTAGCTATAATAACTTAACTTACAAATATCCATGTTGGGCTAAGCTCAAAAAAAAAGAGGCATCCTTACTAGGATGCCTCAAAATATATCAAGCCTTTGAAATGGCTATTTCAAAACTACGATAGGTTTAGACGTAGCCTTACCATCAGTTTGGACAGAAAGGATATAATTACCACAAGGTACGTCTTCTAGATTCATTTGAAGTTTTTGATTGCCTTCCAATTTACCAAAGCTAGTTTGTTTCTGCACCCTACCCAGAATATCGTAGATTACAATATTGACATTGGCGGATTTCGTTAGGCTTACTTCTACAAATGCTATATTATCCATAGGGTTAGGATAAACATTGAGGGTTTTCAATGTCATCGGTTTGCCAGTGCTGGTAGCACCCTGTTCCAGTTTACAGCTAGGCCTGTTTTGTGCTGTAAGGGTAGTAGTTCTGTAAGCCCCACGTCCATAAGAAGCAGCATAAATCACTCGGCAATCGCCTTCATACAAATAATCTTCCTTAAGTGAATAAACAGGGGTAGTGTTTAATCCTTGATTTTCCAACTGCCAAGTGGTGGTACCGTTTTGCCTTGACCATACACCATAGTCGGTAGCGGCAAAAATAGCTCCAGTATAATAATCAATCACCGCATCATATACCGGCATGGAGGGTAAGTCGTTCTGAATGCTGTTAAAAGTCGGGCTTGCTGCATTTGCGTTGTAAGTAAGGAAGATATTATCTTCATTGGAATAGCCTGCCAAAGTCACTACTAAAGTATCATCCCCGCCTTCTTTAGGAACTACTGACGTTACATAGCGGCTACCACCACCCCAGTCAGGGTTATTACCTATAAGTTTAGGGGTTACACCTGTTACAACATTGTTTCCAGGATTGTAAGTAGCATTTAACAAGCCCGATATCACATAAGCATTGCCGCCTGTGGTTCCTATGTAAAATTTACCTGATCTGGATGCAGTAACGGAGGAAACAGTACCGCTAATAGGTAAACGGTACCAAACAGGGTCAGTACCAAAATTCAGAGCATCCAAAGTAAATGCTACATAATTGGCAGTACCAATCATAAAGATTCCTTTTGGATTGATAATAGTATCATTATTGGCATTGATACTAGTATCCCAAGTTTCATACAAGTCAAAAGGGGCAATGAACAAGGTGCCACGGCCTTCACCAACAAAACTGCTTGCAAAATCATCAAAAAATGAACCCCAAGATTCGCCACCGTTGGAAGAACGGCGACACTCGCCAAAAGGTGTTTCTGAGAACATTGCAAGAGGATTCAGCTTCGATACGGCACAAGACCCACCATCTCCTCCATATAATTCAAGACCACTCAAACGTGTATTGCCTTGGTAATCAATAAAGTTGGTACCATTATCCTGTGAACCCGCCAAAACCTCGCCAGAAATACCAGCAGCGATATCGTAGAATTGAGTCACATTATACCCTTTATTGCGGGTGGTGAACGTAGGTTGATTTTCAGAAGCGTTCGTGGTCTTGTTGATACCTCCATCACTTCCTACGTACATAATATCAGAATTATTGGGGTCAAACTTCACTACGTGCATATCGGCATGTATATAGTAAGGGTTGTTAAACGATTGCGGCTGCCAAAAAGCAATGGTCAACCATCCTATGGAGTTACCGCCAGCAACCATAGCAAATTGCCCGCCCAAATAAACTTTATCCTTGTTAACGGGAGAGACTGCAAATGCCAAGTCATAACTTCCTTGAAAACCCAGCGGATTGAAAGCGTTTGAATTTTCGGGAGAATAAGCAGACCAATTTACCCCGCCGTCAACAGAACGATAAACTCCCCTCAAACCATCATTGGAATTGGCAATAGCGGCATATACATAGTTGTTGTCTTGTGGAGAAAGGTCCAGTTCAATCCGTGAAATATTGCTGGTTGGGAAACCAGAGGTAGCGCCCAATGAAAATGTTACACCACCTGCATCCGAACGGTAGTACTTATTGTTTTGAATCAAATGCACAATACCATCGCTGGCAATTACTATATCAGTAGCGGGCTTTCCTTGGTCGCCAACTGCCAAGCCAAGTGGAGTGTTGCCAAAGGTGGCACCACCGTCAAAGCTGATAAACAAACCACGTTGTGTACATGCATATACTGTTTGGGGTGCTATTGGTTGTACAGCCAACTCATTGATGAATGCAAAATTTTCGCTTGGCTCATTTAATGTTACCGCGGTACTTGCCAATTGTTCAAAAGTGTTTCCATTATCGGTTGACTTGTAAATGCCGTTACCAATATGCCCATTAAATGTTCCAAAGCCATTCTGTTGTGTACCCACCCATGATTCGCCAGTACCTACATAAATATCACCATTGGATGCCCTAACAATACTTGAAATAGATAGGTTGGTGAACTCATCGTTAAGGGGATGGGGACTCCAAGAGGCAGCAGCATCATTGGAAACGAACAGGCCGCCAGTTACTCCACCAGTTAATAAGTGGTTGCTATTGGTCGGGTCTATCCAAATGTCCCTAGTACGCCCTCCCACATTGTCAGGGCCTAATTCTTCCCAAGTTACGGAACCGGAAGAACGCTTGTTGGCCGCTAATTTTACAGCATTTTTTGCTGCCAGCATTTTACTGAAATCCAAATAACCAGTATTAGGGTCTGTGGCCCTCATACGGTTAACATAGGCCATAGCATCTTTAATGTACCGATGCTCATTCTTTTCCTCATCGAGGTCAGCTGGGTACATTTCGGTAATTTCTTTAAGGCTATACAGTTCGCTGACTACTTTCCCTTTAGGTTGATTAGTAATAAAGGAATCAAAAAGCACTGCCCCTAATGCAAGTAATCCAACAGTAAGCGAAGCGGAGATAAATAGTTTTTTGTTCTTCATATTTGGCTAAAAAAGCTATTAACACAAGGTATTCATTGATAAAAGCATGCTAAGATAAGAAAAGTTCAGGGACAATTCCTTAACGTACAATAACAATGAATTAACTGACAAAGTTTTTACTTTTTCTTGCGATATTTTTTGAAAAAGCTTTGCCATTGCAACTGCAACACACCAACAATGGCTTCCTTCATAATGTTTTTACTCATTTTAGAAGCCCCAGCAATGCGATCGGTAAAGGTGATTGGTACCTCTTTTATTTTATAGCCATGTTTCCAGGCTGTAAACTTCATTTCTATTTGGAAGGCATATCCAATAAACTTAATCGCTGAAAGATCAATTGTTTCAAGCACTTCTCTCTTGTAGCAAACAAAACCTGCAGTGGTATCATGGCAAGGCAGCCAGGTAACTATTCTTACATAGATAGAAGCGAAGTAGGAGAGCAGTATTCTATCCACTGGCCAATTGACAACCTTGCCCCCACGAACATACCGGCTGCCCACCGATAAATCACCACCTTGGCTATGGCAAGCTTCATACAACCTAAGCAAATCTTCCGGATTGTGGGAAAAATCGGCATCCATCTCAAAAATGTATCCATAATGCCTGGCTAAAGCCCAGCGGAAGCCATAAATATAGGCAGTTCCCAAGCCTTGTTTGCCTTGCCTTTGTTCTAAAAAAAGCCGGTCGGGATATGCGGTCTGTTTTTGCTTTACAATTTCGGCAGTACCATCAGGGGAGCCATCGTCAATTATCAACAGATGAAAATCTTTCGAAAGGGAAAATACCTTTTCGATCATTCGGGAGATGTTCTCCTTTTCGTTATAGGTTGGTATGATAACTAAGCTATCGCTCACTTTCTCTGCTGAAGGAAGCGCAAAACTAAGCTATTAACGCAAAATTATCCACAAGGATAAAGGTTGATTCGTATAAAAAGTGTTAAGTGATATATTGAATGATTTGTTTGTCAGTCAACTAAAGGTAGTGGAAAAGGGATGGTATCCATTCCTGAAACTATGGCTTAATTTTATGCATTATAGCCTTCAGGGTATGGAATACGGTATATGCAATCTTAGTTTGGTGCCAGTAAGAGCCGAGCCTTCGGATCGCAGCGAAATGACCACCCAATTGCTTTTTGGGGAGATATTCGCCATTCAACAACGCCAGCAAAGTTGGCTTAAGATAAGAATTGCACATGATGGTTATGAGGGTTGGATAGATGAGAAACAGTATCTCTCTATACCAGTTGATTATTACCAACAAATTTTAAACAATGAGCCGCATATCGCCTTGGACATTATGCAAGCGGCAGTGAGCCCTGCTCGGCATGTGTTGGTGTTAGCAGGCAGCAATTTGCCAGCTTTCGATGGCATGAATTTCAAACTTTTCAAGGAGAAGTTCGTGTACAATGGGCAAGCCATTGACGCTTACCATGACCGCAACCTTGATAGGTTTATCGAACGTTGTGCACTGAAATACTTACATGCACCCTATTTATGGGGCGGTAGAAGCCCGTTTGGCATTGACTGTTCCGGTTTTACACAAGTGGTTTTCAAAATGCTGGGCATTAGCATTAAACGCGATGCTTACCAGCAAGCTGAGGAAGGTTTTGATATTGATTTTGCCGGTCAGGCTGCTGAAGGAGATTTGGCTTTTTTTGGTAATGACGATCGCATAACGCATGTAGGTATCGTGATGAACGATGGCAAAATTATCCATGCTTCGGGTAGGGTACGAATCGATTTGTTGGATCATTTTGGCATCTATAATCAAGAATTGAAGAAGTATACCCATAAGTTAAAAGTCATCAAGCGGCTCCTTTGATGAAAATCCTAAGCGCCGAACAGATAAGCCAAGCCGATGCTTATACTATACAACACGAGCCCATAGCCTCTATTGACTTGATGGAACGTGCTGGAAAGGCTTTTGTCGATTGGCTTGAAAGCGAATTTCCCAACCATACTCTCTTTGTAATATTCTGCGGCTATGGTAACAATGGCGGAGATGGTTACGCCATTGCTCGGCTTTTGTTGAATAAAGGCTATGTGGTAAGGGTGTTTACCTATAAGAGCGACCGGTTGCCTTCGCCTGACTGTGCTATAAATGCACAAAGGTTAGGTGCATCTATTGAAATTATTGTTGATGCTGCTGATTTTCCTAAGCTAGCAGAAGATGTATTGATAATTGATGCTTTATTTGGTACAGGATTGTCAAAACCTATACAAGGCATAGTGGTGGATTTGATATCTTATTTAAATCAACTGCCGAATAGACGAATAGCAGTAGATATGCCATCTGGATTAATGACTGATGGGCCAAGTAGTGGAGTGATAATCAAAGCGCACCGAACCCTTGCCTTCCAATTACCGAAGCTTTCTTTTTTAATGCCTGATAATGCTGCTTTTGTCGGTGATTGGTCTGTGTTGGATATTGGCTTGAGCAAGACATTTATCAAAGAGGTAAATACACCCTTTTATTACACAACTGCTGAAGATATACAACTTAAGCAACGGGCAAAGTACAGCCACAAAGGTACCTATGGACATGCTTTGATAATAGGTGGGAGTATAGGTAAAATAGGTGCAGCGGTGCTTTCAACTGAGGCATGTTTACGTGCTGGCAGTGGCTTAGTGAGTTGCTGTGCTCCATCAGTAGGGCTGAATGTGTTGCAAACCACAGTACCTGCTGCCATGGTAGTAATGGGAGGTGAAAATTACTTAACCAACTTACCTGAGCTGACAGCTTTCAATGCAATTGGGGTTGGCCCAGGAATGGGGACTCACACCGATACAGCATCCTTACTTTATTCCTTACTGAATGCAGTAAAGGTACCATTGGTTTTGGATGCCGATGCACTCAACATGTTGGCAGTAAACCCTAATTTATTGGAGTTACTCCCCAAAAACTCCATTTTAACTCCCCATCCCAAGGAATTTGCCCGCTTGTTCGGCGAAACCCGAAATGGCTTTGAAAGGCTGAATTTACTAAGGGAAAAGAGCAGTAAATATGGTTGTATCATTATACTGAAAGGGGCGCACACTTCCATCAGCAGTCCTGAAGGTGAGGTATGGTTCAATTCAACGGGTAATGCAGGGATGGCGACTGGTGGTTCAGGAGATGTACTGACAGGTATTATCACTGGTCTATTAGCTCAGGGCTACCTTCCCATAGAGGCCGCTCGAATTGGCGTTTATCTACATGGCTTGGCGGGTGATTTGGCGGCAAAAGAAACAAGCATGGAAGCCATGATTGCCAGCGATATCATTGCTTATTTGGGAAAGGCATTTCTCAGCCTACAAGCAACAGAATGATTAAATTACTGCAAGCTATATTCAATCTTTACACCGGCATCGCCTGGGCGGGATACGTCTTTTAGTTTCACCTGAAAAGCCTTTCCCCTAAAACCTGTAGCATTCCAAAGGGCAAAGCCATTGGCGTCCACACCTGAAAATTGCCCATAGCGGTTGTTGAATGATTCGAGGTGGATATTATAGACATTGCTAGCAGCGGTTTCTAGTTTCAGATAATACTCTACCACTATGGATTTTAGCTCGTCTTCATCATTGAAGGTGTAGATAATATCTGCAAAGTCGATATGGTCAGTATCTTGTTCTAATATAACATTATAGATAAGTTGAGTATCTCTTTGGCTAAACAATTCGGCACTGACTTCTAAGCTTTGTACCTGTTTCTTGGTCATACCTAATAGGCAGCCCCTAACCTGGCCACCTCTGTCAGGCTGCATGATGGTTAGTACTATATCATTGAAGCGATTATCAGGCTTCTTCTTTAAAAGGAAGGAAGGTTTCTTTAGCGCTATTGTGCTAGTAGGTGCTTTCAATTGGCTTCGATGGGCCGATAAGTCTGCCGTGGGGCTGAACGAAATGAAAACAATTGCCAAAGCTATTAACCAGAACCCGATGATGTGTTTCATATCCCTTAGTAGTGCTATATCCGAATGACAATTTAATAATTGCGAAAGCAGAAATCAAGGGTGTGGGCCGATCAAATTAAAATTTTGGCCATAAAGCATTGATAATAAAGCCTATTTCCATGCTGTCGAAAAAAATCTTTATTCCTCTTGTAACACAAAGCTGCCTAGCTGCGTAATACAGATACATTCAGTTACTAGCCCTACAGGCAACGCTGAAAGGAATGACCAGTAATTAACGTGTGTGGAATGGGATTTATGTGTGAAATGAAAAGTAGGATTTGAGGCAGAACGGATACTAAGAGCTTTTCATGGTTGGTTGGTTAACAAAGGTCGCTCCTGGTCAGAGTGGCCTTTGTTGTTTTCTAAGGGCCTAAACTCTTGCTTGGCACAGTATTGGCATAATATGATACAAATAGAAGGATATAGCACAAAGTGTGTACTTTATTTAGGCAATCGACTGTTGATATTCATCGGAATGTGTGGAGGGCGGAGAAACAAAATCCGCGCATTCAGCACCTGGCTATTGTCCAAATATTTCTACCCCTATCATTATTTGTTTGCCTAACCGCATCTTTCTCGGTAAGTGCTCAAATTTTAGCATCAAACGATACGCTGCATTTAAAGCATGATTGCAAAATAGTTTATAACGATACTACCGTTATTCTGTTGAACGATACGGTAATGATCTTTCCCGCAGGGGATACCGTGAAAATACGCAACCGTGCCATGGTGCGCATTTTTAACGATTTGTTTCGTATCGACCCTACTGCAGGTAAGCCAGACAGCCTAATTTTTATTGAAAGTGCAGCGTATTTCAGGAAATATAAGGGTAAGGTAATTGGTAAGATAGACTACCAAAAAGTAGAAGTGTTTGGTTCTTCTATTTATGATACTTCAAAAGGTTCGGAAAACTGGTTTATCAATGCGGGTAATGCCGTGCATGTAGATACCAGAAAAAAAGAGATTGAACACAACATGATGGTTAAGGAAGGGGAGAAGGTTGACCCTGCAAAACTCGCAGATAATGAGCGTATTCTGCGTAATTTACCTTATATAAACGATGCTAGGATAGCTGTGGTGCCAAGGGGGAAAAGCGATACCATTGATTTAATAGTAATAACCAGAGATGTATGGTCGCTGGATTTTGGTTTTGGTGCCGAACAATTGAACCAAGTACACCTTGACTTGACCGAAAACAACCTTTTCGGTTTGGGTCACCAGTTTGGCAATCGTATTTATCTAGGGCTAAGGCCAGGTTATGAAGGTTATTATCAGGTACAGAACTTAGGCGGTTCGTTCATGACAGGTAGATTGTATTATGCCAACGTGTATCAACGTACCACTTATGAAGTAGGGGCGGCACGGGAGTTTTTATCAGCCGATGTGAAGTATGGAGGAGGGCTATCTTTCAAAAAGGAAAACTTGATAAGGGCGTTCAATAAAACACTGAGCGACTCCACTATGCGCAAAATCAATTATGCACAAGAAGATGCTTGGTTTGGCCGAAGCTTTGAATACATTCCCCACCGCAATGGCGATTATAGAAGCCGTTCAAGTATCATTCTTGCAGCTAGGGTAGTGAATACCCATTATAGCCGCAGGCCTATATTGGATTTGGATACCAATGCCCATTACCAAAACAATACTTTGTTTTTGGGCAGCGTATCCTTCAGCCAACGCAATTACTATAAGAGTAATTTGATATTCGGCTTTGGTCGAACGGAAGATGTACCTTACGGCCGTTTGTTCCAATTTACTGCGGGATATTCCCTAGGGGAATTGTACAATCGCGGCTATATAGGCATGACGATAAGTAGGGGTATCTTCTTGGATAAAGTGGGGTATTTTAACGCTTCAGCTTCTTGGGGCACTTTTTTGCATAACTCGGAAATGGAGCAAGGGGTATTGCGGTTAAAGCTGTTGTACTTTACCGATTTGTACAAGATTCGCAAATTCAATCTACGTTTCATCGCTCGTACCAATTATACCTTAGGTATTAATCAACCTAATGAGAATTATATTGACCTTATTGAGACGAATGGAATAAGGGGTTTGCAAAGCTTCGAATTGTATGGAAAGCAACGCTTTGGTTTCAGTGTGGAGAATTCCATATTCACGCCTTGGTATTTACTGGGTTTTCGGGTAGGCTTATACTATTTTCTTGATATGGGCTATATAAATCAAGGCAAGGAATTTGTGTTTGATAGCCGACCTTATTACGGTCTAGGTGCCGGAGTACGGTTTAAGAACGAGAACTTAAATATTCCTACTCTACAAATCGGTTTTGCTGTATATCCCGCACCACCTTATGACAATAGTTTAATAGGATTTAGCCTAAGTAGCGAAGGGGAACTGATGGCAGATGATTTTGCTGTGAAAGCACCAGCAGTTATCGATTTTCGATAAGTTGTCGTTTTGAAGGGAAATTCTTAGCTTAACGCCTATATGGATTGGATATTCAAGTATTGGTACATTTTCCTAATAATAGGCTATTACATATACAGTGCGTTTAAACAAGCACAGGAGGTAAACAAAAACAGGCCCACCATTCCGAAAAACCAACCTGATATTAAGCCCCAACCGCAAAGGCGCTTGCCAGTGGAACAAGCCAAACCTATTGCAAAGCCCACACAGCCACCTTTGGGTAAAACCTTTGAAGAGATAATGGCTGAAATGTATGGGGAAGGGAACCAACCTGGGGGTGAAGGCTATGGGGATAGCCAACCATTTACTTACTCTTACGAGCCAGAAGCAAAACCCATTGCTGAGGCTGATAAATCTTATAAGTTTTCCGATACCTTGGTGGGCAGCCTAAAGGATAGACCAATACCTAAATCAATGGCTTTAAGGGGTGAAATAGGCAGTGAAGACGAAACTCCAGAAAGAACCGCATTAGCATTCGACCCGAAAGATGCGGTAATGTACTCCATTATTTTGGAGCGCAAATACTTTGAAATTTAGGACTGCTGAGCGCGGACCACATACCTAGCGGTCGATTCGCTTTCTTGTGAAAGGAGCACCATATGGCCGTTAATCACTTCGTCAATTATCGGTTGAGTGTAATGCCTAATGGTTACCAGCCGTAAATCCTCCTCTAATTGTATATCATAGTACTTCCCTAAGTTTTCCAAAAGGGCTTGCAATTTACTGCTATCATGCTGCAGGCAGATTGAAAAGTGCATGGCTGATAACTGCATCATATTCACCTGAAAATACAATTGGGCTAATAGACTGAAAATACGGCTTAGGTCATTTTCATCAATAAAGGAAAAGTCTTTTGTTGCAATGACTAACAATACCTGATTGCTTTTGAAAATAAAAGAAGGCAGTTTTTTGTCTTGCTCGGTAGATACCCCAATCTCCGTACCGGTATTTTCAGGGTGGATAAAGGATTTTACCCTAAGCTTTATATGCTTATTCTGTAGTGGTTTAATGGTTTTGGGGTGTATAACCGTAGCACCATAATAGGCCAGTTCCACCGCTTCGTTATAAGAGATTTTATTCAGCAGTTTTGCTTCAGGATACCATTTAGGGTCAGCATTTAAGACACCTGGAACATCTTTCCAAATCACCACCTCTTCCGCATTGAGGCAGTACGCCATAATAGCAGCGGTGTAATCGGAGCCTTCTCTGCCTAGAGTTGTAGTGTGGTTGTCAATGGTTCCACCAATGAATCCTTGCGTACAGACTAGTTGTTTTGTCAATAAAGGCAACACTTTTTGTTGTGTTAGCTGCTTAGTTACTTCCCAATCCACATTGCCGGCGCGATAACGATGGTCGGTTTTCAACACCGTCCTTACATCCAACCAGTAAGTAGCATTTCCCAATGATTGCAAATAATGGCTTACTATTAATGATGAAAAAAGTTCGCCCATTGAAACTATTTGGTCGTATAAATAATCATAACCCGCAGCAATGGTCACCTTTTCTAAGCAATAGTATCGTTGTAGGTCATATAGTTGGTCGAAGAGACGCTTCAATTCATGGAAAATAACATGGTGTTTATCACTAAACAAATCCTCTACAATATTCCTATGCTTGTGTTCCAGTGCATCAATATTTGCAATGGCCAAATCGATATTCTTTTGAAAAATATTATCCGCTATTACTTCCAGCGCATTGGTTGTTTTTCCGATAGCAGAAATAACAATAAGTAGTTCTTCATTTTTGAAACGACTAATAATGTCCGCCACATTTTTTATGGAGTCGGCATCTTTGGTAGAAGCTCCACCAAATTTAAATACCCTCATTCTATAGTTACTTTTGATTAATTGATAGTTGCATCTAGCCTACCAAATTATCAATTTTCTAATTCTATATCGTGTTGCTGATACTTCCAAAATGGAATTGTTATTATATCTCACTACATGCAACCCATTACTCACTAATTGGTGACGTGTCTATCCTTGGTAAGCAGCCTCGATATCAGCGATTTCTATTTTCTTCATTTGCAGCATGGCTTGCATCACTCTTTTAGCTTTTATAGGGTCGGGGTCATGCATGTATTGGGTCAGTTGTAGGGGAATAATTTGCCATGAGATGCCAAATTTGTCCTTTAACCAGCCACACATTTGCTGTTCGCCGCCATCGGAAAGTTTCTCCCACAGTTCATTTACTTCGGCTTGCGTTTCACAATTCACATAAAAGGAGATTGCCTGAGAAAACTGGAACATTGGCCCACCATCCAGTGCATGGAATTCTTGGCCTTCCAATGAAAAGCTGCCCCATACCATAGGGCCTTGTGGTGTATCTATTGTTTTGGAGTTGATAATGCGACTGTTTTTAAAAATAGTTATGTAATAATCCATAGCTTCCTTGGCCCTGCCATCAAACCATAAAAAGGGCGTAATTTTTTGCATAGTGTTTGTTTTGGGCTAAGCTAACCCTAAAATACAAACGGCGTAGGGGTTAAATCCGACAAATAAGCTGCTAATTCCGTCAATAGAGTTATTCCATTAGCATGCCCTTTTCATCTACTTTCAGGAAAAAAATACTTGATTGGTTCTGCACTTCATGTGCGCCTACAATACAGATGCCTTGGTCTTTAGCTACCAATATATCTCTTACTGTTTCGCTGTTTTCGCTAGCATATGTATGTGTCCACAAAGTATCCCCTTGTTCATTGGTTTTAATCAAGTAAATATTGTTTCCGCTGTTTTCAGGATTGAAAATACTTCCAGCCAGAATGTATCCTTCGTTCTGTAACAGGCTCATACCACCTATTTCTTGTGGTAGACGACCGCTATAATCCTTTTGCCATTGGATGCGTCCTTGAGCATTTACTTTTATTAGGACAATGCCTTGAGTATTTCCCCCCAATGGCCGTTTAAGGCCTGCTACCACATAACCACCATCGGTACTAGCTTCAATGCTATTGGCATAAAAATGATGGCTGCTGTCGCCAATAGCCTGTGTCCATAGGGTATCGCCTTGTTGATTAAGATGAAGCAGCATGATACTCGACAGCTTACTTGAAGTATCTGACGCATTTGCAGCCACGATATAGCCATTACCAGTAAGCTTTACATCCTTCGCTTCCACATGTTGTGATGAAGGATAGGTTTTTGCCCATACGGCATTTCCTTTTACATCAGTTTTCGCTATCAACAATTGTTTAGGTAGGTTAGGGTCGAACATATCGAATACGCCCGATGCGCCAGCAATTAGGTAGCCGCCTCCATGAGCAGTAATAATGGCATTGCCGCGTTCGTCAAGTTGGCTGCCAATGGCCTTTACCCATAGGGTATCGCCTTTTTCATTAATTTTTGCCAGAAGCATGTCCATATCGCCCTCGCCTGAAGCCGTTTGCCCGGTAATGACAATACCGTCTTTCTCCGCTAAAGCCGCTATGGCTTCGTCATATTCAGTCAATGCCAAAGTCTTTTGCCAGTCAAGGTTGCCTGAGGCATCCGTTTTTACCAGCATTATGCGGTAGGGCATTTCCGGCTGGTTGGGGTCATCTTTTTCTATATTGTATCCTGCCAATAAGTAGCTGCCATCAGTCAATTGAAGCACACAATTGGGTTCATTGAAAACCCCATCCTGAAAAGTCGCTTTAAAGTTCTTTCTTACCTTATTACAGGAGAAAACTAGCAGACTTGCCAATAAAAGATAACCAAATCTCATGATGCCAAGATTAAGCAAATTTTGCAAATGGGCGAAACACCTTTAAAGGGTAGATGGTAGGCCTTTTTGCCTAAAAGCCCGAATTTTTTATCTTGTGAAGGACTATTGCTTCCATCATATATGCTGCTTGTTTTACAGAGGGGATTTTGTTTTTTGCTGTGTCTATTGATGCTGCAGACTGTTTATGGACAACGTAAAATAAAGCCCGAACAGTATGTTGCGAATGCCCAAGCCAACTATGATGCTGGTAATTACGAACTAACTCTTGAAGAGTTGATAAAGGCTAGGGATGCAATGGACACCACCAATGCCTCTATTGAGTATCTTACTGTTAAGGCTAGTCATAACCTTAAACGCTATTCCATAGCGCAAGAGCATTTGCAAGACTATTTTAAGCATGCATCTGATACCACCTCCGCACAGTTTCAGGAGATGCGCAAGCTTGAAAAGGAACTTAATAAATCGCTGGGCAGCAATAACCCCTCGTCAAGAGATACCTCACAGTTGATAGGAGGTGGATTTTCTGAAACAGAAACTTGGGAATACGCTACACGCACTAATAACCTAAATGCCTACCGCAATTATCTTCGTTTTTTCCCGGAAGGGCCTCATGCATTAGAGGCCAAAGAAAAGGTTGACTTTGAGGAAAAGAAAGCGAACAATCCAAGTAAGCTCATTGTATCGGCAGTAAAGAAGGGCGATATAGCCTTGTTGAAAGAACTACTGGCGAAAGGAGCAGATGTCAACCATAAAGACATCATAAAGGTAACTACTAAAAAAAGTCAGGGCAATGTATACGAATATTATGTGGAAACCCCCTTATCCATTGCTTTCACCAAATTCGATTATGCCCTTGTTAAATATCTCTTGGAACAAGGGGCTGACCCAAACATTTTGGTCTATAAGAAGGTATATGATTATAAGTATGCTTATAAACCTGAAGAGGGCAGGACGCGCTCATTACTGGAAAACATGATTGTGGCCACCTCCCGTTATGGGGTATATACAGGTAGAGATGCGGAATTAATTGATTTCATTGACTTAATGTTGAAGTATAATCTTGATATTAACTTCTATCAAGGTTCTCCCTTGGCTACAGCGGTGTTTTACCACAATGCAAAAAAATATAGAAGGACATTGCTGATCCGTTACTTGTTGCGCAAAGGTGCTGACCCACGAATGAAAGGAAAAGAAATGGATTCGAAAAGTGCCATTGATGTGGCCCGGGAAAGGGGAGATAAAAAGACATTAGCTATATTGAAGGACAAGAAGTATAAGGCAGCCCGTAAGGAATACCAAAAGAAGCAAGAGGCCTTTATCCGCCAACAATTAAATCCTGAAAATATTCAGGAGACAAAATAATAGCCCAATTTTTGCATACACTAGAAAAACATGATTTATGAGCCAAGAATATAAGCCTATTAATTGCAGCTATTATGATCGTTTGGAAGATTGGGCCACCCGCAAATACCCTTTGACCATCACTTTTGGTGAAGAACAATCAACTTTAGGCATTATTGCGGACCTATATGTGCGCGACCATGTGGAATATCTGAAATTAGAAGATGGCACCGAAATCCGTTTGGACGAGATACTAACCATCAACGACGAGGTGATGAGTTATGATATGCCTAAATAAAAAGGCTATTGATGGGGTGAATGTCTAACCAGTTTAGCAGTTGAAATACCAATATATTAGCTCCATTGGCCAAAAGGCTGATTAATAAAGCTTTCAAAATGGTGGTATCCCAAAACAATGCTATCAGTCCCATTTCTATCAGAATGCTCATAGCTTCCAAAAAATAAGATTGCACTCCAAAATGCGACAATGTATACGAAAGTCCGTAAGTGATTAAATTAACCAGAATAGCAAAGTGGACACAGCTCTTCCAATCGTTCTTGAAAAAAAACAATAAAACTAAGAGTTCAACTATAATGATAATGGTGGCATATGTAATAAATACAATGCTCATTACTCCTTAGTTGAAGCCAAACCAAGGCCCAGAGTTTAAGTCTTTGATAAAAACCTCCCTGTCATCGGCATCTTCAATTTGCTCGCTGGCTTTTACTGCTAACGCTTTATATTGTTCGTATTCCGTGCTTTTGCCGTTCAAAGCGAAAGCCCTAGCCATGGTTTCATAGGCAAAAGCAAGGTCGAAATCGATAAGGCGGTGTTCTTGCGTAAGGGCAAAACATTTTTGTGCATGTTGCATAGCGGCTTCCTTATTGCCCAGAACAATATTTACCCGAGCCAGCTGCCATTCGCTTCGCTGGAAATTGACAGGTGTGCCCACTTGTAACCAATGATAGGCCGAGGCATAGGCAGCATCTAGCATCAAGGTATTATCTTCCTCAGTTCTATTGGGTTTTTCAATTAAATCCCAAACTTGGTTGTAAAGGTTTATCGCAAAAAACTTGTGTGCCTCCATGGGGTCAAAAGGCACTTCATCTGCTTCATCTTCCTCAAAATCCATGTAATGGTGGTTTTGTAATCCGTGCAAAGCTACAAAAAGCAAGATTTATCAAAGGGTGCCACGCAATTCCTGTTCCCTTTCAATGGATTCAAAAAGAGCTTTAAAATTGCCCTTGCCGAATGATTTGGCACCTTTGCGTTGGATAATTTCATAGAACACCGTCGGGCGGTCTTCCACAGGTTTGGTAAAAATCTGCAACAAATAGCCTTCTTCATCACGGTCAACTAGTATATTCAGTTTGCGAAGGTCGGCAAGGTCTTCATCGATTGCTCCACAGCGGTCAAGTACATCATCATAATAAGTACTGGGCACTACTAAAAACTCTACCCCCCTGCGGCGTAATTCGGTCACTGTTTCCAGAATATTGTTTGTGGCAACCGCTATATGTTGCACTCCAGCACCAGCATAAAAATCTATATACTCCTCTATTTGCGATTTTTTTCTGCCCTCAGCTGGTTCGTTGATGGGGAATTTGATACGTCCGTTTCCATTGCTCATTACCTTGCTCATCAAGGCAGTGTATTCCGTGGAAATGTCTTTGTCGTCAAAAGAAATCAATTGTTTAAAGCCCATTACTTCCGAATAGAATTTTACCCAGGTATTCATTTCGTTCCAACCCACATTGCCCACCATATGGTCAATATATTCCAACCCAAGTGGTGCGGCACTGTAGCCCGGTTGCCACTCTTTGTATCCGGGTCTGAATGGGCCGTTGTATGCCTTCCTTTCTACGAACAGATGGACGGTTTCGCCATAAGTATGGATACCTGAGGTAGTAACGCTGCCAAACTCGTCCTGTTCGGTTTTGGGAGCTTGGTAGGCTTTTGCGCCACGCTGGGTAGTTTCTTCAAAGGCTTTTGTAGCATCGTCAACCCATAAGGCCACTACTTTAACCCCGTCTCCATGCTTTGCCTGATGCTTACAAATATCGCTATCAGGTAAAAGACCTGTAGTCAATACCAGCCTTATTTTACCTTGTTGCACCACATATGATGCACGGTCTCTTTGACCAGTTTCTAAACCACTGTAAGCCACGGGTTGGAAACCAAAGGCATTAATATAGTAATAGGCAGCCTGTTTGGCGTTGCCCACATAAAACTCCACATGGTCAGTACCGTTCAGCGGTAGAAAATCTTCTTGTGATACAACGGGATTGGCGATAAGGCTAGTATCCATAACGGCTTTGCTTGTTATACGAATTTAGCGAATTTAGCCTTGGACAGCAAATGCCATGCCTTGCAATTGGTGGTTGCCACCATAATACCCTATTGCATGTAGGCGATTGCAAGGAACCATTCCATGAAGTCAATGTTGATATTTCTTAAAACCATTGCGTTCAATAATTTATTAAGTTCGAGTTGTGGACATGATTAGCATCGATACTTTTGCAGAATTTACGAAGGCACTGCGCAGACAGATGGCCGAATTGCCTGGCGAAGAAGCGCAATACCGTATGTCACCACCCTTCAGGATGAAGCCTGAAGACGCCAAAGTATACTACCCGTCTGCCAGACAGGGAGCAGTGTTGATACTGTTTTACCCTGGTGAAAGTAGCATCAATACGGTATTGATACAAAGGCCTACTTATGATGGCGTGCATAGTGGGCAAGTGGCATTTCCAGGTGGTAAAAAGGAAGAGCAAGACCATGACTTGATTGCCACTGCGCTGCGCGAGGCAAAGGAAGAAGTTGGCATTAACCCCGCTTCAGTAGAAGTACTAGGGCCATTAACGCATTTGTATATACCCCCCAGCAACTTTTTGGTGTTGCCAGTGGTGGGTACCAGTTTGGAGCGGCCTTCATTTATGGCCGATGCGCATGAAGTGGAGGAAATTCTGGAAGTAGATATCGAACGCTTGAAAGACGAGCAAATAGTAGGTATTAAGCGAATAAAAGCTAGAGAGGGCGTAGAGTTTGATGCGCCTTATTATGATTTGGACGGACGTACCATTTGGGGTGCCACCGCCATGATGATCAGCGAGCTAAACGCAGTTTTGAAGAATTTGGAAATTGGGTAGTTTGCTAATTTTCATTTACAATTTATCAAATTGTAAACTAAGATTAAATCTCAAACAAATCACTGATGATACTATCGGCCAACAATTTGCCTTGGTTGGTCAAAGTAAGCTGGTTGCCTTTCAACAATATTTTCCCATTCAATAGGGCTGTTTCCTTTATCAAGCGTTGCCTGCGCTCAAATCCAAAATGTTGTTCGATATGAGTCAAATCTACGCCCCATTTGGTTCGTAGGCTAGTCAATAGATATTCGTTATAACGCTCGCTAACGGATAGAGTTTCTGTCTCCAAGGGTAATGTATTTTGTTGCAATGCCTTGATATATTTGGCATTGTTTGCTATGTTCCAACTACGGCTGGCCCCATTGTATGAGTGTGCAGAGGGCCCCAGACCTAGATAATGAGCAGCTTGCCAATAGCTGCTATTGTGACGGGCGTAATGTTCATTGCGAGCGAAGTTGGATATTTCATAATGTTCATACTCATTTTGCGCTGCTCCATCCATAAGCATCAGTAAATGACGGGCTGCCTTATTATCATCAACTGGGGGCAGTTGTTGCTTTTTAATGAGTGCGGACAGTGCGGTTCGTGGCTCTACTGTTAAGCTATAAGCTGAAAAGTGTGGGATACCCAAACCAAAAGTCCGTTGCATATTATATTGCCACATTTCATCACTTAAGGTGGGAGTGCCGTAAATAAGATCGATGGTCATATTTTCAAAACCTGCATCTTGTGCCCATTGGATACAGTTTCTAGCGTCTAATGCGGAATGCGCGCGATTCATATAGCGTAGGTCAGCGTCATGGAATGACTGAATGCCAATACTGAGCCTATTAATGGGTGTTGGCCCCCATTGCTTCAACTTTTCTATTGAAATGTCATCAGGGTTGGCCTCTAAAGTAACTTCGGCATCAGCGGTAATATCGAACCATCGACTCAATTCCTCCCAGATAAGCAATAGCTCGGTTTGACTCAATAGGGAAGGAGTGCCCCCACCAAAATATACACTACTGATAGATTGTCCTTGTAAATAGTCTTTTCGCAAACCGATTTCCTTTAGCATCATCCGCAACACCTCATCTTTCAAGCCCAGACTGGTTGAGAAATGGAAATTGCAGTAATGGCAAGCCTGTTTGCAAAAAGGGATATGGATATAAATACCTGCCACAGGGCAAAATTAACGATTGCGTATTACACTTATTGGCATCTTTGCACCATGCTGTTGAAAGAGTGGGTTGATTTGCAAATACCCTTACTTGCGCCTGTTTATGGTATCCGAGAGGCTAGAAACATCATTAAAGTATGGCTGGAAGACAAGCATGGCATTCGAAATCTACAGCAGCCAACTACTCAAGCTGTTTCAACAGGCTGGCAATTGGATATGGCTAAGCTGCTGCAATTTGAGCCTGTTCAGTATATTACCCAGAAAGCATTCTTTTTCGATCATTGGCTGTACGTAGATAAGAGCGTACTGATACCCCGACCCGAAACGGAAGAACTGGTACAACTGGCCATTCAACATTTTAATTCATCGTCATCTCCGCATATATTGGATATTGGTACTGGTAGTGGTTGTATCGCAATTTCCCTTGCATTAGCCTTGCCTAGGGCAAAAGTATCGGCTATTGATATAAGTTTTGGAGCGCTAGAAGTGGCCCAACTTAACGCTGATAATTTAGGTGCCAGTATCCACTTGATGGAAATGGACTTTCTTGATGAGCGACTGTGGCAGCAGCTTCCTTCATTCGATTTAATAATTAGCAATCCACCTTACATTGCTTTGCAGGAAGCTGCTCAAATGGAAAAGAATGTGATTGACCACGAACCACATTTGGCCCTATTCCCAAAGTATATTGACCCTTTGATTTTTTATCGAAAGCTAGCTCAGTTTGGTAAAAATCATTTAAGCCCAGGGGGTGCAATTATGGCAGAAATCAATTCAGCGTTTGGCAATGAAACCGCAGCCATTTTTAAGGCCGAAGCCTATCAGGCTACCTCCATTATCAAAGATATGCACGGGAAAGATAGAATTGTAAAAGTAATTTAATATTATTTCGGTATCACTACATGGTAATCCTCCGGGTTTACTTTCCTAGTTTCCTTCCGGTAAGAAACCGTGAGCCCTGGGTATAGGGTAGTGTTTTTTCCTTGGGCATTCAAGTACCAACTGCTACAACCAGAAGCCCATACAGTGTGTTTCAGCTTTTCCTGTAAGTCATTGTTATGTTGCTTTTGGCGGACTTCATCCACATTTAAGTAAGCATTACTGCTACCCTTTGATTCAAGCAACTTTAGATAATCGATGATATAATTCATTTGCGATTCCATCATATGGATTACCGAATTATGGCCTAGTCCTGTATTAGGTCCAAGCAAAAAAGCAAGATTCGGATAACCCGAAACGGTAATGCCATGAAAAGCTTCCGCTCCTTTTTGGCGCCATTCTTCTATTAAATTGCGGCCATCCAATCCCTTAATGGTGGTGTACAATTCAATATCGGCTGCAACAAAGCCCGTGCTTAATATGACTGCATCCAATGGGTATTCCTTCCCATCCTTTGTTACAATACCTGTTGTTGTAAAGTGGTCGAGTCCTTCCGTTACCAAGCTCACATTAGCGCGGTTGTATGTTTCGTAATAGTTATCTGCCACCAGTACGCGTTTACAGCCCAACTTAAAATTTGGCCTAAGTTTT
This sequence comes from Chitinophagales bacterium, assembly GCA_033762815.1. Lineage (GTDB taxonomy): Bacteria > Bacteroidota > Bacteroidia > Chitinophagales > CAIOSU01 > JANRLF01. Next base: position 441,891 of record JANRLF010000004.1, on the reverse strand, counting down.
TTCCTTAATTCCGCATCCTTTACCTGTTTATCAATCATGCGCAGTGCCATCCGCTGACCAAATCGATTGAGGCGATCATTGCCCATAAAGGCTAAGCCAAATAGCTCCCTGCTCCAATAAATGCCTTCACGATGCAACTTTTGCAAAAAGGGTAGTGTTTTGAAAATCCTTTTTTCGATGCTGGTGATGCGCCTGTCTCTTCGCGGTGTTACCCAAGGTGCCGTACGCTGGAAAACGGTCAAATGGGATACCATTGGGGCAATAGAAGGAATCACCTGAATGGCACTGGCTCCTGTCCCTACCACACCAACCTTTTTTCCTTTTAAATCATAAGAATGGTCCCATTCTGCCGTATGAAACACCTTTCCGGCAAAAGTCTCCAATCCTTTGAAATGTGGCTTGTTAGGCCTGTTAAGCGGACCAGTAGCAGCAATTACTAGTTTTACATTTGTCAGATTGCCATTTTTGTCGACCACCCGCCACAAGCCAAGGTCTTGCATGAAGGTCAGTTCCACTATGTCGCTTTCATAGCGGATATGTCTGTCCAATTGGTGCTTGGCCACTACATGCTTCATATATGCCCATATTTCGGGTTGGGTACTAAATGAGTAACTCCAATCAGGGTTCAGTTCATCGGCTATGGAATAGAGGTGCGATGGCACATCGCAAGCGCAGCCGGGGTAAGTATTATCTCGCCAAGTACCGCCGGGCTCGCTTGCACGCTCGAAAATTACAAAACTATTTTTGCCTTCCTTTTTAAGCCTTAGTGCCGCTACTAATCCGGCGAAGCCAGCACCAATAATACCTACTTGATAATCAACTTTCATTGACTGTCAAATTATACATTCTTGTGCATTCAAGCAATTGATTGCGGCTCTACTTTCGGTGGCAACAATTTATACAACACAGGAGTAACCAACCTTGATAGCAAGGTGCTCGAAATTAATCCACCTATTAGTACCCAAGCCAATGGCGAATAGAGCGGGTTGCCCTCCAAGGCTAGTGGCATTAGGCCGCCTATTGCGGTTAAAGAGGTAAGCACAATAGGCACGAAACGTATTTCTCCTGCTTCACGGATAGCCTCATCAATACTTTTGCCCTGTTCTCGCAATTGGTTGGTAAAATCAACCAACAAAATGGTGTTTTTTACCTCAATACCCACTAAAGCTATTAAACCAATTACAGCAACGAACGAAAACGGATAACCCACAATGAGCAGCATAAAGATAGCACCAATAATACCCAAAGGAATGACAGACAATACAATCAACGTGCTCTTAAAACTTTTGAACTCAAGGATGAGTACCCCTACAAAACCAAACACCGTAATCAAAATAATGGTACCCAGGCCGCCAAAGCTTTCCTGAGCACTCTCTACCTCACCGGCCATTTGGTATCCATAACCATCCTGAAACTTAAAATCTTTCAATTTGGCATCAATCTGTTGGTTAATATTCGAGCTGAGAAAACCTGTTTTTGCAAAAGCTGAAACAGCTACATAGCGGTTCTTATCGAAGTGGCGAATGGACGTTGGCGAAGTTTCGAATTGGATATCCGCTATTTGGTTCAAGGGTACGGAAGCGCCTGTTACGCTATTGATGTATAGACGTTTGAATACATCGAATGACTGCACTTTTTCGGTTTTGGGCAGAGTAAGGTGAATCACTTGTTCATCGTTGTTTTCATCTTGAAATGAACCGATATCTAAACCCGCAATGGCCAATCGGATGGCACGGTTGGCCTCCGCAATAGGAATGCCCAACATGCCCGCCTTTTCCTTGTTGATTTGCACACGTAAGTCCGTTCCCTGCAAGGATAGCGGATTCTTGATATAAATAGTACCAGGGGTAGCTTTAAAAATTTGTTCTACTTGTGCGGCCAAAATCCGCAATGAATCTAAATTGTCGCCAAAAATTCTTACTGAAATAGGGGCATCAATTGGAGGGCCTTGCTCGAAATCTTTTACCTCAATCTTTGCATTAGGAAATGCCTTAAACTCCTCCCTTAATTTGTCAATGAAAGCTTTCTTTTCCCGTGTTTCCGTTTCCTTCTGTAGTATGACCAGCAACTGCCCATAGTTCTCTGCTTCATTACGAGGTATTTCGTTATAGTAAACTCTAGGATTACCTCTACCTGTATTAGATGCTATACTTCTGATTTCCTCATGTTTATGTAGCTTCGACTCAACAAACTTTACAATCCTATCGGTTTCATAAATGTTCGTTCCTTCAGGAGTAGTAATGTTAATCATGAACATCGGCTTTTCAGAGGTGGGGAACAAACTGAAGCCAATGGTCGGGATTAAGGTGAGCGAGCCTGCAAAGATGGCCAATGCTACTACCAATGTCCAGACCGGATTTTTAAGAGCCTTATCCAAAAACACTGCATAAGAACCGTGGATAATTCTTTTCAGACCTCGCATAAAGATATTGCCTTCAGGATTCTCGTGGTTGGAAAGAATGGTACTGGATAGAAAAGGCACAATAGTGAGCGATACCAACAACGAGGCTATGATGGTAAGGATAACTGCCATGGGCAAGGATCGGATAAAATCGCCCGAACCTTCAGGAAGGAAAACCAACGGAAGGAAGGCAAAAATTAAAGTAACCGTGCAACCCAACACTGCCAAGCTGATTTGGTTGGTAGCCAATATAGAGGCTTCCTTACGGTTATAGCCGTTACGCAGAAAACGCTCTATATTTTCCACAACTACAATACTGTCATCTACCAATAATCCTAAAGCTACGATGAACCCAACAATGCTTAATTGATTGATATTGAATCCAGTAAAATTAAGTAGTGTCAATCCTATTGCCAATGAAAGCGGGATTGAAATCATCACCACAACAGAGGCTCTAAAACCTAATGGCAACAGGGTGATGAGCACTAAGAAAATGGCTATACCGAAATCGCGCATGAAATGGTTGAGCCTTCCTGCCACACCTTCATGTTGGTCAAAAAGGGTAACGAACTTGATGTTTTTGGGTAGTTCTTTTTGAAATCTTTCCACCACAGGCACTACCGAAGCATTTACTGCCATAATGTTCTGCCCTTCCTTTTGTGCGGCAGTTATGAAAATGGAACGGTGTCCGTTGGCACGGCTAATGTGTTTTTGCTCTTGATAATCCTGGCTGACATTGGCTATATCCTTTAAATGTACAATAGCCCCTCCTGAAGAAGAGACTATAGTGTTTTTCACTTGCTCAATATCATTGTATTTACCTGTGGTTTTTACATTGAATTTCTTGCTATTAATATTGATGCTGCCAGCAGGGATATTCACGTTCTCGCTTTGAATAGCACCCATAATGCGGTTGAGCGGTATCTTATACTGGGCGATTTTCTCAATATTTAGTTCCACATTGATGCGTTGTTCTGGATAACCCCAAACCTTTACTTTTTTGAGGGATTTGTTTTTTTCCAGCTCATCCGTCAGCTTTTCAGCTTCATCAGCCAGTTTTTTATATGAAGCATTTTCGCTTACCAATGCATACTGATAAATGTTTACATCGGATGATTTGGCTTGGATGATATCTAGGCTATAAAGGTCTTGCGGCAACCCGTTCGCTTTCAGGGAATTAACCTCCCTTACAATTTCCTGATACTTTTCCTCCACATCGCTTTCATACTTATAATACACCCCAATTACAGCCACGCCATCATTGATATCAGTCACTATTTTTTTGATGTCATTCAGTTCGCTGATTCGTTTTTCCATGGGATCCACCACCAACTCCTCAATATCTTTGGGGCTGGTACCTGGGTAGACCGCTACTATAAAATATTGTGGGGCATTGAAAACTGGGTCTTCGCTGCGCGGCATGTTTAATAGGGAATATACCCCCATGGAAAACAATGCGAGAAACACTACCAAAGTAAACTGGTAATTCTTTACGGAAAACTGTGCGATGTTCATACCTCTGGTTTTGAAAGGGTTTATTGCACAATATTGATAGTGGCGCTATCTGTCAAGTAAGCAGAGCCATCTACTATCACTTGGGCACCTTTTTCCAATCCATCGGCAAGCATAACCTGTCCTTCTTTAATGAAAGCTATAGTCACAGGCACCCGTTTGGCCTTGTTGCCTTCTGCAACAAATATACTGGCACTGTTGCCGTTGCCTTCGATAATGGCATCAATAGGTACCGAAACATATTGGCTACTGCCAGTAGGGGAAATTTGTGCTTTACTGAACAGCCCGGTAGCCAGTGCCTTACTGTTCTTTACCAATTTCAGTTCAGCTTGGTACAAGCCGCTCATAGGGTCAGGTGCCTGCGATAACTGGCTTACTGTGGCTTGGAATACTTCGTCAGGATAGGCATCAATCTTCACTTTAGCCTTATCTCCAATGTGCAACCTTGCCCATTCCTTATCGGGTATGCCCACTTTTACCACCCAATCACTGGCGCTTGAGGAGTTCATAAAAAACACAGGCATTCCTGGGCCGGCAATTTCACCCTCGTTCATTATTTTTTTTACTACCTTCCCATCATAACTGGCTCTTATCTCAGAATAGGACTGGTTGAACTTGGCAATTTGCAACTGCTCTTTTGCAATCTTCAATGCCGTAGCCGCATTTTGATATTGCTCCATAGATGCTACGGTGTCTTTGTAAAGGTTTTCTGCTCTTTTATAATCACGTTCCGCCTTTTCCAAGCCCTGTTCAGCCTGTGCTACCATTGAATTGATTTCCGTAAGATCAAGAGTTGCCAGTAGTTGGCCTTTTTTTACTGCCTGCCCCTCCTTTACATAAATGTGCTTTATTATGCCCCCAGTTTTAAAAGAGAGCCTGGCTTCAGTTTCGGATGAAATGAAACCAGATGCGGAGATAATATCGGTAGCTGATTTATAAGTCGCAGCTACCACCTTAACGGGAATGGAATTATCGTCTGGTTTTAAACTTTCTGTCTTGGCCTTCTTGGCACAGGAAAACAAAAAGGCTGCACTAAATAGCCCGATAACTGCAAGAACAATGAGAATTCGTGTTTTCATGGGTAGCTGTTTCAATTGATGTTAAAGCTGGCATTGGCGCGCTCCAATTCGGCGAGCTTTATCCAAGCGTCAAAATATTTTAATGAGCGTTGTAAACTGGATAAGGTCTTCTCGTTACGGGCATCCAAGAACTCAATGTACAAGGCCATGCCCTCCCGATACTTTTTGTCCATGAGGTTGAAATACTGCGATGCCGCATTTTCTTGGTCAACTGATTTAGCATATTGTTCCGTGGCGGCTTGATAAGAGTTGTTTGCGGTAGTGGCTGCTAGTTTCAACTGCCCCTCAACATATTGGGTTTGAGCATCCAATGCTTTCAGCTCGAACTGGGTTTGGCTAATTTTACTCAAGTTGCGCATGCCTGCAAACAAGGGCATGTTAAACGACACTCCCAGCAAATAGTAATTCGTGTTGCTATTCCATTCAAAATCAAAGCCCTGTGAGCCTAAATCGAATTGTATACCTAGCTTTGGTATCCATGCTGAACGGCTCATTTTCAATACCGACTCGTTCAGACTTTTTGCGGTCATTAGTTTACGAAGCTCCTCCCTTTTCTCGCTAGAAAGACTGGTTTCTGATGGAAGCAACTGAAGACCCTCAAGCAACTGCTGGTCAACCTCCACCGGGGCATCCAATGGTTTATTCAGCAAAAAGTTGAAATAGGCTGCGGAATTGGCTTGTGAGTTTTTGGCATTGGTTAATTCAGCTTCTATCTTGCTTACCTCACTTTTTGAGCGCGACAAGGCATACTGTACTTCTTTGCCATTTTCTACCAGTTTTTGGTTTACCCGCTGGCTTTCTTTCACCAACACCAAAGCCGCTTCATAGATACGTACTGCCTGAGTGGCTTTCAGATAGTTGTAATAGGCTATCTTGATTTCCTTCACCAATTCCCTTTTGTAGATATCAATTTCCGATTGCTGTAGGTTGATTTGGTGCTTTTTGATTTTTCGATTGTACCATACCTCCGCATTCACCAGAGGCATAGAAGCACGTAAGTAAGCATTATAGAAATTTTTGGGATTAAGCTGCTCCGAAACGTTATCAAGTTTAGGATACTCAGGCGAACCCGGCGAAAGTGCCGCATTGATTTGGTTAAGGTTTTGATACACCGGATTCAGCAAATCCCCGATAGGAATATCAATAGTGCGGCCGCCCCTACTATCAACATAATCCGTACGCAAATCCAAATTTGGCATGAACAAGCCATTGGCTTCTTTCAATGCTGCCATCGCCTTGTCCAAATAAAATTGCTGCTGCTTTAGTGCTTGATTATGTTCAAGCCCCTCTTTAATATAATTATCCAAAAGGCTTTGTGCAGATACTTGGAAAGAAATGACAAACAGCAGTATTATAATGGGTAGCGGTTTCATTTTAATAACTATTTATTAACTTAACAGTGTTCATTAGGAAGCAAAAAAAATTATTTCTTCAGCATTGACAACATTTCATCCAAGGCCAACAAAATCATGTTTCGAATTTGCTCTGAGTCTAAATCCATCACCAAAAAACGGTCACGGATATGTAGTGATGCCATGCCATGTACAAAGGACCATACGTACATGGAGGTCAGCATAGGATTTTCTGCTTTAATTAACTGCTGCTCCATACATTCACTAATAGTTTGTTGTACAAATGCAAAGGATGTTTCCCCATAGTACCAACAAGCAGGCTCTTTCTGGTGCTCCAGAGCATGTTTTTCTTTAATGGAGTTAATAGGTGCGCGCATTATGAACATCAAATCATAGTACTCCGGATTCTTTAAAGCAAACTCCAAATAGATGACACCTATTTGCCGCAGACGTTCTAAAGGATTTATTATTGCACGGGTGGTTTCCATTTGGCTCAACAATTTTTGGAAACCGATTTCATGGATGGCAAAAAACAATTCGTCCTTGTCCTTAAAGTACAAATAGATGGTAGCAGGGCTGTATTCAATCTTTTCCGCAATGTTGCGTACTGAGGTTTTGTCGTAGCCATCCTCTAGAAACATTTGCGTAGCAGCATCTAATATCAGCTCCCGCATCTCCTGTTTTTCCCGTTCCTTTCGTTCTGCTATTCCCATGCTATAAAGATTACAACACAAATATAATGAACAGTGTTTAGTGCTGCAAGTTTTTTCTTGATAATTGTCGAATGCTTAAGGTTAATTCTATGGTCTCTTTGAATTTCAAATTACCAAATCAGCATGTCCACCTTCTCTTGCACTATTTCTCTGGGGACTAGGGTAGGCCAAAGGCTGAGCTGCACCCTGTTCTGTTTGCCCCAGCCCGGAACGGAGACCACCCCAGGGGGGCCATTCAGTCCTAAACAGGTAATAGCTGCAAATGCTGCCTTGCCTGTCCTTTCATCATTGTGCTTAATGACCACCCGAATGCCTATTTCGTTCAACTGCTCCAATACTTCCCGTTTTGGTTCAGGTGTGGCGGTACCATGTATGGCATTAACGCCAATTACATTGAACTCCTGTCGCTCAATAGCCAGCGGAAGGCCTGCCCATATTTCCTTTACTGCGGTGATGAATTTCTGTGCCTTTTGATAAGCATACGGCCATGAAAAGAAAAAGAATTGCTCAGAGGTGTATCCCTCCATTTGCCCGATAGTTAGCTTTAGCTTTTCAGGCCGGGGCTTACCTTTAACGCCTCTAAAATCCACCCGGTTAGGACCTAATTCGGTTATTTTGACTTGGGTAAGGTCCACGGTCACATCCGGGGTAATATAGTTAGCTGGGTCATGTATTTCGTACACCAGTTGCTCGCGCAAGGTGTTGCGGCTCATTTTGCCGCCTTGGCTTTCTAGTTTAGTAAATACCGCACTGCCATCGGCATGCACATGCGCAATAGGGTATCCGAGGTTGCTTACTCTATAATCCATAGGCCATTCTGCATAGCTGTTGCCGCCTGATGCTTGGCCACCACACTCCAGCAAGTGACCAATAGCAATGCCCGATGCCAGCAAATCCAATTCATGGATACTGAGCTCACTGCCTTCCAATCTCCAACCAAACTCATGGGCTAAAATACCCAAAGTGAGGCAAGGGTCGGCCACACGGCCAGCAAGAATAAGGTCTGCTCCCTGTTCTAGGGCTTCCTTAACACCCTTTGCACCAATATATACATTGGCATGGGTAGCCAAATATTTGGAGTTGGCATAAGGCTCGCCCGTATCCATATTCTCTAATGCCAACCCACTTTCCTGCATTTCCTTCAGCTTGGGCATTAGGTCATCGCCAGTAATAACGGCAATTTTATAACCACTGATACCCTGCTTCTTTAATATTTCTGCTACCTTTTGCGCCGCGGCATGAGGGTTCATCCCTCCTGAATTGGACACTATTTTAATGCCAGCGGCGAACGCAGCAGGGTACAGGCTGCGTGCCATAAACTCTATATCTTTAGCATAGCCTTGGCTGGGGTCCTGCAGCTTGTCTTTTTGCAATATGCTCAGGGTCAACTCGGCCAGGGCATCGTGTACCAAATAATCGGCGGCCTTTTCCATTACAATATTCATGGCGGCCATGGGGCTATCACCATAAAAACCTTGGGCACCTGCTATACGTACTATTTTGTCGTTCATAGGGGCAATTCTACCAAACAAATATAGTTATTAGCATCAGCTTTGCATTCAGGTTGTATTTAAGGGCTTAGGCTTAGCTTGCTTTCTTGTAAGAGAAAGTAGCTTCCATTGAAAAATAGCTTGCTTTTAAACCGTCAACCTAGCCTTGTAAATCGACGAAGGCTGGTCATCATTATCAGTAGCCAAGAGCAAAATGTATTCATGGTCGCTCTTCTGCTGCCACACCGCTAAAGATTCCGCTTTTTCTAAAATGTGCGCTCCTTGAAATGCCAGTTGTTGCTTTTCAATTACGGGCGGATGGCTGTTTAAATCTATCAATCCCACAAAGCTACCCATTACTTGCCCATCTAGATAGGTGCTGTCAGTAGCTTCTACGGTTAAGGTGGCCAGCAGCATTTGCTCGTTCAAAGTATGTAGACCGGTAAAACCCAGTAACCATTGTTGGTATCCGCCTAAATCAAAAGGGAAGCTTATGGGCTTGGGTGGTAATGCCTCATGACCTAAAAGATGGCATATTAACGCTTCCATATCAAACTTGAGCAAGTAATTGTCACCATGTAAGTTGCCCCTTTGCACCATGTAAAGATTACTCTTTGTAGCTGTAAGGCCTTCTATATTCAATTCTTCTATGCCATATTCTTTTTGCAACATTGCATATAGCTTGGATAAATCCACCGTTAATACTTGGCTATGGTCATGCAGATTAAGCAGATAGCCCCTTTCTCTTTGTACGGCTAGTGAGCCTGAGCCCAGCATCAGCAGGAACGGGCGTTCATGCCATTGAAATACCGCCATGGCCTCTAAATCAGCCTTTAACAATTTGGGTATTTTTTCACCTGGTTTTCTTCTGCTTTTGAAGAGTTGTACTGTTTGCAGGAATTGGAGATTTGCATCCATTATATAAACGTATGCACTATCATCGCCTATCAGGTATATTTTTTCTTCCCAGACCTCAATACCTGAAATGGAAGGAACAATAGAAAGAGGATACTTTTCAATGATTTCGATAGTCACGAGTAAGGTGGATGCTATTATTGGATTGCCTTAGTAAAGTTAATGTGCTTTAGGGCTAATGTAATCAATAAAAAAGCTTCGAACATAGACATCTGAATTTTTGTCATTTTAGTTTGGAAAGTTGTTAAACCACATTTTAACAATTAGTCAAGTATTTATTACTTTCGTTCTACACCAAAATATTCCGAAAATGAAAGCTTTAAAAATTGTATTGCTTGTCATCTTGTCATTGATTTTATTAATAACCATTGCTGGTTTCATAATGCCAAGACAAATGCATGTGGAATATACCGGCCAGGTAAATGCCCCTATCGACCAAGTATATAGGGCAGTTTCAGATTTAAGAACTTGGGGCAAATGGGATGCCTGGAGCAAAAACGATCCTGAGCAAAAGGTAACTTTTGAGGGGCCTGATGGGGGAGTTGGCCAAATAAGGAAATGGGAAGGAAAGAAAAATGGTGAAGGCAGCATGACTATCGTTTCTACCAGGGAAAACCAAGAAATGGTGTCAGAATTGGATTTTGGCTTTGGAGGGAAACCTACTTCCACTATATACTTTGTAGATAAAGGTGGCAATGCTACTGAGGTACGATGGGTGATGGATAATGACTTGGGTATGAACCCTTTTGTTCGTTTAATGATGGGAATGTTCAAAGGTGCTATGGTAAATGACTTTAAAACTTCATTGGAGGGTTTGGACACTTATTTGAAAACGAATCCGACAACTGCTAGCAACAATACTGTTGCAAAACCACAGGTAATTGATTTGCAAGAGCAATGGTTTGCCACTGTATCAAAAAAGAATGTTGCTTTTGATAATATTTCTGAGAGCCTTGGCAGTATGTATGGTTCCATCGGAGCATTTTTAGCGCAAAGCAAAGTAGAACCCACGGGACCGCCTTCAGCTTTTTATACAAATTACAATATTGAAAAGCGCATGATGGATATTGAAGCTGCTTTGCCAATATCTGGTAAAATTGATGCCAAGAATGGTATTTTGGTAAGGCCATTGGGCCATAAGAAGGCAGTAATGTTGGAGTACCATGGCGCCTATGATAAGATGGATGCCGCACATGACCAATTGCAAGCGTATATTACCGATAACAAGTTAACTATTGTAGGTGCCCCCTGGGAAACCTATGTTTCTGACCCGATGATGGAGAAAGATACCAGCAAATGGCTGACCAATATCTATTATCCGGTACAGTAAGTATTATCAGACTGGTATACAAAGGCATCTTTCAAAGAAGGGTGCCTTTTTTTATTGCTGATAGGGATAAAAGGCATCTTCAAAATGGGTGATTTCCCAGCCATTAGTGGTTTGTTGTATAGCAATGGTATCGAATCGAAGTTCACCCTGATGGTTATGTTCATAGATGTATGCTTCTGCTGCAGCAATCATTTGCTTTTGTTTTGTGGTGGATATGGCTAGTTCCGGCTCGCCATAATAGCTGCCCTTGCGAGTCTTGATTTCGACGAATATCAACATTGCCATATGTTTACAAATCAGGTCTATCTCGGCACGGGCATGGCGCCAGTTGCATTGTAATACCTGATAACCTTTTTGCTCCAGATAAGCTTTGGCCAATTGTTCGCCTTCCAATCCTAGCTCTATGTTGCCTGCCATGAACTTATTTCTCTTTGAAATGTCTATTATTGAACCTTGAGTACTAAATTTATGAATTGCCTCACCATTGTGCATAACATGAAGACTTTAAATTGGCTATTAATTTGTTTTTTGTTCAGCCCCTTTTTCTTGAAGGCCCAGTATTTAATCAGTGACAGTTTGATATTGGATTTTACCAAAGCGGAGGTGGATTCATACATGGTTGCACAGGGCATACCGGCCAATCCTTTGGTGCCCGTTAATTATGGTGTAAAGGCTTATAAAATTGTTTACAATACCGTAAATAGTAGGGGAACAGGCAATACCATTGCCTCTGGCTTGTTTATAGTACCACAAAATGTTCCTTGTCCTTTGCCCTTAGGATGTTACAACCATGGTACCATTAATTACCGTTTTGATGTACCATCCCGCATCAGCTATGAAACCCCTATTGGCATTGTATTTTCGTCTGACGGTTATGCTACCGCCATGCCCGATTATCTGGGCTTGGGCGATTCGCCTGGTATGCATCCATACGTGCACGCAAAATCAGAAGCTACCGCCACTCGCGATATGTTAAGGGCCTGTAGAGAGTTTTGTGCTAATAACAACATAGCACTAAATGGTCAAATATTCCTGACAGGTTACTCTCAAGGGGGGCATGCGGCTATGGCCACGCAAAGGGAACTGGAAACTTTCCACGCTAATGAGTTTACGGTTACAGCCTGTGCACCACTATCTGGTCCGTATGATATTTCGGGCAAGCAAAAGGATTTTCTGGTAGCCAATACCCCTTATCCCGACCCATCATATCTACCATACGTGATGTTTGCCTATCAGGATGTGTATGGCACTTTCTATGATAGCGTTCAAGAAGTAATCGTCTCCCCTTATGACACCTTGTTGCCACCTTTGTTTGATGGCACTTATAATACTGGGCAAATCAATGCGGTCATGCCTTCAGTACCAAAGCTAATATTGGTACCCCAGGTTTTGGCAGATTTTCAGGCAGATACCAACCATTTCTTCAATGTAGCATTGAAAGACAACGATACTTGGCGGGGATGGATACCTCGGGCACCTATACTCATGACCTATTGTGAGGGTGACAAGGCAGTGAACTATGAAAATGCCATCGTAGCCCGTGATAGGTTGATTGCAGCAGGTGGGCAAAATGTGGTAGCTAGGAGTGGCGGTGCCAATAACGACCATGGCGGGTGTGTAACCCCTGCACTACTCAATGCAAAACTGTTTTTTGACGGTTACCGAAAAAGAGAAAACAATCTTGCTGTCCAATTGATAGGCGATGGGGAATCGGTGCCAGGGGCAAGTGATGCAGGTGCACTTGCCAGCGTAAGCGGTGGTACAGGCTATACTATACAGTGGAGCAACGGGGAAAACGATTCCTTGATTACTGGTTTGCAAAATGGTGAGTACACCGTTACCGTTACGGATTCCAATGGTTGTGCAAAGACGGCAACCATTACCCTAGGCACTACTGGGATTAATGATGCTGCCAATAAATGGATAAGGGTGTACCCTAATCCTGCTGAAACATATGTCTTGATTGACTGGCAAACAGATTACAAGGTGGAAAGTATTGTTTTGATGGATTTGACAGGAAGAAAGATCTACCAACTAGAACCCACACTCCAACCCATACAAATGGATAGGAAATCATTGCCAGCTGGGGTTTACATTGTGGAAATCAAAGTAGGAGAAAGTATTGTGAGAGAAAAGGTTTTGTTCCAATAAGCGTAACTTGCACACCAAAAATCAATATCTATGATAGTATCGGTTATCGGAGCAGGAACTATGGGCAATGGCATTGCCCACACCTTTGCGCAACATGGTTTTAAAGTAGCGCTGATTGATATTTCTGAAGCTGCATTGGAACGAGCGGTTAATACCATTTCCAACAATTTGGACCGCATGGTGGGCAAGGGAACGATTGACCAAGCTACTAAAGAAGCCACCATGGCCAATTTGAGCACCTATAGTTCGGTATCACAAGGTGTTTTGGGTGCGGAATTGGTAGTGGAGGCTGCTACTGAAAATATCGACCTCAAATTGAAGATTTTTCAACAGTTGGACGAGTTGTGCGATGAAGCCACCATACTTGCCACTAATACCTCTTCCATCTCGATAACCAAACTAGGTGCTGCCACCACCCGGCCTGACAAAGTGATAGGAATGCACTTTATGAACCCGGTACCTATTATGAAGCTGGTGGAAGTCATTAGGGGTTATGCTACCAGCGATGCCGTAACGGGCATCATTATGTCTTTGTCTGAAAAATTGGGTAAGACCCCTGTAGAAGTAAATGATTATCCAGGCTTTGTGGCGAACCGTATTTTGATGCCGATGATTAATGAAGCCATCTATACTTTGTATGAGGGAGTAGCAGGAGTGGAGGAAATTGATGCTGTTATGAAACTCGGTATGGCGCATCCCATGGGCCCCTTGCAGTTGGCGGACTTTATTGGTCTTGATGTTTGCCTTTCCATATTGCAAGTATTGCATCATGGCTTTGGCAACCCCAAGTATGCCCCTTGTCCCTTATTGATCAACATGGTAACTGCTGGAAAGCTGGGAGTAAAATCAGGAGAAGGATTTTATTTATATGCCAAAGGCAGTAAAGAATTGGTGGTGGCCCACCGATTCAACAATACCAATGTGTATTGAGTACCCCCCCTTACCCAAGTAAAGAACTAAAAACACCATTTAAACCTTAATGCAGGGATGGCTTAGCTTTTGCCTGTGGATAAGATGGCAACTTTGTCTGCCATAATTTCGTTTAATTAGTATTAAGTAAGGAGATTTATCATGATTAAAGACATTGATTTCAGAAAAGTGACCAATTTGGCAATGGCCGTAACCCCCGATGAAAAAACCGGGGAAGAAGTGACAATGTGGAAAGTATATCTAATCAATTTGCGTGATAGGGCCATCAGTAACGTAATGGTAAGTTCTGAAGGATATGGGGAAATTGACGGCAAGGCGGTGAAAACATCGGCACTGCGACAGTTTATCGAAAAAGTAGATGCTGAAGGATATGTGGAGTTGGAAATATTACCAAAGGAGCTAACCACCCTTAATAATCAGTTCTGGGTAAGTTTTTGGGTTGATGGTATTCTTTATGATAAGAAATACGTTTTCGTAACGGAAAGCATCCAGGAAGATTTCTTCACCAATATTCCCGTGGTAGCCAAAAGGGGCGTAATGATAATTTAGTACCTATCTTTGGCGGCATGGATGAAGAGGAATTAATACCTGCCGAATCGGACGAACAAGCGGCCGACGACCTCTACGAACATCATCGCATCAAGACTGATAGGGGTCAGGAGCCACTAAGAATCGACAAGTTTCTCATCAATCGTATTGAAGGGGTAAGCCGCAGCAAACTACAGGCCGCTGCCGATGCTGGGGCTATTTTGGTCAATGGCCAAGCTGTAAAATCAAGTTATAAAGTAAAGGCACTGGACGAAATATCCATAGTGCTAAGCACCCCTGCGAGGGAATATAAGCTGGAGCCAGAGAATATTCCCCTAAAAGTAGTGTTTGAAGATGACCAACTGGTAGTGATAGATAAACCCGCTGGTTTGGTGGTTCATCCAGGTTCGGGCAATTATTCCGGCACTTTGGTAAATGCACTCCTTTATCATTTCAAGGAGCTGGGAAACCCTCATGATGCTATCCGCCCTGGCTTGGTGCACCGAATCGATAAAAACACTTCTGGATTGATATTGATAGCCAAAAACGAGTATGCCATGACCTTTTTGGCCAAGCAATTTTTCCACCATACCATTGAACGGAAATATATAGCCTTGGTATGGGGTGACATGAAAGAAGCTGAAGGCACTATTGAGGGCCATATTGGGCGGCACCAGCGTTTTCGCAAGAAAATGGACTTTTTTGCCGAGGGCGAACTGGGCAAAGAGGCCATCACCCATTACAAAGTACTGGAACGCTTCGGTTATGTTACCCTAGTGGAATGTGTATTGGAAACAGGCCGTACGCATCAAATACGGGTACACATGCAGCACATAGGGCATCCCTTGTTCAATGATGACACCTATGGAGGCGATCGGATTGTAAAGGGGACCGTATATTCAAAGTACAAACAGTTTGTTGAAAACTGTTTCCAGTTGCTACCACGACAAGCTTTGCATGCTGCAGTTTTAGGCTTTATACATCCCACATCAAAGCAGCATCTCCATTTTGAAAGCCCCTTGCCAACAGATATGGCACAAGTAATCGATAAGTGGCGACAATACTTTAAAGCGAAAGGATAGAACCTTTTTTTCAGTAGAGCTTTGGGCAGCTACCAAATTATACAGCCTCGTACAAAAATTAATATCTTTGCCCGCTATAAAATTGATTGCCAATGCCTACAGTTGCAAGCAAAAGAGCTTTAAAGGGCGGTGAATTCCTGCTTCGCCAAACACCAGCCAATGATATTTTCATTCCTGAGGAATGGAGCGAGGAGCAACGCTTGATAGGGCAAACGATGGAAGAGTATATCGTAAGGGAGATACACCCTAGACTGGACGAAATTGACAGTATGAAAGATATAGGCCTAATGCCCCGCATACTGGAAGAGGCTGGCGAATTGGGACTTTTAGGAACTAGCATACCCGAAGAATATGGCGGCTTCGGCATGAACTTCAATACTACCATGTATGTGGCTGAAAAGTCGGGTATGGGCTTTTCATTTGGCACTACCTTGGGCGCACACACGGGTATAGGCACATTGCCCATATTGTATTATGGCAATGAGGAGCAAAAGGCTAAGTATCTGCCTGGCTTAGCCAGTGGGAAAACCAAGGTATCGTATTGCTTGACAGAACCCGGTGCGGGCAGCGATGCCAATAGTGGCAAAACCAAAGCAGTACTTTCTGCCGATGGGAGCCATTATTTGATTACAGGGCAGAAAATGTGGATTACTAATGGCGGATTTGCAGATATTTTCATCGTTTTTGCCAAAATCGATGACGATAAAAACCTTTCTGCTTTTATTGTTGAAAAAGGTTTTGGAGGTGTAACGCTGGGTCCGGAAGAGAAAAAATTGGGCATCAAAGGTTCTTCTACCGTTCAGGTGTTTTTCAATAATTGTCCGGTGCCTATTGCAAACCTGCTAAGTAAACGCGGCAATGGTTTCAAAATAGCTTTGAACATCCTGAATATTGGTCGAATCAAATTGGCTGCCGCTGTTATTGGTGGGGCAAAAATGTGCATTGGTCAAACAATCCAATATGCTAAGGATAGAAAACAATTTGAAAAGCCGATTGCGGAGTTTGGTGCTATCCAATTCAAGTTGGCTGAAATGGCAATAAGATTATATGCCTGTGAATCTGCCAGTTATAGGGCTGGTCAAAACATCGATGATGAATATGATGCTCTGGTAGCCAATGGAATGGATAGTAGTGAGGCAAAATTGAAATCAGTGGAGCAGTTTGCCATCGAATGCGCCTTGGTAAAGGTGCATGGTTCGGAAATGTTGGATTATGTGGTGGATGAAGCATTACAGATACATGGTGGAATGGGCTTTAGTGCCGAAATGCATATCGAGAAAGGTTACCGCGATGCGCGTATTACCCGTATTTATGAAGGTACCAATGAAATCAACCGCATGTTGGCAGTGGGTACTCTCTTCAAAAAAGCTTTTAAGGATAAAGAAATTGATATTACCAGCCCCATCAAGAAAGTGCCTTTGGCCCTATTTACGCAGATATTTACCAATCCTGGTGGAGGGGCATTTGCCAAAGAAAAAAGTACCCTCGAGAATTTGAAGAAACTCTGCCTATTAGTTGCTGGTAGGGCTGCACAGAAGTACAAACTTGGCCTTACCGATGAGCAAGAAATATTGATGAACATCAGCGATATGATGATAGAACTTTATGTGGCAGAATCTACGGTATTGCGCACCGAAAAAGCAATGGGCTTGGCTGGTGCTGATGAAGAACAGCTCCGCCACCAAGAAAGTATGGCTCGCGTATATGTTTATGAGGCAGCCAACCGAATCTATAAGGCAGCCAAGGATGCCATCTTGAGCTATACCACTGGCTTTGAACAACGGATGATGCTAAGGGTAGCCAAGCAGTTTAGCAAAACCAATAAAATCAATCCCCGCAACTTGCGTAGGGATATTGCCCAGTATATGATAGCAGAGGGTAAGTATCCTTTTTAGCGCAAGAAGGAATACCTGTCAGGTATTGGGTTTGGTTACTCCTTCTAATTGCTCATCATATAGCTTACTCAAAGAGCTCCAATCGTACTTTTCAATAAAGTGTGCAACTTTCTGTGGGCGCAGCACCCTTACATCAAATATCATACGCTGTAGGCGGTTGGTCAATTCATCATCCTTATCGTAAAAAAAGGTGCGATGAAACTGTTTGGGCAAGTGTTCAGGGTAGGCCAATCGATTAGGCAATAAGGGTATCACATCACAATACATTGCTTCCACAATACTTGCTCCGAAAAAGTCATGCTGGGAAGTGACCGGCAAGATATCGGCCATGCAGAGCCACTTAACGTATTCTTCCCTAGATGCCACATAACCATAATGTAAAATACGGTCGGCATACTGGTTCCTGAAGTGTTCAAAACATTCAGGTTGCTTGCCGTATTGCTGGCCCAGGATGATGGCTTTGAACTCCACACCACGTTCAGCTATATCCGTTAAAACTTTAAAAAAGAAGTCCGGATTTTTATCATATTCCCAGCGATGGTTCCAGAGTATAACTGCCCTGTTGGGTTTCTCAGGCTTTGGGGGCTTAATGGCATCCATAGCTTTCAAGTCTAAACCCAAATGCAGCACTGAGCTTTTTGCTTTAATCAATGCTGCCCTGTCGGTTTCCTGATGGTCAGGAAAAGCTTTTAGAAAAGCTGGCAAAGCCTGCAAGAATGTATCGCAGTGATACTGGGAGTTAAAGAATACCCTATCAGCCGTCAATGCCGAGGCATAATTGATAAAGCTATAGTGGTTGTCGCGTTGTTGTTTGGTATCCTCATCCTTAGGCGACCATGGATAGGTCAATTGATTTTCATGGAAATAGATGGCCGTGGGAATATTTGCAGTTACTTTTCTGGTTAATGACAGAAAAAGGTTCAAATCCAGCATGTCTGTAGCCAATATCAAATCGGGTTTCAGCTGCTGCTCTATGTAACGTTTTGCTAAGCTGATAGCGCCGCCATGCATACGCCATTTCCAATGGCTACCGGGTAGGGATAATATTTCTAATTGGTGACGGGAATGCTGCCGATAACCCTCAGCCCAACTGCGGTGGGAGCCAGCGAAGTAGGGTTCGAGCAATACGATTTTCATGGGTAGTTAACGATGGTTTACCAATTCCAACTGAAAATCCTCATACTTTAAAATGTTGACATGCTTATTCTCAATATACTCCACGGCTTCCTTGCCGGTGGCATCCATCACCATGTTCTTTCTGAATTTATAGGCGGTACTCCAGGCACTGGAATAATCCACCAACATCATATCACGATAATTGATGCCATAGTGAATGATTAGTTTCCCGAAATAATTGACTAAATCATAGGCCTTCAATGCATTTTCCGATGGCTCATTACCAAAGCGGTCAATAAAAGCACTTCGTAAAGCATTGTCTTTTTCAAAAAACTCAGGGCGTACATAATAGGGACTGGTAAAATGCAACTTGAACGCATTGCTGTAATCCAAGCGAAGATTCTCGTCAGTGCCCCATATAGGCATGCCCATTACGGTAAGGTCGTACTTGTTTACCAATGTATAAAGCTCCCGACCGATATTCACCAAGAAAGGCAAATCAACTGATGGGATGATAATAATATTGGGCTTACTACTGCTCATGTATGGACTTAGGTCAGCAGAAAGACCTTTGCCTTTAATGATTGCCTTGGTGATTTTCAGCTGCTTCGACGGATGCCCCATATTATAAGTCCCCACAAGCTTATCGAACATTGCAGCATACTTCGATTCAATGGGGTTGTCTTGATATACCACTACATAATTGCTATTGGGCATGGAGTCAAAAGCAAACTCTAGCAATTGTTCGCAATGCACATCTAGGCGAGGATTGGCCATAATAAAGTTAGCATTCTTGCTGGTGATATTATCTGTTGGCGATAGGGGAGAGACCATAGTAATGTTCTTCTTCTTACAGTAGTCTGCTACTAAACGCGCTTGAGTATTAAAAATTGGGCCTATAACTAAGTCCATGTTTTCTAATTTCCCAGCGGTTAGGAGACTCTTTACGGTATCCTCATTATTCTGGCTATCGAAAACATGGAAACGGGCCTTTAAACCTTGTGCCTGTAAAGAGTCAATTGCCATTATCACCCCTTTATAAAACTCAATGCCCAATTTGCTTTCTGGGTCTATAAATGGACTTTTGGCGGTATCCCCGTCAATGGAATGTAGATAAAAGGGTAACAATATGGCTATTTCATAGCGGTCTTTGTAGGTAAACAGTTTTTTGTTAAAGGATGAATCTGTAAGGTTCTTGGGGATACTATCCGGTTTAGCAGCTTCCTTCTGGAGCACCTCCTGAAGTGTTTTTGGCTTGTTATCAGTAGGCTTGTTGCTAGCCGTTTCACTAACAATAGTTTCCGATGGCTTTTTGGACGCCCCGCAACTGACCAACAGAATGATGATCAACAAATAAAGGATGCACCTATTCCCACTCAATGGTAGAAGGCGGCTTGGAGCTAATGTCATATACTACACGGTTAATGCCTTTAACATTATTGATAATTACATTGGATACCTCTGCCAGAAAAGCATATGGTAACTGGCTCCAGTCGGCAGTCATGCCGTCAACGGAGGAAACGGCTCGTAAAGCCACGACGTTTTCGTAGGTACGTTCATCGCCCATAACGCCTACGCTCTGTACGGGTAGCAACATTACGCCCGCTTGCCAAACAGCGTGGTAGAGGCGGTGCCTTTTCAATGCTTCGATAAATATAGCATCGGCTTCTTGTAGTATCCTTACCTTTTCAGGAGTAATCTCCCCAATAATGCGGATAGCCAATCCAGGTCCAGGGAAAGGATGGCGGTGCAATATGTCATCGGGTATGCCCAATTCATGCCCTACCTTTCGTACTTCATCTTTAAAAAGGTAGCGCAAGGGCTCAATAATTTTCAGTTTGAGCTTTTCAGGCAGGCCCCCCACATTGTGATGTGATTTTATAGTAACGGATGGGCCGTGAACTGATACGGATTCTATCACATCAGGATAAATGGTCCCTTGTCCCAGCCATGAAACATCTTGTATTTTGTGAGCTTCCCTATCAAAAACTTCTATAAATACCCTACCAATAGTTTTGCGTTTGGTCTCAGGGTCTGCTACTCTGGTCAAAGGTTGTAAAAAGTCTTGGCTGGCATCTACGCCAATAATATTCAAGCCCATATCACGGTAGGAGTGGAGCACGTCTTCAAATTCATTCTTGCGCAACAGGCCATTGTTTACAAAAACGCAGTAAAGGTTTTGCCCAATGGCCTTATGTAACAATGCTGCAGCCACTGTTGAATCAACCCCGCCCGATAACCCCATTACAACCTTATCGTTGCCTACTTGGCGGCGGATATCGGCTACCGTTTCTTCTACAAAAGAGGCTGGAGTCCAATCGCCTGAACAACCGCAGGTATTGATTACAAAATCCTTTAACAGCAACGCCCCTTCCAATGAATGGGTTACCTCAGGATGGAATTGTAGGCCAAAAACTGGATATTGGTAACTGCCGTTTTTGTTGCGAAAGGCAGCCACTTCTACTGTGGCGGTACTGGCCAATAACTCGAAAGCATCTGGTAGTTGCTCAATGGTATCCCCGTGCGACATCCATACCTGTGAATCATCGGATATGCCATTGAAAATATCGGCTTTGCTATAAATTTTCTGGAGGTTGGCACGTCCATACTCCCTTTTGTTGGATGCCATTACTTTCCCTCCCAACTTTTGAGCTAGTAACTGTGCCCCATAGCAAACCGCCAAAACAGGTTTTTTATTCAAAACCAGTTCCAAATCAATGTCTGGTGAATTGTTGTCCGTAACAGAGCAAGGGCTACCCGAAAGGATAACTCCCTTTATAGAGTTGTCAAGTCTCGGTATTTTACTAAAAGGTACAATTTCGCTGTATACGTTCAACTCTCGCACCCTGCGAGCAATCAATTGGGTATACTGGGAGCCAAAATCAACGATGAGAATCTTTTCGTTCATGGACGGCAAAATTAACCCTATTTCGTGGGCTGTCAAAAGCTAAAAGCTAATCATGGGCCGCAATATTCAGTTTGCCTTTCCCTTCCCTTATCACCAGTGGTTCCTCGCCCGTTGCATCTATGATGGTAGAAGCATCCAAGCTGCCCATTCCGCCATCAATCACCGCATCAACCCGATTGCCAAACCGTTCATTAATTTCCCATGGGTCTGTGAGATATTCCAGCATTTCGTCTTCGTCGTCGTGCACCGACGTGGCAATTATCGGATTGCCCAATGCCTGCACTAAGTCACGGGCTATTTTGCACTCAGGTACCCTTATACCGATAGTGTCCTTTTTAAAGCCATATATGCGGGGAATGTTTTTGTTAGCATTGAGTATATAAGTGAATGGCCCTGGCAAAGTGCTTTTCATCAACTTGAAAACAGAACGGCTAAAACTGTTGGTATATTCGGATATATGGCTCAAATCATGGCAAACAATGGAAAAATGTGCTTCTTTAGGTTTGATGCCCTTAATGCGGATAATTTGCTCAATACCTGCCTTGTTGTAAATGTCGCAACCGATGGCGTAGATGGTATCGGTGGGATAAATAATTAACCCGCCCTCCCGCAAAAGCGTAGCTATTTGGTTAATTTTTCTTGGCTCCGGATTATCCGGATGGATATTGATATACATAGCCATACTAGTACAAAGGTCATGCAAAAAAATGGATGCTTACAATAAAAAAACGGCATGGCGGTTAGGGCCATGCCGGTGCAAATCACTGCTATCCTGTCTCCTCTCTATCTTTGCACTATTTGCTTTTCACCTGTTTTCCTTACCAGGGTGCCATCTATTGCTTTTCCTGCTTCAAACTTGCCTTGGAAGTAGCTATTATCTGCATAGAAGTAAATGCCTTCGCCTTCCATCTGCCCGTTTACGAATTCACCTATGTATTTATCGCCATTGGCAAAGTCAATCCTGCCTTGTCCATGTCTCTTATCGCCCCTCCATTGGCCAGTATACTTTTCCCCGTTAGGATAAGCTTGGGTTCCTACCCCATTTCTAACACCATTAGCCCAGTACCCAGTATAAGTACTTCCATCTTTGCAAACAAAGGTACCCCTACCATAGCGGCTGTTTTCCCGAAAATAACCACTGTAGTAGCTACCATCGGCAAAAGTATAGGTCCCGAATCCATGTATGAAATCGTACATGAATTCACCTTCGTATTTATCGCCATTTGAGAAAGTATGCACTCCACGGCCATGATAATTACCGTCTTTCACATCCCCTTCGTAAAGTTCTCCATTTGAAAAAACAAATTTTCCTTTGCCATTGGGTGCTTTTCTCTTCCACTGGCCCTCATAAGTATTACCATTATCAAAGACATATTTGCCGATACCATTGTTACAGTTGCCGCTTATACATCCTTTGTTTGCGGTTTGCTGTATGCTGTTTTTTTCTTGGTTGTCCTGTGCAATTAGGCCTGCTAGTGGCATCACGGCTATTATTAGTATAAACAATAAGGTTTTCATGGGTCTGCTGCTTTATATCGTTCAATCTCACGGAACGATAGACAAACAGTGTGCAAGCATTATATCTACTCGTCGAAAAAAATGCAGGAGATTCAATGCTGGTAGGCCTTTCATGGCATTGAACTCATCGTTATTGCCCAACGTGAATACCAATCTTGTGGTGGCCTTGCCTCAGATTTGAGGAATCTTTTCTTCCAAAAGGATGGATTTTAGCTTTTCGAATTTGGGCTTGATTAAGATAGCCTGCTTCGTTTTATGAAGTACTTCTTTCAACCTTTCAGGCATTTCAGGCGATACATTGATAGCTGCCTCAACCGCTTCTTTAAACTTGATAGGGTGCGCAGTGGCTAAAAAGAAGCCTTTTGCATCGTCGTGGGTATTGAGGTATTGCTTTAGTGCCCGATAGCCGATGGCACCATGGGGCTCTATTATGTATCCAAAAGTACTATACACCTCGCTAATAGTTTCTACTGTTTGGGCATCGGTA
This sequence comes from Chitinophagales bacterium, assembly GCA_033762815.1. Classification (GTDB taxonomy): domain Bacteria; phylum Bacteroidota; class Bacteroidia; order Chitinophagales; family CAIOSU01; genus JANRLF01. The sequence goes on along the minus strand of JANRLF010000004.1, from coordinate 418,484 downwards.
AAACTGTAACCAGCCAAGTCGGCAGAAAGCCTATCCACCGAGTGGCCATACAAATCCATCATTCGGGCAAAATTGCTAGGGTTGCCTACATCCATGGCATTCGAAAGGGTTGGGATGGACGGCTTGGGCTCAAATTTTCCATTGATTAAATACTTAGGAACAATATCATTGGCATTGGTGGCCGCTAAAAAGCGCGACACCCTTAAGCCCATGCGCTTTGCCATCAAGCCGGCTGTAAGATTGCCGAAGTTGCCGCTGGGTACGGATACAATCGGCTGTAGCTTTTTCTCCAATTGGCCCTTCGCAAAAAAATAATAGAAACTTTGGGGTATCAATCGTGCTATGTTAATGCTATTGGCTGATGTTAGGCGGAGTTTCGAAGTGATTTCTTTGTCTGCAAATGCTGCCTTTACCATGGCTTGGCAGTCATCAAAGGTGCCATCTACTTCTATTGCAGTAACATTGCCCCCAAAAGTAGTGAGTTGCTGTTCTTGGATATGGCTAACCTTACCAGAAGGGTATAAGATGATGACTTGTATACCCTCAATGCCATAGAAAGCATTTGCTACCGCACTGCCAGTATCTCCCGAGGTGGCAACCAAAACAGTTATGGGCTGGTTATCACCTTCAACCAACTTCCCCAACAAGGCAGCCATATATTTTGCCCCGACATCTTTAAAGGCCAAGGTAGGCCCGTGAAACAACTCCAACACCCATATGCGTTCGTCCAATTGCTTCAATACCACAGGAAAATCCATGCTTTTCTCACAAATGCCTTTTAGCGCAGTGCTTTCCACTTCTTTTCCGAAAATGGCTTGGCTCACTTCCATCGCTATTTCCGCCATGGAAAGCGAGGGCAGTGCCTTAAAAAAGGTGGATGGCAGTTTGGGTATCCTATCGGGCATGTATAAACCCCTGTCTGAGGCCTGGCCTTGTATTAGGGCTTCTTTAAGCCTTATATTCCTTTCCCCTCCATTGGTGCTGTAGAAGCTCATGGCTTCAAAAATATCCTATTTGTTTGGCATATTCAATTTAAAAAACTGGGGCATTTTGTATTTTGCACCGGTATGAAACGAATCAGTCTTCCCCTCTATATCGGCAGTTTTCTTATTGTATTGTTTAGTCAATGTGCATCCACTAAAGAAGCAACTACTACCGCCAAGGAACCCTCACCGGTTGCGTATAGCATCCAGGGCGTACTGTTCCACCAACAAGCAGCGGAATACGATGCACTCTGTTATCAAGGCTACAATTTTGCCCGATTGGCATTGGCCAGCAATTTTACGGAACGAAGTGGAAATCTTCCCTCTGCGGTGATAATGGATATTGACGAAACCGTACTGGACAATAGTTATTTCAATGCACAATTGATTTTAGATGATAGTGCTTACAGCCAAGCATTGTGGAGTAAATGGACTGCCACGGAAAAGGCTAGCCCAGTACCCGGTGCCTTGGAGTTTCTACGTTTTGCCGATTCATTAAAGATTCGCATTTTTTATGTTTCCAACCGAAGAACCAATGAACTGAATGCGACCATGAACAATCTGAAGAAAATTGGTTTTCCACAAGTGGAATTATCGCAATGCTTGTTCCGTGGCGAAAATGCTTCATCTAGCAAGGAAGAGCGCCGCTTGGCAGTAGCACAGAACTATGAAGTGCTGTTGCTTGTTGGGGACAATTTGGCCGATTTTTCAATCGCTTTTGAGCAGGCTAAAACCCCCGCTGAAAGAGAAAACGCAGTAGTGCAATTGAAGAGTTGGTTTGGTGATAAGTACATTATCCTCCCCAACGCTATATATGGTGATTGGGAAAAAGCCTTATACAGAAATGCTCCCACTAATACTGAAAGGGAAAAAGTAAGAAGGACAAGATTGAAAGGTTATTGACCATTTTGTTCCAATCTATGCTCCAATTCCTCAGCTAAGGTCATATATCCCATGTTACGGGTCATATCTATCAGTTCCTTTAGCTGTATGTTGGCACCATTACCTTTCATTAACATGAATCGGTTCCTAATCAACTGCTTTGTTATTTCATCTGCCATGTTCATAATTACCACAATGTCTGTAAAAGCTTTCCCAACAAAAGCATATGAACTGAATGCGTAATGTGATAAAGTTAAGCGATAGCACCTAGAAATACCAGTGGTTTATTAGATATTTTTTTAGTATAAGCAACAGAGCTTATGCCTTTTCCAGTATCATTACCGTTATCTCTGGTAAAATGCCTACCCTTCCAGGATATCCTAAAAAGCCGAAACCTCTGTTGACATATAGGTATTGTGAGCCTGTTTTATAAAGTCCGGCCCATTGTTTATAAATGTATTGAGCCGGGCTCCAGCGGAAACCTGGTATTTCGATACCGGCTTGTGCCCCATGGGTATGTCCGGAGAAAGTAATGTCAATATCTTTAAATCGTTGGTTCACCTCCCCGTCCCAATGGGTGGGGTCGTGTGAAAGCAATAGTTTTACCGGTGCTTGTTCGCTTCCTTGATATGCCTTTTCCAAGTTGCCATAGGTACGAAAACTGGCCCTACCACCACGGCGTGGAATATGGATGTTTTGGACACCAATAATTGCTAAACTGTCATCATCTCGTTTTACAATTCGGTTTTCGTCCCATAGCAAATCCCAACCCATCGATTTATGATGTTCCTTAAGCTTTTCCCTACTTGCCAATCTTTCCTCCTTTGCTAAGCTGGCATCGTAATCAGCATAATCATGGTTGCCAAAAGTGGAATACTTGCCCTCTTTGGCCTGTAACTTGGCAAAAATCTCGATGAATGGCTCTACTTCCGATGCATGGTTGTTTACTAAGTCGCCAGTAAAGAAAATCAAATCAGGCTGTTCCTTATTGATTCTTTCCACAGCTTTTACAATAGGTTCGGTTTGCATCAAACTACCGGAATGGATATCGGATAGCTGCACGATTTTCAGCCCGTGGAAGGATGCTGGCAGGTTCGGTAGTTTCACCCTGATGCGCCTAATTTTGTAATTGTAGGCATTAAAGGCCATGCCATACACTCCCGCAAAGAAGGTGAATGAAGCAATACCAACGCCTATCATATTTAGGAACTTGAGCCTTGAAATCCTTTCGCCTTCAGTGCCCACGGAAGATGAAGTATTAAATTGGGAGAATATCCAGCGGAAAAGGCGGATGAGGTCATCCAGTATAAGAAATACAACCAAGAACAGCTTTGATAGATAAATCAAAAAAACCGTTGCAAACAGATAGCTCCGTAAGGCTACCGGCCATTTAAAAGGATTGCTGACCATCGTACTGAAAAGCGCCAAAAAGGTTATAGCAGTAATTGACCAAAATATAATGTCAATTACTTTTCTAGTCGAACTGGACCAATCACGGGTTACGGTACGAACAGCTTGGAAACTGTAATAATCTATCACCAAAATGAAGAGCGTGAGTACTAAATAGGGGGTTAGATTATTTTTCATAGCTTATACTGCGGTGCGTACCCAATTCTACATTCCAAAATGACGTTATTTGCTGGGTTTTATTTTACTTCACATAAAATTACGTTATGGTACGCATCATTTTTGCCGCTTGCTTCGCTTTTATTTTCCAATGCGCCACAGCACAGCAATATACCCATGCCGATACTTTAAGGGGCAGCCTTTCACCCGCTAGGGATTATGATGTGAAATACTATGATTTGAATATCGATATAGATACGGCTAGCAAGCAAGTAAAAGGTGCTGTTTTAATAAGCTTTTCTCCTAACAGGTCACTATCAATGATGCAAGTCGATTTGGCAGCCAACTTGACTGTTGATTCCATTTTATGGCGGGGTCAAAGCCTGAGCTTTACCCGTGAAGCCGATGCCGTATTTTGCCAATTCAAGACGGCCTTGGCCAGTGGCAAACTGGACAGCATTCGGTTCCATTATTCTGGCAAACCCGCTATTGCCGCCCGCCCCCCATGGGACGGAGGTTTTGTATGGTCAAGGGATGCTCAGGGCAATCCATGGATTGCAGTAGCCTGCGAGGGCATGGGTGCCAGTACTTGGTGGCCCTGCAAGGATCACTTGTCCGACGAGCCTGATAGTATGATGATAAGGGTAGCAGTGCCTAAAGGCCTTACAGATGTGAGCAACGGCAGGTTGGTAGCGACAGTAGATATGGGCGATAAAACCCGTTTCGATTGGTTTGTGAGCTATCCCATCAATTCCTACAATGTTACTTTTAATATCGGCAAATACGAGCATTTCAGCGATCAATACCAAGGAGCTAAAGGCCTATTGGATTTGGACTATTATGTGATGCCCTATAATCTGGATAAGGCCAAGAAGCAATTTGAGCAGGTAAAGCCAATGATGGCCTGTTATGAGCAATACTTCGGCCCTTACCCCTTTTGGCGCGATGGCTACAAGCTGGTAGAAACCCCGTACTTGGGTATGGAGCACCAATCGGCCGTAGCATACGGCAATAAATACCTGAGTGGCTATAGCGGATGGGACATTTCTCGTATCGGGATGGATTTCGATTACATTATTATACATGAAACAGGCCACGAATGGTGGGGCAACAATGTGAGCTGTAAGGATATTGCCGACCTATGGGTACATGAGGGTTTTTGTACTTATAGTGAAGCATTGTATGTGGAGTGTATGTACGATAAAGCTACCGCATTGCGCTACGTAAATGCCCGCCAAGCTTCCATTGATAACAAGGAGCCCATTATTGGCCCATACGGGGTTAATAAGGAGGGTGCTGGCGATATGTATGATAAAGGCATGCAATTATTGAATACTTTGCGTTCTGTGGTTGACAATGATGAGTTATGGTTTGCCATTATTAAGGGCATCCAAACCGATTTTGCCCTACAGACAGTCACCACCCAACAGATTGAACAATATATCATCAAAAAGTCGGGTAAGGACTTAAGCAAAATCTTTGACCAGTACCTACGCCATGCCGCCATTCCTATGTTTGAATATGCCCTAAAGTATGACAAGAAAAACAAGCAATGGGCACTTAGCTACCGCTGGAAGGCCGATGTTTCAGGCTTCAACATGCCCATCAGGGTAAGCGATGGAAAAGGCGGCTGGACCCTGCTTAAGCCTACCACCAATACCCAAACCATATTGCTTCCTTTATTGGACGCCAGCGAATTCCAAATCGATACCGCACACTATTACATTCTAACCAAGTCATTAAAAAAGTTGAAATAGCCTTTGTTGAGTAGCGAGTCCTGAGTGTTGGGCAATGAGACAAAAGATGGTAAGGTACGCTTGTCCCGCCGATTGCGGGAAAGTACAATATTGGAAAAGTTGATGCCCCCGTTTGAAAGTTTATCTCGCTTTGCGGGAGGGGTTAAGGGGGATGTCCCAGCAATGTGGGAGGGTAGGAGGCTAAACTACTGCTTAGGTCAAAAAGCTGCCCAAAACGTGCTCAATTCCTACTGAATTCATAGCCAAAACATACCGAAAACGGCTCAATTCGTACTGAAAAAGTTTAAATAACGTCTTTTACTAAACGGTGTAAAGTGGTTTGTATTCAGTGCGTTATGAAAGAATGGCATTATTTTTTGTGTTTTTCCCTTGTCATCTGTCCCGCATCGTATGCCTCAGCCCTAAATAAAAGTACTTAAGGTGAGAAACACAAGTTTTTGCTTTCAAAATTTTAGATAGATACCTTTACAGTACAGAAGAATTACTATTACCATCACGACCTTTCAAAAATAGACAAGGGATGAGGCCAGAACGGCAATGGTTAGCCGTGTTCCCCATCCCTTGCAGTGCGGGCATTGTTGCGCGGGCTGGACTCGAACCAGCGACCTCAAGGTTATGAGCCTTGCGAGCTACCACCTGCTACCCACCACAAGATACTGAAGTACCGGATACCTTTGGCCAAGAAACACCTAAAAAGTAAGTAAAGGGGCAAGACCCTCAGAAAATAAAGTCACTCCTAAAATGGGGTAAGTTAAAGATTTCCTAGCTAAATCTAATAGCCTTCACGGGGGCGATGCTGCTTACGAGCCAGGAGGGGAAGAGCAGTACCAGAAAGCACAGCAGTAGGGTAATGATGTTCAGCACGGCTACCGATGCCCAGTTGAGGTCAATGGGGGCCTTGCTCACGTAATAGGATTCTTCGGGCAGGGTGATAAGGCCCCATTGTGCCTGCGCCAAACAAATACCGATGCCGATGGCATTGCCAATAACCAAACCAATGGCCACGATAAATACGGCCTGATAAACGAATATCATACGGATGGTCCAATCTTGGGCACCGAGGGCTTTCAGGATACCAATCATATTGGTGCGCTCCAAGATGAGGATGAGCAGGCAAGTGGTCATGTTCACCAAGGCTACCACTGCCATTAAGCCCAGTATGACCCACTTGTTGGTGTTCTGCAGGCTTAGCCAGTCAAAGATATTGGGGTTAACCTGCATAATGGTTTGGGCACTCAGTTCAGGGCCCAATACTTCCGAATTGATGTATTCAGCCACTTCATTGATGGGCGTAGCGTCCAGGCCACTTTGGAAAGCGGCGGTCAGGCGGTTGCTTTCATAGCTTTTCAAAAACACTTCAAAGCCCGAAACTTCATCAGCCCCCCATTGGTTCAGTTGCTGAATCATGCGGATATCGACCAAGGCATATAGGGCATCGTATTCTTCCATGCCCGTGTTATAGATGCCGCTCACCTTCATACGCCTGATTTGCGGTAGGGCAGAGTTTTGGAGAAAGTGCAGGTCGATATCGTCGCCTACCTTCAGTTGAAGGCGGCGGGCGGTGATGCGCGATATCAAGATGTCGCGGGAAAACTCTTCCTCTTTTTGAAAAGTAGGGACTTGCCCGCTCACCAAGTGCGCTGCGAAAAAGTGCCAATCATAAGTCTGTGCTAGCCCTTTTAGCACCAGCCCGTCCAGTTGGTCGCTGGTTTTCATGATACAGGGTTTATAGGCAAAGCCTTCCACCCGTGCTACGTTGGGCATTTTTCGTATCATCCCTACATTTGCTTGGCCGTAGGTGATGCTCACATTGTTCTCAAAGCTGCGGCCAAAACCGAACTGGGTGATGTATACATGCCCCCAAAAGCCAAAAATCTTGTTGCTGATTTCGCGCTGAAAACCATTGACCATAGCCAGCGAAACAATCATGACCGCCAGGCTCAAGGCTACTGCTGCGGTAGCTATACGGGAAATAAAGCGGGAAAACGACTTGCCCCCGCCGGCAGCCAACCTTTTGGTAATAAACAGTTCTACCTTCAAAATTGCATTCCGGCTTTAAACTAAAGAAATACCTAACTTCGTTGTTCCGATAGCCAAATTTATGAAAATACTTTTCCTGATAGTATGTGCATTGCTGTTACGGGGTGGGAATGACGATTTCCTGCAAGAACAGGAAAATAAGGTGCAGGTATCCAACAAATTGACGGTGGGGGCCGCCCGTTTTGATTTATACCTGCCCACTCTACGGGACAAAAGGGTAGGCCTAGTAGTCAACCACACTTCTTTGGTGGGCGATGCGGGTCAGGAAAGGCACTTGCTGGATACGCTGTTGGCGCAAGGCATCAAAGTGGTGAAAGTGTTTGCCCCTGAGCATGGATTTCGGGGCACGGCAGATGCGGGCGAAGAAGTAAAGAGTGGCAAGGACAAGGCAACTGGCGTTTCCATTGTTTCCCTTTACGGGGCGAATAGAAAGCCTACTGCCGAGCAGATGAAGGACGTGGACGTGGTGGTGTTCGACATACAAGATGTGGGTGCCCGGTTTTACACCTACATATCCACTATGCACTATGTAATGGAAGCTTGTGCGGAGCAAAATAAGCTTCTGGTGGTGCTTGACAGGCCTAACCCCAATGGTTTTTATGTGGATGGCCCCGTACTGAAGCCTGAGTTCAAGTCTTTTGTTGGCATGCACCCGGGGGTACCTATCGTACATGGCATGACGGTGGGAGAGTATGCACAAATGATTAATGGTGAGGCTTGGTTGCCCAATAAGAGCAAATGTCCATTAACTATTGTACCCTGTGTGAATTATGACCACGAGATGCTATACACCTTACCGGTGAAGCCATCGCCCAACTTGCCTAATATGACCTCGGTGTATTTGTACCCCAGCCTGTGCCTATTTGAGGGTACCATCATGAGCGTCGGGCGCGGAACGGAATTTCCCTTTCAGGTATATGGCAGCCCTTCTTTCCCCAGCAAAAGATTTTCCTTTACGCCAAAAAGTTTGGCTGGTGCCAAAACTCCGCCATACAGAGATACCTTATGCTATGGGGTGGATTTGAGGCAAGTGCAACGAGAAGAGTTTTTAGTATCTCGAAAGCTCAATTTGCAATATGTAATGACCGCTTATCACAAAACACCCGAAAATCTGCAAAAGACATTCTTCATCAAATATTTTGACCAACTGGCCGGTACCGATGAGCTGAAAAAGCAAATACAACAAGGTAAAACCGAGCAGGAAATAAGGTATAGTTGGGAGAATGGCTTGGCCGAATTCAAGCAAACGAGGAAAAAATATTTGTTGTACCCCGATAATTTATAGATGCGTATCGTGTTTATGGGTACGCCGGACTTTGCGGTGCCCACTTTGGATATTTTGGTGGCCAATGGCTATGATGTGGTGGGAGTTGTGACCGCGACGGATAAACCTGCCGGAAGGGGTAAGCAACTTAGCGAATCGGCAGTAAAGCAATATGCCGTATCAAAAGGCCTACGGGTGCTGCAACCCGAAAAGCTGAAGGACCCTGCTTTTTTATCGAAATTGCAAGCGTTGAAGGCCGACTTGCAGGTGGTGGTTGCATTTAGGATGCTGCCAGAGGTAGTTTGGAATATGCCGCCCTTGGGCACTATCAATCTACATGCCTCACTATTGCCTAAGTACCGGGGTGCCGCACCCATCAATAGGGCTATTATGAACGGTGAAAAAGAAACAGGCCTTACTACTTTTTTCCTGCAACATGAAATTGATACCGGCAACATTATTTTTCAGGAGGAAATGCCCATAGGACCAGATGAAACCGCTGGGCAACTGCATGATAGGATGATGGCCATGGGCGCAGAACTAGTGCTGAAAACGATAAAGGCCATTGAAGCGGGCAGTTATCCGCAAGTTCCACAAGCACATGTAATGGATGCGCCCACAGCCCCCAAAATTTTTAGGGAAGATGGTGAAATCAATTGGTCAATGCCTGCTGCCAGCATATACAATTTGATTAGGGGCCTAAGCCCTTACCCCGCGGCTTGGACCGTGTTGGATGGCAAAACCTTTAAGATTTATGAAACCTCTATTGAAAAGACAACCCCCATTGAACCTGCCGGTACCTTTGTAACGGACAATAAAAGTTTTATCAAAGTAGCGGCTGCCGATGGTTATCTACAATTATTGCAGGTGCAGCAAGAAGGAAAGAAGAAAATGGGCGTAAAGGAGTTTTTAAACGGGTATAAGTTGACACAGGCTTAAGCCATAGCCAAATCAGGCGATAACACACTGCCCTTTTTTACTTTGGTCAATTGTTTATGCATAAAGGCAAACCATACTGGTGGTATTAAAGCCATTAAAATGGCTGCGGGGTAACCCATTGGCAATTGGGGGCTATCGTCGAAATGGCGAAGGATTTGATACTTTCTTCCAGCATGGTAGTGGTGGTCGGAATGGCGGGTAAGGTCATACAACATAATGCGACCTATGGTATGGTTGCTGTTCCAAGAGTGCCAGGGCATGGTTTTTTCATAATGCCCAGGGGCCAATTCTTTTCTCCTCAGGCCATAATGCTCTATATAATTGGTGCATTCCAATAGGAAGTATCCCCCAGCGGCAGCACCAATGAAGGCTAATAAGCCTAATGCGCCAAAAGCAAGATATACCCCAAGCAACAGTAAGCCTTGATAGATATGGAAACGTACCATTTCATTATGCAGGGAAAAAAGCGGCTTGCCAATTTTGCGGATTCTGTCGTTCTCCAAATGCCAGGCACTCATATAAGCTCCAGTGATGGAACGAAAGATAAAGGCATAAACGCTTTCTCCTAGCCGAGCCGAAGCAGGGTCTAAATCAGTGGAGACATTTTTATGGTGCCCACGGTTGTGCTCAATGAAAAAGTGCATGTATAGTGAAGAAGATAACAATATCTTGGCCATTACCTGCTCGTACTTTTTATGGCGATGGCCCAACTCATGTGCCACATTAATGCCCAATACCCCACAACACATGCCCATGCTCAAGGTCATGCCCACTATTTCATAGGTCTGAAGGCCACCTGCAGTAACCGTATAAAGGAAGAATATCATCAAGCCTATTTGTATGGGCACGTTCAGGTAAATCATCAGGTCATACACCAGTTTATTCTTTTCCCCTGATTCTTCTTCTTTGGTCAAGTTGCGCTCCGTGCCAGTGAACAAAAGTTCTAGCAACGGAATAAGCACGAACATGATAAATGGGGTAAGAAAGCTATAAATGCCCCCATACAAAAAAGCACATAGTGCTGATAATGGGGCTAGATAAGCGGCCAGATATTTTGCTTCACGCAACATAAGTCAATAAGGTATATTCGAATATAGCAAAAATGTGCTTTCGTAGCAAATAAAATCAGTCTTTAAATCTGCGTAAGTCATTGTCGGTCATTAAATATTCGGGGGTAATTATCCAACCCACAAAATCGCTAGGGTACCAAGGGCTGATTTCACTGTCCGTAGGATTTTTTACAATATGGATTTCTTGGGCGGGCATATAGCTCTGTGCCAGCATGAACATTTTTTTGCCGTTGGCCGTGTTTACTGCCATATCTATCACTATCATGGCATGCCCGTATGGATTGCCTGATTTGATAAATACGTCCCCTATCTGCATCTTGTCCAAAGTGACAGGTTTCAATTCATTTTTGAGCGAGAGGGTATTGGCATAGTTGAAGGTGGTTTCCAGATATTTTTCGAATGCTGCCCTTGAATGGTCGCCTTTCATTTCCGTTTCGAAGTAGCGGGGCTTGCTGTCTGAAACATAATTGAAATGGATATCGTCATATCGCTCTTGGGCATATAGGTATTCAGCCCTCAATCGCATCACCGCATCAGCACATTGTTGTAGGTCTTTTTTCCCGACTTCCATTTTAATCACCGAAAATTGGGCATCTTGATTTCCCTTCAATTCCCCATTGTATAAATACACTGCATTGTTATCCTGTTTCAAAGGAATGTTTCTAAGAAATGCTGCAAAAGAATTGTCTACTACTACCTGCCTACTAAAGCCAGTAGGAGGGGGAATATCCTTCACCCGTTCATACTTTAAGGACATCGGGATATCATATTTCCCGTAAGCATTCCAATATGCCATAGCCATTAAGCCGCATAGGGTGATGATTATGGTGAATACTGTGATGCTTTTCATGAACCAATAAACGCTATTCTGCTAAGTTGGTATATATATACCATTAATTTTAATGAAAACTTGCGATACCCCCTTTACTTATTCGGGAATATGTATTAATATTGAAGACTGAACAATACTGTTTCTTCTCTAAACCACTTTTATGAAAAGATTGTACATAGCGTTTTTGATGACCATGGGTGCTGCTGTAGCTGCCAATGCCCAAAGCTTGGAAAGACAAGTAATTGGTGCCGCTGGTGGTTATGATGTAGCTGGTGGAGTAAGTTTGTCATATACCGTAGGCGAGCCTATTGTTGAGACCGCCATTTCAGGTTCAATTATTTTGACCCAAGGTTTCCAACAACCTGATGATTTGGGTGTAGGCATTAAAGAAGTATCCATCAATGTGGAGTATACTGTATTCCCTAATCCTACTGACGACATTTTGTTTGTTGACCTGAAAAGCGACAAACCTGCTGATGTGAAATTGACTTTCTTTAACATTGCTGGCCAGCAAATGGAATACTTGACCCAAGCTGTAACGGTGAATGGCAAAACCAGGCTTCAATTTAGTTTGAAAGACTTGGCTGCCGGTCAATACATTCTAGTATTGAATGACAAGGCTGGAAATCCTTTAAGAAACTTCAAAATCCAAAAGCTGAACTAATTCGTTCCGCTTTTCTTCCCAATAAAAAAGGCTGTCCCTATCGGACAGCCTTTTTTGTTAATCCTTAGAGGATAAAGATAAAGTTGCATATACTACTTAGCCCTCATCCGGTTGTTCTTTGGGTTGTGTTCTACTTCTGCAAGGCCTAGGGCTTCCATCAGTGGGGGCACATACATGCCAAATCGCCCGCGAAAACCTTTCTTCAGCCCATACCAACCGCCAATAGGGTTATTTTCCGAACGGCCCCAAGCCTCAACAGTGCCGTCCTTAGCTGGTTTTTGTTCATCGGCGCTGCCCAGTTCCATCCAGTCGCCATGGGTTTTGAGCATCTGGTGCAAGTCGTCTATACAGCGCCAGTCGTAGTGCAACACGGTTTTGCCCACCGTGCATACAATGATTTCCTTGTCGTCTTTTACATCTTTATACATTTCGTATTCCGATGTCTGCGGCGGGGTTTTCAGTTTCCAGGGGTCTTCTTTGGTACCTTTGGCCATAGTTTTGTTTTAGCCAAATGTATTAAAATTATTTTACGCCCACGCCATAAAGTTCTTCCCTTTGGGCCTGTACCTTATCGCTTTCCAAGTACTCGTCGTAAGTCATCAGCTTGTCCAACATACCATTGGGCGTCAGTTCTATAATGCGGTCGGCAACGGTTTGGGTAAACTCATGATCATGTGAGGTAAACAGCACCGTGCCCTTAAAGTCTTTCAAGGAATTGTTGAATGCCGTAATCGATTCCAAGTCCAAGTGGTTGGTAGGTTCGTCCAGTATCAGCACATTGGCATTTTGCAACATCATTTTTGAGGTCATGCAGCGCACCTTTTCGCCTCCTGAAAGCACGTTTGATTTTTTCAATGTTTCCTCACCGCTGAAAAGCATCCTACCTAAGAAACCACGGATATAGGTTTCATCCTTTTCCGCTGAATATTGGCGCAGCCAATCAATCAGGTTCAAGTCTGCCGTGAAATAAGCGGAGTTGTCGTTGGGCAGGTAAGCCTGGGAAGTGGTTACACCCCATTTGAAGGTACCTGCATCGGCTTTTTCTTCGCCCATCAAAACCTTAAAGAAGGTGCTGATGGCCAAATGGTCGTTGGACAGAATGGCTATTTTCTGACCACGGTCAACCGTGAAAGTCACATCAGAAAATAAAGGCACTCCATCAATGGACTTGCGCAGGCCGCTTACTTCCAGAATATCATTGCCGGCTTCCCTTTCCTGGCTGAAAATAATGCCTGGGTATTTGCGGCTAGATGGCTTGATTTCATCCACGTTCAGCTTTTCCAAAGCCTTTTTACGGCTGGTAGCTTGTTTTGACTTGGAAGCATTGGCACTGAATCGTTGGATAAATTCCATCAATTCGCGGCGCTTGTCCTCGGTCTTTTTATTCTTATCGGCACGCTGGCGGGCGGCCAATTGGCTGGTATGGTACCAAAAGCTATAGTTGCCCGTGTACATGTTCACCTTACCAAAATCAATATCTACCACATGCGTACATACCATGTCCAGAAAGTGACGGTCATGCGAAACTACAATCACTAAGTTTTTAAAATCGGCCAAGAAGTTTTCCAGCCATGAGATGGTGCGCACATCCAAGTCGTTGGTGGGCTCGTCCAGCAACAAGATATCAGGGTTGCCGAAAAGTGCCTGCGCCAACAGTACCCTTACCTTTTCGTTGCCGTTTAGTTCCTTCATCAATTTATAGTGAAGGTCTTCGGTAATGCCCACATTGCTCAACAGTTCTGCCGCATCGCTTTCAGCGTTCCAGCCGTCCATGGAGGCAAATTGTTCTTCCAGTTCACCCACCCTTATGCCATCGGCATCGTCAAAGTCGGGTTTGGCATACAGGGCATCTTTTTCCTGCATCACATCCCATAGCTTGCGGTGGCCCATCAACACGGTCTGCATTACGGGCACCTCATCAAACTCGAAGTGGTTCTGCTTCAACACCGCCATGCGCTCACCAGGGCTGATAACTACCTGCCCGGTAGTAGATTCTATTTCGCCGCTAAGGATTTTGAGGAAAGTGGATTTGCCGGCTCCATTGGCACCAATTACCCCATAACAGTTACCTTGGGTAAACTTGAGGTTCACATCATCAAACAGCACTCGCTTGCCGTATTGCAGCGACAAATTTTGGGTTACGATCATAAAATTGCAGATTGAGGTGCAAAGATATGGCTTTTTGCGCTGCTTTGCTGCATTTAACGCTAATTTAGTGTGCTATAAGCTGGTCCGTTGAAATACAATTGTTTTTTACTTCAACAATGAGTTTTGAATCGTAATTTTCACGCTGAATTTTGAAATTATCTATGAATATTAAAGGAAAATTGGCTATAGTGACAGGAGCGAGCAGCGGCATTGGTTTGGCCACCGTGCATGCTTTGTTGGAAAATGGCTGCCGGGTGGCTGGTTGGAGCAGGCGCGACCCGAATATCGATCATCCAGAATTTTATTTTGTACCCGTTGATATTCAGGACAGTGTGGCAGTGGCCAAGGCCATGGAAGAAACACTTGCCGAATTTGGTAATGTGGTGGATATACTTGTTAATAATGCAGGCATTGGCATCTTCGACCTGATGGAAAATTTGAGTTTGGAGGATTGGCAAACCATGTTCAATACCAATGTGAACGGTTTGTTTTATGCCACACGGCTGGTGTTGCCATTGATGAAAGCAGAAAAGCGCGGCCATATCGTAAATATTGCTTCCATTGCGGGCTTGAACGGCATCGCCGAAGCTACAGGCTATTGCGCTACCAAATTTGCAGTAAGGGGCATTTCACAGGCCTTGTACCAAGAAGTGAAAAAGGAAAATATCAAAGTAACGTGCGTGTATCCTGGGTCGGTGAATACTGCTTTTTTTGGTCAGTATGAAGGGATCACCGCCAATGATACGATGCTGCATCCTAACGACGTGGCCGATATGATTATCCATATTTTACGCACCCCTGACAATTTCAATACATTGGATGTCGAAATAAGGCCCATGAACGTGCGTTATAGTTAGGCTAGCATTGTTTCATAAATCCTTATCTTTGGGCGAAAATCAACAAATGAGAACAATTGTAATATTGGCTTTGGCTGTAAGTGCATTGATGGTATCCTGCCAAAAAGAAGCTGGTAAAGGCGGTGAGAACAACCTTGAAACGCTGCACAAAACCGTTTATGCCAATTCAAAGAAGTATAAAGATATTACGGCAGGGGCAGTTTCCATTCAATATTTGATTGCTTTGGATTCTGTAAAATATGCCAGTTATAAAGACAGTCTTTTATCCCTTTATTTCAATGCCGGTGCTTATGATATGTCGGCACTTTTGGCTAATGATTTGATAAAAGTACACCCTAAGGATACTTCCGTTATGCGTATGTTGGCCGTTTCCAATGAAGCGATGGGTCTGTTTGATGAGGCATTGAAAGGCCAAAGGGCGTTGTTTGAGGCTACTAAAAAGCCGGAGCATTTGTACCAAGTAATGACCTTGCTCTATAAGCAAGAAAAGGATAAAGAAGCTAGGGAAGTATTGGAGCAATTGAAAACCACCCCTGGAATTAAGGAGGCCACAACAGTGGTGAACTACCGCCAGGGCGAATCGCAAATAGTACCTTTGGAAGCTGCCATGTATAATGTAGCTGGTGCTTTGGACTATCAGGAGGGCAAACGCAAGGAGGCTTTGGCCAACTTTAAGAAAGCTTTGGAAATTATGCCTGAATTCTACCAAGCCCAAATGGGCGTACAGGCTTTGTCGCAGGGACAGTAAGCTTTTTTTTCTACCAATATGCTTAACTTTCAAGGCTTAAAGCCAACCAATGTCCGTACACAAGCAAGTTAAGAAGGTCACAACCCACGTATTGCAGGCCATGAAAGAGCGGGGAGAGAAAATCTCCATGCTCACCTGTTATGATTATTCCATGGCACGCATAATTGATGATGCGGGTATTGACATTATTTTGGTGGGCGATTCGGCCTCCAACGTGATGGCTGGGCATGAGACTACCCTGCCCATTACCCTTGACCAAATGATATACCACGCTTCATCTGTAGTTAGGGCTATCAATAGGGCTTTGGTAGTGGTCGATTTGCCCTTTGGTTCTTATCAGGGCAATTCGAAAGTGGCCTTGGATTCCACTATCCGCATTATGAAGGAGTCGGGTGCCCATGCTGTAAAGCTGGAAGGAGGGGAGGAGGTAAAGGATTCCGTTATCCGTATCTTAACGGCAGGCGTACCCGTAATGGGTCATTTGGGCCTTACACCGCAGTCGATTTATAAGTTTGGCACCTATTCGGTAAGGGCCAAAGAAGAACAAGAAGCCGAACGATTGGTAAAAGATGCCAAGCTGTTGGCGCAGTTGGGTTGCTTCGCCATTGTATTGGAGAAAATTCCTGCCGCCTTGGCCAAACAGGTAGCTGAAGAAGTGAATGTGCCCATTATAGGCATTGGTGCAGGCGGGGGAGTTGATGGCCAAGTATTGGTGATACATGATTTGTTGGGTATCACGCATGAGTTCCAGCCGCGGTTTCTACGCCGTTATGCCAATTTATATGATGATATTAAGGGAGCAGTCAGCAATTATATTGCTGACGTAAAAAGCCAGGATTTCCCCAACGAGCAGGAACAGTATTGAGGAAATACTTGTTGGCTTCAATGAAAAATGAATATATTGCTAAGCGCAAATGGCAAACATGAACGAAATCATTTTTTTGGTTGAAGAAGCTCCTGAGGGCGGTTATGTTGCCAGGGCATTGAACGATAGCATCTTTACAGAGGCAGAGAGCTTTGAATTGTTAAGAGCGAACGTGATAGATGCGATAAAATGCCATTTTGAGGAAGAAATGCTTCCTAAAGTAGTAAGGCTCCATTATGTAAGAGAGGAAGTTTTTGCTATTGCTGGATGAACAAGATCAAGAATCTACCAGCAAAAAATTTAGTTAAGGCTTTAAAGCGTTTAGGATATGAGCCTACCAGACAAACTGGGAGCCACATAAGATTGACTACTCAAATCAATGGGGAGCATCACGTTACAATCCCTAATCATAGCCCATTGAAGATTGGTACTGCAGCAGCCATAATTGGTAATGTGGCACAACATTTTAACCAATCAAAAGAGGAAATCATCCAACGATTGTTCGAATAATGGTGTCGGTGAGGTTTCCTCTATAAGATAGCTTCTTCTTATTTTGTAAATAAAAAGCACATGCGCTTTCTCCTTTTGCTGTTAGTACCCATCCATCTTCTTGCTGCTGAAAGTAGCCGCACCGATACTTTTGATGTGGCGCATTATGAAATCAATTTGGATATATCCAACCTAGCCAGCCAACAGTTAAAAGGATACTGTACTGTTACCGCCGTAAGCAAAATCAATGGCCTGAACCATATCGATTTGGATTTGCTGCAATTGAACGTAGATTCCGTGAAAATTGGCAGTACTGCGACGGGTTTTAATTATAACGATACATTGCTTTCTGTGCAGTTAGCTACTGCTATTAATGCTAACGACACGGTAAGGGTGCAGGTGTTTTATCAGGGTACTCCCCAGCGCGATGCCTCTTGGGGCGGTTTTTACTTTTCGGGCAACTATGCCTATAACATGGGGGTGGGCTTTACTTCCGAACCACACAATTACGGCAGGGTATGGTTTCCCTGTGTCGATAACTTTATCGATAAGGCAGCCTATGATTTTTTCATAACTACCGCTTCTACACATAGGGCAATGTGCAATGGGCTGTTGCAAGGGCAAACCAACAACGGCAATGGTACCATCACCTGGCATTGGAGGGCAGAAAGGGTTATGTCCACTTATTTGGCATCCGTTGCCGTTTCCAATTATGCACCCATAGAAAGTACTTTTTTGGGTATTGCCGATAGCTTTTCGGTAGTATTGGCGGCACCGCCTGTTGATACCGCCAAAATGCTTACTTCCTTTTTGCATTTAGCCGATGCTATTGCTGCTTTCGAGGATGCTTACGGTCCACAGCCATATGAAAAAGTAGGCTTTACACAAGTGCCTTTTACAGGGGGTGCTATGGAACATGCAGGAAACATTGCCTATCCAAAGTTTGCCGCGGACGGTACTACCGACCAAGAAGATTTGATGGCGCATGAACTGAGCCACCACTGGTGGGGAGATATGGTCACTTGCGAAACAGCTGAGGATATGTGGCTCAACGAAGGCTGGGCCAGCTTTTCTGCCAATCTCTTCTTTGAGTATGTATATAGCAAAGAGGCGTATAAAAAAAGGGTGCGGGCCAACCATTTTGAAGTATTGCGCACCAGCCATATTAACGATAATGGGTATAGAGCCGTTTCAGGGGTTCCGCATGCGTATACCTATGGTTCAACGGTGTATAATAAAGGCGCGGACGTGGCGCATACCTTGAGAGGTTATTTGGGTGACAGTTTGTTTTTTTCCGCTGTGAAGGATTATCTATCCCATTACGCTTGGAGCAATGCGAATAGCTACCAATTCAGGAACCGATTGGCCAATTTTACCGGCAAGGATATGACCGCTTTTTTTGACAATTGGGTATTCGCACCCGGCTTTCCTCATTTTGAAGTATTATCGTTCTCAAGCAGCACTAGTGGCAATAGCTATCAGGTAAGTGTGGATATCAGGCAGCGTCTGAAAGCCGCCCCGCAACTCTATGCCAATGTTCCATTGGATATTACCTTTTTTGGAGCCAATAGGCAACAAACCACTATGCAAACATTGATGGGTGGCGGTTGTGGTACTTTTCAGGCTACATTGCCCTTCGAACCAGTGTTTGTGGCTGTGGACATGGAAGAAAAAATAAGCGATGCCATTACTGATAAATATCTCGTTGTTCAAGTATCCGGTACCTATGATTTTGAGGAAGCACTGATGGAACTGGATGTAGTGAATGTGAGCGATACGGCACTAGTGAGGGTTGAACACCATTGGCTCTCGCCCGACCCCTTGAAAAGCATCGTTAACGGGCTGCACCTTTCCAAAGAACGCTACTGGACCGTGGATGGGGTTTGGTCTACGGGTTTCCAGGCCAATGCTACCATATTGTATAACGGTACTACTGGAAGTGGTGGCTATTTGGACAATGGGCTGATTAGCAATAAAGAAGATAGCTTGGTGCTGCTGTACAAAGCTAAACCCAGCGACGATTGGGCCATTTATCCCAACTTTCAGTTGGATGTTCAGGGCAGTAACACCAATAAGCGTGGGCAAATCATCATCAACAATTTGCAAAAAGGCAGTTATGCATTGGCAATTTACAACCATGCAATACCGGACACACTGTTTCCAGCAGATACCTTTAGCTGTCGCCTCTTGTCTTCCATGAAGGAGCTGCCCTTCCAGAATAGTTTTTCCTTAAAGGCATTCCCCAATCCTGCCCAAGATACATTTACCCTGCAATGGGATAGTGCTCCTTTGGAAAATGGGGAGCTTCACATTTATGATATACAGGGAAAGCAAGTTTACAAATCAACCATTACCCCTAATCAATCTACTTTCCAATTAACTGTACACAACTGGCCGACTGGCCAATATTTGGCAAAGCTTGTTATCAAAGGTCAAGAAGCGGCGGTGAAGTTCATGGTTGAAATAGAGTAAAGAATTATTCCGGTTGATAGATGCTTAAATTCTCTATAAACTCAAAATCGGAAATGTTATGGGTAAAGAGAGGCAGGTCAAGGTGAATTGCAGTAGCTGCAATGAGGCCATCAGGAGGTGATTTTTGTTATTTGGCAGATGTTTTCTGATTAGTGATAAGGAAATGTTCGAGATACTTTCATTTAGATGAAGCAAATGGTATGCTTTGAATTGCTTCTCTAAATCATATTTTCTCTTTTTCGAATTAACCCCTTGATAAAGCTCTATAAAAGTGATAACTGAAACCCCAATTCGATCTTTCAAGCCGTCTAAATGATATTTGCACTGTTCGTCCCCTCTAAAAACCTTAATAAAAATATCGGTATCAACTAAAACTATTTTCTTCCCCATACTTGCTTTCTATAATTCTTGGGGTCGATTTCTATATTTTTCCATTTACCAAAAAGCATAGTAGGCGATATCTCTTTTGTGTTTTCTTTGAATGACAGTTGCTCAGGCTCTTCAATAACTTCAAATCCTAACTTATGCAAGAGCTGCTCAATAAAAGCCTTGTTTTCATCGTCAACATTGATTTTTAAGTAGCTCATAATTTTCAGGTATATCAAATATACACAACAATTATGCAACAAATCAATTCAAAACATGGTAAGCAATTTTTCACAGGGAAACTATTATTTCCGCTAACCTTATCTTAACACAAATATTCTCAACCTGTTGCAACCTTTTTAGGGGGTGTGTAGTCTAACCATTACACACTGATTATTTTATGCCATTTTTAAAACGCAGCAAGATAGGTTGGGGGCTTTTTATTGCCCTGATGCTTGGAGGTTTGACCGGATGCGGTACCTCTGGAAGGGTTATAGGCCATGGAATACCCGATGTGTACGACTATCAAATTTTCCCTTCGGCGAAGTTGGAGAAGGCCGATCAGCCTTTTGAGTTTTTCAAAGTGCCCAACATTACCTTACCACCCGCCTTTTTGTTTGCTTTCGATAAGAAAAACAACGTAGGTGCAACCACCACTGCCGAACAATTTTTTGCCGATAACGATTGCCTTGCGTTTATTATCATCCGCAATGATACCATCCTGTATGAAAACTATTTCAATGGACATACCAGAGAGAGTATCAGCCAAGTGTTTTCCGTTACCAAGGCTTTCGTCTCTACTTTGGTGGGTATTGCTGTGTCGGAAGGCAAAATGCAGTTGAGCCAACCAGTTTCTGATTTTCTGCCTTATTTCAATAAAGGCATGCAGGCCGATATTACCATTGACCACCTATTGCAAATGACTTCGGGCCTAAAGTTTACTGATTACAAGACTTTCGGTAAGCTACTGCAATTGTACTACAACAATAACAGCGAAAAGATGATAGCCAATGCCAAGGTGAAGTACCAGCCTGGTACCCACTTTGCATACAGTTCCATGGCTACCCAAATATTGGGCATGTGCTTGGAGAAAGCCATCAATATGCCAGTAGCGAAATACATGCAGGAAAAGCTATGGAAGCCGCTAGGAATGGAATTCGACGGGCAAATAGCTGTTGAGAACGGAAGCGGCAGGGAGAAGTTTTTCGGTGGGGTAGCTGCAAGGCCTATCGATTTGGCAAAGTTTGGTAGGTTGTTTTTGAACAAGGGCAATTGGCAAGGAAACCAGTTGGTGCCTGAATGGTGGGCACGCTCAAGCCGCCAACGCAACGAATGTGAAGGTTCGAGTTGGCGCTATACCAACTGCTGGTGGCTAGATACCTACAGCGGTATGGAAAAAGGACAGGAGAAAGATGATTTCTTTGCAGGTGGTTTCAGGGGGCAGATAATTTATGTAAACCCTGATGAAAACATGATTATGATAAGGGTAGGAACTTCAGAAAGCAAAGTGAACTGGCCGTACACCATGTCTAAGCTGTCCATCATGCCTATCGGTCCTCAGGAAAATGATTTGAACGAACAGTTGCTGACCTCCCTTGACGGCAAGTACAAGAATAAAGCAGGCAAACTGATAGAGATATCCTTCAAAGATGATAAAGCATTTATCAACGACCCTAGCGACCAAACACAAGTGGAATTGGTAAAGGAGGCTGGATTTAGTTTTGTGAACCACCAAAAGAAGGTGAAACTGATTGTGAACTACCGCAACCAGAAAATCAACGGCTTGATATACGAGGCGGGCAGCGAGGTGGGTTTCTACCAAAAAATGTAAACCACATAAATTTTTATTGCAATTATGAGAGTCACAGGCAAGATAATCATCCTGCTATTGCTATTGTTTTGTTTTGGCCTAGGCCTTATGGCACAAGACAATGGCCCCATCCATTATTCGCCATTAAAGAAACTCATTCCATCAGGCACCATACCTAAGGGTGTAAAAATCAGTAGGAGCAACAACAATATGGACCTCATCAAGTTTGAGGGTCGATACTACATGGCGTTCCGTACGGCACCACATCATTTCCCAAATAAAAGGGTACGCATGTACATTCTCAGCTCTAATGATATGCAGAACTGGCAGTTGGAGCAAGAAATTTTTATGGGCAGTGACCTTCGCGAGCCACGTTTCCTAAATTTCCAGGACAAGCTGTTCCTATACTTCTTTCAGGGCGGAGGTAGTCCATTTAAGTTCGACCCACAGCACGTATGGGCTTGCGCACGTGACAGTGCCCAATCATGGAGCACCCACCAATTGGCCAATTTAGATGGCTTCGTGCCTTGGCGGGTAAAGGTATTTAATGGCAAAGCCTACCTTTCTGCTTATTTCGGCAAAGGACTGTACACCTCGGGCCACAAGGCAGACTTGAGATTATTTAGTTCCGTTGATGGTAGAAACTGGCAGCCCATCCACCAAAATCCTCAGGTGGCGATGCACGGTGCCGAGGAGGGTGAATTCGAGTTCGATTGTTCGGGTAACCTATGGGCTACGGTACGTCTGGAAGGTAAAGGTGCCTATATCGCTTATGCGGATAAGGATAGCCTCTACAATTGGCAATTGTTCCCTTGTAACGACAAGTACGATAGTGCCTTGATGTTTACCCATGATGATGATATTTACCTTATTTCCAGAAGAAACCATGATGGGAGCAATTTTGCCAAAGCTCCCAAATGGATGCCCTATGCCTTGGCCCAGAAATTCAATCTGGTCAGTTATTCTTTTAGTAAAAAGGTAACGGCCTTGTTCAAATTGGATAAAAACCAAAAACTGCTTACCCATGTGCTTGATTTTCCAAGCACTGGGGACAACTCCTTTCCCGCCATTGTGGGTATCTCTGATAGTAGCTATATCATGCTGAACTACAGCAGCGATATTGAAGGTAGAAAGAAAACTTGGTTCATAGGCCAACTGGGCAAAACGTACATTTACCTAACCGAAATCATGTTCAATAAAAATAAATCCTTCGGAATGCCGTCTGAGAGGAATAGGCAAAAGAAAGAACATTAAGACACTTCATTAACCACCATTACTCCCCAATGAAAAACAGCTTACTTTGCTTGGCAGCCATGCTGTTGAGCCTATCGCTTTCAGCACAAAGAACAAGTATAATTACCGACCCCAGCAAGATCGATATTGTAAGGGATAGCTTTGGCGTGCCACACATTTTTGCCAAAACTGATGCGGAGGTGGCCTACGGCCTTGCTTGGGCAACTGCAGAAGATGATTTTGAAACCATGCAATGGGGCCTGCTCATTTCAAAGGGCATGTTGGGCAGGCACTTGGGCATTGAAGGTGCCAAGCTGGACTATGCCGCACAACTGCTCAGGGTAAGGAAGACCGTGGAAGCACAGTATGACCAAGTGTTTTCAGCTCATTTCAAAAAAGTGCTTGAAGCTTATGCCGAAGGGGCCAACGCCTACGCCCGTACCCATCAAAAGGAAGTGCTGGTAAAAAAGTCGTTCCCACTTACCGGCAAAGATATCGCTACTGGATACGCCTTGGCCATGTGCCTCATGTCTGGCGTGGATGGGCCTATCAATGATATCATCAATGGCAACATTGTAAAACAAATACCTAGTACGCCCGGCATTGGCTCCAATGCTTTTGCCTTTCGCTCTACTAAAACAACGGACGGTCAGACTTATTTGGCCATTAATTCACACCAACCTTTAGAGGGCCCATTGTCTTGGTACGAGGCCCACCTTTGCAGCGAAGAGGGTTGGAACATTGTAGGCGGTATGTTTCACGGTTGTGTATCCATTATGCACGGCACCAATGAAAATCTGGGTTGGGCCCATACCTACAATGATTTTGACGTAGTGGACGTGTTCCAGTTAAAGATGAACCCTGACAATGGAAAGCAATATTGGTTCGATGGGAAGTGGGTGGATTTAGAGCAATCAAAGGCCCGCTTGGTAGTTAAGATTTTCAAAAAGACCAAAATCAAGATTCCGGTTAAAAAGAAGATTTGGTGGAGCAAATACGGCGCAACCTTGAAAACCGACCATGGGGTATTTGCAGTAAAGTTGGGTGCCAATGAGCGTATAGCACCAGCCGAGCAGTGGTTCCAGATGAACAAGGCCAAGAACTATACCGAGTTTAGAAAGGCGTTGGATATTCAGCAGCTGGCTAGAATGACAGTGGTATATGCAGATAGGTACGATACCATATTTGCCGTGAGCAACGGCCTGGTACCAAAGCGCAACCCAAATTACGATTGGTGGAAAGTAGTGCCCGGCGATACTTCCGCTACTTTATGGAACAGCTACCAGCCAGTTAGCAAGCTGCCGCAGGAGTTGAACCCCGATTGTGGCTATGTTTTCAATGTCAATAACTCTGGCATAGAATGTACGGGTACGGAGTGCAATGACCCTATTGCCAATTACGATGCCACCATGGGCTTTGACTTAAAAAAGACTAACCGTAGCGAGCGTTTTTACGAACTGATAGATAAGTATGACAAGCTAAGCTGGAATGATTTTTTGGCCATTAAGTATGACGATGTGTTACCCGATAGCCTAGTTTTTATTAATGGACTTGACCTGAACGAACTGGCACAAATAGACCCTACTGCTTATCCTGATATTGCCGATGCCTTGCTCAACATCCGCACCTGCGAGCAGAAGGGGGATATTAACAACAAAAAAGTGAGCATCTTTTTGATGTCCTTTTATCGGATTTATGACCACTCTGGCGAGCGCAACGACTGGGCCAGCAACAAGCAGGCTCGTATGGAAATGTACGTGCGCAGTATCCGCGAGGCAAAGGATACCCTTACCAAATACTTTGGTAGTATTGACATAGCACTTGGCGATTGGCAGCGCCTACAGCGTGGTGATATTGACCTGCCCGTGGGTGGCTTGCCCGATGTGATTAAGGCCTGCTATTCCCAGCCTTGGAAAGACGGCAAGCGTCGCATTTGGGTAGGGGAGTCCTATATCCAATTGGTGCGCTTTACGCCCCAGGGGCCCATCATCGAATCTGTTAGCCCTTATGGTGCCAGCAACAAACCGGGCAGCAAGCATTCTACTGACCAAATGAATTTGTACCTTGCGGAAAAAAGAAAGCCGATGAGCCTGGACAAAGCAACCGTGTACCAACAGGCAGAAAAGGTGTACCATCCACAATATGAAAAATAAGATTTGTTTGATTACCGGCGGCAATGCTGGCATAGGCAAGGCCACCGCAGTGGGTTTGGCGAAACAAGGTGCCCAAGTAGTGATTGTAAGCCGTAGCGAGGAGAAGGCCCAACAAGCGGTAAAGGATATCATTGCCCAAAGCAACAACCAACAGGTAGATTATCTAATTGCCGACTTGGCCAGCCAGCAATCCATCCGCCAGTTGGCTGCCGAGTTTAAAAGCAAGTACAGCCAACTGCATGTGCTGGTAAACAACGCAGGTGCTTTCTTTTCCGAATACGGCCTTACCGAAGACGGTATCGAGCGGCAATGGGCGGTCAACCATTTAGCTCCTTTTCTGCTCACCAACTTGTTGTTGGATGTTTTAAAGGCATCTGCCCCTGCCCGTATCGTGAATGTGTCTTCCAGAGCGCATTACCGGGGTAAAATCGACTTTGAAGACCTGAACGGCACAAAAAACTATGATGGCTTTTTTAAGGCCTATAGCCAATCGAAACTGGCCAATGTGCTGTTCACTGCCGAACTGGACAGACGGTTGAAAGGCACGGGCGTTACCGCCAATAGCTTGCATCCCGGCGTGGTAAGCACGGAGATTGCACAAAAGAACTCCAGCGGTTGGGCTTACTGGGGCTGGACTTTCTTGCGGCCTTTTATGGTAAGTACCGAACAAGGTGCGGCAACTTCTGTTTTCCTCGCATCCTCGCCCAAGGTGGAGGGTGTCAGTGGAAAATACTTCGAAAAGTCCAAAGAGAAAAAGCCGGGCAAATTGGCCCAGGATGCCGCTTTGGCAAAACGATTGTGGGAAGTAAGCGCCCAGCTTACCAAGCTAGAGACGGCATTATGAACCAACAATTATTGATTGACATCACAGGCTGGCTAGGCGCAGCTTGTGTGCTGTATGCCTACCTCATGGTCTCAGCCCGCCGCTTGGAGGGCGACAGCTTGCACTATCAAACATTCAACATCCTGGGTGCCTTGTTCCTGATTATCAATACCTACTTCCACCATGCCTATCCCTCTACCATCGTTAACATTATCTGGGTGGGCGTGGCAGTGTATTCATTGCTGAATAGGAAGAAAGCGAACCAATAGTTAGAGGTAAGAGGTAAAAGGTACAAGGTAAAAGGTAAAATAAGGTGCAAGGTACAAGGTAAAAGGTAAAATAAGGTACAAGGTACAAGGTAAAAGGTAAAATAAGGTACAAGGTAAAAGGTACACCTGTCCCGCTTATTGCGGGAAGGTACAAGGTAAAAGGTACAAGGTACGCTTGTCCCGCTTATTGCGGGGTTTGCAGCTTTAATCATTTTCAAATTTTCAAATCTCCAAATTTTCAAATTGTGTTCGCCAAATTTTCAAATTCATTGAAGCCAGCCCGGTATTAGCCTCCAAAAAACTATTTCGCAGGTATTTCGCAGGTGCTTCAAGGGGTGTTCGCAGGTACTTCAAGGGTATCTCGCAGGTGCTTCAAAGGGTGTTCAAGGGTAATTCGCAGGTAGTTCAATTCTTGTTATTTCTTTGTCTATCAATGTTTTGTATGAAAATGAGTGTGTTTTTTGTTTTTTTGCTTCATTAGTAGAGGGTAGAACGATTTACGATTTACGATTTACGATTTTAGATTTACAATTGCACTTTACCATTTTCAAATTTCCAAATCACCAAATTTTCAAATTCATTGAAGCATCTTGCTACCAGCGGCTATATTTCCTGTTTCGGTAGTATTTCGGTAGTACTTCAGTGGTGTTTCAGTAGTACTTCAGTATAGTTTCAGTAGTGCTTCAGTGATACTTCAGTGGTACTTCAGTAGTATTTCAGTTTGGGTTATTTTGTTGTTTATCAATGTTTTGTGTGAAAATGAGTGTGTTTTTTGTTTTTTTGCTTTTTTAGTTCTTCTCCCTAAGGGAGAAGCGGAGCTTGCCCCGCTTATTGCGGGATTGCAGCCTAAATCATTTTCAAATTTTCAAATCTCCAAATTTTCAAATTGTGCAACCACTAGCACATTATCAATGGTAAGCACTTAGTGCGAATAATCCAAATCAAAAAAATGGGTAAATGGGAATATGCTCAATGATGGGTTAGGCTAGCTGGAAACCCGAAAAGTGGTGTCGCCAGTATGGCTTGGGTGGGTGTAGGGGGCACCGTTTTTTGGTGGATGCTAGTGCATACAGTGGGTAGGGGCACAGGTCTTGGTAGGAAGATTGCAATGGCTCCATACGTTAAAAGCCATCAGGCCTATCACAAACAGCAGGGGCATCCCGTAAAATGGCCACAGGGTTTTAGAAATGGCCACCTTTTGCCAAGAGTTTTGGGGCTTTAGTAGGTTCACGGTGCTGCCGTTGGCGGTGCGGGTGAAGGTATTCAGGTCGTACAGATAGTCCGTATTGCCGCTGGGGCGGTGCTGCACCACCCATTTGTACAGCTCGCGGTACAGGCGTTCGGTGCTCAGGAAAAAGGCATCCAAGTACCAAAAGCATAGAATGGGCAGCAACAAGAAGGCGTTCATCATCAGGGCTTGGCCCAATGGGCCGCCGGTGGCAAACAGTTCATCGCGGGTGAAGGCCAGCATGGCACCCAATACCCCTATCAGCCAGGCCTTCACCTGAAAGGAATTCTGCGCCATACGACCAATGATGGCTTGTATCAGTTCTAGTTCTTTATGTAGTGCTTCCATTATTTTCTGTTTCTGTTGATTCAGTCAAAGATTGCTTTTCCAACAAACGCCTAATGTCTTTAGCAACCTTTAAGTAACTCTCATCACGGTATGGACGTTCGTTGCTAACTATCCATTCTCCTTTTGGGGGAAGTGCTGCAAAGCTGTTGATTTCATATTTCGACTCATCCCAATCACAGGGCCTTAAAAAAATGGGCACTATCGTTTTGCCAGCTTGAATAGCGCGGGGTATTTCTTCTTGCCATACGTATTCTGTGGCCATGAAATCAGGGCTCAGCAATAATATCACCACGTCTGCCCGGTCAAGTTCTTCCTTAATTTTGGCATCCCAAGGTTCACCGCCTAATAAGTCCACGTCTTTCCATGTTTCTACTAAGCCACTACGTTTCAATGCCGATAAGTGGGTATCCAATTCTGCTAGGTACTTGGCGTCTGCTTTCGAATAAGAAAAAAAGATGCGCTTTGGCCTAATGCTGTGAGTATCGAGCAATTGATAGAAAGTGGGGCTGATAGAAACGTATTCATGGGTTTCATCGGCTTTTACCCGATATGCTTTGCTTTCCATGGCTTCTATTATTGCTTTTGCTGAAGCAAAATGCTTTCCATCATTGGATAGCAAGGTGCAACCTAGGGCATTTTCGTGGCTTCTCCAGTCTTCAACATGCTTGGTTTCCTCTTCAGGTTTATGCTTCCCTTTATTGTTTTTACCAAACTGAGTGTCCATAAAAAAGTCAAACAACTCTTTCATGGCGGAGTATTTGTCCTTTTTATCTTCCACATGCACATAAATGATTTGCAAGTCTGCATCAATCCTTACGAAGCAGTGTGCCTGCCAAATAGGATGCTTAAAAAATATGCCATACCGCCAATAGAATGCTTCGGGGTCTTGCGGGGCGTAGGTGATAATGAATTGACTAATGAGTGAGCGGGACATATAGAACGGGAAGCGAATGGCATAGCTAAGTGTCATAAGCCGTTCAAATTGTTTAGTCCGTGGCTCTTCTGGTAGGTATTGAGGAGCTACATATTCTTCCCCATGCTTGAATATGAGGTCATAGGCAAGCAGTACATCTATCAGTAATGGCCCATCTTTTATCTCATTTAAATATGCTTGATCAAAACGTCCTTGCCGCTTATTTCTAACTTCTTTTGATAATATTTCATACAATACTTTGGTTAGCTTTTCCGGTCCCAAAAACAACTTATCTTGTAGAGAGGAAATTTCTTCAAAATGAACTAACTCCCCGCAACCTTTTAGATAGGTAACCAATCCATCCCAAGACGAGGCCAAGTCATTAGCCAATTCTTCATTCGTTTCTAATGCCTTTTCACAAGCGGTTTTAAAATCTACAAGTGGCAGAAGCAGGTGTTCTTCTCGCCATCTGGGCAAATGCGCATCCCTAATTGCGGCCCATGATATAGGAATCTCCGCAGATGCCAGTTGTTGCAAGCGGCCTGTCAATTGCTGTTCGAAATATTGAAACTCCTCTAAATAAGGCGAAATTGCTGTGTGTACTTGTTTTATGGCAACATGGTATTGTGCTTCTACGGGAAAGGTATCTTGCAAAGCGGTATCGCACCAAATTCTTTTGCCATTTGCCAAGTCGCTTTTGGTTTGAACATACCAAAGGGGAGTACTTTGCTTATCGCAACGCGAGGCAATGTAGCCTATCCAATATTCATCTTTTAAACCTTGTCCTTCCTCGGATATAGTTTCTTGGCTTGCTTTCAGATACAGGAATAAGCTTTCCTTATCCAGGAACAGTTCATGGGTGGCATGGAAATAATCCTGGCCCCCAAAATCCCAAATGTTTACTTTAAGTGGGGTACCCTGAGGTTTCCAAACCCAATGCTTAATACCATGTGTGCTTTCTTTGTCCTTTTCATAGTTGCGTTCCGCAAGCCATTGTGCCAAAGTAGTTTTGCCCGCCTCTGTATTGCCGGTCAATATCATTTTCACACAATTGCTGGTAACCAAACGAGACTTGAAGTAAGCCCGCAAACTTTTTACATCATTTAATATTTCAGGTGGAATGGTTTTGGCATGGCATTCACGAAAATCAACTGCTTTTAAGTTTTTTAACCTTAGAATTAGGGTTCGAATGGCCTGGTCTTCAATAATATTATTATTTATAAATAATGTATTCAACTTTTTTAGATTAATAAGTGATTCCACTCCATCAGCGCCGATTTGGTTCTCGCTGATATTCAAGTAGGTCAGTTGGGATAACTTGCTGAGGCTTTCCGCACCTGCGTCACCGAGTTGGTTGCTACTGATATCCAAGTTGGTCAGTTGGGATAATTTACTGAGGCTTTCCGCACCTGCGTCACCGAGTTGATTCCAGCCTATTTTCAAGCTTGTCAGCTTTATTAATTTGCTGAGGCTTTCCGCTCCTGCATCCTTAATAGCACAATTGCTAATATCTAAGCTGGTCAGTTTGGATAGCCTGCTGATGCTTTCCGCTCCACTGTTACCAATAATGTTATTGGATACATTCAAACTGGTTACTTGGCTTAAACCACCAATAGCAGTTAGGGCTGTTTGCGATAAATTGCATAATTCAACACTTAAAGTGGTGAGCTTTGCTATAGCTTGCAGGTGTTCAAAGCCCGCGGAGTCCTCTGAAAAATCATTCGATTTTCCGCTGTTGGTACTTTTTATATATTTCCCATGTTCGATTTTGTACCAGCCACCTAGATGCAAGCTTTCTAAGTGGCCTGCCAACTTAGTTATTTCTGGTGGTATCGCAGTAAGTCCACAATTTGCCAAATCGAGAAAATTGGCCTTTTCCTCGGCGGCTTTGTGTATGAGTTGTAGGGCATAGTCAGGGGTGGTACTGGGCATCTGTCTTATTCTTTGAATAGGATAAAGTTACATAATATCGTAGTATCAAGTATCAAGATAACATCCGCTAAACTTTCCCCGGTTACAAAATTTTCAAAGAACAAAGCATAACAAAAAAAGGCTGCCTTTTAAGGGGCAGCCTTTCGGGTTTAAGGTAGGTGGAGGCTTAGTTCAAGGTTACCTTTCTGATGGCGGTACCTTTTTCTGAGCTCAATTTTACAAAGTAAATGCCTTGGGCAGCTTGGCTCAAGTTCACCGTCAATTCATTGTTGCCGCCATTGGCATTCAAGGTGTTTTGGTACACGGTTTTTCCTGCCAGGTCAACAATGCTTACGGCTACCGTTTGGGCTTGGGCACTGTTGAAGCTAATGGCAAATTGGCCTTTGGAAGGATTGGGGTAAATCTTCAAGCTGGCATCCATCACCAAATCGGTAACGGAAGAGAGCACGGTTACTTCTTGGCAGCTAGTTTGTTCGCAGCCGTTGGCATCGGTAGCGGTCACGCAGTAGGTATCAGCTTCGGAAACGTTGATTTCAGCGGTGGTTGCCCCGGTTGACCATTCATAACCCGTAAAGCCAGCGCTGGCAGTCAATGCCAAGGTATCGCCTTCCAGTATTTCAGGGTCGCCGCTAGTAAGGATAGAAAGGTTGCTGGTATATTCCACGCCCAGATTGATATCAAAGGGGATGAAAACGATAGAGTCAATTCCCAATGGGAAAGGAATAGAAGCAATGATATCGCGCAACTGTTGAGGCAATTTGATACCTACTTCCGCAGTTAGATACTCACCGGCAGGGCCGCAAGTGGTGCCACAAATACGGATGCAACCGTACTGGGCAGATGGGTCAAGCGTAGGGTTATAGGTACAGTTATTGCCTTGTTGGTCGCAGCTCCAATCCAAACCAGCCGGTAGGCTATCGATGCGCACGAATACCTCGTTGGCCACGAACGCCTCAGGCAAACCAGGGATAGTGATGGGAATTGGCAATACATCGGCAATACGGATGCTGTCAGGAATGAAGAAGGTAAAGCTCTCGTCGTAAGCTTGACCAGCGGTAACCACTGGCAATACGTTACATACGGTAGGCAGGGGACCGCCACAGCCATTAGAATTGACGGTGCAATTGCCGCATGCGCCCCCACAGTTGGTATTGGCCGTAACGGTAACGGCAGCTGTATCGCTACAGAAACCATTGCTGGCAATTACTTGGTAAGTGGTGGTGTTGGCAAATGACCTTAGAATAACCGGATTAGCAACGGTAGTGGAGCTAAGGGCTGTAGATGGGCTCCAAGTGAAGCTGTCGCCACCCGTAGCGTTCAATTGAAGGAAATGACCGGTACAAAGTGTGGTGTCGCCAGTTACTTGGGCATTTACGTAGTCGATGGTAACGGAATCAGAAAACGAACATTGGTTATCGGTAGTAATCGCCTCTACAAAATATTCACCAGGGGCAGCAACCACCAATGAATCATCGAGGCTACTGCCGGGTGTCCATACATAAGCACCGAAACCGGCGGAAGCGCGCAAAGTCAAGCTGCTGCCAGGGCCGCTGGTACAAAGGAAATTGCCAGTGGAAGTAATTTCCAACCTAGGATAGCTGGATTGCAATGCCAATGGCAAATTGGTAACCAAGGGGAAAGGCACTGCAAAAGAACCCAAAATAGGAACGT
Source organism: Chitinophagales bacterium (assembly GCA_033762815.1). Lineage (GTDB taxonomy): Bacteria > Bacteroidota > Bacteroidia > Chitinophagales > CAIOSU01 > JANRLF01. The sequence continues at coordinate 386,162 of JANRLF010000004.1, read as the reverse complement.
TCACGGTTACATTTAGTTGTAAAGCTACTTGGAAGGTGTCCGTGTAGTCGCAAGGAACTCCAAAAATTTGGAAACAACCTGCTGGCTGGTTTTGTGGGTTGTAGCTGCGGTCATTATCATCAAAGTTGACCACTAGTCCCGAGGGAAGGCCCACCAATTGCACATCAACATCCGTAACTGAAACGGTAATAGTGCCGAAGCCCAAGCCCAAAGAGTCGGTATTCAAGTCGAAACTTGATGGTAGGGTGAAGGAAACCGTTTGGTTATAAAGCTGGCCGGCAGTAGCACCGGGTATGTTGCCGGGGCATACTTCACCGTACAGAAAACCACCGGGCACACAAGTAGTGGTATCAATAACGCAAGGGCCGCCGCCTGCGTATGCCTTAGGAGCAATTGCGAGTGCGAACACCGTGAACAAAACGTAAAACAGATTTTTCATGTGGTATAGATTAGTAGTTAGTTAGTTGCAAAAGTAATTTTTGTTTTGAAATAATCGTATCGATTAGGTTTATTGCCATTTATAAGGGATAAATTGGCTCTCGACGGAGCCATCCTCGAAAAGGTCAACCACCGCAAAAGCAGGTGGAAACTCTTGGTTGTTGCCGCCCCACCAAGCCCCGCTCACCGCACCGTTGCACAAGTATTTCACCCCTAGGTACTCCAAGCTATCCTGTAAATGGATATGCCCACTTAGGCACACCTTTACATTTTTATGCTGGTAGAACAGGTTTTTGATAGGCCTGGCATCAATGTGCATCCATGCGCCCGGTATTTTCCAGTCGCCGCTTTTTTCGTTATCGCCGTCAAAAAAGGTGGTGGCACTTAAAATAGGTATATGCGAAAGCACGCAAACAGGGGTGGTGGCCGGTGTTTTTTCCAAGTCGGCCTTCAGCCATTCCATTTGCTCGTCGCCCAGTTGGGCAATATAGCCAAAGCCATGGTGGAAGGTACTGTCCAGTACAATAAAGTGCCAGCCCGCCTTATCGAAGCTATAGTAGCGGTTGCTTATCTGGAACTCGTCTATGGCCCATTGCTTGCCATATAGGCGGTCTTGCTTGGCGCCCTTTACTGGTTTCGACCAAGCCCATACATCGTGGTTGCCAATGCAATTGACTACTGGCAGCGAACACTCCTCTTTAAATATGCCATGCCATACTTTCCACTGCTCCTGCACCCTCGATTTGCTTTTGCTCAAGGCATCCATGATGGAGTCGCCGCCGTTGAAAATGATATCAGGCTTATCGGCAAGGCTTTGTACGCTCTGCAGGGCAAGAGCCAAACCTTTAGGGGCGGCACCTTCGGGCTGCACGTGCACGTCGGTCATGTGCGCTATGCGCAGGGCCCTTTTTTTCGAAGGGTTGTGCAAAGGGGTTTCCCCCGCAGTGGCAATGTTGGGCAAAAGGGTAGCCCCAGCAGTGAGGCCGGCAAAAGCCAGCCCAGCTTGCTGTATGAAACCGCGGCGGTTCAAGCCATTCTTTTTCATGGTAGGAGAGGTTTAGATAATTGCTAAGGAAAGCATTATTTCTTAAAGCCGCTAACGGCAATTACCAGATTTCGCTTGTATGGCTCTGGGTTGCTGGTATCAGGATGCTGTATAGCGACAAAGTAAGTGCTGGCATCGGGACTAAAAGCACCACCAGATGTTTCGCAGCCCTTGGGGCCCATCATGAAGCGCTTTAAATCTTTCACGGTAGGTTTGGCAATGGACAAATCCAAAAAGTAGATTTCATTGAAGGTGGCTTTGTTGGCTTCGGCCATTTGGCTTACCCTGTTCTTGCTTTGGCCAATCAAGTCTTCGTGTATTACCAAATAATCCTTGCCATTGATATTTGCTGCTCCTATACAGTCGGGGCTGGCAAGGTTGGTAGTGCTATCGCCATCAGCGGTACCGCCTTCAATCAAAACGCTCATTTTATTGGTGCTAGGGTCAAAAACCAGCACCCGGCCGTATGGGTCATTGAACTTGCCATCTTTCATTTTTGAGGCATGGTGGGCGGCAGGCTGGCCCCCTATGGCTATCGCTTCGGCCCAGTTCACTTCGTCGGCACCGGTTTCGTTGATATAGATTTTGCCCCCAATGCCCGTAGTCCATTCATTTCTGACATACATGGTGGCACCCATACGCAAGGCAATGTTACGGGTTTGCATCAAAGAGTCCATTTGCATGGGCATTTTCAGCCAATTGCCTCCGTCGTTGGTTTCTTGAAAAGCATATAGTTGCCCTTGGCTGTAATCACCTGCCTTATCGGCCACGAACTTATAAAACACGCAAGGGCTGGCATCATCGGTCAGGTAAACGGTTTTTTTGTCCGCATCGCAGTAGATCCCTTCGTGCTCCATGCGGCCCATTTGGTAAAGCTTGCGCAATGCCTTCCCTGATTTTGGGTCCACTTCCGTTACCCAGCCGAAGTTGAGATAGCTGGCACGGCCATCGAATTTGCTGGTATCGCGATATGCGGAATAAATGTCTTTGTTGCTTTGGGGCTCCCATTCCTCAGCCGTCAGAATCGTACCACTGGGGGTTACTGCACCACCACAGTTTCGCACGGTACCACCTACTGGACTAAAATCAACATGCTTGGCAGTTCCAATTCGTTTCCAGGTTCCATTTTCTCTTTTTATCTCTATCACCGAGCCGCCGCCGCCATCTCCTAGGCTGTCGTTCCAGTTGGCTGTTTCGTGGTTGATGTACAAGTAGCCATGCTCGTTGTTGCCATCAATGGGCAGGAAAGCCATAAAATCAGGGCTGCCTGGGGCGGCGCAGATACTGCCGTTGGCTTTTATTACGGAGTCAATCGCCTCAGAAAACAAAATATCGGCTTTCAGTCCATCGGGTAATTTTACAGCTGTAGTGGTAAAATCTGCCACCAAGGGGCCAAAAAGGGCTGTTTCCTCTACTTGGCTGGGTTGTTCCGTGGTGCCGCAATTAAAAAAGAGGCAGGTTATGAAAAGAAAACCAATATATTTCATAGTTGGGTTTTTGCAAATTTAGGAAAGGCATTACTTTAGCGTCGGCCACAAATTAGCGACTTGATAATGTTAACGATAAATTAAAGAGACTCAGAATTTTCTAAGCCATCTTATATTAATATTTGCACCCTGTTACCCAAAAGACCTAGCCTACCTATGAAAAAGTTCTACTTGATTACCTTGCTGCTAATGGTGTGTTCATTTGGCGCATTCGCACAGGAAACCATTATCTACGGGGTAGTTCGCGATCCTGATGCCAATGAAAAAATCCCTGGAGCAAGTATCAGCTTGGGCGATACCGCTATGCAAGTGACGGATGAAGATGGTAAGTATAGATTGTCCGTGCAACCTGGCCAGCATAAGGTTATCGTGAGTTTTATGGGCTATCAAACGGAGGTCAAGAACATCAATATCAAGTTAGGCGATATCAAACAGGTGAATGTGAACCTTATCCGTTCAAGGAACGAGATGGATGTGGTAGTGGTAACTGCCAGCCAGTATGAAAAGAAACTTTCGCAGGAAACGGTTTCCATGGACGTGTTGAGCAAGGACTTGATTAAGAATACCAACTCGCGGGACTTAGGGGAGGCCTTGGGCAAAACGCCCGGTGTTACCATACAAGATGGGCAAATCAGTATTCGTGGCGGTAGCAGCTATTCCTATGGCGTAGGTACCCGCACGGCGGTGATGGTGGATGGCCAAGGCTTTACCAGTGCCGACTTGGGCGAAGCACAGCTGAAAATGGCCCCTGTGGAGAATGCGGCACAAGTTGAAGTGATAAAAGGTGCTTCATCCGTTGTTTATGGTTCATCGGCCTTGAACGGTGTGGTGAACGTAATCACCGCTTGGCCAAAGGGCGACAAGCCAGAGACTGATGTTACTTTTTATGCTGGTGCTTATACCAAACCGCCATTGGATACCCTAAGATGGTGGAATGCCAGACAGCCGGGTTATATGGGCGTATTTTTGAACCATAAACAGAAAGTGAAGAACTTTCAGTACGTACTAGGCGGCAACATTGATATGGTTCAAAGTTATTTGCAGGAAGCCGATGAATATAGGGGCAGGGTGGAGTTTAAAACCCGCTATATTCTTAAAAAGCGTCCTAATATCAACTTTGGCGTCAATGCCCTGATGATGAAAGAAACCAGTGGTCGTTTCTTCTTGGGGCAAGATTTGGATTCCAATGCCTACCGTATACAGGAAGGTTCGGAAGATAGGTATGTACGTACTACTGTTGACCCGCATTTTACTTTTTATAACGATAACGGCCATCGCTTCGAGTTCCGTTTCCGTTATTTGAATGTTTGGCGCAGGGGAAATGGCGATGATATCAATGCCTCTTCCAATAACTTCGACTTTCAGAACAAATATCAGTATAGCTGGAAAAAGCATTTGGTGATTACCACTGGTTTGCCATTTGCTTTTGGTAGGTCAAAAAGCAACCTGTATACAGGTTTAAGGCTTAACTATAATGGTGCGGCATACGTCCAAGTCGATGGAATCTACAAGGATTTGATAGTGAACTTTGGTGTTCGATACGAGATTAATAGCGTTGATACCATTTTTGAAACTACCATTCCGGTATTCAGAACGGGCCTGAGCTATAAGGCAGGTAAGGCGTCTTTCTTCCGGTTTTCATGGGGCCAAGGCTACCGCCTTCCTTCCATTGCCGAACGTTTCATTTCCAATGAGTTCGTAAGCGGCCTTGTTTGGATTGTTCCTACCCCCGATTTAGTGGCTGAAAAATCATGGAACGCCGAGTTCGGTTTTAAACAAGGCTTTGGTGTCAGAAACTGGAATGCTTTATTTGATGTAGCATTGTTTTGGCAGGAATACAAAGACTTCGTTGAGTACCAAGTGGGTACCCACCCGAATTATTTCGATGGAGATACCAATAAGATATTCCCGGACCAAGGGCCTACCGTTTTTGGTATGAAGCCTTATAACATTGAAAATGCTCGTATCGTAGGTTTTGAGACATCCATTGTGAGCCGTGGTAATATTGGCGACTGGACCATTACATCAATGATAGGCTATACCTATACCTATCCTGGTAAACTAGAGGATTCAACGGACAGAAGTATTGGCGAGTTTTTTAGTGATGCCTTTAAGTATTTTGCCAAAAGGGTACCGAATTCCGATACTGCGAATATCCTTTTGTTCCGCAGCCGCCACTTGATGAGGGGCGATTTGGAAATAGGGTACAAGAACTTTGCCGTGGGGGCTACCGTGTACTACAATGGTTTCCCTGAAAAGATACCGGAGCTAATTAAGTTTGCTGCCAGTACTATTGGTGGTGGTCCTGAGAGCTACAGAAGATATGTTGAAGACCACATAGGCGATTTTTACATGGATATGAGGGCTTCCTACAAGTTTACCGATAAAGTCAAATTCTCACTTATTTGTAAAAATCTAACCAACGCTTTTTACTACCAGCGACCAGGGAAAGTGGAGCCGCCTAGGAATATCACCTTGCAGCTAAGTATCGTTCTTTAATAGAAGAAAGAAAAGAATTGGAATTGTATAGTGCCATGCGAGGGCATTAATTTGCCGATGGCTTGGCTGTATGATGGGATGGCGGGCGTAAACTTGACAAACACAAGGCCCCAGTTAAGTAATATAAAAAGAATAAAGACGGCTAATAGCTTTCGTTCTTTTTTCATAATTACAAAAGTAATTGTTTTGTTGTTTATTGTGCAACTGTGTTTCGCAATTGGTAGTTTTACAGTCAGGTAAAGGTATATGGACAACGCACCATTCTCAGGGGATTCGATAATAATAACGGAAGCAAACAAGCAGCTAGCAGCAGCAGCCCAACATTTAGAACCTATTGTACTGCTAGGCGAAGAGGGGGTAGGAAAGAAAAGGGCTGCCCAATGGGTGCACCTGCATTCCAGCTTAAAGGAAAGTGCTTTTAAAATACACGATGTGGCACATGCGGGTATGTTACCTGAAATTATACCCGCCCAAGCGGCAACCATTTTTATTCAGCATATTGAAAAGGCTGGAAAAATTGACAAGGCCATGTTCAGCAAAAAGTATGCTGACACTTCCAAGTTTAAGAATAGGCTGGTGATAGCGGTGGATAATCTTAACCCCATCGGTCATTTAGAAATTCAGCACATCATTCAACTACCGGCCTTGAGGGAAAGGGTAGGGGATATACCCCTTTTGGCCTCCCAATTTTGCGAAAACTATAAGCGGCTTTACCATAAGCCTGATGTGTTTATATCGGATAGTTTCTTGCATCGCTTACAACATTATCATTGGCCAGGCAACACGGCTGAGCTAAAGGAAAGGTTACGGGTAGCAATAGAAAAGTTGGAAAGTGGCGAATTGACCGCTGAAATGGTTTTAAGCTGATGGATTTGCAAATCGGCATATATGAGCATTACAAAGGCAAGCGCTATGAAGTGATGGGCACAGCCCTACATAGTGAAAGCTTGGAACCTTTGGTAATCTACCGTTCATTGTATGAGACCCAATATCCATATGGCCAGTTGTGGGTAAGACCACTTGCCATGTTCATGGAAACTGTATTGATGAATGGTGACCAAGTACCCCGTTTCAAATTTTTGCACCCCACAACATGAGCCCATATAATAAATATCCCCTGGTATTGGGCTCTAAATCGCCCCGCAGGAAATATTTGATGGAGCAGGCAGGTTTTCAGTTCCGCATGATTACCAAAGATGTGGAAGAAGTATTTCCTGATGAACTACCAGTACGGGAGGTAGCTCCTTATTTGGCCCAACTAAAGGCGGAAGCCATTTTGCCGGAAGTGGGAAAGGAAGAATTGGTTATTACAGCCGATACGGTGGTATTGCTGGATAACAAAATATATGGCAAGCCGAACGATATTATAGATGCTAAGCGGATATTGGGTGAGCTTTCGGGCAAGGTGCATGAAGTGATTACCGGAGTTTGCCTTATGTCAACTAGCAAAACCGAAGGCTTTTCCGAAACTACCAAAGTCCATTTTGCTGCTTTAAGCGAAGCAGAAATCGACTGGTACGTCCACCATTATGAGGTGATGGATAAGGCAGGTGCCTATGGTATTCAGGATGGGATAGGCCTAATTGGCATTGAGCGGATTGATGGCTGTTACTTCAATGTAATGGGTTTGCCAGTGCATCGTTTGTACCAGGCTTTATTGAATTTCTGATTAGCTTTATCAAAAAATCGGTTATGGCTTACTTTATCATCCTCGTGATGCTGCTTTTCTCTTGTTCGAATGACAGTAACCACACTGCAACTTCTACCACCAATACGGATACTATCATGCCACCCTCGGATACAGCAAAAGTAGATGGTACTGCAGTGGCAGATACCATTCCTCAGCAGCTGGTGGAGGATAGTATAGTAGCCACCCCTACCAATACCCAAAAATCAAAGAGCAGCGACCCCATGCTCGGCACTTGGAAATGGTTGTACACCAGTTGCTGTAGCAGGCGGCCACAGATTATTAAGGACACTTCTGCAAAAGCCACCTATTTGCGTATCAACGATAATAAGAATGCCCAATGGCTGCATGGCAAGCAAGTAACCAAAAAAGAAACGTTCGATATTGAGCATACCAAGGAAGGGCCAATAAAAATCAAGTTCTCTACCAATAACTATCCTGCTTACCTGAGCTTTAAAGGGGATACCATGATACTCAATTATGGCTATATGGATTTACAGACCGAATACTACTTAAAGCAAAAGCCCTAAAATTGAAGCAGCCATCATTATCGCTTCCGATAGTGATGGCTGCTTCATTCATCAAACCACTGCCCCCTCAATCAAATCCCCACGTTATCATACACCTCTTCCATTCGACCTCATACTTCCGTCCGTTCTGCACATAAAAAATTTTGGGTAATTGTTTGATGTAAATCTTACTTGGTACTGGCTTTCATACCAGTAGCATAGATGTTGCCGATTTGAACGGCAGGAATCATCTTTTCATCACCATCATCTTCTATCAGTTTGATGCGATAGTAAAGGTTGTTCGTATTCAGCACTTCATTGTCAGTATATCTGAAAGCAGTGCTGTCATTGGTAATGTCTTTGCCTTTCACCGATGCTATTTCTTCGAAATTGATACCGTCTTTGCTGCGTTCCACACGGTATTCTTTGAATTTCTTGTCGGCGCTATTCAATAAGTTCAATTGTACGCTTTCCTTTTTCAGGCTGGCTGTAAGGAATACGCTGTTGAAGATACGGTTGCCGCAAAAGCTGATATTGGTAGAATCGAGCGTACCGCCATCCACGTTCATAAAATTGGAAGAGCATACATCGATGTTGCCTTCAATGATGCCGCTTTGTGAGTTTACCAGCTTATTGTTAGCGATTAAAGTGCCGCCGTTGCCGCTGATAGTGCCTACATTGTCAAGAATATTGCCCACCACCATACTTTGGTTGTTCATCAATGTTCCGGTGTTAATCAAGTCTTTGCTGGTTTCCAATATACTTCTGTTCTGTACGGTGCCCCTATTGGTAAGCGATTGAACGATGGTAATCCCTTGGTTGATTAAACGGCCTTCGCCCAATACCACCAAATTCTTTTCGCCCAATAACGACGATTGGCCCCTTACGATTAAGGTGCCTTTTACAATTACATCCACGTTCAATTTTACATGCTTGCCTATAATAACAGTATCGGCATTATTGATAATGTTTCCAGGGTATGATGGTGTCCATACGGTAGCTTCATTGAACATCCCGTTATTTTCTGCAGTAAACACCGCAGCCTTAGCAGTACACCCAATGCTGATAAGTGCAGCCATAACAAGCCCTGTAATGGTTTGGGCACGTGATGCTGTTTTCTTTATCGTTGGAGTGGTACTGGTCTGGGGGAGTGTATAGCTTTTCGACATCATACCGTATCTTTTATGCGTTTGCTCCTTCTACGCAGGCATCGATGGAAATGTTACACCCTTTTGGAATTTTTAGCACACCAGTTTAATGGACAGTTCTTTATCGCTTGTTTACATCCTAACGGTTGTTCACATATTTTTCATAAAGAAAAATGTAATAAGTTAACTGAAAAGCCTAAACTTGCATTTACGTGGAATAAACCTTAAAAACCATCCAATTATCAATATTATGGTCAAAAAGACGATAATTTTCGCCTGTGTGCTTGCCATGAGTATGTTCATTTGCCTAAATGATGCCTTTACGCACAGCACAGCTATACCAGCCGGCTATACTGGTGCGCCGAATGAAGGGACCTGCGCCAATGTTGGCTGCCATGCGGGCAACCCTATCAGCAATTCCCCATTTATGGGCATTAATCTGGTAAATATCTATGCTCCAGTGGGTGGGACCCTTCCCAATCCATTGCTATACGATACTTCCACTACCTATAACATGTATGTCAATATCAGTGCTTCATCTGCAAAACGTAGTTTTCAGATAACGGCTGTAGATGGCAATGGCAATGGGGTAGGTACCTTCATATTATCAAGTACGTCCACTACAGCTATTACCAATGGCAGCAACGGCAAGCAATACCTTAGCCCCGATACTGCCAGTAGTGCATCTGCTTGGGCTTTCCGTTGGAAATCGCCATCAACTTTTGTAGGACCCATCACCTTCTTTGCTGCTGCCGTGGCTTCCAATAACGACGGTACAGTACAGAATGATATTGTTTATTTGGACAGTTTGATTTTCCCCGGGCAAGGCCAACCACCTGCTGGTTTGGATGCCGACTTTAGTTTCAACCCCAGCACTGCTTGTACTGGCCAATCCATTACTTTTACCAATACCTCCACAGGCGGTGCCTCTACTTTTAGCTGGGACTTTGGTAGCGGTGCCAGCACACCTACTGCCAATACAGTTGGCCCACACTCCGTTAGCTACAGCACTACAGGTACTAAAACCGTAACCTTGGTGGTTGGCAACGGTACATCCACCGATACGGTGAGGAAAACGGTGACCATTACTTCCGGAGTAAGCGTTAATGCTGGGGCCGACCAAACCATTTGCCCAGGAGAATCCGTTACCCTTAGTGCTACAGGTGCCGATGATTATACTTGGAACAATGGGGCCGGTGGCGGACCAACTGTTACAGTAAGCCCCGCCCAAACAACCGCTTATGTGGTAACAGGTATTACTGGAAGCTGTTCCGGAACGGATACTGTGATAGTTACTGTCAACCCTGCTCCGGTAGCCAATGCAGGAGCCGACCAATCGGCATGCGAGGGGCAGCAAGTATCATTTACAGGAAGCGGTGGTGTAAGTTATGAATGGGACCTGTTGGGTCAATTCATACCACAGCAAACCATTGGTGGCCCGGCACCTCCTCAAGGGCTTTATCCTTTAATTCTGGAAGTGACCGATGCCAATGGATGTACTGACTTGGATACCGCATTCTTAACCGTAAATGCCACACCGGTGGTAAATATATCTGACCAAACTGTATGCGGTGTTTCATCAGTTACCTTGGATGCGGGCAATAATGGGGCGACCTACCAATGGTCAACTACCCAAACCAGCCAAACAATAGTAGTGGATACTGATGGTACCTATAGCGTTACCGTTACATCAAATGGATGCACCGCTACGGACGAGGCAACGGTTGCCTTTGTTACTAATTTGCCTATCTCGGTTCCGGATGTTACTATTTGCGATGGTGATACCGCATTTTTGGATGCGGGTTACCCGAATGCCGTTTATCAATGGTCCAATAATGATACCAGCCGAGTTACTGCGGTTACTACTGGCGGCGGATATAGTGTAACCGTAAATGATGGCGTTTGTGTAGGTGCCGATACTGCCTTTGTTACCATTACTCCATTACCTGCCGTTGATGCAGGCCCCGATGCCAGTATCTGTCAAGGCGATATAGTAGATATCGGTGCAGCGGTAAGTTCTTCGGCTAGTTTCCTATGGTCGCCGGCAGTCAACATTGTTGATCCTACCGCACCATTTACCCAAGCTTTCCCTACTAGTACCACCTTATATGTTCTTACTGCCATTGAAAATGGTTGTGTAGCTACTGACACCGTACTGATAGAAGTGAACAATGCCCCTGTGGTGTCATTTACCGGTTTAGGCGGCCCTTATTGTGAGGACGACAATAATGTTTATCAATTGTTCGGTAACCCATCTGGAGGCTTTTTCTCAGGGCCAGGGGTAGGTAGCCCAGTGGTAAGAAGTGGCCCTAGGGGTGGCCCCATTCCTACTACTGACACCTTTGTTCCCGCTGATGCCGGCGATGGAACCCATTTGATTACTTATTCTTATACAGACCCATTTACAGGCTGTACCGCAGTTGACAGTCAGTTTGTAACAGTGAATCCTACTCCAGTGCCCAGCATATTGAACCTACCTAACACGGTTTGTATCAGTGAGCCCGCTTTTGCATTGACGGTTGATCCCGTGGGCGGTATCCTTAGCGGCAATGGTATCGACAACGGTAATTTTGACCCCGCTTTGGCTGGGGCAGGGGTATTCACCATCACTTATGAATACACGGATGCTGCTGGCTGTTTTGGCAGCTATACCCAACAGGTAGAGGTAGTAGAAGTAGTATTGGATGCAGCCGTCAATGGCAGCAATTTCTGTAGTTCTGATGCCACCAGCTATGATTTAATCGGTAATCCTTCTGGTGGGGTGTTCAGTGGTCCTGGTGTTTCAGGAAGTGTGTTTGTGCCAGCCAATGCAGGTGCAGGCTTCCATGAAATCCGTTACGATTATTTCGATGCGGCAAGTGGCTGTACTTTCTTCGATACTATTATGATTCCAGTGAGTGGTATCTTAATAGATGTAGCCGATACTACTATCTGCGAGGGTAACAGCGTAGTGTTGACCGCTACCGGAGGACAAAGTTATTTGTGGAATACGAGCGAAACAACGGCTTCCATTACGGTTTCGCCAACCGATACCACCCAATATACGGTTACAGGCCTCGATTTGAACGGCTGCTCGGCAACTGCCACTGCTACCGTTAACGTGGAACCAACCCCTGTGGTGAGTTTCAGTGGTCTTGCTGCAAGTTATTGCTCCAATGAATCGCCTGCTACCTTGGTGGGCAATCCAGTAGGCGGCATATTTAGCGGTACTGGTATTAGCAACGACCAGTTTGTACCTAGTGCGGGCATTGTGGGAGGCCCTTACGATATTAAGTACGTTTATATCAGCCCCAATGGATGTGGTGATAGCCTTACCCAGCAAACGCAAGTGTTTTTGGCACCTCAAGCAACTATTTCTGCTTTGGATTCCGAATACTGCCTAAGTGACCTTCCTGTAACGCTGAATGGTAGCCCAGCAGGCGGCACTTACACTGGCCCTGGCCTTAGCAATGGTACTTTTGTTCCTTACTATGCTGGTGTAGGTACGCATACTATTTCTTACCGCGTACCGCAGCCAGGCGGGTGTGATGCATCCGTGGATGTCAATTTGGTGGTGTATGCATTGCCTGTGATTAGTTTTAACCCCATAGATCCTATTTATTGTATTAATGAAGATGTAGTGCAATTGGTAGCGACACCTGTAGGTGGTACTTTTAGCGGCCCTGGAGTGATTATTGAATTTTTTACCCCTGAAATCGCTGGCTTGGGTGGTCCATATGTAATTGATTATACCTATACCGATAGCAATGGATGTACCAACAGTGCGTACCAGTTAACGGAAGTATTTTCCGTGCCTTCGCTTTCACTGGTTGATGTATCCTCTTCTTATTGTGAGAATCAAGCATTGGTTACTTTGGTAGGCCAACCTTTTGGTGGAACTTTTAGTGGTCCTGGCATTACGGACAATGAGTTTAATGCCGCCCAAGCTGGTGTCGGTAGCCATCAATGGGTATTCAGTTATACAGGCACCAATGGCTGTACCGATACCATTGTGAAACCTATTGTAGTGAAGGCAGCCCCAAGTATCAGCATTAATAACTTGGATTCTGTTTATTGTTTGAATGCCAATTTGATACAGATTGACGCCACACCTCCTGGCGGTACCTTTACTGGCTTAGGAATTGTAGGCAATGTTTTCAATCCATTGTTGGCAGGCACTGGTGGCCCTTACACGATTACTTATAGCTACACTGATTTGAACGGCTGTTCTGATACAACTAGCCAAACAGTTAGTATCCAACCTACCGCCAATTTGGTTATCCAAGGCTTGGATGAAACATATTGTGTGGGCCAGGATGTGGATGTGCAATTGGTAGGTTCGCCAGCTGGTGGGATGTTTACCGGTGCAGGTGTAATAGCCAGTGCTGACGATACCATTTTCAACCCATCTGAGGCTGGCGTTGGAAGACATTTCATTTTTTACGATTACATGAACCCAATTGGTTGCAGGAGTTACCAATTGTTTGTGGTAGATGTGAATGACTGTGTAGGAATTACGCAAGAGGAATTGATACCGGTGCTGAATGTGTATCCTAATCCTACTGGTGGCTTTGTGAACTTAGAGTTTGAAAATACCAGTACCGAAGGCGCATCTGTTATGGTGTACAATCTGCAAGGCCAGATAGTGCGCAATGAGTATGTGGATTTTGCTAAGAATGGCAATGCCCTTCAGCTCGATTTGTCCAACCAAGCACCTGGTATTTATCTTGTTAAGTCTGTGTTTGGGACCGTATCCAAAACAATACGCATAGTTAAATATTGATTATTAAGAATAAGATAGGCTGGCACTAAATCATATTTAGGCCAGCCTTTTATTTATTACTCAATTGTTGCCAATAAGTAAATAAAAGGTTAACTTAGTTAGCTTAAGTTTATCTTTCGGCGCACTATGAGATATTTATACCTTGTTGTTTTCCTACTATTCATACAATTAGGAGCCGTATATGGACAATGCGTCGGTACGGTAACGATTACGCCCAGCTTGCCGCCTAACTCGGGAGGCTATGCCCCAGGAACTGTAGTGACTTATTGCGTGAGCATTAATGGTTATAGCCAACCAAGTGCCAACTGGTTTCATGGCGTGACCCTTTCGCTTGGCCCTGGTTGGGATGCCGCGTCCTTAACCCCCACTACCATTTCCCCTTCTTGCGATGGAGGTGGTGCTTGGTTGTTCCGCAACTTAATCACTTCCAGCTTTTCGGGGCAATCTTTCGGCCCTGGCTTTTATTATGACCGTAACCCACAAGATGGCAACCCCGGTAATAATTTCGGCGACAACTGTACTTCTTATACTTGGACATTTTGCTTTCAAATAACCGTGAACAATAATGTGGGTGCCAGCTTGATTATTGGCGTGAATACTACCAGCGATAATGAATCAGGTTCTTGGGGCAGCAATGGTGGCTGTGCCGGTGACCCTGGTTTTGCTGCAGGCTTTAATGATACCGTTACTTCGCTAACCCCACAGGTCACCTTCAACATAGTACCGCCTTGCTCAGGTCAATGTAACGGAAGCATCACTGCCAACGTTACTGGCGCGCCCGCACCATACACTTATGCATGGAGCAATGCCGCCGGCAGCACCCAAACTATTTCTGGCTTTTGTGGTGGTGAATCAAGAACGGTTACCGTTACCGCAGGCAATGGTTCTACCGTTTCAGGTACCGCAGTAGTACCCACTCCATCGGTGATTACCGTTCGAGCCGATTCGGTAAATGTGACTTGTAATGGTGCTGCCAATGGCAGGGCCTATGTTACCGTAACGGGGGCTGGTTCTACCCCCACTTATTCGTGGAATACCACGCCTGTTCAAACAAGCGACACTGCCCGCAATTTAGGTCCAGGTACCTACAGGGTGACGGTGACGGTGAATGGCTGCACCTTTACGGATAGTACGGTTATCACCCAGCCAACTGCATTAACAAGGACTTTTGGTTCCACTAATGTTACCTGCAACGGGGCAGCCAATGGCACCGCCTGGGTGGTACCATCAGGTGGCACTTTGCCCTACTCTTATACTTGGAGCAACACTGCTACTACCGATACTATTAGAAACCTAACACCGGGTACTTATTCAGTAACGGTGCGAGATGCCAATCTTTGTTCGGTAACGGCTTCTGTTACCATAACCCAACCAAACCCCACCAACACGGTGGTAACCGCCGATAGTGCTGACTGTTTTGGTTCAAGCGACGGGCAAGCTGCGGTAATCGTTATATCAGGAGCACCACCATATACTTATAGTTGGAGTACTACGCCTGCCCAAACCACTAATGTGGCCACCGGTTTATCCGCAGGAACCTATTATGTTACTACCACGGATACAAGGGGCTGTACGAAGCTTGATTCGGTCATCATTGGCCAGCCCATTCAAATTGTGAGCAATGCCTTTGCTATCAATGCATCTTGCAGTGGCAGCAGTTCCGGAAGTGCTTATGTTCAAGTATCAGGAGGTAGTCCGCCCTACACCTATTCCTGGAATACTACGCCTGCTAGCACCAATGATACCATTTTCAATCAGCCCTTAGGCACCTATATTGTTACCGTTCGCGATGCCCGTAACTGTATTGTGAATGATACCGCCTCCATCGGCCAGCCATCGAACTTGACGGTAGCTTTAAGCAACGATAGTGTAGATTGTGCAGGTGGAAATACAGGAAGTGCTTGGGCCACTGCCGCAGGAGGAACCCCCCCTTATACTTACTTATGGAGCAATAGCCCAGCTAGCACTACAGATACCGCTACAGGTTTGATTGCCGGAACATATTTCGTAACGGTAACCGATTTTAACGGCTGTCAGGTTACCGGTTCAACCAGTGTGCGTGAACCTGCTTTTTTAATTACCTCCGTAGTGCGCGATAGTGCGGAGTGTTTTGGTGCCAGCGATGGTGGTATAGACCTAAGTGTGAACGGTGGCACAGCCCCTTATACTTACCTTTGGTCAAATACCGCCACTACTCAAGACTTGACAGGCCTTCTTGCAGCAAATTATGCCGTAACTGTTACTGATGCTAGGGGTTGTACTGTAACTGTTGGCAATATTAATGTGTTGCAACCTGCTGCTTTAGCTGCCACCTATTTTACCGATAGTGTAAGTTGTTTTGGAGGCAACGACGGCTTGGCCAGGGTAGTGGTTACAGGCGGCAGCTTGCCCTATAATTATTCATGGGGCTACACAAGTGCCGCTAACAATGATACGGCTTCTGGATTATCGGCCGGTCCAGGTTCAGTTACTGTTACTGATGGCAATCTCTGCACCGTAACTGCCACTGGAACGGTTTTAGAACCTACCGGTATCGGTTCGCAGACCTCGGCTGACAGTGCTAGTTGTTCCGGCGGCGGCGGTGGGCAGGCCCGTGTATTTGCTAATGGTGGCAGTTTGCCATATAGCTATGCTTGGAATACCACGCCCGTGCAGACGAACGATACCGCTTTCAACCTTACTGCGGGGGTATATCGCGTAACCATTACCGATGCCAATGGCTGTCAAAAAATAGACTCGGCGAGGGTACTGGGCCCTGGTGCCCTGAACCTTTCCATTTCCAATGATAGTGTGAGTTGCTTTGGCGGTAGTGATGGTGCCGTTTATGTAAGTGCCGTAGGAGGTACACAACCCATTAGCTTTTCATGGAGTGCTAGCGGTGTAGGTAATAATGATACGGCCTTGGGCCTAATTGCTGGATTGTATACCATTACGATTACCGACGGCAACGGCTGTTCAAGCACCATATCATCCACCGTACAACAACCTTCCGCATTGTCAGCTACTTACGTTACCGATAGCGTTAACTGTTTCGGTGGAAACGATGGTTCAATCACCGTTACAGTAACTGGTGGAAGTACACCGTATGCATATCAATGGACTGGTTCCAGCAGTACTGGCAATCTCGCGTCGGGTTTGGCGGCAAATACTTATAGTCTTACCATTACGGACAGAAACAACTGTATATACCCCATCAATAATATTTTGGTAAGCCAGCCCACTGATATAGTATTAAATGCTACCACTACCGATGCTAGGTGTTTCAATAGTGCCGATGGTAGCATTGCTTTGTCAGTCAGTGGTGGTTTGAGTCCATACAGCTACGCCTGGACTAACAGTATCAGTGGCCAAAACCCAACCGGACTTGCAGCAAATACTTATAGTGTTACAGTGTCAGATAGAAATAACTGTAGGGATAGCCTAACTGCTGTTATTGCCGAACCAACACCGATTGTGGCGAGCGGAACAGTTACAGACGTAAACTGTTATGGCGGAAATGATGGGCAAATTTCCCTATCAGTTGCTGGTGGTACGCCCAACTATACCTATAACTGGACTGGTGGTGCATCCGGAATTAACCCGACCAATCTGGGTGCAGGTGGCTATCAAGTAACAATAAGTGACTACAACCAATGTGATACTATTCTGACCTTTACGGTAAATGAGCCTGATAGTTTGTTCTCCGTTCTTGATTTGCAAGGCAATGCCCAAGTTTGCGATGGCGCCTCACTTGCCGCTACTATTAGTGATATTGTTTCGGGTGGTACACCGCCCTATAGCTATTCTTGGAATTTGTCACCGCAAAATTCTTCAAGTATAACAGCTAGTACCTATGGTATATATACGGCCATTGTAACTGATGCCAATGGCTGTAGCAGCACAGCGTCCTACAATTTAACCCAACCAACTCCTTTGACTTCGGTTATTGATACCACTCCGGTGTCTTGCTATGGATTTAGCGATGGTACTGCAACGGTTATCGGCAGTGGTGGATTCAACTCTTCGGGTTCATATGTCTATTTATGGAGCAATGGTGGTGATTCTACCAACGTTAGAACCAACTTAAGTGCGGGTTCATATTCGGTGGTGGTGGTAGATGATCTTGGTTGTACTACCACTTCAAACTTCACCATTGAATCGCCCAATAATATCACCGTTGATGCAGGACCAGAAGTAAGTATATCAGTTGGAAGTGACACCATATTGGAGCCAACAGTAGTGGGATTGACGGCCACAGATAATGTAAGTTACACTTGGAGCCCTAATACCGGCCTAAGTTGTACTGATTGTGCCAACCCTATTGCCAACCCTATTGATACTACTGTGTATCTTGTAAAGGTAGATGTAAATGGCTGTGTATATTCTGACTCCGTGGTGGTCAATTCCGCCCAGAGCCATATATTCTATGCGCCGAATGCCTTTAGCCCCAATGGAGATGGGCAAAACGACATTTACCAATTCTATGCCTACGGTATCCGTAAGTTTGAGTTCAAAATTTACGACCGCTGGGGAAATCTTGTGTTCACTGGTCATAGCATCGATGATAAATGGGACGGTACCTACAAAGGCAAGGAAGCAGGCCAAGGGGTATATGTCTATCATTTGTACTGCGAGTACCTTGACCGTGTCAACTTCCGTAAGGAAGGGGGCATTACCTTGATAAGGTAAGCACACGGCGTTTTGTACATTTTGTTGGTAACTGGCGGAATATCCTCCTAGGCTAATCGTTATATTTGGTATTAAACGATTTAGGCAATGGCTAAACAAAAAAATGGTTCAGGAAAGCCGACCATCTTGGTTACCAATGACGATGGCATTACCTCCCCTGGCCTTAAAGCATTGGTAGAAGCCGTTAAAGATTTGGGTGATATTTTGGTGGTGGCACCTGATAAGCCGCAATCTGGCATGGGGCATGCCATCACCATAGGAGTTCCCCTTAGGCTGGAGAAAGTAGATATTTTTGGCGACATTCCTGCTTGGCAATGCTCAGGCACTCCGGTAGATTGCGTGAAACTGGCAAAGGATAAACTGTTGCACCATAAGCCCGATTTGTGTGTTTCGGGAGTTAACCACGGTGCTAATTCTTCCATTAATGTGATTTATTCAGGCACTATGTCAGCAGCAGTTGAGGCGGCCATTGAAGGCATCAACGCAGTCGGTTTCTCCTTGTGCGATTATTCTTTTTATGCCGATTTCAGCGCATCCATGAAGTATGCCCGCATGATATCTAAGGAAATGTTGAGAAAAGATATTCCTGAAGGGACGCTGTTGAACGTTAACATTCCCAAACTACCCATTGAAAAAATCAAAGGAACCAAGGTTTGCAGGCAGGCCAATGCCCGCTGGGAAGAGGATTATGAAGTACGGAAGGACCCCCGTGGAAAAGAGTATTATTGGATTACGGGTAACTTTGTGAATGATGACGATGGAACCGATACTGATGAATGGGCACTGGCAAATGGCTATGTATCCATCGTGCCCACTCAATTTGATATGACGGCGCACCATGCTATTCCTATCCTGAACCAAAAATTTAACTTTAATGAACAGCCGGTGGCAAAAGTTTGATACCTTTTGGTTTGGTACCATCTGCGGGCTGTTGGGCCCTATTCTGGGAATGTTTATTTTCTATTTGCTGAAGTTTACCAGCATGCCGTTTCCAGAGTTTGTTGCCAGTGCGCTCAAGCCCAACGTACTTTCCCCCTTAATTAGTGTCGGTGCATTTTTGGTCAATCTGGGGCTTTTCTTTCTGTTCTTGAATATCAACTGGAACTTGCCTGCACGTGGGGTAATTTTCGCCACTTTTATTTTAGCCATTATAGTGCTCGTACTGCAACAACTGTGAAATACTACATTATAGCAGGCGAGGCTTCCGGCGATTTACATGCTTCCAACCTGATGAGGGAACTGAAGCAACTTGATGCTGAAGCCCAGTTTCGTTGCTGGGGAGGCGATAGAATGGCTGGGCAGGGGGGTGATATTGTAAAGCATTACAAAGACTTAGCTTTTATGGGGTTTTTGGAAGTGCTCATGAACCTGAGGACTATCCTAAAGAACATTGCTTTCTGTAAGGCAGATATTTTAGCATGGCGGCCCGATGTGGTGATTATGGTAGATTATCCTGGGTTCAATTTACGAATAGCCGCCTTTTTGAAGCAACACGGTATCCGGAGTTTCTATTACATTTCACCGCAAGTATGGGCCTGGAAGGAAAGCAGGGTAAAGAAGATAAAAGAGCAAGTGGATAGGATGTTTGTCATTCTTCCCTTTGAGAAAGCTTTTTATGAGAAGTGGCAATATCAGGTTGATTTTGTGGGCCACCCCTTGTTGGATGCCATACAAGAATACCCTGCCGATAAATTGTCCTTTTCCAACAGTCAACCCATTATCGCCTTGTTGCCCGGAAGCAGGAAGCAAGAAATTGCTAAAATGCTACCTATCATGGCCGCCATGCCCAGGCATTTTCCCGAATACCAATTTGTAATTGCGGGCTTATCGCATATCGGCGAAGCGTTTTATAGAAATTATGCGCCCCAGGAAATCACATTGGTAATGGATAGCACCTATCCGTTATTGCTTACAGCACATGCGGCTTTGGTGACCTCAGGCACCGCCACCCTTGAGACGGCATTGTTCAACGTGCCCCAGGTGGTTTGCTATAAGGGCAGTTGGTTTTCATATATTATCGGTAAGCAATTGGTGAAGGTGAAATACATTTCCCTGGTCAATCTTATTTTGGATAAGGCGGCTGTTAAAGAGTTGATACAATATGAACTGAACGAGCAGAACTTGAGAGATGCGCTCAACCAGATTTTACAAGCAGCTATAAGGGAGGATATGCAGGCAACTTTTAAGGAATTGAGGAATAAATTAGGAGGCAGCGGGGCTTCGAAACGTGCTGCTAGCCTCATGTGGCAATATCTTCACGAATAAGCCTTGTTTTGTTAATTTAGCCTATGGAAAGCAACTTAAAGGAATTAATTACGTTAAGTAACATTGGAATGATGCTGAAAAAAATTTTCAATGCACTGGTATATACCCTAGTGGGTGTGTTGCTTTTCGTGTCCTGTTCCACTACCTCCAAAATTAAGACCGCCGACCAAGCTTTCAACATGAAAAGCTATAGTATAGCGGCTACCATGTTCAAAACGGAATATGGTGCGGAAGATGAGCCTAAGAAAAAAGCGGAAAAAGCCTTTAAGGCTGCGGAGAGCTACCGCTTCAATAATCAACCAAAAGAGGCCGAAAAGTGGTACGAAGAAGCCGTGCGCCTAGGTTATGACCCTGTTGCTACCTTAAATTATGCGCTGGTTCTTAAAAGCAATGAAAAGTACCAGCGTGCTATTGAGCAGTTTACCAATTATGCCAAGCTTGACCCCTTCAACAAACAGAGGGCTTTGGATGAAATAAAATCCTGCCAATTGGCACTCAAGTGGCAAAAAGAAAAGGACAATATAGAATTGGTCAACTTGAAGGCCATTAATAGTAATGCCAATGACTATGGGCCTGTTTTCGACCAAAGCAGAAATATCATTTTCACTTCCGATAGGGTGGAATCTACGGGAAACGATACGTATGGCTGGACAGGGGAGAAGTACATGGACTTGTTCCTAGCTAAAAGGGAAACAGATGGTGCTTACACTAGCCTAGTGCCGTTCAGTACGGCTATCAATTCAGGAGCCAATGACGGTGTGCCAAGCTTCACCGCCGATAATTCCGAAATGTATTTCACCCGTTGCGGCTCGCAGGGTAAGGAAGACGACTTTTGCGGCCTGTTTTATAGTAGCATCCAATCTTTGGGGGGATGGAGCGACCCACAGCCCCTGAAATTTTTTGATATCGATACCATTAATGTTGGGCAGCCCTTTGTTTTCCGCGATGGTTCTGCGTTGTTGTTTGCCTCTAATGCGCCTGGTGGTTATGGTGGCAAAGATTTGTACATTGTGAGGCGTACGCCCGAGGGCTGGACAAAACCAGTCAATCTGGGCACAGCCATCAATACCGCAGGGGATGAAATGTTCCCCTATCTGGACGAGGAAGGCACCCTGTATTTTGCTTCTAGCGGGTTACCGGGCTTGGGCGGACTTGACATTTTTGCAGCCGCCAAAAAGGGTGATGAATGGACTGAGCCACAAAATTTAAAACTGCCTATCAATTCAGGCTCCGATGATTTCGGCCTGATCATGGAGAAAATAAAGCCAGCAAATGCCAACGACCCGGTAAGGCAAATTGGCTACTTTACCTCCAATAGGCCTGGAGGCTTAGGCAAGGACGATATCTACCAGTTTACCCTCAGCAATGAGAACCTATATGTAATGGACGGCATCGTGCTGGAAAAGATATTTGCCGACCCCAAAAACCCCAATAGTAAAGTTATTGATTTCAAACCTATCGATAGTGCTACGGTAACCCTCTTCAAGCTCGAAAACGGCATGAAGGATATGGGCTCCGTGTACACGGACAAAAACGGTAAGTTCAAATATGATTTGGAAAAGAACAGTAATTATAGTGTATCGGGCAAAAAGGATGGTTTCTTGAAGCGTACGGTAGATGCCACTACTAAAGGCAAACGCGACCTGAAAAACACTGTGATTACGGTGAAAGTCCGCATTCTGCTCGAGCGTATTTATGAAGAAAAAGACATTACCATACCCAACATATACTACGATTACGATAGCACTGCTTTAAGAAAGGAATCGGAAGTGGTTTTGGATACCATTGTGAATATGATGAAAGATAACCCCGAAATAAAGGTGCAGATTGGTTCGCATACCGACTCACGAGGTAGCGATGAGTACAATGCCGTGCTGTCGCAAGGCAGGGCCGAATCGGTAGTGCGTTACTTAATTAGTAAGGGCATCAATCCACAAAGGCTAACCGCAAAGGGCTACGGGGAATCGATGCTGATAAACAAATGTGCCAATGACGTAACCTGTACCGAAGAGGAGCATCAGGAAAACAGACGCACCACCTTCAGAATACTTTCTGAGAAATTCATCATCGAGTCCATTACGCCGGAGAACATTCCCGTGGACGAGAAGAAAAATTAGTGGATTACCTGAACGCTTTTTGTAAATAATCCATCAGGATAATCATACAGGAATATATAGTTGCCACTAGGTAAATCCTTCACGTCAATTTTTAGGTTGTTCTTATCTGCAGGCACTTCAACGGGGATTATCCGTCCATCGGTTCCGATCAAGAAGGCCTTGTCTTTTTTACTTGGGCTATAATCGCGGCAAAGCTTAACATTGATGGCATTGCCGGTTGGATTGGGATATACCTTGTCAATTACGCAAACAGGAGCAGGTTCGGTGGGTTTCACTGAAGTTACTTTGCTTGAATGTGGAATGGTCATTGAGCTAACGACGATGTTGTCTTCGTCAATGGTGCGCAATACCACCGAGTCGTTGCTATAAATCTCAATCTTACCGAAGCCGCTCTTAAAGTTTTGGTTCTCCACCCCCATACCACCGCCATTCCAAAGCGAGTCAATAGCCGCACCTAAGCCAAACAGGCGCATTACTGAATCAATGTAATAGGTCAACTCAGCACCGCTTCCCGCAACGGGGCCAGTATTTAGCTCTGGCAGCCCAGCGTTTGTGCCGTCATCCATCACATTGGTATGTACGTGGCCGCTCAGTACTATCACATCCTTCACGTCATTATCCTCCAGATACTGCAAAAACGCATCTTGCTCAATAGGGTATCCTGCCCAATTCCAAGCCATTGAATGCGCCAGTAGAAGCCCTGTGCCTGTTATGCCTCCAATGGATAATCTGGAATCTTGCAAGGCCATGGCATACTGAATTACCTTTCTAAACGCTTTATTGAACATTACCCCGCTCACGATAAACTTCCAGTCAGCGGTCGAGTTTCTTAAGCCCTGCTTGAGCCAAGCCATTTGGTCAGCGCCCAGTAAAGTTGCGTTGGGGCTGTTGCGCAGTGACCATCTATTGCTCAAGCTATCGTAACGGAACATGGAATCGAGCCCGTTGCCGCAGTTGCGCACATCCACAAAGAAAACCTCGGCATTACCGAATTTATAACTATGGTATAGTCCTTTGGAGCTATCAACGGCAGGGTAGGAGGGAAAGTAATCGAAATAGCCTTTCAAAGTGTTTTGCTTAGCGATTGGCGGGATGGGCTGGAAATCAACATAATTGGTTACGGTATTGGTAGCACTGTCGTAAGAAGAGGAGGTGAAAGAGAGATTTACTGCGGCCCCGGCCCCATCATGGTTGTCATATATATAGTCAGTCACCGTGTTGCGCAATACTTGGGGCATTTTTTGTTCGCTGTATCTTCTGCGGTATGAAAACTGTATGAGCGAGGTATCTAACCTGTAATCGGGTTGTATCTGGTAATCGGGGTAAGTCCAATCGCCGGTATGAAAAAACAAGTGTGGCTTTTGGTTATAAATGGCATTGAACGCATTGTAGGTGCCAAATTCTTGGCAACTTACTACTACCCAATCATACCTTCCGCGCTGCCCTTCATTGGGGAAAGTTTTGAACTGGCCCTTAACCGTATCATATATGGTACCATCGCTCACCCTATAAAAGTAGGTGGTATTGGCTTGTAGCCCTGTCAAAGGAAAAATGGTAGAGCTATCCTTCTCGGCTTTGGTAAGAGCGTTAAAGCTGAGTACCGTACTGAAATTGCTATCGGTGGAAAGTTCTACGGTTATGGGCATTGCTTGTGCAGTACGCACATACATGCGGGCAGTAGTGGGTGTGGCTCCACCTATTACCGGCCCATGGGTGATGAATTGGCCAAAAGCCAACTTTGCACACATTAATATTACAATGCCATAAATTGCTCTTAACATAATTGCTTCATTTTCAACAAATATAAGGCATCCTAGGATAGGTACAAACATGGCTTTCGACAACATTGCAGCTAAGCAATAGCCTACCAATAATTCTTTTTTAAAAAATGTATTAAACGACAACTTTTTGGCTCGGTTTTGGCAGGCAATAGCCATTAGCTATTCCTCAGCCCATGAAAAGTCTTAAATTTCAACGTACCGGTTTCCTCAACAATGAGGCTATTGCCAGTAATGGAAAGGAATTTTTAACTTCATTTTCTGACTTTATAGCTCGAGAGCTACAAGTAGACTATATCTGCATTGGCCTATTAAACGAATCTTACGATAAGGTCCGTACCGTCATTTTCTATGGAAAAGACGGCATTCTGCCCAATACCGAATATAATATAGCAGGTACCCCATGCGAAAAGGTAGTGGTGATGGACCATTGCGTAGTGGAAGACAATCTACCCGTACACTTTGAAGATTGTGCGCAATTGGAAAAAATGGGTATCCAATCTTATTTGGGCTGTAAGCTTAAGCATTCCGACGGCAGTGCGATAGGAATTATATACCTGCTTTATACTACTAAGCTCCAAAATGCCAAACAAGCACTAGAGGTACTGAGTGTAGCAGCAAATAGGATTGAATTGGAGCTGGAGCGAATGATTGGGGAGTTGGAGCAGGAAAGTCGTGCCGAGCAGCTACAAGAAAAGCTGCAAGACTTCAATCAACAAATTGGGGAAAGTAATGAGGATTTTTATAGGCAATTTATTGAGCCATCCGATATTATCACCACCCAATCCGATAGTGGCATCTATACCTATGTTTCCCCAACAAGTGAGGCGGTACTGGGATTTAAGCCCCAAGAGATGATTGGCCGTTCGTTTTTTGATTTCCTGCACCCTGATGATTTAAAAGCATTGCGGGAAGGAAGGATGCAAATGGCGCAAAGCGGTACCAAGTATTCCATCG
The DNA here is from genome assembly GCA_033762815.1 of Chitinophagales bacterium. Classification (GTDB taxonomy): domain Bacteria; phylum Bacteroidota; class Bacteroidia; order Chitinophagales; family CAIOSU01; genus JANRLF01. Next base: position 360,802 of record JANRLF010000004.1, on the reverse strand, counting down.
ATTACCGCATGCTGAAAAACGATGGAAGTTATTGTTGGCTGGAATCGACCAGCAGGGCCATTTTGAATGAAAATACCCAAGTGATTCGGGAGATAGTGACCATTTCAAGGGATATTACACAGCGTAAGGAGGCACAATCGAAAGTAGAAACCCTTAATCTGCAGTTGCAGGAAAAGGTGAAGGCGCATGCCCAAGCACTTGAGCAGGAGCGACTTGATAAAGAAGAAAACAAAGAAAGGTATTTTGCCCTTTTCAATGCTACGTTCGACTCCATATTGATTGGCGATTATAGAGGCAAAATCAGTGCTTTGAATCCTGGGGCAGAGCAAAAATTCGGCTATTCCTGGGAAGAAATTGCTGGGAAGAGATTTACAAAGTTTCTATCACCGGCCTACCACCACCTGGCCGATGAATTGTTTGAGTTATATATCAATCAGGAAATTTTCCATTATTTGCCTGGAAGGGTGTTTGAGGTAGAATGTGTGAGGAAAAACGGCACTACTTTTCCAGCGGAGATATCCTTTTCCTTTTGGAAGACCCAACAATCGAAATATTTCAGTTGCATCATTAGGGATATTTCCGAGAGGAAGAAGTCCATGGAAAAAATTGCCCGCAGTGAAAGGCAGCTTAACATAGTGATGGACGCCGTTTCTGCGCTTATATCTTATGTGGACACTGACCGCAAGTATAAGTTTGCCAATAAAACATATGGTACTTGGTTTGGCAGCAACGGCACTGGCATAGTTGGCAAATTTATGTGGGAGGTGTTGGGCATGGAAGCTTATAAGGTGGTTGAACCTTACGCAGATAGGGTACTCAAAGGGGAGGAAATCGTTTTTGAAGAGGAAATAGAGTTTAATGGCGTTGGGAAAAAGTTTGTGCGGGGCCAGTATTCCCCTGATTTTTCCGCTAGTGGCAATGTAGAGGGCTTTATAGTAATGATTACCGATTTGACAAGCCGCAAGCGCAACGAGGATATGCTGGAGTTCTTGAATAAAGCTGGGCAAGAACTCTCCACAACCCTTCAGTATCAAGATACTTTGGAAAATATTTCGAGGCTTGCAGTACCCAAGCTCGCCGATTGGTTTGCCATTGATTTATATGATTCAGCATCGAACAAGGTTGAGTTGTTGACCGTATCCCACAAAGACCCCGAAAAGGTAAAATGGGCCTGGAACTTAAGAGAGACAGAGCCTGTGAATATGAACGATGCTACCGGTTTGCCCAAAGTTTTGAAAACAGGGCTATCGGAACTATATAAAGAAATACCCGATGAATTGATAGAAGCCACGGCACGCGATAAGGAGCATTTGGAATTGTTGCGCAGTATCGGGTTTCATTCGGTAATGATAGTACCTATTATTGTAGGTGGTAAACCGATAGGCGGGGTCACCTTTGTAGCCACCAAGGAATCGCACCGCAACTATACCGAATATGATTTGAAAGTGGCCGAAGATTTCGCCACCCGAATAGGACTGGCACTAGAAAATGCCCGCTTGTACAATGAGGCTAGGGAAGAATTGGAAGAAAGAAAACGTACAGAAGCAACAGTAAACAAGCTATTGCGAGAAGCGAGCGATAGGCAGGAAAGACTGGACAACATTATCAAATCAGTACCGGGTATAGTATGGGAAACCGCAGCTACTTTTAGAGAAGGTCCGCATGGGCCCGTAATAGACATGGAGAATGCCCATTTTACCTTTGTGAGCGATTATGTTTTGCCAATGACAGGATACACGGTGGAAGAATGGTCGAACGACATTATGCTTTGGAATAAGATTGTTCATCCTGATGACCGAGAGCAAGCGAAAGCAGTTTCCGATGAAGTATTTGTGAGTGGTAAAACGGGCATCAACCAGTTTAGATGGATAAAACGGAATGGAGAAACCATATGGGTAGAAGCGCATTTGGCTTGTATCAAAGATGAAACTGGCAATATCATCGGCATGCGGGGAGTAAATATTGACGTGACCGCCTTAAGGGAGTTGGACCAAAAGAAAAATGACTTTTTGAGCATTGCCAGCCATGAGCTTAAGACCCCGCTCACGAGCATTAAGGCCTACGTCCAATTACTTTATCGGATGCTGCACCAGCCTGATAAGAAAGATGACACCATTAGTGTGTATTTGGATAAGACGAACACTTTTATCAATAAACTGAGCGATTTGATTAGTGACCTGTTGGACGTTTCAAAGATACAGGCAGGCAAAATGCAATTCAATCAACAGTATTTCGATTTTGATGAAATGGTACAGGAAAGTATAGAAAGTACGCAACACACTTCCTACCACCACACCATTATCCTCAATGGGCGCACTTACCAAAAAGTTTATGGCGATAAAGACCGTTTGGAACAGGTGGTGAACAACCTATTGTCCAATGCCATTAAATACTCGCCCAATGCTAACAAGGTAGAAGTACAGCTAAGCAGTACCAATGGTGATGTTACCGTAGCAATAAAGGATTTTGGTATCGGGATAGCAAAGGAAAAGCTAGAACACATTTTTGAACGGTTCTACCGGGTTGAAAGCTTGGAAACGGGCATTTCAGGATTAGGTATAGGTCTTTACATTTCACATGAAATAGTGCAACGCCATCAAGGCAAGGTATGGGTAGAAAGCGAAGAAGGAAGAGGATCCACCTTTTATTTTTCGGTGCCAATAGAACCAGATATCAAGCCCGTTTCAGATAAATCACACCTAGAGGAGGAAGCTGTATACTGACCGAAAATTGCCTGCCTTGCACATCGATTTCTTCTGCATGCAAAGCCTCATTATTGCCGATACCACTACCGCCAAACTCTATCCCATCACTATTGAGCACTTCCTGCCACTGGCCACCATAAGGTAAGCCAATACGATAGTTTTCACGTACAATGGGTGTGAAATTGCAAACAATTACCACTACATCGTCCGCATTCGTGCTGCCTCTCCTTAAAAATGAAATGACGGAGTTCGCCGCATCATGGAGGTCAATCCATTCGAAACCGCTAGGTTCAAACATGAGTTCATAAAGGGCGGGCTCATTTTTGCTTAAGTGGTTCAAGGTTGCCACCCAATGCTTCATCTGTCGGTGCAAAGGCAATTCCAATAGATGCCAATCAAGACTGCTGTCATGGTTCCACTCGCGTGTTTGGGCAAATTCGCCGCCCATGAATAAAAGCTTTGCCCCAGGGTGGGCATACATATAGCCATATAGTGCTCTTAGGTTGGCAAACTTTTGCCATTCGTCCCCCGGCATTTTATCTATCAATGGCCCTTTCCCATATACCACTTCATCATGCGACAAGGGTAGCATGAAGTTTTCATGGAAGGCATAATGGATACTGAAAGCAATTTGGTTTTGATGGAATTGCCTGAAAACAGGGTCGAGGTGGAAGTAATCAAGTGTGTCGTGCATCCAGCCCATCATCCATTTCATACCGAAACCAAGGCCGCCTATATAAGTAGGTCTTGATACCATGGGCCAGGCAGTTGACTCTTCCGCAATGGTCTGTATGCCGGTATGTTGGCTATAGCAGGCAATGTTGAACTCTCGCAAAAAAGCCATGGCCTCCAAGTTTTCCCTGCCACCGTATTTATTGGGCAGCCATTCATCATGTTTTCGCGAATAGTCCAAGTACAGCATGGATGCCACAGCATCTACCCTTAATCCATCAGCATGATACTTGTCCAACCAAAAAAGGGCATTGCTGATTAGGAACGACTTCACCTCATTGCGGCCATAGTTGAAAATCATACTTTGCCAATCGGGGTGGTAGCCTTTTCGCTTATCGGCATGTTCATATAGATGGGTGCCATCGAAATAAACCAGCCCAAAACCGTCAGCAGGAAAGTGGGAGGGTACCCAGTCGAGTATGACGCCAATCCCGGTTTGGTGCAAGGCCTCTATTAGCTCCATAAATTCTTGTGGGCTGCCGTATCGGCTGCTAGGTGCAAAATAGCCAGTAACCTGATATCCCCAAGACCCATAGAAAGGGTGTTCCATTACGGGCATAAACTCCACATGGGTATATCCCATTTCCGTAAGGTATGGTGGTAACTGTTCCTTCAGTTCGCGATAGCTCAAGGAACGCAAGCCATCTTCGGGCACCCGCTTCCATGAACCGATATGCATTTCATATACCAAGTAAGGCTGTGGCCTGCCCGCGGTTTCTTTGCGTTTTTCCATCCAAGCATGGTCGTTCCAGGCATAATCCAAATCCCATACTACGGATGCGGTATTGGGCGGTGTTTCCCATCTAAAAGCGTACGGGTCGCTTTTTTCCATGCGGTAGCCATGATAGCGCGATTCTATCCAATATTTGTATAAATGTCCTTGTTGGGCTTCAGGAACAAAAACTTCCCAAATGCCCGAACCATCCCAGCGGGGATGCATGGCATGACTACTCTTGTTCCATTCATTGAAATCGCCAACTACTGCAACATACTGCGCATTCGGTGCCCAAACGGCAAAGTAGTAACCCTTAGCGCCATTATGCTCCATTTTATGACAGCCCAATTTATCGTACAAGGCATAATGCTTGCCTTCCCGAAACAGATGGATATCGTATTCCGTAAATCGGCTTAAATGCTCGGTGGTCATCAATGCCTTATCCTTTTTAGATGCTGCTGCTTTCTTGGCCATTTTGATATTTGTTAAGGATATAGCTGATACTTCTTAATGGGATAGCGACCCAATCTGGGCGATTGTTCAGTTCATACCCCAGTTCATACACTGCCTTTTCGAGTAAGTAGATTTCAAGGAGCAGTTGGGTGTCATTTTCTTCCCGGGGGATAAATTCCCGCCCTTGGGTTCCTTCCATGTAGGCATTCAGAAAGATGGCCGATATGTTGCGGTACCAATCCTCTGCCCATTTATCGGCATTCCGTATGTTAGGGTCTGGTGCACCGGTATTGTTCAATAAGGCACTGTATGCTACATAGTGAAAAGAGCGTATCATGCCTGCTACGTCGCGCAGGGGCGAGCGTTTCAAACGGCGTTCGCTATAGGCACGTGCGGGTTCCCCTTCAAAATCGATAATCATAAAATCTTTGCCGGTAAACAGCACTTGCCCTAAATGGTAATCGCCGTGGATGCGGATTTTGTTGGTCGTTATTTTGTGCTGATATATGTTTTTGAAAATGGCCAATACCTCATTTTTTCTACCGAGGACCGTTTTAGCCTCTTCTTGTAGGGTTTCCGGAAGCTTGGCCAAGGTTTTCTCCAGTAGTTGGAAGTTGGACCGTACCAAGCTTTGCATAGCAGAATACAGCCCACGCTGGTAATGCAAGGAGAATGGCTCTGATTCAAAGCCGGGTTCCGTGGTTTTGGAGGCAAGGGCAATGTGCATTTCCGCTGTCCGCATCCCCAATTTATCCACCATATCAGCTTGGTTGCTACCGATTAAAGCTTGCCAAGCGGGCGAAAGTTTTTCAAATTCGAAATATGGGGGCAATGCTTCCATTACATTGGCGGGAATGCTCTCCGCACCATCGGTCATAATGGTTTCCATGTATCGCTTAATGGCTTCCTTGAAGTATTCCCACGCATCGCCATGGTTGGGCACCAACTCCGATAGCATTCCCAACATAATGGGTTGCCCTTTGCTGGTGTAGCTAATAGCTCCTAAGTAGGATGGAGTACTTGGAAAATGGGCCCTTTCAGTTAAGAAGCGGGTCACTTCCACGTCTGGGTTAATGGCTTGGTCAATTTTGCGATAGAGTTTTAAGAAAAACTGGTTTCCAAAATTGAGAGAGGTGTTGCTTTGTTCCACGCCCAGCATTTTGATGCCCATTTTTTCTTCATGGTCTTTCAATACCTGTTTTACATTGCTGTGGCTGGAAAATTCTATTTCGTATCCATTGTTGCGCATTTTCTTCTTGAAGGCCAGCATGTAAAGCAACTCCTTTTGAAAATCGGTTTTATATAGGGCATCTACCATAATCCCTTTTTCATTGCCTACCTGAATGTTGCTCACGATACTTTTTGGATGGTTTTCGGTAAATTTTTTCATGGCCGAGCCAGCAACAAAGGCCAGTGGCAATTGGTACATTTCAGGGAGGCCATCGAAAAAGGTCACTTCCATAATTAGCCACCATACTTGTTCCTTTTTCATTGGAAAAGGGATAGTTTCCAATATTTTGATGCGCTGAATGCCTCTGGCTTTGCCGCCAAACCAACGTACACTTTGCAAGTAAGCTGGCAATACGCGGCTTTCCAAGCGCAATAGCTGGTGCTTGTTGGCCAAGCTATCCCAAGTGTCCAATTGCAATGTAGGTAGGTTCCCTTCCGACTGTAGCGAAGCTTGCTCAGGTTTTAGTTGAAACCAATAATATCCATGCGGCCCCAAGGTTATCCAGTAGCCCTCGTCCCTAATGTCTGGAAATCTATTTTGACTGAAGATTTCTTCTGTGATATATCCTTTGAACTCTTTTAAATCCAATTCGGCCGCTTGTGAGAAACGGGAAAGGTTGGCCACCACCAGAATATGCTCGTCTTCATAACTTCTGATAAATGCCAGCACCTTATGATTGCTTACGCTCAAAAATTGAATGCCGCCCCTACCAAAGGCTTTGAAACGCTTGCGCATATTGATAACCCTACGTACCCACCACAGCAGCGATGATGGGTTCTTTTGCTGTGTTTCCACATTCACGGCTTCATAAGTGTATTCCGGGTCAAGTATGGTAGGCAGGTAGAGCTTTTGTGGGTTGGCAATAGAAAATCCTCCATTCCGGTCGGCGTTCCACTGCATAGGGGTGCGCACCCCATCACGGTCGCCTAAGTAAAAATTATCGCCCATACCTATTTCATCCCCGTAATAAATAACAGGCGTGCCCGGCATGGAGAACAACAAAATGTCCATCAACTCAATTTTCCGCCTATTGTTATCCAGTAATGGTGCCAAGCGATGCCTGATGCCTACATTGATGCGCGCCATCAGGTCTTTTGCATATACCTTGTACATGTAATCACGCTCTTCATCGGTCACCATTTCCAGCGTAAGCTCATCGTGGTTGCGCAGGAACATGGCCCATTGGCAATTTTCAGGTATGGCAGGTGTTTGTTCAAAAATGTCGGTAATAGGGTAGCGGTCTTCCATGCGGATAGACATAAACATTCGCGGCATTAGCGGAAAGTGGTAATTCATTTGGCATTCATCCCCTTCGCCGAAATAGGCTGCTGCCTCTTCTGGCCACATGTTTGCTTCTGCCAATAGCATGGTGCCTGGAAAGTGGTCATCAATGTGCTTTCTCAATTTCTTTAAAAAAACATGGGTTTCCGGCAGGTTTTCGCAATTGGTTCCTTCCCGTTCAAACAGGTAGGGCACCGCATCTATCCGAAACCCGTCAACCCCCATTTCCAACCAAAAATCGATGATGCGGAAAACTTCTTGCTGCACATCTGGGCTGTCGTAATTCAAATCGGGCTGATGGGAAAAGAAACGATGCCAATAATATTGCTTCGCTATGGGGTCCCATGTCCAATTCGACGTTTCGGTGTCCGTAAAAATGATGCGGGTATCCTTGTATTTTTCTTGGTCGTCGTTCCAAACGTAATAGTTCCGATACCGGGAGTTTTTTGGGGCTTTTCTTGCCCTTTGAAACCAAGGGTGCTGGTCGGAGGTATGGTTCAGAACTAATTCGGTAATCACTTTCATGCCCTTACGATGAGCTTCTCGAACGAAACGACGGAAATCTTTTAATGTGCCGTAGGAGGGATTAATGTCATAATAATTGGCAATATCGTACCCATCATCGCGTAAAGGGGATGGGTAGAAGGGCAATAGCCAAATGGCAGTGACACCCAGTTCTTCCAAGTAATCCAATTTTTCGAAAAGTCCTTCAAAGTCGCCTATACCATCACCATTGGCATCGCGAAAGGCTTTAATGTGGAGTTCGTAAATAATGGCATCCTTATACCATAGTGGGTCATTTTTCGACGTATCAGTTTGGGGCATACACTTTAGGGGAAGTTTGCCCTTGCGGAAACCAAATTTTGCGCCAAAGAAAAAGGCGGGATAATAATATCACCGCCTTTTTTAAATATTACCTATTATGTTTTACAATACAATCAAGCGCGTGCTAGCGAATTTACCATTGGTTTGGTAGCTGACATTATAGATACCACTTTGCAAGTTAATGGTTGCTTTATCAAGATTGATGGTATGCGAGCCTGCGGTTGCTTCTCCATCGAAAGCGATATATACCAGCTTTCCTAAAGCGTCTGCTATAGTCAAACGCAATCTTTCAGGTTTCTCCAGTTCATACACAATGTTGATTTGGTCGTTTGATGGATTTGGGAAAACGGAAAACCTTACCGGATTGCCAATGTTGTTCTCTATACTTGAAACCGCCGAAACATTAATGTCATCAAGGTAAAAGTTGTTGGCATATTGGTTTGTTTTCATTTTAAACTTGAAACGTACCAAGGGCTGCTGTGTGGCGGCTGGTAAGAGGATATTTCGCACACTGAAATGCCAGGCCTGTGGGAAAAACTCTCTCCAATGGAAATTATTGTTATACAATTCGGTACCTGACAATTTATCAAGTAACACCCAGCTATTGCTACAATTGATGTTATAATAAATCAGCAGTGTATCCGTCAATTGGTCAAGCTCATTGCCTTTAGTAGCTCCTGCGTAACTGAAATAAAGATATTTTTGACCAGCTTCGGTAAGGGAAATGGGTGGGGTAATGAGTTCGTCTTCATCGGGGCCATTGTTGTAAAATGATTTCAACCCTACGCAAGCGTTTCCTGTGGCTCCATATCCAATGGTATATTCCCACTCAGGGCTGTCCATTTCCATATTCGCCGGTATCCACTCATCATTAAAGCGGTTTTCATTCTCAAAATTTTCATTCATCATGGAAGTATATAGCGGATAATCGGTTGATACATAAACAGCTTTTTGCTTAGTCAAGGTATCAGACCCATTTTGGCCAAGCACTTTCAAACTCACCTCGTGCCAACCCGGGGTGGTAAAGGTATAAGTCACATTGGTGTCGGTCGAAAGAATAGTCGAGCCATCTTCAATTTCCCATTCGTACCCTATCGGGCCACGCCATGAAAAATTGCTGAGGGTTACAGGTGTTCCTAAGCATACAAAGTTCTTATCCACCGTAAAATCAGCTACAGGCGAACAGGCTATAGGCGCTCTTAACACTCCCGCATAGTTTAACGAAAAAGGGCTCCATAAATCATTTCTGCGAGCTATTGGGCTTTCTAATGCAATTCTCATAGCAGATTTTTGGCCCCAAGTAAACATGTTGGAGCAATAGGAATACTCCATATAATTTTGCACATTCTCCAATATTGGCGGATTACATATGCGGGCGGTGTTTTTCGGACAACTGGTGAACCCTCTTGTAAGCGGGGTATCAAAAATGCCATCATCGCCACAGCCCAATCCTGGTTCGTTTGTATCGCCCCAAGGATGCGAAAGATTGAGGCAATGGCCAATTTCATGGGTCAATGCCCTGGATCGAGCAGGAGAACCGGTTCCGATACTGCCTATATAATCATTCAAAATAATCACCCCATCTACATTAGAGAAATCATCGGCCGATGCAGGCTTGTAGGCATATCCAGCTACTCCATCAGGCATTTGTGCCACCACCCAAACATTGAGATAATGTGACCTAGGCCAAGGATTTAGTTTTGCCTCATCGTTTGCCACATAGGTCTTTAACGAAGCAATACGGTCAATACCATTCGTGCAGTTGCCATCAGGGTCAACGTTGGCCAAGCGAAACTCAATACGGCAATCGGCCGCTATACTTTTGTATTCGGAAACAATATCAACAGTATCGGCATTCAATTTTCTAAAATCCTCGTTCAAAATGCGAACGGCATCATAAATCTGTTCATCGGAAATGTTCTCAGGTCCATAGTTATGAATAACATGGAAAACAATAGGGATAATGTAAACCGTACTATCATTATTAGAACGGCTGTTGCCTCCATGCGTCGTTAGCGAATCAAGGTATTGTTGTAGCATCTTGACCCGAGGGTTCAGCTCGGCCATTCTTTTGTTGGCTCCATTACTGCCGCAAAATTGTATTTGTGCCTCCGCGCGTATGCCCACCAGCACACCGCAAGCCACTGTAAGTAAAATAAGTGCATGTCTCACAGCTTTGTAAGTTTTTTAAGTGAACAAAAAAATACTTGTCTTGAATTACCAATTCAAGACTTCCGGTGGTGGGGTATTAAGCGCTAAAAAACTATCGGCGGTGAAAAGGAGGTGATATTCAAAAGTACTAATAGATTGTATTAAATCCAAGAAATTTATTTGGTACGGAACTACAAAAATCAAATCAATGGAGTTTTCAAAAACTTCGCACGGCGATTCTTGATTATTATCGGCTGGTAATGGCACGAAAACTTTCATAATATGACTGATATAGTTGTTTGTTTGTACATCAGTAAGACAATTACATATTACAACTGCTGCTTTGTAGAGTGAATTTGCGATTTCTGATATTATCGTATCAAGCCTTTGTTGGAAAATCCCCAGCCTGTCAATTTGATGCGATATAATACGGAACTTACCAGTAATAGTCTTTTCCGTTTTCAATGTGTTTCCGAGATACACTTTGTAAGAACATTGTTCTTTCTCTAGACTGAAGAAGATAAAAGCCGACACCAGTGCATACTTTAGGAAAGATGCAATTATAAAGCATGATAGTATAGCAATGACATATCTCATTCATAAATAAAACAAATGGGAATGTCAAATTGTTTGCCGTCGATTTATTCCACGACGTTTACTACTAATGGTTGCTTTGGGTTATGTATTGGATTGACTTCTAAATGAAACATATGGGCTGGGGCTATATTCGGATGCAACATCACATAGTTCCACTCATCTTTCCAAGTGTATTTGTTGCCTGTCATCAAATCATGAACAGTATAGGCCTCCCCATAAGGCAAATGGAATAAATAGAGCGGCACCTGTATCCAGCCAGCCTGTTGGTTGTTGGTGTCAAGATTGATGACGGTTAGAATCAGTTCCGTCTTATCATCATCGTATTTGATAAAAGCCAGCAATTGTGCATTGTCTGCATTCAGAAACATCAGATTGCGGGTTTGTTGCAATGCTTTATACCCTTTTCGTAGTAAGTTCACCTTGCGTATAGCATCCGTGATTTTTGTTTCTTTTGACCAATCCCAATGGTGTATTTCATACTTTTCTGATTGGTTGTATTCTTCCTTACCAGAGTAGGCTTCATTTAGGCCAAGTTCGAACACCGGTCCGTAAATACCATAGTTTGATGATAAGGTTGCAGCAAGCAACAAGCGGGTAATAAATGCGGGTTCATCTTTGTTTTCCAGCGATACTGGTAAAATATCAGGAGTATTGGGCCAGAAATTTGGTCGCATATACTCCACTACCTCCGTACTGGTCAATTCTATTAGATACTCTTTTATTTCTTCTCCAGTATTGCGCCAGGTGAAATAAGTATAGGATTGGCTGAACCCAATTTTTGCCAATCGCTCCATAATACGGGGCCTTGTAAAAGCTTCCGATAAAAAAAGTACCTCTGGGGCATCTTTTTTTACTTCGGCTATCATCCATTGCCAAAAAGCAAATGCCTTGGTGTGGGGATTGTCTACCCTGAAAATTTTAACCCCTTCCAATATCCAGTAATCCACCACACTTTTCAATTCCCTCCATAGGTTTTGCCAGTCGTCCGTTTCAAAGTTGATGGGAATGATATCTTGGTATTTCTTCGGCGGATTTTCGGCATATTGTACCGTTCCATCTGGCCGCCATTTGAACCATTCCGGGTGTTCGGTGACATAAGGATGGTCAGGCGAACATTGGAAGGCAATATCCATAGCAATTTCCATATTATATTCCTGCGCTTTGGCTATTAGGGCCCTAAAGTCATCAAGACTGCCCAATTGGGGATGGATGGCTTTATGCCCCCCCTCCTTATTGCCGATTGCCCAAGGCGAGCCAGGTTCATCTGGTGCTGCTTTCACGTTGTTGTTTTTTCCCTTTCGAAACTTAGTACCAATAGGGTGTACTGGTGGCAGATATAGAACATCGAACCCTAAAGCACTAATGCGTGGTAGCAAATGGGCCACATCGGCAAAAGTACCGTGCTGCCCCTTTTCTTTAGCGGTGGAACGTGGAAATAGTTCATACCAGGTGCTGAACAAAGCTTTCTGCCTTTCTACCTGTACCTTTAACAACTTGGGATACATGGTAGCATTGCTTCTATGCCCGTAGCGGTACATTTGTTCACTCAACTCTGGGCTTAAAGCTATATTCACTTCCGATTGGAAATCGATAGGGCTTTGCATTTGCTGCGCCCAACCAATCAGTTTTTGCGTAAGCTTGGTGCTGCTTTTTTCCGCTACCTCCAATATCATATTGGCACCCATTAGCAGTTCCGTGGCAATGTGCTGCCCTGCTTCGAATTTTCGTTTTATATCATGTTGCCATGTTGCAAAATGGTCTACCCAGGCTTGGATGGTATATTCGTACCAGCCGGTTTGCGTTGTTTTGAAATATGCGCCCCAGCGGTCATTGCTAATCAGGTGCATGGGTACTTCGTTCCATTTGCGCTGCTTGATATGCTTGTACAGCAATACTGCCTTTATCTTGTCATGACCGTCGCAATAAATATCGGCGGTCACTTCTACTCGTTCTCCTTCCACCCGCTTAATGGGAAATTCACCATTATCAATAGCTGGTTTCACATGTTCAATTATAGCCCTGCTTTTACCGCTTATGCCTTTCATATAGAATAATTATTTATGAATTGTAGATATCCATGCACAATGTGGAAGTTTTTCCCCATGCTATAATTGCCTTCTTCCTATAATCGCTATCCTATCATTCAGCAAACAAAAAGCAAAATTGCATAAGGAGCTATCCCTGCTTGCAAAGATGAAGCCGATTATGGAACGAATCTTGCAGTGCTGCACCATCCCAGTCGGGGATTGGAAGGAATATGCGAAGAAACATTGGAGCCGTTTACGAGGCACAGTCGGAGAACACGGAATTTACAGTATGGGCACCCCTTGTACAGCAAGTAGCTTTAGTAACGGATAAGGAAACCTATCCCTTACAGAAAGGGGATATGGGATATTGGGCTGCCAATATCGCTTTACCGCCGGGTACCAAGTATCAATATGAAATAAATGGAAAACTAAGGCGGCCCGATCCTGCTTCGCGTTATCAACCCGATGGGGTGCATGAATGGTCATCGGTGGTGAACCATACTTTTGCTTGGACTGATAAAGCTTGGAAGGGCATCCCTTTGGAGCAGATGATTATTTACGAGTTGCATGTGGGTACCTTCAGTTCAAAAGGAACATTTGAGGGAGTCATCCAGCGGTTGGACCATTTCAAGAAATTGGGCATCAATGCCATTGAACTCATGCCCTTAGCCCAGTTTCCTGGTGGCCGCAATTGGGGCTACGATGGGGTGTACCCCTTTGCCGTACAACATACTTATGGCGGCCCCGATGGATTGAAGCAATTGGTAGATGCTTGCCATGCAATGGGTATTGCCGTATTGGTGGACGTGGTGTATAACCACTTAGGGCCAGAAGGAAACTACCTGAACGATTTCGGGCCCTATTTTACCGATAAATACCATACCCCTTGGGGCAAGTCGCTCAACTTTGATGGCCCTTATAGCGATGAGGTAAGGAATTTCTTCATTGAAAACGCCATTGGCTGGTTCCGCGATTACCATATCGATGGGCTGAGGTTGGATGCCGTGCATGCCATAGTAGATATTGGTGCCACCCACTTTTTAAAAGAACTTGCTAAGGAAATCAAATCCCTATCCTTTGCCTTAGGTAGGGAAATGGTGTTGATTGCTGAGAGCGACCTGAACGACGTAAGGCATACCGCCACTTTTGAAGAAAATGGTTATGGTTTTGACGGCCAATGGGCAGATGATATGCACCATGCCCTACATGCCTTGGCTACAGGTGAAGATTCTGGCTACTATATGGATTATGGTGGTATAGAACATTTAGAACTGGCGTACCAGCACGGCTTTACGTACACGGGTCAATATTCCAAATTTAGGAACAAGCAATATGGGAGCGAAGTCAGGCATTTACCCGCCAAAAACTTCGTGGTATGCATCCAAAACCATGACCAAACCGGTAACCGAATGTTGGGCGAACGGTTGAGCCAATTGGTGTCTTTTGAGATGCTGAAAGCACTTGCAGCCGCCTATATTTTATCGCCTTTTACACCCATGTTGTTCATGGGGGAGGAGTATGCGGAAAATAGTCCCTTCCTATACTTTGTAAGCCATGGCGATGAGAATCTAATCAAAGCAGTAAGGAAAGGGAGAAAGGAAGAATTTAAGGAATTCAAATGGGCAGGCGAAGCCCCTGACCCTCAGGCTATCTCCACTTTTGAACAGTCGAAACTACAATGGGACTTTGAAAATGACCCCAACAAAGCGGCTATGTTCAAGTTCTATCGCCAACTCATAAAACTGCGCCAGCATCCAGTAATGCGCGATAGGCAAAGGAAGCATCTTACAACCGATAGCAATGAAGCGAACAAGCTATTGTTTGTGACCCGAAAGACGAAAGGTAGGGCTTTGTGGATGGCTTTGAACTTCAGTAATGGCGAGGTACAAGTGGAGCCTAAGATAAGTAAGGGCAGATGGACACTATTGCTGGATTCGGCCGATAAGAAATGGCAGGGAAAAGGAAGTACTGCCCCTAAACAATTAAAAAAAGGACTTACCATAACCGTAAGTCCCGAGAGTGTTTTGATATACGAGAAAGACTAAGAGCAGATGGAAAAATATATATGCATTCATGGACACTTCTACCAACCACCGAGAGAGAATCCATGGTTGAACGAAGTGGAAGTACAAGATTCAGCTTACCCCTTCCACGATTGGAACGAGCGCATTACTGCAGAGTGCTATGCCCGCAATTCGGCATCACGTATTCTCGATGGCAATGGAAAGGTACTGGACATTATCAACAACTATAGCCGCATCAGTTTCAATTTTGGCCCCACATTGATTGAATGGATGGAAAAAAAAGCCCCAGACGTTTATCAGGCCATTCTAGAGGCTGATAAGGAAAGTCAGGAGCGCTATTCGGGGCATGGCTCGGCTATAGCACAGGTGTTCAACCACATGATTATGCCCTTGGCCAATACACGCGATAAACATACCCAAGTGATATGGGGCATCAAAGATTTTGAATCCCGCTTTGGGCGGCAACCGGAAGGTATCTGGCTGGGCGAAACGGCAGCAGATACGGAGACTTTGGAGGTACTGGCCGCACATGATATTAAATTCACAATTCTCTCCCCTTATCAAGCTAAAGCTTATAGAAAAATAGGAGAAGAGGAATGGCAAGATGCGGTTGGGGCAAAAATTGACCCCCGCCGACCATATTTGTGCAAGCTGCCTTCTGGAAAATCCATTGCGTTGTTTTTTTATGATGGCCCGGTATCGCAAGGTATTGCCTTTGAAGGCCTGTTAAACAGTGGCGAAACATTTGCGGACAGGTTAATGTCCACTTTTGACGAAGAGAGTGTAGAGCCCCAACTGATGCATATCGCCACGGATGGAGAAACATACGGGCACCACCACAAATTAGGTGAAATGGCTTTGTCGTATGCCTTGCACCATATCGAAAGCAATGGCATCGCAAAGATTACCGTGTACGGAGAGTTTTTGGAAAAATTCCCCCCTACCTATGAGGCACAAATCATTGAAGAAACTTCATGGAGCTGCGCGCACGGGGTTGAACGTTGGCGAAGCAATTGCGGATGCAATACTGGAGGCAATGCCGGCTGGAACCAAGAATGGCGAGCACCCATTAGGGATACCTTCAATTGGCTGCGAGATCAATTGGTGCCTTTCTATGAAAGGGAAATGAAGCAATACAACGATGACCCTTGGATGGTACGGGATAACTATATAGACGTCGCCTACGACCGAATGAGGGAAAAAGTTGCCAAGTTTATTGAAGAATACGCCAAAAATGCCGACCAGCAGGAAGACAAAATCCGCTTTCTGAAACTGTTGGAAATGCAGTACCACGCCATGTTAATTTTCACTAGTTGCGGATGGTTTTTTGATGAGGTTACAGGTTTGGAAACCGTGCAGGATATCATGTATGCATCGCGTGCAGTACAGTTGGCTAAGGAATTGGATGGCCCCGATTTGGAGGAAGAGCTCATAAAACGCTTAACTGAAGCCAAAAGTAATATCAAGGAATTGCAGAACGCTGGAGAACATTACCGCAAGTATGTAATGACCACAAAGATTGACTTGCTCAGGGTAGCGGCACATTATGCAGTATTGTCCCTGTTTGCCGATTATCCTGAAGAGTTTAAGCTGTACAGTTTTACCGCTAAATCCAATCATCGGGAAAACTATGAAGCGGGCAGGCAGAAATTGGTGATTGGCAGGGCGGTGATAGAATCGGAAGTGACTTGGGAAACCATCCATGCTACCTATGCGGTAGTACATATGGGAGACCATCACTTGTTCGGAGGGGTACGTGAATTTAGAGGAGAAGAAGCCTATACCACCATGCACGACCATGTGGTGGAAGCTTTCAAGCAGGGCAATGTACAGGAAAGCATCCGCCTGCTCGATGAACATTTCGGCATGCACAATTATTCCTTTTGGCATCTTTTCCGCGACGACCAAATCACCGTGCTGAACAAGGTTTTTGAGGCATCCATTGAGAATATCGAGTACCAACTGAAGCAAAGCTATGAAACCAATTATCCATTGGTACAAGCCATACAGGGCTTAAATATGAAAATGCCTCGGCCTATTAAAATGTCGGTTGATTTTATCGTCAACAACAAGCTGAAAAAGGCCATTGAGCGCAAGCACATTGATATCAAGGAACTGAAGAAAATAATTGATGAGGTGGAGCATATCTCCGTAGGGCTTGATAAAGTGACCTTAGGGTATCTTATCTCGCAAAGGATTTCAAGAATGCTAAGACGGATAAGCAAGCACATAGATGATACCGCCTATATCAAAATGAAGTTAAGAGCATTGAAGTTATTGATGGGACTTGACTTGGAACTAGATTTATGGCGGGCGCAGAATATCGCTTTTGCTATCCGAAAAGAACATTACGAGGATTACAGTAAAAGGGCAGGGGCAGGAGATGAAGCGGCAAAAAATTGGATTGAGGCAGTTGATCAGCTCACCACCCAACTGAACATGAACCTGTAATGATGTATATACCTACGGCCACTTATAGAATACAATTTTCCAAAGATTTTACCTTTAAGCACCTGCTTGAAGTCATTCCATATTTACATGACTTGGGCATCAGTACCATTTATGCATCGCCCATTTTCAAATCAAGAAAAGGCAGTACGCATGGCTACGATGTATGCGACCCCAATGTGATTGATAGTGAGATTGGAAGACTGCAGGAGTTCAAAAGTATAGTCAATGTTTTGCGAAAGTACAAAATGGGCTGGTTGCAAGATATTGTACCCAACCATATGGCTTTTGATGCAGGTAATCCTTGGCTGATGGATATTTTTGAGCAGGGCCCACAATCGCCTTACTACCACTTTTTCGATATTGACTGGGACTCTTTTCATGCTGAATTAAAGGGTAAGGTACAGGCACCATTCCTAGGTGGAAATGTGGAAGATATAATTGAGAAAGGTGAGCTGGAAGTAGTAGCAAAAAAGGGTAAGCTATACTTAAAATATTATGCGCTGGAATTTCCTTTAAGTGCTAGCACCCAAGAGCAAGTTAGGCATTTTGTCGATTGTGAGGGATTGGAAGAAACCGCCCAACAATTGACCCAAGCAAAGGAAGCGTTGAAAAAAATATTGGAGCTGCAGTACTATCATTTGGCCGATTGGCATGAAAGCGACCATACCATCAATTATCGCCGCTTTTTTACGGTAAGCGATTTGATTTGCCTGAGTATCCAATATCAGGAAGTGTTCGATAAGCACCATGAACTTATCAAAAATCTTTGCGAACAGGATATGGTACAGGGGCTAAGAGTGGACCATATTGACGGTTTGTACAACCCGCAGGAGTATCTCTTACGGCTAAGGCAACTTACTGATGTGCAACGCTACCTTATTGTAGAAAAGATTTTAGAGTGGGACGAAACCCTGCCTAGAACTTGGCCTATACAGGGCAGTAGTGGCTACCAGTTTTTGGCGGTACTCAACAATGTATTTACCAAGAGCGATTTCAGGAAAGATTTTTCGGCAATTTACCATCGCATTATAGGGGGAGTACAGCAATATGAAGCTACCGTGTTTGAAAAGAAGCACCAGTTTCTGCTGAACCATATGCGGGGGGAATTGGACAATCTACACCATCTCTTAGTTCAGCTATTGGGCGAGGTGGAGTATAGCGAACAACTAAAAGATGCCTTAGCGGTTTGGATGGCAGCCCATCCCGTTTATCGCACTTATATTGATAGCTTGGAAATCAATGAACAGGATAGGAGCATTATTGAAGCCGCTTTTGCAAAGGCAGTAGAAGTGGCACCTGAGCTAAAACCGGGCCTATCCGTTCTGTACGAACTCTACGCTGAACCTGAAACGGAAGACGAAGATTACAACCGCAGCAAGCTGCATTTTTTCATGCGCTGCCAGCAGTTTACAGGGCCCTTGGCCGCTAAAGGGGTAGAGGATACTACTTTTTATACTTACAACAGGTTAATCTCACATAATGAGGTGGGCGATTCGCCAGATGTGTTCGGCATCAATTCCCGCGATTTTCACCAAAGTATGAAAAATCGATGGATGAACTTTCCCCATTCATTGAACGCCACTGCTACCCACGACACCAAAAGAGGAGAAGATGCCCGCATGTGCGTAAATGTGCTAAGCGAAATGCCACAAGAATGGGAAATGCAGGTGCGTGAATGGATGGCATTGAATGCTGACCTTAAAACGCAGGTGGATGGTGAAATGGCACCAAGCACAAACGATGAGTATTTCCTTTACCAAACCTTGGTAGGTGTATTCCCAATGGATGGACAACCAGATGAGTTGTTCCGGAACCGAATAAAGGAATACTTGATAAAAGCGGTAAGGGAAGGAAAAACCAATAGCAAATGGTCGGCACCTAATGAAGCTTATGAAAGTGCCTTGGTCAATTTTGCTGAAAGTATTTTAAGCGACAAGCGCACTTTTCGCAATGTTTTTCAGCCTTTTATCAAACGGGTTTCGCTATACGGTGCTTTGTATTCCTTGTCGCAACTGTTGTTGAAAATTACCGCACCAGGCATACCGGATATTTATCAAGGCTGTGAGTTATGGGATTTGAGCATGGTAGATCCCGATAACCGTCGCCCGGTAGATTTTAGCCATCGTGCACATTTACTAAAGGAATTACAGCAAACGCCTATAGATATGCTATTGCCCAAGCTCACCGAGAATGTGGCAGATGGCAGAATTAAGCTGTTCGTGCTGTATAAGGCTATTTGCTTTAGAAGAGACCATGAAAAGTTGTTTTCTGATGGCCGCTATATTCCTTTGATGGCATCGGGCACCCATGCGGGTAAGGTGCTTGCATTTGCCCGCAACCATGGCAATGAATGGGCTATTACTATTGTCGCCCGTTTGGTGGTTGATATGGCTCCCGATGCAAGCACGCTTTTCCAAGGTCTACCGATTGCAGAAGATACCTACGTAGAGTTGCCTGCCGATGCCCCGCTTAGTTTGGTGGATGTGTTTACCGGCTATGCAACAGGTACCCCTGACCGAATTCACTTGTCCCGCTTATGGAAGAAGTTTCCCATCACCCTTTTATATGGTAAGTCATGAATAGGAAAAGGAGGTGCGGCACCCTAATGCATATCACTTCACTGCCTTCCCCTTTTGGTATAGGCGATTTAGGGCCGGCAGCATATCAGTTTGCAGCATTTTTAAGGGACACCGGGCAAACCATATGGCAAATTTTGCCTCTAAACCCTACCTCCGAGGCCATGGGCAACTCCCCTTATAGCAGCCCTTCGGCTTTTGCAGGCAACACCTTATTGATTAGCCCTGAATTATTGGTTAAAGAAGGCTTTTTGGATGAACAGCACCTTTCAGGTAGTAATTTAGAATTCTCTGAAAAAATGGTTGATTATCAGAAAGCTCTCAAGTATAAAAATGAGCTTTTGCATGTGGCCTATCATCAGTGGATTGACCGCAATGGTATGCGTAGCCCTGAATACATGCTTTTTTGCAAGGAGCAATCGGCATGGCTGGATGACTATGCTTTGTTCATGGCTTTAAAGAGTTATTTCCAAGGGGCTGGATGGATGTTTTGGGACAAAGACTTTTGCGATAGAAAGCCATCGGCCATGGCCGAAGTACGTACCAAGTTGGCCAGCACCATTGAGCAGGAAAAGTTTTGTCAATACCTGTTTTTTGGACAATGGAACGCCCTAAAGAAATATTGCAATGATTTGGGCATATTGCTTTTTGGCGACATGCCATTTTATGTGGGTCATGACAGTGCCGATATATGGGCCCACCCGGAATATTTTAAGCTAGCTGCCAATAACATGCCCACCAAAGTAGCGGGAGTGCCCCCCGATTATTTTAGCGAAACGGGCCAGTTGTGGGGCAATCCCATTTATGATTGGAAACGATTGGAAAAAGGTGGGTTTAGCTGGTGGCGCGATAGGCTTTCACATAATTTGAAATTGTTTGATTGGCTGCGGCTTGACCATTTCAGGGCTTTTTCTGCCTACTGGGAAGTAGATGCTGGTGAAGAAACCGCCCTTAATGGCAAATGGGTGGAAACTCCGGGCGAGGCTTTCTTCAGCACTATGCAAGAGCAATTTCCGCAATTGCCTATCATTGCCGAAGACTTGGGCGAGATAGACCAACCCGTTCGCGACCTTATGGCAAAGTTTGATTTGCCCGGCATGGCATTGCTCCTCTTTGCTTTCGGTGAAGACCTGCCTACCAACGCCTATGCACCGCATCTGCACAAGCGGCATTTAATTGTCTATACTGGCACGCATGATAATATAACCGTGAAAGGCTGGTACAAGCAAGAAGCTAGCCACGATGACAAGATGCGCCTGCAACATTATGTTGGCAAACCATTAACTCCCAAAACAGCCCCTGAGGCTATGATTCGCCTTGCCTTAATGTCGGTAGCAGATACGGCCATTATCCCTATGCAAGATTGGCTAGGCTTGGGTGCCAAGGCTACCATGAACCGCCCTTCCCACGGGGAGGGCAATTGGCGCTGGCGGCTTTCACCCGATGCCATTACCCTTGATTTAGTGATGAAATACCGCCTGCTGATAGATACCTATGGTAGGGCAGTGGAGAGCTAATAAATGATTGTTAAATGGCTATTTGTTAGGATTGTTGTATTGTTGTATTGTTTAACTGTTAGACTGTTCTAGACTAAAACAATTTAGCAATAAAACCATTCAGCAATTCAACCATTCAGCAGTGCCGCCATATAGCAATTCAACCATATAGCTCTCGCTACTCAATACTCACTTCTCGCTACTAAAATTAATGATGGAATTGCTCGGTTTCAGTGCTGCCTCCCATAGCAGTGGTTGATGCATTGCCACCAGTAATGGTATTTTGTACCGCATCGAAATAGCCAGTACCCACAAAGCTTTGGTGTTTCACTGCTTTATAACCTTCTTTTTGCAAAGCAAACTCACGCTCCTGCAATTCAGAATAGCCAGCCATACCACGGGCTTTATAGGCTTTCGACAGTTCGAACATGCTGGTATTCAATGCATGGAAACCTGCCAATGTGATAAACTGGAACTTATAGCCCATTTCCGCCAATTTCTCACGGAATACTTCCATTTCGGCAACGCTCAATTTGGCCGCCCAGTTGAACGATGGAGAGCAGTTGTAAGCCAACATTTGGTTCGGATACTTTTCATGGATAGCATCTGCAAACTCTTTTGCAAAGCCAAGGTCAGGATTAGAGGTTTCCATCCATACCAAGTCGGCATAAGGGGCATAAGACAAACCACGGTCGATACCTTGTTCCAAACCACAGTTTACATAGTAAAAACCTTCAGCGGTGCGCTTTCCGGTTACAAATCTTTGGTCGCGCTCATCGATATCGCTGGTCAATAGGTTGGCAGCGTCTGCATCGGTACGGGCAATGATAACACTTGGTACGCCCATAACGTCGGCAGCCAAACGAGCAGCTACCAATTTATTGATTGCCTCTTGGGTAGGTACCAATACTTTACCCCCCAGGTGGCCGCATTTCTTGGCAGATGACAGTTGGTCTTCGAAGTGGGCACCGGCTGCACCAGCTTCAATCAATTGCTTCATCAATTCAAAAGCATTGAGGTTACCGCCAAAACCAGCCTCAGCATCAGCCACAATGGGCACCAGCCAATGGGTATCTTCCTTGCCTTCCAAAGTCTGCATTTGGTCAGCCCTCAACAAGGCATTGTTGATGCGTCTTACCACTGAAGGTACACTGTCAGCAGGGTACAAG
The DNA here is from genome assembly GCA_033762815.1 of Chitinophagales bacterium. Lineage (GTDB taxonomy): Bacteria > Bacteroidota > Bacteroidia > Chitinophagales > CAIOSU01 > JANRLF01. The sequence goes on along the minus strand of JANRLF010000004.1, from coordinate 338,369 downwards.
CTTTGGTCAGGGTACATTTGCCCAGCCAGATTGGCATCGGCAGCCACCTGCCATCCGCTCAAATAGATAGCTTCCAAACCCGCTGCTACTTCCTGTATAGCCTGGTTGCCTGTCAAAGCACCTAGGCCTGCGACAAAATCCTGGCTTTTCAACTTGTTCCACAGCCGTTCTGCACCCAGTTTGGCCAAGGTGTATTCAATTTTTACCGAACCGCTCAAGTTTACTACTTCCTCGGCGGTGTAAGGCCTTTCAACACCCTCCCAACGCGGGTTGTTGTTCCAGTCATTAATTAGGGCATTCAATTTGTCTTGCTTAGTCATTTTTATTTACGATTTACGATTTACGATTTACGATTTACGATTTACGATTTACGATTTACGATTTACGATTTACGATTTACGATTTACTTTCACTATAAAAAGAAGAATTTGCTCTCGTAGTTTTTATAGAAGCTACAAATATGGCCAATAGCTCTTTTGCTTCTTTGATTAATGAAACGATTGGTTTTTCTCCAGATGGGTGTAGTTCTTTCAACAATTCCAAAAAGAACATGGTTTCATCGGTTTCCTCTTCCACAATCTTCAATTTATTGATGAAGTCGGCGTTTGATTTTGCACGGCATGCGGCCCTATAATTGGCACCTACGGAACTAGATGAGCGAATTATTTGGCGGGCGAAAACGAAAAAAGCAGTTTCTTTAGGCAGCATATTGCAAAGCTTGATAATATCAAGAGCAAATTGCTTTGTTCGTTCTTGCAAATCGTGCTTATCCATTTCTCAATTGTAAATTGTCAATTGTAGATTATAAATCAAGAAATGTGTTCATATGCTGGCAGGGTCAGGAATTCAATGAAGTCATCGCGTTCCACTAGTTCGGTAAAGATATCACAGGCTTCTTTGAAGCGGCCATCCACATAGGCGGCATCGCCAACGTAAGCCCTAATGTTAGCCAATTCTTCAGGTAAGTATCGATGGTACAGCTCTTTGGTAATGGGCGTGCCATCTTGCAATTTTAGTCCATGGTGTATCCATTGCCACACTTGCGCCCTTGATATCTCGGCGGTGGCGGCATCTTCCATAAGATTATAAAGTGCGGCAGCACCTACACCCCTCAGCCACGACTCAATATATAAAATCCCTACATTGATATTCTTGCGCAAGCCCTCCTCGGTTATAGTACCTTCCGGAATACGGATAAGATCGGCGGCACTTACATCTACATCCTCGCGCTTTTTATCTATTTGGTTGGCACTGGGCATGTATTGGTCAAATACGTCCATGGCCACTTTTACTAGTCCAGGATGAGCCACCCAAGTACCGTCATGGCCGTTGCGTGCCTCCCGCTCCTTGTCAAGCCTTACCTTTTCTATGGCAGCTTGGTTGGCGGCTTCATCGCCCTTGATGGGTATGAAGGCCGACATGCCGCCCATGGCATGCACGTTGCGCTGATGGCAGGTTTGTATTACCAACAAGGAATAAGCTTCCATAAACGGCGTAGCCATGGTCACCTGGTCGCGGTTGGGCAATATGAATTGCGGATGGTTTTTGAATTTTTTGATAAAGGAGAAAATATAGTCCCAGCGGCCACAATTCAAGCCCGCAGAGTGTTCCCTCAATTCATAGAGTATTTCGTGCAATTCAAAGGACGCCAAAATGGTCTCTATCAGCACGGTAGCTTTTATGGTGCCCCGCTCAATGCCCAACTGGCTTTGTGCCCTTAAAAAGATATCGTTCCAAAGGCGGGCTTCCAAATGGCTTTCCATTTTTGGCAAGTAGAAATAAGGACCGCTGCCTTTGCTGATGAGGTTTTTGGCGTTGTGGAAGAAGTACAGTCCAAAGTCGAATATGCCACCTGATACAGGTTCACCATCTATCAGCACGTGTTTTTCATCCAAGTGCCAGCCACGGGGCCTTACCATTAAGGTGGCGGTCTGTTCGTTCAGGGTATAGAATTTTCCTGTATCGGGAGCGGCATAGCTGATATTGCGCAATATGGCATCGCGCAGGTTGATTTGCCCGCTGATATTATTGCTCCAACGGGGGGAGTTGCTGTCCTCGAAATCGGCCATGAATACCTTTGCGCCTGAGTTAAGGGCGTTGATAATCATTTTGCGGTCAACCGGGCCGGTAATCTCTACCCTGCGGTCCTGCAAATCTGCAGGAATGGGTTCCACGGTCCAAACGCCATGGCGGATATGGCTGGTATGCGGAAGGAAATCGGGGAAAATGCCGGCATCCAACTTTGCCTGGCGCTCTTTTCTAAAGGCCAACAACTCCTTGCGGCGGCCATTGAACTGGCGGTGCAAATCGGCAACAAACGACAGGGCGGCAGGGGTCAGTATCTCAGCAAATTCGGGGCTTACTTGGGCGTTGATAATGAGGCCTTCAACGGTTTCAAATGCCTGCATGAGCGTGGTTTTTGAAATGAAAGTGCAAAGGTACTAAAAAGTATTAAGTATTGAGTAGCAATATTAAGGTACGAAGTACGAGGGAATAGGTACGAGGGAAAAGTAAAAGAAGGTATGAGAGGAAAGGTAAAAGGTACAAGTATTTAGTACGACATTTTCAAGAAAGGATGTGGTTTTTTCTTTTTGAATGGTAAGCCCGTTATGCTGAACAAGAAAGACACTTGCAAGAGGGGAAAAATGCTTTGAAATTGAGTCTAGCCCATTAATTATAATAGAAACCGAATGATAATTTCCAAATCATCAAATTTTCAAATCATCAGCACATTAAACTATTTCCTCACCCTAGTCCAATTCTCCGTACGACCGAAAAGGGAGATACCTATATAGCCACGCACTTCCAGCTTGTCACCACTAAGCGTCATATTGCAGCTATAGGTTTTGCCGTTATTTGGGTCGTAAATTTTGCCATCTTTCCAAGTGTTTTCGCCGTCTTTTACAAAACCCTGCAATAGCACCATGCCTATGGCAGCGCGGGTACGTAGTTTGGGGTCGGGGTTGTTGATATCGGTTTTTGGTTTGCCATTGGCATCATTGGGTTCGCGCAGCCATACTACTTTGCCGCATAGTTTGCCCCCAGTGCACTCATAAATCTCCACAATGGCACCCTTATCGGTAGTGTACCATTGGCCCAAAACCTTTTCGTTGCCGGCAGCAAAAAGGAGCAGGGAAAACAACAGGATGGTGGAAATTATAGGCAATCGAAGGCTTAGCATTTTCATAGGGGTAGTTTTTTGATATTCAATAGACTAAGTGAGCCTAAGTTAGGTTGTATGGGTTAAATTTTTCAGGGAAAACTAAAATCAATCGGATTTTTCTAATTTTACCCTTACTAAAATGGACTAATCCACCCTAAACCTATACCAAATGAAAAGCTTAAAAACCACCTTACTTGGCCTTAGCATGTGCGGCCTTCTATTTTTCTCCTCTTGCTCCGAAAAAGAGCAAACCGTTGATTACACTGTTGAGATAACTGGTTATACTTTTGGCCCCTTCGTTAGCCCCCCTGACTTGTGGCACGAGCAGGCCATTGTGGAAACATCTGACCTGGAAGCCATATTGAACGATTACAATGCATCGCTGGACAATGTGAAGAAAATTGAACCAAAGGAAATCACTATTACCACTACCGCCCCTGCTGGTGCGAATTTCAACGCCATCCAATTTGCCGAAGTTAAAATTACTGCTCCAGGCAAAGACACGGTGAAGATTGCCTATACCGATGGTGAAGTTGCTGATGGCCTTACCTCTATTTCTTTGGCTAGCCAAGGTAACAACATTATGGATTACCTGCGCGACGACCAGTTTTCCATTTTGGTAAGGATATTCAATAACGACCCTCAAGCTACCGAGCAAACCTATAATGCCAAAGTAGTTTTCTCCGTACAAACAAAAGGTACCAACGATTAATAACAGCTATTCCCGGTGAGTAGCGAAGGAAATCAGCAGATGAAAAACACCGTAGCTTTTAACGAAAATTATCCTGACATCAGCCGTAGCAACGAACTGTATGCCCGTGCACAAGGCCTGATGCAACCAGTAACCCAAACCTTGGCAAAGGGGCCCACGCAGTTTATTAACGGCGTGGCCCCCAAATACCTAAAACGGGCTAAAGGTGCCCGTGTATGGGACGTGGATGGTAACGAATACCTTGATTTCAATATGGGCATTGGCCCCATTTCCCTAGGCTATGCCTATGATAAGGTGGATCAAGTTATTATCAACCAATTGAAGGACGGCATCACTTTCTCTTTAATGCACGAATTAGAGGTTGAAGTGAGCGAACTACTCAGAAAAGTGATACCCAATGCCGAGTCGGTGCGTATCAGCAAATCAGGAGCCGATGTTTGCAGCGCTGCAGTGAGGATATCAAGGGCTTATACCGGTAGAAACAAGGTGCTGTGCTGTGGTTACCACGGTTGGCACGATTGGTATATAGGTATTACCAGCCGGGCGAAAGGTATTCCGCAAGAAGTGAAGGACCTGACCAGCACCTTTGCCTATAATGATATACAATCGGTAAAAGATGCGCTGGATGAGGATACAGCTTGTGTTATTCTGGAGCCCTTTGTTTTTGAAGAGCCAAAGAACAATTTTTTGCACGAACTGCAGGCACTATGTAAAGCCAATGGCACCCTGCTCATTTTTGATGAAATGTGGACCGGCTTTAGGATTGCGGTAGGCGGTGCACAGGAGTATTTTGGCATTCAACCCGATTTGGCCGTATATTCCAAGGCGGTAGCCAATGGCATGCCCGTAGCTTTCCTTACCGGAAGAAGGGATGTGATGCAACTTTTTGAAGAAGAAGTATTTTTCTTCACCACCTTTGGTGGAGAAGCCCTTTCATTGGCAGCTACCATTGCTACTATCAATGAGTTGATTGACAAGCAAGTGCCTGATTATCTGTCAAAAATGGGTCGCCAGTTAAAAGAAGGATATAATGTAATTGCCAAAGAACTAGGCATTGATCATTACACAAATTGTTCCGGTTACGACTGTCGTACCATTGTAAATTTTAAAGATACGGTGGGCAATCCATTGGAGATGAAATCATTGGTGCAGCAGGAAATGATTAAGCGGGGTATCCTTTGGGCTGGTTTCCACAATATGTGCTATAGTCATAGCCAAGAAGACGTTGATTATACCCTGAAGGCATACCGTGAGGTATTGTCTATCCTTAAACAGGCGGTTGAGGCCGGCACTGTGAAAGAACAATTGCGGGGTGAGCCAGTACAGGCGGTATTCAGAAAAGTAAGCGACTTTAACATCAAGCCCAAGGCGGCTAAGGTGTAAGTGGATTACATTAAGCAGCCTTTAAGTCAATTACTTCCAAATCAACTCCCATAAGCATTTGCTGTCTTATTTTTGAAAGAAGGTTGGCACTCGTTTCTGCTGAGGAAAAACGGGTGCCACAATTGCCGCAAATCATGGCCTCTACATTTTTAAAACAATGATACGGCCATTCTTTTCGAACATTTTACTCGTGAATCCTTCTTAACAGAAGCCATTGTTACAAATGGAACATTTCATCCAACGCATGTTCAGTAAAATAAAATTTCCCTGTCACAGAGTTAGTGCACTATTCGCATAAATATATGCATATTTTTGCGGGCTAAAACCGCCGATTAGCATGCAACAACTTTTTTCCCTAGAGGGCAAGGTAGCCATCGTGACGGGTGCCTGTGGTTTAATAGGCTCCCACCATTGTAAAGCCCTTGATAGTGCCGGAGCCCATGTGGTAATAGCCGATATAGACGAGGCAAAATGCGCCCAAGTAGCTGAAACCCTAGCGAACAACCCCTTGGCAATTGCGGTAGATGTCACCAGTGAATCATCGTTGAAAACGGCAAGGGATAAGGTGTTGGCCAAGTATAGCAAAATCGATATCCTAGTGAACAATGCGGCCATTAACGATATGTTTGAAAATCCCCTGCTGGCGGGGCAGCAAAGCATGTTTGAGCATTATCCACTTGAAATGTTTAAGAAGTCCCTGGAAGTTAATGTGACGGGTGTTTTCCTTTGCTCGCAAGTGTTTGGTATGCCGATGGCAGAGCAGGGCAGCGGCAGCATCATTAATATTGCCTCCACCTATGGCATTGTGGGACCCGATCAAAGTATCTATGTCAACCAACAGGGCGAACAGCAATTCTATAAGTCGGCCGCCTACCCTGTTACCAAGGGGGCGGTGGTCAATTTTACCCGTTTTTTAGCTGCTTATTGGGGCAAAAAGGGGGTTAGGGTCAATACGCTCTCACCCGGTGGTGTGGAGAACAGCCAAGATGCGTTTTTCGTAAGCAATTACAGCAAGAAAACCTTGCTAGGCCGTATGGCACAACCTACGGACTATATGGGCGCACTAGTATTTTTGGCCAGCGATGCCTCGGCCTATATGACTGGAGCCAACTTAGTTGTAGATGGCGGTTGGACGGCTATTTGATTAGGCACGCAGCACTTAATGACCAAACAGGTAAAATCGTCCTCGTAATGGTCGGTTTGCGCGAAATGGTACACGTCATTTCTAAGTTGGGCAATCATTGCTTCGGGTTGAAGCTGACAATACTCTTGCAAAACTGTCGCTAAGCGTCCACCTTCATCATATAGTTTTCCATCGGCATTGGCCGCTTCCGTTATGCCATCGGTGTACAGCACCACTACATCGTCTTCTTGCAGATATGTTGTTTCCGATTTGAATTGGAAATCTTCAAAAAAGCCCAAAAGCGTTCCGCCTGTTTTAAGCTCTTTTACTTGCCCGATATTTCCTTTTAGCAGCAATGGCGCTGGGTGGCCAGCATTGATGCTCTCCAATACATGGGTGCTCGAATGATAAACGCCTGCCCAACAGGTCACGAATTTATCTTCCGCTATTTTACAAAGTACTTCGTTCAATTTGCCGATAAACCCCTTCAAATTAAAATCTCCTAAGGGAAGTTGTGTTTCTATAAAAGAATGGATATTGGAAACAATAAAAGAGGCCGCCAAGCCTTTTCCCGCTACGTCGGCTATCAGTATCAAATGTCGTTCATCATCTATTTTCCGCACCGTATAATAATCGCCTCCCACTTCTTTTGACCATTGTAGGTAGGAAGCCAATTGCAGACCCTTAATGGATGGAAGTTGTTGGGGGAGCAACCTTTCCACCACATTCTTGGCCATCTGTATTTCCCGATTGATTTCCTCGTTGTGGATTTTGATGGTATCCAACAGCGATTGTATTTTGTTTTCGTGCTTTTGGTTCTCCCGTTGGTAAAAAACAATGCTGAAGTACAAGAAAAATAACAGTACCACGGGCATAATGGTAGCTTGGTAGTATTGGTAAAATTGAAACCCAAATGCCTGATGCCCAACCCCGCAAACGTCATGTGCAAAATCGAACATGGTGAGGCATACCACGTTTACTACTAAAGCTGTCACGAACATTGCCTTTTCCCTCAGGTCAATCAGTATCAGCGGCAATAGGCTTAAGGCCATGATATAATAGCGGGGCGTGTAAAACTGGTATTCGCTCACCTTAAAATTGGTTTGGGTACTGAACATTTTCAGCCCAACGATAACCATCAGGATAATAATGGGCATGGCTATTCCGAGCAAGAAACGACCCCAGTCAGTATAGTGGAAGCGATTCAGTAACAGTGTAAAAGCGGGGATGAACCCAATTGCCGTTATCATTACCACCAAAGAACTATTGCCATAATTGGCAGCAAAGATGAGGGCGCTGATTAGTATGAACACCAGCATCAAAAAACTGAGCTGATTGGCCAACACTATTTTCTTCCTGATGCTGGGGTGTTGGTCGCCCTGCAGCCCCATCTCGGAAATAATGGACCAAAGGTGGTGGTAGAATGGATAGGTCATGTGGTTGCTGGTTAAAAAAAACGCTGCTTTCTGTAATTTGTTTAAAATATTGGAAACATTCAAGGGCTAAGGCCAAGAAAGACGCAATCTTTGGTAAAAGTTTCCATTTGGCATGTTCATTGCCTTTTCGAAAAAAAACTTTTTTATCATGCAAGACGAAGAGAAACGCCAAGAAGAGGATTTGCCGGGCTACCCCCACTATCCCGCCAGTGAAGATATCTATAGCCAAGAAGACAAGACCATGAACATTGATGCCGACAATGATGCGGGTATTCTGGAAACTGGGGAAATAGTACCGGAAAATGCCAATGAAGAAACGAGCATAGCTGGTTTGGACGTACCCGGTGCGGAGTTGGATGACGACAGCGAGGCCATCGGTGCGGAAGATGAGGAAAACAATTACTATAGCTTGGGCGGCGATAACCACGAGGAGTTGGAAGAGCGTCGGTCGGATTCAGCAGTTGAGGGTGGCTTAAATGATTAAACATTCCTCTTTTTTATTGTTTTTGTGTAATTTAGAAAGCCTCAAAACGCTTTACACATGTCTTTCGAAACCAACACATTGACCACCATACAGGTGAAGTGTCCCATCAACGGGAAAGAACTTTACTCCATTACCGACCCTGATGATGCGACACTTGATAGGGTGTTCGCAACTGCCAAGGCCATAGAGCCCAAGTTGCGTGCCATGACGGTACAGCAAAGGGTGGAAGAAATGTTGAAGGTGAATGATTGGGTAATCAAAAACCAAGAATTCATCCTTGACCGTATTATTGAGGAAACCGGTAAATCGCGTTTGGATGCTTTGGCTGCGGAAGTTTTTGAGGTGTGTGACGTAATAGACCATTTCAAAAAAGTAGCCCCAAAAGTATTGGCCGATCAAAAAGTACATACACCGATTGTGCTTTTGGGCAAAAAATCGAAGATAGTATATGAACCTATGGGCACCGTTTTGTTGATTAGCCCATGGAATTTTCCTTTCTACCAAGGCATCATTCCTGGTTTGCTGGCATTCTTGGCCGGTAACGCGGTAATTTGGAAACCATCGGAAGTGACCCCATTAAAAGGAGTTGTGGAGAAAATGGTAGAAGAAAGCGGCTTTATGAAAGATGCCATACAAGTGGTGTACGGTGGCAAAATGACGGGTAGCAAACTCATTGACCGTCGCCCAGCCAAAGTACATTTTACAGGCAGTGTGAATACAGGTCGCCGCATTATGGAGCAATGCTCCAAATACTTGATTCCAGTTGATTTGGAACTGGGCGGAAAAGACCCCGCCATTGTGTTTGACGATATCAGCATTGAACGTACGGTGAACGGCATTATGTGGGGTGCCTTTACCAATGCGGGCCAATCATGTACTTCCATTGAGCGCTTATATGTGCAGGATACCATTCATGATGAACTGGTAAAAGAACTGGTGGACAAGACCAAGAAACTAAAAGTATCGCACGATAACAGAAACTACAAAGACCCTGAGGATTGTGATGTAGGTACGGTAACTGCCGAATTCCAAATCAAAATTATTGAAAGCCACATACAGGATGCGGTGGAAAAAGGTGCCAAAGTGTTATGTGGCGGCAGCCGTGAACCTGGCAAACACCATTTTCCGCCTACCGTGATTGTAGATGCCGACCATACCATGAAAATAATGACCGAAGAAACCTTTGGGCCTGTGGTAGCGGTAATGAAGTTCAAAACCGAGGAAGAGGCCATCCGCCTTTCCAATGACTCGCCTTATGGCTTGGGTGCCAGCGTATGGTCAAAAGACTTGAAGCGTGCTGAAAAAGTAGCCAAACAAATCATTACTGGCAATGTTTCCATCAATAGCCACATGTTGACGGAGGCCAACCCTGCTTTGCCTTTTGGCGGAATTAAAGATAGTGGCTTCGGCAGGTACAAAGGCGATGTGGGGTTGTTGACCTTCTCCAACTCCAAATCGATACTAATAGATACCCAAGGCTCTAAAATAGAACCGCATTGGTATCCATTTACCAAAACCAAGTACAGTATGCTTACTGACCTGATGAGGGCCTTGTTCTCCCGCTCAAAAAACTGGATAAAGTTCGCTACCGTTGGCTTGAAAATAGATTCTATCGGCGGAAAAGAGAAAATCAAATAAGCATTTGTTTTTCTTGTATTTTTGCAGCCTAAATCTTTATACCATGCGTTTTATTTTTCTTAGTCTGTTAAGCTTTGGTTTGTTCTGTAAGCTTTCAGCACAGCAGATATTGCCTTGCGTTACTGATGAGGTGTATCGCCAAAACTGTGTAAAATATCCCGGTTACGAACAGGTCGTGAAAGCTGCTTTTGATTATGCTAAGCAGCAACAAGCCAGCAGTAAGCAAAGCAGTACTTTTGATACCATTTACCGCATACCAGTGGTGGTGCATGTGGTATATGATTCAGCCAAGCAGAATATCCCTGATTCGGTCATTTTTAGCCAAATAAAGGTACTAAACCAAGATTATAGACGGAAGAATGATGATACCAGCGATACCCGTTCCATATTCAGTTCTCGTGCTGGCGATGCAGGTATCGAGTTCTTTTTGGCCGATACCGACCCTAATGGCAATGCTACCAATGGCATTACCCGTACCAATACCACGAAGGACAATTTCTCTTTTGATTTGTTTGGCGGCGGCTTGGGGATTGATGCCGTAAAATTCGATACTAGTGGCGGAATCAATGCTTGGGACGTGAACAAGTATATGAACATTTGGGTATGCAATACAGAGGCTTCAGGTTTTTCTTTTGGTTTGGTGTTGGGGTTGGCTTACCCTCCGGTTGGTGCGCCCAACTGGCCTGCTGGAGCCAATGCACCTGACCCTGGCATGGAGGGTGTGGTAATCCATTACAAGGTTTTTGGCAGAAACAACATTTATTCCAACACTGGCAGTTTGGTGGTGGCAGGCGAAGGTCGTACTCCCGTGCATGAAGCTGGCCATTTCCTTGGTTTGAGACATATATGGGGTGATGCTAATGCTTTTATTGGTGAAGATGGTTGTACCGTGGATGATGGAATTGACGATACTCCCAACTGTAAGGACAATGCCGCCCAAAGCTGCAACCTGAACAAAAATACCTGTACCGACCCTGTGGGCGATACCCCTGACATGATTGAAAACTATATGGACTATAGCGACGAGCGCTGTATGAACATGTTTAGCGAGGGGCAAATAGCCATTATGCGCAGTACCCTAGCCACCTTGCGTACACAATTGCCCAATATAGGTAGCGACAACGATAACCCTTTGGTTTTGAGCGAAGGTGAAGTAGTGTATATCAATGGGATAGCGTATACAATTACTGATACAGCGGTAGTAGAGTTTGGCGTAGGTGACACCTTGATATATAATGGGCTCAATGGGCAGGTAATGGTGTTGAACAGTACCGCTAGTGCTTATGGATTGAATGCCCTTGACGAGCTAGAAGCCAATGGCAATGAGTTTAGCTTAAATGATGAAGCAGTAGGTGTTGTAGTACAAAGTGTTGGCATTGCCGAGCATACGATTGAGGGTTTGAACATATACCCCAATCCGGGCAATGGATTTATTAACCTCACTTATACCTTGGCTAAAGAAGCAGAAGTGGAATTGACCATAACAGATATGTTGGGTAAAACAGAACGCATTGCCCCCAGCCAAGCAAAAGCTGGGATAAACCATTTACTACTGGATATGGCCAACAAACCAGCGGGCATTTATACCATACGCATAGCAAGTGAGGGTACCGTGCTTAGCAAAAAACTTTCGGTTTTCTAAAACATGAAAGCCTTAATCAGCGATGTGATTGACCGGTTTGGCCCACGGGCAGCTGGCAGTGAAGCTGAAAAGGCGAGCCAATTGTATGTAAAGCAATTGATGGAGGGCTTTTGCGATAAGGTGCTGTTTCAGCCCTTTGCCATTGCCCCACATGCCAAGTTTGAATCCTTGAAGTTGTTTTATGGCCTCTACTGGGTTTGCCTTGCTTTGTTCTTTGTGGATATCCGTATAGCCCTAACATTATCCCTTGTCAATTTCATACTGTTTCTAGGACATTTTTTACTGTACTATCATTGGCTCGATTTCCTTTATAAAAAGGGCACTTCGCACAACACCATAGGTACAGTGGAACCTTCGGGTGAGGTAAAGCGCACCATCATCTTTTCTGGGCATATGGATTCCGCCCGAGAGTTTTTTTGGTGGTATCATTTAAAAGATTTGGGCATTGTACTTACCATTATCAGTGGTTTTTTGCTGGTACTATTGCCTATTTACTATCTGCTTTGCCTCATTTTTGGTAACGATACGGCTTGGAATCTCGGTTGGTGGTTTTTCTTGGCAACCTCGCCGGTTACCCTCAGCATGTTTTTCATCCATAATAAAGCATATGTACCCGGTGCGCAGGACAATCTTTCTGGCGTTACCCTTGCCATGGAGCTGGGCCGTTTTTTCGCAAATCCGGAAAATCGATTAAAACATATCCGTATCAAAGTGGCTAGTTTCGGCAGCGAGGAAATTGGTCTGCAAGGAGCACATGCTTACGTAAAGCAGTTTCATCAGGAACTGTTAGCTGAGAATGCCATTAATATTAATCTGGACGGTATCAAAGACCGCGACCAACTGCATATCCTCAATCAGGAAATCATGTTGTTGGTAAAGTATCCTGCAGACCTTGTTCAAAGGATGCACCGTACTTTCAATGAATTACAGGTGCCCCATAAAGTAAAGCCCTTGGGTTTTGGTGCCACCGATGCAGCGGCCTTTGCCAGACAAGGGATACCCGCACTGGCCATTATCGGCATATCGATGAAAAAGCTCGACCCCACCTACCATACCCGCCTCGACTTGCCCGACTGCGTGGACGAACACGCTCTTGAAGACGTGAAAAAGGTGCTTGTACGCTTCACACAACAACTGGATGGGGAGTAGAGGAATAGTGTCTTGAATAATAGCAGTTACCACATTGCCTTTAAACTGATAATGTTACCACGAAACATTTTAAAATCCGCCAGTTAAAAACAATGCTGGGATTTACATAATTTTACTATATTCGAGCATCGACAAAACCAACCACATGAGAATTTTCCTGTACCTAGCCGTAATGTTCTTTAGCTTAGGCGTTTATGCCCAAGTGCCTCAAGGTATTAATTATCAAGCCGTTGCCACGGATGCAAGCGGCGCTCCGATTGGAAACACGGATGTGAGCATAAGGGTAAGCATTCAAGACAATGCTGCTGGTGGGGCTACAGTTTATACGGAAACGCATCAAGTTACCACCACCGAAAAAGGTGGAATCAATATCAAGATTGGCCGAGGTACGGTAGCCTTTGGAGCTTGGGGCGATATTGATTGGTCCACGGGCAACAAATGGGTAAAAGTGGACTTGGACGTAGACGGTGGTTCCAACTTTGCAACTATCGGTTTGTTTGAATTACTATCGGTGCCTTATGCGCTATATGCTGAATCTAGCGGAAATGGTGGGGCACAAGGTGCAACTGGGGCCACTGGCCCACAAGGTCCACAAGGGCTGCAAGGTCCAACTGGCCCAACAGGTGCACAAGGTTTGCAGGGTGCCACAGGAGCACCTGGAGCCACAGGAGCACCTGGAGCCACGGGAGCAACTGGCGCTACAGGTGCTGTAGGAGCTACTGGTAATACTGGTGCCCAAGGCCCACAAGGAGCAACTGGCTCAACTGGCGCACAAGGTCCACAAGGAGCTACAGGAGCAACTGGTGCCACCGGAGCTACGGGAGCGCAAGGTCCACAAGGTGCTACCGGCTTAACTGGTGCGACGGGTGCTACAGGACCCCAAGGCCCAATAGGTAACAATGGAGCTACCGGTGCACAAGGTCCGCAAGGTCCTGCTGGCGCTACTGGCGCGACTGGAGCGACAGGAGCAACGGGTGTACAAGGCCCGACAGGCGCAACTGGTGCTACCGGTGCGCAAGGTCCTCAGGGGGCACAAGGTGGGCAAGGCCCAACAGGTGCAACAGGTGCTCAAGGTCCACAAGGTATCCAAGGGATTCAAGGGATACCTGGTGCCACGGGTGCTGCGGGTGCAACAGGTTCAACAGGTGCCACAGGTACTGCTGGAGCTACGGGAGCTACTGGAGCCACAGGTGCCACTGGAGCCACAGGCGCAACGGGCCTTACTGGAGCTGTAGGTGCAACAGGATCGACTGGTGCTACCGGGGCAACGGGTGCAACAGGCTCCACTGGCCCGCAAGGCCCACAAGGTCCTATTGGTTTAACAGGGCCTCAAGGTTCACAAGGGCTTCAGGGCCCTATAGGGGCAACAGGTACAACGGGTGCTACAGGTGCTACTGGAAGTACAGGGGCACAAGGTCCTATTGGCCTCACCGGTGCCACAGGTGCAACGGGTAATACCGGCCCTCAAGGCCCTACGGGACCTATTGGCCCAACAGGTGCTACCGGTGCCACCGGTGTAACGGGTAATACGGGCGCACAAGGTCCTATAGGCCCCACGGGTGCTACTGGGGCCACAGGTGCTACTGGAGCCACAGGTTCCACTGGCGCTACTGGAGCCACAGGTTCAGCAGGACAAAATGGATTTGATGGTCCTACAGGCCCAACAGGTCCTACTGGGGCTACAGGTGCTACTGGTAGCTTGGCAGGAGTAACCGCATCAGCCAACAATCAAGTAATTGCTTGGAATTCATCTGGCAACAATTGGGTTGCAAAGTCACTTTCTTTGGGTACTGCAGGAAATTCAATACCTTTTAGTATCATGCAACCATATTTAGTATTAAACTATTGCATTGCATTGCAAGGTATCTTCCCTTCTAGACAAAGTTTGGATCCATTTCTTGGCGAGATTGAATTGTATGGATTCAATTTTGCTCCTACAGGTTATGCAACATGCGATGGACAGATTCTGCCCATTGCACAGAATTCAGCCTTGTTCGCATTGCTTGGTACGCAGTATGGTGGCAATGGAGTGTCCACTTTTGCATTACCTGACCTTCGTGGCAGAGTGCCCATCCATCAAGGCCAAGGTAGTGGTTTGACAGCTAGGCAAATGGGAGAAAATGGGGGTTCTGAAAATATTACGCTGTTAAGTAATAATATGCCTACTCACACGCATGTTATTAACTACGTGCCTTGAGATATGATATGTTAAGGGTTGGTGTAGTTATATGCTCGCTATTCCTTTTTCATAAAACAAATGCAGGACAGAATCCATTACAAGATAGCCTATATGCTTATCAGCAAATTGGCCTGCATCAATTGAGCCATAAACCTAGCCCTATAGTTATAGCAATCGTGGATGACGGGTATTTGCTCAACCATCGCGACCTAGACGGACATATTTACACCAATAAACTTGAAATACCTGGAAATGGTATTGACGATGACCAGAATGGTTATGTAGATGATGTTTCGGGTTATGATGTATCCGACCACGATGGCGATGTAAGCATACCAATCGGGAGGGAAAAGGAATACTATCATGGCACCATGATAGCCAGTATCGTGCTCAGAAGTGCCAAAATCGCATTTGGGAATGAACACCCTATTCAGATTATGCCCATTAAAGCCTTGGGCGATAAGGCCACCAAATCCTACTTGCTCGATGGATACTCCGGAATTGCCTATGCCCTGCAACAAAAAGCTGATATTATAGTTTGCGCATGGTCAGGCGGAAAGGCCGATGAAAAACAAGCAGCCCTTTTTACCCAGGCTGCTGCCAATGGCATATTAATTCTGGCTGCCGCAGGCAATTACTTTAGCGAGCAAATTGACGCCCCAGCTTCCATTACAAATGTAACAGCTGTGGCAGCTTTGGACACCAATTTGCACAAATGTGAAAGTTCAAATTTTGGGAAGAAAATTGATTTCTCCGCTCCTGGTACAAATGTTTATGCAGCACACCCAATCAAAGAAAACGCCTATAGTTATTTTGACGGCACTTCAACCGCTGTAGCCCTAGCAGGGGGACTGGCGGCCATCGTTAAATCTCTTTTTCCTGCCGCAAGCCCTACGGAAATCGTCGCAGCCATTAAGAACACCGCTTTGCCTATTGACAGTGTTAATCAATCTTATGCTGGAAAACTGGGAGCAGGTTTGATAAACTTACATGCCATTGAATACTTAACTGCGGACAAAAATTCCTTTTTTAACAGCAGTAGGCCAGAAGGCGAAATATGGCTTGGACAGAACCATAACAATTTAGACTGGACGATTAAGCCTTATGGCGGATTCAAAGGTATCTTTATCCAGCCAATCATTGCGCATGATAAGCAAAGAAACCTGACATTCAACGTAACCGATGCAGCAGGTAAAAGCAGCGTTTATCTGGCAGGGGAACTCGGATTGGGGAAAACATTTTATACCCAACAACTTACCATTTCCTATAAAGGAAAACCCCAAAAAAGACCTTTAAACATAAAATATGCGGTAGAACCTATTGACTCTGCCAAACTGTATTGTTTCGATCTAGTAGAGTTAACCCAACCGGAAGGAGAAATAGAAGATGGTAGCGGAAATGAAAATTATGCTAATAAATGCGCCTGTAAATGGCAGATAATTGCTCCTGAAGGGAAGCGGATTAAAGTGGAATTTTTGGAATTCGATACTCAGCCAAAAATCGATTTTGTATGGCTGTTCGAAGGGAGCGTAACGCATGAGGATATGCTAAGTGCCAAGTTTAGCGGCCCCGATATGCCCCCTACTATTATATCCCGCTCCAACCAACTGTTGGTATGGTTTGTTACCGATAATAGTATTATCGCAAAGGGCTGGAAACTGCGTTATTCATTTACGGATGAGCCCCCGGGGGTTATTGACTCAACCCATAAGTGATATTTCTTTTATTCGCTAATCTTTCTAATGCTTTGTTTCATATCTTCACGGCATAAACGGAGGTAAATTTGCGTGTTTATTGTTTTATAGTGTTTTTCCTCATTTGTACCAGTGCTTCTTTTGCCCAATCGGGTCCCATGCCCGAGCAGCAGTTATATATTTGGAAGCAGCAAATCATGCAAAAAATCAATAGTGCTGAAAAGTGGCAAAAACCCAATACCGTGTATTATGCAAACTTCCTGTTGAGCGATATTGATGCGGCACGAAACGCCTACATGTACGCCAAGACCAGTTCAAAAAAGAACCCTATAGCAAAACCTGACTTAGCAAGCTTGGAAAATTTGGTGAACAATTTTGTTGCCTTCAATGGCATCTACAGTGATAGTTTTAAGCGCAATGCAATTCAATATCATGACAATATTTCGATAGCAGAGTTGCCTTCCGTTAGTGAGGGAGAAGCTGTTTTAACAGAAGCTGGGAATTCGCTACCGATAACGGTTACTTTGCGGGGCAATTTTATTGGAGTACAATCCAGCAATGGACAATCGTATATAAGTGCTGGCAGCAATAAATTACCTATCAGTAACTTGACCGATAGTACGCTCACCTTTATATTGGATGCTAATACCGTTATGGGCCTTATAGGTAATGAGCCTTTTCGTTATGCAATCGTTGAAGTACACTTGGCCTGGTTGCCAGTAAGGAAGGTTTCAAAAAAATACAAGCCTGAAGTACATTTCAGCGTGCCCATAGTATCTATTCCCATTACAGTAGGTACCATAGAAGTTCTAAACTCTGTTACTACCAATGGCGTTGAAAAACAACAAAAACGTACCCGAACTTTTCTACTCAATTCATCGAACCAAGATTTGGTGGAAAAGCAATGCATTACAGTACCCGATGGCTGGAGTTTAATACCGGAGAGCTTGGAATTTGTAGTCGAAAAGTCGGTGGGCAAGCAAAATAGGGAGTGGTCGTACCGAAAAACAGTATCTGGTGGCAAAACCTGCTTTGTGGCAGAAACATTCTACAATAACTCAGGTACCAGTGGAAAACTAGAGTTTCACATAAAATACGATATTGAGCGAAAATCAAAAGAAAGCAACCAGCAGGCAGATAAGAAAGCGTTGTTGTACGGCAGCAGCTTTACCTTGGCCGCCAATAACAATTCTGTTATCACCTTCACCGATTATCAAAATCATACAGTTAACATAGATTTAAAAAACCTGCCGAAGGAAGGGATTGTGAAATGGCAGGCATCTAATGGTTCGTTAATAATAAATGTGCCTACCGTGGCAGAATTAGTACATCCATAAACGGCTTTTATGCGCGCCCCCATTTGTTTCCACTTACTGTTATTGCTACTTGTTTTCAGTGGTCTAGCTTTTAGCCAAGAAACCGAAGTAGCGTTCCCTTATCTCAAAAACTATACTGACAAGGTTTATAACGCCAGCCCCAGAAACTATGGAATAGCCCAAGACAATAAAGGGGTTTTGTACTTCGCAAACCAGTCGGGTGTTTTGAAATTTGATGGCAATAAATGGAGCCTGTTGAAACTGCCAGAAAACATGCCTGCTAGGTCGGTAGCGGTTGATAAAAATGGTAAAATATACGTGGGCAGCGACGATGAGTTTGGTTATTTTGATTTAGATTCAGCGGGTGCTTTATCCTACTCCTCGCTCAGCAAACGGCTAAAAGCTGAAGATAGACCAGGCAGCATAGGGCATACTTTCAGCACCGAAAAAGGTGTTTACTACATTTCCCTTAGCCGTATTTTTCTTTACGACGGAAAGCTAAAGGAAGTACCGATTAAAAACACTTTGGTAAGGCAGCCTGCCTTTCAAGCCGGAGCAGCAATTTTTATCAATGAAGAAGGTATTGGGCTGCAACAACTGGAAGGCGAACAGTTGGTAAAACTAACCGGCACAGAAGCAATTCTCGATGAACCAATACAATTTATTTGTCCCTTGGGCGATCAGTTACTAATCGGTACCCGCTACAAAGGTTTGTTTACTTATAAAAATGGCCAATTGGAGGCCTTCAAAACCAATGGCAGCGGTTATATCATCGACCATATATTATCCACAGGGGTAGAGGTGGATGAAAATCGCATTGCGGTAGGTACTTTGCAAGGTGGGGTAGTGTTGATTTCAAAGAATGGCTTTGTAAAAGGCATTTACAACAAGCTGACTGGTCTAAATGACTTATCCGCCACTTCGCTTTTCGTTGACCAACAAAAAGGTTTATGGATAGCCACCAATAATGGGATTAGCCGTGTTGCGGCTGAATCACCAGTGTCGTTTTTTGGAGAGACGGCGGGCCTTATGGGCAATGTCACCAATATATCCAGAAGTGGTGGCAAACTGTACGTTACCACCAATTTGGGGGTTTACTATTTGTTAAACCCTGCTGAAAGCGGTGCATCTGATTACCATTCTCTTTTTAAGGAAGTTGCCGGTTTCCATACGGAGATACACGATATGTTGGAAATCAATGGGTCATTGCTGTTGGCAACAGCCGATGGATTGTATGAAATGGAAGGAAATGTTCCCCAAAAGGTGCTTTCCGATAACAGCTTCCAACTATATCAGATTCCGGGTCAATCGTTTCTATTAGTTACACTTAAAGATAGTATTGTTTTGCTTGAAAAGCAGAAGGGCAAATGGCAGCCTTTCGGAATGGGGGCAAAGGTGAAAGGTGACATTAATTCTGTGGTTGCTATAGGTGAGCATGTATGGCTGGGTACTGATTACAATGGTATAATTAGCCTGAAACTGGATCTAAACAGTAAAAAGATAGCGGGTGCTAGTTATTACTCTGCCCAAGATGGATTGCCGGATAACAAGCGGGTAAAAGTATTTCTACTTGGGGCCACGCCCGTTTTCAGTACCAGCAATGGCTTGTACATGTTCAATACCAAAGATTCCCGCTTCTATTTGACTGATATTTTGGGCAAGGATTTTACAGACAAATATGGAAAGTTGATTAGTGTTGAGCTAATGGACGAGAAACGGTTGTTTGTGATTACTGAGCAAGCAAAAGGGGTGGCAGTACCTTCTGACAAAAATGGATACCGTTTCGATACGCGTTTTTACAGCCGAATGGCCGACCCCTCATACCAAGTGGCCTTTGTACAGAACGGCAACATTTATTTGGGTGGCTCAAAGGGTATTATTAAAGTGGAAGAGAAAAGGGTGAATGATCAAGATAAGGATTTCAATGCGCTGCTTACCAATGTGCATACGGCTGATGGCACCATACTTTTCTCAGGAACCGGCAACAAGAAACCACATAAGTTGTCATCCCGACAAAATGCGCTGGTGTTTGAATTCGCTTCGCCCAATTTTGACCCTAACGACGCAACTGAATTTCAATACAAGTTAGAAGGTTTTGACAATGAATGGTCGAAATGGAGTACCGATACCCGAAAGGAGTATACCAACTTACCTGCTGGGCACTTTACTTTTAAAGTAAGAGCCAAGAACCTGAATGATTTTGTTAGTAAGGAAGATGCATTCAGCTTCCACATAACACCCCCTTGGTACAAAACATGGTGGGCTTATCTTTTGCTTGTTATCCTCATCGGTCTAGTCGTTTACGGCATTATTGTAATGCGCTCCGCACAGTTGAAGCGCGAACAAAAGCGGTTGCAAGCATTGGTGGATGAACGTACTAAGGAGTTGAAGGACTCACAGGAGCGGATGGTGGAACAGCAAAAATTAGCTTCCCTCGGTCAATTGACAGCGGGGATAGCCCATGAAATAAAGAACCCCTTAAACTTTGTGAACAACTTTGCCGAGTTATCTGTAGAGCTGTTGGATGAGCTGGTAGAAGAAATTGATAAAAGCAAGGATAGGCTAGGAGAGAAGGATGCAGACAATATGGATGCTATTGCCCAGGATTTAAAGCAAAACATGCAGAAAATCAATGAGCATGGCAAGCGTGCGGACAATATTGTAAAGAATATGCTCATGCACTCGCGCAACCAGCGAGGTGATAAAGAGGCTGTCGATATAAATACTTTGGTAAAAGAAAATGTCACACTTGCTTATAGAGGTTTGAGAGGGAAGCATTCTCAAATTAACGTGCAATTTCCTGAGCAATTTGATTCCGCTGCTGGCACAGTGAATATTGTGAAGCAAGATGTATCGCAAGTGTTGCTCAACATTGTGAACAATGCTATTTATGCTGCTTTCAAGAAAAAGGAAAAAATGGGCGGCAGCTTTGAACCTACCGTTAGCATCAGCACCAAGGCATTGCCTGATAACAGGGTAGAGATAAAAATAAAGGACAACGGTACGGGTATTCCTAAAGGTAACCTTGACAAGATATTCAACCCATTCTTTACTACGAAGCCAACCGGTGAGGGCACCGGTTTGGGGCTATCCATTAGCCATGACATTATTGTAAAAGGCCATAATGGCGATTTAAGGGTTGATAGCAAGGAAGGAGAATTCACGGAGTTTACGATTGTATTGAACCGTCAATAGCGGTTGGCATTATTTTAGAGTTGATTAAACAAATGTTGCCATGAACCAAAGGTACTTTTCTTCTTTATTAGCGGTTTTTCTAACCACGGCTTCTATGCTAAATGGGCAGGCAAACTACACTTTTAGTTTTAACTATGGCGGCTATAACAGAAACTATATTGTGCATCTGCCACCCGCTTACACGCAGGGTGTAAGTTTGCCCTTGGTTTTTAATCTACATGGCTATACCTCTGAGGCTTTGCAGCAACAGGTATATAGCGGCATGGATGCCATTGCCGATACAGGCAACTTTATAGTAGTTTACCCCAATGGTATCAACAACGCATGGAATTCATTTCTTTATCCAGGTACTGGCCTTCCTGATGATGTGGGATTCGTATCGGCTGTTATTGATAGTATGTATTACAGGTACAATATCGATTTAAGCAGGGTGTATGCTTGCGGTATGTCCAATGGAGGGTATATGAGCTATCGATTGGCTTGTGAATTAAGCAATAGGATTGCAGCTATTGCCTCCGTTACCGGACTTTTGGCTCCTGATATATTGGCTAATTGTGCTCCAAGTCGAATCGTTCCAGTAATGCAGGTTCATGGTACTAATGATCTAACAGTGCCGTATAATGGGGCACCTGGTTATGGTTCAGTGGATGAAACTATCGCTTACTGGGTGGCCAATGATAGTTGTAATCCCTCACCGAGCATGCAAAGCTTACCCAACACCAATACGAGCGACAATTCAACCGTGGAGTTATATACCTATACAGGAATAAGCCCCCATTCAAAAGTATTGCTGTATAAGGTGCTGAATGGCAGCCATACCTGGCCGGGGGCACCATTCGATTTACCAGCCTTGGTAACTAATAAGGATATCAATACTAGTAGTGAGATATGGAATTTCTTCAAGCAATTCCAGCACGAAAATCCTTTACAAGTGACAGGCATTGATAATGTTAATCAGTCAGAGTTAAAGTTTTACCCCAATCCATTTTCAAATGAAATTGCCGTGGAGGCGAAAGGGGATGAACTACAATCCATAACACTTTATAACCTTTTAGGCAGCAAAGTGCTAGAGGAAAAGATAAGCGGGCAATCTGCTAATATCAACACGACAACACTTGGCAAAGGCTTGTACTTGTTGTTGGTAGAAACCAGCAGAGGCAGCCAAAGCTTCAAGGTTGTGAAATAGCTATCCAATAATATTCCTAAAGGTTAAGTTGATGCGGGGTGCTTTAACGCTTTGGCGTTTGGGCAACTGGTGTTTCCAGTATTTTTGGGTATCGCCTTTCATTACCAATAGCGAACCCGGCTCAAGGGATAGTTTTATAACTGGCAATAGCTTGTTGCTGCGGTGTTTTAACTGGAAATCTCGAACTGCGCCAAATGATAAGGAAGCAATAACCGGCTTATGGCCCATTGGTTTTTCATTATCGCTGTGCCAGCCCATATAATCGTTACCGTCTCGGTAAAGATTGCATAATACGGCATTGAATGGCACTTGCAAATGTTGTTGCAGCTTTTGCCTTAGCTCTTGGAGCAAAGGTGTCCAAGGCAATGGCTGTAAAGGTTTACCCGAGTAAACGTAAGCAGCCTCCTTTTCTCCATACCAAGCAACTAATCGGGGCTCAACAATCTCTTTACCAAACAATCTGATGGTACCTGTTCGCCACTGCAAGGTATGGTAAAGCTCATCGAAGTAATCTTCCTCTATAAATCCAGGAAAGTACTCGATATCGGGATAATCAGCAGGCATTTTACTTAGGGTAAATGCGATGGGTCGTTAATAAATTCCGTATCCGTTAGTGAACGCAAAAAGGCAATAATATCCTGTTTCTCCTGGTCGCTTAAATTGAGGGGTTGTACCAATGGGTCTTTGTTCGGATGGTTCTTGCCTCCTGTATTATAGTGCTCCAAAATATCCTCTAAGCTAGAGAAACTTCCATCGTGCATATAGGGAGCAGTCAAGGCAATATTCCTAAGCGTAGGCACTTTAAATTTTCCCCTGTCTTCTGGCAATTGCGTTACACGACACCTGCCGGAATCGGCATAGCTTTCATAAATGCCATTGTTACGGAAAGTATAGTCAGTAAAAGTATGGCCTGAATGGCACTTGGAACAGTTGGCCTTTCCAAAGAAAAGGTTCATTCCCCTTATTTCATCTGGGGTAAGTGAAGTGGTAGAACCATCGTTGATATACTGGTCATATGGGGAGTTGCCACTAAGCAATGTACGTTCATAGGCTGCCAAGGCACGGGTTATACAATACACATCCAAGGTATCACGTCCATAAGCCTGTTTTGCCATGAACTGGTAGTTCTTATCGGCTATCAATCTTTCCACTAAAGCAGGTAGGCTGAAGTCCATTTCATTATGGTCAGCAATTGGTGCCAATACTTGAAGCTCCAAAGTAGGCACGCCCCCATCCATAAAGAAACGGGTGCTGTAACCAATATTGGCAAGGGTAGGGGAGTTGCGAAAGCCCTTTCGCCCCTCTACACCAGGACTAATGGCAAATACATCGCTAAAAGCCTTTTCGGGCAAATGGCACGAAGAACATGATATGCTGCTATCCCTAGAAAGTCTAGGGTCAAAAAACAACAGTTTGCCCAGTTGTACCCGCTCGTGGGTCAATTGATTGTCAGCTGGTATAGAAAGAGCAGGAAAGCCTTTAGGTAAGTTAAGTACATACTCGTCCTGATTATCGTCCTTTTTGCAAGAAGTAAGGGCTAAAAGGCAAACTAAACTTCCATATAGCCAATAGCGCATCATTGAACAGAAAAAGCATGTGTAAAGTTTTCACTAATTTCTTCCGCCAAATCAAAAGCACCTACGGTATGGGTTACGGGGCGCTTGTGCATGGTAATGGTATCTTGCGTTGAATAAAAAATTTTGTTGACGTCTAGTTTCACATTATAATCATACCTATTGTCTTTGCTAATGGCAATAGCCCTTGCAGGAAAAACAACCTCCTTATACAATGGCATGGTACCAGGGTGATAGGTGAAATACGATGTAGGTGGAATGGACATAGTATCATTCAGTATAGTATCACAAATGCCTTCCAATATCATAAACCGATAGTTGGTGTTCCAGTCCCAATAAGTTTGTTGGGCTACGCTTAATGGATGACTGTTTGGGTAATCGTTTGGGCCTTTGAAATTCAATACAGAATCAACACCGAACCATACCTTAATACCCGAATAGTTGCCAACGGGTACCTCCCCCATTACAGTTTCGATATCACCCAAGTTGTTGCCTTCATAATCAATGAGCGCTATATCTTTCACTTCATACAAGCTGCCATCTTCTTTAATAAGGCTAAGCTTGGAAAGGTAGTACTTAAAGGTGGCAACATTATAGCGGTACCCCTCAATGTCATAATAATTTTGACCAATAACAAAATTTTGGCTGCCCACTTTAGTATCAATATTGAAGGCGAAAGTCCCTTTTTCAGCTTGTACCGGCACTTTAAACTCAGGGTCTTTGGCACAGCTGTTAAGTAGGAGCGTAATAAGTATAAGTCCAAGAATAGCAAAAGCATATTTCATAATCAGCAATTTTTTTTATAACTTAAAGCTATTCAATAATGTTCAAATTTAGGGATGGCCGCCCATGACGGCCATCCCCTTATACAGATTACTCAGCGGAGAAAGCTGCCTGCCACTTGTCGGCTATGGAATAGGCCGTTGAGCCTGGCATATGTACCATTTGTGTCGCCTTCAAATCAAGACCTTGCAATACTTTTTCCATGTCTAGCTTCAGGGTCAATGTCCTGTCATTTTCTCCATCCATCTCAAGGTCAATATCAAGTGAAATAGGCCTAATAGAGGCATCGCCACCAATGTGATATTGTACTGAATTGGTGAAGGTGGGTGGATGGTTGTCGGTAGTATCAATCATGCCATCTATGCGCATGAAAATATAACCAGAGTTCCAACTCCAGAACATAGATTTATCAGACTGAACCGCCAAAGCCGAACCCGATGGCTGGGTAGCAGGGTCAGTACCATGATTGGTGGCTGAATCCACACCTACATCGAAGCGGATATAATGGTAATGGTCGGCATCCACTTCACCTAGCTCGAAGTTGTTGCTTTGGCCAGATTTTACCAAGAAGTATTTGTCGAAGGATGTTTCATTGCCATCATGGTCCACCAAACGAACATTGGAAATGTAGTAATTTACCGTTTCGAACTTGATATGTGTTTCTGGCTCGCCAGCATGGTAATAACTTGCGGTATCGTAAGCTTCTGTACCAAAAACAGTTGTAAAAGCAAGGTTTACTTTCGAAGAGCCAGTTTCCTTATCGTCCTTACAACTGGTAAATCCTATTGTGATGACTAAGGCGAGTAAAAAATAATTTCTGATTTTCATTGTTGTTGTTTTTGTTTAGGTTTTGGGTTGATAATATATTTAATGCCCACTTGGGCACGGGCTTGCAATTCCATTTGCACGCCTTGTAGTTTGTTTAATGAGGGATGAAAATATTCCAAGCTGATACCTACGTTGCGATAGTAAATATCCATACCCGCTGTTGCCAATAGAATGGTGCCTCCAGTGGGCTTATAGTATTCCTTTCCGTACCAACTATCGCTTCCGGTATGTTCCACTTGCATCCCTATGTTAGGTGCCAAACTGACTTTCTTTACCCGTTTTAGATAAAAGCAACTAATATCGGCATTCAAATTATTGGCAAAATGATATTGCTTTTTGTTTGTGGTGTTGATTTTATAACTCACGTCGGTCATAAATCCGAAATTGTTGCGCTTGAAAAAGTAGTTGGCACCGATTATAAAATCAACACTACCAGTGCCAAGTTGGTGTTCTGCCTCCCAGTTGCCCACCTCATCCAAGTTTTTCCAGGGACCCGTGGGCAGTTTAATGCCCGCAGAAACTTGCAGCCTTTGCAGCATTCCATTTTTCTGCATAGTATCGGTTTCATTCAGTACCCTGTAGCTGGCAACCAGTATGGCATCGCCTAGCCCCGTAAGGCTTTTTTGCTTTTCATCGTTGAGCCATAGCGTCAAATGGTTGAGGGGCAGCGAACCGAATAGCAACACACGAGGGTGAGGGTAATAAGCGCCCCTCAACTCATGTTGGCTCATCCATTGTTTGTAGTGCAGGGGAGTTCCAGCTACACCTTCTGCCGTTGAATGTCCATCAGCTATGGTATGTACTCCATACGCCTTGAAGGTATTCATGATCCCTATGGAATGGTTGCCCACATTGACCAGCAATTCCGGATTATAATTGCTCAATGCACAGCCACAAGCACCACAAGCATTGGCATCATTTACACTTAGCACTGCTAACACAATGCTGAGCAATGCCCAAAAATTCGTTCGCATTTAAAAAATGATAAAAAAATGACCAATAGGCCAATCTCTAAGATTGACCTTTCCCTAAGCGATAGGGCAGGGCGGAGGGTCAATTGGCGAAGTGACGTAAGTACTGGTGTACAATAGATATTGTGGGAAAATAAAGACCAAATCTGTGGAAGAAATGGATAGGTGAGTAGTATGCCGTTCACTGATCCAATCAAGGTAAAACTTGTTCAGCTCTACATTCTCCTCTTTCCTTTTCTCTTCTTCTTGCTTCAACTGATTCTTTAAATAACACTTACCATTGCAGTGCATGGTAGGCTTATCCCTGTTCTCACATTTTACAGTGGCAATGTAACTTTTATTCACCTGATAGGCTCCTTGTATGATTACACTACTGAAGCTGCTGGCCGCAATGGCAGCTAACAAGGAAAAAAGCAATATTTGATGATAGAATTTCAAAAAAGGCCTTCTTAATCAGACAAATATAAGCAAAACAGCCATAAATAGCAATAGCTATTCTTTCCTGAGCCAACCAACCGGACTATGTACTTCTCCAATAGTATAACTGCCATTCGAGTAGGTCAATGGCAGTGTTTCCCTTGGTTTGAAAAGAATGTTCTGTTGAATGACCTCTATTTCATCTTCGTTTACGGCTGCAATAATGGCCACATGTCCATATTTGCCATTGTTGTAGACCAACAAATCATTCACCTTTGGCCGCATGTTGCCCCCGTTCCAATACTGTATCAAATTCCTTTCTTGATTAATGCCGCCTTGTACCAGGGTGGTATCGAAAAAGTCTTTTGCATGACCATACAAATTGGGCATTTCATGGTGGAAGTGGTCATAGTAATAACGTTTTACAAACTCAACGCACTGCCATTTTTTGCCGTAATAATAGCCATCATTATGATAATGGCTGCCGTAGCTTTCCGCATAATTGAGCCCGTTATAATAGACCTTAACGTTGTTAAAGCTGTCAATGGGGCTGCCAATCTCACTATTAACTGAGGAAATGGTTTTCTGAAATGAGGAGTACATCAGGATGAGTACTATAACTGATACAACTACTATGGCCAGTAGTGATTCGATTATCTTTTTAAGCATATGGTGGTTTGCCTTCTAACGCAACAACTAGGGTATTATTTGATCAATATCAAATAAGCCTAGATAAAAAAGATGCTGATAAGATGCCCGTCAATGTTCAATAAGCTCTAGAGGTGCTCCAGTCTAAAGCCGATGCTTTTTAAATCTTCCCAAAACATTGGGTAAGATTTGGCCACCACAGCAGGATCATTGATACCTACCCGCCCATAGGCTAGTGCCAATGGTGCTAGGGCCATGGCCATTCGGTGGTCATTATAAGTATCGAAAACCACATTAGAAACATCGGGCTTATGCAGATTGATGCCCAAATTCCAAGTGGAACCTAGCGGCACCAATTGCAAATCGAGCTTTTTCAATTCGTTTTGCATTGCCTCTATGCGGTTGCTTTCCTTTATTTCAAGATTATCGATACCCCTCAGTTTAATCGGTATGTTCAATCCGGCACAGCAGGCCAAAATGGTTTGGGCCAAATCGGGGCAATCGCGAAAATCGTAATCATAGGAACGGGGCGTGGTGGCCGACTTAGTTAAATGGACACCATTCTCAATAAAACTGGTGTTGACCCCAAACTGTGCCATAATGTTTTGTATCACACTATCTCCTTGGTAGCTCAATCTATTCAGCCCCATTAGTTTCAGGTCCACCTCATCGGCCATTGCTGCCATAGAATAGTAGTAGGCCGCTGCCGACCAATCCGATTCTACATTATAACGCCTGGCCACATAATCTTGGTGGGGTATGGCAATTATGCTTTGGGTCCAATCGTAATGGATGCCGAAATGCTTCATCACGTTCAGGGTCATCTGTATATAGGGCCTCGATGCTATTTCCCCCTTCAGTTTCAATACCAAACCATCCTTTAGTAATGGGGCTATCAATAATAGGGAAGAAACGAATTGGCTGCTCAAGCTGGCATCTATCTCAATCCGGTTACCGCTCAAACGTTTCCCCCTGATTAGTATAGGTGGGTAACCCTCATTGCCCAAATAATCGATTTCGGCACCTATGGAACGAAGGGCATCTACCAAAGGCCCGATAGGCCGTTGTTGTAAGCGTTGGGAACCTGTTAAGGTAACCTCCCCTTCATGGATAGCCAAAAAAGAGGTCAAAAAACGAAAAGTGGTGCCCCCATCTTTGCAATCAAGCACCTGGCTGTCGGAATTGATTAGCTCAATCAAGGTCTCCGAATCTTCGGAAAGGGAAAAGTTATTGATTTCGAAAAAATCAGGGCAAAGCGCCTTTATGATGATGACCCTGTTGGTTATACTTTTGGAGCCTTCCAGCTTTATTGTTCCTTTTAGTGTCTTGTCATCTTTAATAACGGTATATCTCATAAAAGGTCTTCCAGATATTTAAAGGCTTGTCGGGTTTCTTCGGGGCTACATTTCACACCAATCACGGGCCGGCCAAGCTGTTCCAATAAAGTAAAGCTGATATGCGCGTCGCGGTTTTTCTTATCATTGCCCGCCAATTTCACCAGCTTGTTCGTATCAAAGCCAATATTAAAGTATGGTTGGTACAATTTCAATAAATGGCTACTAATTTTCTGCACATCCCCTGTGGGAAAACCTAGCTTTTGTGAGGAAAGCCACAATTCGCCTATCATTCCCAGTGCTATGGCATGGCCATGCAGTAAAGGTTGTTCGGTTTTTAGGCTGTAGCTTTCCAAGGCATGGCCAAGGGTGTGGCCAAAATTGAGGGCTTGACGGATGTCTATATCCAATGGATCCTGCTCTACGATGGACTGCTTGATTCGTAAAGAATCTGCAATCAAGTCTGTCCATTGTTGTTCAATACTTATCTTAATGGTCAGCAGCTTTTCCAGCAAAATAGGGTCTGCTATAATGGCATGCTTCAGCATTTCCGCAAAGCCACTGGATAGTTGCGCTTCGGGCAAAGTGCCCAAAAAAACATCATGTATGAATACAGCTTTCGGGTTGGTAAAAGTACCCAATCCGTTTTTTACACCTGAAAAATTGACCCCAGTTTTGCCGCCAATAGTGGCATCTACTTGCGAAAGTAAGGTAGTGGGGATTTGGATAAAGGCAATGCCCCTTTTATACAGCGCCGCACAGAAAGCGCCCATATCGGTTATGACACCGCCGCCCAAATTGATTAGTAGGGTATTTCTATCGGCCTGTGCCTCAAACAATGCCTGCCAGATCCACTTACAGGTGCTCAGGCGTTTGTACGCTTCACCTGCGGGCACCTCAATAATCAATGCATCATCCAAGCGTGGCATGGCTTCCAGTAACATGGGCAGACAATAAGCACGGCTATTTTCATCGCACAATATGGCATAGCGATGATATTGCCGAAAATCGAAATGTGCCGAAACATCGCTTAATGATGAAAGGAAATGAACTTCATAGTCCTGCACCGTAAGGAAATCCATGAAGCAAAATTAGGGATTTGGAAACTTAAGATTGACCTTCATTAAGGGGTCACGTCAAATTCTATTAAACTGATAAAGCACCCGAAGCTTGAACCGGTTGAGCCGTCGTTATAGAATTTAAGGGTTGTGCCTGCGGGAAACCACAAGGGTACTGCGCCTGGAAAAGTGCCATTAGAAGAAAGTTGTAAGTTCACCCGCAATCCATTTACCTCATATATATCCACCGAACCTAAACAGGCACCTCCTTCAATTTTCCAAACCTTGTTAGTTGGCACGGTGTACACGGGCGAAGTATAGGGGCTGGTGTTGGCCTGAAAGGTCAATAATTTAACTTGACCAAATTGCAAATCTTGGCCAGTAACACTGGCTACAGCAGTCAAAATGCAAACTGCAACTAAAAGAAGTGGTTTATTCATTGAATGACATTAAATTCTAAACATGATACATTGCTGCGCAAAATAAAGGAGCCGCTTGAGTTAATGTAACCTTGCATAACAAAACTATAAGTGCCTGCAGGCAACCAATATACCCCGCCGTTGCTGGGCAACGTGCTACCAGTACTTGAAACTATCACATCATTGATGATAAGATTGACATAATTGGAACCACCGGCTAAGGCATAGTAAGCAGTAGGGGTACTAGCGGCCGAATAGCTGAAATATGCCGTTTCCACCTTCAACACCTTGCCGCTAGGAACAGTAACGCTTTGTGTCTGGGTGAGTGTGGTAGCCCCGTTGCCGCTTACTGATAATGCAATATTGCGCACTTGGTTGAACTGCAATTCGCCCTGTGCGAAAACTGCAAGCCCAAAGACCATTAGCAATAATAAGAAACTTGTCTTTCTCATGGTACAATATTGAACTCAATGGCTGAAATGGAACCAACAACGGTAGTGGCAGGGTATGAACCACTGCTACAGGTGTTACAGCTTAAGCTGAGCATAAGTGTGTAGGTGCCTGCAGGCAACCAAATAGGGAGAACATTGCCTACCAAAAACCCACTAGAAGCACCATTGTATATTGTTTTATCGTTAAGTGTCAATATGCCACCATAAAAAATCTGGTAATCGGTTGGGTTGACATAGTCCTTGTTCGAAGCTATCGCGCTTTCTATTTTCCATACCTTCCCTGCTGGCACCGTAATGGTTTGAAATGTTTTAGGGTGTACTACCGAGGTAGTATAGCTTAAGCTGAGTTCAATGAACTTCACTTGGTTGAATTGCAGTTCGCCTTGTGCAAAAATTGAACAGCCAACTAAAAGAAAAAAAATACTAACAATCAGTTTCATCTTAACTAGTTAAGGGGTGATATTGAATTCTATATAACTGAAAAATGCCGTATAGATATGGGCTATACTGGTATTATATGCCGTGCCGGTAAAATATATGGTGTGGGCACCCTCTTTAAGCCAAATGGGGCCCTCAAACCAATCACTCCCAGTGCTAAGCACTCCTCCATCCATAGAGAGGGAATGGCTGAAGCTACTTCCTGCAGGAAAATTGAAAAATGTTGGATTATTGGAAGGGGCATAAGCCACTTTCACCGATTCCAACTTCCATACTTTTCCCGCAGGAACATTAATGGTATAAGTATTGGTAAGAAAACCAGGATTGCCACCACTACTACCAGTAACACTCATGGTATACGTAGTGTTAATCACCTGATTGAACTGCAGGTCACCCTGCGCCTTAAGGGTAAAACAAGCCAACACAATTGCTAGGCAGGTTATCAATGTCTTCATAGTAGTGTCGTTTGACTTGTGTCTCGTGTCTAGGTTCTCCAATCTCTTAAAATCCCTTAATCGTATATATCAAGCCATCGGTACCGCTGCCACTGCCGCCACCTAGGTTTACATTGATGCGCTGTATGTATATGCGGGTGTATATCTCCGGTTCGCCAAATCCTACCGCCTCGCCCAGTCCCGTGGTGGTAGCGTCCACACCTGTGCGGTGCTCTACCCGTACCACGGTTCCAGCCGTGGAGATGCTAAGCACCCCGTTGATGAGGCTGTAACCGCTGCCCATCATTCCGGTGCCAGTGATTGCGGTGGCACCAGCGGTAACGTTGTACAGCCTGGCTTGGTGGTTCTCCACGCCGCTGCCTGCCGGCACTATGGCATGGATGACGTAGGTACCCGTATCAAGCGTAATGTTATTACCGCTACGGGTGATGGCCGTGCCCACATTTACCGCGGTAGTATTGAGCACACGGGTAACCCATGAGCCTGCGGTGAAGGTACCGCCATTGGTACCGCTTGGCTGCTGCTCTTCAAACACGGCATAGTCGGCCAAGCCTGATAGGCCATTGGTACCTGCAGACCCTGTTGCGCCCGTAGCACCCGTGGCACCGGTAGCTCCTGTTGCACCTGTACTACCTGTTGCACCTGTACTACCTGTGGCACCTGTAAGACCCGTGTTACCTGTGCCGCCGGTGGCTCCCGTGGCACCTGTCGCTCCCGTTAATCCTGTTGCACCCGTAAGGCCCGTAGCACCTGTCGCACCTGTTGCTCCGGTTATGCCGGTAGCTCCAGTAGGGCCAGTTGCGCCTGTTAATCCAGTTGCACCTGTGGCACCGGTAAGTCCCGTGGCACCAGTTGCACCTGTTAGGCCAGTATTGCCCGTTGCGCCTGTGGCACCTGTCGCCCCGGTAGCTCCAGTGGGACCCGTAGCGCCCGTTGCCCCGGTAGCTCCTGCCAGGCCGGTAGGACCTTGAGGACCTGCTGCACCATTCAAGTTTACTGACCAGTTGCTGAACGTACCGCTGCCCGATACAGAGGTAACATTAAGGGTAAGTGCACCAGTGGCACTGTTGTAAGCGGTAACCGTACCTTCCATCTTGTCATTTGCAGATGCCGCCACTATGGCCGTTTGACCTACGGAGTAAGACAGTCCGGTACCTACCGTAAGGGTTTTACTGCCCGTACTAATAGTAAGCGTGGTGGTGGAAGTAGTACTATAGCGGTCGCCATTGAGGCCGCTGCTGCCAGTGGCACCAGTAGCACCTGTTGCCCCGGTTAATCCAGTACTTCCGGTTGGGCCTGTAGGGCCGGTTGCTCCTGTCAATCCTGTGTTCCCTGTTGGGCCAGTAGGGCCTGTTAAGCCAGTCGCTCCGGTAGCACCTGTAGCACCGGTAGCACCGGTTAATCCAGTTGGGCCGGTGGCTCCTGTTACGCCAGGTGCGCCATCAATGCCGGTAGCACCCGTCGCGCCTGTCAAACCAGTGGCACCTGTTGCACCGGTAGCACCGGTTGGCCCTGTTAAACCAGTAGCACCAGTGGGGCCGGTAGGGCCTACACTGCCACCGCTGATAGGCAATATTACTGTATTGCCGCCTGATATGCTGAGCTCCAAATTGTTGCCATCCCAGCTCAAGGTTTGGTCGTCAGTGGCCGGATTACCAGCAGGGCCTGTAGCACCTGTGGCACCCGTTGCACCCGTAGGGCCAGTCAGGCCTGTCGCACCCGTCGCACCGGTTGCCCCTGTAGCACCCGTAGCGCCTACGGCACCATCATTACCAGTTGCCCCTGTAGGACCGACAGGGCCTTGAGCTTGGTTGCCGGGCACCCATTGCGTGCCATTCCATACCAGTACCTGGCCGTTTTGTACCCCGGTCACATCAATGCCGTCAATCTGGCTGATGCTAATGTTTCCCACCACTTTGTTGGCATACAGGGCATACGGCACGCTCACTAATTGACTGGTACCCATGTCCACATAGTTGCCATCTATCTGTAGCTCTACTTTTACAAAATGCGGCGCGCCCCCCCAGTTGATGTCGCTAAAGTTGGTTTGGGCCCCACCAGTGCGGGTTCCTTGGCCAATGTTGAGCGTAAACAGGCCGAGTAGGTTGGTGGTTTTGCTATGTGTTTCCACCCATTCTACCGTACCTGTGGCAGTGCCGCTCAATATGGTGATGCGCGGATTGACCGCCTCATTGGCCAATAGCATTCCGGCATTGTCTCTTGCAATGGCCTGATAACTGATAGCCTGGGGCACTTGCGCCGAGGCGGGAAAAGTCGCCACCAGCAACAGCAAAGCGGTAAATAAAAGGGATAACGACGTGCGTTTCATGCAGCTATGTTTAATGGGTGTTTTATTTATTGGTGATGGTGTATTCTACGATGTTGACATAAGTTTGAGCATTTCGTGGTCCTTCAGCGTAAACAGTACCAGAAAAATTAGCTGGTAACCAGATGGGGACCGAATAAATACCGCCCGGTGAGAAAGTAACTATATTTCCTGATAAAACACCGGCATCATCAGTTAAGGATGCTCCAGTTGTCGTAGAATTTAAGCCCGCACCTTTTATTTCCCATACCTTTCCTTCTGGCACAGAAATTTTCACAGGCGCATCTTTGGTGACCTTATAGGATATCACCCTACTAAATGTCAATCCATCCTGCGCTTTTGCGTAAAAACCGAAGCCGGTACAGGCAACGATTATTAATGTTGTGATAATAGCTCTCATTCTTTAGGTTTTAAAAAGTATTGCTTCACTTTAATGGTAAACAACAAGTTGCCCTTCGCCTCGCTCAACAATTCCGCCTCCGCCACAAAAGTGGGTATCACTATGCTTTGCCCCGCCGCATATACCGAATCCTTCTCCAGCGACTTTACCCGCACCGCATAGCTGCCCCCGCTGCAGGTCACTTTCTCTATGGTCCAGTATTGCCCTTCAGGAACGGTGAGCCTGCTGCCAGCCATCACCGTGAACTTTTTGGCTTCGTACACCAAGGAATCGTGCTGCGCAAATATAGGCTTACTACTGAGAAGTATTAGCAAGGAAAATATTAACCTAGTACTTAAATTTTGGTGTTTTCGTAAAAGTCGAACCTTTAACAATTGGCATCTTTTTTCGCAATTTATACCAATGCTTTGAAAGCTGAAAATACTGGTGGCTTTCATTTTGTTCAACATCCCGTACATCTGCTGTATCTTTGCGGAATGCTTGAAATCGGCCGGTACAATACTTTAAAAGTTAACAAAATCTTAAGCTTCGGTGCCTACTTGGACGCGGGGGAGGGGCACGACGAAATTTTGCTGCCTACCCGATATATCCCGCAGGGCTTGCAACCGGGCGATACCATCGAGGTATTTGTTTACCGCGATTCGGAAGATTTATTGATAGCCACCACTGAAACGCCCTTGGCACAGGTGGGCGAACTGGCTTACCTAAAATGTGTGCAAACCACCGACCATGGTGCTTTTATGGACTGGGGTCTGCTGAAAGATTTGCTGGTGCCCTTTAGGGAGCAAAAACTCCCATTGGAGGCGGGCAGGCATTACTGGGTGTATGTTTATTATGACCAGCTCTCACAGCGTATAGCGGGTAGTACCAAACTCAACAAGTTTTTCAGTAACGAAGCACTTGAACTAAAGGAAAACCAAGAGGTAGAACTGTTGGTCATCAAAAAAACGGATTTGGGCTATTCGGTATTGATTGATAGGCAGTATTGGGGCATGTTGTACCATAACGAAGTATTCAAGCCGCTGCAAGTTGGGGAGCAATTACGCGGCTATGTGAAAAAAATAAGGGAAGACCAAAAAGTAGACGTCAGCCTACAACCACAAGGCTATGGGGCGGCCATAGATGAAAACGTGGCCAAGCTGCAATATCTATTGAATGAACATGGGGGCTACATCGCCTTGACTGACCATTCCCCGGCAGAAGCAATATATGCCATGGCTGAAATGAGCAAAAAGAATTTCAAAAAAGCCGTAGGTGCCCTGTATAAGGCAGGGCAGATATCGATTGAAGAAAAGGGTATCCGTTTGAAGAAACCATGACCGCTACTAAGTTATTCATTATTGGGTTTGTTGTCTGTAGCCTCATCGTGGTAATCCCCATGTTGCGACGATTGCCAGGGAGGCATTATGATATTTACCACTTTTTGATAGGTATTTATTTCCGTCTTCTTCCTGAAAATGTGCATAGAGAACAAATGCTGTTTCTGGAAAGCAATTTCCATTATTTCCGCAAACTTCCAAGTAACGAAAAAAAGTTTTTTTTGTACAGGCTCATGGTTTTCAAATCCATTAAAAGATTTAGTGGGCATAATGATATGGTAGTCACTAAAGAGATGAAGCAATTGGTGGCCGCATCGGCCATACAACTCACCTTCGGCCTCGATGATTATATGATGATTTGGTATCGCGACATTAAACTACATCCTGAAGGATATCCGTTCCGCCTTTTGAACGAGTGGGCTCGGTTTCAAGGCCATAGTGACCCCAGGAACGGGGTGGTGGTATTTTCATGGAAACATTTCCAAGATGGATATCTCAATCCTGACGATGCCAGAAATTTAGGGCTGCACGAAATGGCACATGCCTTGCATCACCATGAGGCTGAATTCGATTCCAATCCCCATTACAGCCAACAGTACGAGCAATGGCTTTACCATGCCATAGCTGAGTATGAGCGCATCAAAAATGGCGAAGAACGTTTCCTGCGCGATTATGCCGCCACTAATATGGATGAGATGCTAGCGGTATGTATAGAGTGCTTTTTCGAAACCCCACAAAAGTTTAAAGAAGCCAATCCAGAGTTATACGAGCAAACTTGCTTACTGCTCCGCCAAGACCCCTTAGCCATGCAAGCAAGATTGGCCTAAAATAGTATTTTTACGAAAAAACAGAACTTATGCTCGATATGCTGGGACAATTCGGCAACATACAACAGAAGGCGGAAGAAATGAGGAAAAGATTGGATAATGTATCCGTAGCGGGGGAAGCTGAAGGCGTAAAGGCTACCATGAACGGCAACCGCAAACTGTTGAACATAGAAATAGCGGAGCATATTTTTCAAGAGGGGGATAAAGAGCAATTGGAAGATTTGATAACCATTGCTATCAACAGGGCCTTGGAACAGGCCGAGGCTGTGACAGCCAGCGAAACGGCGGCCATGTACCGCGAAATGCTTCCAGGGTTTCCAGGACTTTAAAAGAAACTTTTACTTTTTTTCGTAACTAGCGTAACCTTTCCATTATTGCCCCGTAAAAGAGAGTGTAATCTTTAAACGCAGGGATATGAAAAAGAAAGTGGTTAGAACAGCAGCAGTTTTGGTAATCTTCGCTTCATTCACAAGCTTTACCTCTCCAGATAAAACAGCTAACGCCAATCCTAAAGGCACCTACGTAGCTCAAGTAAAATAGATCCAATTAGTTTTCAGGCGACGTCTTGATCATAGAGTCTCCCGAAGCGGACAATGAGTCGGCAAGTTCCTTTGCCTTAATCTGCTTCAAAATTTCTTCCGGGGAAAGACCTAACTTCAAGATAGATTGCCGGGCAGCTTCCGCGAGCTCATGCTGTGGATACTTCCTCAAAAACGTTTCATATTTCACTTTCGCTTTGTCAAATTGCCCCATCTCATCCAAGGTATAGCCTTGTAAAAACAATCCATATATAGCGGCCAAGCTTTCGGGAAATTCTTTCTCAACTTTTTCGTACAAATTCAAAGCCTTATCATACTGTTTTAAAAACCGGTAATAATCGCCGCCCTTAATCAAATAATGAGGTGCCATGGAATCCTCCGGATAGTACTTCGCAAAATCTTCATAGGCCTTTATTGCATTCAACACTACTTTTTCTTCCGGCACGGAATTCTTGAAGTTGGCGTTCACCGTATCCTCAGCCACCGCAATTTTTTTCAATGACTCTTCTTTGCTGGGCTTGCAGCCCACCAAAGCAATCAGTAATACAAAAAAGCAAGCTGCCAAAGATTTCATAGATGCATTTTCCGCAAAATTAATCTAAATACAGTTCATACATAAAGGCCAATACCTGCCTATTTGCAGCCCACCATACAAAATGTTAATTTTGACCCATTACTTGATGGTGCTGCCCGGATGTTGAAATTGGTAGACAAGCAACGTTGAGGTCGTTGTGTTCTTACGGACGTGCAGGTTCGAGTCCTGTTCCGGGCACCAAATAAAGGGAGTAAAAGGTGCAATACCGTTATCTGATGCCTCCCTGTTGATATGCCTCACCTCCCAGTATGGGCCATTCTCCTTGATATTGGTTAAATATTGTAAAACAGCCCATGTAATATGGGGCATTGGGAACGAAAAGGCGCTTTTTATCCATTTTAGTAAAGTAAAAATAGCTGTTAGTACTTGCCACTATTTTACCTACAATGAAGAAAAATCCTTTTTTAACCTTTTTGCTAAAGAAAAACCAAATGTCAGCCCCTAAAGTGTATCGTACCGAAGAAGAATGGCGCAATGTATTGACACCTGAACAATATCGCATTTTGCGCGAAAAGGGAACCGAGCGGGCATTTACAGGTAAGTATTGGGATACCAAGGACGATGGCAATTATGTATGTGCGGGTTGTGGTACTTTGTTGTTTACTTCCGATGCAAAATTCGATTCTGGTTGTGGCTGGTCCAGCTTCTTTATTGCCGCAGATAATGAGCATATCGAGACCCACATTGACAGGAGCCATGGCATGACAAGGATTGAGGTGACTTGCGCCAACTGTGGGGGACACTTGGGGCATGTTTTCGATGATGGTCCGCAGCCGACCCATTTGCGCTACTGCATCAATTCCGCCGCCATCGATTTAAAGAACAAGGAATAACGCTAATCTTGATGGTTAACACAATTTAACTGCCAGTTGTAGCCAGTTGCTGTGGCGCATTTTATTATTTTTATCCTTAAAACCCCTATCAAGTGAGGAAAATATTACTTGCCCCCCTTTTATTAGTTGCAGCAATAGTATGTTTTGCATTGCCTGCCAAAGCTAAGGATGCCTACAGTATCAAGGTAAAAATCACCTCCTTAAAAGATACCTCAATCTACCTGGCCTACCACTTCGGCGATAAGCAATACATGAAGGATACACTAAAGCTCAATAATATGGGCATGGGTACTTTTCGGGGTACCGAAAAACTGGAACAGGGTATTTACTTGGTGGTAATGCCCTCCAAAACCTATTTCGAGATTATTGTAGGCGATGACCAAGATTTTTCTATAGAAAATGATACGGCCAATTTTGTGGAGCACATGAAAGTGGAAGGTTCAGATGAAAACCGCATCTTCTATGACGACATGCGTTTTATCATGGGCAAGCAGAAGGAACGTCAGGCATTGGACGCTAAGTTGAAGGAAGAAAAGGACGAGCAAAAGAAAAAGGATATCAAAAAGCAATTGGAAGATATAGATAAGTCGGTAGTGGCTTATCGGAAGGATATCCGTATCAAAAACCCCAACTTGCTGTACTCGAAAGTGCTTTACACCCTTGAGGAAATAGAGATACCTGAAGCTCCTAAAAATGAAAAAGGGGTAGTAATTGATTCCGCATTTACCTACAAATATTATAAGCAGCACTATTTTGACCATATTGACCTAGCCGATCCACGGATGTTGAAAACCCCTGTGTTGTTCAACAAAGTAGAGTACTATTTGGAAAAAGTAATGCCACAATTGGTAGATAGCTTAAATCCTGCGGTGGATTATATTATTGATGCTGCCTCCAAGAACGATACTACCTATAAATTTTGGGTGGTGACCTTACTTAACAAGTATGCCAACACCAAGGTGATGTGCTTGGATGGGGTATATGTACATATAGGCGACAAGTATTACTGTTCTGGAAAAGCATCATGGGTTGATTCCGCCGATGTGGTGCGTATTTGCGACCGAGTAAAAGCCATGAAGCCCACTATGTGCGATTTGAAAGCCCCCGGTTTGATGTTAAAAGATAGTTCGGGCAATTATCACAACTTGTATAGTCTGCCCTCCAAATATGTGTTGTTGTATTTTTACGATCCTGATTGTGGCCATTGTAAAAAAGAAACCCCCCATGTAGTGGCGGCCATGGACTCGTTGATGAAAAAGTACGATGTGAAAGTATATGCCGTGGCAACGGAAATAGAAAGGGAGAAATGGATTAACTTCCTGAAAGAGTTTAAAATGGATAAGTTCATTAATGTAGCTGATATAGAGTTGCAGAACAATTTCCGTCAGATTTATGATATTCAGAGTACACCCCGCATCTTTCTGCTGGACAAGAACCGCGTTATCCGCGCCAAGCGCTTTTCGGCAGAACAAATCGGACTTATTTTAGAAGGCATAGAAAAGATGGATTCCCAAGGGAAGGACAGGAAACTGGAAGACAACATTGATGCAACCCAAAGGCAGAAGCAATAAGCGCTTTTTCCACAGTAGTGTTGCTTCTTATGCTCATCAAATAGCGTTTCAGATTTTTTGGAACTAATGTTTTGGTTTTGGTTATCAACCAGTTAATGCTAATTGGCATGGCTTTTTTGGATGTATAGAACAAAACCAAAAAGCAGAGCCATGAAAAGAATATTGATGTTAGTAATGTGGGTTCCATTGTTTGCGGTAGCCCAAGAGTCTCCAAGTGAGGCACAGTATAAAGCGAAAATTGACCAGTTAACGAAGCAAATTGCCGCTAATCCAAGTAGCCCAGAATTGTACACTAAAAGGGCGGATCAAATTTTTATGCTAAACTCCATTTATCCTAACCAGACTGGCAATTATGCCTTGACAATGGTTATAACGGATATGGATAAAGCCATAGAGTTGGATGCGAACAACCCACAACTATATGCCCTGAGGGGGGAATATAAGCGTGATATTACTGGTGATTTGGCTGCAGCGCAGGCTGACTTAAGCAAAGCCATAGAATTGGATCCTAGCAACCCAACCTGGTATGCACAGCGCAGTAATTACAAAGGTATTACTGGAGCCTGCATGGATTGGAAAAAATGTGCTGAATTGGGTGATGGTAATTGTAGAGTGCTAAACAGCCAATTGTGCAATAAATAAGCGAGTGAAAATTAAACTTGGCCGTCCTAAAGCATTTAGTTTTTGGACGGCTTTTTATTTGCCACTACACCAGTATAAATAGCTTATTTTTGCACCGCTAAAAAATTACTCATAAAATGACATTGGATCAATATAAGGAGTTGAAGAGCAAGCTGCTCACTCTGAGGAGGTATCTTTGACTACGATAGGCGTGCGCTTGATTTAGAAGAGCTGGAAAAAGTAACCATGCAGCCCGATTTTTGGAATGACCCTTCAAAGGCTGAAAAGATTATGAAGGATATCAAAATCAATAAAGGCTGGGTGAGTGATTATAGGGACACCGAAACTGTGCTCGATGAGCTGGAAGTACTAATGGAGTTTGCCAAAGAAGGAGAAGTAAGTGAAGACGAACTGAACGTACAGTATAAAAAGGCAGAAGAGCGATTGGAAGATTTGGAGTTTAAATCGACCATGAACAGGCCTGAGGATCAAATGAATGCTGTACTGAGCATCAATAGTGGGGCAGGGGGTACTGAAAGTTGCGATTGGGCAAGCATGCTGATGCGTATGTATATCATGTGGGGCGAAAAGCACGGCTTCAAGATAACGGAAGTAGAGCGTTCTGATGGTGATGTAGCGGGTATCAAGTCAGTTACCTTGGAGTTTGAAGGCGAGTTTGCTTATGGATACTTGAAAGCGGAAAATGGAGTGCACCGATTGGTCCGTATCTCCCCATTTGATTCCAACAAAAGGCGTCATACTTCCTTTGCATCGGTTTTTGTTTATCCAATGGTAGACGATACGATTGAGATTACCATCAATCCTTCTGATTTGGAATGGGATACTTATCGATCAAGTGGTGCAGGCGGCCAAAACGTAAACAAGGTTGAAACGGCTGTCCGAGTGCGACACTTACCCTCTGGTATTGTTGTGGAGTGCCAAGAAACCCGTAGCCAATTGCAAAACCGGGAAAGGGCCATGCAGTTGCTGAAGTCAAGGCTTTATGAAATAGAGCTTAGAAAGCAAAATGAAGAGCGGGACAAGATTGAAGGCACCAAAATGAAAGTGGAATGGGGTTCGCAAATTAGGTCGTATGTCCTGCATCCTTACAAGATGATTAAGGATGTAAGGACTGGGTATGAAACGGGTAATGTTCAACCAGTGCTCGATGGTGAATTGGACGAATTCATTAAGGCTTTCTTGTTAAACAAGACTAACAATGAACCTGTTTCTGACTTGGAGTAGATGCTTTCAAATTAAAAAAGTATTAATTTCAAGAACATTTTTGTTGAGTTATGGATGGCGACTACTATAATGATATCAGTAATAAGGTAACGGATACGTTATGGCGTAAATTTCAAAGGGTTGCTATTTCTACCTTGGTGTACGTAATTGCGTATATTTTGGTGGGTTATGCCTTAAGTTACCTTAGTGGCCTCATTGCAATGTATTTTAACTTCCATCCGGAAATCAAATACTATGGGCTTTATAAAATGCCCGTTGCGCCCAACTTATGGACCAATAGAGCTGTTTTAGGTATATATGGTCTTGCCCCTTTTTTGATATTTGTTATCGGGATTGTTTTTTATCAAATTACTAATTCCATCCAAAAAGAGCGGACTATTTATAAGGTTTTCACTTTATGGATTGCCATCCATTGTTTTTGTCTTTTTTTTAGCCTGTGCATTACAGCCTCTTTTGGCACACAAGCCTTCACTTCACCATTCTATTATGGGTTGGCAGTGGCTACTACATGGCTGCATATGGACCCCGTATTGATTGCTCCAGTTAGTTTAGGAGCATTATTGGCACTTATATTTTTGGGTATCTACTTAGTTCGCAACTTTTTGGCTCTGTCTTATGCAAGGCCGGTGGCATTTAACTTTAATGCACGCAGACTGTTTGTTATCGAGATAGCCATTATTCCTTGGCTTATTGGCACTATTTTGACCACTTTAATCAGTGTTCCTCCAAACCATTATCCTAAAGATTTACTT
Source organism: Chitinophagales bacterium (assembly GCA_033762815.1). Classification (GTDB taxonomy): domain Bacteria; phylum Bacteroidota; class Bacteroidia; order Chitinophagales; family CAIOSU01; genus JANRLF01. Next base: position 295,664 of record JANRLF010000004.1, on the reverse strand, counting down.
GTTAACCTGGGTAGAAATGGTGCTTTCGCAATTATGATTTTGGGAATGATATTTAAGCTCGATCATCCAATTTCACATGTAGTAGCTAAAAACTATAATGTGTTTAATAGACCTATGTGGCCATTTCTATTAGGTGTATTGGCCCTGTTTTTTTTAATTAAAAGACATTACATCTCTTATCTTATTAGCTCCATCTAGGTTTCTTACTGCTGATAATGAACCAGCGATAAAGCAGCAAGATGAAAATAAAGACAGTAATTCTGAAAGTGAAATGGTGATTGAACTCTAGATACTGGGGCGCATACACGGTCATTAAGTTTAAAGCAACCACCCTAAGCATATTGATGAATTGTATAGCAATAAGACCGAAAACAATAAAAATACCTTTCAAGTAAACATTGGCCGGAAACGAAATGATAAGGGCTACAAACAAGGCCATGAGTTCCATAGCCAAGCAATAATTGCCTATGCCCACTCCGCCATAACCTTTAATCTTAACGATGTTAATCCCTACCCTTACTACATCGTAACCCATCCAATCGAGCAACCAATAGCTGCCTACTGCCAAAAGATATTTAATGGCACTATTCAGCATCTCCCATTTAGCGGAAAGCCATGGGAATAATCTTTGGTCGTAAGGTTGCGCCTCTGCACCCATAAGTATTGTGAAAAGGCGCCAGCAGAAATAAATAAGGCCAAGCTTAATTGCGAAAACAATTATATCTCTTAAACCTTCTGCGGAGTTGATTTTTTCGAGGGTACCTGATAGCCGCATAAAATCTAATGGCTGGTGCCTTGCTCTGAATTGCCCTTATACAAAGTATTAGCAGCAATACCGGCACCAATCAATAATAAAATCAATGCACCAGCATCTACAGGAATACCAGCTGGCGGGGGCGGAGGTGGGGGCGGGGCACCTGCAAACAAATGGCTGCTACTGATGAGCAACAAGGTCATTATATTAAGCCCAATAAGTAAGGATTTTTTCATAAAAAGCAGTTCAAGGTACTTAAAGATAAGATTAAAAACTTTTAATTCTACCTTTTGTTCATTTGCTTTAAAAATAAATCCCCCTTAGCTTAAAAGCCTATTTGGTAAAGATGGCTTTACCGATACCAATAATACTATGAAAATTGAGGGGAAATTCCAAGAAAACGTGCAGCATGCTCAAGAAGAACAATACAATAAGCCCAGTTCTAAAATCAATTAAGTAAAACCCAACGGCACTTATCCAAGCCACTATAATTAACCAAGAATGCTTTTCGGACATGTTGTGCCAATCAATTACTTTGGTCTTTGAGAACCAATTGAGGTAGTGGTAAGTGTAAGCGAAGGCAATAAAACGCTGTATTTTATAACCCGAATTGGAAAGCAACTGTGATTCACTGCCATTACCGTAGCTAAAATCATTGAGCAATAGTTGGTTGACAATACTGAAATCGCCAGTTAAAAAACGCTGCCAAAAAAACGGATGAACCGGTGATGTCTGGAAATCGACTATAAAAAAACTAGCCCCACAAAGTACAAATATGGCTATTGACAAGTAACCACTTATGCTCTTTGATTTGATGGAGCCAAAAAGCATAAAAGCCAGCATGAAGATACTGACGTGAATCAATGTGGGTAACAAAAGAGCTAATATTATAAGTGTAGGATGGGCTTGATGAAAAAGCAACAGGATGCCACTTGCAATACAAGTAAACATTAGTTTGTGCTGTGTATTTCGAAACAACACCATAGCTAAGGCAGCTACAAAGGATACTACAATACTGCAAACAATGAAAAAACGCAACGTAGCTGAAACTTGCGATTCATCATTAGTAAGAGCGGCACCATTTCGGAAAAAAAGATAATCGCTTATAAAAAGCACCATGGCAATAGTGCACAAAGCAATTAAAAAGAGATAGTCGCGCTTGCCGCTGGTAAAGTAGTTCTTCCGATGTAGCCAACCAATTTCAGTAAGATAATGCAAGGGCCCCAATACCGCATAAGAGAACAAGAACAATTCAAAAGGCAATAAGAAGGCCAATACTGTCGAAAACAGTATTAAGGCAATGTTTAGATAATTGACTTGGGCCAGAGTCATTGACAATGTTGGCTATTCGGGGTAAATATAATCATCAAAACTGTTTGGTAATCTGGCAGTTCTTTAGTGCATGCACATATTTATTTTTTAGCTGAATCGTAACCTTTTCGGTTGGCTGGCGTACAAATGGCAAAACCAATGACCATTAAAACCGACCAAAATGCTGAAAAGACCACTCTTCGGAGCGTCTCTGTCAAATAACAGACACGGCTTCCGCTTTTTCCATTTATGTGCGTCGCTACTTACCGCAACTTTCTTAACGCTATGTCAAAGCTCTCAGGGGCAGACGGTAAGTTCTACCGACCATCCAACCTATATTGAAAATGGTAGCGAGGTACCCATCGCGCCAAATTTGGTAATTACTGACCCAAGTGGCCAAATCTACAGCCATGCCAACGTAGCCATTTCAAGCGGCTACCGTCAAGGCGATGATGACCTTTTATTCTCCGGCTATGGAGGTATCACGGGCTCATTTAACCAAAACACAGGAGTGATGACCCTAAGTGGTAATGGTACCGCCGCCGATTATCAGGCGGCACTACGGTTAGTTAAATTTTATAATCCCAGCAATGCTCCTGGTATCAGCCGTCAATTTGAAATTACTTTGGCGGATGCTATCTACAACAGGTATAATGGCCACTACTACCAATTGGTAGAAGGCGGTCAAATCAATTGGGACGCAGCGCGAGATGCCGCTGCTGCCCAAACCATGTTGGGAATGACCGGTTACTTGGTGACGGTAACTTCACCTGAAGAAAACAATTTCATCAGCAGTAGGCTAAATGTTAATACTTGGATGGGAGCTAGCGATACACACACTGAAGGTGTGTGGCGTTGGGTTACTGGACCTGAAGGTTTGGAAGATGGAGGGTTAGGCCGCCACTTTTCTAACCAATTTAAAACTGGTAACTGTTCTGCTGACCAAGCACCTGGAATAAACGGTTTTTTTTCCGGATGGGGCGGTGGTGAACCCAACGATTGCAGTTCGGGGGAAGACGTGGCCCACTTTATTGGTGGTTCCGGTGAATGGAATGACTACCCGAACAATGGTGGGGTGGACGCATATGTCATCGAATTCGGAGGCATGCCAGGGGATGTTCCTGTTGGCAGCATCACTGCTACCGTAGAGATGGATATTGTAAACACTGACGATGCATTTACCATTAACAACAATGACCTTTATGCTGATGAAAGCCCTGCAAATGGTTTTGTAATAGGAACTCCTGATTTTAACGACCCTGATGCTGGTACACCTTTTTCTGCCAGCTTCGAAATTGTTGGTGGCACAGCCGCTAGTTTTTGTACTATTGACAGTGCGGGAAACATTCGAGTGACTAATGGTGCAAGTCTTGATTATGAAACTGCCCCAACTTTTGATTTACAGGTAAGGATGTTTGATAGCAGCACCAGCTTATTCGCTACAGTTACCATCCGCTTGAACAATATGTTCGATGCTTTTCCTGTAATGTCATCAAATGACACTACTGTTTTCAGTGGTGCGCCGATAGCAATTGCTCCCAGTTTCACCATGCAAGATTTGGACAACTTTGTTTCTAAAGTACAAATCAAGATTGGTGCTGGTTTCGATACCATTAATGATGTTTTGAGTTTTACCCCAGTAGGATCAATTACTGGTAACTATGATAATTCAACCGGTATCCTAACCTTAACAGGAGACGGTTGGTATGACTACAACTCCTATTATGGTGGTGATATTTACTATGAATATCTGTATCCATATTCAGCTACTTCATCCAACGAATGGGAAACTGTTATCCGTTCGGTAACATTTAGCACAACTGGCAGTGGTAGCAGAAATTTCAGCATTACCGGTGGCAATAATTCCTATTCATTCAGCAATGACCATATTTTCAGGATGGTTGCCTATCTAAACGAATTGCCTAACTGGAACTGGATTCCGTTAACTCCGGAAAACAGTAAGACTTATGCGGCCCAAATACCTTTCTTAGGAATGAACGGGTATCTGCCCACCATTACTTCTGCAGAGGAGCAACAAACGGTAAATACCGTGAATGACTGGTGGGGATCATTTTATCTTGGTGCCAATGATAGCTTGGTAGAAGGCGAATGGCGCTGGACTGCTGGCCCTGAAGGCTTACAGAATGCAGGCACAGGTGTTCCTTTTACTCAGCAAGATTTAGCAGGAGCATGCATGGGAAATACACCAACTCCTATTAATGGCGCCTATCAAAATTGGGCTGGTATGTTTCCAAATGATTGCGGCAATGCCGATTTTATGTGGTGCAACTGGAACAAGGAATGGGAAGACAATGATGGAACTTCTAATGCCGATTACCTAATAATAGAATATGGTGGCTTGGGAGAGGTATTCACCAACAAAGCCTATGCCTATCTAACTACTGCGAGTTCTTCCCCTGTATTGACAGGCACTAACTATCAATTGCCTGATATCACCGAAGATATTACTGCTGGTGATAATACTGGCATGAGCGTAGGTGATATATTGGGCACCAATTATACTGACCCAAATGGAGATATCGTAGGTATTGTAGTAACTGGTATGAGCAGCAATGGCCAATGGCAACGTTCAACCGATGGTGGCAACACTTGGTTCGGATTTGACTATACCGCAGGTGGCAATACCATTTCACCATCAGCCGCTATGCCTTTTACACCTGGTGTTTTGATTCGCTTCATGCCTAATGCAGATTTCACTGGTACCGCCAGCTTTACTTTCCGCGCTTGGGACCAAACAATGGGTTCTAATGGAAACCCGATTGATGTGACTACCAATGGTGCAAATACAGCATTTAGCTCACAGGAAGCTACTGCTAGTATTGAAGTTACACCCGTTAACGATGCGCCGGATGTGGTTATTTCAGCCACTAATGCCTTGAATTTTGGAGGTGGTAGTGAGCACGTAGTAATATCTGATCCTGAAATAGGGGGCGATATGACCGTTGAAGCTTGGATTAATGTAGATGATCCTCACAAAAACTGGTCACGTATTATCGACTTCGGTAATGGGCCTGCTTCTGACAATATTGAGTTAGGGTTTCATGGTACCAGTGGTTTAATGTTTGCTGAAGTATTTAATGGCTCGTTTAGCAGTGGCAATAGCTTGACCATAACTAACACTGTAATACCTACCAATCAATGGGTGCATGTAGCTTGTGTATGGGATGGTATGGGAACTTCTACCATTTACTGGGATGGCGTACCAGTAGCCTCTGGCGCAACCTTTGACCCAACTACCACTAGCCGCAGCAATTGCTATATTGGAAAGAGCAACTGGGCCGATGAATACTTTGATGGAAGGATGAAAGATATCCGTATATGGGATATTGCCCGTAGTCAATCAGAAATCCAAGCAGATATGCATCGCGACCTGACCGGTAGCGAATCTGGCCTAAAGGCTTTATACAAAGGTACCGAAGGTGGCAACGATGTTCCTAACTCTGTGAGCGGTCAACCTGCAGGTAATTTACAAGGTGCTACTTACATGGTTGTGAACGGCCCTATTTCAACCATACAGGGTTATGAAGATTCTAGCTTCGTAATCAACCAGTTCCAATTGAACGATATTGATGCTGCTAGTGGCAATATCACGGCTACCTTATCAGTAAGTAATGGCACGCTAACTGCCACGGGGGGTGCTGCTGTAACCAACAACGGTACTGCTAGCATTATTTTGGATGGTTCACTAAGCGATATCAATACCCTTATCAGCAATGGTGGATTGACTTATTTATCTAACCTTAACTATACTGGTAGTGACCAGTTATCAATCGCTATCAACGATAATGGAAACTCAGGTGCGGGTGGCTCATTGACGGATAATGACGTATTGAACCTTAATATCAATGCCACCAATGACGCCCCAGTATTAACTGATACAACTTTTGGTGTAGTTGAAAATACTAGCAATGGTACTGTAATAGCCAACTTATTGGCTACTGACTCTGAAAACGATATTATCACTTATGCTATCGTTTCCCAATCCGTACCAGGTGCTTTTACAATCAATAGCACTACTGGTGCAATTTCCGTAAACAATGCTTATATGCTGAACTATGAGGCATATACCAGCATGAGCCTAACCGTAAGTGTAACTGATGGTGCTAAATCAAGCACCGGCTTGGTTACCATCAATATTTCCAATGTGAATGAAGCTCCAATAGTAGCCGATGACCAATTCTCTGTGGAAGAAAACTTACCTACAGGTGAATTCATAGGTGCCTTGAGTGGTAGCGACATTGACGGCGACGCCTTGACTTATAGCATTGTTTCGCAATCCGTTCCTAATGCTATTGCTGTAGCTGCTGGCACCAATGAGTTGGTAATAGATGATGCCACCGCGTTCAATTTTGAAACAAATCCTACTATTGACTTGGTGGTTAGGGTATCTGATGGAGTTTTAACTCAGGATGCCAATATAACGGTACAAGTAACCAATATAAATGAAGGGCCATCTATTGCAAGTTCGACTCTTAGTGTTGATGAGAATAGCGCCAATGGCCAATTCATAGCCAATGCAGGAGGTACCGATATCGATGGTGATGCTTTGACTTATACCATTGTAGGTGCTTCTCGTCCAGATGTATTCACCATTGATAATACTACTGGCGATATAAGCGTGTATGACGAATCATTCATGGACCATGAAAATTACCAAAGCTTCACGATTACGGTGGAAGTCAGCGATGGTTCTTTAACCGAACAAGCAGTATTCACTATCAATATCAATGATATCAATGAAATGCCAAGCTTGTCCGATGCATTGTTCAGCATCAATGAAAACAGTACCAACGGTGCAACAGTAGGTACCTTAACTGCTACAGATGTTGATGCTAACAGTGTAATCACCTACAGCATCGTATCCCAATCAGTAGCTGGTGCTTTTGCAATCGACCAGAATACTGGTGAAGTTACTGTGGCCGATGCAAGTGTATTGGATTTCGAAAGCAATGCCAGCATCACTTTCACAGTAAGGGTATCTGACGGCACTTATACTGCAGATGCTTTAGTAACCGTAAGCTTAGTAGATGTTAATGAATTGCCCACTATTACTGGCACTACCATCGTAACCGATGAGGATGTGGCTATATTGGTAGGCAATCAGTTGAGCCCTTCTATGTTCAGCGACCCAGATGGCAATCTACCCACAGGTGTTAAAATTGTTAGCTTGCCTATAAATGGCCAGTTAACAATTGCTGGCGCCCCTGTTGCGACTGGTGATGTATTGACTTTATCACAAATGGGAGGCCTCACTTATACTCCTGCTGCCAACTATTATGGTACTGACGCTTTCTTGATAAATGCAACTGATGGTCAGGTGTTTGCTGCCCAAGATGCAACAATTGATGTAGTGATTAACTCCATTGATGACTTGCCTGTGGTAACAAGCACTACCTTGAATATCGATGAAGAGCAAACAGCTAGCTTAGATTTTATCCCTACCTTGTTTTCTGATGAAGATGGTGATGTGTTGACTCATATTGTCATCACTACCTTACCTCAGCATGGCAATGTATCAGTATCAGGTTTGCCTGTTACTTTGGGACAAAGCGTAACTGTAGCAGATATAGCTAATTTGGCATACACCCCTGCTATCGATTTCAATGGCAATGATGAATTAGGCTTTACTGCATACGCTAACGGTGCGGCAGGTAGTGAAACATTCACCTACTTCATTGTAGCACCCGTTAATGACGGCCCAACAAATGTTGCTTTGAGCAACCTCAACATCACCGAAAATAACAACATTGGCGATGTGATTGGTACATTTAGCGCTACTGACGTGGATGGCCAATCGCCAGTATTGTTCTATCTGGTATCAGGCCTGGGAGATGCTGACAATGGTTCTTTCATGATACAGAATGGACAATTGGTAGCTGCTCAAACATTTAACTATGAGACTAGGTCATTCTACAGCATCAGAGTAGCTGCCTTGGACGATAACAATGCTGCCCAAGAAATGCAAATCACCATTAGTGTATTGAATGCCAATGATACACCTGCAGATATTTATCTGACCCGCCAAACTGTGGAAGAAACTTATCCAGTTGGTAGCTTTGTAGCTAGCTTGGCCACATTGGATGAAGATGCCAATGACACTTTTACTTACAGCTTAGTAAGTGGCAATGGCGATGCAGATAACAGCTCATTTACAATTGCAGGAAACCAGTTGCTTACCAATGAGGTATTCGATTTCGAAACCCGCAATGCATACAGTATCCGTATAAGCACTACTGATAACACTGGTGCTACTTTCGAGAAAGCTGTAGTAATAACCATCACCGATATGAATGATGCCCCAACGGCTTTGAATATTACTGATAACACCATTTTGGAAAACCAACCTATAGGTACCGTAGTAGCTGATTTGTTTGTAAATGACGAAGATGCTAACGATGTAAATACCTTCACATTGGTTAGCGGACAAGGTGCTACTGATAACAATGCATTCGATATCGATGGCGACCATTTGGTAACCAATGCAGTATTCGATTTCGAAACTAAATCAAGCTATACCGTACGTGTACGTGCTACTGATTTGGGCGGCGCGTTTACCGAACAGGCGTTTGTTATACAGGTAATCAATGTAAATGAAGGTCCTGGTGTTATAACGCTGAACAACAACACTATCGGTGAAAACTTAAACTTGGGTCAGTTAATCGGTAAGTTTGCTACAACTGATGCCGACAGCAACGAAACCTTCACTTATACATTGGTACAAGGTGCTGGTGCTATCGACAATAGCTTGTTCACTTTGGTGAATGATGATTTGAAGGCCAATGCAACTTACAACTTCGAGGCTAACAATAGCTACAGCATTAGGGTAAGAAGTACAGATGCCGGTGGCAACTTCAGCGAGGATATCTTCACCATCACTGTGACTGATAACAATGATGCGCCTACTGGTTTGGATTTCACGGTTACCAATACCAACGAAAACTTGCCTGCAGGTACTTCCATTGGGTTGTTTAGCACCATTGATGAAGATGCGGTAGACAGTCACACTTACACTTTGGTGCAAGGGACAGGTGATGCCGATAACAGCTTGTTCTCAATTGTGAACAACAAACTGCAAAGCAATATCAGCTTCAACTATGAAGATAGGAACCTGTTTAGTGTACGTGTAGCAACAAGTGATGCTGCTGGTGCCAGCTTTGAAAAAGCAATTACCATTCAAGTAACTAATGTGAACGAGTCACCTGACCAAATCTTCCACTTAGGTGAAACCATCGCTGAAAACCAAACCGTGGGTACTGCTATCACTATGTTCAATACCCAGGACGAAGACTTTGGTGATAGCCATACTTACAGCTTGGTAAGCGGTACGGGTGATGCTGACAATGCTTCCTTCTCAGTAGTAAACAATGAATTGGTAAGCAACGAGGTATTCAATTTTGAAGTAAAAAACCAATATACCGTTAGGTTGCGCAGTACCGATGCGGGTGGAGAGTACACTGAAAAGGTGATTAATATCAGTGTGCTAAATGCTAATGACCTTCCAACAGTAAATGTGAAGAACTACTACTTGTACAGAGCACAATCTTACAGTTTCATGAGCAGGGAAGTAGTAATTGGTTACAGCGATGAGGATGCCAATCCTGCCTTCGGATTTAAAATTGCTAGTTTGCCTGCTGAAGGTGCACTTAAGCTGCAGGGTGGACAGGGTGTAAATGTTGGCGATGTGTTAAGTCTTAGTGACTTGAACAAATTGCAATACCAGTCTAACACTACTTTCGTAGGCACTGATGCCTTTACTTGGTACGCTTTTGACGGTCAGGATTTTGCCACACAGCCTACTACTGTGAACATGAACATCCTAGCTGGCAGGCAGCAGCCTTCACCAAGCTTGACTGGTACCCGTGTAGCTATTCCTTCTGGTGTGCAAATTGGGTTTATCACCAGAACAGCTACCAAGGAAATAGAGATGGAGCAGGCACAAGATCAAGCCAATGAGTTGCCGATGGAATTGGTAAGCACCAGCTATCCCAATCCGTTCAGCAATATGGTGGCCATCAGCTATGAATTGCCAGTGGATGCAACTGTGGAAGTACGCATTTTTGATATGACTGGCAAAGAAGTAAAAGTGCTGGTAAGCGAAATGCAGTCTGCAGGTAAGTACACAGCTACTTGGAATGGTGAAGACACTACCAACACCGTATTAACTGCCGGACAGTACATTTATATGATTAAAACTACTGATGCTAATGGCACAGTGAATACTACAACAGGCAAAATGGTGAAAGTGGAATAAGTGGAGATGGATTATTGCCTGAAATGAAAACAGCCGGCCCGTAAGCCGGCTGTTTTCATTTTAGGTATATGCTACTACATCTATACCTTCTTTAACGTAGTTGCGTAACCTTTGCTTAACCCTTTAGTGTAATATTAATATTAATTTTGTTTTTAAATAATACTAATCGGGTAGCTAGTTAACATGGCAAGTGTATTTTACCATGTGTTAAAACTTGCTAGCTATGAGATATGGATTGCTTTTTTTCTTCTGCTTCATATACAATTCATTGCAAGCACAAATGGTACTATCTTCCAGTTCAGTAAGCGAAAACTTTAACAGTATAGGAAGTAGTGCTACAGCTAATTTACCTAATGGGTTCCGAATTGCCGGCGGCACATCACCTGTTTTCTCATCAGGCACAACAAGTACCACCCAAGCAGGCGGTACCAGCGGTACAGGGGCTATGGCCAGCAATTCTACTGGGGGTGCATACAACTTTGCCAATGGGGTGAACGCTAGTTCTACCGATAGGGCAGTGGGTTTCTTGACTTCAGGCTCCTTTAGCTCTCCGCAGAACTTGATGGTGCAGTTACAAAACAATACAGGAGCCACCATTACCAGTCTTGATATAACTTTCGATTATGAAAAATATCGTACTGGCACTAGGGCTTTTGATTGGACATTTTTTAGCAGCACCAATGGTAGTAGTTGGACAGCGCAAACAGCCGGCAATCAGAGTTATGCAGCCGATGGTGGAAATGCCGTAGTGAACCCGCCCACTACCATCAGTAAATCTTTTACCATTACAGGGCTTAATATAGCACATGGCAGCAGTATCTATTTTCGATGGGCCTATACCGGCAGTGGCGGCTCTACCAACGGGCAGGGCCTAGGTGTTGATAACATTACCTTTACAACTGTCACCTCCTGTACTGCCAGCAAATTGATATTCAGCTCGCAACCCACCAATACCCTCCAAGGTAATACTATCGGGTCTTTCAACGTAGCTGTGGCCTGCGCAAGTAATGCTGTGGTCACTAGCTGCAACAATGGCAATATCACCTTGGCATTTAGTGGCTGCGGTATCAGTGGCACCCTCACCCGACCCGTAAGCAATGGGGTGGCTACCTTCAACAATTTGGTGGTAAGCAGGAGCACACAGTCTAATATTACCTTTACTGCTACCTACAGCGGCACTTGCGGTAGCCTTACTAATGCCACCAGCAATGCCTTCAATATCACTTCTCCGGTTGGTGCTGTTACCAGTATAGCTACTCAAAATTTTAATGGTGCTAATTCTTGGGATTCATATACCCCCACAGCGGCTGGCAGCGGGGTTTTCAACACTTCTAATACGGCAGGGGTTTCCTCAACATCCTGTCTCGCCTTTTATTACAACGATTGCTTGACCGATGCTTCAGGCCTTGCCTCAACCGTGCAATTTTCCGAAGCAAACCTTTCCTCTTACAGTAATATTAAGTTCAAATTTCGTCTTTCAACAGGAGGTCCGCAACTTGCAGGTTCTTCATGTGGGACAGGGACAGGAGTGGATACCGATGATTACATAAGATTGGAATGCCGAACAAATGGTGGCTCGTGGCAAACGGCATTTACCATGGATGGGTATGGTAATTATACTTATCCATGGAACAGCAACTCCATCACCTTGTCGCACAACAATGGGAGCATTATAGATATCAATACGGAGCCATCTGTTTTCACCGTTACCTTGCCAGCTGGGGTTTCCTCTGCTGATTTTCGCTTTACCCTTAAAAACAACCGTCGCCACGAGCTTTGGTATATCGATGATGTAATACTGGAAGGCAGTTCTCCCGGTACTCCCAGTCCTTTGCCTTCGGTAAATGCGGGCAACGATTTCACAGGCTGTCCTGGTGGACCGAATTCGTTGCTTGCCTCAGCTACGAATACTATTGGCACTGTCACTTATTCCTGGAGCCCCTCGGCATCGCTTAGCAATGCCGGCACTGCCAATCCCTCCGCAAGCAATACAGTCAGCACATCTTACTCCGTAACCGTTACAGATGCTGACGGATGCACCGCCAGCGACCAAGTGACCGTCAATGTCTTAAACGGTACCGCAGGCTTATGGACAGGGACCCTGAACACCGACTGGTTCAATTGTAAAAACTGGGCTGACGGAAGAGTACCCACCAGTGCAACTGATGTACAGATACCAAATGTGACCAACGACCCCTTGATTTCTGCTAGCGGTGCCTTTTGCAGAAACATCACGGTACAAGCTGGGGCTAACTTGAGTATGGACAATAGCACCAGTGAGTTGCAAGTATATGGAAGCTTTACGAACAATAGCGGTTCGGTACTAGGACTTACAGGCACTACAGGCGCAACGGTAAGGTTTATGGGTACAGGGAATACAAGTATTACTGGCACCAGCACTACTAGTTTTCAAAAGCTGGTTGTTAATAGACAAAGCAGCACTAACATTACTACTTTTGACATAAACTCCGGTGTAACTGAAAGTTTGCAAGTTATTAATGGTCAATGCAATATCAGCTCAGGTAAAATAGTAAATGCAGAATTGGTGGATGTAAATGCATCAACTGCTAGCATTACGGTAAAATCTGGAGCGATATTAAATGTGAATCCTTAAATGATTGCTCAAGTATTGTGGAGTTTGTAAAGGAACCCCCATCGCTACCAAATTGTACCTTCAGCATTTAAACGATTAAGTAAGCTTGTCGAATGCAGAGCATATTTCGGATTTTAACTTTTGAATCGTAATTTTTCACTCGGTAATCTAACCGAATACTTAATCCGATAGCATGAATTTGACTACTTTGAAGGAACTGGTGGGCATTGACTCACCAAGTGGTTATACTGAAAGGGCTTGTGCCTATATTTATGACTTGCTGAAATCTTACGGATGGCAGCCTGAGTTTACCAACAAAGGAGCCGTAAAATGCACTTTGGGCGATAATCCTGTTTTAGCGATTGCCGCACATGTGGATACATTGGGCGCGGTGGTGTCACAAATAAAAAGTGATGGAACACTGAAAATCTCCTTGGTAGGTGGTCCTTCCTTGAATGCTTATGAGGGCTCGTATTTGCATGTGCGGACATTGGAAGATAAGGTGTACACTGGTACGCTTTTACTCAATAATCCTGCAACACATGTCAACAACGAAACCAACAAAACTACCCGCAGCATCGATACTATGCACGTGCGCTTGGATGAGATTACGGATAGCCGAGAGGCTACAGAAGCCCTGGGTATTCAGGTGGGCGATTTTGTTTGTTTTGACCCTCATTATCAACAATTAAAGAGTGGTTACGTCAAGTCAAAGTTCATGGATAACAAGGCTGGTTGTTTTGTCTTGTTTGAAATAGCACGATTGGTGAAGGAGCAGGGTAGGGAAGTACCTCTGGAACTGTTTTTTTCCAATTACGAAGAAGTGGGCCATGGTGGGGCAGGAGGATATGCGCCAACTATTGAGGAACTCTTGGTAATAGATATGGGCGTTGTAGGCGATGGCTGTGCAGGAAAAGAAACTGCTTGCTCTATTTGCGCAAAGGATTCATCCGGGCCTTATGACTATAATTTCAGAAAGCAATTGGTACAGTTGGCCAAAGAACAACAAATACCTTATGCCCTGGATATCTATCCCTTCTATGGTTCTGATGGAAGCGCTGCTCTTAGGGCTGGTGGCAATTTCAGGGTAGGGCTCATCGGCCCCGGAGTATCAGCCTCACATGGTATTGAACGCACGCATGTAAAAGGCATTCAGGCCACTATTGATTTATCGATGGCCTATATAGATTGGAAATTTAATGGCTAACCTTATTCCACATTGTGGTAAACAGCTTGCACATCGTCATCGTCCTCAATTTTCTCGATCAGGTTCATAATTACCTCTCCTTCTTCCTCCGTGAGGCTTTTGGTGCTGGTAGGTATGCGTTGAACGCCTGAACTTACTACTGGCAAGCCTTTTTCTTCCAATGCTTTTTGCATGGCGCCGTAACCGGCAAAAGGGGTATGTACTTCAATTTCATCTTCATGAACAAAGATATCTTCGGCACCAAGGTCAATCAGTTCCAGCTCTAGTTCCTCCATGTTTAAGCCTTCTGGATTTAACTTGAAAACGCCCTTACGGGTGAACATGAAATCCAAAGAACCACTGGTGCCCAAAGCACCACCGGCACGGTTAAAATACAGACGGATATTAGCCACGGTACGGGTGGGGTTATCGGTAGCGCACTCTACCACAATAGGTACGCCATAGGGTCCATACCCTTCATACACCACTTCCTGATAAGCTTTTTCATCTTTGTTAGAGGCGCGCTTGATGGCCGATTCCACATTATCCTTGGGCATGTTGGCACCCTTGGCGTTTTGTATGGCGGCGCGCAAGCGGGAGTTGGTAGAAGGGTCAGGGCCACCCTCACGTACTGCAATGGCAATATCCTTACCTATACGGGTGAAGGTTTTGGCCATTTGACTCCAACGTTTTTCTTTTCTGGCTTTGCGGTATTCAAATGCTCTTCCCATATCCTTGGCTTATATAGAGGACAAATTTAGCTTTTCAAGCTTTTATTTTCAAAATGGCCGTTAGGTATAGGCCAATAAACGGCGATGATAATTTACTTGCCCCAAATGATAGTTGAGGTGCCCCACCAAATTAAGCATCCAAAAATCGGTTCTAACTTTCTTGCCCAATACTTCAATGGGGTATTCCTGAAAGAAAACTCCTTCTTCTATGCTTTCCAAGGTAGACTTAACTACGCTCAGGGCATTTTCCAAGTTGCTGATAAGTATTGCCCTTGGGACATTCCTATCGGAAAACTCTTTATCTCGTTGGCGCACATATCCGGTATTGCCCAAAGTGGCTCCTATAAAGTGTTGTAAATTACCAGCTAGGTGCAGACATAAAGTGCCTGGTGAATTGGCAATAGTGCCGCTCAAAACCCATACCGATTCCTCGTCAGGGTAGAGGTTGATTTCTTTGATAAGGTTGTTTACTCCTGTTTCAAACTGGTATATCAGTGCTGCTTTCATATAGGGGCATTTTTGTTGCCTCAAATTTTTTCCGATAACGATTTGCCCAAAAGCTTATACCAATACTCCCAATTATCCCAGGTCCAAGCCAAACAACGATAGGCGGTAGAAAATGAATGTTGACAACCAGAAAAGCAGTGAATGCGGCAATGTAAGAACCTAAAATCCTGCCCATGTGGGTGAAGAACCAACGGCGCTTGTCAGGTTTGTTGCTAACTAGATTTCGGTATTGCCATAAATCGGCCATAGCCAAACCTATCCCTACCAGCCCAAAAACCATTATTATGGGATTAAATCGAGCAAATAACACCCCATAAATCAACAACCCTAAACTAGCAATTGCCAATAGAACCGCTGCCAACCTATCAGGCCATTGGGGTAAGACATATTTTGGTGGGCGGGAGTGCTTCAATGCCCTAATACCCGTAAACACAAAGTAATAGCTGAAAATACCTACCACAAAAAGAAAAAAGTTCAGCCTTTCCCCATTCAACAAGGGCAATGCCGTAGATAGGATAATGGAAGTAACAAAAACACCCAGCATGGCCCATGCATATATCTTGCCCCATCGGCGGTGCGCTGGGTTGCCTTTAGCAACCAGCATGGGTATGAGGCCAACCACCAATGATGCTGCCCCACAAAATATATGCAGTACTAGAAACAATTGTTTGATACTCACGGAGGAAAATTAGCAAAAAGCTATCAATTATCGGAAACTACCTTATCACTAAGTTCTTGCCAATCAAGCCCATCAAAATTGCCAGAACTCATCATCAGCAAGTTAGCATTTTGCCAAGGCTGGCTATAAAGCATATCGAGCATGGTTTCTTTGTCGTTAAAGACCTGAACGCGTTTATTCTTGAAAGCCTCCCTAACCTCTTGTACCGATACATCAGGCAACTGCTTGTGTTCCAGTGTGTGTTTATTGAAGTAAATAATGGCTTCATCACTGGCATCCATAGTACCTGCGTATTCCTTCAGGAATTTTTTGTTAAGGCTGCTGAAGGTATGTAATTCCATAACAGATACCAGCCGCTTTTCAGGAAACTGTTCCTTCACTGCCTCTATGGTAGCCTTCAACTTACTGGGTGAATGGGCAAAGTCCTTGTAAATAGTGGTGCGTTCGTTTCTTGCTACCAATTCCAAGCGTTTGGCCGCCCCCTTAAAAGATGCGATAGCTTCCATAAATTGCTCGCTACTGATACCTAACTGCAGACATACTTGCCGTGCACCTTCCAAGTTTTGGAGATTATGCCTACCGAAAATCTCTAAAGGATACATTTTGCCCTCAAAAATTAGTTTCGTTTTTCCCTCTTGTATGGAATATGAAGGTGTAGCATAGGGCACTTTCTGTACGGAAGTTTTTGAAAACAGTGCTATTTGCCGCAGGGTTTCATCTTCTAAATTGTAAACCAAGGTGGCTCCATCAGGGAAAGTTTCCACAAACAATGCAAACTGGGCCACATAGTTCTCAAAAGTTGGAAACACGTTGATATGATCCCATGCAATGCCGGTCAACAGTCCAATATGTGGCTTGTATAAGTGAAACTTTGGAACCCTTTCCAAGGCAGAAGAAAGATATTCATCGCCCTCAATAACGATAATGGGCGCATCAGGCGTCAATTTCACGGTGAGATCAAACCCTTCTACCCTTGAACCGACCAAATAATCAAAATCCTTGCCTAGGTACTTTAATACGTGCATCAGCATGGAGGTGGTAGTGGTTTTTCCATGGCTACCGCCTATTACTATCCTCTTTTTGTTTTGGCTTTGGTTGGCTACAAATGCTGGGAAGGAAAATATTTTTAAGCCCAACTCTTTTGCCCTTATCAGTTCGGGGTTATCTGCCCTGGCGTGCATGCCAAGTATCACGGCATCAATGTCCGGTGTTATTTTTTCAGGATACCAACCAATCCTTTCAGGCAAAATGCCTGCCACAGATAATAGGGAAAGCGCGGGCTCGAAAATTTCATCGTCGGAACCTGAAACAATGTACCCCTTTTGCCGTAAAGAGAGTGCAAGATTGTGCATCACGCTGCCCCCGATGGCAATAAAATGCACTTTCATATTGACCAAGCGTGAATTTGTTTATTTGTATTATTTTTGCCTGAATTTTGATTGGGCATAAAAATTGGAATGCTTAGTACGTTATTAATTACAACAAAACCCAAAATCGCCATGAAGTTAAGAAATTTCGTTAGAAAGCCTTTGGCATTTGCTGCCGTGTTAGGTTTGGTAGCAATGAGTTTTTCATCTTGCCAAAGAGAAGGTTGCCCAGGACAAATCACTAAAGCCGAGCAAGCCAAACAAACCAATTGCTAAGCTTATGCGGTGGAAAGAACTGACATCGGCTACTGAACTCAATAGCCTGATGGAGGAATCATTTCAACACCCGGTCGCCATATTCAAACATAGTACCCGGTGTTCCATCAGCAGCATGGCCAAGGCCAGGCTTGAAAGAGAGTGGAACATCCCTGAGGAAAAATTGCCCGTTTACTACCTTGATTTACTAAAGTACCGAGTAGTTTCGGATGCTATCAGTACAACAACAGGGGTGGAGCATGAATCGCCCCAGTTGTTGATTATCAAAGATGGCAAAAGCGTGTTCGATGCCTCCCACAATGCTGTTACTGCTAAAGGAGTAGATGCATTTGTAACCACATAATTTTTCATTTTACATTATTTACGGCACTTCCTTTTGAAAAGCCATGCCACAATTCTATTTTTACGCCCTGAAAAACAGGAATAGAATAAGGAGATGAAAAACGCCGCGAACAGTCAAATTTTTGATGAGATAATAGCCAAGCTGCAAAAGGGGGCTGAGCCTACAGAGTTAATACCCCAATTGTCGCAGTTGCGCGAACAGGCCAAAGCGAAAGAAGATGCCTTGTTGGTGAAAGTTCTGCGCCTTGCCATGGAACATATTGAAAACAACGGAAGCTTTGAGGTTGGCGATCGGTTTGAAGAAGGCTTACCAGATGACATTAGCAACCTACAATATTTTATAGAATTGGTTGCCGATGCCGACAATAAGTACAACCGGGAAGAAATACAAGAGTTCAAGCAGGTATTGATGAATGGCTGATTAGGCTGCCGGTGTCTTTACCATTACCACCTCCCTTTTCTTTTTCCATCTACGGTGGCTCCAAAGCCAATTATCCGGTTGCTGCTTAATGTTTTCTTCCAGCAATCGGGTATGTATTTCGGTTATTTCATAGAGTCTGTTTGATTGTGGATTCATGGACACTTCCTGTATTTCCACGGAATAATGGCCTCGCTTGGTTCTTAATATTTTTAGGTACAACACCGGCATATTGGTCATTTTCGCTACTTTTTCAGTACCCATAAATATGGCAGTATCTTGGTTCAGAAATGTTGTCCAGTGCGCTGATGTGGCTTTAATTGGAGATTGGTCTGTTATGAAATGGTAGGCACGCGTCTCCTTATCCAATTGGGAAAGGATTTGCCGGCTACGATTGTGCGCCACTAGTTCCATTCCGAAACGACCCCGAGTTTTTTTGATAAATCTATCGAAGAAGGGGTTTTTTAGTGGTCGATAAATAGCTATTGAATGGTGCTTCAGCTCATAGCTGGCGGCAAGGCCTGCCATCTCCCAATTACCGCAATGGCCCAAAGTAGTAATCAAACTCCGGCCTTCGTGGTACAACTGGTCGCAAACTTCCCTATTGCTTACTATAATGCGTTTTTGCAGTTCCTTTTTTGAAATCGTGGTCAATTTAATGCCTTCCATTATCAGATCACATAAGTTGCGATAAAACTGTTTTGCCACTTTTTCCCTTTCGGCTATGGGCATGTCTGGAAAAGCCATTTGCAGGTTTTGCGAAACCACTTTTTTACGGTAGCCCAATAAGTAATACACTATAAGGAACAAAGTATCTGAAATCAAGTATAATATGCTGAAAGGGAGTAACGATAAGGGGTAGATGAAGGCTATAGTGGCCCAAAATGCCAATCGCTTCATGGATTGCCGTAGTTTTCCGTCGGGTTCCTTCCAAATTGACCAGGCATATCCGTCCCTTCATCTGTGGGGCTTAATGTACGGTTGCCTCCTTGCACCAATTTTTGCCATTGCTCATTCCGCATTTCGTTCAATGCGGTGGAATGTATTAGTTCATATTCATTGGTGGCCAAGTCGCGGTTATAAAAGACAAACTTCACCTGCGATTGCCTTGGGATATTATAATATTCCCAAATTTGATAAGGATACGAGCCCGCATCTCTCGGAAAATCCCTCAATTGGTTGGGGCGGCCATATTGCAAGTACACCCTACCTCTATCGGTTTCGAAGCCATAATTGATGGTGGTGCCAAACTCTTCGTTGGCAATTTTTACTTCAGCCTGATAGGTCTCCCAGGCCTTTTGGGGCTGCAAGCTATCTTTTGCCAACCAAAAATGTAGATAGAACTTTTTCATGGTCTCCAAATCTTCTGCTTTTATCAACTTTTTGGCCAATTGGTTTTCTTGAATGGATGCAATGGGCAGAATGGTTTTAAGCTGGTATTTCATGGTCATCAAATCCATTTTCTCCACGAACGACCCAGTGGTGACCATTTGCGAAATGTCCTGCTCGGGAGTAGGTGCTGGCTTGCTTCTTTGAAAGAATAAGGTTTTTTGTGCTAGTTGTTGGTTGGTTTTGTCTTTGATTTCCACCACCAAGGTATAATTGCCTGAACTAAGATTGGCAATATCGAATTCAGCAAATAGAGGCACAACTTGCCCCGCTGAAATCTTTTTCATCACTTTATAGCTGCCCACAACTTGTTTATTCGCTTTTTGGATGGAATAGGAAGCCAATAATTGGTCGTTACTGTCTTTTGGGCAGTATAGCTCAGTATAGAAGGCTAGCTTGTTTTGGTTATCAGGATAAAATGGGATTACATAAGGCGTCATGAACAGATTGCCTTTCAAATACTGTTTATCAATGTTGCTGCCATCCATAGGCAGGCCCTGTTCATTGGCTTGCACATAGTTATCTATAAGGGCAATATCAGAAAGCTGGAGGGAATCTGAGCTGAAATCCACACTCAAGGTCTGGGTCAGTTGTTTGGTTTCCTTACTGTTTAGGTCTATTAGGTTCAACTCTATACTATAGTTACCATTAGGTATTTTGTAACGTTTTAAATCGATAATGCCGGTGGAAAGATTGATAGAATCAGTTAGTTCCACTGTTTTAAGGCGATACTTGTCGTAATTGGCAATTGCCTCACCGTTTTTGAACAGCACTGTTACTTCCACTTCCCCTTGATATTTGCCTGAAGGTTGCACCACATATTTTACACTGTTGCCCACTACTAATAGGTTGGTTTCTACATAAGCCCCTAGCCCAGGTACCTGAAATGCCTTGTTGGCCATAGCAGCCTCCAATGCCCAAATGGGCTGAGTAGCCCCTAATAGGAAAACAAAGTGAAAAATGATAAATCTTGAAAACATTGCCATCTAAGTTATGAATAACATTTTTGGCAAGAAAGTTTAGAAACAATACTCCTATAAATTTCCTGTAAGTATAGCAATGGCAATGTTTTACAATGATTAGTTGCGTCATCCTCATTTATTAGAGGTAAAATTTTTCAAAATAACTCTACTAAATCTATAGATTATGTATTTTTGTCCAAAATTATTGTATGGAGAAGCTAATCTTCGAGCTCAACCAACTCAAGGATACTGAAATTAATCCTGCTGCCATTAAGCAGTTGTTACAATCCATAGATTGCAAGTATCTTAAATTTATAGGTTACAGGCGAACTTTAAGGGGAAGGGGCTACAAGCGGATAAAGCTACCAGTATTGCCAGTTGAGGCTTTGATTATGATTTGGCCACCCAAGGTAGCATCTGCTATCCATTCTCACCATAACTACTGGGGATATGTGAAAATACTGGAAGGCAATGCGATGGAGGATAACTATATCATTGAAGGTAAGCAGCCGGTAAAAATTGAAAGTAGGCTATTGCGCACCGGTTCATTAGTACAGGAGCAGGAGGGCGCGGTACACTGTATCCGCAACGTGAGCGAATACGAGCGACTGGTTACTTTGCATGTCTATTACCCACCCCAGCGCTCCTTGGCGCACACAGCCCTATTTGATTTGGAAAACAACCGTTTCGGTATTTTGAACGAGCAGGCTGTAAATGCCTCATGGAATGAGCCGGGTAGTAGTTTTTTCACTATAGCTAACATTAACTGATGGCCGAAGAACTGAATATACGCACACCGGCCCGATTGGCGGAAATTGGGTGGTTTGTTGACCTTTGTAACGGCGATACGGAGTACTTAGGCGTATTGGACAATGACCGTAGAAGCAACTTTGCAAACTGCGCCAAAGTAATACATAAGGCTGATCAGGCAGGGTTCAACACTATATTATTGCCTTCTGCCTATGATGTAGGCCAAGACCCTTTGCTTTTTGCCGCCGCCACCGCAGGTACTACAGAACGGATATACCCTATTGTGGCCCTGAGGATGGGAGAGCTGCATCCCCCCATGTTGGCACGCTCCATTGCAGGGCTTGACCATCTTTTGAAGGGCCGATTAATTATCAATATCATCTCTTCCGATTTGCCGGGCTATTCTACTGATGCCGATTATAGGTACAGGAGAGCTGGGGAGGTAATCAGCATTTTAAAGCAAGGATGGAACGAAACTACCATTGACCATGGCGGAGAGAACTATACCTTTAAACTACCTGCCGACCCCGTAAAACCCTATCAGCAGAATGGTGGCCCGCTACTGTACTTCGGTGGCATTTCCGACCCGGCAAAAGACTTGGCGGCAAAAGAAGTGGATGTGTTCCTAATGTGGCCTGAAACCGAGCAAATGATGGCCAATACCATGCTAGAGATGGCCCAAAGGGCAGCAGGATATGGGAGAGTGATTGATTTCGGCCTTCGCATACACGTAATAGTAAGGGAAACCGAAGAAGCAGCCAAAGCCCATGCACGTAAGTTGATATCAAAGTTAGATGAAAGCTATGGCTTAGCATTGCGTTCAAGGGGACAGGACTCGCGTTCATACGGTGTTTTCAGGCAAGACGAACTTAGAAAGACCGCTGATGAGGAAGGATATATTGAGCCTTTGGTATGGTCGGGCATTGGCAAAGCATGGTCAGGTTGCGGAAGCGCCATTGTGGGGAGTGCCGAGCAAGTAATCTCCAAAATCAACCGCTATATGGATATGGGCTTTAGGGCATTTATTTTCTCAGGCTTTCCATTATTGGAGGAGTGCGAATACTTTTCCAAACTGGTACTGCCATATCTGCCGCAAGCTTCCTTGCCAAAACTGCAAGGCAAAGTGAACGATACCGAGCCCGTGACACCACTCACAACGGCAGTATTAAAATGACTTACCCACATTTTTCATGACAGGTTGGGGGTGGCGGGGCACAAATGCCTCGCCACTAATGAAAATGATGAAAAAGATACTTGGATGGTTGGGCACAAAAGGTAACGTCACTGAACCGTGCCCTGAAATTAGCTGCAAATTTGCCTTCACGACCCGCTTCGTACTGGAGGAACACGCAAAAATATTGCGTATAATATGCGACAGCGATGGGGACCTTCATTTCCTTAGCAACGATCAGTTTCAAGATAGCGATATGGAGGTAGTAACCCTTAGCCAAATGTTGCTAATGGACAACAGCCTAAAGATTGTATATCAACTAAGGCCCAGCACAGTGGCCATCCGTTCCTTCGCAAGTTCCGAATGGAGAGTTGAGGAACTATGAACCTATTGCTCCATTTTGTTCAAGCCGTCCATCAGGTTTAGCAATATTTCGTTTAGGTCACCTTCATTGCTGATGGCTCCCATTACGCCGTACATGGCCGCAGAACGCTTTGGGACCCCTGTACCGCCCATTTTGGCTACGGCTTGGGTTAGCTTGCTCATTTGCTTTTCAGGCAGCACTTTTGAGGCACCTTTTACTAAGCCCACCGCTACTTTGCCACCAATTTTATCCAATGTCAATTTTTTGGCCTGTTTCACCGCTTCTTTCAGGTCGGTCAAGAAATCATCTACCGCCTGTACATTACCATAGGAGATAGTCAAATGCAGACTATCGGGGTTTTGTTGTTTATCGATATGCCAGCCTTTCAGGTTCATTTCATCCCCGATGCGGAAAATATCGTACTTGTCGGAGGTAAATCCCAATACGCTCATTTCCGGTTTGCCGATTACATACAAGCCTTCAATGGCATTGATGCCAGCAATGATTTTTTCAGTGGCTTCCATTACTGCTTTATTAATGCGCAGGTAGCCTTCTTCGCCTAGGAAGTTCAATACGGCCCATGCCGCAGCTATGGGCCCTCCAGGTCGGGTGCCGGTTACTGTTGGCGATATATAGATGCCCCCTGTCCATTCGGTATACAGGAAATATTGGTTTTTACGCAATACGGAATTTTTGTACAAAACTACCGATGCCCCCTTGGTGGCATAGCCGTATTTGTGCAGGTCCATGGAAATGGAAGTAACGCCTGGCACACGAAAGTCGAACTTGGGCACCGGATAACCAAGCCGCTCGACAAATGGTAGGGCATATCCGCCCACGCAGGCATCAACATGGAATAGCAGGTGATGCTTTTGTGCCACTTTTGCTAAATCTTCTATAGGGTCAATCAACCCATGCGGGTAGGAAGGGGCAGAACCTACAATCATTACCGTATTGGGGGTGATGGCCTTTTCCATGGCGGCTACATCGGCTCTCAAAGTTTGCTTGTCCACGGGTACATGTACCAGTTTCAATCCAAAATAATCGCAGGCCTTGTCGAATGCGGGGTGGGCACTTTGCGGCACTATTACTTCAGGTATAGTATCGGCGTTTTCTTTTGCCCACTTGTTTTTGGCCGTTTTTACCGCACATAGAATGCTTTCCGTACCACCGCTGGTCATATTGCCAACCACATCGGCATCGCCGTTCATTAGGGCAATGGACATGGCTACCACCTCTGTTTCAAACTTTCTAAGGCTGGGGAAGGCACTTACGTTCAAGCCGTTTTCATAACTAAAGGCTAAATAGGCCTGTTTGGACACTTCGCTCACCTCATCGCCAGGATAGAAAACCAGGCTGAATGTGCGGCCTCTGCGCCAATTTTTATCGTTAGCGGCGGCATTGGCCAATTGTTCTTTGATGGATGCTGCGTCCGTTCCTTTTTGCGGAAATGGTAGGCTAGGAGCTGGCTTTTTTTTGGCCATGGAATATGGGCTTTATACTACTAAATAAAATACTTTCTGTAAAACTCCATGGAATTGGTGTACATTAATTTCTTTACCAGCTCTTTTGGCTGATAATCGTACCAAAGCTCCTTGTGCAGTTTGGTCTCTTCCAGATAATGCACCAAATCGTTCCAAAAGGTTGGCAGTTTCGCAGCTCCCTCATAAGGATCCATATGCGATATGGTGCCGTCATAATCCGTGCCCAAGGCCATAATATCCCAACCTGTAGGCTTATTTACTGCCTTTACGGCATGGAAAATATTCTGCCAGAACAGCTTGCAGAATTCAATGCGCTGCTGCTCCAAATCTAGCCGCGTAACAATTTGTTTTACATGGTTGCCACCACCTACCATTCCCTTGTCCATCATAAAACCAATGAGCCCTTCCGAATCATGGATAATTCTAATCTCCTCATCCGATACATTGATGCTCCAACGGTGGAAAAGGCTATTGCGGCTTTTCTTCAAATTATCCTTCTCCAACATGGATGCAGCCATATCCTTGTAGCCATTTACGCCCCCATGGCTGCATATTATCGGAATTTTGTCATTAGGGTTCAGATAATTGTAGTTGATGAGAAAATCATAGTACTCTCTTCTGCTCGCCACGCTCATGTGTTTGGTATCAATCAAAATACGCTTGCCATTTTCACGGCTGAGCAATTCGCGCATGATATGCCTGCCCAAATCGGTAAAGCCCTTATCCTTGCCCTTGTTTTGATTGATTAGGTCGCTAATGGGCCGCCTAAAACTGCTGGAATGACCGCATAGCTGGTTCCAAAAGTGGTGGGCCAAATTGACCGTAAATGGTGGATACTCCCACTGTTTTACCTTTCTCAAGTTGTCCGTCATCACTTCTTTCAGTTCGGCTTCTTTCATTTTCAGACTTACCGGGGTACCGCTTCCGAAAGAATGGGCACCTTCTATAGAAATGATTACAGCTATGTTGCCCGGCTTTTTTAAGGCCGCCTGCAATTCGCGGTAGTTGTTCACTATTTCGTAACTGAAATCCCTGTCGGGGCACTTGCCTTGGCCATTTCGCACGTACTCGTATTCGGCTTCCAGATTGGCGAAATAATGGTTGTCTTGCTTACGCAGGGCTGTGATGCGTTTCAATGCCATACCGCTGATATGTTCCAACATCATTTCGGTACGGTTGCCGCCCACCAAAAATTTGGGCACGTTGCGTAAATGCAGAAATCCCCGCTCCATGGGGTAAAGTGATAGGTTAATGACCCTTACTTGGTTTTCCGCCAAGGCGGTCAAATCGCACTGCGACTCCTTGTGCACATTGGCCGAATTTCTCCGCACCCAGCGCATAAAACTTGAATCGGTATAGGGGTGTATTATTTTGTCCCAAAGGGTAAAGACCGGCTTAGGGTGTCCGGAATTGAAGGCTTTGAGGTTAGGATGGCAGTGCAGGTCAACAATATAATCTTCGGTATGCATTGGTAGGGGCAATTACATTTGGATAGAACCACTATCCTTGGCTAAGGTTGCATCATTGCATTAAATAGTATTGGGTAGTGAGTAGCAAGTAGCAAGTAGCAAGGCAATAGAAGCTACAAGGTAAAATAAGGTATGAGGTACAAGGTAAAATAAGGTACAAGGTAAAAGGTACAAGGTAAAATAAGGTACAAGGTACAAGGTAAATAAGGTAAAAGGTAAAAGGTAAAAGGTAAAATAAGGTACGAGGTACAAGGTAAAAGGTACAAGGTACAAGGTAAAAGGTAAAAGGTAAAAGGTAAAAGGTAAAAGGTACAACTGTCCCAATTATTGCGGGGATTGTTGCCTAAATCATTTTAAAATTTTCAAATATCCAAATTTCCAAATTGTATTCGCCAAATTTTCAAATTCATTGAAGCATGCCCTGCTACTAGCCTCTAAAAAACTGTTTCGCAGGTATTTCGCAGGTGGTTCAAGGGGTGTTCGCAGGTACTTCAAGGGTATCTCGCAGGTGCTTCAAAGGGTGTTCAAGGGTATTTCGCAGGTAGTTCAATTCTTGTTATTTCTTTGTTTATCAATTATTTGTGCGAAAATGAGTGTGTTTTTTTGTTTTTTTGCTTCATTAGTAGAGGGAAGAACGATTTCAAATTTCAGCCTGCCCCGCTTATTGCGGGGATTGCAGCCTAAATCATTTTCAAATTTTCAAATCTTCAAATTTTCAAATGGCCATACAGCACATCCCAAAAACCACTACTCAAGGCTTTTAAATAAACGCATTCAAGTCGAAAATCGCTAGTACCATTTGGAGAAATTGTGTTTGTATTGTATAAACCATTGTCAATTAATTATTTATGTTTATTGGCCTTGCAGAAGCAGCAAAGCAGGTTTGCCTAACCTAAGGTTGGTTAAGAGTGCCATTTTTTCAGGGTGGTTTAGCAACATGATTGGGAAACTATGATGTATTATTATTAACAAATCAGAGACTTGAATCAGTATAATGACGAGTTTTTTGTTTAGGAGAATTTTAATTTTTCCTAACTTTCGGTGCTTTTTTGTGAACACAAAAAATGAGTGCTACTGTGAAAACAAAGTTATTCACCTTCATCCTTTTGGCCTTTGCCTTGAAAGCAATGGCCCAATCGCCGGTGGTAAATATTGAAGAAGACTATACCAAACCGGAATATTACACTTATAAGGCCAGCGACGAGTTTTGCAGCCGAATTGTGGAGAATGGCATGTATGTAAGCAAGCCGGGCAAAATACCAGCACAGCTTTCGTTCCCTTATGAAATCGATAAGCGCCAAGGTACATTCCGTTCCAAACTAGACATGGAGACGGTTTTATCATTGTGCTTTACTTTGTATTACTTGTTCTTAAGTGTCGTATTGAATTGATTTTCAGTAAATTATTTAGATTGTTTGTATCTTCGTTTTTGTTGTTTTAGCCTATTTAGTGACCCGATTGCGGTCAAAAAAGTAGGTCAAATGAGGAGTTGATTTTGTGAAACTGAAAAAATTAAAACAATGACCGTTAAAATGACAGTCGCTCTTGATACTAGAAGAGCAAAATTAAAAAGCGATGTCTTCCCCGTAATTCTGTTAGTAAGGATTGGCAAGAATCCATATCGTTACCCTACAATTTTCCAACTGCCGGAAGCGGATTTTGAAAAGCTATCCGCTCCACGATTGGCAGCAGCCTTACAGGAAATAAAAGATAAGTTACGACTTATCCAAAGAAAGGCTGATGAGTATCTCGAAAACTGTAGCACTTTCGATAGGATTGACTTCGAGAATGATTTCATTTGTGGCAACCCAATGTTCAAAGCCAGAAAGAAAAAACTTAAGGCTGTACAGATAAGTGATGGAGATGACTTCGATTATACACCATATCTGTCTCGATTCCCAATTTTTAAGGAAGATCATTCTATACCAGGATGTATTTCCGCTGTATTCTTTATATACATCAAGAAGCTATTACAGGAAGAGAGAATTGGGAGTGCCTTAAATTATCAGGACACCTACAATTCTTTAAAGAAGTTCAAGGGAAATGTAACGTTCGATAAGATAACGGTTAGTTATCTGAATCAATACGAACAAATGATGAGAGCAAAGGGACGTACGAAAGCAACCATTGGAATAAAACTTCGTCCCCTTCGTACGATATTCAACGAAGCTATTGAAATGAAGATTATAAAGCGAGAGAATTGTTATCCTTTCGGAAGAAGAAAGTATATTATTCCAACAGGAAGGAATATCAAGAAAGCCCTTCCATTGGTTGATTTAAACATGCTCTACAACTACACTCCTGAAAGTGAAGAAGAAAAAAAAGCCAAGCTTTATTGGTTTTTCTGTTATTATGGCAATGGGATGAATACAAAGGATGTAGCCTATCTTAGATACAAGAATATTGATGATGGATTTATAGTTTTCACTCGCGCGAAAATTGAGAGAACAACGAAAGACGACCCAAAGCTGATAATGGTATATATAAGCGAAGAGATCCAGAAAATCATCGATGAAATTGGAAATAAGCGTGTAGATGGTAATACA
This sequence comes from Chitinophagales bacterium, assembly GCA_033762815.1. Taxonomy (GTDB): domain Bacteria; phylum Bacteroidota; class Bacteroidia; order Chitinophagales; family CAIOSU01; genus JANRLF01. The sequence continues at coordinate 267,093 of JANRLF010000004.1, read as the reverse complement.
TTCTTATTCCCGATATTGGATGATAGACTTGATCCATTAGCACAACACTTGCGAATTAAGGCGTTTACAAAATTTGTCAACGACGGAATGAAGGGTATTTGTCAAAAGGCAGGTGTTGATAGGAAATCGACTACAAATGTCGCTAGACACAGTTTGGCTACTGTTTTGAAACGGCAAGGTGCATCTACGGAGTTTATCCAAGAAACTTTAGGTCACTATGAAAAACGTACAACAGAGAACTACATGGATAGTTTTGATACGGATATGAAAAAGGACTTTGCAGAAAGATTAAATGTATTTAAGAAGTTAAATAATGAATCTACCATGCAGCAGTAACTATATGTCGTAGTTCATCTGGCAGCTATTTACCGCGGAACTCGACTAAGCCGCCTCATTCCCCACCATGCGGTTGGGGCAAGGACAATCACGCTTGCCATGCCTGGGAAATATCCATATGGTTCATGAGTGAAGAATGGAAATATGAAGTGCGCGAGTTCCGCTATACCCATTGCAGCAAAGAAAGTCCATGCCAGATAATATCCAAAGGAATAACTGCGTTTTATCAGATAGGGAATGAAGAGCCAACCACCTACAGAAGCCAGAACAAGAGCAATTAACGCAGGTGACGTAAGATCAGGTATAGGATTGCCAGTCATCTTCGCTAGTTCCTCCTGAAATTTAAAAATATATTCTTCAACCCTGTGTAATAAAATTAAGGCAGCTAGTGTGAACCAGTAAGGTTTCCGGATCGATGCAAAACTTGCTGTATTGGGAGCGAAAAGCCATAGGATAAAGCCACCTAAGAAGCCTGATGCAAAGATAAAAGTCGTCCATATCCCGAACGAGAAATACCCCACAGCAAGCAATCCCAGCGTGAAAAGAAGTGCTGCAATTATTGTGTAAAATTTATTACCGGCGATTTCTTTCATACAACTATAATTTAATCCTCTGAATGCGTACTGCATTTAAAATTGCCAGTAGTGCCACACCGACATCGGCTATAACAGCCTCCCATAACGTCGCTATTCCGCCTGCTCCCAATGCCAATACAATGACCTTAACCGTCATTGCCAGAATGATATTCTGCCACACAATGTTTCTGGTTATTTTACCGATCCTGATTGCTGCTACAATTTTGGAGGGATGGTCGTTTTGAATAACGATATCGGCGGTTTCAATCGTTGCATCACTCCCTAAACCACCCATCGCAATCCCTGCATCTGCTAATGCGACAACGGGGGCGTCATTTACACCATCGCCAACAAAGGCGATATACTTTCCCTCATTCTTGACTGCCTGCACTTTTTCTACCTTGCCTTCCGGTAGCAAGTCGCCATAAGCATTATCAATACCAATCTTTGCCGCCACGGCATCAACGACAGCCTGCTTATCACCGGACAACATGATTGTCTGGATTTTCATTTTATGCAGGTCTTGTATCGTTTTCTCTGCATCTTCTTTTATTTCATCGGAAATCGTAATGTAGCCTGCATATTGCTGATTGATAGCGACAACCACAATTGTATCAATGATCTTTTCCAATTCCTGCGGATAGCTAACTGAAAATTTCCTGAGCAGTTTCAAGTTCCCGGCTAAGACTTCCCTGCCGCCAACATTACCTTTTAACCCATGGCCAGCAATTTCTTCAACACCATCAGCTTTGAGAGTGCCGTCATCTTTTCCTACATAGTCGGTAATGGCTTTGGCAATAGGATGGGAAGAATGCCGTTCCAGTGCTGCAGTTAGTTCTACAAATTCGTCACGGTCGATATTATTGACCTGCACGTCCTGTACTTTAAATACGCCTTTAGTCAGCGTGCCTGTTTTATCCATGATAACGGCATTTACCTTAGTCATCACATCGAGATAGTTTCCACCCTTAAATAATATGCCATTTCGCGATGCCAGGCCGATGCCGCCAAAATAACCTAACGGAATAGATACCACTAAAGCGCACGGACAACTAATGACCAGAAACACCAATGCTCTGTAGAACCAGGTTTGAAAATCATAGTTATCAACGATAAAATAAGGAACTGCGCACACAGCTAAGGCGAGAAAAAATACGATTGGCGTATATATTTTCGCAAATCTTGAAATGAATAGCTGCGTCTGCGATTTTCTGGCTGTTGCATCCTGCACCATTTCCAATATGCGGCTTAGCTTGCTGTCTTTAAATAAAGCATTCACCTTTAGTTCTGCAACCGTGTTAAGGTTTATCATTCCTGCATAGACGGCTTCTCCTTTGTATTTTGTATCAGGCTTACTCTCACCAGTGAGTGCTGCTGTATTGAAAGATGCGCTGTCAGAAACAAGTTCTGCATCTAATGCGACTTTTTCTCCCGGCTTGATCTGGATTGTTTCTCCAATCTCAACCTGTGAAGGATCAACGACCTGATTGCCGCCATTTCTGATGACGGTTACTTCATCAGGGCGAATATCCAGTAAAGCTTTGATGCTTCGTTTTGCATTGTTTACGGCTGCATCCTGAAACCATTCTCCGATCTGGTAAAATACCATCACTGCGACACCTTCTTCATATTCGCCAATGATAAATGCCCCAATTGTTGCGACACTCATGAGCACAAATTCGTTGAAAAAATCCCCTCTTGCAGATTTTCGGATAGCTAGTTCCAACACCTTCCTTCCTGCAAGAAAATAAGCAGCGAGATTGATTAGAAGGGATGGGATATTGGGTAAGGCAATTTGAAAGCCATACTCTAGAACTAAAAGTATAATGAGTATTACTAACGCTAATAGTAAATCCCAATGCGCTCTCCAACCGGTTTCATCTTTTAAATGCTCATGCGCATCACTAACACTCGTCTTAGTTACTTCATTCATAATTATTGCCTTTTACAACATTCATCAAGTTTAGCATAAGCCGAAGGATCGGCTTTTACATCATCAGCATCATAGCCTACTTTAGCAATCGCTTCCCTTATTTTTTCAAGGGTTACTTTAGCAGGATTATACACAACATTCACTGTTTTGTTTTTCTCATCAACCTCGACACGTTTAATGCCCTTTAGGCTATACACTGCATTTTCGAGGCGTTTGCCGCAACTTTCGCATTGATTGCAATGGTCGCAGTAAATGGAAGCTTTGATATTTATTTTATCGACCCTGGACTGCGCCAAAGCAATAACGCTCATGAACATGAACAATAGAAAATTCAAGAATTTCAATTTCATCTTTCAATATTTTACGGTTAAGATAATAGTAAGACCGCCCTGAATATCAAGGCGGTCTTTAAAGGATCATTTCAGATTGACACTGCCATGATGAGCATGGCAGGCATCTGCGCACTGACGGCATGCCTCAGCACATTTTTTGCAGTGTTCATGCTCATGCTTGCTGCATTCTTCGGCGCAATGGCGGCAAATCTTTTCGCATACTGCCAGCAGGTCATGTGCGATTTCGCTGTCTCTCATCAGCAGCTTTGCTGCTAAGAAGCAAATATCTGCACAGTCCCTGTCCAATTCAATACAATGTGCCATGGCTGTCACATCCTTTTCATCGAGGCAGGATGCCGCACAATTTTCACATGCTGTAGCGCAATCTAAAAGTTGTTGAATTAATGCACCATGTTTATGGCCGGAATGGTGGTGTCCGATTTGTTGGTGTTCCATAGATATTGATTTTTAAAAGTGAAAAATTAATGCTCATGCGCTTCCCCGGCGTTGGTCATTTTGGCCATCAGGAAAAAAGCGCCTTTAATGACAATCCTTGATTTCGGCGGTATCGTCACGATGGGTTTAATCTCTGTGTAGCCAACATCAGAAGCGCCCCGGATGATTTGTATTCGCTCAAAGCTGGTTTCCGGTAATTCACTATGCCCGCCTTTCTCCTCAGCATGGTCGTGTCCTTCTTCTTCGTGTTCTTCAGTTTTTTTGTCAATAAAGACAAAAATGTAGTCTTTTCCACCATTATTAACGATGGCTTCATCGGGCACCGACTGATAAAGGTTTTCGCCCAGGCTGATACGGGCGGTAACACTCATACCCTCAATCAATCCGGTTTTTTCGTTGATCACATGCGCATGTACCGGAACTGCCTTTGTTTCATTTACAAAAGCAGTGCCTATGGAGTAGATCGTTGCATCGTATTCTTTGCCGGGGTTATTGGTAAGGGTGAAGTGAATTGTCTGGCCTGATGCGACTTTTGGCAAGTCTTTTTCATAGACGAACAAGTCAAGATGCAATTCAGAATTATTGATGATCTGGGCTATAGGTGAATTAGCATCGACATTAGAGCCGATCTGGGCGGTGATATCTGAAATAGTCCCGCTTATAGGAGCGGTTATATTTAACGTGGAGGATATGCTGCCTGATGATGACACGCCCAATGCTGATAATTGTCCTTGCAGCGCATTTCTTTGCGCCCTTAAGCCATTGAGTTCTGCTTCCACTTTTTGAAGGTTTTTCAAAGGCGCGGCATTGCCTGCAACTAACTCTCTTTGTCTTTTCTGCTCCTGTTCGGCAAATTTTATTTGTGCATTGATCGAGATAAGTTGTTGCTGAATGCCTGATAACTCTGTATTGACAATCGTCCCTATTACCTGCCCTTTTCGCACGTAGCTACCGGGCTGAATATTTATACTGCGGACGATGCCACCGGATAATGATGTTATGAGTGCTTTATTCTGGTTAGGAACTGCTAACGTGCCATTGACGCTCAGGGAAGTTGTAAGATTTTTCATCTCTACAGAGCCTATGACAATTTCTGCCGTTTTCATCTGCTCGTCTGTAAGAGAAACAATGTTACTTTCCTGATGGTTTTCTTCAGTTTCGGAATGTTCTGTTGTTTCTGTCTTGTTGCCACATGCTCCAAGTAATATTATGCAAGAGACAGACAATATTGCTTTATATAGTTTCATTATTACTTGTTTAAATAGTAATTCAATTGAATTGCCTGTTGATTGTACTGATGCAATGCTTCCAAATAGTTCTTGCGGATATCTACTGCCTGAGTCAGGTATTGGGAAAGTTCTGCAAAGCTGATCTCGCCACCCTGATAGGACAGGTTAGCCGCCTTGATGATTGCATCAGCTTGTGACAGACCTGTACTCTCATAATATTGCAGCATTTGCCTGCTTTTATCCAAAGCCTGTGACGCCTGCTGCCATTGTGCGTTTAAAATCTGGCTTTCATAGTTGAACAAACTCTGTTGATAGTCCTGCTCCAGTTTGGCCGCTTTGATTTTATTTCGGTAACTGCCGATGCCGAGTAAGGGCACGCCTACTGTCACAGAAAAACCAGTATAGGGGTCTGGCAGCCCATACAAATGTTGCGAGAAAAAACGCCCCGAAAATTCAGGCATAGCACTCAGCCTTGCTATTCGCAGATCCGCGTTTGCAACGCTTATAGCTTGTTGCTGTACCAATAAGAAAGGATGCTCAGAGCCGACACCTACATCATCAGTTTCCACTTTTCCTAGTGTTGCATTTTCAGGGAGGTACAGAGTATCGGTATTAAGCAGCGCTTTTAGTGCCGTCTGCTGCATGAGAATATCGTTCTGGATAGTTTTGAGTTGCAAGCGCACCTCCATGCTTTTGGCATTAGCGGAAATGCTGTCGAGGCCTGCGCTTTCGCCGGTCTTCACTCGCAGTCTCGCAATCGCTGCCGACTGATCGTAAAAGCTGTCTAATTGCTGCCATAGCTGCTGGCGGCTTTGATGATACCAAAGCGTATAATAGACTGTTTGCAAGTTGCGCTTGATCTCCAGTGCGCGTAATTGCTTTGTATAGGTGAAGGAACGAACCTGTTGCCGGAGCATGTTGCGGCGGGCGGAATATAGCCCCGGCCATTCAATACTTTGGGAGACGCCAATTTTTAATATGCCCTGATTGTCTGACGGACGTAAGTCTTCATTTTCTGCGAATATTCCTGTTTTGGGAATGTCAAAATAGGTGCCTGAGAGGGATTGAGAACGTCTAAGGGCAATGTCACTGCTTCGCAGTTGCAAATTATTTTGAAGTGCCTGGTTGTAAGCATCATCAAAAGAAATCCGCGTACTCCCTGCTTGACTGCTGCGCTGGGCATTTGCGGAAACCGATAGCAACGTCAACAAAAGCAGAATTACTGGTAGTGCTAGTCTTTTACTGGCTTTAGTACCCTTTGAAAAAATGATATATAGCAGTGGCAAGACGATAAGCGTTAAAACAGTCGCTGTAATTAAACCGCCTATGACGACGGTTGCCAAAGGCTTTTGGACTTCCGCCCCTGCACCTGTGGATAATGCCATTGGCAAAAATCCCAATGACGCGACAGTTGCTGTCATCAGTACCGGGCGTAATCTTATCCGTGTTCCTTCTAAGACCCTTTCCATGACATTCTCCATGCCGTCTTTAGCCAGCTGGTTAAACGTTCCTATGAGCACAATCCCATTCAGGACAGCGACACCGAACAAGGCGATAAAGCCTACACCCGCAGAAATGGAAAACGGCATGTCTCTTAGCAGCAGAGCAAATACACCGCCAATGGCAGACATAGGAATAGCAGTAAATATCAGCGTCGCTTGCTTGACTGACCCGAAGGTGAAATAAAGCAAAACAAAAATCAGAAATAATGCGATTGGCACTGCAATTTGAAGACGTTCGGAAGCTTGTTCCAAATTTTCAAACGTGCCGCCATAAGTGAAGTAATATCCGGTAGGCCGCGGAAAATCTGCCAGCTTTGCCTGTATATCTTTGACAACGCTTTGAACATCCCTGCCTTTTACATTAAAGCCTACGACGACCCGGCGTTTTGCATCCTCCCTGCTGATTTGCGCTGGGCCTTCCTTGAAAGACACTTTTGCAACCTGGCTCAAGGGAACCTGATTGCCGTTACTGACAGGCACATACAGGTTAGCAACATCTTCGATGGAAGTACGGTGCATGCTGTCGAGCCTAACAACCAGGTCAAATTTTCTTTCGTTTTCAAAGACCACACCTGTTTTAGTCCCGGCAAAAGCTGCCGTGACTATCCGGTTCACATCCGTGATATTCAGCCCATACGCCGCCATTTGAGTACGGTTATATTCGATGGTGATTTGTGGCAGGCCTGTCGTGCGTTCTATTTGGGGAATGGTTGTGCCCTCTACTGATTGAACGACTTTACCGACATCATTGGCAATGGACGCCAGGGTTTCTATATTCTCTCCAAATACCTTGATGGCTACATCCTGACGGACGCCTGTCATGAGTTCATTGAAACGCATTTGTATGGGTTGGTTGGCTTCAAAAAAAACTCCTGGTATCGCTTCCAGCTTTTCTATCATCATTTGCGCGAGTTCCTGATAGTCATCAGTGGTCGTCCATTCCTTTTTGTCTTTCAAAACAATAATGAGGTCTGTGGCTTCCGGCGGCATTGGATCTGTGGGTATCTCTGCGCTTCCAGTTTTACCAATGACCTGCTGTACTTCAGGAAATGATTTTATAATTCGTTCAGCCTGCATTGAGGTTTCGATGCTTTGCGATAAGGATGCGCCTTGCGGTAAAATGCAATGAAAAGCATAATCGCCTTCCTGTAGTTGCGGAAGAAATTCGCCGCCCATGCGGGTAAAGACGAAAACGGTAATGAGCAGTAAGGCGGCTGCAATACCAACAATCACATATTTTATCTGGATGGCTGCCTTGAGGATAGGCTCATATTTCCTGTGGAAAAAATCCATCATCCTGTCGGAGAAATTTCGCTTATGCCCTGTGTTTTTGGGTAATACCAAAGCACACATCATAGGAATATAAGTGAGCGATAATATCAGTGCTCCTAGTATGGCGAACCCAACGGTCTGCGCCATCGGGCGAAACATTTTGCCTTCAATGCCTACCAGCGTCAGAATGGGAATGTATACGATCAGGATAATGATTTCGCCAAAGGCAGCACTGCTTCTTATTTTTGAAGCGGATTGATACACCTCTGCGTCCATTTCGGTTTGGGTGAGCTTTGGCCCTATCTTTCGCATTCCTAAATGGTGCATCACGGCTTCAACAATAATGACGGCACCATCCACGATAAGGCCGAAATCTATTGCTCCTAACGACATGAGATTGGCACTTACGCCAAAGACATGCATCATACCCAGTGCAAAAAGCATGGATAGCGGAATTGCCGATGCCACAATCAACCCTGCCCTGAGATTGCCAAGAAACAGCACCAGGACGAAAATCACGATCAATGCGCCTTCTATCAGATTGGTCTTGACGGTATTGATAGCCCTGTTGACAAGGCTGGTGCGGTCTATATAGGGCTCAATCACAATATCCGCAGGAAGCGATTTTTGGATGGTAAGCATTTTTTCTTTTACCCTGCTGACGACATCAGAACTGTTAAAGCCCTTAAGCATCATGACAATTCCTCCCACTACTTCACTTTCTCCGTTGCGGGTCATCGCACCGTAACGCACGGCATTTCCCAAACGGGGAGTTGCAACATGCCTGACCAAGACAGGAATGCCATTGGCAGTTTTGACGACGATATTGCCGATATCTTCAAGGGACGACACAAGGCCTATTCCTCTGATAAAATAGGCATTGGGTTTCTTATCTATGTAAGCACCGCCGGTATTGGCGTTATTGTTCTCCAATGCCTCAAGCAGTTCTGCAATAGTGACATTCATCGCCTTGAGCTGGTTAGGATCAACAGCGACTTCGTATTGCTTGAGCATGCCGCCAAAGGAATTCACTTCTGCAATGCCTGGTGTACCGTATAGCTGCCGGGCAACGATCCAGTCCTGCATGGTTCGCAAGTCTGTTGCCGAATATTTATGTTCCGCCCCCTTTTTTGGATGGATGATATATTGATAGACTTCCCCTAAACCCGTGCTGACAGGAGCCATTTCGGGGGTGCCCATACCTTCGGGGATTTGTTCTTCTGCCTGCTTTAGCTTTTCTGTAATAAGCTGCCTTGCAAAGTAAATATCAACATCATCGTGAAACACGACGGTAACGACAGATAGCCCGAAACGGGAAATTGATCTTATCTCGGATAAGTCCGGCAGGTTCGCCAGGCTTTGTTCAATCGGATAAGTAACGAACTGCTCGACTTCCTGGCTGGCAAGTGTTGGCGCATTCGTAATAATCTGCACCTGATTATTAGTGATGTCAGGCACCGCATCGACAGGCAGTCTGGAAAGTGCAAAGGCGCCCCAGATGATAAGCATGACGGTAAAAATGCCAACTGCAAGTTTATTCTTTATTGAAAAATAGATGATCTTATCTAACATCGATTTAGTATAAGTTGAATAGATAGGGCAGACGAAACCCCTTAAGGGCTGCCCAGTATCAAAATTTTATTCAGACTTAAACTAATTGGGGAGGCTGCCAGATCGGAAGGGAAATTTCTATCACTTCGGCAGACGAAAAATCAGCATGTAACTGTGCTGTTGGAATGTGTATTCTTAGAGGGATTACGGCAGGACTGTAGAGAACCGAAAAACCAGCACAGCAGGCGCAATGGCAAAATGGAGAACAAAGGTCAACATCATTATGATCATCGGAATGCTGAGTGAGGGGGTGCTGAATAGGGGAACCTTGTTCAGTCTTTGCAATAGGCAAAGCCGCCACATCTGCACAAGGGAGACAGCTCAGGATTACAACTAGGATAGCTAATATGGCAGCCGTTAAACGCATTCAATGGTAAAAATAGTTATTTCAGACATAAGATTTACTTAAAGCCTCCTGTAATCGACATATGTATTTAAAAATAACTTGAAATGCCCACCTGTAGCCCCGCAGTCTTGCTTAACGGATTACCCAACAAGTCTGAGCGCCAGCTATATTTATAGTTAAGTCTGAGTACGGTTTGTGGTGAAGGCCGCCAGCTAATGGCAGGAACAATCGCATAGTAATGATCTGATATATTGTAGCCTGTTTCGTTAAATCTGCCTACGTTATAATCAACATACTCAAATCGGAAGGCTGCGTTTATCACTGACTTATTGAAACCGAATATACTTCCTGAATATATGGGCTGTACAATATCTGCAAAACCGCCTCATTGTTTGTTAGCATATTGTGGGGCATAATGCATTCAAATGAAGATCAGTGATAGAATATACTTGTTAAGGCAAACAAGATTGTTCGTAGTCGCATGTGCTGTACATTAGTGCTGTCTCCAATCGCTTCTTTCTATACAGACAACGCTCAACTATACGCATGATTTTAGCTAAAAAAACGGCACTAATTACTGCCGTCCGATATTCTTATATCGAAATGTTATCTTTTATTAGCCTTTAACCAATCAGCCATTTCCTGTATTTCCATAGTTTGCGAATTAACCATATTGTTCGCCATTGTTTTAAGTTCGGCTACCGTTCCGTGATGAAGATAAGCTGACGCATTATCAATTGCTGACTGATGGTGGGTAATCATTAACGTTGCAAAATCATTATCTATATCGCCGCTTACAAGTTGTATATCTGCTGCTTTTCCCATTTTCATCATATTCTCCTTTTGCTCTTTTGCAAAAACTGTGTCTGTATTATCCGCAGAAATCATCGCAAGAATGTTACTCAGTTCCTGAATTTCTTTTTGCTGTTCGTCAATAATCTCTTGAGCCTTAGCCTTCATCGTTGAATTGCTTCCCTTTTGAAGCTCAAGATTAGCCATATCAATTGCACCCTGGTGATGCATTTTCATCATTTGCGCAAAGTCAATGTCAGGGTCTGCTGTTTTGGGCATCGCATCCATTTTACTCATCATTGCATGCATCATACTCATCATCTCATTTTGATCATGAGGCTGCAGATACATATTATTATTGCTATCTAGGGTATTATCTTTTTTACAGGCGGCAAAGAGCAAACAAGACAAACTGATATTTAAGGTTATTTTCTTCATAGGGGAGTAATTTGTGGTATTTACAAAAAAATCATTCCAACAATTGGTCGTTTATGGTTAGACTAATACGTTATCGTCAATCCGGCACCGAGGCCCATATCACTATCATAGTGCGTTGATAATGCCCAGTATTTACCGACAACGTAACGGAAACCAATCATATATTCCTTATCAGTGTTGGCCATGAGATTGAGACGTAAGCGGCTGGTAACAGGAATATCCTCCCGCTCAAGCTGAAAACGCAACTTGCCCAAACCGTCAATACGCGCTTCAGCGTTCACAAGCATAGGTAATGTATACCGAATACCTGCCATAACCGTTCTACGGTTGGCCTGGTTGCTTTCCTGGCCAAATAAATTACGCTCCACTTCATAATCAGGCTCATCTGGTTTCTTTGCACTGCTGTTATAATGGTAGTCAAAGCCGACGAATGGTAGCAACCATTGCATTTTTCCTAAATAACGTCCTACATAGGTTTCGCTCTCATAACCGTATTCAGGCTTAATACCCAATCGCCACTCGGTTGCCGCGATCCAGCGCGTGTTGGCGTATTGGATTTCACCGTCGCTACCATTTGTTTCAAGACCTATATTCGCTTTCAGATAGAATTTACGATCATCGGCAAATAGTTTCCGGCGGGCGTATTTTAAATCCGGCAATTGTGGGTTAGGCGGTGAGTTCTCGTAAGAGAATATCCGTCCCATACCGCTCATCATGTGATACAAGATATGGCAGTGGAAAAACCAATCACCGCTCTCGGTTGCTGCAAATTCGATGGTATCAATTTCCATTGGCATAATATCCAGCACGTTTTTTAGAGGTGAATATTCGCCATTCTCATTAAGTACGCGGAAATAATGTCCGTGCAAATGCATCGGGTGGCGCATCATGGTGTTATTCGTAATTACCATACGGATATTTTCACCGTTTCGGATTTTAATCACATCAGCTTCGGAAACCGTTTTGCCATCCATCGTCCAGACATATCGGTTCATATTCCCGGTCAATTCAAAATGAATTGTCCGCATCGGCCAGTTTGGTAACGTGGTTTTCTCGGGTGTTTTCAACATACCATAGTTGAGCGTCTTGATACCATCGGGACCGCTATTCATATCCTGCCATTTGCCATCGACATATTGACCATGTCCCATGCCGGCGTGATCGATGCTGCCGGTATCTTCTTCACCTGCGGCCATATCTTGCATGGTACGGCCGGCATGTTCTGAATGACCTGCATGCGGATCGGCGACGTCGATTTGCCTGTCGCTTTCTTCTTGCTCCATGCTATCAATTTCATTAACGACATTACTGTATTTATCATCCGAGCCGCCGGTAATTTCCGGGTACATCACGGTATTCATATCCATGACCTGATTGGTCATTTTCATGCCTTCCATCGGCTTCATGTCGCCATTCATTTTCATCATTGCGTTCATCATCTTCATGCCCTCGAAATATTTGAGCTTTGGCAGGTGTGGCGCAATAACCTTTGCCCCGCTGCCCAACCAAAGCGATGCGCTTTTGGTGCGATCTTCCGCTGTGGCAAGAAACTCATAACTATGGCCATCGTCAGGGATGGTCACCAACACATCATAAGTTTCGGCAACACCCATAATCAGGCGGTCAACTTCAACAGGTTCAACATCTTCACCGTCATTGGCAACCACGATCATCTTACCACCGGCCCAGGTAAGCCAGAAATAAGTAGATGAGCTGCCATTTACCACGCGCAGCCTGATTTGATCGCCTGCTTTGTATTGCGGCTGCTCGTTATCGGATTTGCCGTTGATATAGAAGCGGTCATAATAGACGTCGCTCACATCCATTGCCAGCATACGTTTCCATTCATTCCCAAGTTTGGTTTTGAAATGCCCGGCGGCAATAGCTTCTGAGTAGCTTTGTACCGATCCCTTTTTTATTGCAAACCAGTCTGTCTGGTTGTGAAGGCTGCGTTCTATTTCATCACCTTGATAGTCAGACCAATCACTTAGGACGATAGGCAGCTGTTTATAAGCCGGTTCTTCACGCTTATTGATGATGAAAATACCATACATGCCGTCCTGTTCCTGGTTCATCGTATGCGAGTGATACCAGAACGTACCGCTTTGCACGATAGGAAAATAAAACTTATGTGATAAATGCGGTTTGATCGGCGCAGTTGTCAGATACGGCACCCCGTCTTCCGTATTGGGAAGAATCAGGCCGTGCCAGTGAATCGAGGTTTCATGATGCATTTCATTATGCACCCAAATCTCTGCCGTATCGCCTTCGTTAAAGTAAAGCGTCGGTGCTGGGATAGAACCGTTAATCGCAATCGCGCGGCGCATACCTTTGCCGCTGATTTTAGGCACCGTCGTATCACGGACATAGAGATCATAGCGTACCAAACGACGCAGTGGTGCTTTGATGACACCGACTGTTTTGGACGTTTGTTCCGTTTGATGATGCACATGAGCCTGACTTGCTTTGCCCGCTTCATCAGCGCTTTCGGTCACAGCTTTCGGTGCCATGTTATGATCGGCATGCCGGTCAACCGTAGATGTGGCTTTTGGTTTCGCCGCAGGCTTGGGCTGCGCTTTTGGCTTTACCGCCGGTGAGTTTGGTTTGGGTTTTGCCACAGGGGCTTTGACCTTTACAGTCTTTTTGACCAAAGCCATGCCACATTTTGGGCATTTACCGGGTGCCGCCAGTTGCACTTCGGGGTGCATCGGACAGGTATAGATCGTTTTGCTGCCTTGCGCCATAGCTAATACAGGCAATAACACAAGTAATAAACAGACTATCCAGCGGTGTATTTTCATCAGCTTGGCTTTCTCATCTCTTCTTACTAAAATCGTACTCATATTAGATGTTTTTGGTGGTTAGCTGGACATGTTGAATATCACATGCTCAATACGAATCAAAAATCCATTTGGTGCAGTCCGAAGCATATTACTATACACTTGGTGTCGGTAGCCTATGTCTAGTCGGGTTTGGCTGTTAAAAATAAATTGCAGGGACGGGGCAATATCCAGATAGGCCTTACCGCTTTCAGGTAAATACTGACCCAGTAATTCGAGCATGATATTGAAGTTGGTCTGGCCATAATCCTTATAGGATTTGGGGAGAATAAGCCGACCTGTTGATAATGAGTAATTTATCGCCGGGCTGGTTTTCAATGTCTCGCTATTCCCTTTTTGTTGTTCGCTAAAGGCGCTTTCATAACTTAATGTGGATGATATTGCCTGCTTATGCAGTAACTGCGTGCCGATCCATCCAATTTCAAACCCCGAATTATGGCCGTTGGTTTCGACCTCATCTTGATGGACGGGCGCGTTGTTATAACTTACCCGGCCAAAGCCGGCCATGCGGAAATGTCGGTAAACCGCATCATGACTGTAAAAGCGATATTTCGCGTAGAGGGATGCACCTTCGGCGCCAAAGCTGCGATTGCGATTGCTGATAAAAGCTTCGCCGTGGATCATCAGGTTCTTGTTCACCCCCCACATTAATTCGGGAATCAGGTGGTAATTGATCGCACCGCCGACCGTTTCCTTCATCAACCAGTTGTTCAACCTCAGACCCATCGAATGGGCAGGCATATTGCTGGCAGGTTCGGTGTAGACAAACAGCTCCTGCGCTGTGGCAGCATGGCTGCCTATTATCAAGGCAGCCAGCAACCGGATTTTTAAATATTGTTGTTTCATTAAGCGACAGGATTAAAGGGCGACGAAATACACCCCGCTCTCACGCTTGGCAGTTACGTCTTTGGCATAGCGCTTCCACTCTTGAGGAGATAGGTATGATTTATCGATCACCGTCAAGGTTTGTACCCCTTGAATGGTTTTGCCATTCGAACGGATAAAGCGATAGGCTGTGCCTTGCAGTGTCAGCTTGGTATCTGTAGTGATCGAAGTCTTTGGCACTGCTGCAATCAGGTCAAGTTTTGCAATGGCAAAGCCTGCGCCTTCTACGGCTTTTTTCAATGCTTCCGGTGATACGGCCGCGTTCTTATCGAAAATGATGGTGTAGGACGATTTTTCAATGTCTACATCTACTTTATCCACTGATGGCACTTTCAGGAGTGCTTTATAGATTGCCTTGCTGCACATACTGCAGGTCAGGCCACTTGCTGTTAATGAGGCTGATTGTATTTGGGAGTAGCCGGCCACACTGAGCAGCATGGCAATGGCCAGAAATATCTTTTTCATAAATGTGTTAGATTAAGCGATTACTTCAATTCTTCTTTCACTTCGCCGCATTCCAGCATCTCATCGCCGAAATAGGGGTTTTTAATGGCTTCAAATTCGCTGAGCCAGCTTGCGCCTTTGCCGTCGCGCGCCATCGGGCAATGAGCGACATAGAGCTTACGGCCACCACCAAACATCTTGGCAACCTCGTAAGTATCATCACTCAGCATATTGAAATGCATCCGCTGATGGTCAATCTTGCCGCCGTTGTCAGCAATGTGTTCGGCATGCTCGCGAATATCGTCGGCAACACTGTTATACTTGGCCCTTTGATCAGGTGTCATGCTACTTGTATCAACGCCGTTAAGCGCATCTACCATTGCTTGGCCGGCTTTTGCAGCGTCCTTGCCATTGTCGGCGGCCAAGGCGTTCTTCATTTGCAGGTAGCCATCCATCAGCGGATTAAGCGAGGCACTTACCTTAGAGTCTACGCCTGTTAGGGGAACATAATTTGCATCTGCCGCAACCAACGGTGTAGCTTGTTCCTTTGTTGTGGTATTAGAAGTATCTCCATTACCACAGGAGATAAAAAATATGGCGGCAGTCAAGCCGAAGAGAAAGAATTTCATCTGGTTATTTTTGATTTGTGTTGAATAATAGTTTGGCTACGACCTAAGCGGTCGTGTTTAATCTAGCTCTTTCAACAAAAATCAAATCAGGAATACGCAATTGCGTATAAAGAGAGGCGGGCCGAAATATCCCGGTGGCCCATGAGATTGGAAAGAGTTTACCTGCCCGGAGGCATAGACCTGAATGTCGTGGGTGCCAAAGAAAAATTGAGGAACCGGCAAATCAGCCACATCAAGGTTAACCTGGATATACATGATTGCCGAAATCGCATCTTGCGCTCCCTTAATCATAACTTCTTCATCATGGCAACAATCGTTATTTGAAGAAGTTTTCTTCATACCACATTTATCGCACTCATGCTCGTCGTCATCAGGTAAGCTCGCATGGCTTAGATTGAGGCCGACTCGTTCACCCATACAGTAATGAGCAGTCAATGCCCATCCGGTATTGGCAAACAGGATGCAGATTGCAAGTAATATGGAGATCAAACGTTTCAAAACTATTCTATTAAGCGGCTATCTTTAATGTTTTGGCATCCCACCGCCTAAGAGATGCGTGATGATAAAAATTACAATCAAAACGATAAGCCCGAAGAGCGCATATGATGACCATCTTTTCCCAAGCTGCACCTTGCCATTTTGGGTGCCTGCGTAAGGCAGCATGTTGATTTTCCCCCACGGCTTATAAACGGATACTGTCGTGATAAATAACAGAGCTGTTAACGCAGCACCTGCTTTTGCGATCAGGTTTATGACTCGTCCCGAGTTATTTGCATTTGAAAAATTTGCATCTGCGGCAACCCCGGCCAAATACTCAATCGGCTGCATATGGAGCAAAAGCAATATCGTCAATGCCACTGTCAGAAACAGTTTGACTACAATCCAATAAAATTTAAATACGCCCCATTTCGTTCCCGTCGCCTGAATTACACCGGTCAATAAGGACGCGATGCAAAAAGGTACAATGACGTACCATGCGCTTAACTCCATCGCAACATATGCCGAACGAGCTAATTGATTTTCCTGGGCAGTTAAACCGGCAACCGCCAGGACAATGAATACTGCCACAGCGCCGAACCAACCGACTGAAACAGTGATATGTGAGGTGAGGACAGCCTTACTCAAACGTGGCGTCATTGTCATTGGTGGATTTGTTTTTATAAAATTACTAAAGTTATACTCTTTACTACCTGTCTTTAAGTTTTTCTTTCATCTGATCGATTTCTGCTTGTTGCCCGGCAATGATGTCATCACAAAGTTGCTTGATTTCCGGATCGGTCAGATCAGCCGATTTGCACATTAAAATCGCGGCCGAATGATGGGGAATCATGGATTTTAGAAATTGCTTATCTGATACGCCAATTTGCTCACGAATCCCGGCATAACAGCCGACCAGCACCAACAGGCTTAAAGCGATAATTATGATATTCCATTTGCGATTGGGATACATCATCGACATGATGACGATCTCGATCACCACCATAGCACCGGTCATTAATCCTGCCATATAAAACTGGTTGATATTAGGCAGCACGTTATCGAGCCTGTCAACCATTGCATACATCAGGATATACATCGCGATGAAAGACAGCACCACCATAAGCGCTAGCTTTGGATAGTGATTGGGATGTGCTGATAATGATGCGTGTTTTTCCATCGTCAATTTAGTTGTTATGGATGCTCTTGCAGCCATTTTTTTAATTCGTCGGTTTCTCTTTGTTGCTCTTTAACTATTTTATTAGCCATCGCTTTCAGCTTCTGGTCTTTGCCATGGTTGAGATACATCTGGCTGATATGGACCGCACTTTCATGATGAGGTGCCATCATTGCGGCAAAAGCTTTATCGGCATCGGCGGGATGACTTTCCATCGTCATCATATCCATGACCATTTGCACTGCCTCTTTACCATAAGAATTTTTCTGTGTTCCCTGCTGATGCCCATTCAGAAATGTTTCCAACTCACTGATTTCGCTTTGCTGTTTTGGAATACCGCTTTGCGCCATGTCTTTTAGCATCTCGTCTTTTGCACCGGGCAAATAAGCTTGCATCATTTCAACACCGCCTTGGTGATGAATACGCATGATAGCGGCATAATCATGATCGGGGTCTCCCGTCGGCGCGTAGGTTTTTAATTCTGCTGTCATTTTATCCATACCGCCTTTCAAGGTAGCAGGTATATCAGCGGCAGGTGCCGGGGCAGGTTCTGTCATTACGCTATCGGTCGTGGCGGTTGTGTTTTCTTCGGTATGACCGGCATTGTCACCGCAAGCGGTCAGAAGCACGCAAAGAAAGATCGGCAAAATCAATTTTTTCATACAATGAATTTTAGCGCAATGGCAGTAAAAACCATACCATTAAGAACAACAGCTTTTCGTAAAGAACCTGCAAAACCGGCGCAACATTTTTTTCATAGACTATTTAATGGTTTCAGCCTTAAATCCGGCTTTTTCGACTACTTCTATAACGTCGTCTGCGTCGATCCCTTCAGCTTCAACCGTCAGAACTTTGTCCGGGTTTTCTGTATCGACCTTCCAGTTATTGATTCCTTCGGCTTTTTCCAGGTGTGGCGTTACGGCTTTCACACAGCCACTGCAATTGATGTTCGTTTTAAATGTTAGTTTTTCCATTGTTTCAATCTTTAAAATTCCAGAATTTGTTTCGTGTGGTTGTTATAAAATTTGTACAAAAGTTTACAAGATTATCAGGCGTTAGATCTCCCTAAAGCTTACTCCATTTGAGCCTCAAGCTGTTACTAACTACGCTTACTGAGCTGAGCGCCATCGCAGCACCCGCCAGCATCGGGTTTAGCAAAAAGCCATTCACAGGATAAAGCAGCCCTGCGGCAATCGGAATACCGATCACATTATAGATAAATGCCCAAAACAAGTTTTGCTTGATGACACGGACAGTTTTACGGGACAATGCAATGGCTTTTGGAATGCTCATCAGGTCGGAGGAAATTAGGGTCATACGGGCAACGTCCATCGCAATATCGGTGCCTTTGCCCATGGCAATGCTTATATCCGCTTGCGCTAGTGCCTGACTGTCATTAATGCCGTCACCAACCATCGCCACAACATGTCCCCGGCTTTGCAATGTCTTGATAAAGGCGGCCTTGTCCTCCGGCAGAGTTTCCGCCTTGAATTCCTTTATCCCAACTTTTGCCGCTACTGCCTCCGCGGTTTGCGGGTTATCGCCGGTGAGCATATAAGGCGTGATACCTAATTCCTGTAAACGCCTGATGGCTTCTGCCGAGCTTTCCTTGATCTTGTCAGCGATAGCTATGGCTGCTAGCGCTTGGGTATGATCGGTAAACCAGATCACCGTTGCAGCGTCCTTAAGCCACAAATCCGCTTGCTGTTGCAAGGCAGGGCTGATAGTGACGCCGTGTTCCTGAATAGCCTTACGGCTGGCAACATGATAATGATTGCCGTGATACATGCCGATAATTCCCTTGCCGGTAACGCTATTAAATTGGCTGATCTCAACTTTTGCAATGGCGTTGTCAAAATAACGCGTCACAGCTTCGGCCAGAGGGTGCTCTGATTGTGCCTCTAAACTGTAGAGGATAGCCGATAAAGCACTGGCTTCCGCACCTTCTTTCCAGGCGATGGCAGTGACTTCCGGTTTACCTTGGGTGATGGTGCCAGTCTTATCCAGAATAATACTATCTAGTTTGTAGGCGCGCTCCAGACTTTCTGCGTCCTTAATCAAAATGCCGTTTTCCGCGCCTTTGCCGACACCTACCATAATCGCAGTTGGCGTAGCCAAGCCTAAAGCGCACGGGCAGGCAATCACAAGAACGGTGACTAAAGCAAGCAATCCTTGCGTGAAGCCGTTATCGCCGCCTAAAGTTACCCAGGCAATCAGGCTGAGAATAGCGATACCGATCACAATCGGCACAAAGATGCCTGCGATCTTATCGACCAGCTTTTGCACCGGGGCCTTACTACCTTGTGCTTCCTGCACAGCCTTGATAATATGCGCCAGCACCGTGTCACTGCCGACTTTCTCGGCTTTAAATTGCAAGCTGCCTTTCTGGTTAATTGTTCCTGAAAAGACTTTGGCACCCGTTTCCTTTTTTACGGCAATCGGCTCACCTGTCAGCATGCTTTCGTCGACAAAGGAAGTACCCGAACTGACAATCCCATCGACTGCAATTTTTTCGCCCGGCTTGGCAAGCAGCATATCCCCGATCTTAACCTGAGCCACGGGGATTTCCATTTGATGCCCGCCATGATGAATGATCGTCACTGTCTTGGGCTGCAAGCCGATCAGCTTTTTAATTGCGGATGACGTATTACTCTTAGCCCGTTCCTCAAGCATTTTGCCAAGCAGGATAAAAGCGATCACGACGGCTGCGGCCTCGAAATAGACGTGGGCATGCAAGCCACGGTTATGCCAGAATTGTGGGTAAAAGGTATTGAAAACCGAAAAAACGTAGGCTATCCCTGTACTCATCGCTACGAGGGTGTCCATATTGGCCGAGCGGTGTTTTGCCTGCTTCCAGGCATTGATAAAGAACTGCCGCCCGAAAATCAATACCACAGGGGTTGCCAAGGCCCACATAATATAGTTGGCAAAGGGCATATCAATAAAGAACATACCGATGATAACCAGAGGAACCGAGAAAATAAGCGAAAGAATGGTTCGATTGCGTAAAGTTTTTGCATGCGCTGCCTGCAAACTTTCCAAACTCTCTGCCGCTTCATCACTTTCATCGATCACTAGATCGTAACCGATAGATTGTATGGTCTTTTTGAAGTCTTCCACATGAGCAATCGTTGGGATATATTCAACATTTGCCGTGCTATTCGCATAATTAACTCCGGCATTCAATACACCCGGCTGTGCTTTGAGCATGCTTTCGACGCTTGCCGCGCAGGACGCACAGCTCATCCCTGTAACCGGAAAAGTTTTCTTGAGTGTGTCCACGCCATAGCCAAGATCACGGATGGCCGCAACTGCTTGCGGGATCGTTTCCTGCGGGTCTTCCGCTTCCAGGACCGCCCGATGGTTGTTAAGCTCAATCTTATGGCTCTTAACACCCGGTACTTTGCTTAAGCCCTTGTCGACAATCAATGCACAATGTTCGCTTTCAACATCGACGAGGGGGAGAATAATCTGATCGCTCATAGCATCCTATTTAATGCAAAGCTCCGACGATTCAAGTTAGCGGCTGTTATACGATTTTGGAAAAGAATTATAAGATTTTAGTGTTCCTTCGATCTTCTGTGGTTGCGACCTTGTCTAATGGTTTTCGCGCAGTATTACCGGCCTTCCAGTCCGATGGCGTAACCTTCATAACTTTTTTAAACTGACCGCTTAACGCTGCGACACTGCTATAACCAAGCTTATAAGCGATCTCGCTTAAAGTCAATTCATCGTAGGTCAGCAATTCTTTCACGCGTTCGATCCTTTGCTGAATGGCAAATTGCTCGATTGTAATACTTTCACTTTCAGAGAATAGTCCGCTCAAATAGTGGTAATCGTAATTTAATTGTCCGGCGATATGCTCACTCAGTTTAAGTTTTATCTCATCATTCGACTGCCGCACCATATTAATCACTGTGGTTTTGATCGCCTCGATAATCTGGCCCTTGCGGTCTTCCAATAATTCAAACCCGACATTTTCCAGCCGTTGCTTTGCAGCGCTTAGTTGCTCGTGGCTCAATTCGTTTTCTTGTAATTCTATAATACCCAGATCAACAGAAAGCGGATGCAAATTGAGGTCTTCCAATTGTGCCTTGACCACCATCTTGCAGCGGTCGCAGACCATATTCTTGATAAATAGTTTCATCGTTCCTTACTATGTTTAATCAATCTTTGCATATCAATGTTTCATATCGTCCTTCATTTCCTAGTACCTCTTTGTTATAGCGCTATGGCCTATAAGGGTAAAGCCATTTTAAAAAAATGGCTTATTCTCGTTGCCACTATGGCCGTTGACTTCGATCACCTTTTGGCAATACCGGTTTACGATCCTCACCGTTGCAGCATCGGCTTTCATCCACTCCATACATATCCGGCTATGACCGTGTATGCTATATTGCTGTTTCCAACAAAGACCAGGCTTATTGCTATCGGCTTATTAATCCATATGGTTCTTGACTATTTGGATTGTATCTTCTGACCTTCACGTCAATTTCTATTTCATCTGGGCTCGAAAGTGGAAATGATCAGATGGGTTCAAGCATTTTGAACCCATCTGTCGATTGACTAATTAACGCGCGATAACTAGCTTCTGAGTTTGCGTACCCTGTGTGTTTGCGTGCTGAATAATATATGTACCGTTCGGCAACTCTGATACCGGGATAACAAACTCACTAGAAAATCCATTACAGCGGTACAAAGTCTTGCCGAGTAAATCAGTAATGGAAACTGCGGAGTAACCATTCATGTTGTCAACCATAACCGTCACTCGATCCCTCGCAGGATTCGGATACATAGTGAACGCTGCTGTGTGAGCCGCAATTTCCGGTACTGCCAACACACCCGGATTATCAATTCTCACAAGTTGTTTGGTCGCTTTATTAACAAACCAAATTTTGTTATTATCATCAATTCGAACGCCCATCACTCCTGCCGCCCCTGTACTGATACGCCCCACTTCTATTGCCGGCATCTGAGTTACGTTATAAATTATAATCTCGCCCGAAGCATTGTCACTTATGATAATACGCCCACTACGGTAATCAATTCCACAGGGGGCCGTCAGGCCCGTGGCAATGACGTCGGTAGCTGCACCGTCAACTTGTCTGTATTCCGCTAAAGGCTCTGAAGCAGATGCAGGAACACTTAGATTCTGGCCTAATGACCCGCTCGCTGTATTCAGTCTTATAACACGATTATTTCCACCATCAACGATATAGAGCCATTTGTTTTGCTTATCGAGAGCTAAATGGCTGGGCAAATTCGGTTTTCTATTCACAGCTACCGATGAGAAGCGGTGAATGATGCCGTCGGCATGATCATCCGCCCCTATAGCATGGGGCGTTTGGAAATCGTATCTACAAATATTGCCATTGTGACCGTCAAAGTACCAATAGACATTGTTGTTATCATGGGCTACACCCATCCCGAAAGGGCTTTGGTGCAACATATCCAAATGGCTGCCAAGGGGGAGATTTGGATCCCAATTGTTTTGGTGCATCCTGGCAAAGATTGAAGTATCACTTGACCAAAGCGCCGGACCCATGAAAGTTGATGAAGGCGATGCCGTATTTTTTATTTCCTGAGCAGAGCAAAAATTACCGTTATCACCCATTGAAATTGCCACTGCGTTGGCCATGAAGTGATCATTGTGCGAGTCGCGTCGAAATTGCGAGACCTGAGTAGGTTTACCGGCATCGAAGAATACAACGACGCTGCCTCCGCCTGACTCTTTGTTCAAAACCCACCATTCCCCAGGTCGACCGGGCACAAAATCCAGATCGTGTGGTGAAGTGAGATTATTGGACGCATTGCCGACAACGGTTAAGGTATTGGGTCCTGCAATGTATTTATCGAGTTCACTTTGCGCAAAGACAGCTGAACAGACATATAACTGAAGGAGAAAAATTAATGCTTTTTTCATACTGAATTGTTTTACGATTAATTTTAAATAATACCCCCGATTCGGCTCATGCCAATCGAGGGTATTATCATCTATTTATTCGGATCGCTCAAATCCTGACGGGTCAGGAATTCCTGATCGGATAGGGTTTTCAGGAAAGCCACCAGATCAGCTTTATTTTGAACCGATAGATTGAGCCCATTACCGAACGGCACCATGTGTTCATCTAGGTTTGGACTGCTTTGTTTGACATTGCTACTATAGAAATTGACAACTTCTTCCAATGTTGCAAACCGGCCATCATGCATATAAGGCGCGGTCTGCGCAATATTGCGCAAACCCGGTACTTTGAATTTACCGCGATCATCCCCCTTAGAGGTGAACTTCATCAGGCCAGCATCAACCGGATTTATATCCAGTCCGTTATTCCTGAACTGATGGTCAGTAAAGAGCGTATTCATCATGTGGCATGTATTGCATAAAGCATCGCCTGTAAATAACATCAAGCCGCGCTTTTCTGCTTCATTTAAAGCAGCAACATCATTCTGATAAAAGTATTTATCAAACTTTGTGTTGAATGATACCATTGTCCGCTCAAACTGAGCAATGGCTTTTACCACCAAATTGCTATCAACAGTTTTTGTGCCAAAGGCTTTAAAGAATAATGACGGATAGGTCCCATCCGCTTGCAGACGTCTTACAACCTCCGGCCAACTATTGGCCATTTCAATCGGGTTGGTCACGGGATCATGTGCCTGGCCTTCCATCGTCTCGCGCCTCCCATCCCAAAAAAAGGCTTTAGCCCAGCCGAGATTGATAATCGGCATTGCGTTTCTATCACCAAAGGCACCATTTGTGCCTTGGCTAAATTGCCGGAAATCATCAAAGCCATTTTCCTGTTTATGGCAGCTTGCGCAGGCCATTGTGCCATCATTACTCAGCGTCTTGTCATAAAAAAGCTTGCGCCCCAAAGCAACACCTTCTTCGGTCAGCTTGTTGTCTTCGGGGTGAGGTAATTCACCTATATAGTTGACCACATAAGCCGGGACAGTAATGGTTTTGGCCGTCGGGTTATAAATCTCTTCCGGCTCCGTTGTTTTATCTTCTTTCTTGCAGGCATGCAAAGCCACCATCGCGGTAACTATGCCCGCTAATATCCATGCCTTTCTCATCGTAATGCAATTATTGTTTTACGATTTGGGCAACACCGCGTTTGCCATCAATATCAGTGATAAGCACTTTATAGATTCCAGTTGCAAGCGCGCTGATATCAATCGAAGGATTAAGCTTACGGTCTGAATAATTATATTCAGCGGCAGTTTGACCCATTGGCGTTACGATCCTGATTGTTGCTATTGCCTTGTCGTAAGAAACACGTATCTGATTAGAGGCTGGATTAGGAGCAATAGATATTTTCCTGGCGTCGATTTCAGCAACATTTAAAGCGATAGACTGAGAGATTGCTGCTTTAATGCCGGTTTCGTCATTGGCAGCACCGTTTTTCTTATTGAACAAAATAGTTTTATCAGGCGCAATCACCACTACGTGTGGCATGCCTGTTCCACCGAAATCGTTCTCGTCGGCAGCATTGCCTGAATTGCCAAACAACGTTGGAAGGGTTATGCCATTGCTGCTTGCCCATGAGCTTAAGCTTGGACAAGGTGTGTCTCCCAAATCATCGATCATCCAGTAGACTACTTTACCCGGATTGCTCGTATTATAACTTGCAACCGCATTTTGTGCAGCTTTGCCACCATTTACACATGATCCACAAGGCATCACCCATGTGATAACCACGGTCTTACCAGCCGCCAATTCAGTATAAAGAGAATGGGAGGCACTACTGCAATCGGAAGCAGTAAAATCAGGAGCTGTTTGTGCTTGTGCGGCTGAGAGGCTGCAAATTACCGCAATTGTAAAAAGTACTTTTTTCATTGGTTTATTATTAGAATTTGATAAATGATAACGCATCAGACGAATGCCTGCATGCAAAAGCCTTGTCTATAAAATCATAGACAAAGAGCTAACTCAAATCCTATAAACACAATGAAAAATATAAATGTCGTCGCGCCACCATCGGACTTTCTGCGGGATATAAACGTCAGACGAGATTGATTCGTCAACCCCGGTAGTGTTAGAAAGGATTGTATAAACCTTTGGGAGCAGAGCATCTACAAAAAAGACTTTTGCAGGAGAATATGCCTTGGTAAGCGTTTGCTTATCGTCAATTTTGACTTTGAAATGAGTGGTCTTGCAGCAGCCCTTATCAACCTTTCCACCTTTGCAGCAGCATTTACTATCTTTCTTGTGCCCGTTGAGCGATATATATTGAAAAACTTTTCCGCATAAGTGATGCGTGAACTCTGCACCGCTAATATTCGCGGTGAAAAGCAGCATCAGTAATATTGCGACAAACCTTTTCATTAATATGATGGTTTGTGAAGATACGAAGTTTTACGAAAATCCAAGGCAACCTCCATAAAAATAAGAATCATGCTATTCTTTTCCAATAATTCCGTCTAAGAGAACGAAACCATAACTTTGGGTTGGAAGTGAGCTTCGCGTCATAATTATTCTTAATGCGTAATTGGCTTTGAATGGGTAGCTGCATTAAAAGTCTGTCTTTTCTTTGTGTTGGTTGCATGATACTACACCAGAGTTCCATTGCCCAATGTGCCGGAGAAGACTCAGTCTTAAAGCAGACGCCTAAAATTAAGATTCTCCCCGTGCCTGCCTTTGGGTCTGCACCGGAAACCGGAGTTTACCTTGGCGTATTTTCATTATTTACTCTTGACTTTTATAAAGACAGTAGTACAAGAATATCAAACGCAAAAGCTGAATTCAACTACACTTGGAAAAAACAGATGATTTTCGAGTCAAGCTGGAATTATTTCTTTAAAAATGAAAAATGGCACACTCAGGGTCGGCTTCATTATTCTAAATTCTTAGACATCTATTTTGGCATAGGTGAGAGTACAGCAAGCAGTTCACAAACACGTTACGAAACAAATAGAATAATTGCAGACATAAATTTCTTGCGAAGGTTTGGAAACAGATTTTTTATTGGCCCAAAATTCGTTTATAAAAATTATTCGCGACTGGAATATAAAACGCCGGTTTTTTATCCCGACCTGATAGATGGGAAGAACCTTGGAATAGGTTATACATTATTGAAGGATACACGAGATAACTTGCTTAACGCTTCGCGTGGGGTTTATCTTGAATTTACTAACGTATATAATTTTCTCGACAGGAGGTATAATAAATTCATCTTAGACGGACGAACCTATAGAAGAATTGCCAGGCGTACGGTTGGTTCGATAAGGTTCTATAGTGAGTTTACTTCTGGTCATCCGCTTTATTATGACTACGCACTTTTAGGAGGGGATAAATTTGTTAGAGGATATTATTATGGACGCTTTAGGGACAAAAATCTCTCTACATTACAGGGCGAGATTAGGAGTATGTTAGTAGGCAGGTTTGGGGCGGCTATATTTGGGGGAATTACTAAGGTGTATCCTGATTTTCGTAGCCTTTCCTTTGCGAATATTAAGCCTAACTATGGCTTTGGTTTAAGGTTTTTGATCGATAGAAAGAATAATATTAATCTCAGGCTTGACTATGCTCTTGGTCAAGGAGATGACGGGTTTTATATAATGTTTGGCGAATCATTTTGAAATATTTATTCCGGACAAACAAATTATACCGATGAAGTCTTACGAGGTTAGAAAATCACTATAAGTCTATTAGGCCTATAGGAAGGTACCTATATGAACCTCTTTGGACTTTTCTCGAACCAAATTATCGATGCATTAAAGCTATTAGCGACGTAATTACTTTATATCCAATAGCTTATATGTGATTTCGTAATAATCTTATTAAGAAAGCTAAACTTGAAATAAGGAAAATGGTAATGCCTAAATAAACTTGTAGCTCATTAATTATTAGTAATGCAAGGCAGAACATAATGAACATCAGGACATTTATGATCAAAGCTGTTGTAATAGTAAACTTTGAACCTCCTCTATCAATTGCTACGAGATTGAGTAGTCCCGGGAAAATAATCGCAAAACCTGCACCTATGAACCAAAGAGTATCAATATCCATACTGCGACATGAGGCAAAATAGATATGAATTAAGCCAAAAAGGATAATAATAATGGATAATACTTTAATGACTATACGCATATTAAACACAACAAGATTGATTTAATTGAATTGGCGGACATTTTACCGTACCATAACTGCAAAATACACAGCAGTCACCTTGTAGTGGTTTTAGCCTCGCCTTACAGCCTTCACATTCGTAAAAAAACTGACATGCGTCTGTAGGCATTGTTTCTTCTTTCTGATGCCCACACGATGGGCAAGTAATAATTGATTGCAATTCCACTTTTACTCCTTTTTTATGTAAGCGCATTCTATAGTAATCAATTCCCGACGCAACAAGCATACCAAACATTCCAACGTAAAGAATGTTTATCCAATAATCTGCATCTAAAAAATAATAGCTGTAGAATATCAATAACGCTGATGGCAAAGCTACCAACAATGCATAGTTGCGTTTATGTACACGATACGAAATAAAAAGACCAATTAATGATAGTATCGTTAGAGATATGAAGATTCTCATTGACCATTCGCCAAACAATTCAAAACTGCCAATACCCAAGGCTGTGAGGATAAATCCAAATAATGGAAAGCAACAGGGCGAAGTGATCGCTGTTATAAATAACCCTACTGTTCCAATTTTTTGAAGATGAAGTCGCATATGTCCTAATTCAATTATTCGCAATTTTCTATTTCTGATAACTTCTTTTCGTAGGCATGTGCTATCTTACCCGCTTTTTCTTTTCCTACACGGTTAACTACGATGTTGTAGACATCTTTTCGCCATCTTTCCTGTGTTGAATCACTTGTCAGGTTGTCTAATGTTCGCACTTGAACTAACTCTGTCTTTAAGTAGTTTTCGATATCATTTTTGATAGTAGCTGCTTCAATACTATCAACGAAACCCTCCTCTAACGCAAAGCCAGTTGTTTGGGTAGCAATAACGCTTGCTTCTTCTATACTGAGTTGGTCAACATCCATGCCTTTATACCATCTGCCTTTATCTCTGAAACTTGCATTTAACTCCTTTAGTATTGACGTAACAGTAATACGTTCCGCATCGATATCATTTTCAATAAAAAGTTCTTTTATTCTTCGCTCGTTGGCTGTGTCATTCTCATTCCAAACAAACGCTATTATAGTGCCCTGACGGTTCGTCCATGATTCCTTTACAGCCTTTTCTTTTTCCGTTGCTACAAACATTGGCTTAATACGACTGCCACAACCAATTTCAGGAGCAGCACCACAGACTAACGGGACTTTGTAAAAAGAAATGCTTTCTTTAATTTTTTCATTATTGCTTTGGCAACTTGTTAGAAAAGCAACTGCAATCGCAATTATAAAAATTAGCCTTTTCATATATCGTAGATTTAAATTGTCTCTTGATTTTGTTTAAGATGCTTAAAGAATGGCTTGAGGATTTTCATATGATTTGCCTTGACTGAATAGTAGATTGTTTGTCCTTCCTTGCGGAATTCAATGACATTTCCATCCTTTAATTTTCTTAGATGTTGTGAGATAGCAGGTATGCTCATTCCCAGTATATCGCTCAAATCGCAAGGGCACAGTTCTTTTTCTTCTTCAAGTAAATAGAGAATTTTCAGCCTTACTTCGTTGCCTGCCAGGTCTAAGACATTTGATAGTTCCTTAAAAGAGGAATCACAAGCTTTAATTTTCTCTTTACAACCTTTTATCTGCTCTTTATTGGCGAACTGCCTTATGCACGTATCCATAAGGCGAATATAGCTATTTTCTTATTTAAGCAAATTCTTAAATAGTGTCACTTTTGCCGATTGGTTCGATATCTAATCAGGATACAACGATTAAAGCCGCTACTGTAACGGCTTTAATCAGATAAAAATTTTACTAAAAAAATAGCGGACTCATGAGTTGTGATATGGATAACAATACCGCAGCCTGTTGTGCGGAAAACGACGCAGGAACATGCAAATAAGAAATTGCGTTTTACGGACAAGTGGCTGCACCGCTTCCCGCGAAGCGGCGTTCCGACCCCAGGAAGGTATGCCGCTGAGCTGCTCTGAAAGGCTTAGGCGACCTTTAGTGGCTGACTAATAAATTTATCCAAGTTGAAGAAAAAGCCCCTGTTTTCTGTCATGCCATTGCGAAATAAGTTCCATAGCAGCGAGCATCCTATTTGTGCAAGTGAGGAGTTTATATACAAGTCTTGTTTGTTTAATGCTTCTGCCAGTGAACAACTTGGTGTATTGTCCTCCGTTTCAGCTTTTTTTAGAAGTTGTCCAAAGACATCGGTTACAAATGGCAGGTTCGCTATCGTTTCATATTTCTCCGAATGAGGTTGATTAATGGTTCCAATAGTGGATAGTATCACCTGTCCAGTACATTGGCTGTTGCCAAAGTCCATCCAGTATTTAGGCTGGCTGCGGTATAACCTTTCCGCTGACAGGCTGCGCAACATATCTGCAATCTCAAAGCGGGCTGCTACGCTATCTACGCAGGATATATAAATTGTTGCCAATGCCTGTTCAGGCAGCCTTCCCAATGCTATTCTCTGAAACTTCTCCGTTTGTGCTTTCCAGTTCGTACCGAAGCAACGGTTGACACGGTTGATTAAGGCAACACTTTTGTATAGCCCTGTTTCAGATTCAAAAAACAACTGCCTGCCTAAATTAGCTTCTGTTATCACGTCATCATCCCAAACGTTCACCTGCAATCCTGCATGTCCGAGCGTAGTGAGTGCATGGTTCATCCTTACCAGTCCCGTGAGTACCTGTGAGCCTGTGCCTCCTGCACCTATCAGGTTCACTTCAATAGGATTAGTTGGCTCTATTAATGCGCTGTCTGTAAAATGTACTTTTAGTTTCGTATTCATCTCAATATGCTTTTAACCTTTCTGTTCGTTTTCCTCAATATTTCTTTAGGGAATATTCCATTTGTTCCTGACAGTTTTTTCCAAAGGCTGACACAGTTACCCTGTACGGGGTTATGATGCTGCATCAGGTGGCTGAAATAGCTGTTAAAGAAGTAGTTCTCCCATGCTGTGGTAAATTCTTCCAGTGATGCAGCGTTCCCGATGTTTACATCTACCGTACCCATACAGACATTTCCTTCCGCATAAACATTGAAGAAAGGGGCGTGGTACAAGGCTGTTGCCGCTGTCGGCTTCCTGTCTGTTTTCAAGGCATAGATGTATAGCTTATGTTTATCCGCAACCCATAACAGGGATGGTATGGCAGCAATGCCATTGGGTATGCCGAGGTTCTCCACAAAGAATAATTGTTTCTTGGTGGCTTTCGTGTACCACATCACAAAGCCGTTGGGGGAAGGATCGATATACAATACATTCCCTGTCATGATGCCTTTAGGCTTCAGAAAGGCTTTGTTGCCGTCCGTAGCGGTATTGAGCGCCTTCGCCAGTTGCTGTGCTTCTTTAACGCTCAGTGGGTGTGCATTGATGGGATGACCCTGTTTGTCCATGTCAAAGCATTCCACGTAACATTCCGTTTTATTGTTGGCCGCTTCATAGATGACCAATGCAGCTTTGGGATGGTACAGCGTTCCGATATTTTCTCTCATATCCTTCATGACCGTTCATTTAAATCGTTATTGAGCAAATAACAGAGTTCGTCCATAAGGGTAAACAATTTGTCCTCGAATGCAAGGCTGTCAATTGTTAGGGGTGTGCCATCAAACTTTTTCTCAATCAATGGTTCTTCCATTTCCCCGTATTCATTGAACTCATTATTGATGCAGTCCGCAAGGGTTTCATACAGCCAGCCTTTGGTAGTTGCGACAAAGGATATGTATTTGTCCATTCTTATTACCACTTCCTCCTGTTCTTCGTCATAGCGTCCATAAGTTCCGTGAGCAAATACATTGGTAGCAGGATAGTCTGTGTATAGACTAAGTGCCTGTTGTGCCAGTTGTAAACATTCTTGTTCATACTGGTTTTCGGGTCTGAATGCCTTGATGCGCTGTGCTAATACTTCAAGGTTCTTACGGTTGAATAGCTTTTGTTCCATGCGGTCACCTGCCCATTCCGCAATCGCCAGTTCAGCAAGGCGGTTGTCTTCTTTGCATTCGTCGTCCTGCTCTATCCAGTCCTT
Source organism: Chitinophagales bacterium (assembly GCA_033762815.1). Classification (GTDB taxonomy): domain Bacteria; phylum Bacteroidota; class Bacteroidia; order Chitinophagales; family CAIOSU01; genus JANRLF01. The sequence goes on along the minus strand of JANRLF010000004.1, from coordinate 235,722 downwards.
TATCATTTCATATTCCCAATACAGGTGTGTCCCTTCCTGTCTGTAGTAAGGTATGTCGGCAATATGATACAGGTAGCTGCATACGGACAGCAATAAAGAGGCAGTCTTTTTTGTCCTCCTGTTCCTGAGCATCCTGTATATAGGAATAACGGGAATATAATACAGGTTCATCCCTGTGTCATACCGATGTTCCGTAATAAAGAAGGTTTTGTCTTTGTCGTCCTGCACTAATCGCAGACTGCTCCAGTCCTTCACCTTACGTTTCAGGTGGTTCTCCGTTTCCCAAACAGACAATGCCATATTATAAGGGTAGCCAAATGCTCTGGTATCGGTAGGCTCAAAACCCTCATAATGTTTTGCCAGCCTGCTCAGGGAACGATAAAAATCGTTCTCGGTTTTTTCTATCGCCGTAGCATCTGCTACCGTTTGCATGGTTTCCAGTTTGGGCAAGAACGTAGCTTTCAGAAAACCATTGGCAACATCTGCTGCGGGACGGACTTCAGCTTGTTGTTGGCTGTTTCGCTTGCGTCCCTTGTCCGCTGCATCCAGTCTGTGAATGCGCTGACCTGTTGGTGCAGCTTTCTTTGTCTTGGCTGCTTGGGTCTTTGAATGATACCCGATATGATATGTTGCTGCATATTCCATTGTTTTAAATTTTTATGATTAACCCTTAGTCCCCATGACACTCTCGAAGCGGTACTGTATAGCATCTTCTACGATGCGAGGTGCGGATATTTTGGCCGTAGCCAATATGGGATAGGTATTGGCGTAAAAATTCATTACCGCCTCCACGCTCCATGAAGGTTCGGGGTCTGTGAGCTTTATATCCGTTCCGTTCTCCTGCAATAGGAATACCCTGTCTAAATGTTTTGCTACTAACATGGCTAATCATTTTTGTGGTTATAATCTTCTTCCATTTCATTATCATCTTCCTCCTGTTCTTCGTCATCCGTATCGGGCTGTTCCTCTTCGTCAGGTGTTGTTTCCTGCTCCGTTTGCTGAGGCTGTGCTGCTACGGGTGTCGCTTCTGCGCCAAAGAGGTCAGGCGCAAACTTGGCGGCAAGGGCTGATTTACGTTTACGCAATGCCTCTGCCTGTTCGGGGTATTCTGCGGGTTCAGGTACTTTCATCCATGCGTCCCTGAACTTGCCGTCCTTTTCCAGTTCATCCACTTTCTGCATGGCTTCTTTGTACTTCTTCTCTTTGGCTTCTTTTTCTTTTTTCTCCTTATCGGCTTTCTCTTTTTCCATTGCCGATTGTTTTTTAACTTCTTCCAGCTGCTTCATATAGGCTTCCATGTTCACCATTAATCCTGATGCGGTTTGTATCGGTGCGGTTATCTGTCTAAAAAAGCCGTTGTCCAGTTCATCGGTTGTGCCTTTCAGGTTAAGCGAAGGGATGAGCTTTCTTGCATTGTCCCCGCATTGTTCATTGTGCAGCATCACCGATACTACCCAATTGGTTTCTGCACCTTTGCGTATGGTTATTTGCAGGTCGCCTGATATATTCAGTGCAGCCACGCTGCTGAAAAAATTCGTTGCTTCCATTGTTCTTGTTTTTTTACGTTTTTAAATCCTACTGTCCTGTATTGTTTTGTGCTGTTCCGTGTTATCTGAAAAGCCATCCATATAGTCCCCACAGCATCAAGACTAAGGCTACCCACTTCAATACCCATTCAACGGACAGGGTTATCAGCCCTACGAAATAGTTATCGAAGTGTTGTAGTCCCCCCAACCCCCTTCGGTTGAATTGACGCATACCTACAATGAGCCTGATACCCAAACCGATAAAGAATAGTAGCGGATACGGTGTATTCTGCAATAATCTTATAAGCGTTTCCATTGTAATGAGCTTTGATATTCAGTTCTCTCTATGGATTAAATAACAGGTCAATGGCTAATGTGAACTTGGGGTTCTCATGTTTTCTTATTGTAGTATATAAGGTCAAGCAATGCACCATGTACAATGCGAGGTAGCCGTCAAACAACTGGTCTGCAAATAAACTGCTCTGTGTGTGCAGCCGTTGGCCGTACCTGTTTATCTTATTGCCAACCTCTTTGACAAAGGATATCCATGCATCCACTGTGAACAGGCCGTTATCCCATTTGCTGCGCAATAGCTGTTCTTCTTCCTGTATCGTCAGGCACATGCTCCCTGCATAGGCGAGCAGGGCGGGTATTTCCTGCGGGAACAATTCGTGCAGCAACTTTGCTTTCTCTACGTTTATCAAATTTTCTAAAGGTCTCATCGCTCGATATGTTTATGAATTAAACAATAAGGGCGGGCAGGTACTACTGCCCGTCCCATAGTCTTAGTTGAATGATAGAGTACCTGCGCCGTCCTGTGCAAAGGCGGAACACAGTTCAAAGGCTTTCTGTGCCTTGACTTGCGCCGTACCGCCCATCACGATGGATTGCAGCTTGGTTTCTTCATCTTTATAATTGCGTACATTCTGATAGTAACCCGTTACGGCATTGTATGCGCCGAACAGCGTTCCTTTAGTGGTGTCCATCTGTTGGGTATCGGCTATCATGGCATAAGCAAAGGCATCTTCCACGGTGTTTTTAAATACGGTTGATAGGTCATCGTCCATACCTTTTTTAAGAGCATCCAATGTTTCCTTATTAGGACAAAGTGCCAGTTGTATCAGTTTCTTTACTTCGTTGTCCGTGATACGCACTTTTGACCATTGGTTGAATATGCTTTCCAGTTGATTGCTTAACTGGTTGGCCAGCCCCATTACTTTATGGGCATTTTCCAACCGTTGCTTTGCTCCCGATGTATGGCGTATGCGTACCACGTTGGACATGATGCCTAATGCTGCATTCAGGGTATTCTGACAGACAATGCGTACAGGTGTGAAGGCTGCGGTAATGCTGCCTGTACCATCATGAGAGGTGGTCAGGAAGATGTATTTTTCGGTCACATCGTCCCCATTACCAACTCGTATATAGTCGGGGAGTTTAGCGGTGATAAATATGCGTTCGCCGTTTCCTAATGCGCCTGCTGTCTCGTATAGGATGCCATCACCATCACCTACAATAGCATCGAAAAAAGCAAAGGCATCTGCGTTCTGTACGATTTGGTAGTCCTTTCCGACTACCCCGAACACGGTGTTGTTATCTGTGCGGATGGTGGCGAACTGGTCAGGTACTAAAATGTTACCACCTTCTTTGACTTCACCTTTGTTGTCAATACTAATACCTGTTCCCTGCGTGTAGAGCGGTGATTTGGTAACCTCGAAATCCAGTCCCGCATATTTAATCGCTTCAGCACTGGTGGGATATTGGGCCACTACCTGTCCGAGGTTGTGCCATGCTTTCTGCTGTACGGAAAAGAAACTGTATTTGCCTGTACGTTCGTTATAATTGAGATTATGTGCCATAATTTTTGATTTTTAATAGTTGATAGAAATGAAAACGGATATAGGATGGTTAGAAAGGCAAATCATCTTTTTCCCCGTTATTGCCGTTGTTGTTAGCGGATGGTACAGGATTGTTACCGCTGCCACCTGCTCCCCTTTCGGTTCTTCTGCCACCTCCGTACAGTTTGATGTTGGAAGTATGGAAGTTGAGTGCTGCATGTGCTTCGCCATCACCGCCTATCCATGCCCGTATGCTTATCCTGCCTGTGAGTTCGACCAATGTACCTTTGGTAAGTACCTTAGCCACGTTTGTTGATAACCAGTAGGCGCAGTTGACATACTCGGTGTGTTCTACCTTTTCGCCTTGTTTGTTGCGGTAGCTTTCGTTGACCGCGACGGAAAAGTTCACTACCTGTTTTTCGCTCGGCAGGGTGCTAATTTGTGCGTCCCTTGTCAGTCTTCCAATGATGTTCATGACTTTTAATTTTTACTTGTTAAACCATTTGTTTCATTTCTCTTTTTCACCCACCTGCCCTAAAAGCATTTTTCCAAAAGAAAAAACGGAAAAAAAGAAAGCAGCGACAGAGTGAAGCCGCAGGCGCGGAGAGCTATAAGCCCCGGAGGGTGCAAGCGCAGCGCAGCATTATGCGCTCGTAGCAACGAAGGCGTAACTATCTTAGCTGCCTTTTTATCCGTTTCGATTGGAAAATGCAAAAGCAGGTTGGTTGTTGCTTCAACCAATGCAGCGCTAATACTGGCTTGTATAATGATGCATGAGGGGGATGTAAGGCGGCGAGAAACGAGCCGGTCGCGATAAAAGAGCGACGGAAGCAATGCGAACCCTGGAAATGACCCGACCCGAGGGCATGCCAAAGACGTCTATCCAATTTATGAACATGGTGTTGATAAAAGGCAATAATATTTGGCTTATATTTATATAGTTTTGCGTAAAACGCAAACTACTTTGCCAATTAAAGAAATGAATAGGATCAGAGTTGTATTAGCCGAGCTGAACAAAAAGAATAAATGGCTAGCTGACAAACTCGGTAAAAATCAAGCGACTGTTTCTCAATGGTGTAATAATGCGCGGCAGCCATCGGTGGAAACATTATTTGATATTGCTGAAGTTCTTAATATAGATGTAAGAAAACTATTGGTTTCATCAAAAGATGAGGATAATTAAAGTAAAAGCATAAAGAAGAATACAATACTAAAAAACTAAGTAAGAAATAAACAAGGTGACTATAGATACAATTAAATATACATTTTCGGGGCATGACTCCTTTCAATGCCGCCAACTTTGGCTTAAGAAAGGGTATGATTATGTAAAGGCACAACGTTCTTTTAATGATGAAGAGGCAGTGGTCAAATTGGGAGTTGGTAAAAATATGGTGTCTGCTATCAGATATTGGATGAAAGCATTCAATATTATTGATAACAAGGACGTCCCAACTGAATTCGGCGATAGGCTTTTTGATGATGAAAATGGCTATGATCCTTACCTTGAAGATGAAGGCAGCTTATGGCTGTTGCATTATCAGCTGATAAAGACAGGCATGGCCTCTATATACAGCATCATTTTTAATGAGTTCAGAAGGGAAAAACTGTTCTTTACCCGCGAAACTTTCTTGAGCTATTTAAGGAGAATCCATGAAGCTACTCCTATCCAAAATTTCAATGAAAATACCATTGCCAAGGATTTCAATGTTTTTGTCAATATGTATAAAGGCGATGCGGAAAACAGTGACATAGAGGATAGTTTTTCGGGCATATTATCTGAAATCGGCTTGCTAAAAACTATTGGTAAAGGGAAAGAAGAGCAATTCCAGATCGAAAATAACGAAAGAGATAAACTGCCCGACGATGTGGTACTGTACGCTATTTTAGACAATCAGGACTATAGTAACGCTGTTGGGCTGAACATTCTTGAATATGACAATAACAGTCCAGGCACCATTTTCGCACTAAACCGTTCCGGCCTGATGAATAAAATTTCCGGGATCATTAAAGACAAAGCCATCGTTTTTACCGATCACGCAGGGATTAAGGAACTTCAATTTAAGAACAAACCAATTGCTTATTCAATTTTAGACAGATACTATGGCAAATAATTTCACAACATCGGTCAATATCCTCAGAGATACTGAAAGGGATTTCAATTACATCCCAACTCCCAATGCGGGTCAAGTTGTTAGCCAAATCGTGAATGATTTTAAGAAGGGTATAAAAGCATTTAACATTGTCGGTACCTACGGCACTGGAAAGTCTTCTTTTCTGCTAGCATTGGAACAGAGTATAAAAGGCAAGAAGCGATATTTTGAACCGAACTTCATAGCTAATCCCAAAGTCGACTTTGTAAAGGTAGTAGGTGCTTATACATCGATTATAGAGCATTTTGCAGATATTTTTGAAATTAGCGCAGTTAAGAACAGGCATGAAAACATCTTTTCGGAGATTTATAATCGATACCATTCGTTAGGCAAAACCAGTGGCATATTGTTTTTATTCATTGATGAATTTGGCAAATTTTTAGAATATGCCAGTACGCACAATCCTGAAAATGAGTTGTATTTTATTCAGCAACTCGCTGAATTCTGTAATAATCCCAAATACAATATAGTACTCATTACAACAGTTCACCAGAGCTTTGAATCCTACGCGTATTCATTAAGCGGCACACAGAAACAGGAATGGACAAAAGTAAAAGGCCGGTTCCGCGAGATCACTTTTAATGAACCGGTTGAACAGTTACTGTACCTAGCTTCGGAGTACTTCGCAGGTACTTATAATGACCGGCTTCCAAAAGTTACAGTGGATCAATTGCTGAAGCTGTCGATAGCTACAAAGGCATTTGACATCAACAAGGATTTTGCCAATACAATAGCTAAACATTTATATCCACTGGACCTGTTGTCTGCGAACGTACTTACCCTTTCATTACAGAAATATGGGCAAAATGAACGTTCCTTGTTCACCTTTCTGGAATCTACAGATCATACAGGCTTAGCCAGGTTTAATAAACGGGATAATCCATTTTATAACCTGAGCTGTGTATATGATTATTTGAATTTCAATTTTTATTCCTTCCTCACTTCGAAGTATAATCCTGATTTTTCCACATGGGGTTCTATTCGCTCGGCCATTGAAAAAGTGGAACGAACATTTGACGAATCTATCAACAGCTATATAAAGGCATTAAAGGTTGTTGGGCTGTTGAATGTTTTCGCTGCAAGCGGCGCTGTGTTAGATGAGCAGTTTCTTATAAACTATCTCGAGGTAGCCTGTGGCATAACCGATAGTAAAAGTATTATCAGTAACCTGGCAACTAAAAAAATCATTCGGTATCGTCAACACAACAACCGTTATGTTTTGTTCGACGGCACCGATCTTGATATAGAAAGGGCTTTACGTGATGCAGGCAATAAGATTTCAGATGTCGGTGATGTCACAGCCTTCCTTAATAAGTATTTCCAGTTTACTCCTGTCTTTGCCAAACTTTATTCCTACGAAAAAGGTACCCCTCGTTTTTTTGAGTTCAGGATTTCTGAATACCCTATTACGAAGGAAATACCGGAAGGAGAAGTAGATGGGTTTATCAACCTTGTCTTCAATAACAAAATCAGGATTGCTGATATACAGGACGCATCTTTAGCACAGAAAGAAGCCGTAATCTATTGCTTTTTCAAAAATTCAGGAGAAATTAAAAACCTGTTGTTTGAAATTGAAAAAATCCAAAAAGTAATTGACGAGAATAAAGATGATAAAGTGGCCAAAAGGGAATTGGAGAATATTGTTGATGCGCAAATCCGCCTGCTGAATCATTATATATCCGACAGTATGTATTCAGGGAGTAAGGACATAAGATGGTTTTTTAAAGGAGAAGAAAAAAGGATTGCTGATAAGAAGGACTTCAATAAATTACTGTCGCAGGTATGCAGTATTGTCTATGATGCTACGCCGGTTTTTAAAAACGAGTTGCTGAATAAGCATAAAATTTCGCCTTCTATTCATACGGCAAAAAAGAATTATTTCAAGGCTTTAGTAAATAACTGGGGCGAAGAAAATTTAGGCTTTGAAGATTCTAAATTTCCACCGGAGAAAACGATTTATCTGACGTTGCTGAAAGAAAACGGTATTGCTCCTATTCGGGAAGGTTCTTTGGATGTTATGACAATAAGCAGGCAGTCTTCCTTTAACAGACTATGGAGAACATCAGAGAAATTCTTGGAAAGTGCTAAAAAAGAGCAAAAAAGCGTCTTAGAATTTGTACACATTCTTAGCAGGAGACCATTTAAGCTGAAGCAGGGACTAATTGACTTCTGGATACCGACATTTTTGTTTCTAAAACGGGATGACTGTGCGCTTTTTAAAGAGGGCATCTATATACCAAGCCTATCCGAAGAGAACATGGAATTGCTATCTAAATATCCTTCGGAGTATTCAATAAAGGCATTTGATATCGGTGGTGTTAAGCTGGATATATTTAATAGCTACAGGGTCTTTTTAAATCAGTCAACGGAATTAAAATTTGATAACGATTCTTTCATAGAGACGATCAAGCCATTTATTTCCTTTTATAAACAACTGCCGGAGTATTCGAAGCAAACCATGCGCTTATCGCCTGCGGCATTAAAGATCAGGCAGGCAATCGTAAAAAGTAAGGATCCGGAACAGACTTTTTTTGAAGCATTTCCCGATGCACTAGGCGTTTCGCTCGATTTATTGCAGCGAGATAAAAGCCGTCTGAAAGATTACACCACCCTTTTACAGGACGCTATACGAGAAATCAGGACATCCTATGATGAGTTAGTAAAGAGGTTTGAGGATTTCATCTGTAATGAGTTTGTTGGAAAAACAGTGCAGTTTGAAGACTATAAACAAAATTTGCAACATCGCTTTTCAAAATTAAAAAAGCATCTGCTATTAGCTAATCAGAGGACTTTTGTACAGCGCTTAGATTCTTCATTAGACGATGGGAAGTCGTGGTTGAATTCGATTGCCCAAGCTGTGAATGGCAAAACACTTGAGCTATTTTCGGACGATGACGAAATTTTGCTTTATGAGAGATTTAGAGCAATGATCATGGAACTGGATAGCTTGACCAATATTTCCAAAGTAGATATTGACGACAACAATGAAGAAGTGATTGGCGTGAAGATAGATACTTTCTTCAGCACTATTAATCCTAAGATAGTAAGAATGCCAAAAAGCAAATCCCAGGAAGTTGAGCATTTGAAATCATTACTTAAAAAGAGATTAGGAAGTGACAAGACCGCCAATATTGCGGCGGTATTAAACCTTTTAAAAGAACTGTTGCAATGAGCAAGGTAAGACATGTATTAGGAATCTCAGGGGGAAAGGATAGTGCCGCATTGGCAATATATGTGAAGACAAAATATCCCTCTTTAGATATTGAGTTCTATTCCTGTGACACAGGTAAGGAGTTAGATGAGACCTATCAGCTTATAAAAAATTTGGAAGTTTACCTCGGCATTCAGATAAAACTGTTACAGGCTGCTGAAAATAGTTCTGAAGCACCTTTTGACCATTTTTTAAAAATGTACGGCGGATTTCTGCCTTCGTCTAATTCACGTTGGTGTACCAAGAAACTAAAGCTAGAGCCTTTCGAGAAGTATGTTGGAACTGATCCGGTAGTCTCGTATGTAGGCATTCGAGGTGATGAAGACCGGGAAGGCTATATATCTACTAAAAAGAATATCCAGTCTATTTTCCCATTTAGGAAAAATATCTGGAGTGAGGATGTAATTGCCAAAGTACTGTCCAATCAGCATATAGAGTTGATCCGGTCTTTTTCACAAAATATAGACTTCGGAAAATTCCAAGACAAGGCTATCCAGGTGCTGGCAAAAAAGATAGAGCCATCTTTTACACAGACGCAAAAGCTGAATGCGTTGCTTGATACTGATGTAAAAGGTTTCAATCAACTGGTTTTTGCTTTTTTGAAAACCACAGATTATCCATTGGCTACTGAAGCCTCATTTCCGCTGCTCGACAATGAAGATGTGCTGGTAAGAGACGATATATTCCGGATTTTGCAGGAAAGCGGTGTAGGAGTTCCGGCATACTACAACAAGGTCGACTTTGATATTAATGGCAAAACCGGACAATACGCAAGAAGCCGGTCAGGCTGTTACTTCTGTTTTTTTCAGCAGAAAATTGAATGGGTATGGCTTTATGAACAACACCCGGACCTATATAAAAAGGCAATAGAGTATGAAAAAGATGGTTATACCTGGTGTCAGGGGGAAAGCTTGCAGGAATTAATTGAGCCCAACAGAATGGGAAAGATCAAATCAGAGTATCAAAGAAAGATGGAGAAAGCTAGTGCCCAAACACAATCGCCGTATCTTATAGATATTTTAGGAGAGGCAGAAGGTGTTGGTTGTGCAAGTTGTTTTATATAAAACGTAAATATAATGGCAGTTAACTTAGAAATTGACGCTGGACGACTTCTTTATGGATTAAGCCGTATTGGCTATACAACTTCGTCAGCTATATGCGATATTATCGACAATTCTATTAGGGCTAACGCGGAATTGGTTCATCTGTTGATTGTAAAGGATCGCAAGGACTTTTCAGATACTAAGAAAAACAATGTTAAAGAGTATTTAATAGTAGATAATGGCGTTGGAATGAGCCGCGAGCAAATTATCGAAGCCCTAAAGCTTGGCTCTTCGGATGAAGACTATGAACAACATTCGCTATCTAAATTTGGATTGGGCTTGAAATCTGCTGCCTTTTCGCAAGGTGACATTTTAGAAATCATCAGTTCTGATGGTAGCGGATTTGCAAAATTTCAAGTGTCATTGCCCACGGTTATGTATACAAAAATATACTCGGCGGAGGAAAAAGAAGTTGATAACCTGGATCAGCAAATCATCAACAAATATCTTGAGCAAGGAAAGGGAACTATAGTAAGAATTGGAGCCATTCGAAAAAACAACCATCCAAGTGTAAGAAATACAATCGAGGAACTGAATACTAAAGCAGGGGTCATTTATTATTTTTTTATTCAGCAAAAGGGTGTGAAAATTTTCATTGCAGATAATCAAGTAAACGCCATAGACCCCTTATTCATTAATGAAGCAAATGAGAATGGCAATTTAGATGAAAATTCATGGGACGGTACCGAAGTTAAATGGATTGAGAAAAAGAAAGAAATCACTTTGGACAATGAGCTTGGGATTACTGCTGAACTTGAAATAACCCAACTGCCATACCCTCCTATTTTTCGCATAAAGCATCTAGGGGAGGCAAAAGACGCCGAGATTAGGAAAAAATATTTGATAGAATCTGGTAACTATGGATTTTACGTTTATAGAAATAATCGACTAATTTCCTGGGCATCCCATCTAAATGGTATTATCCCATACGATCAAGATTTTTATGCTTTTCGAGGCAGGATTTCAATCAATAATGAAGCTGATGACTTTTTTAATATTGATGTAAAGAAATCGACGTTAACGTTATCAGAAGAGGCATGGAAAGTTATTAGCGATGTTACACGAGAAGCGAGAAATAAAAGTAAAAGTGCATGGCTTAATGCGGGGAGAATTCGTAGAGAAATCATAAACAAAGACCCTAATGAGATTGCCAATAAATTACTCAGTGAATACGAGCAAATAGAAATTCTTCCTGGGGACACGCTTCCTACAGAAGAAGAGGCAGAGAAAAGATTGGAGCTTATCACCAATGATATGGCAGCAAAAGTCAGGCTTATTGTGAAAATGATGAGGGAGGACAAAGGTGAAGAGGTGGGTGACATCGAAGACATATCAACGGAAGAAAAGGAAGAAGCGGTCAAAGGTGAAATTAATCCGCAACTATCCAAGATTTTTAGAGTAAGCTCTGTAACGGACAATTTACTTTGGGAACCATATTATGATACTGATTTGGGAAATTGTGTCAGAATAAATAAGCTTCACCGATTTGCACTTTACATCTATGAGAATAACGCAACGAATCAGGATTTGCAAATCACCTTTGATCTTTTGATGTTGCAATTAGCAGATTCCGAATATTATGCATATAAGAACATAACTGATTTTGACTATGAAGAAATCAAGAGAGTTCTTTGGGACTTTAGACGAATCACCTCTGAGTTTCTCGCTCATATGGTTCGAAAACTTGAAAATGAACTACCTCCAAATTATAATACTGACCGGGACGCATGATTCAAACAAACGTCTATAACGTTCATAATGGAATTGACACAGCATATATCTATATATGGCTATCAAAAACACATGCCGTCATATATATAGGTATGACCAACAATTCATCCGGTCCAATTGGCAGGGCACATGGGCATTTTAGTGCTAAAGGCACGTTTAGGAAAAGATTTTTACAACAGGCGGGCATCGGAGTCGAGAAAATACAAGATATGATATTATTGAGTTTCCCCCTTCCCCAAAAGCGACTTTATACAAGCGAAGAAAGTTCTTATAGAGAGTCTGTTGAGTATCTTGTTCAGAAAGAACTTCAGTTACTCAGAGGAAGGTTAACACCAAGTTATGACATAGTATCCTGGCATGATCGATTTCCGCGAAGAACATCAAATTCGGAAGTAAAAAAGGTGGCATCTAATATTGTTCATCTGTTTCAAGCCAATTATGGAATTTTCTAACGCTAGGCTATGAACAGTGATAATAATTTCATATACTTTGACAACAACGCTACCACCCAAGTAGATAAACGTGTGTTTGACGCAATGGCTCCTTTTTTCTTAGATACCTATGCAAATGCCCATAGTCATTCTCATGTTGGAATGAAAGTGAATAAGGCGGTGGAGCAGGCAAGAAGTCAAGTCGCTGATTTAATCGGTGCGGAAGGTAATGAGATCATCTTTACCAGCGGTGCTACCGAGTCCATTAATATGGCGCTGAAAGGCATTGCGGCATTAAATGTTGATAAAGGCAAACACATTATAACGGTGGCTACTGAACATCGGGCAGTTTTAGACACATGTAGCCACCTGGAAACTCAAGGCTTTGAGATTACCTATTTGGGAGTAGACAGCAAAGGCGTAATTCAAATAGAACAGTTAAAAGCGGCATTGCGTTCAGATACAATTCTTGTTTGTGTCATGCAGGTAAACAATGAAACAGGGGTCATACAGCCTATAGAGGAAATTGCAGCCTTAATTCGTGAAACTAATGCACTTTTTTTTACCGACGCTACTCAAGCCGCAGGTAAGATCGATATAGACGTTCAAGAGCTTAATGTTGATTTTCTATGTCTTAGCGCACATAAAATACACGGTCCCAAAGGTATCGGCGCGTTGTACGTGAAAAGCGGTGTCAAGATTCCCGCCTATATACACGGAGGTGGTCACGAAAAAGGGCTGCGGAGCGGTACTTTGAATGTGCCCGGTATTATTGCTCTCGGAGCAGCCTGCCAGATCGCCAAAGAAGAAATGTTGGAAAATGCCCAACGTATAGGTGTATTGCGCGATCAACTAGAACGTGGCTTGTTACACATTCCCGGAACGTCGGTAAACGGTAATCTTGAGCGCAGGATTTATAACGTAACCAATATATGTTTTAAAGGGAACGAGGCAAACGTATTAATGGGAAGAATGAAGGATGTAGCCGTTTCTAATGGCTCTGCCTGCACATCTGCCGTAGAAGAACCCTCTCATGTGCTTATGGCTATGAGATTAAACGCTGACGATGCGTTTGCCTCCATCCGATTTTCATTGGGGAAATTTAATACGGAGCAGGAAGTAACGCGTGTAATAGATAAGCTCTCGCAATTAACACAAACGAATGTGATTTATGCTTAAGGATTGTGACTGGTCATTAGATAGAGATTATAAAACCGGGACAGAAGATGAGCCGTTGCAGTTTTATTTGGAAGGTTTGGCAAATAGTTCTGAGTTTCACTTACTTCTCGGATATTTCAGCTCAGCGGCTATAAATCTTTTGTCTGTGGGTTTTGCGACCTTCATTAGCAAGGGCGGCAAAATGAGAATGGTAATCAACCATCTACTATCTGAAAAAGATAAAGCTGTAGTTCAGAAGGGACTTAGCCGTGAAGGTGCTAACAAAGTTTTTGACTTATCAGATATTATGTCACTTGGAAAGATATTGGATGAGTACGACACTCACTTCTTCGAATGTCTCGCTTACTTGATAGCTTCAAAAAGAATTGAGATAAAGATTATAAAGCCCAAGCACAGCAAAGGTATTGCTCACTATAAGTCTGGGGTATTTAGTGATGGTGAAAACCAAGTTGGGTATAAGGCATCCTGCAATTTTACCTTATTCGGACTATCAGAAAACCTTGAAGAATTAGAGGCATTCTTAAGTTGGGAAAACGGTCGATCCAATAAACTAATCAAAAAGCAGTTGAAAATTATCGACGATTATTTTTTAGAAAAGGATACAGATGTGGAATATCTGGCCGCTGAAAATATAGAAGTAGCCATCAGAGACAAATTCGGTAATAAAAGCCTAGATGAACTGATAGTTCAGGAAGAAGAACTGATCAAGAAGAAAGCGAGTCTCATCTCAAATGGTAGATTGAAACAAACCATCGTCAAGCTACATAATGACATTGACCAGATTAAGAGAAGTCCACGTTTCCCCGGCGCTCAAGGGGCTAGGGACTACCAAGTGGAGGCGTACGAAAATTGGTTGAAAAATAATCGTAGAGGAATATTCGCGATGGCAACTGGAACCGGCAAAACCATCACCTCTTTGAATTGCCTGTTAAATGAATACCACGAGAGTGAAAGTAAAATCTACCATGCTTTAATCCTAGTGCCGACCATTACTCTGGTCGAGCAATGGGAGAAAGAAGTAAGAGCTTTAAATTTTCAGGAGGTTTATAAAATATCTTCAAAAATTGACTGGCAAAATACCGTTACCACGTTGGTCTCTACAGCGAAGCGAATTCCAGTTTCCTTCATCATTATCTGTACGTATGCTTCTTTTGTTAAAGACAAATTTCAGAGTTTGGTGCAATATTTACCGGAAGACACCCTTTTTATTGCGGACGAGGGGCATAACCTTGCCTCCCCTACGGTAGCACAAAAACTGATCGGGTTCCGGTTGCAGAAAAGGATCGGCTTGTCGGCAACCCCTAAACGTATTTATGATTTGGAAGGTACCGCTGGTATGGAAGATTTCTTTTCGGATAAGGAACCTTACACGTTTTCCTTCCCTATGGAAAAGGCTATCCGAGACAGGGTATTATGCCAGTACTATTACTATCCGCACATTATCAGGCTTACCGAGAACGAAATGGAGGAGTATAAGGACATCAGCAATCAATTGGTAAAGATGTATAGCTATGGTCAGGCGGATGCCGAAAAGCAAGGAATAATCGAACGATTGTTGCTAAAGCGCAAGCGCATTATTCATAAAGCGGCCAATAAATTACCTGCTACCATTGATATACTACGAAAACAGTTTGAGGAAAAAGGAAACATAAAGTATACGTTTGTTTATGTGCCGGAAGGAGAAACCTTTGAAATTCTTGAAAGTGGGGACGAGTCTGTTATGGACAATGTCCGACTCATAAATCAATATACACGAGAAATTGCCAAAATAGACGATTCTATCTTGGTGAACCAGTTTATCAGCGGTATGGAAGATAGAGATGAGATACTTACCCAATTCCAGAAAGGCGACATTGATGTGATAGCGTCAATGAAGTGCTTAGATGAAGGTGTTGACATTCCCCGGGCAGAAACGGCTATCTTTTGCAGCAGCACAGGTAATCCTAGGCAATTTATTCAAAGGAGAGGTCGAATTTTAAGGAAACATCATGATAAGACCAACGCGGTAATTCATGACCTTGTGGTTATTCCTGATTATAATACTGCGGGCGAAGGTGCCGACACGTTTAACCTCGAAAAAGGACTAGTGCGCAAAGAGCTTGAACGTGTGATGTATTTTGCATCGCTGTCCAAAAACCCTTTTTTTACAGAGGATATATTCCAGAATGTTTGCGACTATTACAATCTAAACATTTATACCATCCAAACTGAACTTGCTACTATATGACAAAAGATGAATTTTATAAAACGTATCTGGAAGACCCGCTTTTAATCGAAAAGGGATACCTTACTGTAGACAAAGTTAGAGAATTGAAATTCCATCAAGCCACTAACAGCAAGCTTCTGGAGGTGATTAAGATTGCAGTTAGCGGGAGTATTGCTGGCGATAGTGAATCCGTAATTACCCGAAAGATTAACCAAAGCCTTAATAAAGAAAGCTGATTATGATTATTAAGAAAATTGAACTGGACAATTTTATGTGTTATGCAGGAAAAGATAATTGCATAGAGTTTTCCGAAGGTATTAACGTCGTTATCGGCGATAATGGTTACGGTAAATCCAAGTTATACGATGCATTTTACTGGGTGATGTATGATCAGGTATTTGTGCCTGAAAAGAAGGAATTCCTGTCGACGAAAATTGTCAAATCAAAATTGATTTCCGACAAAGCTAAAGCGCCTGCAGATAGTGGCAAGGTTACAGCATCTGTAAAGATCACCTTTCATAATGTGGAGCGAGATAGCATGTACATTCTTGAGCGACGTTATTCCGTTTCTAAAGAATCAGGCAATATTCTGGAAGATAACGATGGCGAATTCACGATAATGGAAAAGGAGCTATCCTATCTGAATGCCCGCATGGTAACAGATGAGGATAAAAAGAGAAGTATTTTAAACAGCATACTTCCTTCGCAGATAAAGGATTATTTGTGGTTTCAGGGTGAGCAGGTAGAATCAATCATAGATTTTAATAAGCAAGATACACTTACCAGAGCCGTGAATGTATTGTCCAATATAGCTCGCTACGATGCAATGATTGAAATTGCTAAATCCGCAGCAAAAACTGCAAACACTGAATATGACCGAGAAGTAAAGAGATTGAGTAAAGATTCTGTCAAGAGTGCTCAACTTGAAACTCGTAAATCTGAGCTTGAAAGGAAAATACAAAACGGAAAAACAGAACAGCAGGAAATAAACGATAATTTATCAAGGGCGGAAGCGCATTGCGAAGAACTGCTTAACAAGCAGGCAGATGCACAAAAAGTTAGTGTGCTGCAAGAGCGTAAAAGAGGATTGTTAAACCAACTGGCATCGCTCAACCAGTCACTCAAGACGGAACAGGTAGGTTTTCATCGGAAAATGTTCCGCAATAAATGGGTATTGAAGGGTACTGAGGAATTGCAAAAGCAATATGCTAAAAAGTTCTCCGATTACGAAAAGAGGAAGTTAGTACTTGAAGCAGAAGAGAAGGTTAAACGCGAGATTGAGGAAGAAGTTTCCTCTAATCTCCAAACAAGATTACCCATAAATGTCCCGGAACCTAATTATGTGGAATGGATGCTCGAAAAAGAGCGTTGTCTCGTTTGTGACCGAGAGGCAAGAAAGGATACCGAAGCATGGCTGAAAATTAAGGAATTACTGGACCGTCCCAAGGATAAAAAGAAAGGCACAAAGGATACAGTGACACCATCGCAGGATTTTTCAGATGACCTGAAGCGTTTATATCAGAACGGGTTGTCATTAAGCAATCGCATTGCTGATATAGATGACGATATCAACGAAATTTTGCAGAGACGTAATGAATTGCTTGGTAAAGTAAGAGAAGCAAATAGGGAGATTGAAGTCGTTGAATCAGATATTCAAAAGTTACTTGCGGACACGTTACTTACCAGCGAACAAGCAGAGAATATTTTGAACGAATACTCTATACAAAATCAGAAAGCGAAAGACTTTAAGGATGATCTTAATCGTGTAACCCAGGAAATAGAACATAACGAGGGCCTCTTAAAAGGAGTCAATGATCAATTTAAGGATTTAGTAACCGGTGAATTGCCTAACTGGCTTGTAGAAAAACGAGATGTGACCAAAGACTTTGAAGCTATTTCAAAATCTACACGTGAAAGAGTATTTAATAACCTGATAGCGCAGTTGGAGCAGGAAGCTAATGTCCATTACCAAGCAATGACTACGGGAAATAAATCAACAAGAGGTAAGATTAAGTTGAGAAAACTGCCCAACGGGAACTATATGCCTGAAATTATTGACAGTAATGGTAATCCTTTGCTAGGTTTAAATACTAGTAATCTTATACTTGTAAAATTGTCAGCTATCATGGCTATTATTTCTGCTAAGGGGAATTCTGGAGAGCTATATACGCTAATTACAGACGCCCCAACATCAGTGTTTGGTGAAGATTATACACTTGGCTTCTGCAAAACGATAAGTAAAGTGTATCGTCAGAGCATTATTATGAGTAAGGAATTTTATAAGAACCAGGAACTTAGGAATGAACTATTAAAAAATCCTGAGATCAAAATCGGGAAAGTATACACAATTACACCATCCATCTTTGAGAACGAAAGGACGGATAGAAGCAACTTATCTACTAAAATTGAGGCACTTAATTAATATGGAACTATTAAAACGCATCAAAGATAGGGCACCTGAGTATGATGCCACTCACGAAAACTTAATTACGAAGTTTACGCTTGTGCAGGGAGGTCGTGCAGGCACCGCGTCCGACGAAACAGCTTGGGAGCAAGGAAAGTACTTTTCTACTAAATATGAAATTTATATGTATGCTGCTCTTTTAGGGTTAAAAAACGACTATCCACTACCCGTAAGCAAGGATGCTAAAAAAGAAAAGTTTATTGAAATTAAGTCTTGGCAGCCGTCTGACTTAGCTGATTACGTGATAATGGGGGTACTCGCCAAGTCTGATCTTGATCTGAACGCGCTTGAAAGAATGGCGGAATCAGAAGTCGAGAAAGAAATATTGGGAATTAGAAAGTTGTTAGAAGAGTATGCTAATGGTGGCTTAGATAAGATTAGGGCAAAAATGGAATCGGATTCTAGTTTTTTTGAAAATAATGATAACTGTTTTATAGATTTATTAGATAGTAAGTAGTATTTAAAACATTTAGGTCGTGCATGTGATTTTAATGATTTTTATTACTTCTTAATGACCAAATGCGTTAATCCAGGATCATTCATCAGACGCTCCATTTCAGACTGGATGATATCCTGGATATCTTGCTTTATCTGAAAATAATTACGTTGAACCATGTTGCTGTCTAATTTGCGGATAACTTCGATTTCATTGTATTGTTTTTCTTCCCGTTTCAGTGCTTCATGGTCGTTTATAATCTCGCAATGAAAGGTTTTCAGATCTATTTTATTATCCGGGTCGTCGGCTACCATACCTACAAACTCCCCGGAACTGAGCGATGATATTTTGGAAGGAGGTATAGCTGCTTCTAATTGCTTAGAACGACTGATTGACATGTCACCGCTATTTATCGAGTAACTTTCCCTGTCCTGCATAATTTTCCCGAAACGTTCGGAAAGTTGCTTAGCTGTGTCTCCTGTAACTTGTCCTGCTACAATGTTCCCCGTAATATTCATAATCACATCCGCTTGTTCCCTACCATAATCTTTACGGAGCTGGCTGAAATCCTGGATGCCTAAGCAAGTTGAAACTTTGTTACTTCTGGCCGTAGCAATTAGACTATCCATATTGTTTAGGTAGATGGTAGGAAATTCATCAAAGATCAGACTGCTCTTCAGTTTTCCTTTTTTGTTAACTTGCTTCACGAGACGTGTTACATACAGGGAAAGTACGGCTCCGTAGATCTGGATCTTTTGCGGATTATTTCCCATACAAACGATTTTGGGGTCATCAGGGTTATTCACATCTAGATTAAAGTCATTGCCGGATAAAACATAGTATAACTGTGGTGAAGAAAGCCTTGCCATTGCCACTTTTGCGGAAGCGATTTGGCCTTCAAGCTGCTCCATCACATCGTTCAAATAGGCATTTAAAAAAGGGTTAATTAATACTTCACACTCTTTGGCGGCTTCTGTTCTAAAAAGAGTGAACAAGCTGTCGTAGTCGGCCTGCATTAGTTCGATAACATGAGGTAAGGTGCAAAATTCCCCATCCTTATATTTTTTCAGATACCATATTACGGCAGTCAGAAAGTTAATAGGTGATTCTACGAAAAAATCGCCCTGACGCTTTATCCACTCTCTATTTAATCCCATTAAAATGGTGCGAGCAGATTCGGCAGCATCGGTGATGTCCGTCATGGCGGACGGCTCTAAGGGATTACAACGATGGCTTCTTGTTAGGTCATCAAAATTGATAACAAAAAACCTCGGTGGCTTAGGATACCTGTGTTTATTTTTTAGCCATGAATTGTAGGCAATTTTGGAAAGGTCGTCGAACTTAAAATCGTACACGAACATTGTAAATCCCTTACGGATATGTTGGGTTATCACGTGCCTGATAACAAAATAGGATTTGCCTGCTCCCGGCGTACCCAATACCATAATCGCCCTGAACGGATTGATAATATTTATCCAGCTATTGCGTACCTTATTTTTTAAGTGGTAGCGTGCCGGCAGGTTAATGGAAAACTCATTCTCCAGTAAACGTTCTTCCTGCGGGAACGTCTCGTTTTCTTTGTTGAAAATGTCCTTGTTGTTAAACCTGTTTTTAATAATACGTGAAAGCAAAGTGCCACCTGAAAGAACCATTAAAAAGCCTACCGAAGCAATGCTTATGTAAACGATTGTTCTCTCTTGCACTTGTAGCGGAAGAAACAGCGAAAGATAACTGCCAAAGTATAACATTAACCCCGTAATGAGATATGCAAAGGCTGTTTTATAGCTCAGTTTTTCATCTTTCCGACCTTTTGCGCCTAGTAGTGAGATAATCAAAAAGCCTAAAGCAATCAGCTTGCTTTTAACGAAATTGCTGAATATACCTGTTTGGTAGATATTGCTTAAAATTCGGTCGCTGAAAGCGCAGGTTAATTCCCATTCACGGAATGCGGCATAGCAATAATAGTAGAAGTGTATTACTAAAATAACGATACCGATCAACCTGGTCATATCCAGAATTTTCCTTAGCGCCTGTTCGTTTTCACCTGTCTGTCCAGCCATTGTTTTACATTTTACTGATTATTAGAAATATTTTTTCTTTTCTTCCTTTTCCTGCTTTTTTTCTTGAGTTGCCCAGGTACATAATCAGCCGCTTGTTCCGATTGCAGGAGGGCATCAAGCATGCTTCCGGTTCCTTTGGAATCAGACTGAAAGGCGTTGTCGCTTACTTTGGTTTCTGCCGTAGCGATAGCATTCGGCTGTAACCCGATTTCTTGTTTTGCGGCTGGTTGCGACGGCAAATTCTGCTGCAAAAGCTCCTGTGGCAGACATCGTTCCTGTAAGGCTTTAGCACTGTATTGTTTGCCTAATGCGCTACCGTTGAAGATGCACTTGGTTTGATGATCTACATAGGTTATACCGTATATAAATCCGGTATCTGTTTGACGTAAAGCAACGTGTATGCCTTTCCGTTGAAGATGTGTTACCAGTTCATCAAGTGTGGGCTTTTTACTTATAAACAGGCGGTCTATCTCATTTTTAACGCGGGCTTTGAACGGCTGGCGTAAGGCATCGTTAGGACTATACCTTTCTTCAAGAAATTTCAGGGTAGGTTTACTATAAAAGTCGCTGGCTTTTATCGGTACACCGATAGGTTTTCCGTTTTCATCAAGTACTCGGTAAACCAATCCGCCTGACTTGAAAATTCGTGACTCTTCGCCGCCGCGATCTGCCATTATATTATACTGTTTTAACACCGCGTTTAGCTCAGGTAGGCTGGCGTATTTATAGTTAAGCAGCACCGCGTCTAGCACGTTAGTGATAGCTCTTTTAGTTTCAGTGCGACCGTATTCTACTGTCGTTACAGCCACCGGTTTCAACTTGAACGTTTCCCGTCTTACGTGAGCATCAGCCACTACAAGACCAAACATTTTTTCAATCTCCTTACGTGCAGGTTCCGACTTGCGAATGCCCAGGTGATGAAGGTCGATTCGTTTGCCGTCCTGCTGAATATTTGTTGTTACGATGTGTATATGTGGGTGACCTGCATCGTGATGTTGATATACAAGATAAGGCTGCTCGCCAAACCCCAATTTTTGCATGTAGACGTTAGCAATTTCCGTGAGTTTTTCTTTGCCTAGATGTGCTTCGGAAGGATCAAAGTTCAGCGAAATATGCACACTATTTCGTTTAACATTCTCATTCAATTGTGTCCTTTTTAGCAGGTACCCTAGCTTAATTTTAAGGCTCATTTCATCCGCATCCAAAGGAAAATTTTCTGCCCCGATACACTCCGCCACACCTTCTTTTACCTTGTTTTCATTGTAGTTGAAAATACGCTGCATAGAGTGGCCGACTTTGATCACTGCAACCATATCTCCAGCATTTTTTTGATGTTATTTCTGACCTCATCTATCTTAATGCTAAGTATCCGTTTCTCCACTTCATACGCAATTAACCAATTCCTAAATTCCGGTATCTGGCTAAGCGTATGCAGCTTTTTAACTATCTGGTTGAAATTATTTCCAACCGCATTAAGCTCGATGCGAAGTCGAGTAAGTTCTGCCATTAAGTCATCCTGTGAGCTATTACGGTACGTTGTTACAATAGGCTTGTCGAACAAGCTGCGACGTACATAATCGCTTAGCTTACGACTGGTAGAAGCCTTCCATTTCTTCTCAATTTTTGCGTACTCTTCAGGTGTCAAACGCAAGCCTACAATGCGTGTCCTGTTTGAATTTTGTCCTTTCATCACTAATCATTTTCACGTTTTCAAACTCATTTTTACTTCCAGACGCCCTGCCCACGAGTTCCGAGTGATAGGCAGCCAGATCCGGTTGTTAAACAACCGTTCATCTGGCCGATTGCTGAAAAGTTGCAATCTTTTTGCTTTCTGCAAACCTTCGCAGTTTTTTTCGCCTGAAGTAAATAGTATGTCTCTAATAGCTTTGCCATATTTTTGGTCAATAAAAATTTCTATCGTGCTGTAGATCGAATATCTCATCGGACGCCGAAATGCATTATCCAATCATTGAAGTCTTTATGGTTTTTGTACAGGGAACTTCCGTCATGATATTTACTGCTTAACGAAAGTGCATAGCGACTGCAATTTTGTCCTGTTATGTCTCTATCCAGGTAAAGTTTGATGCTGTCATGTTTCTCTATAAATGGACGTGCAGATTCGAAAAATGACACTGAGTTTAACACGAGAAAATTAAAGCGGTCTACGGGTTCATTTTGATGTACGGCTTTGAAGGAAAGGAAGTCTATAAAGCCTTCGAAAACTATCACCTCGTTGGCACCGTTGTCAAATGTTGTTATACTTTTGGGACTACCGGAACCTTTGAAATAGGCGTTCCGTATTTCCCATCCATTTAGGTCGTTTTTAAAACCAACACCGTAATACGCGCGTCCATCGATTTGATAATACACTTCCCTACAGTAACGATCTGCAATAGTCAAGGGTATTCGTCTGTGTCGCAGGTAGCTTATCAAGGCCATTGAAGTGAGCCTGCAATCCTTCACAATGGTTAGCTTGTTTTTGAGGTTTTTCACCTGCAATATGGTCGAGGAAAGTTGCCTTTGAAAGGAAGGCTCTACCGTCAGGATTCGTAACAGATCACCAAGGGTGCAATCATGATACAGGATTGCAAAATCGATGAAACTCCCGCCTTTACCGAGACCGTGATCGTACCAACGGTTTATAGCGTAGTTTACCTTGAACGATGGTGTCTTTTCGTTCCTCAACGGTGACAGATACCAATAGTCATTATTCCTGATTTTTGAGGGCTGATACCCTAAAGTAGTCAGGTAGTTAACTATGTCAATTGCCTTGACTTCGTCAAGAGAAAGTCTATGTCTTCCGAATTCCATAACCACACAATTCAATTCCACTATTCAGATCGATAATCAAAATTATATAAGGTGTATCGCTTTAACCTATCCTCGTCATATTATGAGGAGGATGTTTCGACATCCGGTTTTTATTTTTGTACCTGAATATTGTTGGATTTAAAACGTGTGATTATGTTAACAGCGAATGATGTGGCCAAGATTTATGATACTATTCTGAGTATTCCCGGCATGAGTGAAACTGTAAAAGTTGATATGAAAATATCACGAAGGAATGTACTGCTGCTCCATAGTGTTTTCAGACGAGGATTGTCTCCGAAAGAGGATGATAAATCACCGGGTATATTGGACAGCATACCTAAAGAAACGTTACAAGAATTACAGGTTATTGCGGACGATCTCTTGACTAAGGCAGGGCTGATTGAGCTCAATGAGAAGCTGAATGCTCTCAGTACTAAATAATGACATCTAAATATCTGGTCACTCTGTCGAGTAAAGAAAGGCAGCCACGTAAATACGCGGCTGCTTTTATATCAACGATATTTACAACGGTATCGTAGCATGAAATCAAAGCATAATAAGCGGCCTTGGGACGCAGAATTAGAGCGAATTTTAATACCTTTACAGCTATAAAATACTTGAAGCATCAAGCTTTAAGTTCGCCTTAGAAAACTGGTAACTTTCATTGGACGCGAGCTTATAAGCAGAGATGCCTACGCTAAGGGCGTGGGCGCTCGCTTATCGTGTCCAGGGCATACCAGTGCCTCTAAGGCGGTAGGTGGAGACCTGCGCCTCTTTTTTTTATATATTACTATAAAATCAGAATAGTGTATGGCTGGTATTTTGCTTTTTGCCTTATTGCCTTTGATGCTGATAACAATATTGATAATCGGTGGCCAGCGTTATGTCTTGCTTCACAAACAGGTAAAGGAACTTCAAAAACTAAATGAAGCAAAAGACAGATTATTTACTGTGATTGGGCATGATTTAAATAGTACCATAAAAAGTGTGCAACCTACAATTGAATTATATCGGCACGAGAATACATCAGAAGAAGAAAGAAGATTTTTGCTGGATAGCATCGAGGAGAATGCCGTATCCGCCGTAGAAATGCTCCAGGGGCTTTTGGAATGGGGCAAATCCCAGATAAAAGGCATTACTCTAAGTCCGACATACTTCAACGCCTCAGATGTGATAAAAAGTAAGCTAAATCTATTCAAAGTATCAATACGGAATAAGGGTATAACCATCGTGAACAAGCTTCCACCAGAAACCACCATATATGCTGATTCAAACCACTTCAGATTCGTCTTAAGAAACCTTTTAATTAACGCCATCAAGTTTACGCGTATCAACGGTACTGTCGAGATAAATGCAATAAAATACCATCAGCCTGAGTACGTTATTTTTTCTGTGAAAGACAACGGTACAGGAATAGAAAAAGAACGGCTAAAACAGATATTTGAGCCTTTCAATACCAGTATTGACGGAACAAGAAATGAAAAAGGTAATGGTATTGGCCTGTTACTTTGCAGAGAATTTATAAAAGTTAATGGCGGTCAGATTTGGGCCGAAAGTGAGGCTGGTGAAGGCACAACTTTCTTTGTTGCCTTGAAAACTTTTGAACACTCGAAACCGCTAATTCCGTTACATCAAAACGAAAAAAAAACACGCTAAACATCTAGGTCAAACGAATATGCTTAGAAGTTTGAAACTGGCGTTACACTATCCATAATTTAAGCGATGCAAGTGCCGCTAATATCAGGGTAACACCTCCAATAATCCACACAGCAATTTTAATAGATTTCTGATTAGCAAGGAGTAATTCTGTCTGCTTGTTTCCTTCAGTTTCAATTACTTGCCTTAGCTCTTTTGTGTTTTTAGCAAATTCAATTTCAAAGATTTGTTTGATTTGGTTTCTTTCGTTTTCAATTAATTGTTTGATTTGAGATTTGCTTTCGTCAAGTTTAATTTTGATTGTACTTTCAAGATCTTTATAAAAGTCTTTATTTTCTTTCCTTATTTGGTCCGCCTTTTCTTCAAAAAGTTTTGCCAGATCCTGTTTGTTTTGCTTACTTATATTTTCTATTTCAGTCAAACTTTTTAACACCTCGCCTTGCTGTGCCTTTTGTTGTTCATTAAGCCGATCAAGAGTGTTACTATTTGCCTCAAATTGTCTAATTATCTCATTGTACGTTTCTGTTAATAGCTGCAACTTTTTATAAGCGCCCGAAACTTCTTTAAGTTGTTCAACTTCTTGGTTAAAATCTTCGAGAGTTTGATTAAATTTTTGCAAGTTGCTCATACAATTTCTTATTAAGTTGCCTTAAATTTTTTAGTTTTTCTGAGTATATATCATTTAGCAAATACGCTAAATCATAGTATTCCGCAAGCTCTATCAGCATTTCCGGATTATACAATGCAATAGATCGACTGAGTTCGACCTTCTGATCCTCAGAAAGATGTTTGCCTAAGACTTTCAATCGGGACAGGAAGTCGCTTTGCTGTTCTGTCGTAAGCGCTCTTCTTACTTCTGACAATGCACTTTCAAGGCGCATTTTACCATCACTATCGTTATATTCGTTCAATGCCAATCGTACAAACCCACTTAAGAAATTTAGCCCCATATTATTTCGATAACTTTCCAGAAATCTACTAATACTGTCCTTCAGCTTTTGAAATTCCGTTTCATTGAGAAATTGGTTATTAGTTGTTAATACCTCAAACCATTTTGCATACTCTGTAGGATTTTCCGCGATATGTTGAAGAACAAAGGTGGTTTCAGAGAAAACAAAGTAGCTATCTAAGCGCTTCTTGAAACTTTCACTATTTTCAAACTCACGACACCAATCGGAAAGTGTTTTAAGTGACTGCTTTCGGCTGTAAGCAATGTTCTCAAAAGTCCAGTTCAGCAGATACCATGTGGCCTTTTCTAAAGTGCTGATTTTATCAATCTTCTCCAGGTCACTTTTTACATCTGTGTTAGGTTCGTATTTACTGATATAATCAGAAACACTTTGGGTTATGAGATTAGCATCCAGGGATTTAAAGTGAACTTCATAATGGTCAATGAAATTAGTTGTCCAATCATAAACAATGCCTAAGAGGCTTAGACGATAAATTGCTTTTTGCAGGGTTGCAGCACTGATTTTTAATCTTAAATATGCTTCATTCCAAAAAATTCTGATTTTGGAACTCGGCTCGAAGTAATTACTGACGATAGCCAAAATGATTTCAAAATCCTTTTCAATATCATTCTGTCCTTGGACAAAAAGGAAAATTTGCTTAAAAATATCTTTTCCTGCGAAACCTACTTCATCACTGATTGCTTTAATCTCAGCAAACGTTGTGTCTTTATGAAAAAGTCGTTCAACTTTTTCTTGTTCATGAGTTTCGGGAGAGAGCAGTACATAACATTTGCCTACTTTGGTTTTATTTTCATCATCACGCTTGTCCCAGCGTCCGGCTCTTCCTGCTTCCTGATAGAGGGCCTCTACAGAACTTGGTAAACCATAATGAAAAGTGTAAAAGACGTTCTGCTTATCAATTCCCATTCCGAAAGCCTTAGTTGCTGCCAAGAGTTGGAACTTATCATTTTTAAAGTCTTTTTGTACCTGTTGTTTATGTTTGTTAAATTCATCTCTCGGCATTAGGTCTAGCTTTCTGCCTGTTCTATTACCATTCTGGTCTAATTCATCGACTTTAGGGATATCACCGGAAAACCAACCGACTTTATTTTGAAATAGGGAGCTTAATGTATTCGCAACGGTATAACAACCATAAGTGCCATTTACATTAGGGGTAAAGACCAAACCGGCTTTTTCAGTTGTTTCCGTGAATCCTTCGGTGTCCTTTAGTTGAGTCAGTAATTCTTTAAGCTTGTCACTTTTGTTACCATTGTCATTAATGACTTCAAATTGCAATTCTTTTCGGCTATAGTCTAAAAGCGATTTGATATTTTCATCTTCCAAGCGTTGTTTTCTTCTTGAAAACTCAATTTTTATGTCTTTTAATACATTAACAGAGGCTGTCGCTGTCAAACCGATAAATTTGATTTTCCCTTCGCCTTTTGCATCTCTCGGGCTTAATTTATCTATCGTTTTTGCCAGGTTTAGGTAAGAAGTTCTGAAGTCGTGACCCCATTCCGAAAGGCAATGTACTTCATCTACCACAGCATAAGCAATCGAAAAATTAGCAACGATGGAACTTATTTTCTCTCTAAAACTTGGTATTTGAAATTTTTCAGGTGAAATCCAAACAAACAAGTATTGTCCTCGCTCAAAGTTCATTTCTATTTCTCGCCGTTCTTCTGCAGCTATATCACTAGTAATGAAATTAACGTTAGTGATAAGTGCCTTAACCAAATTGTCATTCTGATCATACATCAGTGACTTAATTGGACATACTACAAAATTGATACTGGGCTGTAGTAAGCAAGGTAATTGATAACACAAAGATTTTCCTCCTCCTGTTGGTAAAAGACCAATTGTGTCTTTTCTATTTAGAGCATTTGAGATAATCGGAAATTGACCATCTCTGAAAGCTGGCTTGGAAAAAATATTATTTAGAAAGAATTCTAAGGTTGGCCTATCCTCGTCCGTTATATTGTAATCAATTGGTTCGGAAGTGCTAACCTTAAAATAATTCTTATCCTTTATTTTATCAAAGTAGTCAGTTCGAACAAAAATAATGTCCTCACTTTTTCTGTTTTCATCAGTATATCTTTTAAATAATGAAAAGTCAATATTTACGGCTTTAGTTGTAGGTTGAAACTGACTAGGGTCTTTTGTAATCTTAATATTAAAATTGGGCTTATTAAGTGCTTGTTTATATTTTAACTGCCAAAGTTTATCTACCCAGATCAGAACATCGCTTATTGCTAATTCAGCAAAGCCTGGTAAATCTTCAACACACAAAATATTGAAGTTCCAGTCCTCACCAAAAGTTAAGTAGTTATAAGTAAGTAATTCAATGATCAAAATTTGAAAGCGAATTACTGCTGTCGGTAATAATTTTGTGTTGATTTCTTCCTCACTTATTTTATTCTCTTCTATCTTTTGGCATGCTTCCTTATAGAAGTTCAGTAATTTCTCATATCGTTCAAGATGATTTTGGATTGCCTCAATTTTTGCTACATAAGATCCACTTTTTAGTTCTTTCGTACTAATTCTAATTGTCGTGATTCCTTTGTTTAATAAGTAATTGTCTCTTGTGGCATCTGAGATTCTTGTAACCTCATCAAGTTTGTGTTGTTGTCCATCAATTTCAATAACGAGTTTTGCTTGGGGTAAATAAAAGTCAACTTGTTGGTTAATAAAGTTTCTATCATCTTCACCAACTATCTCATTAATTTCAATTTCGGGTATGAGTATGGATTGAATAAATGAATATTTGCCAAATGCAGTTGGGATAATTTTCTGAAAGAAATCTTTGGCGGGATAGTAATTCTGCTCTTTATCTCCTTTAATAGTATCATTCCAAACAGGTGTATGGTTTGTTGCAAATAAAAAACGCTCGTTGAAATTGTCAAGTTTATGAATCTCGCCTAGTTCAGATTGCAAGTACTTGGAAAGCATTGTTGGAAAACCACGTTGTAAAATATTCTTAGCAACGCACAGAATTGGCAGCAAATCAGCATTTGTCTGATTTGTGATGAGATTTTGAATTACAAAATTCGGGTTTGTATATGTATAATTTGCCGTGTATTTTCTCATTCATTCTGTGTTTCAAGCTGTGTACCCAAGATTCCTTTCTCATCCTATAAACAAATATAAAAAAATACAAGCTAAAGCCGTGTTTATAGCTTGATTGTTATTGACTTGCATATCATGCAACCGACAGATAATCGCTATTGTGTAATATTCTGGCGGCTAAAAAACGTCTGTATGGCTACGAGAGTCTTACCTTTTATTTCTCGCTCGGTAACCTTACCAATTGTGGTAATGGCGCTTTTTGTCAAATGGGATTTAAACGATTGCCAAGTGAAGGAATTTTCCTTTACCGGCTCAGCTATTCGTATAACGGGTTTATGGTAAGAGTACAGAGTGGTATTGGACAATATCATCTTAGGTACGTGAACTCTAAGCTTGCCGTTAGCGGAATATATTTCGATCAGTTTGTCGCCTTCCTTTGCATTTATAGCCATACTACTTCCAGGCGTTACTTGTAAGTAATCAATAAAGAATTTTCTCTTGTTGGGAATTTTGCTCTGATAGGTACTATTTGCTTCTGATAATTCGTTCAAAGCCTCGTCAGGCAAATAGGCATCTTCGGTACTCATAAGCCAAAAACGTTGTGCATTTTCCGTGGGAGTATCTGATCTCGTACCGTTGCGCCCGTGAGATGAAACGAAATTTCTTTTTGCCCAAATTAGGTATGGTTCATCTACTATTGTTTCTGAATTGCTGTCAATGAATTTCCTAGCTGCCAAAACAGACTTTTTATCGTCTGTCAGAATACCAGATTCTATTAAGTTTTTTTCAGAAGAACTTGAAAGGTTAGCTGAGCATGTAACTACCTTATCACCTAAGACATAAACTTTAGCATGTAAGCAACTCTTAGAAAATACTTTGACGCCGCGTTTAATGAACTTCTCTACTTCATATGGATCAACTTGTCCCGATTGCAGGCTTTGTAGGCTCATACAGGTAACAAGAGTGTCACCGGCTTTAAGCATTAACTTATTGGAGGCACCCTTTCCAATGTAAGCAACGGCGACCTTGGCGGCACTACCAATTTCGGACAGCTTAAATATTACCGGCCAGATATTTTGATTATCTAAGAATTTGATCATTTATAACTCTAAACTAAAAGCCTTTCGAACGCATCAGAGCATAAAGGGTAATCGCATCCCTGTAGGGAGTGTTTTCAATTTTACCAGTCTTATTCATTTCTTCAAGGATATTCAAATTAGTTTCCTGGATACCCTTATCATGAAGTACACCCTGCGCCCTGCTGGTCCAGTCAGCGATTGAATCCTTTGGTTCCCCATACAGCTCGGATAAGTCGCCAAGCAGCGTTTTCATTCTTATGACTTTTATATCGTTTGTATCCGGTGTATAATCTCCGTCCAACACAGCGAGTCTTACTTGCAGGGTCATATTTTCTACCTCTGAAGAGCCGTTCGTGTCGGCCTCACAAGAAGCAAATAGCCAGATCGCAAATAAAAAAGTTATAGTTTTCCTCATTACAATTTGTGTCTTAGATATAATTCAAGGTTAGAGTAGTATATAGAAAGTATGGTTCACAGCAAGAGACAATCCCAGTAAATCACTTATTCATGCAGATACTTGCTGACGTTATCTTTCATTCTATAACTAATCCCGTCAATTTTGCAAAGGTCATTTAAAACAACAACAGTTCTTACTGTGTCCTCATATTGTATTTGTAGGCTATGAGACGCAAAGAATTTAATTGGTTCTCTCTTCCTAGAATTTATCAAATCGATCAACCCTGTAATTTGCGTCTTGTCTGATATAATAAATGAGTCTGCGTTAGGGAAAGTTTGGTTTACATACACTATTATATATTCCACGCCTTTTGGCTGTAATCTTTCGCTATCGGAACAGGCTAAAACTCCTAATGAAAAAAATAAAACTGCTATGATCAGCTCATATATTGTCCCTCTCTTCATTCGCTTATAGTAAATTCAATAGGCTGAATTAGTCCGTTTTTGTCAATAGCCTTATAGGTAATGTTTGAAAAAACGATTTTGTCACCTACCTCAATTTCATTGAGAGCAGCTTTTATTTCATCATTAAAGCGACTGCTTTCGCAATACTTTGACAAAAAAACCTGATTATTTCTAAATAGTGTCATATTAAACCCGGTAACAATTACGCGTGCTTCTATATCCATATTTAGAATATCCGCTGTAAGGCCAAGTTGAGCTTTAAATACATTTTTACCTATTAATCCTCCGCCCCTACGGTCAATCATAGCAACCGGACTGGGAATACCTTTTACATTTATTTTAACCACTCCAATTACTTTTTTAGTTTTTTTTGAAATGACGGATATAGTAGCCATTCCTTGTTGCTCAGGAACTATTACATAACTGCATACGTTACCAGTTGTTTCTAATTTCCCGTTATCTGTTGTTAATCTAAAGTCTTTGCATTTATACCCATTTACAGCGACGTCTAACGAGTTAGCAAGTCCTACATATAAGACGTTTTCCTTGGAATTTGCTATTACACATTTCTGGCCGTATCCTATTACGGGTAAGCAGCATAATGTAGACAGAAAATAGAGTAAAATTTTCATTTTATTATTGTTGCGGGACTGTTGGTAATACCTCTGTTTTTCCTTGTTGTATTTTCCTATCGACAATGATTTTTGTTCCAGACAGATCAGACCTATTTGTCGGGTCGTCATCATTCAACTGGTCAACCCATATTGTACTACCGTCTACCTTCATCTGCTCACCCCGGAAAATTTCTAATGTGGCGTCTTTGCCTACTTCCGGTGCGGAACGGGAGGAGCCATTCTTTAAGTCTCCCGTGTGCGTTGTTTCATCAAGTAATGTGGAAAAAAACGACGTCATGGCTGCCTGTTTGTCTTTAGCGCTGGCGTTTTTATCTGCTAATATGTTGTTCATCGCGGAAGCAAAACCTGCGTCAATTTCAATACGGTTTCCGTCAAGCGTATGCCCGTATGCGCCAGTTCGTTCTGCCAGCCCTTCGACAAATGAAATTTCAGGGCCTTTATCCCAAGCGGCTACTTTCCAAATTAACTCCTGCTTTGAATAACCTCCATATGTATTTCTAGTTACCGCATCTTGTATAATAGGGCTTTTCTTTACGTCATATTGAACATGTTTAGCCAAGTAGAGCGTAATCATTGGATAATCTCGTGTATAAGCAGCCGCGTCCTTTGCAGGGTATTGAAATGCTCCTCCCACGTCAATATTGTAAATCGGATTATTACCGAAGGCACTATAAGGTGATTGATGCGGAAACTTGTGGGCTAATGGATCAATGCTCCAGGCAAAAACAATCGGGTCAAAGTTATACTGGTTGTAAAGTATATCGTCCTGTAAAAATGCAACAATCTTTTTTGCCCTGGTGTCAAATACTGTGTTTCCGTATCGCTCTAACGGCTTGGTTCTTATCTCCTCGTCAAAAAGACCCCATGATAATCCCGCATAGCGAGTATCTCTTAATGTGGGATGTTTCAAGCGAGATGGTGTATGATCTGCCGAGGCGAGTTGAATAATTGTATCACGTGTCCATCCCTTAATTAACAGATTTTTCATTTCAAAAGGCATTTCCCTATATCCAAGCTCGAAAATCTTTGTTATCCAGGCTTGGTATTCTATAAATGCTTTTTCTTTTTGAATGCTAGCTAAATCTGTCTTTAAATTTATTAACCTTGTTTCTAGGACTTCGGATTTTAAAAGCATTGCGTTCAGATTGCGGCTATCATAAGCTAAAGCAGTCTCAGCGCAAGAAAGTATAAAATCATTGTCCTTAATCCCCAGTTTATATTCATAGCCTTTAGCAAGATAAACAAGGCATAACGCAATAGATTGCTTTAAGTCGAGTTCTCTTAGCGTTATACCGCTTTTAGTGGCCTCAGTAGGTGTATAAGTTAGCGTTTCAATGGTGCCTGTCCCTGGAAACGAGCGGTTTGATAATTCAACATTGTAAGCAGTGCCTTTTGCATCTTTATGTCGTATATAGATATGCCCCGGCGCGGTACAGAGCATTGCCTCAGACTTTAATCTTTCTGAAATAATCTTAAACAGTGACGCAAGTGCGAAGCAATTACCTGTGTTTTCGTTAATTAGATGTGTAACTTGGGTATTAGTCCAATCTAAAGTACCCATAGGGTCTTTATTTGAGTATTCATAACCAGTATGGTAAATCAAGCGATTTCCCCGGGCCCATACTGACGGAGTCGTAACGTACCTATAAATAGCGTAGTTAGTAATGGCTTTTTCATACTTTAGTTTCTTTTCGCCCTTTGTTTCTAATAAGTCTCTTGCTGGATCTAAATAAGTACTATCCTTATACTTTTCAATAAGGTCTTTAATGCGAGCTGTGTGCTCGTCCAAAGCCTCACTATAAGAATCTTTACTAATTCCGCCTCCCCACCAAGCATTTTCGATTTGGAATATAGCCTCTTCATAGCTCATTTTGTCTTTGCCATTAAGCATGTTTTCTAAATGCAGTTTTGCGCTTTCAAAACCTGCCTTTACCGTTGCGGTGTCTATATTTTCTGCAAAAAGCTGGAAGGGCAATAATCCAATGAGCAGAATGAATTTTAGAGTTTTCATAAACAAAATTTTTATCGTCCCGTTTTGGTAAATAAGGTTCTTTTCTCTTTACCGTTTATGTTTAATTGTTGTTGTACTTTACCTTTAAATTCTTGCTGGTTTAGCATCTCCTCATACATACCCGCAGGTACGTCCCTGTAACCTAACTTTGCTATATATGCCTCATTATCCAAATACTCTTTATAGTATTGTTGCGCTTCAGGATTTTTCTCAATGTCATCAAAACTCGTAATCCTATTTCTTCTCATGGCTTCGCGTAGCATCGTTTTGAGGTGCATACTATAAATGAAAAGGGAAGGCAGGTTATTATTTTTAGGAAAATAGGGCGTACCAATTCGCAGAGCGTTTAGTATTAAATCCTCTTTCCCAGTTAAGTCAACTTTTATATATTCGACTGCTAAGTCAAAGGCGCAGTTTGCTACTACTTGCTTGCTATTAAGGGTATCGAGGTATATGCCTGATGCAACCGCTTCCGGGCTAATAAACATATTGTCCATATACCACTTATCCGAAATTTCCCAATTGGAGGTCGGCTCATAATTCAGGATATAACCGCTATTGTCAGGATACTTTACAAATGAGTGATAAGGGGCGAAACTTAGGTATGCCTTTACCCCCAATGCCTCCGCCAAAACCAAATAGACTGCGGGCATAGAGGCGCATTGCCCAAAACCAGTAGCAAGGCATTTCGTAAGAAATAAACTACGGTAGTCCTTTTCGCCTGAATAGTCGTTGTAATCATACCCAAAAGGGGCGTGACTAACCACATCTAAATTTGTCGAGTTATCATTATTCCGAACAGTTTTATTTACAGTAAGCGTTTCGGACATGAATTTGCGAATCGCGTAGTGCGTTTGGTAATTGTCCCTTACGCTAAGTTTATTTTCCACCATCCACGCTTTAATAAATGCTGCCGATTCTTTTATTACGTTATTGTACTGCTGACGAGTGAGGTACGGATCGCCATATGCCGCCTCAACAGTGTAATAAGCGTCTGCAACCGACAGCTTTGTTTTGCCCAATAACATATCCTCCAGGCGTGTTAAAGCCGCAGGGAAATCTTTTGTGCGCTCCGGGTTTGGCGTCCAGTAATTCATTGGCCCGCCATTATTAGTGGCAGTAAGCCTGCGCCTAGCCGCCTCTACTTCCTTCATTAGCTTGTCTATCTCCTGCTGCTTTTGCGATACCGCTGCGTAAATAGCGGGGTTGCCCTGCCTATTACTTCGATTAATAACGTCCTGTGCGGTAGCGCCCATTACAACCTTACCATTTGAATTTGGCGAGGGTACAATGGCGTTATCATAATGTGGCATAGCAGCTGGTTGCGGCGTTTGCATTACCGGCTGCATGTTGGGGAATTGCGGTGTTTGCGGTTGGCGTATCTGTGAATAGCCAACATTTACAACAATTCCAAAGACCAATAAAAAGCTCCCTCTTTTCATATCATAGTGTGTACGATTACATTTTGCAAGGGTTGTGGCAATGGCAATGTGAGCCGCACGTAAGGTGGTGAAATATTTTGAAAAAGTCAATGTGGAAAACACGGTATTTTAAGCGTACTTATACGAAATTCTCCAAATTTCACCTTTTTTTACCCCTTCTGAAATAGCTCAGCATAGCGTTACCTACCTCCGTTGTTATATAGCACCCTTTTTTGTGTATTGACTCAATAGCCAGCTTTAATTCCACAGGATCGCCGCCCTTCAGGACGTATCCGACCGCTCCGTTCTGCAGCATTCCAATTATGCTGTTCTCCTCATTGTTCATACTAAAGGCAAGGACTTTTGTCCTCGGACATTTTTCCCGTAATGCCTCTGCGGTTTCAAACCCGTTCATTACCGGCATATTTACGTCAACAATACAGACATCCGGCACAAGTTTATCCTGTATTATTCGTTCCAACCCTATAGCGCCGTTTTCCGCCTGAAACAACACCTGAAAGCCCATATCTTCAAGTAAGCCGCTTACCTGATTCCTTAACAGCATGTGGTCGTCGATGATTGCAATATTGATTTGTTCTTTCCCGCTCATTTCCCCTTATTTTTCTTTAGTGGCAAATCAGGACGGATATATTTGGTAACGCCGTCATCGACGCTGATGTCACGGACTCGGTGTACATTTAACCAGCTTCTAAAAGCGGCAATGTCTTTTGGCTCAAAACTTGTCATTTTGCCGCCCTTTAAGGAAATAATATACGTACCTACGCTAAAGGCATAGGCAGAAAGCTCCGTGGCGGAGTACTCAAATTCAGGATAGTGATTGTTTTCAGTGCCCATTTCACGCGGTTTAAAATGTGGGACACTACGAAAAAAAAAGGACGTGAGTCTCCACCTACCGTCCTGAGGCACTGGTATGCCCGACTACGAATAAGCGAGCGCCCACGCCTTTTGGCGTGAGCGTTCTTACTTATGTCTCGTAGTCTTAAAATTACCAGTTTTCAGGACGAGACTTAAAGCAATAACGCTTCAAGAATTTTATACTTAACAAAGATAGTAATGTTTACTGTCCTGCCAACAGATCCTAATTCGGATTTTTAATGTGCTCTATTTGCCAGTATTGACTTAAAGTCGTCTGGAAATTTACGTTCGACGTAAGTGTCAATTTCTTTCTTTTGCTTTAGGTCAGTAAGTTGAACAGTACCTTCAAGTAAATATTCCCATGAAGGGTTTTTACTATCATACAATTCCCCCGACCAATAACTTTTAAGATATCCCTCCTGGGGATCATCGTAGTATATTTCCACCCAATTGTGGTCAAATCGCATTACCTCAAGTTGATTGAGAATAGATACCTCAAATATCATTGGATCTTTAAATGCGCCTCGGAACATATTCCCGAGCGTATCTCTCCCATCTGTATTGTTTTCCACTAAATATAGGCATGAAAGCCTGCTTGGCGCAGCGGGCTTATAGATACGCCTAGCCCCTTCAAACTCAATTTCTAAGTCGCCCTTACGTACCTGTTTTTCTTCATTCTCAGTCAAGGGTCTACTATAGGTCTTCAATACAGACCGTTGAAAAACAAAAAGCATACGCGCGCTGCTTAATCCATTTATTTCTTCTTCACTACAACTACGGAGCTTCTCAATATCAACATACATCGGGTTGGGTTTCTTGTCATCAATAAAGAGTTGAACAGTGAGCAACGATGACAAAGTACCGGTTGAGCAAAGGTTTAGGCATTTTAGTTTATCGGATAAATCAATACAATGCAGATGTGTTGACATGCGCTATAGTTTAGGCGCTTCTTGTATTAATATGTTTACAGTTCTTATCATAGGTTTTCATCCAGCTACCTTCCTTGCAGGTGAATGTTTGGCCTGCAGCAACCCGAACCGCTCTACCACTTCCTGACATGGTTGCAATGTGTTTGCATTTT
Organism: Chitinophagales bacterium; assembly: GCA_033762815.1. Taxonomy (GTDB): domain Bacteria; phylum Bacteroidota; class Bacteroidia; order Chitinophagales; family CAIOSU01; genus JANRLF01. The sequence continues at coordinate 198,940 of JANRLF010000004.1, read as the reverse complement.
TCATCATAGGTTTTTATCCAGGAACCTTCTTCGCAAACAAAGAAATCGGAACCGATGCCTACCACTTCGCGACCGGAAGCTGACATCGTAGCAATCTGCTTGCCTTTTTCATCGAATGTTTTGATCCAGCTACCTGCTGTCTTTACGTCTGATAGCGCCATAATATGTTGATTTTGTTGTTAAAGGTATATTCCAACCATCCTAATGACAATAGGCTGCTAAACAGCAACCTATTTTATTTATACCAGCCCCTTACAGTTGTGAATTAGCAATGGGATGATTCAAAATAACTCAAATTACTGACAATGCCCAAACAATAAATTAATCCAAATGCACATATCAGATACTCAAGCTTGAAAATAACCCTGATTTTTAGCTGGTATTCGCCTTATAATTTTCCATTCTGACGAAAATATTACATACACCTGTCTTATAAATGTGTAGGTATATTTCATCATGATATGGGTTTTTAATAATTTTAAATAAGGAGAGATAACACTATGAAACGGGCTAACATAGAGGACAAAGACCTCGTGGTTGACATGCTCTTGAAATCATTTGATTCTAACTTGAGTGTCAACTACATTATAAAGCAAGATGGTAGACGAAGAAGGCGACTTGAGGAACTGATGAGTTATTCGTTCGATGTCTGCCGCTTATTCGGTGACGTATTTTTGTCAGACGACAACAGGGCTTGTGCTTTGATCTTATATCCCGATAAGAAAAAAGCTACGGCTAGGTCAACATGGTTAGATCTAAAGTTAGTTTTCAGAAGTATCGGCTTTAAGGGAATTAGCAAAACTCTAGAAAGGGAAGCCTTGCTGAAACAGGTTCGTGGATCTGAACTAAAAATAATCTTGTGGTTCATTGGAGTTAACCCGAAAGATCAGCACAAAGGGCTGGGTAATAATTTGCTAAACTCCATTATTGCATACAGTGATGAACTCAGCCGACCGATTTACCTGGAAACTTCCAATAACAATAATCTACCCTGGTACGAAAAATTCGGATTTGAGATTTATGCTCAGAAGGAGCTCGACCATACATTGTATTTTCTAAGAAGGCTAACGAAAAAGTGATTGGTTATGTTGGTGTTTGGAACAGAGCTGCACATAGTCACTTTTTTGATAATCGTCTTGGAACTGGTGTTTTTTTTCTATCAGTTTATACACTACTTATCCAGGCCATCGGACAAAAATAGGCTCTACTACCTGATTCTTTTGTATTTACTTATACAGTACAATTTAATTAGCGGATTACTGCCGGACAAGAATATTCCTATAAAAATTCCTGTCCAAAACATTATGGCATTTGCGGTTGCATTCATAATGGGCATGTACTTTCCGTTCTATTTCTACAAGGTCTTTAATCTGACCAAACTTAAGTTTTATGCATACGGCGGGTCGATACTGTTTCTACTTGTACCATTTTTCCTATGCTTTTTGGTTCCTTACTATCTGACCGGCAATTTAGAGATTAGCAGGCGATTAGCCGTTTCAATTCCATTTTTCTATGCTTTGTCGTTTCTATATTCTTTAACCAAAGCGATAAAAACCAGGAACCGAGAGAGTCATGACTCTGATTTTAGAAAAGAAGTACTAGGGGTATACATAGGAGTAATATTCTTCATCATGCTGCCTCTTGTTGCGTTTTTTGAAGTACAACTCAATGATTTACTGAGACCTGTATTGCATTTTCATAATGGCAGCCAGGTGGTCGAAGCGATAACGACCAACTCAGGATTATTGGTAATGACAATTCTATTCATCCGGCGATCTGTCAGGCAATCAATTTTTGAATACAACAAGCTGCTTCAGTCCGAGAAAGAACTACAGGAGTTAAATACGGAGTTGATGCACAAGGTAAAAGAGCGAACTAAAGAGTTAGAACTTGCCAATGAGCAAAGAACAAATGCTTTTATAAACCTGGCTCATGAAACCAAGACTCCGTTGACGTTGATAAACAATAGTTTGGATGACTACATTGCAAACTATGGAGAAACCGAAGAATTGAAGATTATCAAACGGAGTATTGAGAAGTTGAACAACGATATCGTGAATTTCTTCGACTTGGAAAGTATAAGGAAGGGAATGGGGATTTATAACCATTCCCAGGTGTCGAATTTTAGTTCAATACTATACGATATAACCGAGCTTTTTAAGAAGTACAGTGCAAAAAAAGAAATCACTTTAACTGCTGTAATAGAACCGGATGTGCTTATCCAGGCGGACCCGACTGCGCTAGCACGGATTGCAAATAACCTGGTAGAAAATGCCATTAAGTATACGAACGAAAAGGGAGAGATTACAGTCTTGCTAAAGACAAATGGAGGAAACGTTTCCTTTGTTATTCGGGATTCCGGCATTGGTATTGAGCCTTTACTTCATGAGAAGATTTTTGATCCCTATTATCAAATAAATAGGGAAAAGAGTAACCTGCAGGGTATGGGGTTAGGTTTACCGATTGTCAAGAAAATTATCGGTTCTCTTTGTGGAACTATTGATATTCAAAGTGATCCGGCTCAAAAACCGGGCACTATGGTGACCGTATCATTAAAGCAGCACACCGGTTTAACTACTTCCATTAGCCAATTAACTCCACAGTTGCAGACAAGCCTTTATGATCTGGACCGGATAGACACGTTTGATACCGAGTATGACCCGGAAAAGAAGTCAATACTTTTGGTTGAGGACAATAAAGCCATGATCAACTTCCTGGTAAAAAGGTTAAGCGCAAACTATAACATTTCCAGCGCCATAAACGGAACCGAAGCCCTCAAAAGACTCCAACAGTCACCTGTTATCCCTGACCTGATCTTATCGGATGTAATGATGGACAAAATGGATGGGTTTACTTTCGTTAAAATACTTTTTGATCAGGATAGATATAAACATATTCCTATCATATTCCTGACAGCAAAGACCGCCTCAGCCGACCGTTTGAAGGGATTAAAACTCGGGGCGATAGATTTTATTTCAAAACCCTTCTCTTTTGAGGAGTTAAGCCAAAAAATAGAAGCCGTACTGGAAAATATTGTTAAGCAACAAAAAGCGTTATTAAACATCTCGATTGCAAATCTCAATAGGTTGACAAATTCACAGGGAGAATCTGCCAACGGATCGTCCTCTAAATTCGCTCAAAATTGCAAATTACTTCAATTGACAACTCGCGAGGTCGAGGTCGCCGCCTTGATCGTGAAGGGTAAAACTTATAAGGAGATTGCAAAGGATCTATACATTGCGGAGAAAACGGTAACCAAACATATCCAAAATATTTTTGAGAAGGCTAATGTCTCCAATAAGGTGGAACTACTCAATAAACTGAATGCCTAGTATCATTTAGCCATTGATATACTTACAATTGCGTAGGAAAATAGAAGATTTTACGTATAGGCACCGGCAAATTTCGTAAATAAATTTGTACATGATAAAAGGTTCCTTGACGAAAAATAGGAGGACTTATGTGCGAAGGATATGCATTAGAATGGCTGGATGTTTTAATTACTGTCACCTTAAATCCGCAGAAGACAAAAACTCAAAAACTATCTTCCGAGGACATCGCAAAACTGAATGAACATATTGTTACAGAAAAGGATAAGATACTATCTAAAATAAAATCTGTGGTGTTCAATTTAACCGATGAAGCAAAAATCAGGTGCTCGGTAGAAAAGTATCATTCCGGTCTCATCAGTTTACTGGACCAGGCATTGGAAACAAGATCCTTAGGTTCCAAAAACCTTAAATCGCTATGGGATTCAATTACTTATTGTTTAGACGATTTGATTTCATTTATTGAAAAGCGATTCGCAAATTATCTCGGCAGGCAGGAACGAGTGTCAGCTACATATCTCTCGCGCACACGAACAGATATTATCAAGCTCCTGTCCGGTATAATAGAACGGCCTATTCCTCAATACACGCTAAAATCTACCTTGGATATTGTCATCTGTGAGTTGGTGGACTTTCTAAATCTCCCGGTTGAAAAACACGCTCATACTCTTCAGGAAATTCTGTATATCAGAGATTTAGGTTTGGCTATTGCAAAACAAAATCTTACGGAAGAAAGGGATGTCTTTTCTGGCCTGGATGAACTACTCATCTATATGAATTTCAATAGTAAGGAATACATGCACGACTTGACTCAAAGAATAACGGCTCAAATAAATAATATATCCCTGATCCCGGACAAATTGGAACGTCTTATATTTCTTTTAAAGTCTTTTAAACAATTACCGAAGAAAAGAGATGTGGTTTACTGTTCCGAAAATATTTATTTGCACAAACAATTGTGTAACTGGTTTAACCAGGAATTATCTTATTTGGAGAAGCAAATACATTACTCGGCTATTTCGCCGGGGACTAATCCGGAACCGAAAGGTGTAACAGGCAAGGAAACCAAAGTCAGGTCCATTTTATCTGTTGACCAAATGGCAATAGTTTTAAGAGCTGCAGATGAACTGAAAATTATTACAGCACGCTCGTTGAGTAGTGTTTTCAAAACTATTGTTCCCCATTTGTCAACTCTCAACCAGGAAAATATTTCGTATGACAGTATGAGAAGTAAATCCTATTCTGCCGAAATACGGGACAAGGAAGTAGTAATCCATTTCTTGCAACAAATGATAAAGACAATAAAAGACTATTGAACATATTCTTACAGACTCCAATGATGTGAAAATAGTTCCGGCAGGCCGGATCGTGTCTTTACAAAGGTTTTTCAAGTTTCCAACCAGTGCCAAAAAAAGACAGGGTTGCGCGTTTCGTATCGGGTTTCGAAAAGTCAAAATCAACCAGTTTAGAAAACGGGTTGATGTTTTTATATACAATGGTATATTCTACAATTGCTCTTTTACCATCTTCATGCATTTGAATTCCGGTAATTTCCTTTAAGTCTCCATCGGCTACTTTGACCACCTGTACGTTATCATATTTGGGGTCTATGCGTATAAGATATGGTTTTGCCTTTTCAGTAAAATGGACAAGCGGCTTTCCGATATCTATCATTTTCTGTTTCCTGTCAATAGTTACCAATCCTTCGTTCTCCAACCCCACATTAAGTAATTTCCTTGCGCTCTGAGGATCTGTAATATTCACATCGTATTCGAATACTTTCGGGTAACCTTTTGCTTCACGTATAATAGCTGCTGCCTCCTCCTTTTCGAGCTTCGCTCCATTGCCACAGGCAGTCATAAAAAAAAGAACCGTTCCCAATAACCACATTGCTTTCATAAACGACTTTTTATATCTGCAAAGATAAAAGCAAATGAAATTCAATCAGCGGATCGAGTTGTTTTATTCGTCCCAAACCAAGCTAAGAAACCAACTAAATAATTTTTTGGGGCAATACGAATATTCACCTGATGATTATCAAGGGGTACAGGGGTACAACTTTAAATTGATGCAAAGTTGGACTTGAAACCGCTTATCCCGCATAGTTACTTTGCCTTAGAAACAGTAAACAAGCCGTATTTAATAAACGGTGATTGTGTAAAACGAAAAAATGTGAAGTTATGTTTACTAATATTTCATGGACGGAGTACCTGTTTGCAATAGCGGTGGCCTTGGTAATTTACTATTCGTTTGTAGGAGTTAGATATTTTCCTAAAGAACTGAAAGAACTAGTTACCGGAAAGATAAAATTCCGTTTTCGCCCTGCGGTTTCGGGATATGATGATGATGGCAATGGTATGGCAGTCACCAGCGGACCGGATGCAAAAACAAACTCGGAAGAAGAGGATGCTTTCGCGGAAGTGGAAGAACTTATAGGCAGGCTAAAAGAGGCCATAGCAAATGCTTCCCGTAAAAAATATGTACTGCAGGAGTTCAGGCATTACCTGCAACTGCTTCTGCGGGAATATCCGAATATTAAAAATTCTGATCTCCGCAGTTCAATCAACGAACTGATAGTTTCGGAATGTGAAAGACATGGCGTTGTTGCACTTAGTGAAGAGGAAGCGGATATGTTGTGGAATGATACCGTGTAACAACGTTTGCGAAGGGTACTTCCCATGCGTCCCGGTGTGGTAGGGTGATGTGGCAGATAGATGGGGACAGTGATGGCAAAGGCCCTTCGCTTTTTTTTAATCATGATATTTCTTTCAGTTTTAATAATGTGAAGTATGGAAATCTGTAATAAAAGGTCAAATCGTAAAATTTACCGTCTGCGGGACTTGCTTACGGTAGTATTCCTCCTAACAGTTACCTGTTATGGGGCCTACGCGCAGGACGGTATCGCCGGTATCAATGAGGCTAATACAAAAGTGCGTAGCTATTTCAGCGCAGGCACCAACCTAATGTACGCCATTGGCGCCCTATTGGGGCTGATAGGCGCTGTAAAGGTGTACCAAAAATGGAATTCCGGCGATCAGGATACGGGCAAAGTGGCCGCTGCCTGGTTTGGCAGTTGCGTCTTTCTGGTGGTAGTTGCTACTGTAATCAAATCATTCTTCGGAGTATAATTTCAACCATGCAACAGATTCTCAGAGAAAAGCTATGGACCTACATTGTCCAAAACAATCCCGACCTGATGATCCGGTTACAGGAGACTCACGGTGTAACAAAATACCTGACGGAAAAGGTAAATACCATGATGCCGCTTGTAGCAGAGCTGCTCTCAGAAAGCAAACCTCAATATATCATCGAAGAGCTGTGCCTGAGTAATCTCACAAAGGAATTACGTCCGTCGAGGTTCCTGTATATCCGTTCGGTATTGGAAGAAGAATTCGTAACGGATTATGAGCGGCTTCGGGAAAGTGGTACGCTAACCTATGAAATAATAAATATGATGGAAGCCTGCAAGGACATTTTCGATGAGCTGCAATTTAGTTCCGAAAATGAAGAGGAGCGGTATATACGCTATGCTATTATCGGGCAGGTACATGATTACCTGAACTGAAGACAAAAGAGGCTATAAGAAACAAGTGAAGATGGAAAAGGTGCTGATATGGCTTATAATATTTCACAGAAACTAAATGACAATATACAGGCGGTACGCCTGGCAATCGCTTATAAAGGCGGTGTGCGGTTGTCGCAATCCGATCTGTCGGATTTGGGCAGGTATGCCGGTTTCGGTGGTATTAAAGCCATTCTGTACCCTTATGGCTCGCAGGAAGATTGGCTTGCTTCCGGGGCAACGAAAGAAGATCTGAAGCTGCACGCCGGTATCATACAATTGCATGACCTGCTCAAAGAAAATTTTTCAGAGCAGGAATACAAAGCTATCATCGGCTCCTTACGCAATAGCGTCTTGACTGCGTTTTATACTCCCGTGGTGGTTCCTCAGACGCTATATGCAGCGCTAAGCGCCCAAGGCATTCAACCTAAAAGGCTGTATGAGCCCTCCGCAGGCAGCGGTGTCTTTGTCAACGAAGCTGTAAATGCTTTTCGGGGGCTGGAACAGGTAACCGCAGTGGAAAAAGACCGGCTCACAGGCCTGGTGCTTTCTGCTATTAATAGCGAATTGCCTGTTCAGACAAATACACATATTGCCGGTTTCGAGGAAGCACCCATAAATGACAACGGACAATATGACCTGGTGGTGAGCAATATACCGTTCGGGAACTTCTCAGTTTATGATGAAGCCTATCCCGATAAACAGTTATCCGGGAAAATACATAACTACTTTTTTGCCAAAGGTTTGGATAAGCTGGCTGAAGGCGGTATCATGGCTTATATCACTACCGATGCTTTTTTAAATAATCCTTCCAATAGTGCCGCACGGCAATACCTGTTTGAACGGGCTGATTTTGTTGCCTTAGCAGTAATGCCCGATAACCTGATGAAAGATACAGGCAACACGGAAGCGCCCAATCATTTGCTGATCGTTCAAAAGAATACAACGAAAGAAAAATTAAGTTATGAAGAGGAATGGCTGAATGAGGTTAGAGAACGGGAGAATGAATTCGGGCGCTTCCCTTATAATTATTTTATCTCCACCCATGACCATGATGTGGTCATGGGTAATATACGCAAAGCCGGCACCAATCAATATGGCCGTGCAACAGAAGTAGTCTGGCAGGACGGCGATATCAGCAATATCCGGGAAAGCCTGTATGCCGCCATTACACACCAGTTTAAGAATAGATTTAACGCGGAGGCCTACCGGCAAGCACAGGCGGTGCAGGTAAAGCACACGCATGTAGGCAGCAAGCTGACGTATGTGCCTATGCCGGAAAATAAGCAAGAAGCTGCGCCTGTTCAATTAGGATTGTTCGATGTTGCTCCCGCAGAAGCAATTAACCGGTCTATGGCTTATCTGACCGAATCAGATGAAGCTATTGTGCAAAAGGAAACGGCAAGAATCATCAGTACGGTTCGTACCACGGACAATCCGGGTCATGAAACATTGGTCATGTTAACTGCAAGGCACAGGAAAAGCAGCAGCTTTGTTTATAAACTCTACACCAATGTAAAAGAGATAGACCGGCTTCCTAGTCACTGGATGGATAGCCATCTTTTAGCACAGGAATTGCAAAAGATATCTGACCAACTTAAGGGATTTGATCACAGTTTCCGGCATGAAGGAGATGCGGCTTTCAAAACCTATTACAATTTCAACGAGGAAAGCATCCGGCCCTTTGAGTCATTGAAGGCTTTTTATAAGGCAGGTACTTTGGTTCTCCATAACGGAACGATAGGTACTATCGGTCATCCTGATAACGAATTCAAACAGGCTTCCTTCCAGCCTTTGCCCGCACAGCAACATAAGGGATTCTATGAAAGTTATATCGGTCTTAGGGACGAATATCTGCAATTGTCCGGCCGTGAATTAAGCGGCGAACCTATAAGCGATGCGGACCGTCAAAGATTGAATGAGCAATACGACCGTTTTGTTTCCCTGTATGGTATCCTCAACACAGTGGACAATCGCTGGCGTATCATGGAAGATACGGCTTTCGGTATCACGCTCATGTCCTCACTGGAACGTCGGGAAGGGGATCGTTTTGTCAAATCCGATATACTAACTCGCTCCATAGTACAGCATAAAGAACGCTTTACTACGGAAGATCCGCTGGAAGCCTTGGCTCATAGCCTGAACGATACGGGAAAAGTAGATATGGATTTTATCAGCGTTGCTATGGGCATTGAGGAAGCGGAAGCTATCAGTCGCCTGGGCAATCATATTTACCTGAATCCGATTACCGAAGTATGGGAAACCGCAGACCTGTATCTCAGCGGCAACGTAGTAGAAAAACTGCGTGCTGCTGAGCGTATAGCAGCACGCAACCCGGACCATGTACAATTTAGGCGTAGCCTGGAAGCCATTGGTAAGGTGCAGCCGGAACATATTCCTTTCGAACTCCTTGATTTTAATCTCGGTGAACGCTGGATACCAACAACCTATTACCGCGACTACGCAAAGGAGCTGTTTGAACTGGATACCGATATCAATTACTTCCCATCGCTGGATAGCTTCAAGGTTAGCACCGGCATGAATATGAAAGTAGCCAGGGAGTTTGCCGTCACACCAAAGAGCGGACGCACCACCTATGGTTACACGCTGCTGGAACATGCGTTGGAGAATACAACACCTTTCTATACCTACGAGGTGCAGGGGCCAAATAATACTACCATAAGACTCCCGGACAATGAAGCTATCCAGTTAGCGCATCAGAAGATTGAACAGATGCGTAGCGGGTTCATTGACTGGTTGAACCGGTTACCTGATGCCGATAAGAAGCATATTGAAGAACTGTACAACGATACCTTTAACTGCTATGTACTCCGTGAATATGACGGCAGCCATTTGAAATTCCCCGATATTGACTTGAAAGCAGTGGGTATTGAAGACCTATACAGCTCTCAGAAAAATGCCGCGTGGCGTATTATTCAGAACCGGGGTGCATTGGTAGACCATGAAGTCGGTCTTGGTAAAACGCTCACCATGATCGTTTCCGCCCAGGAAATGAAACGGCTGGGTATCGTGCACAAGCCGATGATACTGGCATTAAAAGCGAATGTCAACCAGATTGCAGAAACTTATAAAAAGGCTTATCCCCAAGCCAGGATACTGTGCCCAGGAGAAAATGACTTTGCGCCTGCCAAAAGAGTAAGGCTGTTCCACGAGATCAAAAACAATAACTGGGATTGCATTATTCTCACGCATGACCAGTTCGGTAAAATACCGCAGTCACCCGAGATACAAAAAGAAATATTCCAAACGGAACTGGATAATGTGGAACGAGATCTGGATACGGCAAGGGAATTAGGTGATGATATATCCAAGCGTATGCTCAAAGGATTGGAGATACGCAAGAACAACCTGGAAGGAAAGCTAAAAGGGCTCCTGAAAGATATAGAAGAGAAAAAAGACACAGGCATCAACTTCAGGGAAATGGGCGTAGACCACCTCTTTGTTGATGAAGCACATAAATACAAGAACCTGACCTTTACCACCCGTCATAACAGGGTTGCGGGGCTGGGCAATATGGAGGGCAGCCAGAAGGCGCTGAATATGCTTTTTGCGGTGCGTGAATTACAGAACAGGTTCGACAGTGACCTTTGTGTCACCTTCCTTTCCGGTACGCCTATATCCAACAGCCTTACCGAAATGTACCTGCTGTTCAAGTACCTGCGCCCTAAAGAAATGGAGCGTCAGCGTATTGAGAATTTTGACGGATGGGCAGCAGTATTTGCAAGGAAGACCACCGATTTTGAATTCAGTGTCACCAACGAGATCATAGCCAAAGAGCGTTTTAGGCATTTTATCAAGGTTCCCGAACTGGCTTTGTTCTACAATGAGATCACCGATTATAAGACTGCCAAACATATCAGCCTCGATAAACCGGACTTGGATGAAACCCTTGTTAACATCAAACCTACACCGGAGCAAACTGAGTTCATTAAAAACCTCATGCAATTTGCAAAAACAGGTAACGGTGAATTGATCGGCCGCCGAAGGTTAACGCCGGAAGAAGATAAAGGGCGTATGCTTATTGCCACCAATTATGCGAAGAAAATGGCAGCTGATATGCGTTTGATAGACGAATGGAAATACAGTGACCATCCCGATAATAAAGTCAATGTCAGCGCACGAAAAATTGCGGAAATATATAACGAAACTACAGAGCACAAAGGCACCCAACTGGTCTTCTGCGATCTTGGCACACCCAAACCCGGTGAATTCAATATCTATGATGCGCTTAAAGAAAAGCTGATAAGTGATTTTAACATTCCGGCGCATGAGATCACGTTTATTCATGATTGGCCTGATAAAAAGAAGCCCGAGTTGTTCAGGAAAATGAATAGCGGTGAGATCAGGATCAATATTGGCAGCACCGAGAAGTTAGGTACGGGCAATAACGTACAAGGTCGTGTTGTTGCCATGCACCACTTAGATATACCCTGGAAGCCATCAGAGCTGGAACAGCGTAATGGACGTGGCGTCCGTCAGGGCAATTCAGTAGCTAAAGCATATTACGGCAACAAAGTGCGCAACTACGTATATGCCGTGGAGCAATCACTCGACAATTACAAATTCAACCTGCTGAAGAACAAGCAAACGTTCATATCACAAATGAAGAATTGTGAGCTTCATGTCCGTACAATTGACGAGGGTGCCGTAGATGAAAAAAACGGTATGAACTTCTCCGAATACATAGCCATTCTTTCAGGTGATACCTCGCTGCTGGAAAAAAGTAAACTGGAAAAGAAAATAGCTGTATTGGAAAGTCTGAAAGTGGCTCACTTTCGTGAGATGACCAGGAGCCGTAACCAGTTGGAAAACCTCCAAAATGAAAGGACGACTACTACCAAAACACTGAAAAAACTTGTAGCGGATGCCGCGTACTATAAAGAAGAACTGCAATATGGTAACGATGGCGTAAAAGCTAACCCTATACAACTGACCGGTTTGAAAGGTGCCGAAAGCGAAGCAATCGGCAGGCACATTATCAACCTGTATAAAAACTGGAAGCCGGAAACAGGCGGTGAGCAGGAAGAACAGATCGGCAGTCTCTATGGATTTGCCCTATATATCCGCAGGCAAAGGGAAGCCTATGAGGAAAATGGCATGTTTGAATACAGGTATTCCAATAGTTTTTATGCGCAGCGCTCGGCTGAAGGCATTAAATACTCCTATAACAATGGTTTGCCTAATACCGATAACCCAAAACTGGCAGCGCGTTATTTCCTAAATGCTATTGACCGGGTGGAAGGTCTGCGTGAGCGTTATACCAAAACAAAGGATGAACTGGACAGGGAGATTCCCAGGCTCGACCAGCTCGTACAGAAGCCATTTCTGAAAGAGCAAGAATTACAGAGCATGAAAAACGAGTTGTCAGGGCTGGAACGGCAGATCGCTATCAAAATACAGGAGAACCAATTGAAACAGCATCAACAACATCATGCCGAACCGGAAGCTGTTGTACGGGACGAAGTGGTTGAACAAGTTGTTTCTGTGAGTGAGCCAGATAAATTGAATGGACACCAAGCTCCAAAGGAAGTTCTCTGCCGACAACCTATCGAAGCTCAAAATGCAAGAAGTAGAATGAGGTTATAACGAATTAAGGCAAAAATTATGGCAAACAGCGTATATCAGGTTAATAAGGGAATCAACCAAAGTATTGAATTCAAGGGTTTAAAAGCACAGTATATCTGGTATCTCGGCGGGTGTATCGTCGCTCTGCTTATCCTGTTTGCTATCCTATACTTCATAGGATTGCCGTCCCTGCTATGCGTCGGAATTATAGCTGCAATAGGAACTGTAATCGTTATTCGCATTTACAGTATGAGTAATAAATATGGCGAGCATGGGTTAATGAAAGCACTGGCTCGCAAGCAAGTACCGAAGGTTATCCGGTGTACCAGCAGAAGTGTTTTCGTAACGCTTAAAAAGAACTGAGAATGGAAACGCGACAACTAATAATAAGTGGAACGCTGTTCGATATTGACTATCAAAACAGGGAATTTATTGAGGTGGATAACCGGCAAAACAGGATTTCTTTCGATAAACTGTCGGAAAGAGAAGGATTTTATGAAGGTCTTTATCAAATGGCCGATAAGAATTGCTTGTCCAAAAGCACTTCGATAGGCGATGTTTATTTCGATGATGATGTAATTGAGATTCGTATTCCAAAACGGGTCATCGATAATGATTATCCGGACCAAAATGCCGCAAGAGATATCAATGATGCAAGTTATAGCAATGACTACGGTGTACTCGTGATGGATGATCGCATTGCAAACAGGCTGCAAGGCATGTTGCCGAGGATAGATATTGCAGGAGACACATTTATAGTGGACTGGCGTCTGCAGGAACTACGTCACGAAAACGATCTCTCCGCTATCATCAATCTCAAATTTCTACCTGTAAGCGGCGACGGTAACAGCTACCTTTCCTATTACCATTTAGTTTCCAGACAGACCGTCCAACCTGATCCCGACATCCGTGAAATGCCTGAGCATGTGGTAATGATAGAAATTCCCGGTGAGTTGACGCTAGACCCTGTAGGAGTTGCCCGGCAATACGGGCTGAAAGACACTCAGCTTTTGAGAACTTACCCGATACGGGAGAACCTGAAAGCTACGGTTAAACCATTATCTGAAACTCCTTTGAAAGAACTCGTAGAAAAGAATAGGCAACAGATGCAGTCGAATGGATACAAAAAGAACAGGGGACGAAAACTATAATACAGAATAGCTAAAAATAATTGTGAGATGGAAAAAGTGCTGGATGAAATATTACCGATCATGGACGTGGAGCATGATTGTATTCTTAGTAAAGCGGGAGATGTGACCGTAGTTTTTCGTGCAGAACTGCCGGAGATATTTACTCTTTCTGACCAGGAATACGAAGCATTTCACCAATCCTGGGTAAAAGCGCTTAAGGTTCTGCCTAAGTTCACAGTGTTTCATAAGCAGGACTGGTTTTTGGAAAGCAGCTATCAACCTGATTTCACAAAAGATGACATCAGTTTCCTGAGCAGGGCTAGTGAACGCTTTTTCAACGAACGCCCTTTTCTGGACCATAGCTGTTACATCATGCTCACCAAGAAGCCGGCGGGCAGGAAACCGGCCAGCTCACTTTTTTCGAGTCTGCTACGCAGGACTATCGTACCGGAAGAAACCTTGAAACCGCAAATGCTCCAAGACTTTTTGGATAGCACAGGACAATTCAAACGCATCATGGAAGACTGTGGATTTATAAAACTCACCAGGATGCGGGATCAGGAACTACGTAGCCATTCCCGCAAACTCGGGCTAATAGAGCGGTATTGTTTTCTTTCCGAAAATCAGGACAGCTTCGTTATGAATGATATCAGCTTTGACGAGGGGTTGTTGGTCGGCGACCGTCGCTGCCATTTATATACACTTGGAGATGCCACCGACCTTCCAGCCCTCTGTGGCAGTCGTATCAACTACGACCGTTATTCTACCGATAAAACAAAATTCAGCATAGGCTTTGCATCCACGCTGGGTCAACTATTACCCTGCAATCATATTTACAACCAGTATATTTTTATCGAGGACTCACAGAAGACGATCCAGAAGCTGGAAAGTAAGCGGCTTCGTTTACAATCCCTAGCTGCCTATAGCCGTGAGAATATGATAGCCAGGGATGCTACAAACGATTTTTTAAATGAAGCCATCAGCCAACAACGTTTACCCGTAAAAGCACATTTCAACGTATTGGTATGGACTGAGGATAAAGAAGAACTGAAGAACCTGAAGAATATGGTTTCATCGGCATTGGCGCAGATGGACGCTGCTGCAAAACAGGAAACAGTAGGGGCTCCTCAAATATTTTGGGCAGGCATTCCCGGTAATGCTGCGGACTTTCCCATGAATGATACATTTGATACGTTTGCAGAACAGGCAACCTGTTTTCTCAATTTGGAAACTGGCTATCGCTCCTCCCTTAGCCCGGTTGGGCTCCGCATGGGTGACCGCCTGACCGGCAAACCTGTTCATGTCGATATTTCGGATGAACCCATGAAATTGGGTATCTGCACCAACCGGAACAAATTCATATTGGGCCCTTCCGGCAGTGGTAAATCCTTCTTCACCAATCACATGGTTCGAAGCTATTACGAGCAGGGTACGCATATAGTACTGGTTGACGTCGGCCACAGTTATAAGGGCCTGTGTGATATGGTAAAGGGTTACTATTTCACTTACAGTGAGGATAATCCTATACGCTTCAATCCTTTTTACATTGGCGAGGGCGATAGCCTGGATACCGAAAAAAAAGAAAGCATCAAGACCTTATTGCTTGCCTTATGGAAGAAAGACGATGAAACATTCAAGCGAAGTGAATATGTCGCGTTGTCGAATGCTATTAGTGGTTATTACACATGCCTTGGAAATAAGCCGGATGTATTTCCCTGCTTCAATAGTTTCTATGATTTTCTCAGAGACGATTATGTACCGGTACTAGCCAGCGATAAAGTAAAGGAGAAGGACTTCGATATCAATAATTTCCTCTATGTTCTCCGGCCCTATTACGAAGGCGGTGAGTTTGATTACTTGCTCAACGCCACTGAAAATCTGAATCTGCTCCAGGAGCGCTTTATCGTATTTGAATTGGATAATATCAAGGACCATCCGATTCTGTTCCCTGTGGTAACGATAATTATCATGGAAGTTTTCATCAATAAAATGCGAAAGATGAAAGGCATCCGTAAGATGATTCTCATTGAAGAAGCTTGGAAAGCACTAATGAAGGAAGGATTTGCAGAGTATATCAAATACCTGTTCAAAACAGTTCGTAAATTCTTTGGTGAGGCTATTGTAGTGACGCAAGAAGTGGAAGATATCATTTCCTCACCCGTAGTTAAGCAGGCAATTATCAATAACAGCGATTGCAAGATACTGCTGGACCAAAGCAAATATCAAAACAAGTTTGACCAGATACAGGAACTTCTCGGACTAACCGAAAAGGAAAAGGCTTTGATACTTTCCGTCAATAAAGCAAATGACCCCTCAAAAAAATACAAGGAGGTCTTTATCAGTCTGGGCGGTATGGTTAGCAAGGTCTATCGCACCGAGGTTTCGTTAGAAGAGTACCTGGCTTATACAACGGAGCAAAGTGAAAAGGTAAAGCTGATGGAGTATGCGGAAAAATTTGGGGGTGATATAAAAAAGGGAATAGCCGCTATGGCGGAGGACCTGAAACTAAAGGCATTAAACGGATAAGCAATGAAAGAGAAAAGCCCGTTATACGGATTATGGGAAACTTTAAAAGTCATCTCCCGGTTTTGCAGACAGCATTATGCCGCACTCAGTATGCTACAAGGCAGCTATTACTTGCGAACATCGGATAACATAAGAGTGGCCGGTATAGAAACTATACTCCGGATAAAACCCGCCGGCGGCTTGTACCGGGTAACGAGGACGGAATACATCCATAATGAGCCGGAAAAGGAACAAACATGGTTGTCAACCTACAGCTGGCATTCCGGCGGTGCTCTCATGGAAGTAGGTGGCGGCCGATGCTGCGTCTTCGATACGGAATTAGGGTCCATATACCTTGAAACATTTACAGAACAAGGAAAAACAACAGTTGAACTATTTATTAAAAGTTTTTAGTGATATGAAACGGATTATAAGAATCATGATGCTGGTTTTCTGTATCTCTCTGACAGCCTTACCCGTACAGCAGGCAAACGCCACGCCGATTGCAATACTGGAAATCATTAAGAAAGCAGTGATAAAGGTCATTAAAGCTATTGACCTGAAGATACAACGGTTGCAGAATAAGACTATTTGGTTACAAAACGCACAGAAGACATTGGAAAATACTTTATCCAAAATGAAACTGGATGAGATATCGGACTGGACCGAGAAACAAAAGGAGCAATATCGTAAATATTATGAGGAGCTATCAAAAGTGAAATCATTGATAACTCAATACCAACGTATCAGGGATATCACGCAAAAACAGGTACGCCTGGTTGATGAATATAACAAGACCTGGCAGTTGATACGGCAGGATAAAAATTTCAATGAGCAAGAGATCACCTATATGGCAAACGTGTATTCCGGCATTCTTGATGAAAGCCTGAAGAATATTGACCAGATTAGTTTCGTAGTAAGGTCATTCGCGACCAAAATGAGTGATGCCAAAAGATTGGAACTAATCAATGAAGCAGCTGACCGCGTGGATGAGAACTATACAGACCTGACACAATTCAACCGGCAAAATACGCTATTGAGTTTGCAACGTGCAAAAACCGCAAACGATGTGGAGGCTGTAAAGAAATTATATGGACTTCCTTAAAAGCCGAGTATATGAGAAAGATATTTTTATTCGTATTGTTATTGAATGCTATCGTTAGTCCGCTACGGGCACAAACATTTGAAGAGTGGTTTCAGCAAAAGAAAACACAGAAAAAATACCTTGTCCAACAGATAGCCGCGTTGCAGGTTTATATCGGATACGCAAAAAAGGGGTATAAAATCGCTCAGGAAGGGCTAACGACTATTGGCGGATTTACTCGTGGGGAACTCAATCTGCATACGGACTTTTTTAACTCTTTGAGTACGGTGCATCCGGAGATCAGGCAAAGCCCGAAGGCGAGAGCAATTGTGTCTTTGCAGAGACAGATCGTTCGTGAATACAACCAGACTTATCCCGCACTTAGAAAGAGCAAAGCATTTACGGATGGTGAGATGGATTATATGGAAGGCGTATACAGGCGGCTTTTGGAGGATTGTGACAGGGATTTGGATGAACTCAAAGACCTGGTTACAGATGACAAACTACAGATGAAAGATGATGAACGCCTGGAAAGAATAGAAAGACTTTATCTCGATATGCAGGATAAATACACTTTCGAAAAAAGCTTTGGCAATGAGGCACTTGTGTTAGCGACAGCAAGGAAGCAAGAACAAAAGGATATACAAACAGGTCGTGCCCTGCACGGCATAAAAAGTGAATGAGTATGAAAAGAATATTAATAGTGACGGGGCTACTGATGTCCGTAATACTATCGGCAAACAAGGCATCAGGTCAGGCAGATGAGATAGCACAGCTTGTTTTGAACATAGAAAAGCTTACGCAGTTCAAGCAGATACTTAGTGATATGAAGAAAGGTTACCAAATACTGGAGGGTGGCTATAATACCGTTAAGAATATCTCGAAAGGGAATTTCAATTTACATAAAGCCTTTCTGGACGGTTTGCTGGAAGTTAGCCCAGCTGTCCGCAATTACAGGCGTGTAAAAGATATCGCCAATTGCCAGTTACTGTTGGTTAAAGAATATAGGAATGCTTATGATCGCTTTCGTAAGGATGAAAATTTCAATGCGGACGAAGTTGCCTATCTGGGACAGGTTTATGATAATCTGTTTCAACAAAGCTTGCGCAACCTTGATGAGTTGCTTGTAGTTGTAACGGCGGGTAAAACACGCATGAGTGACGATGAGCGACTACAGGCGATTGACCGGATATATGCCGATATGCAGGACAAACTAATGTTCCTGCGCCATTTTAATAACAATACAACCGTACTCGCGGTTCAAAGGGCAAAAGAACGCAACGATGCACAGACCGTGCGTAAGATATATGGATTAAGCAACTAAAAATTGAAATATGGCAAAGTGTAGAAAAGCCGTCATACTGGCGGTGGTGGGATGGGTATTGCCTTTAATGAGCAGGGCACAGGGTATAGCCGATGATATGAAAGGCATGCATGCTGTTTTGGAGCAGCTCTATAATGAAATGATGCCCTTGTGCAGTCAGTTGATTGGCGTAGGTCAGGGACTAGCGGGGTTCGCAGCGTTGTGGTATATCGCAGCGCGGGTTTGGCGTCATCTGTCCAATGCTGAACCAATAGATTTTTATCCTCTATTCCGACCTTTTGTCATCGGCTTTTGTGTGATGATATTTCCTTCGGTTCTAGGACTCATCAATGGCGTCATGAAACCTACGGTAACCGCGACCGCAGCTATGGTAGAAGGCTCAGACAAAGCAATTGCCCTGATGTTGCAAAAAAAGGAAGAAGCTATTAAACGGTCGGATGTATGGCAGATGTATGTAGGAGAAAGCGGTCATGGCGACAGGGAAAAATGGTATAAGTATACCCACCCTAATGAAGATCCGTCTGATGAAGGAATGTTCGAGAGTGTGGGCAACGATATTAAGTTTGCCATGTCTAAAGCCTCTTATAATTTTCGCAATTCGGTAAAGGAATGGATGAGTGAAGTGCTTCATGTGCTGTTTGAAGCGGCGGCACTGTGTATTGATACTTTACGGACATTTCAATTAATAGTACTGGCCATATTGGGGCCGCTGGTCTTCGGCATTGCCGTTTTCGATGGATTTCAGCACACGCTAACGGTTTGGCTGGCCCGATATATCAACATATTTCTTTGGTTGCCCGTTGCTAACATTTTCGGCAGCATTATCGGCAAGATACAGGAAAAGATGCTGGCAATGGATCTGTCCCAGATCGAAGAAACCGGCGATACTTTTTTCAGCCGGACGGATATGGCTTACCTGGTCTTTATGATTATTGGCATTGTCGGATATTTTACGGTGCCGTCAGTTGCCAATTATATCGTACACGCAGGTGGAGGCGGAGCGCTCGGTCAAAAAGTAACAAGCCTTTTCGGCAGCTCTTCCAGAACCGTAGTCAATACCGCATCAGGTGGCGTTGGTATGGCTGCCGATGCGCTCGGCAGTGCAGCCAATCGTATGATGAACGGCATGGCCGGAAGCGGCGGTTCTAATCCATATTTCGGTGACGGAAAGAATTCAGATTATATGGGTAATAAGTTAAAAGGTAATTCATAACCGTTTACAAAGGAGTTACTATGTTCAAAAAAATGAAAAATATCGATACCGCATTCCGGCATGTAAGAACCTTTACAATGTTGGTCATAGCAGGCTGTGTACTGATCTGCTGTTTCGCAGTCTATAAGAGTTTCAGTCTTGTATCCAAAATGCAGGGCAGGATATATATCCTGGCAAACGGTAAAGCACTTGAGGCTTACGCATCAGAGCGTA
Source organism: Chitinophagales bacterium (assembly GCA_033762815.1). Classification (GTDB taxonomy): domain Bacteria; phylum Bacteroidota; class Bacteroidia; order Chitinophagales; family CAIOSU01; genus JANRLF01. The sequence continues at coordinate 178,994 of JANRLF010000004.1, read as the reverse complement.
AGGATAACATACCGGTAGAAGCCAGAGATCATGTAAAGACATTCCATAAACTGTTCTTTACCCTTGACCCGGATGATAAAGCCATACAGGCAAATGTCACAAAGGCGCTTTATCTCGCCGATGGGAGTGCAAAGCGGATCTATGATGACCTGAAAGAGAACGGCTATTACGCAGGACTGATCTCCGGTAATATCAATCAGACTATACTGGTTGACAGTGTGATGGTTGATATTAATGATTATCCCTACCGCTTCCGTTGCTATGCAACACAAAATATCGTACGACCGACCAGTATCACAACGCGCAGCCTGATTACCGAAGGGGCATTGCGCAATGTATCACGCAGTGATAACAACCCGCATGGCTTTCTTATCGAAAGGTGGAACACGCTTGAAAATAGTGATTTAAAAACCGTTAACAGGCCACAATAATATTTCAAAAATGAGACTTCTATTTAAAGGTAAAAAACAGGAAAAGGCAGCGGAGCCTCATATTGTAACTGTCGGGTCACTCGCATTATATAAGTACCTGCAACGGCTCTGGGCAGACAGGATGGCCAGACATACCGGAACATTTTCACGTCGGACATGGATTATGGTTCTGGTGATTTTTACTCTGCTCGGAAGTGGTTGTAGTATTTACCTCATAATACATGCTCTGTATGGAAAAAGTGGTAAAACCGTTTCCATATCACGAATAAAAAAGCCGGGGCATATTGCAGAAACAGGCGAAGCAGATAACACGGCTACACTGCCGCCAGGAAGGGAATATGAGCGGGTCAGGCAATTTAGGGTATATATGGACAGCCTTGCAAGAAGTCCTTCCGGCAGTATTATGTATGACAGTATTACCCGTAGTCGTCCCGGCCTGATGGATAGTGTGCGGTTTATCGAAATCTATTATCAACAATCAAAAAATGAAACAAAATGAAGCAGCAAGTAACAACACCAAAAATGATTCGCCAGCGCAGGTTTATGCTGGTGCTGCCTTTGCTCGCCTTGCCTTTTATGACGATTATGTTCTGGGCATTGGGTGGCGGGAAAGTGCAGGATGCGGAAGCGCAAGCAGGAAACAAAGGATTCAATCTAAACCTGCCCGACGCCAACCTGAAAGAGGATAAGGCAATGGATAAGATGAGCTATTATGACCAAGCCAGCCTTGATTCCGCACGGTTCCAAGAACTCGTCAGGAATGATCCTAACTATATGAATTATATGTTGTCCGACACGGGCGAACTGATGGAAGAGAATGATTTTTCGGAAAATGATGCCGGCATGAATACTTCCCTGTATGGAAAAGGGTCTTACAGTAATTCCCACACAGACAAGATTTATCGCAAGCTGGAAGAACTGGACAGGGAAATGAATAAGCCGATTACTGCTCCTGGTACTGAAGATAGCTATGATCCATATAGTCGCTCTACAGGAACAGGTAGAGCCACGGTCAGTTCTGCCGATATCGAAAGGTTAGAGCAAATGATGCAGATGATGAATCAATCACCGGAACAAGATCCGGAACTCAAACAATTGAATGGTATGTTGGAGAACATACTGGATATGCAGCACCCCGGCCGTGTGCAGGAAAAATTGAGAAAAACTTCCGAATCCAGGAGAGGTCGTGTCTTTGCAGTAGCGACAAAAACAAAGGACAATCGTATCTCTCTGCTTGAAACGCAACCCTCGGACAACGGTATTACAAATGGCTTTTACTCACTTGATGAGGGCGAAAATATAAATACGCTCCAAAACGCTGTACAGGCAGTTATTCATGAAACGCAAACACTGGTCAACGGTTCTACGGTTAAGTTCCGGCTGATAAATGATGTGTTCATTAATGGCATACATATTCCAAAGGACAACTTCCTATTTGGAACAGCCGCTTTAAACGGCGAAAGGTTGAATATCAAGATCAGCAGTATCCGTTACAAAAACGCGTTGTTCCCGGTTGAATTGTCGGTATATGATATGGACGGACTCGACGGTATATATATTCCCGGTGCAATTACCAGGGATGTATCAAAAGAGTCGGCTGACCGCTCCTTGCAAACTATCGGTCTGAGTTCTGTCGATCCTTCATGGCAGGCACAGGCAGCAGGTGCCGGGATAGAGGCAGCGAAGACTTTATTCAGTAAAAAAGTCAAGCTGGTAAAGGTGACAGTGAAAGCTGGATACCGAGTTCTCTTGCGAGATGAAAAGCAAAAACAGGACGAACAGGCTAATTAATATTCAACTTAAATATTTATCACTTAAAAATTCCAAAGATGAAACAGATCAGTGCAGTACTGGTAATGGGATTTTCCCTTTTATTTACCGTCTTCAGTGCCGTAGCGCAAACGCAATCTATCGAACCGCATCCGCTAACGATAGCCTATTCCAAAACGACTAACGTTATTTTTCCCTATGCCATTGTCAGCGTAGATCGTGGTAGCCGTGATGTGCTGGCGCAGAAAGCGAGCGGCGTAGAAAATATCCTGCAGGTGAAAGCAGCGAAAGAGAATTTCCAACAAACCAACCTTACCGTTGTTACCGCAGACGGAAAGCTTACTTCATTCGTGGTGGACTACGCAGAACAACCGGCCGCATTAAATATTTCAATGGATGAAACCAATGAAGATCCGGTCATAGCAATACCTTCTGAAAGCGTTAACATGGAGGAAATGCTGGAATTTGCCCGTGCTTCCGTAGCATCGAAAAAGAAGCTCAGGGGGGAGAAGGATAAAACATTCGGCATCCGTTTAAGGCTGAATGGCATTTACATTCATGAGGATGTTATGTGCCTGCGTATACGCATCTTAAACAGCACAAATATCAATTACGATATTGACCAATTGCGTCTTTATATACGTGATCAGAAGAAAGTGAAGCGCACGGCCTCCCAGGAAATAGAAATATCACCCGTATTAGTATATAATGACACACCAAAAGTATTAGGTAACGCAGACAATACGTTCGCCTTTGTGGTGCCGAAGTTTACAATTCCGGATAAAAAGTTCCTCGTTATACAGCTCATGGAGAAGAATGGCGGCAGGCACCTCGAACTCCATGTGAAAAATAAGAAGATTGTTAAGGCAGCGATGATTGATTAATTAAGTCATCAGAGCGGTTAACTACAATCAAATAAAAATTGTTTACATCAAAAGTTTAAAGTCATGAACCAGAAAAATTTTGAATACCTGCGTGACCAGGTAAAATACACCGGCTTCGGTGATGCATTGGAAAATGATCTGAAGCAAAAAATAGAAGTAGGTCAACCCGAATTCAAATTACAGCATCAGACAAAGTACGGCGATGATTCTGTAACGGCTACGCTAAACTTCAGCCAGTCGAAACAGAGCGATATGTACTTCTTCAACTCTTATCAGGTAAGTCTGCAAAAGGATAACAATACCGAGAAAATGGATCAAACCTTTTACATCAACAAAGGAAATAACATTACGTTGAAAGAAGCCTATAATCTTATGGAAGGCCGGTCGGTGAATAAAGACCTAACCAATAAAGAAGGTCAGGTATATAACGCATGGGTGCAAATGGATTTCAAGCAAAGTGATAACAACGGAAATTTCAAGTTACAGCATTATCACCAAAACTATGGGTATGATCTGGAAGCAGTACTGTCCAAACACCCTATCAAGGAACTGTCTAATGCAGAGTTCAAAGAGGACCTGATGGATTCACTTAAAAAGGGAAACCTGCAATCTGTCACTTTTCAGAATAACGGTGCAGAACAGAAACAATATATCGAGGCCAACCCCCAATTCAAGACCATTAATATTTATGACAGTACTATGCAACGCCTGGATACACGCCAGTCTAAAAAGGAACAGCAAGCTGAAGGTGAAAATCAATCTGTCAAACAGGACAGTAAGAAGGAAAGGCAGGCTGCTGGCGATGATGATGGCCCTGAGATACCCAAAACAGCACAAAAAAAGAGAAGGAATCAGCGTATTAGCTAAATGATCATAGCGACTTGAAATATAGATGGTCGTGAGAATGGACGGTGGAAATGGAAACTATTTATAAACAATTAAACAAGTCAAAAATGAAAAAACAATTGTTCATGCTGGTAATGCTAACGGTTGGTTTCGCAGCATGTAAAAAAGAAAATGAAAAATTCAATGATGCAACCGAAGGAGGACAAAGTAATACAATAACGGCAAGGTCAGCGATGGTAATACCCGGTCCGGAAAACCGGCTAAATCCGTACGATAGTATAGGTTACTGGCATAACGAAATAGTAGCCTATATACAAAGCTGCAGGTCGGAAACTGGAATGCCGGATGTTGTTACATCTACTCAATGTGTTATGCAGTTCTATAGCGAACGGCAGGGAATAGATCTGCCTGCCTCCTATTTTGAAACCGTCGGCCAGACTGTGGACAGGAGCAATAACAGTATTGAAGAGCTTATCACGACTTGCCCCTATGAGGAACCTGTGAAAGAAGCTCTGAATGTATTGGTTCGATTACTAAAAAGATTATCAGATAATGATAGCGACTATCCGGAGATCAAAGTGGCTATTACTGACTTCGAGCATGATATACTGCAAAGTGACAGACTTACGGACGAAGGCCGTGCAATTGTCCTCAAAACAACAGCGGTTGCTCGTTATTCGATTTATTATTGGATCGGCATCAGCACGCCACCTGTTTCAGGATCAGCCTTTAAATTCAAGAATATAGTTAAATGGATCGCTGCGGTGACCAGTGATATAGGTGGTGCCATTGTAAGTGGTAATGCCGGTTACGCTGCCGATTGCAGCTCTTACGCTTATGACCTTGTTACCTACGGTATGCCTTAATTAATATGGAACCGTTTAAGTCACTATCTAATTTTTTTAATGCTATTGCGGGCGATCCCCGCATTAGCATTACCCATATTGGTGTGTATGTGGCTTTATTGCAATATTGGAGCGAACAGGATTTTCAAAATCCAATTCAGGTTTTTAGTCATCAAATCATGTCGATTGCTAAAATCTCATCTGCTATTACATATCATAAGTGTGTGCGTCAGTTGAGTGAATATGGATATATCACGTATGAGCCGTCGTTCAATCGCACAAAGGGAAGCAAAATATATTTTGTATAACACTCACAATGCCGAGGACTAAAGGGAAATCAAACATGATTATCTAGAGTTTCTTTGAAGCAACGGATTTCGGCAGTTTTTATAAAATAGTTGATAAGTATGGAAGCATTATTGGTTGCACGTGAGGAAGATTTGAAGAAATGGATTAAAGAAGTAGTATTGGAATGCCTGCAACAAATTACATTACCTAATCAATCAAAAACGACTTCTGACGAACCTTTGATTTCGAGAAAAGAAGCCGCAAGCAGGTTTAATATTTCAACAAATACCCTGACTAGTTGGGTAGCGGAAGGATTACCGCACTACAAGAATAAAAGAAGGGTAATGTTCATATACTCCGAAGTGCTGGAATACATTAAAAACAAGCATAAGACCAAGCCAAGTTTTTAGTCTCGCGAAAGCGAGACTTTTTTATTTTATGACTCTGAAAACAATAGGACAATTTAAAAATTCGTACTTTTAGTGAAGTTCTTTACAACTCTTCGATCTGAGGCTTTCAACCCATTTGCGGTCAAAAAGTAGGTCAAAAAATAAAAGGCTGTAAGAATACAGCCTTCTAAATGATTGATAATCAATGTGCCCAGAACAGGAATCGAACCTGCACTCCCTTTCGGAAACCAGATTTTGAGTTTACCTTGGTGAAAGTGAAGGGTAAACCCGAGGATTTTATCAACGTCCACATCTACACCAACAGCGAAATGCCGTACTTGAATTTTGCTTACAACGAATTGGGCGAATGGAAGTTAGGCAACCATGCCTTTAAAACCATTTACCAAAGCGGGAAAGCAGAAATAGCACCGGGCACCAATGTGGTAAGGGTTGAATATAGGTACAAGAAACTGCGGTATTTTATCAATGGCAAGAAAGTAGCCGATATCGAGTTTAAAGAGCAAGAGGACATTTATTGGAAAGACATGAACATTGAAGCCCTTGTAATGCAGAAAACCGTTATCGCTATAGATAAGATGGTACTGAAAGCCTATGCCGATGATATACCCTTTAGCGATGATGCCAAGAAACTAGCTGAGGAAGCTGCCATACCAAAATACAGGGAAGTGCCGGAGCACTTAAAATATTTAAAATTTATTAAGTTTGAGGAGAACGGCAAATGGGGCTTGATGAACAACCAAGGTTTGGTTTTGGCCCCGGCAAAGTATGACCAGTTAGGCGAAATGAGTGAGGAGTACGACCCTATTGAAGGCGGCTTTGCCAGGGTAGGGCTAAATGGTTATTATACGTTCATCGATTCCAATGGCAAGGAGCTTACCAAACTCATTTATGAGGATGCTTACTATCAATTCTCCGAAGGTTTGGTTGGGGTAATGAGCCTTGGCAAGTGGGGTTTTATCAACACCAAGGGTGAAACGGTTATATACCCGGATTATACCTTTGTAGGTCCTTTCTCTGACGGGCTGGCAGTAGTGAGCAAGTCGCCAGATGGTGGTGGCTATAACTTCCCCAACAAAGGAGCTATAGACAAAACTGGTAAGCTGATTATTCCATTGAAATATAAAGAATTGCAGGATTTTTCTGAAGGGCTGGCGGCTTTTTATACTTCCGACAACAGTAACTTTGGCTTTATTGATAAAACCGACAAGATTGTTATACCTCAACGATATGATTTTACAACGGGTTTTGCCTTTGGCTATGCCACGGTTTCATTGCCAGATAGTGCCAATAGCGATGGCCTCATTGACAAAACAGGAAAGACCCTAATACGCCATGCGTATAAATCTTTGATTGTATTGGGTTCAAATTTGGTATATGCGCAAACCCAAGAAAAGGAAAATAAGCAAACTTGGCTGACGGATGTAACGGGCAAAGCAATTTCTAAAAAGTACACCGATATATTTATTCCCTTTAACGAAGGCGGATTAGTAGGTGTTGTACTTGGCAATAAACAAGGATTTATTGATAAAACTGGCAAGGAAATCATCCCTGTGATTTATGACAAGCCAGAGTACGGCGGAAATGTGTATTTCAACCGCGAAAACACTGTAGAGCTCAACTTGAACGGACAGATAGTGAAGTTCGACAATAAAGGCAACCAATTAAAGTAGCTGCGTTTTATTTTACTCAGCAAAAAGGCTCTTTGGTTTTTTTCGACAGCAAGCCTTTAGTTTAATAAAGTTAACTAATAGCCAGTTCCTCTTCCACCACGTCTTTTTCCACTTTTAGGTTTTGGATGATGAAATCCTGCCTTTCAGGGGTGTTTTTGCCCATAAAATAGTTCAGCAAATGCTGGATGGAAGTGTCTTTGGAAAGCAAGATAGGGGAGAGGCGGATATTCTCTCCGATAAAGTCGCCAAACTCATCGGGTGAAATTTCCCCCAAGCCCTTAAAGCGGGTAATCTCCGGTTTAGTGCCCAGTTGCTTGATGGCAGCTTGCTTTTCTTCCTCGCTATAGCAGTAGATAGTTTCTTTTTTGTTGCGCACCCTGAACAGGGGCGTTTCCAATATATATACATGTCCCGCACGTACCAAGTCAGGGAAAAATTGCAGGAAGAAAGTAAGTAGCAGCAACCTGATGTGCATGCCGTCCACATCGGCATCGGTAGCGATTACCACGCGGTTGTAGCGCAGAAAATCGATACCGTCCTCTATATTCAGGGCATGTTGCAACAGGTTAAACTCCTCGTTCTCGTACACCACTTTTTTGGTAAGGCCAAAGCAGTTGAGCGGTTTGCCCCGTAGGCTGAAAACGGCCTGGGTTTGCACATCGCGGGCTTTGGTGATGGAGCCACTGGCGGAGTCGCCCTCGGTAATGAACAAGGTGGATTGGTATTTTCTGTCATCCTTGTCCTCATCGAAATGTACCCTGCAGTCGCGCAATTTTTTATTGTGCAGGTTGGCTTTTTTCGCTCTTTGGTTGGCCAGTTTCTTGATGCCCGCTATCTCTTTGCGCTCACGTTCGCTCTGCAAGATGCGTTTCAACAGGTTTTCGGCCGTATCGGGGTGTTTGTGCAGGTAATCGTCCAGTTCTTTTTTGATAAAGTCATTGATATAACCCCGCACGGTAGGTCCATCGGGGGCCATATTCAACGAGCCCAGTTTGGTCTTGGTCTGCGATTCAAAGACGGGCTCCTGCACCCTTAAGCTGATGGCACCAATAATGGAACCCCTGATATCGGTCGCATCGAAATCTTTCTTATAAAACTCCCTTAGGGTTTTGGCTACCGCTTCGCGGAAGGCCGCTAAGTGCGTACCGCCTTGGGTGGTATATTGCCCGTTGACGAAAGAGTAGTACTCTTCGCCATAAGCATCGTTGTGCGACATGGCTACTTCAATATCCTCTCCCTTTAGATGGATGATAGGGTAGCGCAGGCTTTCCTCGTCGGTTTTGTTGCGCAACAAGTCGAGCAAGCCATTTTCCGAGTAGTATTTGTTGCCGTTTAGGTACAGTCTTAGTCCTGCGTTCAGGTAGGCATAGTTCCATACCTGGTTCTCTACATACTCGGTGATAAACTCATAGTTGCGGAAAATGGTGTTATCCGGTTCAAAGGTGATGAGCGTACCGTCCTTTTCCTCGGTAGGGGCTATGGCATGATCTTTCACCAATTCGCCTTTTTCAAACTCAGCAATTTTGGTTTTGCCCTCCCTAACCGACTGCACCATAAAATAGTTGCTAAGGGCATTGGTGGCTTTGGTACCCACCCCATTAAGCCCTACTGACTTTTGGAAAGCCTTACTGTCGTATTTTCCACCTGTGTTGATTTTGCTCACACAGTCAATCACTTTGCCCAAAGGGATACCCCTACCATAATCGCGCACGCTCACCTTTTTTTCGCCGATTTTTATGTCAATGCGCTTTCCATATCCCATTACGTGCTCGTCAATGGAGTTGTCAATGATTTCCTTGAGCAATACATAAATGCCGTCGTCATAAGAGGAGCCATCGCCCAGCTTGCCTATGTACATACCCGGCCGCATGCGGATATGCTCCTTCCAATCGAGGGAGCGGATATTTTCTTCGGTATAATTGTGTGCTTCGGGGTTATTCAGTATTTCGTCCATACGCTTCCTAAAGGGCCTGTTGCCCTACTAACAATGATAAGCAAACAAGCTAAAGGAAGGAAACGTTTCTTGGTCGGGTTATCAACAGGCCTACATCCGTTGTATATGAGGTAGGTTGTACACATTTTGCTAACTTTGCAGCCACTTTTGCCATATATGAACCATCTAGAGCAATATTTTAACAATAACAGTGGAAGGCTTATCCATAAATGGATGCATTACTTTGAAGTTTATGACCGCCATTTCAGCAAGTTCAGGGGAAAGGATATTGTTTTGGTAGAAGTAGGGGTTTACCATGGTGGTAGCCTTCAAATGTGGAAAGATTACTTTGGACCCAAAGCCAAAATTTATGGGATAGATATTAATCCTGATTGTAAAAACTTGGAGGAAGATAATATTGAAATATTGATAGGCTCCCAATCCGATAGAACATTTTTAAAGCAAGTAAAGTCAAAAATTCCAAGGATTGATATCCTTATTGACGATGGTGGCCATACCATGCGCCAGCAAATTGTAACATTTGAAGAACTTTTCGACCATATTAAAGAGGATGGCGTGTATTTATGTGAAGACCTTCACACCTCCTATTGGTTGAATTTTGGGGGAGGTTATAAGCGTGCTGGTACTTTTATCGAATACAGCAAAAACTTTATTGACTATATACACGCTTGGCATTCCAAACAAAGTGCGCTGAAAGTAAATGCTTTCACAAAGTCAGTACATTCTTTGCATTACTATGACAGTATATTGGTGATTGAGAAAAGAAGAATGGAGGCACCTGTACACAAAAAAACGGGTAAGGAAAGTTTTAATGACGGTGATGAGAAGTTTAAGACCAATAAGGGCTCAAGAAAACTATTTTATTTGATTAACATTGTTTTGCGGCAACTGCGGTTACCTAGCATAGGATATTGATTTACAGAAATTAGCAAGTTCCATTAGCGGAAAGTGAAGCTTCAGAACATTTACCTATAATTGACATAGTTAGTTTATTTACACCGCTTGGCAACCACCTCTTCCAGTTCCTTCATGCCTAAGGAAAGGGCTTTTTGCCAGTCGGCACAAGCATCTGTGGGTTTACCCATTTTACTATAGAGCTCTGCTCGGGCGGCATAGCCTATACCTTCATTTGGATAGGCGGCCACTATTTTCTGGAAATTGGCCAAGGCACCTTGGTACATTTGCTGTTGCATTTGGGAGTTGGCTACGCCCAGCAAGGCTTCATAGTTGGTGGAATCCAATTGCCAGGCCTTTGCATAATCGGCCAATGCTTCGTCATATTGGCCATTGGTATAACGCAATTCGCCCCTGTAATACCATGATAGGGGGTGGCTTGCACCAAGCTCTACCGCCTTGTTATAGTATTGCTCTGCCTCTGTAAGCCGAAAAAGGTCAAAGCACACAATACCGCTATACAAATATCCATCGGGCCGATTGGGAAGCAGCTTTATCAGTTGTTGGAAGTGGGGCAGGGCACCTTCCAAATCTTTCATTTCATATTTCAGGTTGCCCAATTCATAAATGGCTTGTGTCCAGTCTGGTCTTAATGATACTGCTTTTTCAAAATCCGCCAAGGCCGATTGTAGTTGATGCACTTCTACTTTACACTTGCCGCGATAGGCGTAGGCTTCGGCAAAAGATGGGTTTTCATGGATGGCTTTGCCAAAAGTTTCGATAGCCCGGTCCGTAAAGCCCGCTTTCCATTGGTCGATTGCCTGATTGTAATATAGGCCAGCCTGATTGACGCTGGTATCTTGCAGCACATCTGAGAGTTGCCCATTGGCCCAGTTTCCCGTTTCACTGGTGCCATCTTTGTGGTACAGTGTTCCTTGACCCTGTCTTTCCCCAAAATACCAGTTGCCCTCGTAGGTATCGCCATTGCTATAAGTCATTTTCCCTTTGCCTGAAGGTGCCGTTATCACGTCCCATTGGCCCATGTACTGGTCGCCATTGGGGTAAACGATGGTGCCCGTTCCGCCATTTAAGCTAAAGACACCTTCGGCCATGGCACCATCGTTCAACTGCATTTTACCTTGGCCTTCAGGGGATAGGTTTTCGCCTATCATCCCGCTATAGACATCTCCATCATTGTAGGTAATGGTTCCATTGGGGAGTTGGTCGTCTATCCAAATGCCTTCAAGGATGTCGCCATCGTTGGTGGTGAGTTTACCCTTATTGAAACGTTTGCCGCCTATAATTTCTCCCTCATACCTGCTTCCATCCCTATATCTCATGGTGCCAATGCAACCTATCGTATCCCAGATACCTGTAACCGTGTCCCTCCCAACGGTGTAGAGTGTTCCTTGCCCAATCCGGTAACCCTGCACATAGTTGCCCTCGAACACATCCCCATTTTTGAAGAACATTTTGCCCTGCCCGTGCTTGCTGCCAAGTTGGTAAGCACCTTCATATCTTTCTCCGTTGGCCCAAGTGTATTTGCCCCATCCATTTAGTTTATCGTTGGCGAAACCCCCTTCATACACATCAGCATTGGGGTAAGTCAATTTCCCTTTGCCGCTTTTTTCACCAGCTTTGAACATGCCTTTGTATTGTTGGCCATTGGGCCAAGTGTAAGTGCCGCTGCCTTCAAACAGACCGTTGATAATTTTCCCAACATATTTCTCGCCATTGGGAAAGGTCATGGTGCCATTGTAGGCCTGCCCATTTTTAAACTCCCCTTCAAATTTTTGGCCCTGCGGGAAATGATAAACACCACTGCCATTCAGACAATTGCCCGAAATACAGCCTTCCTTTTGCGCATGGGCCGTGTAGGAAAGCAATAACACCAATATAGAAAGTAGTGAAAGACGGCGCATTGCATAAAATTAACAAAAAACCAGATTTGGCTTAATCTCGGCGTTTGCCTGTGCCTTTACATACCCGGCAGGGTTCAATACCACGCAGGGCTTGTATACGTCCTGTACCTTTACAGGCTGGGCAACGCTTGCGCTTGCCCAAGTAATCCATTAAGAAATAGATACCCAATCCAAATACCAAACCTAGCATTACAATGAGGGTAGTGGCATTCATACAGCGGCTTCCTGTAATTGGCTTTCGTTGATTTTTTCGTTTTTATAGGCTTCCCGTGGCTTTAGACCCAAAAGCTGGAACATCTGCATATCATCGTCAAAGCTAGGGTTGGCAGTGGTAAGCAGGGTTTCGCCCGCAAAAATGGAATTCGCCCCTGCCATAAAGCACAGTGCCTGTTCTTCGGTACTCATTTCTTTTCTACCTGCCGATAACCTTACCATAGCTTGCGGTATGCAAATACGGGCAGTAGCTATCATGCGAACCATTTCCCAAACTGACACCCTTGGCTGGTCGGCTAGGGGTGTGCCCTCTACGGGTACCAAGGCATTCACGGGCACGCTTTCAGGGTGTATGGGTAGCGTAGCCAAGGTGTAGACCATGTCAATACGGTCATCCTCTGTTTCGCCCATACCGATAATGCCGCCACTACAAACACTTATACCTGCTTTGTTTACATTTTCTATAGTATCTAAGCGGTCTTGGTATTTACGTGTGGTGATGATATCGTCGTAATATGCTTCTGAGGTATCCAAATTATGGTTATAGGCGTATAGGCCTGCGTCTTTTAGTTTTTGGGCTTGCTCATCGCTTAGCATGCCCAATGTGCAACATACCTCCATACCCAAATGGCTTACGCCCTTTACCATATCCAGTACTTTGTCAAAATCGCGGTTGTTCCTCACTTCTCTCCAGGCAGCCCCCATGCAAAAACGGGTTGCACCCGCCATTTTGGCTTTGCTGGCAGCGTCCAGTACAGTGGCAGTATCCAGCAGCTTATGAACTTTTACTCCAGTACTATAGCGTGCCGCTTGTGGACAGTAGCTGCAATCTTCGGGGCATCCGCCTGTTTTGATGGACAACAGCGTGCATACCTGCACCTCGCAGGTAGCATGGTATTGGCGGTGTACGGTAGCAGCCCTGTACATCAATTCCATTAAGGGCATGTGGTAGATGGCACTTACTTCTTCCCGGGTCCAATCGTGCCTAATTTCACTCATATCGGTGCTTTTGTATTCCTTCAAAAATAACCAATAAAACGAAAAGCTGTGTAATTTTGGTTTTTCCTTCACTCTCCGGCTATGCGCGCTTTCCTGAAATATACCCTCTTTGTATTCCTTATCTTACTGTTCTCGGCTATATTGATTGAGATAGGACTGGGCATTGCCTTCCGCATCAAGGATAGGAATGTGCAAGCCATGAACGTAAAGGATTTTCCCTATATCTATTTCAGTTTTGAGAAGGACGAATTCAGCAATGCCGATGGTATCAAGACCACCAAATCCATTACCAAAGAACCGGGCAAGTTCCGTATTGTGCTGATTGGTGGCAGTGTGGCCAGGGGCAGTGGCAATACCGAAACCATTGCTAACTTTTTGGAAAAAGAGCTGAACGATGCGCTGGCAACGGATAAGATCGAGGTCATCAATGCGGGGATGTCTGCTTTTGTGGCCGAACAAGAATTCATTTTTACCCAGTTGGTATTGCAGAAATACGAACCTGACATGGTTATCGGTCTAGATGGCTATAATGATTTGCTCACGTGGCGCATTAACCGCTTCACCACGGAAAGCCCCTTTATGCTTCCGCCCCACAACTATGCCCAGTTCAGGGTCATTCGCGATGGCAAATACCAAAAGTCTTTCATTTCAAGGTTCACAGGGTTTTATAAGAATATTGGCAGGGTGGTTCATTATTATGAACGAAAAAGCTTGGAAAAGAAATTTAACTGGGATTCCATTGGCCTGCCCGAAAAGGCGGATGTATCGGCAACTTATTGGTCGGTAATACAGGATACGCGCGATTTTTGTACAGCCAAAAAGATTGACTACTATAGTTTTTTGCAGCCTATCCGCTTCTATGGCGACCGCTCCGATACCAGCAAGCTGACCAAGGAACAGCGGGGCATGAGCTCCATTTATATGTTGATGGAACTGGAAACCTTGGAAAAGGGATATAGCCATAGTTTGGCAAAATTGTTCAAAGCACGAAAGGAGGTTTTTATGGACGATTGCCATGTGAATGTGGAAGGCAATCAAATCATCGCGAAGGAAATGGCGAAATTTTTACAGCCAAAGCTGGAAGATTACTTAACTCCTGCCGGTGTGCCCGATTTGCAGGGTATACCTGATGATGTGGCATTCCCCGAAGGGATTTGAGATACTACTTTGTTGAATATTTAGATACTCAATTGGTGGCAATAATTTAAAAAGCAGCAAGGGTTTCTCGAAGCGGTAAATAGGTCTCATATAGCTTCTACCCTACAACAATGTCCTTACTTTTTCTATGCTATGCTTCCACACCCATTTGGGTGTCAGTTACGCCCATTTTAACGTCGGCCACCCAATCGGCATCCTTGGTTTTAGGCATAAGAACAACAGGATTGCCGAGATAATCTACCCGTTTGGCGGGATAAATGCAGGTTTTCCAGAGATAGACGAACAATGATTTTTGATCTAGATTGGGATGAAGATGCGGTAGGATATGTTCCTGATGATACTTGGGCAATAGAGACCAATGTAAGCCTGGTTTTTCATGGTGTGCCCCATGGTAGCCATTGTTGAAGGTAAGCCAATTGAGCCAAGCACCTGTAAAGTTGCGCGAATGGTTGTAGGGATGGGTTTCATCGCAGCCATCGTGCTGCCAATAATTGGTGCTTACAATACCCCAACCGGCATACACATGTGGTATAACTATGTAGAGCAGAGCCAATTTCCAGTTGATAATCAACAGGGCAATTTTGCCACCGAAAACGATGATGGCTTCAAAGATATACTGCCTGAACCAAGCCGGTTTTTCTTTTCTCGCCCTAGCCACAAAGCGGCGTTCTGATGCCAATATATCGCCTGACATGAGGAACATGAAAAACAACTGGTTGAGCAAATTCCACCTAAAACGGGCCTTATGTGTACGGATATTATCCTTCTCGGTTTGGGTGTACCTATGGTGGCTAAAGTTATGCCCGGGTACGTAGGCACTTACAGGGTGACCATAGGTTAGCGATAGTATAACCTGAAATGTTTTGTTCCAGCTTTTTTTTCTAAAAATGGGACAATGGATGGTGTTGTGGACAATTACAGCACATAAGAACGACAGGACGCTCAATGCTGCAATCAATGGCACGATTACATACCATTGTTGTGGAGCATAAAACCATGCAAACAACGTAAGCGCAAAGTAAGCGGTTACAAATAAGATGGTTCGCCCGTCGGCACTATAGCGGAGCATTGGATGGATACTTTAAACACAAAAATAAGAATTTATAAACCGAATTGTTTTAGGGAAATCAATACCGCCCAAAAAGCCTTACCTTCGCATGCCCTATGGAAAGGAAAGCTAGCTATAGCTACTATGTGAAGAAAATTTTTCTGGTCTCTTATCCGGTTATGATAGGGCAAGCTGGCCATATGATTACCAGCACTGCCGATACCATTATGGTAGGCAGGTTGGGCAGCTTGGAGCTAGCGGCAGTGGCATTTGCCAATATCCTGTTCATGGTACCATTTTCTTTGGCCATTGGTTTTTCCATAGGTATTACCCCTTTAGCTGGCAAAGCTTTGGGCGAAAAGAACGACTCCCGCTTGGCAGCCTTATTAAAGCATGGGGTGCTTATCAATGTGTTATTGGGAATTATCCTAAGTCTTGGGCTCTTTATCACCTATTTTTATATGGATAGCTTCGGGCAAGAAGCGGACGAGGTGTTACTGGCAAGGCCATTTTTCAGGATTATCTGCCTTTCCATGGTTCCATTGACCATCTTCATGTCGGCTAAGCAATTTACCGAGGGCTTGGGCATTACCATACCTGGCATGGTAATTAGCTTGGTCATGAATCTATTGAACGTATTACTCAATTGGCTGCTAATTTACGGCAAATGGGGTTTTCCTGAATTGGGCATGAACGGTGCCGCCTGGGCGACCTTGATTAGCAGGATAGGGATGGCGGCTAGTATGGTGGGCTACATTTGGTATTCCCCCTTAAAGCAATATTTGAAGGGTGTGTTCCGACTCTCTTATCATTGGGCCTTGTTCAAAGAACTGTTGCTTACAGGCTTCCCTATTGGCTTGCAATTCCTGCTAGAGGTGGGTGCTTTTATCGTTGGGGCGGTAATGGTAGGTTGGATTAGCCATGAGGCACTCGCTGCCCATCAAATAGCGATAACCCTGTGCGCGTTTACCTATCTCATGTCAAGTGGCATAGGCACGGGAGCAACGATTGTTATTAGCAATTTACTTGGGCAAAAGCAGTATGCCGATGTGCGTATTGCGGGCAGGGCTTCCTTTCTAATGGTATTTTGCTTTATGGCTTTTTGGGCAATCATGTTTCTGGTATTCCGCCACCAACTGCCGCTACTATTCAATGACGACCCGGCTGTGTTATCCATTGCCGTTGTATTGTTGGCCATTGGTGCCTTCTTCCAGTTGAGCGATGGGGTACAGGCGGTGGTAATAGGTGCATTGCGAGGCTTGGAGGACGTCAATTCGCCTATGGTTATCGCTGCCATTTCCTATTGGGCCATTACCTTGCCTTGTGCTTATATATTGGGCATACAAATGGATATGGGCGCCACAGGGATATGGATTGGTTACTTGGTAGGATTGACCATTGCCGCCATACTTTTACTGTTAAGGTTTAACTTTAAGGTCAGACAGTTCAAGGCCCAGTAATGCGTATTCTTCTGCTTTGTAAAAAGTTTCCTTACCCTTTGAAAGATGGTGAAGTCATCGCCATTTTCAACAATATCAAAGGCTTTCGTCGCTTAGGGCATGAAGTAACCGTATTGGCCATCAATACCCTCAAGCATTATTATGAGTTGGATGAACTGCCACAGGAAGTAAAACAATTGGCTGCTTTTCACGCCGTGAAGTGGGATACCACTATCCGCCCATGGGCGGCGTTGCGCAACTTAATCAATGGCAAATCATACCATATCGAACGTTTCGAATCGGTAGCTTTTACAGAAAAATTAAAGGAACTGTTGAAAGCCGGCAAATTTGACATTATTCAATGCGAAGGCCTGTATTTGAGCCCTTATATCGAAACCATTAAAGCACATAGCAAAGCGCCATTGGTAATGCGTTCTCACAATGTGGAATCGGAAATTTGGGAGCGGATGGCAGCAAATGAAAGCAGTTTGCTGAAAAAATGGTATTTGAAATTACAGGCTTCCAGATTGAAACGATATGAAGTAGCGCAGTTGAACCGTTATGATGCGATAGTACCCATCACGGAGGATGATAAGGTGAAGCTGCAGGCAATGGGCGCAAACGTTCCTATGCATGTTTCGCCCGCGGGCATTGATATGGAAAGGTTTAATGACCCTTACCCTGACCCTCAACCTAACACCCTATTCTTCATAGGTGGGCTTGATTGGCTACCTAATCAGGAGGGTTTGCGCTGGTTTTTGGAAGATGTATGGCCTCGGCTAATAGAAAAGCATAGTGCTTTGCAATTTCACATAGCTGGCCGCAATATGCCCGATTGGCTTAAAAATTATGATGCTGAAAAGGTATCCGTATACGGCGAGGTGCCCGATGCATTGGATTATATTGCCCGAAGAAGCATTATGATAGTGCCCTTGTTTTCTGGTAGCGGCATGCGTATAAAAATCATTGAAGGCATGGCCATGCGCAAGTGTATTATTGCCACTACTATAGGCGCAGAGGGGATTGTTTACCAAGACGGGAAAAACTTGTTGATTGCCAATACTGCAAATGAGTTTATAGGGGCTATAAACGGATTGCTTGAAAATGCCCAACTAGTAGAACATATTGGCAAGAATGCCCGACAGTTGATTGAAAGCCAATATGATAATGGTAAATTTGCCCAAAATTTGTTACAATTTTACCGTGACCGCTTTTTTTCATGATTGCTGAAATCATTTTCTGGCTTTGCGTATTTGCGGTACTGCATAGTTATGTGCTGTACCCCATATTGCTACGGATGGCAGCTATCGGTAAAAAGCATAATAGTTTGGTTTTCGATACCACCGACGAGCTGCCCCGATTGATAGTGCTGATGGCAGTATTCAATGAAGAGAAAGTGTTGCAGGAGAAAATTGACAGTATTTATAACACCCATTACCCACTTGATAAGATTTATGTCGCCATTGGCTCCGATTCCTCCACTGACAGCACCAATGACATATTGGAAGCTAACAAAATCCGGTACCCCAATTTCCTGCCCTTTTATTTCAAGGAGCGGTCGGGCAAGTTGAAAATCATCAATAAGCTGCAACATACGCTAAGAGAGGAGTTTGCTGATGCCGTGATTGTGATGACGGATGCAAATGTGCTATTTGATGCCAACATGTTCTATCAACTGGCCAAGCATTTTAAGAATGAACAAATCGGCTTGGTGGGTGCCAATGTGGTAAATATCGGAATAAAGAAAACCGGCATCAGCCTACAGGAAAAATCGTATGTACAGCGAGAGAACCAAATCAAGTATCTGGAAGGCTTGGCATTTGGTGCCATGACTGGGGCATTTGGTGCTTGTTATGCTATGCGGGCCAGTTTGTTTGTGCCCATACCTGATGGCAATAGGGCCGATGATTTGTTCCTCACCATGTCCGTTATCAGGCAAAGGAAAAAAGCGATATCGGAACCGGAAGCTATCTGTTTTGAAGATGTGCCTAATGATGTAGATGAAGAATACCGGCGCAAATCGCGCAACGCAACCAGCAATTTTCAGAATTTGTTTATTTTCTTGGGCATGTTATGGCCGCCTTATACCGGTGTGGCTTTCTGTTTTTTTTCACACAAGGTACTGCGTTGGATAGGCCCATTGTTTATCATATTGGCCTATTTCTCCAATCTGGCTTTGCTTGGGCAGGGGAACAAATTTTATGTGGCAACGTTTATTGTGCAAACGGTTTTATTGTCGGCACCCTTTGTTGACAAGCTGCTGAAAGGTATTGGGGTGCATTTGGTAATTTTGCGTTTTGTATCATACTTCTATTACATGAACCTGGCCTTGGCGGCAGGTTTTATAAACTATCTTAAAGGAGATAAAAGAAATGTCTGGCAGCCCACGAAACGAAGTTAATCCCTTGAATACCATTGAAGAAGCCATAGCCGATATACAAAACGGCAAACTGGTAATAGTTGTTGATGATGAAGACCGCGAGAACGAAGGCGACTTTGTGACCGCTGCCCGCAACGTGACCCCTGAAATCATCAATTTTATGGCCACCCATGGTCGGGGCTTAATATGTGCCCCCTTAGTGGAAGACCGTTGCGATGAATTGGGCCTACAGCCAATGGTAGGTGACAATACCGCCATATACGATACGCCTTTTACCGTTTCAATCGATTTAATTGGCCATGGCTGCACTACTGGCATTTCTACCCACGATAGGGCCATGACCATTAAGGCATTGATTGACCCTAATATCAGAAAAGAAGAATTTGGCAAGCCGGGGCACATATTCCCATTGCGTGCCAGAAGGGGCGGTGTATTGCGCAGGGCAGGACACACAGAGGCAACTATTGACTTGGCCCGTTTGGCAGGATTTGAGCCCGCTGGTGTATTGGTGGAGATACTGAATGAAGATGGTAGCATGGCCCGTTTGCCCGAGCTGTTGGAAATTGCCAAGAAGTTCGATTTGAAAATCGTTTCCATCGAGGATTTGATTGCCTACCGCATGGATCAGGAAAGGTTGATAGAACGGGAAACGGAAGTAATGATGCCTACCAAGTATGGCGATTTCAAGCTCATTGCCTACACCCAAATTACCACTAACGAAGTACATTTGGCCATGGTGAAGGGCACTTGGAAAAAGGACGAGCCAGTCTTGGTAAGGGTGCATTCATCGTGCGTAACGGGCGATATTCTGGGCTCATTGCGCTGCGACTGCGGCGAGCAGTTGCACAGTGCCATGGAAATGGTGGAAGCAGCCGGCAAAGGCGTAGTACTTTACATGAACCAAGAAGGCCGTGGCATAGGCTTGCTGAACAAACTGAAAGCTTACAAACTTCAAGAAGAAGGCAAAGATACCGTGGAGGCTAATCTGGCCCTAGGCTTTGCCATGGACAACCGTGATTATGGTGTGGGTGCCCAAATATTGCGCGACTTGGGCATTACCAAAATCAAGCTGATGACCAACAACCCCAAGAAGCGTGCTGGCCTTATTGGCTATGGTTTGGAAATAGTGGAAAACGTGCCCATTGAAACGCCTAGCAACCCGCACAACGAGCATTACCTAATGACCAAGCGCGACAAAATGGGCCACGAAATACTAAGGGATAAATAGCCATTAACCGCCAACTTTCTCCAATACCTTTTGAATCATCCTGTCAACAGACACTTGATAATTGCTGCTAAAGGTGTGCAATGCCCTGTTGGCCACTACGGTACTGATGGAGCAACAATGATGGCCGAGCAGCTTACCGAGGCCGTAAATACCGGCAGTCTCCATTTCGAAATTGGTAAGGCTTTGCCCCTCATGCCTAAAATTGATCAACCTATCGACAAACCCGCTAATGGAAGGGCTTAAACGGAGTTGCCTGCCTTGTGGGGCATAAAAGCCAGTACAAGTAACCGTTATGCCGGGTATAAACTCATCGCCAAACAACTGCAATAATGAAGGTGCTGCTTCCTGAATATATGGGGCGCAAACGGCATCCGTTATCTCCAAATGTTCTTGCAAATGAAGCAATATGGAGGAATAGTGCCTATCTCTTTGTTCATAGAAATTCAGCAGGCCATCCATGCCTATTGCCTCTCGGGTAATGACGTATGAATCCAGACCCAGTTCGGGCTGTAAGCCACCGCAAGTACCTATCCGTATGATATCCAACGACTTCAATTGCTCCTTTATCGTACGCTGTCGCAGGTCAATATTTACCAAGGCGTCCAATTCATTCAGCACGATATCGATATTGTCCGTACCTATACCTGTAGAAAGTACGGTAAGCCGCTTGCTGCCAATATACCCCGTATGGACCACGAACTCACGGTTGGTGCTTTTGTGCTCAATCCTGTCGAAATACTTGCTTACAGCCTCTACCCGGCTCGGGTCGCCCACGGTAATTACCGTATCGGCCAACTGCTCAGCATGTATATGCAAATGGTACACGCTACCATCGCTGTTTAAAATCAGTTCAGATTCAGGAATAGAATAGTTTGCCATGGTGTATCTTTGCACTCCAAAATTATAAAGTCTAGCAAAGTGCTAAAATTCAATTTAAAAAAGATATTGGTTCCTACCGATTTTTCGCCACATTCACTCAATGCCCTCCATTATGCCGCTGCCATGGCCAAATATTCCGATGCGGAAGTAGTGCTGCTGCACGTGATTGAACACTATCAGGAAAATACGGCCATTAACCACATCATTGATGTTAACGCTGCCATCAAAAAGGAAATCAACAAAAAGTTGATGGAAATCAAAAACGATAACACCGATTTGTGGGGCATCCCCATCAACATAAGACTAGAGAATGGCAAAATCCATAAAATCATACACCATATCATTGAGCAGGAGGGCGTGGACTTAATTGTTATGGGCACCCACGGCAGCAGCGGGGTTGGTGATTTTGGTAAATTCTTACTAGGTCGAATGCTTACAGAACCGTGCGCATAGCCTCTTGCCCGGTGATAACCGTGCGGGAAGATACCAATCAGGAAGTGCGTTTCAAAAGGTTGCTGCTTCCACTGGATACCACCAAGGAAACCAAGGACAAAGTGGTATCTGCCATCAAAATAGCCAAGGTTTTCAAAAGCGAAATATTCCTATTGTCGGTTTCTACGCTTTTGGATGAAATACGCTTGAGCTATGATAGGTTGGAAAAGCAACTGGAAGAAGTGGCCTCACAGATTAAAGCTGCCAAAATACCGGTGGTAACCAAAATGCTGCGCAATGAAAACATTACCGAGGCAGTCTTGGAATATGCCGATGAAATCAATGCCGACTTGCTCATCATTATGACCAGTGAGGAAAACCAGTTGGTGGATATGACCATGGGCTCCACTGCCCGAAAAGTGATTGAGCAATCGACAAAGCCCGTACTAAGCATAAGGCCTGGCTATCAGTAATCCTTGGCTTTTATCAGTTTTACTGTCTTACTGCCCTCTGCAGTTGAAATTGTCAAAACATATAGGCCTTTTGCCAAAGCGCTGCCATCCAAAAAATACTGGCTATCGCCCAAGTCCTGCCTACTTACAAGGATTCTTCCCGCAACATCCGTTAGAAGAATGGACTGAACCCGAGTTTGCAATTCATTCTTAATCAATACAGGTTGGTTGCTAAACGCAAATCCTTCTGTATTCAAAACTTGGATGAAGCTATTGTTGTTTTCTTCCAACCCAATGGCGCATAAAGGGGCATTGGTACTATCCAAAAAACCACGGTTATAGAATTTCTCGGCTATCACACAGCTATGAACACCGCTGTACAGCAGCGTATCGGCTTGAAGGTAAAGCAAGGCCGCATCGGCCATGGTCATGCCGCTAGATAAGCCGTACAAGGTTTGAAACATTAACTTATCCGTTACCTCCCTACCCAGCTCTTGCCAAATTTCCATAAGGGCAGAGCTCCACATTTCGCCATTGCCATGAATGCTGCTGGTCAAGTTTTCAGGGTAATGCTTGCTGCTATTGGCAGTTCTTCCGTTCCAGTACTCGTTGTGGCCATCCCAAGTAAACATATCCTCCCAACGGAAAGGATTGATAGAGCGGGAATAAGAGGTGGCCAAATAATCGCCAATACCTTCATCAATTGATGAACGTTCGTTGCCAAAGTTGGACGAGGGAGAAGCATTGTCCGATAGGGCGTGGCCATATTCATGGATTACCACATCGGCATCTTCAGCGTCATCCACCCCCCCTTCGCCAAAGAACAAGCGGGGCATTCCGCCACCTTTTGAGTACATGGAATTGTCGTCATTGTCTAGGCCATGTGGGTCCACCTGCACCAAGAAATCAGCCAGATCAGTAAAACCCAAACCATCGATATAACCATTAAAGTAAGTCAAATGGTAATAAGTGTTAACATCCTCAAAACCATCCTCTTGACGACTGTAATTGAAAGTAGGACTTACAGCAAACACGGGGGGCTTGCTAGGCGTACTGAACTCCATCAAAGTGATGCGGTCATTCTTAAGCTCGTACACGGTATCGAGCGTAACCGTAAAATTCACGGTTTGCAATTCATTGGTCAGTTCTACCTTGTTACTGTCATTGAAATCTCTGTATTGGCCAGCGTATATCGTTTCGGCAGTAGTTAAAGGGTCTGGATTAAAGATTTTGCCACTTACATTGGCAGGGATACCATCGCTATAACTGTTCAAATCATATTGCCAAAGCACCGTGGCATCCTTGCCCAGCATCAGTTCGAAATGCCTTCCGGTTTTCGGTTCGTATATGGTTGCATACTGTACGGCCTGAGGGTAGTTGTCCAGCATGGCTATAGCCATTTGCTGTTGCTCCACTACCACCTCTGGATACTGCTCTTGGTAGCTTTGAATAGGGTGATGCTGTAAAAGTGCATTCACTTCATTTTCCAAAGTCTTTAAATCCCAAGCCTGGGTAGCATAGGAGTTGTCTGTAATGGAGCGAATATGCTCATGGGCATCCATATTCACCTTCACAGGTGCATGTGCTAGCCACCAACCGTTATAAGTTTGGTTGAAGGTGAAATGCCTACCGCCCGGGCTGGTTTTCACCGCAACCAATTGTAGGCCGTTCAAAGGGTTTATAAAATTCGGGTGGTTAGCTACAAGATAAGCCACTATGGCATCTTCCAGCTTGGCATTGCCTGTTGGCAGAGCGGCATTTAACAGGGTGGTTTGCGCCTTCCTGTGCACAAAAGGCAAATCACCGGGTTGCTCCATTCCTTGCTTTTGCGCCCAAGCTGCCGAGGGTAAAACCAGCAATATAAAAAGTATGCGTAAAAAGTGGTCCATTTTAATAAAGGTACGATTTTATTTAGGCTCCCTGCTCGGGCTGTTGTCAAATTTTGGTCAAAGACATTATAGAAACGCACATATACTTATATCCAAACCCCATTTTTTTAGAAATAATTCTGCAAAACCAGTTCAAAACTGGGCTAAAGCCGGTGCGAAGTAAATGTATTTCGGTGACCTTTCGGTGGTGTTTCAGTGGTGCTTCGGTGGTATTTCAGTGGTACTTCAGTTTCTATTAGTTGATTGATATCCAATGTTTTGTGCGAAAAAGGTGTGTTTTTTGTGTTTTTTGTGGTGTTTTTAGCTACGTTTTTAGCTGCGTTTTATATAATGGTAGGTATTTAGTGCTATTGTTGCAACTGTTACGGGAAAGATATTTTTCCCGTACCTGCGCCAAAGTATCATTGCTGCAATGAGTGCACCTACAGTAATAGGTTGGGACGCCATGAATTGCCAGTTGGTGTGCTAACCGTGCCCGCTGGGTAGCCACTCAGTGACCCT
Organism: Chitinophagales bacterium; assembly: GCA_033762815.1. Taxonomy (GTDB): domain Bacteria; phylum Bacteroidota; class Bacteroidia; order Chitinophagales; family CAIOSU01; genus JANRLF01. The sequence continues at coordinate 154,462 of JANRLF010000004.1, read as the reverse complement.
ATTTTTTTTGGATGAAATAGGGGACAGGATATTAAACAGGAACCGCTAGGGCGGGAAGTAAGGGGATGCTTGGGTTAGGTGGGGGCATTGGTAGCTGCAAGCTACCGAACTGCTTGCACGTAGATACGCTTTGCTACTCTACGCGCTACATTGGGGTCAAAATGTTTCTGAAATTCTATGATTGATTTGAATGCTTTCATGGCTTAGCATGTTGTCATAGACAAATGAAGAAGATTATTTTGAAACTGCAGAATTTATTCTGAATTTTGTTTCTACATTTAACAATGACAATGCGATTGACCGATATTTATATCAAGTTTCCAACCCAAAACGATTGCCTTACCTTCTTAGAAAAGGCAAGATGGAGCAAAGAACCATTATGCCCCATCTGCGGGTATGCAAAATTTAGTCCTGTTGGACAAGCACATAAATACCATTGCAATCTTTGTAACAGAACATTTACGGTAACATCAAAAACCATTTTCCATAAGACTAAACTGGATTTGCAAAAATGGTTTTACGCCATTATAGTAACGATACATCCGTTAGAAGATAAAAGTGTAAGGGATTTGGCAACCGAAATCGGGGTAGCGAAAGATACGGCATGGGGAATGCAAAAGAAAATTAAACAACACTTGGTCACAGAACCTCAATTATTGCAAGCAATAGATAAAACGTTAGACTATGTCAAGTAAACCAGCAAAAATTCCAAAAGCCATTTATAACGGCGATGTAAACCTGAATGGGTTTATCATATCTTCCGCAGTATTGGACGATAACCGACGGATATTTTCTGAACGAAGTTTGGCTACCGCTTTTGGTATTAAGGGCGGTGGCGCTTACTGGCAGAAGAAGAAATTGGCTGGGAAAGATGGTAGCGCGGTTTTGCCCGAATATCTGTCTGCCAAGTACCTACAACGATTCATTACCAATGAGTTACGTGAAAAATTTGAACACGCGGTTTTATATACTGCCAAGTCGGGAGTAGAAGCAAATGGCGTTGACGCAACTATAATAGCCGATATATGCGACGTATATATAACCGCTAAAAACAACGGCATTGATAATGCTAGATTTTTGGAAGTTGCGGACAATGCCTATACCATGTTAAAGGCATTTGCCAAGGTAGGCATTATAGCACTGGTTGACGAAGCAACGGGCTATCAAGACGTCCGTATGAAAGGTGAACTTGAAAAGATATTTTTGCAAGAGTTGCTTTTAGAGCGGGCTAAAAAGTATCAAATAACATTTCCGTTGGAACTATATAAGCAATGGTTTAGACTAAATGGATGGGCATGGAAGACAGAGAACGCCCAAAAAAGACCTGGAGTTATCGGTAAATGGACAAATGAATATGTGTATGATAGAATTGCGACAGGACTATTAGCCGAACTAGAGAGACGAAATCCCAAGAACGAAAAAGGGCAAAGAGAATTTAAGCACTTCCAGTTCCTTACTGACGAGGTAGGCGAACCAAAATTGAGGGAATTTTTTGGCGGCTTGTTAGCGCTAGCAAAAGCCAATACTTCATGGAGGAAATATATTGAAATGGTAAACATGGTATACCCTAAGCAGGGCGACCAGTTGAGCCTAAACTTAGTTGACGATTAATAATTACAGTGAAAATCGCAGGACAAGTACCAATGTATATACCTGAATGTCAAGACAGGTCTCATTAGCCGATAATAATATTCTTACTGCGTCTTAAAGGGGGTTGCCGCCCCCTTTTTGCATTTATAAAGTTAGTGTAATTTTGGTTCAGGAAAAATTGGAATTAACCGCGTGGTCTAACACGTATAAGGGTTACCATTGCTAAGATAAATGAGTGTTTTCACTATATCAATAGAATAGACAGCCGTGCAAGCGCATGGTTTAACCTTATGATGAAACAACGCAAAATAAAGAGGGCCATCTTTCGGACAGCCCTCTCTCAAAAAGAACTTCTAGCTATTATGGCTGGTATAGCAGTTTCTGCATGATGACTTGGCCATTAGTGCCCCCACCTTGTCCTCGTCTATGACGAGCCCGCCTTGCTGGCTGGACAGGGATGCCTGTAAGCGGCGTTTCCAAACGCCACTAAACTCCCGTTTGGCGCGGCTGCATTTATAGGCCAGTGCGGGGAAAGTCTGCTTGAAGGGCTGCATCTTGCTTAATGGTAGTTTTACCCTTTAGGGGCATGGCAGCTGCAAGCTACCGAACTGCTTGCACGTAGATACGCTTTGCTAATCTGCGCACAACGCGGGGAAAATATTTTTCTGATTCCAAGGTGACAAGTTGGGTTTGAAACAATTATGGCTTGACCACCGTTGCAAGATTACCTACATTTACCTTATAAACAATATGCACATGACTTATCTAAGCATTGATACAAAAAGCGAGCAGGCAAAGAAGTTTGTAGCCCTGTTGGAGACCCTGCCGTTTGTGAAAATACTGGATGAACCCAATGCAGTGACCAGGCGTGCCATGAAATCGGCAAAGGAAGGTAAGGCTAGAAAACATAAAAATTCAAAGGACTTAATTGAATATCTGGGCAAATAGCATGTACCAGTTAAGTACCACTACACAGTTTAAAAAGGACTATAAGCTTTGCCAAAAAAGGGGCTTAAAACTCAATCTCCTGCATACTGCCATCAGTAAATTGGAAAAGACGGGTTCACTTCCCGCAAGCTACAAGCCACATAAGTTAACAGGTGATTACAAAGGCTTTTGGGAATGCCATATTAAGCCTGATTGGTTGATGATTTGGTTGCAAGATGACAACAGCAAGGAGATAACCCTGACCCGTACAGGTACCCATGCTGATTTGTTTTAAGTAGTATGCTTGGCCTATACTTCGGTACAATAAGGCTTGCTAGCTATCTGCTTTGTCATTCTTGCGCTAGGGGGGAAGTTGCTTGAAGGGCTACAGTTGGCTTAGTAGCAGTTATGCCTTTTGGGGCATGGTAGCTGCAAGCTACCTAACAGCTTGCACGTAGATACGCTGCGCTAATCTACGCGCATGTGGGGGCGCTTTGTGTACTTTGAGTTTCGGTTGGTTGCACAGGTTACAGACGTGCGCTAGCTAGGGTGGTTTAATAATTTCCCTTAGTATTGTATATCATTTGATTATGAAGATGATAAGAACCCTATTGCTCATTAATGCCCTGGTAAGTGTCAGTTGGGCCCATGGTAGTGAGCAACATGCTACTTGCCCTTCCGATACAGGCCGTACCGATAGTGCATTGTCTACGGTGCTGAGACCGGTGTTCGGCCCGGAGTATTATGTGGAGCAGGGGGTAAAGTATTTCCTTACCATGCAATCTGATGTGCCCCTGCGGGTAGTGCCCCGTTATAGCAGGCGGGTTATCCGTTGGGAATGGCCCCCCTGGCTGTTGCTGACCGGCTACACCCGCAAAAACCTCTATGCCACCGATGCCGTACTGAAACTGACGCCTACCAGTTACGATGCAATGGACTGCAGGTATTTCGATCAGCAGCCCTTTTGCCGCTGCCACGTAGTGTTCAACTATAGTGGGCAGCAATGTCCCATCTATGAAGAATTTACCTTCAATGACCAAGGGGAAATAACCTTTATCGAGGCCTGGTCTGATTATGAAAGCCTCTTGCCCATGGGCCCTGGTGCCGACAGCACCTGGTCAGCGGCCGACTATTGGGCCCAAAACGGAGCCAAACGCCTGTCAACCAAACTGCCGGGGCTGGGCAGTAAACATGGCCGCATAAAGCCCAATGCCGGCTTTATGAAAAGGGCTGCCGAACTCGATAACGATATTGCCGAGTTACTGACCCGCCTACAGCGGCCAGCGTATTTCTGGCTGCAACGGCTTTGGAATACTTACAATGAAGTAAAAAATGGCTGTGAACCCCCAAAACAGATAAGTATCCCTATTACCAGAGTCAGGGCCAATAGCAATTCGCAAATCGGAAAAGGGATGGGGTGATACAGAAAAAAACAACAGCCCCAAACCCGCTTAAGGCTTCACGCCATTCTTGACAGGAAGGGGCTCCCCTCAGTTTTATTATCTTTCCTTATTGCTTCTTTAGTTTTTCCAGTTCCTCCATCAGCTGCAGGTTCTGCTTTTGGAGGGCTTCCAGCATCTGCTGTTGCTCTTGTATAGCTTTTACCATAGGTACCACAAATTCGGCATAGCGCAGGCCCATCAACTGGCCGGTGTTGTCAATCCCTGAAAAATCATAGCCTATCTTTTTGGCGGCATTGTCTACTTCTTGGGCGATAAAGCCACTGAACCGTATCTTCTCGATATCATATTTTCCCTCCCAGAAGGCAGTATCGTTTGCGTTGCCTAGCAGCTGCTGTTCAGCGCTGAGGCTAAAGTTATAGGTTACAGGCCTCAGCAGCTTGATGAAATCAATGCCCGGTACATTGTCCTGCACGTTGGTTTTGATCCGTCCGTCGCTAAAGCTGGTCCAGCCTACCTGACCCCCAATGCTGGTAACGGTGGTATTGCCTATGCGCACTTCATTGCTGGCATCTACACTGGCACCGTAGCCAAGTGCCATGCTGTTACTCAGGTTGTTGGTGAATGTACTGGCTTGACTTCCAAGATAGGTGTTAGCATTGCCAGTGGTATTTCCAGTGCCGGCAGAATAGCCTATGGCCGTATTGTTGCTTCCGCTGGTGCTCCAAGCCAGTGCTGCAGCACCTTCCGCAGTATTATAACTACCATTAATGTTATCTCTCAATGCTTCTTGGCCCGAAGCTAGGTTGTTGTTTCCGATTGTATTGTTTCGCAAGGCACCCCAGCCAATAGCGGTGTTGGAAGTCCCGGTAGTATTGTCCTCCAGTGCGCTTCCGCCATAGCCAACATTGTTGCTGCCAGTGGTATTGCTAAAGAGCGCTTTCCAGCCAAAGGCACTGTTGGAAAAACCGGTAGTGTTGTTGGTTAGCGCAGTAAAACCCACGGCGGTGTTATAATTGCCGGTGGTGCTTTTGTACAAGGCCTTGCTTCCAACGGCTACATTGGAAAAGCCGGTGGTATTGCTGCTGAGTGCGGAATCGCCCACAGCCACTAAATTGCTGACTGTGGTACTGGATTGGAGCGCATTGGTGCCAATTGCAACATTGGAAAAGCCGGTGGTATTGCTGTACAAGGCTTGGAGGCCAATGGCAGTATTGTAGCCGCCCGTTGTGTTGCTTAACAAGGTTTGCTGCCCATAGGCACTATTGGCGGCGCCAGTTGTGTTGTTGAAAAGCGAGTTGTACCCGCCAGCGACATTGCTGTTGCCGGTTGAGTTATTGTAGAGTGCCCTGATGCCTATTGCGGTATTGAAGCCGCCGGTAGTATTCTTATACAAGCTCTGCACCCCTATGCCGGTATTTTCAGCACCGGTGGTATTGCTATATAGGGCCTCTTGGCCATAGGCGGCATTGGAATAGCCGGTAGTATTGCCGTATAGTGCAAAGTATCCTGAACCGATATTGCTGCTCCCCCCTGTATTGCTGAATAGGGAGCCATGCCCAATGGCCACATTGCCAATACCGGAGGTGTTGGATTTACCAGCATTGTAACCCAAGAATGTGTTGAACTTAACATGGTCAATCCTTCCTGCTGCCTGGTTATTGACCCTAATATTGAAAGGTATGTTGTCAATGGTACCGATAAAGTTGGTGCCATCCACCGTACCGGTAGTACCTGTTAAGCCCCATGCATTCAGGGCGCCATTCGCTCCAGTGGCACCAGTAGCACCCGTGGCACCCGTTGCACCGGCGGGTCCAGTGGCACCAGCGTTTCCTGTCAACCCAGTTGGGCCTGTTGGTCCGGTGGCACCAGTAGCGCCAGTTGCACCAGCAGGTCCAGTTGCACCAGCGTTTCCTGTCAATCCAGTTGGGCCTGTTGGTCCGGTGGCACCAGTAGCACCCGTGGCACCTGCAGGTCCAGTTGCACCAGCGTTTCCGGTCAATCCAGTGGGGCCTGTAGGTCCTGTAGCTCCAGTAGCACCCGTTGCACCGGCAGGTCCAGTGGCACCAGCGTTTCCTGTCAAACCAGTGGGGCCTGTTGGTCCGGTGGCACCAGTAGCGCCCGTGGTTCCGGCAGGTCCGGTGGCACCAGTAGCACCTGTTGCACCGGCAGGTCCGGTGGCACCAGCATTTCCTGTCAATCCAGTTGGTCCTGTTGGTCCGGTGGCACCAGTAGCGCCCGTGGTTCCGGCAGGTCCAGTGGCACCTGCATTTCCTGTCAATCCAGTTGGGCCTGTTGGTCCAGTGGCACCAGTAGCACCCGTGGCACCGGCTGGTCCAGTGGCACCAGCGTTTCCTGTCAAACCAGTTGGGCCTGTTGGTCCGGTGGCACCAGTAGCACCTGTTGCACCGGCAGGCCCAGCGGCGCCATTCAGGTTCACCGTCCAATTACTGTACGTACCACTACCAATGCTGGAGGTCACGTTCAGGTTAAGTTGTCCCGATGTGCTGTTGTAGCCAGTTACCGTGCCAATCATAATATTGGAGGCCGAATTGGCTACGATGGCGGTTTGCCCAATGGAGTAAGCCAATGCCGTGCCCACTGTAAGGCTCAAGCTACTGCTGCCTATGGTTAAGGTGCTGGTAGATGTGGTGGCATACCTGTCGCCATTGGGGCCGGTAGATCCGGTGGCACCAGTAGCGCCTGTTGCACCGGCAGGTCCAGTGGCACCAGCGTTTCCTGTCAAACCAGTTGGTCCTGTTGGTCCTGTTGCTCCTGTTAAGCCCGTTGACCCTGTAGCTCCATTTAGGCCTGTTGGTCCGGTGGCACCAGTAGGGCCTGTTGGGCCAGGTGTGCCCGATTGTTCCGCATATAGGGCATAGGGCACGCTCCATAACTGTGCAACCCCGACATCCACAAAATTGGAACCACCAGCAATGTCTATGGCAGTCTTAATGAAGTATAGCCCTGAGCCCCAGTTAATGTTGTCAAACACCCCGGTTTCAACGTTGCCGGCACCAATTGCCAAGGTCACCAAGCCCTTATCGTTTGTGGCCAAACTGTGCTTTTCCTGATACACCACCGCTCCATTGATGCTGTCCTTTACAACGCCGATGCGAAGGGATATGTTTTGCGATTGGACCAGTTGACCGTTGGCGTTTCGCACCACGGTTTGGTATTGGAATCCCTTAGGGGCTTGTGCACTTACGGTTAGGTGCAACAGGGTGGCTAGGCAAAGTAGTAGGTATCTCATTTTCCGATGGGGCTTGGTTGTAGTTAAACTTAGTATAAGTAAATCAATTTCAGCTTGCTAAAAACCTAAAATTATCAATAAATTAATTCCTATTGCCTTATATTTTAAGGTAATCTACCCCACACTGCCTTAAGCATCCCTACTCAATGCTTACCAACCAATGCTAAAAAAATCGCTTTGTAAATTAAAGTGCTCCAATGCAAAATATACTTGAATGTTATTGCGATTGTAGCTACTTTAGCCCCAAACTAGCACAAATACCATGAAACAACTAACCACATTAATGATGCTCTGCTTGCTGGTATTGGCAAGCTGCCAGAAGGAAGAGCCCCTAACAGACAACGAGGCAACCTACACCGAATTTTTGGACAATGAGGCCATCAACCTGCACGCCAACAAGGACGATGTGCGCCGCAGCAACTTGAAAGTAGTGATAAGGCAAGTGAACAATGCCGCGAACACATACCGCCTGGTATTGAAGGTGGATTCGGCGCAGCTTAACAGCGTTGTCCCCACTGATAACCCCACATTTCAGCCGATTTTGGGCCAGGATAATGTTGTCAATGCAGGGTTATCGGTACCCAACCCAAACAACCCCGATGTTGACCAAGTTATTTTTACCAAAGAGCAAATGGTGTTTAGGCGAACCACCGAAAACGGCTACTTCGTGTACGTAAGCGACCCCTTTACCACCACCGTTAAGTTTGACTACGAGCTAGTAAGCATTGACTACACCCTGAAGGTGCAAAGCACGGACCAGCCCATTGAGGTAAGCGCCAAGAGCAAGTACTTTATATTGCCCAGCGGCAAAAGCGTTGAGCAGGCGCCCGATATTGCCAAAATAAGGGTCAGCGGGCCGGGCCGTGGCGGCTCCGGTGCCAGTGCCGTTTTCGGGGCCATCAGGGTAACCACTTTCGATGACCCTATTGGCGACGTTGCCCAGGTTGTTTTTAAAGGCACCCTTACCGGCACCAGCATCAGCGACAACAAAGCTAAAGTGATTGCGTTCACAGGCCTGCTGAATCCAGTTGAAGTAAGCAGAAGCATTGGCGTAAACGTATATGCCAACGATAAGTGCCTCAGTTATACTGACGAGCAGGGCACTAAGTGGACCTGCGATGAGGCCTTGTTAAACAGTTACAGCAACCTTAGGGATGCCCAAGGCACCATCTATCTATTGGATAGGAATGGAGAGCCCATAACTTCCAAGCCCGTTCCCATCTATACCGTAGGGGTGGAATAAGCCCCGCCGAAAGCTATCTCAACCTTTAAAGGCCGGTGCACCCCTGCACCGGCCTTTTTTGTGCGGTAATGGGTGGGCTTGATGGGACTTAGGTGCTTGTTTTTAGGCACTAGAAGGATTGTAGGCTATGGGCTTTGCGTTTTCTTGGGGTAGGGTGGGGGAGTTTGCTTGAAAGACTACATTTGGCTTAGTAGTTATGCCCTTTGGGGCATGGTAGCTGCAAGCTACCGAACAGCTTGCACGTAGATACGCTGTGCTAATCTACGCGCAACGCGGGGCTTTGCGTTATTCTTGCGGTAGGGCAGGGAAAGTTTGCTTGAAGGGCTGTATCTGGCTTAGTAGTAGTTATGCCCTTTGGGGCATGGTAGCTGCAAGCTACCGAACAGCTTGCACGTAGATACGCTTTGCTAATCTACGCGCAACGCGGGGAATGATTGCCTACCATGGGCTTTGTGCTGTTCTTGCGGTAGGGTGGGGAGTTTGCTTGAAAGGCTACATTTGGCTTAGTAGTTATGCCCTTTGGGGCATGGTAGCTGCAAGCTACCGAACAGTTTGCACGTAGATACGCTTTGCTAATCTACGCGCAACGTGGGAAAACATATTAACATATAAAGGGTAACCACTTGATAAAATTGTGAGAACCCTATTCAGATATGTTGTATTATTGCTTTATTAGGGTATAATGTTATCACAATTTACGATGCACATGCATATATCATGTGCTTGTAAGATAAAAATTACAATTAATATTACTAGCATTGTTTAACCATAATTTAACAATTGACATGAGTAAATTTAATATATTAGTTACTGGTGCATCGAGAGGTATTGGGTTTGCTATTGCTGAAATGCTTCTGCCAAAAAGTTCTCATCTCCTTATTTGTTCAAAACACTCTCAAAGCATCGATAACGCCGAAAAGATATTGCAAAAAAAAACTGCTAATGCACAACAGGTTTTCTCAACCCATTTTGACAATTCTGATGCCATAAACGCAGCAAAACACATTTCAGAATGGGCCAATAAAGTTGTTTCTAGTATTGATTTGTTAGTTCTAAATGCAGGATACTATGTTGAGGGTACATTAGAAGATATTACCCATGGAGATTTTGATGAAAATATCAAAACCAATTTTTCTTTCAATCATTATTTAATTCAAGAATTGATCCCCTTAATAGAAAAATCATCTCTAAAAAGAATTGTTGTGATAGGATCTACTGCTGCCTATGAGTCGTATGCCTCTGTTCCCTCGTATAGCGTAGCAAAATGGGCGCTGAGGGGTTATACAATTAATTTAAGGATAGAATTATCATCAAAAAATATTGGCGTAACATTTTTAGCACCAGGAGCAACAAAAACTGATATGTGGGAAGGGGTAGAGTTACCTATTGATAGACTTTTACTTCCGTCGGACATTGCAAAGGTAGTCGATTTCATTACAACATTGAGTTCGCAAGCTGTAGTAGACGAAATTGTTATTAAACCAATGTTAGGCGATCTCCATGAATAGATTCTGCGCATCCATATCGCCCCTACAAACTGACAGCGGTTGGTACTTTCGACAATATCTGATTTCAGTAATTCCAATAGAAGATATTGCTCAAAGCGAATTAGACCAATGTATGGCGGAATTAGTATCTAAGTTAGAAATGAACATGATATCTAATGAGTATGACTATCTTAAGTTTGGTTTTGCCATAATACATTATGGACGTAGAGGAATATGTATTTCTTTTTGGCATTGGGGTCTGTGGTCGACTTCATACGAAGTGTTTAATCAAAGCTGGTACACTTATGGCCGAAATTTGACACATCTAGAACCTCTTGATACTAAGGAACCACGCTTCTGTCATTACGAAACCAATATCATTTTGCATGAACTCGCTTTTATTGATCAGCATACAAAATTGATGTTGCCAAGGGATCTTCTTTTAGAAAATTTTAAACTTAAGTCTTTACAATGCTAATTCTTGTATGTGGCCCCTCAGGGGGCGGAAAAACTACATTAATTGAATATTTGCATGATAACTTATTTTATAACGTTATCGATATTTATGTTTATAGGGGTCGAAATCTAAGAGCTTCCGAGAGATTTAAGCCAATATACAATGAAAATTTAAAAACTATTTTCACAAACAAATACATATACGACGATAGCTCATATTACATTAACCTTCCTACCTTAAAAGATTTGGAAAAAAGCGTTTATTTGCTTGACTATCCAGGAGAATATCCATCCTGTCCAGAGTTAAAAGGAATTGAATGGTTAGGAATACTTGTTTTGCCCCCAAACCAAAAGACTCTAGTTAAGCGCTTGAATAATAGCAACCGAAGTTATAGGATAAAGTCTGCAATAGCAGAATATGCCGAATGCTTAGAGGATATAAAAAAAGAATTATTTACACCCAGTAAATGGCAAGTATATTTATCATATAACAACAGGAGCTTAGTGCAATTTGCGCATAGCATTAGTTTTCATTTAAGTAGTAAGAATGAAATACTTTAGAAAGGCTCAAAGTATTAGATATAAGGTCCTCCATGGCCTTCCATCGGGAGTGGAAATTGCTGCTTCTGTTTGCATAGTAGCATCTACTACATTTACAATTCTGGGATTCTTCGGTTTTACCTTAAACAAAAACTACTTTATTTTCTTCCCCATTGGGTTGTTTATTGTGTTTATAATAACAATTTACATCAAAGGAAAGGTAGAACATCTTCCAGACGAAATTGTTATTGAAGATGAAGATGAAGTATGTTATACATTAACTTACGAAACGGCAGAAACGTGTAAACAGTTTAATCAAGAAACTTCCAAGTATTTTGGAACTGATTTTCTTGAAGATCCAATAATTGAAACTTGGCGGCTGAGAAACCCTAGAGGGTTTATATATATTAGAAATATGGCAGATTTGCCCTGTGCTGCCATGGCAATTATTGCTCTAGAAAACTCATTTTTTGAACAGTTTATTAAAGGCAAACTCTCTGAAGCTGACATTGAAAGCGATGATATTCTTTCTTTTGAAGAGACGAAAAAATCCATAAATTTATATTTGGCTGCAATAATAGTTAAGGATCCACATACTTTGAAGGGCAATAGGCGTGCAATAGCTATGGTATGGGGGCTGATTAAATATCTACAAAAACATTTCAATTATCGAAAAAAGAGAAAGCTGTACGCAGTCCCAATCAATAAATCAAGTGAAAATTTACTAAAGCGTTTTGGGTTTGTAAAGGTAGGGAATAAAGAAAGTAGGAAAGATAGTCATGACCTTTATGTATTGGAGCTAACACCGGATAATCTGAACCGAGCACTTACGAGGATAGGGGACTACTCAAACGTCTGTAAGGTGAGCTTGTAGAATCAGCGTTAACAATCTGTTGCCGAGCCCCCCCCGCTGCGCGTAGATTAGCGCAGCGTATCTACGTGCAAAGTGTACGATAGCTTGCAGCTACCATGCCCATAGCGCATTCCTTGGTAACTGGAAGAGCAGCAAATATATGGCAGCACCCGTTTGGGGGGTTACCAAAGAAACCTTATCTTGACGGGGAGCTTGGGCAACACCCCCGCTCTCTCCGTAAATCATCCTTCCTGCAGCACTAAAGCTAATAGCCTTCTGCCGTGCCCCCCATTTCCCCCTCCACGCCATTTTCCGTAAATTCACGCACGGAACAAGCGAAAAGCAGCTATGCAGGACGTAGCCCCTTACCAACCCCAACATAAAATACGCATTGTAACCGCCGCATCGCTCTTATGTTAAGGTAAATCCCAAGGGTTCAATAAATCCAAAGAAGCAATCGGTTTAAAATCGTTGATATTGCGGGTGAGTAAAGTAAGGTTGTGGGTTAGGGCAGTAGCAGCTATAATGGCATCGCCAAGTTTCAGTTTTCTTGCCTTGCGCAATTGGATGGCCGTTACGGCTATGGCATCATCAAGGGGGAAAGAGGTAGCGGTATTGAGAAAAGCTTCCAAGGTTGCTTGTTTTTCTTCGGCTTCATTGAAGCCAAGTACTTCAATCTTCACCACCACAGAAATCAAAAAGTCGTTTAGAAACAACTGCTCTACAAACTCCAGTGTTTTCCCGGGCAGTTTATTGGCAGCATAGTCAATGATGATATTGCTGTCAATCAGATACCTTCTTCCCATTCGCTGCGGGTTTGTTCTATATGACGATGGTATTTTGCAGCCTCCTCCGCAGAAAGCAGGCCTTTCACTGCGCTTAAATTGTAGGGCTGAATGGGTTTTTCGGTAGGCTCGGTGTCATGGGTGCGTAGCAACTCCTCCACCTTGGCAATAATCGCTGGGTCGTTCAGTTTGGTAATATCTTCTATCAGGTGAAGTTTACGGGTTTGTATATCCATAGCCATCGGTTACCACCTAAATTAACGCAATTTATTGGAAAGTGGTTGCAGGTTGTTGTATTTGTTAAACAGTACTCCATTTCCCCCAACTCTACGAAAGCCATACTTCCTGCAGCTTTTGAGAGAAGAAGCTTCGCCTCGGCACTGCATTTCCCCCTCCACGCCATTTTCCGTAAATTCACGCACGGAACAAGCGAAAAGCAACTATGCAGGACGTAGCCCCTTACCAGCCCCAACATAAAATACGCATCGTTACCGCCGCATCGCTATTTGACGGGCACGATGCGGCCATCAACATCATGCGCCGCATCATACAGGCCACGGGCGCGGAGGTGATTCACCTAGGCCACGACCGAAGCGTGCAGGAGATAGTGGACTGTGCCATACAGGAGGACGTGCAGGGCATTGCCATCACCAGCTATCAGGGGGGCCACGTGGAGTACCTGAAGTACATGTATGACCTGCTGGCGCAGCGGGGCGCGGGGCACATACGCATCTTCGCGGGCGGTGGCGGCACCATACTGCCTACTGAGATTGCCGAGCTGCATGAATATGGCATTACACGCATCTATTCGCCTGACGATGGCAGGGCCATGGGCCTGCAGGGCATGATCAACGATCTGATGCGGCAATGCGACTTCCCCACCGGACAGCACCTGAACGGGGAGCTGGCCAAGCTGCCTGGCAGGGACCCCCGCGCCATAGGCAGCTTGATATCAGCCGCTGAGAACTTCCCTGACATGGCGAAGCCCCTGCTAGAGAAGGTGCATGAGCAAGTGAAAGGCCTGAAGACACCCGTGCTGGGCATCACCGGCACAGGCGGCGCAGGCAAGAGCAGCCTGGTGGACGAGCTGGTGCGCCGTTTCCTCATCGATTTCCCAGATAAGCACATCGCCATCATATCTGTGGACCCGAGCAAGCGCAAAACGGGCGGTGCCCTGCTGGGCGACCGTATCCGTATGAATGCCATCAACAGCCCTAGGGTGTACATGCGCTCATTGGCCACCCGACAGGCCAACCTGGCCTTGAGCCAGCACGTGAAGGAGGCGGTGAACATCGTAAAGGCGGCGGGCTACCACCTGGTGATACTGGAGACTTCGGGGATAGGGCAGAGCGATACCGAGATCGTGGACCATTCAGACTTGTCGTTGTACGTGATGACCCCTGAGTATGGTGCGGCCACCCAACTGGAGAAGATTGACATGCTGGACTTTGCCGACGTGGTGGCCCTGAACAAGAGCGACAAGCGCGGGGCACAGGATGCGCTGCGCGACATCCGTAAGCAGTTCAAGCGCAACCACAAGCTGTTTGATGCCGATGACGAGCAACTGCCCGTGATAGCCACCGTTGCCAGCCAGTTCAACGACCTGGGCATGAACCGCCTGTACCAGGTGCTGATGCAGAAAGTGACCGAGAAGACGGGCGTGGAGTTCAAAGCGCACTTCGCCACCGACCATGAGCCGGCACAGGAGAAGATATACATCATACCCCCCTCACGCACCCGCTACCTGAGCGAGATCAGCGAGAACAACCGGCAGTACAACCAGTGGGCCGAGGCCCAAGCCGACCTGGCACATAGCTTACAAGCCTTGAAGCTATCTGCGGCCACTTTACAGGCAGAAGGGCAGGAGGTAAAAGCATTGGAGGCTGCCGCAAGGGGCATAGAGCGCAAGCTGAGCGCAGAGGTCAAAGAGATCATCGATACCTGGCCGGCCCGCAAGGAGCATTACAGCAATGACGAGTACATCTACAAGGTGCGCGACAAGGAGATACGCGTGAAGACCTATACCGAATCGCTGGCGCATACCAAGATACCCAAGATATCGCTGCCCAATTACAAGGGCTGGGGCGATATTGTGAAATGGAACCTGCTGGAGAACGTCCCGGGCGAGTTCCCCTATGCTGCAGGGGTGTTCCCCTTCAAGCGCGAGAACGAAGACCCCACGCGCATGTTCGCGGGCGAGGGCGGTCCTGAGCGTACCAACAAACGTTTCCACTATGTAAGTGCCGGCCTGCCAGCGGCGAGGCTCTCCACCGCTTTCGACTCCGTAACGCTTTATGGTCGCGACCCTGACCACCGCCCCGACATCTATGGCAAGGTGGGCAACAGCGGCGTATCCATCTGCTGCCTCGATGATGCCAAGAAGCTCTACAGTGGCTTCAACCTATGTGCGCCCAGCACATCGGTGTCCATGACCATCAACGGCCCCGCGGCCATGCTCACGGGCTTCTTCATGAATGCCGCCATCGACCAGCAGTGCGAGCTGTACATCCGCCAGCATGGGCTGGAAGAGGAGGTGAAGCTGAAGATAGAGCAGTACTTCCGCAACAAGGGTACCGAGCAGCCCCGCTACAATGGCCCCCTGCCCAATGGCAACGACGGCCTCGGCCTCATGCTGCTGGGCCTTACCGGAGATCAGGTGCTGCCCGCCGAAACTTACCAACAGATAAAGACCTACACCCTGAGCCAGGTGCGCGGCACCGTGCAGGCCGACATCTTGAAGGAAGACCAGGCGCAGAACACCTGCATCTTCAGCACGGAGTTCAGCCTCAAGCTCATGGGCGACGTGCAGCAGTACTTCATCACGCACAACGTGCGCAACTTCTATTCGGTGTCCATCAGCGGCTACCACATCGCCGAGGCGGGCGCCAACCCCATCACGCAGCTTGCCTTCACGCTGGCCAACGGCTTCACCTACGTGGAGTACTACCTCAGCCGAGGTATGCACATCGATGACTTTGCCCCCAACCTGTCGTTCTTCTTCAGCAACGGCATCGACCCGGAGTATGCCGTCATAGGCCGTGTGGCGCGCATCATATGGGCCAAGGCCATGAAGCAGAAGTACGGCGCCAACGACCGCAGCCAGAAGCTCAAGTACCACATACAGACCAGCGGCCGCAGCCTGCATGCACAGGAGATATCGTTCAACGACATACGTACCACGCTGCAGGCCCTGTACGCCATCTACGACAACTGCAACAGCTTGCATACCAACGCCTATGACGAGGCCATCACCACGCCTACCGAGGAGAGCGTGCGCCGCGCCATGGCCATACAGCTCATCATCAACCATGAGCTGGGCCTGGCCAAGAACCAGAACCCTTTGCAGGGCAGCTTCATCATCGAGGAGCTGACGGCATTGGTGGAGGAGGCCGTGTATGCCGAGTTTGACCGCATCACGGAGCGGGGCGGGGTGCTGGGCGCCATGGAGACTATGTACCAGCGCGGCAAGATACAGGAGGAGAGCCTCTACTACGAGACCCTGAAGCACACCGGCGAGTTTCCCATCATAGGCGTGAACACCTTCCTGAGCAAGGAAGGCTCGCCCACCATCATACCCGCCGAGGTGATACGCGCCACCACCGAAGAGAAGGAGTACCAGATACAGATGCTGAACGCCCTATGGCAGCGCAATAGCACCGAGACCGCCCGCGAGCTGGACCACATACAGAAGACCGTACTGCACAACGGCAACATCTTCGAAGCCCTGATGGAAGCCACCAAATACTGCTCCCTCGGCCAAATTACAGAGGCCCTCTTCGAGGTTGGCGGGCAGTACAGGAGGAATATGTAGGCAATTTGAAGATGTGCTGATTTGAAGATTTGGAAATGGAGTAGCGTTGAAAACGCTATTCCTGTGGGCAAGGTAGAAAATAAATAGTTAACTTTAATTGTATGAAGCAGGTTAAAATACGCACTCTTCTAAAAGCTTCCGACATTAACCTGAAGGAAGCTGCACCACTTGTTGGTAAAGAGGTAGAGATAATTATCAATGAACTTACTGGGGTAAAACCAGAGCGTATCTGGAAAAGCGCCGGGTCTGTGAACCTGAAAGGAAAGTTGGATAATCTAAATATTCGTAACCTGGCTTATGACTAAGGTGCTCCTTGATACGAATATCTTTATTTACGCCCTTGACAAGAATTCGGCATATTTTGAAAGGTCAATGGCGATACTTTCCAATTCAAACTTTCAGCTTTTTACTACCTCAAAGAATATCGCAGAATACTTTGCAGTAACTACCAAGCTCAGGATACCGCCAAAACAGATATGGGATTTCTACAAAGAGATCAAACGAAACGTGGAAATACTATATCCAACTGATGAAAGCTTAAAGAAGCTTGAACGGTTAATTAAAAAGTATCAGCCTAAGGGCAATCAGGTCTATGATATGGATGTTATTGCAACTGCCTTGTCTTCGGGCATAAAGCGCTTTGCAACATTTAACCAAAATGATCTTCAGCAAGTGAATGGGATTGCTTTGGTTTAATCACTGAGCATCTTTGAAGCCCTGATGGAAGCCACCAAGTACTGCTCCCTTGGCCAAATTACAGAGGCTCTCTTCGAGGTTGGCGGGCAGTATAGGAGGAATATGTAGGGGGTAATGTGCTGATTTGCTGACCTGTCTGCCGCCAGGCAGGTGTGCTGATTTAGACAAGAGAAGCAATTGGGAATTGATTTATGTTATTATAGCTTAAAATTATACTATAGCAAGGGCATGCCAACCATTAAACTTCAAACCATTATTAATGCTCCAGTGCAGCAGGTATTCGATTTGTCGAGGAGTGTAGATATGCACCTGCAAAGTACAAAGCACACAGGGGAGCGAGTGGTGGCAGGGAAAAAAGAGGGCCTGTTCGAGCTTGGGGATGAAGTAACTTGGCGCGCAAGGCATTTTGGGGTTTGGCAGAATTTGACAGTTCGTATTACTGAAATGCAGCCCTACAGCTTTTTTGCTGATGAAATGGTAAAAGGTGCCTTCCATAGCTTCCACCATGAACACAGGTTTACGGTAATGGATAGCAATAGCACCCTGATGGAAGATGTGTTCGTTTTCCGTGCTCCATTTGGTTTATTGGGCAAGCTAGTAGACAAACTTATCTTGCACCGCTATATGACCACTTTTCTCGAAAAGCGCAATCAATCCATTAAGGCATATGCTGAAAGCAGGTCGGCAGAATAGGGGAATATATAGGGGTTAATGTGCTGATTTGCTAAATTGCTGATGAATTTAGAAATTTACACATGTGGTGGTTTGCCCATGGTATGCTTATGCTCTGACGGGAATGTGGCATCTGGAGACGCAGGGTGCGTTTCATCCTCGTCAAAGGAGACGAGGACGAGTAGGGGGGAGGCTGGCTTTGACATTGCAAGCAGATGCTTGCCACACACTTAGGCACAAGAAGGCTTGGCCGCTATAGGCCTCGCGCCAATCTTGCGCCAGAATGGGGGAATATGTGAGGTGTTGCTTCTGAGAATGCTAAGTGTCTAAATATCTAGTAAGTTTAAATATTATTAGAGTAATAATTTAAAATGACACCTACGGCTGAGCAAAAAAGAATTTATGATTTCATACGTTACGATTCTAACCATGGAGTAATAGATGCTGTGGCTGGCTCAGGTAAAACCACTACTATCATAGAAAGTATCGGATACTCTGATGCAGATAAAACGTTGTTATTTTGTGCTTTTAATAAAAGCATTAGGGATGAAATACAACGTAGAGTCAATGATATAGGAAGAAATAATGTAACGGTAAAAAATTTACATCAGCTAGGATTTGATATTCTGAAATCTAATTATGGCAACAAATATGTTGTGGAGGAAAAGAAGTATAATCAGCTAGTTAAAGATTCTCTAAATACCTATAACAAGAAAGTATTTGAGAGATATTTAAGTTTACATGATTTTGACATAGAACGCGAAAATCAGTTTGGAAATGATTTGTTAAGAACACACCTAACCACTTTTCAAAAAAGATTGCGAGATATTATTGATAAATTTAGATTGACTCTAACAGAGAATAATCTCGATAAGTTTAAGTCAATGGTTTCACATTTTAACATTATTCCTCTATCAAAAGTTAATGAAAGAACTATTGATAAGGAAATAGAATTGCTTTTTGAAGCCAATAACTCAGTATTACAAGAGGGTAATACTCTTGCTAGAAATAAAATGCTTATAGATTTAAGTGATATGGTTTATCTACCGTATGAATTTAAACTTGACCCTATAACTCGCTATGATATTTTATTTGTAGATGAATGTCAAGATTTGTCAAAATCTCAGCTTGCTGTCGCATTAAAGTATGTAAAAAAGTCAGGTAGGGTAATAGCTGTAGGAGACCCTTGCCAGTCAATTTATGGGTTTACTGGAGCAGATATCAATTCTTTTCGCAGCTTTTATAAGTTGCCAAATCATGTTACATTGTCTCTTTCATATTGCTTTAGGTGTCCTAATGTAATCATTGAGTATGCAAAAAATTTTCGTCCTGATATAAAGCCATTTAAAGATAAAGATGGTTTTATAGAGAGAATAGATTTTGAAATTGTTATTGATAAACTACTTCCAAATGACCTTATAATTAGTAGAACAAAAGCTCCATTAACAAGTTTGATGTTTATTCTTTTGGAAAACAATATAAGAATTGACGTTCATCAAGACGACATAAAAGATTTGATAAATGAATTGCGACATATGTTTTCAACCGAAGAACTAAGAATGCGAGATATTTTCAAAACAAGTTATGATTTCTTTGAGAAGGTTAAGGATAGAAACATTTATTTTATTAAAAAGAATGCTAGTAAAATAGCTAAGCCTCAAGAAAAAGAAGAGTATGTGGAAAATGAAACGGATTATCTTGACAGGCGAATTGCTTTCATAAAAAACCAATTGTCAAAGCATATTGATGTTAACACCATAAATGATCTCTTAAAGAAAATTGAATCTCTTGTTTCTGGCGGAGAAGGTGCCATCAAACTATCAACAATTCATAGAGCTAAAGGGCTTGAAAACAACAGGGTTTTTATATTAGACTATGATAAACTACCGATGAAAAAAGATGACCATCAACCATGGGAAATTGAGCAGGAACATAATCTAAAATATGTGGCCTTAACACGAGCTAAGAAAACCTTATATCTTGTTAATTCGATAAAAAATAATGACCCTTCAAAAGATGAGAATGAAAGTTTATTTGACTCATTAGATGGCATAATATAAACGTATAACCCTCCCCACTCTGCAGAAGCTAAGCTTCCAGCAGCACTAAAGTGAATAGGCTATGCCTCGCTGTATAGAGGCGCAGCACCCCGTATCTGGCGCAAGCATTTTTCAAGCTTGTGCCTTTTCATGACGAAAGCATCCGCTTACTTTCCGCCAGATTGGGGAATACTTTAGTAATCTAGCGCAAGTTTTATAAGTTGTGCTTGTATTAGGGCAAGTATTTACTTGCTATACGTTTTGTGTGACGCCAGATGGGCAGTTCATCTTCGTCATAGAAGACGAGGACAAGTTGGGGGTGAAATTCTGTAGATATTGTTTGGCTAAAGTCACATAATACATACCTCGTCGCCCTAGAGACAAAACAATTGTGGAGGTCTTACTTAATGGTTATAAGGGCTAATGAACTCTTTAAACCCGAATATAAACTCCAAGAGCTTCCAAAATTGAGCATTTGATGCTAGCGGAAAGGTACTTATGGGACGGTGGCTTATCAAGCCCTCAAGCATTATCCGATGATCAATTACAATATTAATAAATTGTCTTTCAACAGCGTTGTTGGGAAATTCCATTTTTGCTATATCCCATTCCTTAAGAGAAATAGAAAAAATAGCCCCTAGTTGATATGCGAAAATGGCATTGATCTGCTCAGCCGTGTAAACAGTAGAATTTTCAATTGGGTTCGACATAACAACTGCCATCTCCATTGCCGATGATACTTTGGAACTTTCTATTCTGTCAGATACGAAGTCCTTAAAATAAACATATATAATCGCATAGTAGTTGTCGGTTACATTTTTAGCTGCTTCAGTTTTAAAGGAAATTATATTTCCAGCTTCAGCTTGTTCAGACTGAAACATTTCAATAGCAGTATTGATAATTTCTTCACGTTTATCTGCTTCCTTTTTTATTACTTCTTCTTGTTCAGGAGTTAATTTTGGATTAAACGAGTCCAATTTAATGCCTTGCTGCGGTGAAATTGGGGATAAACTTTCTTCCATACCATATCATAGGTTCAATAATGGAGCGATAGAAAAAAAAATTACTTGTTGCTATCTAGGGATAGATTTACCAACTTGGCAGCACTAAGTGATATTTCCTTTGTTAGGAAATCGACCTTATCGCAAATAGCTTTTTCGTGGTTTTCTTTGTGAATAATTTGCCGCTCCTTCAAATAAATAGTGTTAATATCGGTTTGGACAATATTAGCCATAATTCTATTGATATCATCTATGCGAGTAGGCATGTTTTGGTCATTGGTTTTTCAAATCTAAGCGGATGCAAAGTTACTACCAAATTATTTATCAACAAAATATTTTTTTCTTTTGTATAGTATATTCTACAAAGGTTTACATGGAATCCTTGAATCTTGTGGGTTTAAAATAGCAGGGCTCATCACTCACCCCCAACTAGCGCAAGAATGCCGCTATGGAATAGCGGACTGGCCTTCTTGTGCCAAACATGCAGCAAGAAGGTTATTTAATCGCGGTTATGCTGCTTTCCATTTGCAATGCGCCAGTGCCGTCAAAGTAACGTGATTTCACAATGAGCCCTAACTCTGGCACGTACCAATTTTCTTGAAGATTAACTAAGTAACCTTGCTCATTGGTTGCCATTCCTGTTTGCGATTGCATCTTTTCTAAGATTTCAGCTTTTTTCTCGGGCGTGTCCCATCCTCTTCCTCTATCTACCAGATAATCTTTGATAGCATCACTAATAGCTTTATTATCAAAATAGATACTGGGGTCGTCTTTAACCACAGTGTTAATATTGGATTTGGATAATTGTTCATTAAGAAGTTTGTATGCTGTGTATTTTTTGCCTGCAACTTCTACTTCCTCTTTTGCAACAACATAATAAGGGGTGTTGATGGTAATGGAATTGACTTGCATCGTCCTTGTTTTTCGTACGGTAACAAAACCGGAATAGCTATAACCAGTACCCGCATCGAAGTTGAAGTACTCTCTACGGCTTGTCTTTAGGTCGGTCGGAAACAAATTCATTTCATTGATATAGCCAGGGAGGAATGAGCCCACTTCGATGGTCTTGGGAAAGTGCCTTACACCAAAACACCAAATACCTATTGTGTCGTTATTTTTACCAGGAATTGGAAATGGCAAACCATCATTAAGCAAATAGTGTACCGTGTCGTTATCCACTTTAAGGGTGAGTTTATAATCCGTGACTCCAATCCTTGTTGTTCCGGTATAGACCATTGAACCATTTGCATCGGTCACCTCCTTGATTATTGTCGGAACAGGTGTTTTGCTTGTTGGTACTATTTTGCCCGATGCAACGTCATCATTGAATTTTATAACAGTCGCTGCCTTTTCTTTGGGCTTCATTTTAATCCATTTTACGCCATCTAAAAGTAATGGTGTTTTGTAGCCAATAATCTCGCTTTCGATGGTCATTCCCTTGGTAAGGAGTAGTCCGCCGGTGGTAGTTTGACTGCTTGCGGTCATTGCCAATACTGTAAACGCAATTATTAGTAGGTGTTTCATGTTAATGAAGTTGGTTTCTATATGCTGTATTGTGCCACCCATGCTTTTCCATTTACCACGGTTGACCGAAATCCTATTTTAGTTCCCAAGATATACTTTTTTTACTACTTGTACCTTTTAGCTGTTTTTATTTAGTTGGCTCTCAGTTGAATGGGTTATCCTAAGCCCCAACTTCTAGTAATTTCTTGCTTTATGCAAAACCTTTCCAATATGCCATTCCCAACCTACCGCAACACCGCCTTTCCTTGGGAAAAATTTATTGCTTAATTTGCATCTTGATGCTGATGGTTTGTTTCCGTTAAGTAGAAATGGATTTTGGAGTGTAGATTGTTGGTTACACGTCTATTTTAGAAGCGAGGGCAAAAGAGAGATGTCAGCCTTTTACGGGTACCCAAGCAGCATCTATGAAGGACGGGAGCATCTTCATCGATTAACTTCCTTCGGCATATTACTATGGGAAATTGATTGGCGGGCAGTATAATATGATTAGGATGGTCATCAGGCTAAACTAAATACTTAAATAGGCGTTGTATTCACCTTACATCGCCTCAATAACTTCTTATGCGCCTTTCATTAACAAGTAAGCATCTATTTATCTTGTTGGCAACTGTTCTATTGTCAACCGTTTCATATGCCCAGCAACATGATGGCCATTGTGCTACCATGCCTATGGATACCCTGCGTAGGAGCAAAGTGGTAGGCGCACCCAGCCTGGATGATTTTGAACAATGGCTGCAGCCTCGTATCGCACAATTCAAACAGCAATCTTTGACGGGAAGGCGTTCAGTGATTACCATTCCAGTAGTGGTGCATGTTATTCACAATGGCGATGCGGTAGGGAGCAACGAGAATATCAGCCAAGCGCAAGTTAACTCGCAAATTGCCGTATTGAACAGGGATTTTAGAAGATTGAATGCGGATACGGTAAACACCCCTTCTGCTTTTCGCCCAGTGGCAGCTGATGTGGAGATTGAGTTTTGTTTGGCCTTGGTAGATCCTAACGGTAATTTGATGCCAGAGCCCGGTATTGATAGGGTAAACCTAGGGGTGGCATCATGGCCCAATACTTCGGACATTGACAATGATGTGAAACCGGCTACTATTTGGGACCCTAACCAGTACTTTAATATCTGGACTTGCGATTTCGGAAGCACCAGTTCCTTGTTGGGCTATGCCCAGTTTCCTGAAGGTTCGGGCTTGGCAGGCATGCCCACTGGGGCACAAGATGCGACCACGGATGGGGTGGTAGTGAATTATGATGCCTTTGGCACAACGGGTTCCGTTAGCAGCCCTTGGAACGGTGGACGTACAGCGACCCATGAGGTGGGGCATTGGCTGGGCCTTAGGCATATTTGGGGCGACGGTGGATGTGGGGTGGACGATTACTGTAATGATACCCCTGAATCGGATGCTGCCAACAGGGGATGCCCTACCACCCACGTATCATGCGGAACTACCGATATGGTGCAAAACTACATGGACTATACCAATGATGCCTGCATGAATATCTTCACACAGGACCAAAAGGATAGGATGCTTACCGTAATGGCCAACAGCCCACGTAGGGTACAGTTGCTTAACTCAACCGTTTGCCAAGTACGTAACCAAATTACACTTACAGGCCAGGTTAGGGATATAAATACCTTGGTGGGCATCCCTAATGCCAAGGTTAGGTTGATTGGTGTTGGAAGCAATTACAATTACAACGCTACTACAGATGCATTTGGAAACTTTAGTATCACCGTATTTGAAGGAACATATAATATCTATGGCGGACAATGGGGCTACCGAACTCAGGTTTTGGCAAATCGGTCATTGGTTGCTCCTTTAAGCCCCGTTACCATTGATTTACCTACGGGATACTATGATGACTTTGTACTTGATTTTGGCTGGGCGGAATCTGGCACAGCCGCAAGCGGGGAATGGGAGAGAGGTGCCCCCATCGGTACCTTGAATGGTTCAGCAGCCAGTAACCCGGGTGCCGATGTATCCATTGATTTGGGCCCGGATGCTTATGTAACTGGAAATGCAGGAGGTACGGCGGGTAACGATGATGTGGATAATGGCAATACCATTCTCACTTCCCCTAGCTTTAACTTAAGCGCATATTCCAATCCCTATTTGAGTTTTTATAGGTGGTTTTATAATGCAGGGGGTTCGGGTACACCTAATGATACCCTGTTTATTAGAATCAGTAACGGTACCACTACCGTTTTGTTGGAGCGTTTAACGGTGGCTAATGCCAACACTAACCAATGGGTTTTTCGCGATTATCGGATAAGGGATTTTATAACTCCTAGCAATAACATGCGTTTCATTTTGGAAACTGCGGATTTATCGAGTTCAGGCCATTTAGTTGAAGCTGCTTTGGACATGTTCAGTATCAGGGATTCGCAAAGTGTGGTGGTAAATCCACCTGTGGCGAATTTTGGTGCCAATAGAACCAGTAATTGTGTTGGTGCTGCCTTTTCATTTATTGACAGTTCATCAGGCGGAATTACTTCACGGGTTTGGCAATTTCCAGGTGGTACACCTGCAACTTCTTCCGCCACTAACCCGCAGGTAAGTTATACCGCGCCCGGCACTTATAACGTAATCTTGATTGTTAGCAATGCCAATGGCAGCGATACTTTAATCAGGAACAATTACATCACCGTAAACGCTTTGCCTGCAGCCAGTACAACGGCAAGCAATGCCTTGTGCAATAATGCTAGTAATGGCTCGGCTACAGTATCGGTTAATGCTGGCAGCAGCCCCTTTACTTTTTTATGGAGCAATGGACAAACAACGGCCACTGCCAACAATTTAGCGGCGGGCACCTATCAAGTTACGGTTACTGATGCCAATGGGTGTTCAATTACTAGCTCGGCATCAGTGTCACAGCCTAACGCAATCATTGTTAGCCCAAGTGCAGTAGCTACTTCTTGTGGCAATGCTAATGGCTCCGCAAGTGCAACGGCTGCTGGTGGAACACCTCCATACTCTTTTGCTTGGACAGGTGGTAGAACAGGCAGCACTATTAGTAATCTTCCTGCTGGTCTTTTTACAGTTACAGTTACTGATGCAAACGGTTGTACGGTATCAGGCAGTGTTTCCGTAAGCGGATCGGCGGGCATTAGCTTGACCCCTTCTACCACACCCGCATTTTGTGGTAGAAACAATGGTTCTGCAGCAGTAGCGGTTAGTGGGGGAACGGCTCCTTATTCTTATTTCTGGAGTGCAGGTTCCATAGCCTCATCCGTCAATAATTTAATAGCGGGCAATTTCGGGGTTACCGTTACAGATGCCAATGGTTGCCAGGCATCGGCCCTAGTTACCGTACCTAGCAGTGGTACTAACCCTTCGATAAACTTAAATGTAACGGATGCCAGTTGTTCTGGTAGTGCCAATGGTAGTATAAGTGCAAGTATTAGCAGTGGGCAATCGCCATATGTATATCTGTGGTCAAACAATGCATCTGCCAGCTTAGTACAAAATTTAACTGCTGGTAGTTACTCCCTGACCGTTACTGATGCCAATGGCTGTTCAGCGGTTCAGCAAGCGATTGTTGCTGAGCCAGTTCCCTTACAAATTAGTGCCACTGTAGGCAATGCCACTTGTGGTAATGCCGATGGGGCCGCATCTGGATTTGTATCGGGCGGAACAGGCCCATACAGTTATGTTTGGAATACTGGCAGCAATGGCAATGCTATCAGCGGAGTGGCAGCAGGAGTTTACACCCTTACAGTTACAGATGCTTTGGGCTGTAGCAATGCCGCAGTTATCAATGTCAATGATATTGGTGCTCCCGCTGTATTGTTGAATACGGTAAGCCCAAGTTGTTTTGGACTTAATGATGGTAGTATAGATGCTACCTTAACGGGTGGAGTAGGTCCATTCACCTATCAATGGTCTAATAGTTCGAGTGGAAGCAGTTTAACAGGTATTGCGGCCGGCAGCTATACGGTTACGGTGATTGACCAAAATAATTGCCAGTCTACTGCCTCAACAACTATTAGCCAGCCTACTCAACTTCAAATCAACATTTCAAAAATGGATGCCACCTGTGGTAATTCCAATGCTAGTATCACGGCAACAGTCAATGGCGGTACTGGGGCCTACCAGTACCTTTGGAGCAACAACAATACAGCTTCATCACTGAACAGCTTAAGTGCTGGCAACTATTTATTAACGGTTACCGATGCGGTTGGCTGTCAGGTTTCCTCAAATGTGACGGTATCATCAATACCTGCTCCGCAAATTTCTCCGCTAGTAAGGCAAATGGATTGTTTTGGAAACAACAATGCTGAGATTGCGCTGAATGTAGTGTCTTCTGTCCCTTACAACCTGACATGGAGCAATGGCAGTATCGGCACCCAATTGAACGATTTAGCAGCAGGCAGCTATGCTTATGAATTTATCGACTCGAATGGTTGTACCCTTGCAGATACCTTTACCATTGACCAATTACCCCAGCTAATTATAAGCAATGTTGCTACCCAAGACATAGATTGCAATTCAAAACTGGGCTATATCACCCCCACCCTTCAAGGGGGCACGCCAACTTATAGCTACTTGTGGAGCGATAGCACCACAACGCCTGTGGGTGCTTTTGAAAATGGGGGAACTTATAGCCTAACGGTAACTGATGCTAATGGCTGCACCATATCTGCTTCCGCTGCGATTGTTAAAGAACCCGAATTGCAAATAGTGCATACCTCTCAAGCAGATACAAGTGCTACGGGCACTGGTCTTATCAGTCTGCAAGTACAGAATGGCTTAGCACCATTCACTTATGTATGGTCAGATAGTTCTTTGCCTTCCAGTGATTTGGTTACTGGTTTAGCTGCCGGTACCTATTATGTTACCGTTGAAGATGCCAATGGTTGCCGGGCTTATGATACCATTTTAGTAGATATGGTAAGTGGCTTATTGAACATAGCTGGGGCAGTTCCTTCCATCCAAATTTACCCGAACCCTAATCAGGGTATTTTCCATGTTACTATATCAAACATAGAGCCAGAAGACTACAACATAGAGGTTTATAACGTGGTAGGGGAATTAGTGTTTGATATGGAGGCATTTGACGTTAAGGATAAGGACGTACTCATTGACCTATCAAGACAGGCATCAGCTAATTATTATGTAAAAGTTAGTGGCAGCAATTTTAACTTGGTGAAAAAGATAACGCGTTTGGATTAAGCCACCATCTGTTTCTGCTTTCCCTTTGTACTTGGTTTGATGGCTCTTGGTAGCATTACGTGAAAACGCTATCTTGTATCCACTTAGCTCTAAAGATTGTTGAATCCAATGCGTTATTTTCTTTCTACGGCCACATTGTTTAGTTGGTCGCTACTGTTCTCCTCATTATCTGTTTCTGCCCAAGATAAATGCGCTACCATTGCTGTGCAGCAGCAGTTGTTGTACAATGATCCAACATTGGCACAAAGAATACAGCAGGCCAAGGATGAAGCGGCCGCCTATCGTTTGGCCCATCCCTTTGCTGAAAAAACGGGCACTATTATCACTATTCCAGTGGTGGTGCATGTGGTGCATAACGGAGAGCCGATTGACTCAGGAACAAACATTAGCGAGGAACAAATCCGTTCGCAAATTGAAGTATTGAACGAGGATTACCGCCGCTTTAATGCCGATACGGTAAACACGCCCAGTGTGTTCAAATCGGTAGCTGCAGATATAGAAGTGCACTTTTGCTTGGCAGAGCGAGACCCGGAGGGTAATGTTACCAATGGTATCGATAGAATTGATGGCAATCGCCTTACTTGGACCCAAACACAAGTAGATAATACCTTAAAGCCCGGAAGTATTTGGGACCGTGAGTACTATTTGAATATATGGACCGTGAAATTTGGCGGAGCCAGTGCATCCTTATTGGGTTATGCTATCCAACCCGGTAATAATGCCGATATTGATGGGGTGGTGATAGGATATCAGTACTTTGGGAGGGTGGGCAATTTGCAACCCCCATTCAACCTTGGCAGAACCACCACCCATGAGGTAGGTCATTGGTTAGGGCTCAACCACCCTTGGAGTGCGACAAATGACCCCGGAACCAGTAGTTGTGCTGATGATGATGGTATTGCTGATACTCCCAACTCGGAGTTTGGTAATTATGGTTGCCCAAGCTTTCCCCATATCTCCTGCGGCAACGGCCCCAATGGCGATATGTTCATGAACTATATGGACTATACTAATGATGCCTGCCTGAACATGTTTACTAGCGGGCAAAAGAGTGTGATGCTTTCCACCTTACAAACTTCGCGCAGCAATATCCAAATTTCTGGTGTGTGCACTTGGCAATGGCCTGTGGGCATCAAAGAATATACTATGGCGAAAGACTACGCTATAGCCTATGATGCAGCCCAGCAGGAAATGCTAATCATGGAGAAAGCAGAAAATACTGAAGTGGAACAGATTGCTATATTTTCAATGACTGGGCAAGCAGTAGGTACCGGACGGATGTATGGCAAATCGTTAAGGATGCCTTTGGCGGATGCGGCTAGTGGGTTGTATTTGGTAAAGGTATTTGCTAAGGAGGCTTCTTTCAGCAAGAAAGTGATGGTTACTCACTAAGGCCTAGGCTTCTTAGAGTGGCTTTCCTGTCTATTTTTTGATTGGCCGTTTCGTTCAGCTTTTGTATAAAATAGTATTCCTTAGGCATTTCGTAGCGGATAAGCAATTTCGATAAAGCATCTTTCAATGCTTGCAACTCATTCTCTGAATAAGTGTTGCTTTCAATAATCAATATCAGTTTTTGGCCCAGTTCTTTATCCGATTTGGCGGCAGCAATGTAGCGGTGTTTGATAGCACTTGCAATACGCGATTCCCATTCTTCGGCAATAATTTTTACCCCCCCTGTATTGATTACATTATCGACCCTGCCCAGCCATTTGAAACGACGCTCGTCAACCATCTCTACCACGTCATTGGTTACAATTGGCTGCGGATTCAGTGCATTTGCTATCACTACCAGGCAATCGCGGTCATCTTGGCCAAGAATGATATTGGTGTCCACCGTTTCAAAATAGGGAGCCACTTTGCCCGATAACCTACGCATGGCAATATGGCTTATGGTTTCGGTCATGCCGAAGGTTTCATATACTTCATTCGGAAAATCGGCCAATAACTTTTGCAAAGCATCACTGATACTAGCTCCCCCAATAATGACCTTGTCAATTTGCTTCAAATGTTCCAATTCTAGTGGATTAGAAGCAAGCCGGGCAATTTGCAATGGAACCAAGGCAGTAAATTGAATGGGAGGGAGGCCCAGTAGCGATATATGGCTTGGTTCAATGCAAAACAAGTCCCATTCATTCACCATGGCCCTTGCCAGCATCATTTTACCGGCAATGTAATCTGCTGATAGTGCCAGCAAGGCTTGGGTGCCTCTGTGTAGCTGTAGGTAGCTAGCCGTTATCAAGGCACTATTTATCACTGATTGTTTTTCCAATTGAATCAACTTCGGTTTTCCTGTGGAACCTGATGTTTTTACTTCTATAGTAGGTGTGGCCGCGAACCAGTCTTTTACAAAGGCAACTATGCTCTGTTGCCAAGCGGGCAATGCCGTTACCGCTTCTTGATGCATATGGGCAATTGCTTCAAAAGAAAAGACCGTATTATTTATAATCAATTGCGCCATATGATTAAATACGCATTAAAGTTGTGCCATGTTCTGCTGGCTAAAGTTATTGCAATTAGGTAAAAGCGGGCAATTAAAAGCTTTTAACTCTTCACCACAAGTTTTAATACCGAAACCCTCTAAGGGTTTTCACGTACATATTAATAATTCTAGAACGAAAAATTGAAGGCAATGGGAAAGATGACGATGGGTTGGATGACAGGGATGTTGGTGATAGCCTTAGGAACAAATGCGCAAAACAACACTCCTATACAAGGAAATGGATACACTTACAATTTACAGGCACCTACTGACTGGCACAACGATGCGGCAGCCGCCAGTGCCCAAGATTTGAATGCCGTGTTTTTGCCGACGGGCAAGACATGGGACAATGCTGGAACCATCATTTACAGCAATGTAACCGAACTGGATGTTGCAAACGGGGAAAGTATTGCGGAGGTAATGGACTTTGACATTAACATGTACAAGCTATCATCGCCCACCGCAAGTGTTGCCTTAGGTACACCAATAGATATTAATGGTGGAAAAGGCACAGCAAAGGTTATCATTATCAGCGGTGGCAGCGATGGCACATATCAGGCAATCGCCTATGTTGATGAGAAAACTGTGGTGCCCTTCGTTGTACTCACCTCGCAATCGCAGGAAGATTTTTTCAATAACTATGCAAAGTTCAAAGATGTGGTAGCTTCGTACCAGTTTACCAATGCCACGGCAACAATGAACGCCAAACGATAACAAAGATGTTTTTTCATGGGGGAAGCCTCGCAAACCATTCGGTTTGCGAGGCTTATTTTTTACAGATGGTGGAGCTTGATTTTCACCCTAGCCTGTTTTTTCTCCGATAGTACCTTTTTCTTTTCCAAACGCTTTCTGACCATTGCCTTGCTGGGTTTGCTGGCCTTTCTGACTTTGATAGGTTGTAACGCCTTCTCAATCAGTTCGCTCAATTTTCGCAAAGCATCTTCTTTATTGCGGTATTGTGAACGGGATAATTGGCTAATGATTTTGATATTGCCCTCCGCATCCAGTTTGTTGGGTATGCGGTTGGCTATGAGTTCCTTTGCTCCTTCATCCAATAGTTTCGATCTTGGTACATTGAAAGTGAGCTCCACCTTTGACGATACCTTATTGACGTGCTGCCCACCAGCACCTGCACTGCGACTGGTTTTAAAACTTACTTCGTCGGCAAAATCTTTTAAGGTATTCAATTGTACAAATTTGTTCTAAACAAGAGTTCGCCCTGCGCCCCATCGTTCAGCGGTTTCCAAAACTCAAGCCAAACGTTACCATCTTTATAATAGTTCAAAACCGCAAACCCTTTGGAATGAGCACCAAAACCGAGCTGTTTGGTTTTCTTTATTTCAGAACGTTTGCTGCCCGCACCGCTTACCACTTGGTGTAACCCTTTGTTGATTTTAAAATACTCCAGCGTGTGCTCGTGGCCTGCCGCGAAAACCACTTGTCCATGTCCTTCGGTGGCCTGTTTTACCCCAGCTATGTACTTTTTGTAGGTTTTGTTTCGGATATCTTGTTTGGAAATGCCCACCGCCCTTACTAGTGAATAAAAGCTGCCCAAGATAGGGAAGGGGATATAGAGATGGTGCTTGATGATGGTAAAGGGGAAAATGTGCGGTTTCCAACCAGTATAACCTCCATGGGGGCCGCTGCTAATTAAGGGATGGTGGGCAGCAATAATGATATGCTTGTCTTTGTGCTGTTGCACCGCTTGTGCAAGCTGCTTCATAAAGGTTTCTTCCGTTTTATTCGGGCAGTCGGGCCTTACATCGGTTTGTAACCACCACTGGCTATCCATCAGTAGTAGGGCAAGGCTATCGGTCAGCTCCAGAACTTCGGGGCCGGGGCACCCGTTTTTCGGAAAGAAAACTCCTGTACGGTTCAAATACCTTTCGATATACTGGTCTTCGCGCTGCACCCTTTCCACATGGCCTTCCGATAGGTTGTAACCCCAATCGTGGTTGCCAGCCACAAAAAAGGGCCTGCCGGCATAGCCCTCCAAAATGTCCAACTGGGCATTTATTTTGGCCTCCATTTCCTTGCGGTCATGTTCGCTACTATCGGGCAAACCTTCGTTGTAAATGTTATCGCCCAAAAAAACCACACTGCTTTTATTGCCAGCCTGTTTCAAGTGGGCTTGCAACAATTTTAGGCTGGGCTCTTGCGCGTCAGCCGATGGCTCACCTACGTCGCCGATCAAATATACCGAATACAGCAACTGGCCAGTATCGGGTGTAGCATCCTGCTTCCAGTCTTTATTATCTTTAGAATAATAGGTTTTAGTTATCTGGCAGGAAGGAAGGCTCAACAAGGTTAGAGCCGCTAAAAAGATGGAAAACTGTTTCATAGGTCAACTGCCTGCAAAAGTATAGAATAATTGGCTGGCATAGGTTAATTTTGAATAGAAGTAAGCCCCATTGGAAAAGCCCGAAATAAAATATTGGTACTTGCGCAACCATCAATTGTTCAGTACTTTGAGCAATGCGGAAATTAGCAAGCTATGCATTATTACCAGGTATAAAACGCCAGTAAAAGGCGACAACATCCTATTAGGAGAACATGACCGCTCCCGCATCTTCTTCTTGAAATCGGGCCTGGTAAGCATCATGGAGGAATCGGGGGGAAAGGAAACCATTAAAGACATTATCCATAAGGGCGACCTCTTCGGCGAAATGAGCTTAGGCCAATCACAGGGCAATAGTAGGGAGTATGCTAAGGTAATGTCTCCTAAAGCGGTTATCTGTACCTTCTATACCGAAGACTTTGAAAAGGTGATGGAAGCCAATCCTAAGCTGGCACTGCACTATACCAAAATAGTAGGGCTGAAACTAAACAAGTTATCGAACAAATACACCAATTTGGTTTTTAAAGATGTACGCACCCGCTTGCTGGAGTGGCTGCACCAATGGGCCTTGGAAACTGGCGTTGAAGAAGATGATTATTACCGAATCGACAATTATTTGACGCATAACGATATTGCCAAAATCATTTGCGCTACCAGACAGACCGTAAGCGAGATATTAAGCGAACTGGAGGCGGCAGGAAAAATAAAATACAACCGTAAGGAGATTTTATTGGCTAAAAAGGACTTTCTTTCAGCAACTGTCGCATAGCCGACAAAGGGAAGGAACGTTGATTGAATAACTTCGCTTGAAGAAAATAACTATGCGAACATTCATCAGCACCCTGCTGACCTTTAGCGTGATAACGCTTTCAGCACAAAACGAAACCCAGCGCTTAAAACATTTCAATGTCGATAAGGCGCACTTGGCCTTGGAAGGCTATGACCCCATTTCCTATTTTGAGAACAAACCCGTTAAAGGCAAATCGACCTTAAAATTGTCGGACAAGGGCGTGGTGTACTACTTTGTCACCCAAGCCCACTTGGACGCTTTCAAAAAAGAACCTGCTAAGTATGAACCCCAATATGGCGGCTGGTGTGCCTATGCCATGGGCGCAACAGGCGAAAAAGTATCCGTTGACCCTTTGACCTATAAGGTGAAGGACGGCAAGCTCTATCTTTTTTACAATGCATTTTTCAACAATACCCTACCTAAATGGAATGCCAACGAAGCCGAACTGAAAAAGAAGGCTGATGCGGCTTGGGCTAAAACCATCAACCAATAATTATGAGTACTACCAACAACATCATCGCCTGGATACTGCGGCTAGTAGCGGCAGGTATCTTGCTGCAAACCCTGTATTTCAAATTTACGGGTGCGGCTGAATCGGTTTATATTTTTACCACCTTGGGCATGGAGCCTTATGGCCGTATCGGTTCGGGTGTGGGCGAGCTCATTGCATCCATTCTCATTCTCATACCCCGTTTCACTTGGCTGGGAGCCTTGATGGGCCTAGGCGTTATAAGCGGTGCCATCCTTTCCCACCTAACCGTATTGGGAATTGAGGTGCAGGGCGACGGGGGCACTTTGTTTTATTTGGCATTGATTGTCTTCGTTTGCTGTTTGGCCCTTTTGTTCCCTTACCGCGAAAAACCGTTGATATTATGAAAACCAAATCATTGAAAGGCGCCTTCATTTTGGCAGCTCTCTTCTTCACTGTACAGGCATCGGCCCAAAAAATAGTATTGTACGAGCAGTTCAGCAATGCCAGTTGCCCTATTTGCGCTACTTGGTCACCACAGGTGCATCAGTTTGTGCAAGCACGTGATACACAGGCCTTACTAATATCCTATCATACCAATTTCCCCTATAATGATGGCATTTATCTTGAAAATCCAGATGATGTAAACGCAAGGGTGGCATATTACAACGTACAGGGTACACCTTGGACGGTAATGGAAGGTTCTCTTTATAATGGCGCCTCATCCAGCTTTATTCAAGGCAATCCAAGCAATAGCTACAACACAAGGGTAGCAACTGCCAGTGATTTTGAGATTACCTTTAGCAACGTAACCATTCTTGGAAACCGGATTAGGGGCACCGCTCATTTCAAATCCCTCATCTCCTTGAACGGCGAAACGGTAAAAGCCCATATTGTGGCAGCGGAAAAGTTGGTGCTGAAATCCAGTTATCCTACACCGCCAGGCACAAATTCGGAAACCCAATACCCATACGTAATGCGCAAAATGTACCCCAGCGCTGCAGGCAGTACAATTACCGCATTGAATAGTGGCAATATTACCAGTACACTCTTTGATATGGAAATTAACAATGCCCGTGACCTAGGTGAATTGCAAATCATCGCTTTTGTTCAAAACGAAACTACCAAAGAGGTTTACCAAGCTGCTAAGGTTCAGCCACAGGCTTATGTAGCCAGCGAAGCCCCTCGAATGGTGCTTTTCGAACAGTTCAGCAATGCTAGTTGCCCCACCTGCGCCACTTGGTCACCCCAAGTGCATCAATTTATTGAGGCCCGCGATACGCAAGCACTCCTTATTTCTTACCATACCAATTTTCCTTACAATGACGGAATTTATGCGGAAAACCCAGATGATGTCAACAGCAGGGTAGCCTACTATAACGTACAAGGTACGCCTTGGACAGTAGTGGACGGAAATCTTTATAATGGCGGTTCTGCCAGCTATATCCAAAACAACCCTGCCAATAACTTTAATACAAAGGCATCAATAGCCCCAGGTTTTGATATCCAAGTGAACAATCTGGTATTGACAGGCAACCAGTTGTCAGGCACCGTGGTATATACCTCATTAGGCAACAACGCAGGAAAAAACATCCATGCCAGGATAGCGGCCGTGGAGCAATTGGTATTGAAAAGTAGTTACCCGGTTGCCCCCGGTACCAATGCGGAAACCCAGTATCCCTTTGTGATGAGAAAGATGTATCCCGATGCCGGAGGTACTGCACTTACCCAATTGGACAGCCTAGATACAGAGAGTATCTCCTTTACCATCACCATCAACAATGCAAGGGACTTAAATGACATTGCACTCATCGCTTATGCGCAGGACGAGAGCACCAAGGAAGTGTACCAATCTGCCAAGCAAAACCCGCAAATTGTGAGCGGCATCACCAACAACAATGGCTTGGATGCACGCTTGTTTTATAATTCTCTATCGTCTACCATCGTCTTTCAAGCAGCAATTGATGGCTTGTACCACTTGAAAGTATATGCAGCAGACGGCAGACAAGTAATCTCGAAGGTAGTAGAGTCCGATGCTTCTGTGGAGGTGCCCAGCTTGGCACAAGGAGTTTACTTGGTAGAAATAGTTGCGCAAAATGGCGATAGCCGTAAAGTGATACGATTCGCCCGATAGGATTTTTTAACCGTATTGCCATTAAAATTTGGAGAATAGCGACAAGCGCATTACATTTGCAGTTCCTTTTATTCAAGGGCGCTTAGCTCAGCTGGTTCAGAGCATCTGCCTTACAAGCAGAGGGTCGCTGGTTCGAATCCAGCAGTGCCCACATAGGGTTCCAAGTTCATCACTTGGAACCCTTTTTTATTCCATGTGCCGCGCATACATCCTTTTTTTGTAGAGGGATTTGCGATTTCAGATTTACAATTGACAATTGCAGTCCAAGCTATTTTCAAATTTTCAAATTTCCAAATTCATTGAAGCATCTTGCTACTAGCGTCTAAAAAACAGTTTCGCAGGTGGTTCGCAGGTGGTTCAAGGGGTGTTCGCAGGTACTTCAAGGGTATCTCGCAGGTGCTTCAAAGGGTGTTCAAGGGTATTTCGCAGGTAATTCAAATCCTTTTAATTTTCTGTTTATCAATGCGTTGTATGAAAATCAGTGTGTTTTTTTGTTTTTTGCTCTATTCGTAAAGGGTAGAATGTAGAAAGTAGAGGGATTTACGATGGAAGCCCGCCCCGCTTATTGCGGGGATTTACAATTGACACCTGCCTCGCTTATTGCGGGGATTGCAGCCTAAACCATTTTCAAATTTTCAAATCACCAAATCTTCAAATTGTCGATACATCACATCCCAAGACTATCTACTCAAGACTAATAAATAAACACATTCAAGCCGACAATCGATGACAGCGTTTGGAAAATTTGATGGTTTTCCGGGGCAAGGTATTATCAATCAATGGCTTGTCATTCCGAGCGGAGTAGGGTGTGAGGAGTTTTGCTCTCCGTCATGCTGTCTTGCCTTAGGCTAGACAACATCTCCCACCACGTGATTTTACTTGCCTACATGCAGCACACTTATCTTGCCCGTCGTTTCACCAATACGGTAGAGGTACAAGCCCTCCGCTAGGGCGGAAACATCGATGGTGTTGCTTCCCCGTCTGATGGTTTGTTTTAACATAACTTTTCCCACCATGTCGTAGAGTACCAAGTCAGCTTCCTTGCTTTGCTCCAGTTCGATTACCAGCAAGTCGTTGGCCGGGTTTGGATATACCCTTACAGCAGTAAGCTCCTCAGCCTCGTCCACGCCCACGGTACCCCTGATGCGGATGCGCTTGGTGAGGGTGTCGGGGCCGCCGCCCGCCCTGCACACCAAGGAGACGTAGTAGTAGCCCGTGTCGGCATAGGTGTGGGAGGGGCTCATCTCCCCAGTACTGTCCCCGTCTCCGAAGTACCAGGTGAAGGAGCAGTAACCCTCTCCCCGGAACTCGAAGCTGGCCGTATGGCCGGTCACGCTGCCCACAAAATCCGCCCTTGCCGAGTCGAACTCGGTATAGCCGCAGCTGTCGGCCTTGAGGACAAAGAGCTGGTTGCGGATGCCCGTAAAGTGGTCGTCGTCGGGGATGATGAAGCCCGTGACGAGGATGTCGCCGTTGGGAAGCACCATAAGGTCCTCGCTGTAGTTGCCGCTGTTGTTCCCGTAATAGGAGATGCGCCTATCCCAGAGGGTGTTGCCCTGCCTGTCGAGCTTGGCCAAAAAAAGCCTGCCCCCGAAAGTGCTTCCCGAGAGCGTGTCCTCGTAAGCGCCCGTAATTATGTAATTGCTGTCGTGCGCCATGGCAACGTGTACGAGGCACATGTTCAGGGTATCCGCATAGGTTTTTTCCCATTCGACGTTCCCATCAGCATCCGTCTTTATCAGGTACCCGTGGTACTGCGGGATGTTTTGGTAGCTGATGCAGCCGACGGAAAAATAGCCGCTGTCGGGAGTGGCCACCGCGGAGCCGTAGCCCAGCAGTGCCGTGTCGCCGTAGGTTTTGAAAAACACTTCGTTGCCGAGCGTGTCCACCTTCAGCAGGAAAAAGTTGCCCGCCACCAAATAGCCACTGATGATATAGTTGCCGTCGAGGGTGCGCTCCATGTGCTCCACCCAGGGCTTGACGGTGCTGTCGCCGTAGTCGCGCTGCCACTCGATGTTGCCCACGCTGTCCGTTTTGACGAGGAAGGCATGGCCGTCGGGCAGGGGCTCGTTGTAGGTGCCCGCGCCGACGAAGCCGCCGTCCCAGGTCGCCAAAGCGGCCAGCCCCCAGTCGTTGTAGCCCACGTCCACTATCCTGTGCCACAGGCTGTCCCCGTCCTTGGAAAGCTTGAGCAAATAGCAGCTAGTAGCATCCTCTACAAACTCGTATTGCCTCCCAAAAATCACAAAGGAGCTGTCTACTAGCTGAAAAATTGCCCGTGGCTCTTCTCCCCCGATTCCCGGAGACATAGTATATTGTTTTGTCCATATCAGGTTGCCACACTCGTCAATGTTCAAAACCCAATTTGAATCGTAGGGACTTGGTGCATCCGTTTCCCCCGCAATAATATAATTTGAATTAATTGTAGGAATAACCCTAATGCCGAAGTCGTCATCGCCCGCGTTGTCGAACAGCCTGAAGAAATAGCATTGGCCATGTGCTGCACTATTCAGCAATATGCTTGCGAACAATATTATCGCCTTTAAGTGCCTCATTTGATAACGACTATTTTGCCTGTATAAGAATTACTGTTGTTTTGCCTTAGTTGGTTGAGTGCCACAGATAATCTGAAGCTGCGATTGTCCTATTGATCAGTTCACCTGCATCAATACCATGGAGCGGTCTTGCAGGTAAACGGTTTGCCCGGTGCTGCTGCCCATGAGCCCTTGGTATACAATGCGGTATTGGTAGGTGCCCGCAGGTAGGCCCAAATCGGGGTACACCATGGTGGTGGTGCTGATACCGCTGCCCAGGGTAGGCGGGTTGGGTATATTGTTGGTGCCCGCTGCGGAGCCTTCTTCCAAGCGATAGACATTGGTGGCATTGGTGGCAAAGTTGTCCGTGCTCCTTTGCAGCCACAGTACATAGCGTGCACCATTGCCCAGCCCATTGGTGGAATTGCTGGTTGATTTAATGGTAACATTGCCCAACACCAATACCCCACCACTGGCACTGGTGGTAATGGTTTGTTGGGTACCTTCTAGCACCGCGGCGCTAGTTAAGGCAAAGCCTGTAGGCAGTTGTTGGGCGTAGGTTTCCGTGCAAACTGCACATTGGCCTCCGCTACAAGGTAGCCAAAGAGTAGCAGCCGTAGGGGTGCAAGTACCGCTGGCTAGGGCAGTGGTGGCATTAGTGGAAATGTAAGATGAACCAGTGCTGATGGCATTGCCCACTAGGTTGATATTGGCAGTACCCGTTGCCCCGGTGGCACCCGTAGCACCAGTAGTGCCGGTTGCTCCCGTGGCGCCGGTAGCTCCAGTTGCCCCAATGGGGCCAGTAGCCCCTGTAGGCCCTGTGGGTCCTTGCAAGCCTGTAGCACCCGTAGGCCCTGTGGCACCATCAGCACCCGGCGAACCGGTGGCACCTGTAGGGCCTTGAGCTCCGTTACTACCGGTGGCACCTGTGGGGCCAGTAGCACCCGTAGGCCCTGTGGCACCATCAGCACCCGGCGAACCGGGGGCTCCTGTAGGGCCTTGAGCTCCGTTACTACCGGTGGCACCTGTAGCGCCTGTAGGACCTGGCACACCGCCGTTGCCCGATGCGGCTGCATACAAGGCATAAGGCACGGATACGAATTGGGTATAACTGAAAGTGGTAAAACTATTACCACCCGTAATGTCGATATCCAGTTTCAGCCATTTGTTGCCAGTAGCCCAGTTGATAGTACTGAACGCCCCGGTATCAACCAGCCCTTGGCCTATCACTAAGCTAAAAAGCCCAAACTGGTTGGTACCCAATTTGTGGGTTTCCCTAAACACCAGGTTACCCCCTGCTGCACTGTCCACAATGGACACCTGTACGTTAATGTTCTGGTTGGCCACCAAGGAGCCGTTGGACTGCCTAGCCACTGCTTGGTAATTGATGCCCTGAGGGACTTGGGCAAATAAAGGACTAATGATGAATAGAATGAATAGGGTAAATAAGCTTTTCACAGGATTTTCTTTTAATGGATGATATTAACATCTTGAATATACAAAGGAAATGCTTCGAAATGCTAAATGTTTAGGAAAACAGTTGGATATAATTAGCAACCGAAACCCTTCATGATTTCTCAATGTTCGGTCATTTATTATAGAAAAGGAGAATTGGATGCGGCGCTAACACAATACTGAGGGTAGGCATAGGGTGCCAACCAATCAGTTGAAGGTACAGACCAATACTCCATCTGTGGAAACGCGGGTTTGCGTTCGGAGCAAAGCATTTTCAATTACTCACCTAATCGCTGAAGGCTTGGCGAAGGATATGGTAACCCATCCGCCAAACCATTACCAGACGGCATGGCTCAAACACCTAAAGTGTGTAAGGATTAATTGCTCACCAGAATTCTGTGGCTGCTTGTGTGTCCTGTGGCGGAGTTTTTAACCTGTAGTATGTAAAGGCCAGGTAGGTTATTGGCTTGTATTTGCAGGCTATTGGGGCCATTACTTAGCACCATCTCCCAATTGTCAATCACTTTGCCTGCCAAGTCAACAAGATTAACAACGGCTGCAAAAGGCTGTGTTTCATTATGGA
Organism: Chitinophagales bacterium; assembly: GCA_033762815.1. GTDB lineage: Bacteria > Bacteroidota > Bacteroidia > Chitinophagales > CAIOSU01 > JANRLF01. The sequence goes on along the minus strand of JANRLF010000004.1, from coordinate 114,222 downwards.
TAGTGAGCATTTTTTCAGCTTGCAATAGGGTGGGGTACACTGATAAATTGCCAAGTTCTTTGGCGTTTTCCAGAATGCCCACGGTATTGACGTCTATATTGGTTTTAAAAATCCTAAAAGTATCGGTTCCTTCAATTTTTTCGCCAGTCAGAATAAGGCCTAAAGAGGTATCAGCAGTTTTGAATTGAAAGGTTGTGCGTATTACTCCTTGAATTCCATTAACACCTCCAGTTGCACCTTGGCCAAACCAGTTGGCGCCTTGGTTTTCCTGCCAATCGTTTTCACAGAAATTCCACTGCAATAGTTTTGAGTTAGTATTGTTAACGTAATCTTCCACCGTGGCAAATACTCTACCGCCGGGCAATGCTCCTGTTTTTGTCAAATATTTGCTGTTTAGGTTATCAACTCCAGGTATTTGATTGATTAGAGTGAAATTTTCACCGTCGGGAGAGGCATATACTTCCCCATCTTGTGTTATAACAATCATAGCATCGCCACAACCCGTAAGGGCAGCACCCAAAAGGTAATATTGGGCATACAAAACATACAAGTCATCGTACGATTTGGTGCCTGTGGCCGGCAATCCCGTAGGCTCTGACCAGTTCTGACCGTCGTCGGATACAAACACGCCATTGATGGTAAGACAGATAAATTTATCATCTGATGGGGTGTTCCCCTGATAAATCTCTACGTTCTGTATATTATTTGTGGGAGGGGGGAAGTTACTGTTCGGCTGGGTCCAGTTCATTCCTTCATCCATTGATTTATAAACTTTATTGTTTTCTACTAAATACCAGTCTCCATTCCGAGCAATTTCAAAGTCCTTAATATTATTGCCAGGGGTATTTACTGGCATCCAGGTATCACCGCTATCCTCGGAAACGTACATGCCATCCAGTTGTGTAAGGAAGAATATTTTGTCGTACGAGGGATAAGTTTTTATATCCCAAGGAGTATCATCTTGTTGCTTTAAAGCCCAAGTTTCCCCTTCATCATCTGAACGGTAAAGGCCCCCTTTGCTATAGTCATTATAGTTGTAGCCTGTTAGAAAAATAAAGCGTCCATACGATTCCAAATCATAAGTGCCCTGTACGGGTGCACCTTCCCGTTTTTCCAATACCTGTGCGTTGAGGGAAAAAGGTAGAAGGAATAAAAGTATCATCCGTAGATTCATAGTATAACTGCTCATGATGCTGGTGGGTTTTTGTGGTTAACTAGCACTTAAATATCTTATTCATAACTTTATGCCACAAAGTAAATTGCTGTATTTTGTTTGCTTTAGCTGTAAGCGGATTTAAAACATATTGGCTTCTATTAGATTGATAGACAATAATTTGAATTGTATCACCTGTTTTATCTTGTTTGCCTTTAATGAAACTTTTCACCACTGATTTATTCGACCTTATTCAAAGCCTGAACAAAGCGGAGAAATCTTTTATCAAAAAAGAATCGGGCAATAACAGTCAAACTTATCTGGAGCTGTTCAGCGATTTGGAAAAATTGAAGGTGTATGATGAAAAGGACTTTTTGAAGAAACAATCCAAAAAGCAGTATGCGGGCAATTATAGGTTTGCAAAGCACTACCTCTATCATTTTATACTCGATGCCCTTCATCGTTTATATGAAGAAGCATCAACGAGCGCAAAAATCAGTGCCCAAATCCATAAAGCCGACGTATTGCTTTCCAAATCGCTGTATAGGCAGGCCTATGTTTTATTGGAAAAGGCAGTAGGCAATTGTGAGGAAGAAGAGTTGTTTGCCTTGGCAATAGAGTGCTATTCCCGCCAATATCGAATTGTATTTAAAGGAGGGTATTCCATTGAGCGTCCGGAGCTTGGCCGCGAACTATGCGAAAAAGAAACGACCGCCGCAAGCCAACTGCTATTATACTCAAAGCTGAACGCCCTTAAGAACCGCCTAATAGTATGGCTGCGCAAACAGGGAAATGATGCAGTAAAGCACCAATCAGAAATAAAAATGATACTAAAGGCTGCCGAGCAGCTACAGCCCGAGGGTGGCTCATCTTATAAAAACCAAGTGCTTTGGCAGCATACCATGGCCACAGGGTACTTCTCTCTACAAAATTTTGAATTGGCATTGAAGTACCAGCGTAATTTGCTTGCTGTGTATAATCAGTATCAATGGAGAGCAGCAAAGGAACCATATAATTATGTTTCGGCTATCAACAATCTAATCATGCTGCAACTAGAACTAGGGGATACTGAAGATATAGAAAGCAATTTCCACTTGTTCGAGCCCTTCTTAAAAGGGTTGACCGAAGCGAAGCCTCCCGATATTGCCATTAAAGCCGCCGAGGGTGCCTATAACCTGCGCATGCGCTACGGAATTAGCTATGATCAACTGGATGAGCATTTTATCGAACAAACTGCAAAACCCTTTCTTGAAAAACATGGAGATAGTGTTGCAATCAATTTCAGGCTTAATTTCCATTTACACATGGCCTATTACTATTGCACGCAACTACAATTTGAAAAGGCACAAGAGGCACTGATGACGGTATTGCATACTATGCCAAAAGATATACGGAGCGACTTGCATTTACAAGCACGTATTGTGGAAATGATCATACACTACGAATTGGGCAACCCCAATTTATTGCCCTATCTAATGGATGCCTTATTACGTAAAGCGCAAGGCAAGCATAAGGATTTAGCCAATGCACTGAAAATCTTCTTTGCTGAATCTGGTATCAACAAATCCAAGGCTGCCAAAAAGCTTAACCAAACTTTGGTAGCCTACAAAGAAAAGGGTGCCAACATACCCTATCCATTGGAGAAAGTGTTGATGCTGTGGGCAAAAAGCTTGCTGTAAACGGTTTGCCCTACCATTTACCACCATTTTGCCTAATTTAGTATTCAACCAGTTTCCAAGAGCAATGAAAATCAAACTCATCGATATTGCCAGTGCCCGTAGCGGCGATAAGAACGATGTTTGCAACATAGGGGTAATGGCCAAAGACAGCCGTGCCTTCGATATCATCAAGCAGCACCTGACTGCCGAAAAGGTGAAGGCGCACTTTGGCGATTTGATAAAGGGTAAAGTGGAGCGTTATGATTGGGACAGTATCGAAAGCCTCAATTTCGTTTGCCATGGCGCATTGGACGGAGGGGCTTCCCGCTCCTTGCGCATGGATACTTTGGGCAAAAATTTTTCCAGCCACTTGTTAAGAATGGAATTGGATGTGGAATAAGCGGGTGCGTTTCGCAGTGTTTGTTTCTTTGCTGGTTATGTTTAGCAGTTGCGACTTAGGTAGCCTGTTGATGGGCTCAAAAAACAATAAGGAAAAGGGCATTACCATCCATACTGAAAGAAAGGAACTGGCCAGTTTAGGACTTACGGTAGCATTACCTGATGGCTGTAGCGTGCAGGATATGGGCACTTTTTGTTTGGTATGCGAATCAAGTGACGTGAAAACAGCGAAATGTTTTACCATAGAGCGCAACCATCTGCCCCAGAACGTTTATAAGGACTGGGAGGTATTGGCCTTTCCGGATAGTAGTAAAATCATCTACTATAGAACAGAAAAATCGGATGGTTCCAATATTTATACGGCAGTGGTGGACATGCAGGGGCAAACCTATTGTTTTAAAACCGAGCATACCGAAGCTCAGAATGCGGAAATGCCGGTTAGCGTTTGGAGCCAAATCTGGCTGTTTACTTTAGAGCCCATTGCCAATCGGCCCTTGTAGAAGAAAACTGTTGCACCGATTGATCTATTAAGTTAACTCGATATCTTCCGTTTTGAGGTTCATTTCTTTGTAGGCCAAAGAAACGAACCAAAGCCTGTCCCGCCTCAGGCGGGGAAAGCCTGCTGCGGGGTGTTCTCGGCACCCATCACCCGTTCGGCTCTGCGTGCCGTAATTTTCGGCAGCGGCACAGGGCTGGATTAACGTACGGCACAAAAAGCAGCCGCCTTCTCGGGGATGGATATCGGCCTAGAAAACCCCATGCTGCTTTTATACTATTGCGGCTTTTTAATCAAAGTCGGCACACATAGCGCAGTCCGAAAGGCGGTTGGAATCAGCCCTTGTAGAAAGGCTGGCCGCTCTTGGCATGTTCGTAGATAATTTCGGCAGGGGTGAAGCGTGCGGAGGTTTTGGCCGCGAGGCCTTCCAATATTTCCACCACTTTTGCAGCACCCAAAGTATCCATATAACGGAACGGTCCACCTAGGAAAGGAGGGAAGCCAAGGCCGAATATCGCCCCTATGTCACCGTCCAGCGGATTGCTGACGATGCCCTCTTGTAAGCAATAAGCCGCTTCATTGATAAAGCCAAAAGCGCAGCGTTGTTGTATCAGGGTGTTATCCAGTTGCTTACGATTAGGGCCACCATAAAACTCATAAGCCTTGTCGTCAATCTTGTTTTTGATGCGCTGGCCTTTATCATCGTAAAGATAAAAGCCCTTCTTGTTCTTACGCCCACTATAGCCCGCCTTGAACAGTTTTACAATGCCATCACCAGCGGCAACGGCACCAGGGCGTTTCATAAACTCCGAAATCATGGCACCGGTCATTACATGTGCGCCCACGTCTATACCTACTTCATCCAACAGGGTGATGGGGCCTACCGGGAAGCCGAACTTTTTCATCTCGCGGTCAATTTGCAAAGCATCGGCACCTTCTTCCAGCATTAACAAAGCTTCATTGAAGAATGGGCTTAAAATGCGGGTGGTGTAAAACCCTGGACCATCTTTTACTACAATACAGGTTTTGCCCTGGCGAATACCCAATTCCAAGCAGGTAGCGGTTACCCAGTCGGCGGTTTTATCCGTTACCACTATTTCCAAAAGCGGCATTTTGGGCACCGGCGAAAAATAGTGCATGCCTATCACCTGTTCCGGCCTGGCTGATGCACTGGCAATCTCGGTAATGGGCAGGGCAGAAGTATTGCTGGCAAAAATGGCATCGGGGCGCAGGTGCGCTTCTACTTCCTGTATCACCTTTTTCTTAAGGTTCATATCTTCAAACACCGCCTCAATCACTACGTCCACTTTGTCAAAGTGTTCATAGCCCAATTGGCCGGTAATCTTGTTCATCAGCGCATCGGCCTCTGATTGGCTCAAAGACTTGCGTTGCAGTTTCTTTTCGATATTTTTCCAAATGGTGGTTTTGGCACTGGCTATAGTTTCTTCCTTAATGTCTTTCAATATCACATCCACGCCTTGGTTGATGCTCACTTCGGTAATCCCTGCACCCATAAATCCTGCGCCTACCATGCCCAGCACCTTGGTTTCATGCACCAAGGCTTTCATGGGGTTTTTCTTTTTCTCCGTCATGGCGAAGAAAATGTTGATCAACTGGCGGCTTTCAGGGCTCAATACCAGTTCTTCAAACTTCACCGCCTCGGCATCCAAGCCAGCCTGCATGCCTTGTTTCATGCCAATTTCCACACAATCGATTATTTTGAAAGGGGCTGGGTAGTTGCCTTTGGTCATGCCTTGTACCATTTGGCGGGCCTTCTTGAAAATGATTCCTTTAAATGGGCCTTCCAGTACTTTTTGCATAAAGGTTCGGTTATCCTTACGAACCAATGGTTTATGCGTCAATTCCAACGCCATTTCGGTAGCTGCTTTCAATAAGGCTTCCTTGCTGATAAGCCTATCTACCAAACCCATTTTTTTTGCTGGATAGGCAAAAATATTCTTGCCGGTAAGCATCATGTCCAATGCTTTCTGGATACCCACCAAACGTGGCAAACGTTGGGTGCCGCCACCCCCTGGTAATAGGCCTAACTGCACTTCGGGCAGGGCCATTTTAGTACTGCGGTCGTCAGAGGCGATGCGTGCATGGCAGGCAAGGGCTATTTCAAGACCTGCGCCAAGGCAAGAGCCATGAATAGCCGCTACCACGGGTTTTTTTGAATTGGCAATACGGTTCAATATTTCATGCCCCTTACGCGTGATAGGCTCAAAATCGCCTTTTTTCTGTACCTGTTGGAAGGCCTCAATATCCGCCCCGGCAATAAAATCTTTCTTTTTGCTAATCAATACCGCCGCTTTGATGCTGGAATCGTTGTCCAAATCGCGGAAAATGCCATCGAACAAGTCAATGGCGGCAGGCGAAACCTTGTTGATTTTCTCCCCTTGTTGGTCGAGCCAAATAATGGCCACACCATCCTTTCGTTCAATGGTCACATAATCTTCGCGGGTAAGCACCGTTTTCTTTTGAGCTGCAGCAGTTTCCATTAGGGCAGTGTGGTTTTTGGTACAAAACCCGAAAATTACAAGATTGGCAGCAATTAACGCAATAAAATTGCTCTAGGCTATTTACCGCTCAGCACTTCCTTTACCGGAACGCGCTGGCTGCCTTTATAAGCCACTACAAAAGCTTCTGGGAAACCCTTTTTCCTAATGGCATTTTGGTGGGCCACTGCGGCTTTGAAATCGCTAAAGCTGCCGCTCAGGTAGCGGATGTAGTCTTTAGAAACTTCCATTTCATAATCGCTGATGCCTTTCAGGGTGGCATTGGAAAGTTTTACCTTGGAGGCAACAAACTGCACCTTGTATACCACCTCGCTGCTATTGACGGATGGTTTTACAGGGTCCTTTACCGGAGTTGTCTCTTTGTTGCTAAGGGGCTGTTTGGGCTCAGGGCTGGGCGTGGTATCTTCTACTTTATCTGTAGTAGTGTCCTTTTCTTCCACTACTTCGTCCAAGCCTTTATCGGGGGTATTGTCCGCCACCCCTTCGCTTTCTGATTTATAGGCTTTGAAGGCACGGTAAATGGCGGATGCCATATAGGTTTGGCCTTGCTGCGAGTTGAGGTACGATTCCTCGTTTTTGTTCGTGATAAAGCCCAGCTCAATCAAAATGGAAGGCATGGCTGTTTTCCAAAGCACTAGGAAACCAGCTTGTTTTACGCCCCTGCTGCTACGGTTCACTTTGTTCTTAAATTGGTCGTCCACATGCCCCGCCAAGCGGATACTTTGGTTGATGTAGGCATCTTGGTAAACAGAGAACACAATATGGCTCACTGGCGAGTTAGGGTCGAAACCATCATATTGCTTTGAGTAGTCGTTCTCCATCAAAATAACGGAGTTCTCCCGCTTCGCTACGGCCAGGTTATCTTCACTTTTATGCAGCCCTAGCACAAATACCTCGGTGCCATAGGCACTGGTACTGGGGCTGGAATTGCAATGGACGGAAATAAATACATCCGATTTGTTGCGGTTGGCTATGGCCGCCCTTTCGTGCAACTCAATAAACTCATCGGTGCTGCGGGTGTACACTACTTTTATGTCGGGAAAATTCTGTTTGATGTAGTTGCCCAATTTAAGGGCCACTGATAGGGCGATGTTTTTCTCCCTTGTTTTGGTGGCACCCAGCGTTCCCGGGTCATGCCCACCGTGGCCTGCATCAATTACCACCGTACGTATTTTATAGCTAGGCGTGGCTTTTGAGGAGTAGTTGGTTTTGGGCAACGCTACCAACAAAAGCATGGTGCATAATAGCAACCAGCTTTTGCCGTTGATTATATTTAAATTTGCCACGCTCGACCGATGGACATTTATCCAAGCCATATACAAAAATAACCTAAAAATCTTTGAAGCGTCAGCCCTTCCTTTTTCTATTCGTTGCCGTACTAGCAGCTTATGCCTTTACGGGAGGAAAAGCCAAGGCTTTTGTTATCAAATCTGGACAGGCCCAATCGTTTGTTGTTGATACCTTGAAAAAAAACAAACTTTCGCTGGGCAGTAGTTCCAATGATTCGACCGCTAACAATAAAACGGATTCCTTAATCAAAAATTACAATAGCGGTAAACTTGCAATAGGGACAAGCCCCATTGATTCGTTGCCCAAAGATAGCCTTACCAGTGATAGTTTGGTGGCCCGTAAAGACAGCTTGCAATTCAAAGTGTCCAAAGATTCTATTGACCAGCCTATTAAGTATTCGGCATTGGACTCCATTGTCTATGATATCGCCGCCAAAAAGGTCTATCTGTATGATAGTGCCCAAGTGCAGTACAAGGAAATTACCATGAAAGCTCATTTTATCACCGTGGACTGGAGCGAAAGTGTCATTACTGGTGAGACGGCCTTAGATAGCACCGGCAACCCTACAGGCGATGTAGTATTCATTAACGAAGGGCAGGAGTACCGCTCTAAAAAATTGGCCTACAACTTCAAAACCAAGCGCGGTATCGTTACCCAAGCCCGTACGCAAGAGGACCAAGGATATGTGCACATCAAGCAAGGGGTGCGCACGCCGGAGGAGGAATGGTATGGTAAAAAAGGCTGGTACACCACCTGTAGCGAGGAGCATCCCCATTTTTATATCGAATCGGAAAGGATGAAGCTGGTACCCGATAAGGTGATGGTCACTGGGCCTGCCCATTTGGTAATTCGCGACGTGCCTACGCCGCTGTATCTTCCTTTTGGCATTTTTCCCGTAAAAAAGGGCAGGCGTTCAGGCATAATCATGCCCCAGTATGGAGAAGACGGTTTTAGGGGCTTCTTTTTCCGTGAGGGGGGGTATTATTTCGGCATCAGCAACAATTTTGACCTTGCCCTAAAAGGCGATATTTACACCAATGGTACTTGGGCCATCAAAGCTTATAGCAACTATGTAAAGCGGTATAAGTACAACGGTAATCTTTTTTTACAGTTCGGTAGAAATAGGAGAGGGGAGCCGGAGTCGCCAAGTTTTCAGATAGGGAATGACTTTGCCGTCAATTGGCGGTTCGATCAAGATAGAAAAGCAAGGCCATACAGCTATTTTACAGCCAATGTGAATTTCAGCAGCAGCACCTACAACCAAAACTTTACATACAGCCAAGAGAGTGTGACCAAAAGCCAAGTAGCTTCCAAAGTGAACTATACCAACAACTTTAGGGGCAAACCACTTAGCATGAGTGTAGCGATTGAACATGACCAAAACCTGTTTACTCGCCAGGTGAATCTTACTTTGCCGCGCTTCTCGCTTATCACGCAACGCATACAACCGTTTAAGCGAAAAACCTCCTCAGGGGAACTGAAATGGTATGAAAACCTGAATTTCAACTACTCTTTCGAAACACAAAATGTTGTTAGGGGCATTGATTCTACCTTTTTTACAAAAGAAACCTTGAAGAATGCCCAATATGGTATCAAGCAAACCGTGCCCGTAAGCACTAGCATTAAGGTATTCAAATATTTTTCACTCACTCCTTCCGCAGCCTATACGGAACGTTGGTATTTCAAAACGGTTGAAAAAACTTGGGACCCTGATACCATCTATCGACTGAATACCCCTGGTGATAGTATTGTCGATACTATCTATGGCCAGGTGGTAGCCGATACCAGTTTTGGCTTCAATGGTTCCCGCGATTTCAATTTTGCCCTTACCCTCACCACCAAGGTGTATGGCATGGTACAGTTTAAGGGCGGCAAATTAAAGGCTATCCGCCATGTTATGACGCCTTCTTTGTCATTCAATGGCCGACCCGATTTTTCTAAACCTTTCTGGGGAAACTATAAAGAAGTACAGGTGAACGCAGCGGGAAAGCGGGAGAAGTACTCCATTTTCGAGCCAAGCAACAGTATTTATGGCGATGCCCCGCAGGGACCGGTAGCGGGTATGCGATTTAGCCTAGCCAATGTGCTGGAAATGAAGGTGCATAGTGAAAAGGATACCATAAAGCATGAAAAGAAAGTGAAGTTGCTGGATAACTTGATTATTTCAGGCTTTTATAACTTCATAGCCGATTCCCTACAGCTCGACCCCATTAGCATCACAGGCTATACTACTCTTTTTGACAAGCTGAATATCAACTTCAACATGAGTTTTGACCCCTATATGCACGATTCGCTCAATAGGCGTATTAATACCTTTGTGTGGACTGAAAAGCGCAAATTTACCCAGTTGCGCTCGGCTGGTGTTACCATCGGCACCTCCTTACAATCGGGCAAGGGCGGTCTCACGTCCCAAAAGGTCAATGCCTCCAATGCCACGGAACAGGAAAAGGCAGTGATACTAGCAGCACCTAGCTTGTATTACGATTTTACGGTACCTTGGAGCATTTCCTTCAATTATAGTCTTACCCTAGCACGAGGTGTTACCGGTAATCCTGATACCATAGTGGTGAATACGAATAGTTTCAACTTTAGTGCAGACGTCACAATTACCGAAAAGTGGAAGGTGCATTTGGAAAGTGGCTATGATTTCAAAATTAAGGACCTGATTTATACCCGACTAAGTGTGATACGCGATATGCACTGCTGGGAGCTTTCCGCCCGCTGGGTACCTTACCCTCTTGACCGCCAAAGCTATGACATGCAATTGAACGTGAAAGCACAAGTGTTGCAAGACCTTAAACTTAGCCGCAAAAATCAAGCTTCGCCAGTGTTTTAGTATTAAGTATGGAGTAGCAAGTAATAAGACAATCAAAAAATATTTTGGTGCACACGCGCTTTTCTTAAGCGACTTAATGTTTATAAGTTCTTATCTGTAAACATTGTTTTTACCGAAATTCCCACTTAATTTAGCAAAAGGCTAAAAAATATAGTTTATGGAAATCGGTTTTCTGCTTATAGGGTTATTGGTGGGTGCCCTTGCTGTATGGTTTTTTGCGAAAGCACAACAAAATGCCGCCATATCCGCAGAACAGCAAAAGTGGCAGCAACAGCTTGGTACTTTGGCCGCTGAAAAGAGTACTTTGGAAGAACGAGTAGCTTCCACGCAACGCTATTTTGAAGAATCAAAGCATGAATTGAGAGAGAAAGTGCAGGAGCTATCCACCCTGAGTAGCCAGTATTCCAAATTACAAAGTGACACTGAACACCTGAAGCAAAGGTTGGAAGAACAGAAATCGGAAATGGAGAACTTACAGCAAAGGTTTACTACCGAGTTTAAGAATATTGCCAACGACCTGCTGGAAGAGAAAAGCAAGAAATTCACCGAACAGAACAAGGTCAACATTTCTGAGATATTGAATCCGCTCAACGAAAGAATCAAGGAATTTAAGGAAAAGGTAGAGAGCAGCCATAAGGAACATATTAGCACCCATGCGGGATTGATTGCGCAAATAACCCAACTGCGCGACTTGAATTTACAGATGAGCCAAGAAGCATTGAACCTTACCAAGGCCCTAAAAGGAGAAAGCAAAACACAAGGCAACTGGGGCGAGATGATTTTGGAACGACTACTGGAGCGTTCGGGCCTGAGCCGTGGGCAAGAATATGTGATACAGGAAAACTTAATGACCGAGGACGGCAAGCGTTACCAGCCCGATGTGGTCATCAAGTTACCTGACAATAAGAATATCATTATCGACTCGAAGGTGTCGCTAGTGGCTTATGAGCGTTACCATTCCTGCGAGCAGGAAATAGAGAAAGCCCAATATCTGCGGGAACATATCAATTCCATCAAATTGCACGTAAAGCAACTGAGCAACAAGGAGTACCAAAAGCTCTACCAATTGGGCAGCCTCGATTTCGTGTTGATGTTCATCCCCGTAGAATCGGCATTTGCATTGGCCTTCCAAAACGACCAAGAGCTCTATAATGAGGCTTTGGAGAAGCATATCGTTATTGTAAGCACCTCTACCTTGCTAGCTACCCTACGGACCATCAACAGTATCTGGAAACAAGAGTACCAAAACCGTAATGCCCTGGAAATTGCCCGTCAAGGCGGCGACTTGTACGATAAGTTTGTGGCATTTATGGAAGATTTGGTTACTATCGGCAAAAAGATAGATGACAGTAAAGCCAGCTATAGCAATGCTATGGGCAAGCTGGTAGATGGACGTGGCAACCTAATAAAGCGTGCTGAAAGCCTAAAAGCTTTGGGTGCCAAAACGTCTAAGAGCTTTAGCCCTCAGTTATTGCAAAGGGCCGACATAAGCGAAGAGATAGTAGAAGATATCCAGATTTAGTTCTTCCCAAAGGGCAGCCCTTTTAAGCCCCGGCCTGCGGCGCTCATCTTGGTCATGTTCTTCATCATCTTCTTCATTTCCTCAAATTGCTTGAGGAATTGGTTCACCTCTTGGATGTTGTTGCCACTGCCCTTGGCCAAGCGGGCCCTGCGGCTACCATTGATTAGGTCAGGGTTCTCCCGTTCCTGTGGGGTCATGGAAAGAATGATGGCCTCAATTTTTTTGAAACTGTTATCGTCGATATCGATGTCCTTGATGGCTTTGCCCATGCCCGGTATCATGGCCAACAAGTCTTTCATGTTGCCCATTTTACGTATCTGGTTCAGTTGGCCCAAAAAGTCGTTGAAGTCGAATTGGTCCTTGCGGATTTTCTTTTGCAGCTTGGCGGCTTGTTCGGCATCGTAGTGCTCTTGGGCCTTTTCCACAAAGGAAACAATGTCGCCCATGCCTAGGATACGCTGAGCCATCCTATCGGGGTGGAACAGTTCAAGGGCATCCATTTTTTCGCCCATCCCCACAAACTTGATAGGCTTTTGTACGATATACTTAATGGAAAGAGCAGCACCACCGCGGGTATCGCCATCTAACTTGGTGAGGATAACACCGTTAAAGTCCAATCGGTCGTTGAATGCCTTGGCCGTATTCACGGCGTCTTGTCCCGTCATGGCATCCACCACGAACAAAATCTCGTCAGGCTGTGTCCCTTTTTTGATGTTGGCAATTTCGTCCATCATCTGCTCGTCCACGGCCAAGCGGCCTGCGGTATCCACTATCACCACATTTTTGCCAGTGCGCTTGGCATGCTGTATAGCATTTTGGGCTATGGAAACCGGGTTTTGATTGGCTTCCTCGGTATAAACCTCTACGCCAATTTGTTGGCCCAGCACTTTTAATTGATCAATGGCCGCAGGGCGGTAAACGTCACAGGCTACCAGTAATGGGTTCTTGCTTTTCTTGCTTTTCAGGTAAGTGGCTAGTTTGCCCGAGTGGGTGGTTTTACCGCTACCTTGCAGGCCCGCCATCAAAATGACGGAAGGGGTATTTTTTAGGTTCAGGTCCTGTGCGCTGCCGCCCATCAGTTCGGCCAACTCGTCTTTTACAATCTTAACAATCAACTGGCCGGGCTGTACCGATTTTATTACTTCTTGGCCCATGGCCTTGTCCTTTACCTTGTCGGTAAATTCTTTGGCAATTTTATAGTTTACGTCCGCATCTACCAGGGCACGACGAATTTCCTTCATACTGGCGGCGATATTGATATCGCTAATGCGGCCTTCGCCTTTCAACATTTTAAAGGCTCCCTCGAGCCTTTCCGACAAATTCTCAAACATATGCGCTACAAACGGTTTTCGATACTAAGGGCTGCAAAGATAGTAAATAGGCCTTGCATTTGATGCTTGTAAGGGATAGGCCGAGGCCTTCTGCTACTTATAGGTGATTGAAATGTTGTTTATGCTTTTAAAGCTTCCCTGGGTAGGTTCACTGCCACTTATAATTGCGTTGCCCTGTAAAGTTTGAACCCAACCGATATTGTTATCGTAGGTTAAAACGAAACTAGTCACCATATCTAACTTTATGTTTTCTAACTCTTTGCTCTTTTTGTCGATAGCATTTTGTTCAACTCCAACCGATTCGCCCATATCGGAAATCATGCTTTTCATCGTTTCAATAAATGGCCCCATATCTATATCAAGTATGTAATCAATCGAATAGCTGTCAGCATTGCTTTTATGCAATACATATTTTTCTGTAGCGAAAAGGCTTTGTCCTGGGTTTAAAGGGTTTGGTTCTGAAGTCTTCACTTTAAGGGTGTCGCCCAAAACAAAATTTTTCCCAAAGGGCAATACCACCCATTTGATATAGTCTTCCATATAAGCACTGGTATTTTCTTTGCTGTCAAAAATAGAAACTATGGGGTCAAGCATTAACTTAACTAAGGCTACCCCATCCTTATCTTTCTTTTTTACCAACTTTAGAATCTGTTCCAACGAACTCTTCATGAAATTCTGTGCCTCCTCCCAATTTGTCAAATCAACTTGGCCGTCAGCTTTGTTGACTTTGTAAATCAATACCAGGTTGCCATACGGCTTCATTTCTTCTCCCAATTTTTCATACAGGTTTTCAACCGATGTGAGTAAGGCATTCTTTGTTACAAACTTTATCTCGAAACTAGTGGCATTTTCCTTTAGTATTTCAACTTGATATTCGGATACTTCTTCGGTTTGTCCCTTAAGGCTGTCGTTTACAAATTTGATTTGCTCTACCTTATGACTGACCATTTTTTTGTCGCCCACTTTCCACTTTGGCTGGAAGGTAATGGTTTGTGCATGCGATACAAATACCAGTGCACCCAATAGCAGCAACGTTATTCCCTTTTTCATTTTAAGGTTGTTTGAACTCAAAGGTAATTATAATCTTGTCAAAGGTGGACGGCCTATCTGGCTACTGTATATTTTCTAATTAGAAAGGGAAAATGCGACGCAATTATAGGTTTTGCCAGATAATTTTGATTCCCCTACCCAAGTTTTAAGAAATTTGATTTTCTTGGTGCTGGGAAAATGATAACGCAAATAGCCAATGATGAAATTTTCATGCAGCGTTGCCTACAACTGGCGGAGAGCGGTGCTGGTTGGGTGGCACCGAATCCTTTAGTGGGGGCGGTATTGGTGCATGAAGGGCGGATTATTGGAGAAGGATGGCACCAAGGTTACGGGCAGGCTCATGCTGAAGTGAATGCTTTTGCCGCAGTGATAGAAGAAGACTTGCATTTGCTGAAAGGCGCAAGTTTATATGTCAATTTGGAGCCTTGCTCTCACCATGGGAAAACGCCCCCTTGTGCAGACTTGATTATCGAAAAACAGGTGAAGCATATCGTAATCGCAAATCAAGACCCAAATCCCTTGGTGGCGGGCAAGGGCATTCAGAAGCTCCGTAATGCAGGTTGTACGGTTGTGAGCGGTGTTTGTGAAGCAGCAGGGGAGTGGCTCAATAGGCGTTTTTTCACTTACCATCGCTCTCGCAGACCTTATATCACTTTGAAGTGGGCGCAGAGTGCCGATGGCTTTTTTACCAAGGATTTAAATAACCAACATTGGATTACTGGCGACCTTAGCCGTAGGCTGGTACACCGATGGCGCAGTGAAGAAGCGGCGATATTGGTAGGCAGTGGCACCGCCAATTGCGATAATCCGCGCTTGGATACTCGTTTTTGGGAGGGTGGCAAGTTGCCAATAAGAGTAGTGCTGGATAGGCAAGGGGCACTGAAGGAGCAATTACATCTGCTTGACGGGAGCCAGGCCACGATTGTTTGCACCAGTCGGCCCGGTATTAATAGGAAAGGAGTGGAGTATGCACTAATTGATAAAGATGCAAGCATGTCTCAAGTTTTGGATTTGCTTTACTCGAAAGGCATCAATTCCGTTTTGGTAGAAGGTGGGCTTCAGGTATTGCAGGCTTTTATCAATGAAGGATTATGGGATGAAGCGCGCATATTGAGCGGTAATGTTTGGTTTGGCAGCGGGGTGGCTGCACCATCTTTGCAAGGCACCTTGTTGCAACAGCAGCATGTGGGTGCTGATACTTTAAGAATTTTCAAAGCAAGCTGATGCTGGATATTGTACTTTGTATTTGTTTCTCTGCGGCATTGGTCATTGTCTTCAAACTGGTGGAACGTTATGGGGCAAATCTCTTTCCAGTAATTGTGGTCAATTATTTAGCAGCATCCATAGCCTCTATGGCATTTGGGGGTGCAGCAACTACCATGCATTTAGACAGTACTTTGCTAATGCCAGCCATGTTATTGGGCTTGCTGTTTATCTTTGTTTTTACTGCGGTAGGGCTTTCCGTGCAGCAAAGCGGCATAACGGTTACCGCTATAGCTCAAAAAATGTCTTTGGCCATTCCCATTGCTGCTGCTTTCTACCTTTATGGGGACAAGATAACGGTGCTGAAACTAATAGGTATCGGATTAGCCTTAGTGGCCATTGTGCTAACCACCAGAAAGGACCAGCCAACCGATAATACCAATAAAGGAAAAAATTTGACAGCCATATTGCTGCCCATTTTGGTATTTGTAGGTAGTGGCTTTTGCGATACGGGTATCAATTATTCCCAGCGTATTTATTTGCAAGGTGTGCCTTATGCGGGGTTTATAGCTCTGCTTTTTGGTACGGCTTTTTTTGCTGGCTTGCTCTTTCTACTTTTTAAAAGATTTAGACAAGACTACAAGCTGGGCTGGAAAGAGCTTGGCTGGGGAGTGGCTTTGGGCCTGCCCAATTATTTTTCCCTGTATTTTATGATTCGTTCTTTGGAGTTTTCTGGCATGGAGAGTTCATTGGTTTATCCTATCCTCAATATCGGCACGGTATCGGCGGCCACGGTAACCGCATTTTTCGTGTTCAAAGAAAAGTTAAGCCTTATCAACGTGATAGGATTAATCATGGCCTTAGCAGCCATAGTGGTGCTATCCATTGGAGGAGGCCAATAAGCTTTGGTTGATATCCTTCACTAAGCTAGGTCCATAATAAATAAAGCCCGTGTACACTTGTACTAAAGATGCACCCGCTGCCAGTTTTTCCAAGGCATCTTCGGGACTCATAATGCCTCCAGCACCAATAATGGGGAATGCCCCATCGGAATGTTGGTGCAGATAACGGATTACTTCCGTGGCTCGGTGTTTCAAGGGCAGTCCACTTAAGCCACCGTTACCGATACTTTCCAAGGTTTTGGCATCGGTATGCAATCCTTCCCTTGCTATGGTGGTGTTGGTGGCAATAATGCCGTCTATCTTGCTCAGCTTCACAATGTCGATAATATCATCCAGTTGGCTATTGGTCAAGTCTGGGGCAATTTTAAGCAGTATGGGCTTTCGTTTGCCCTTTTGGTCATTAATGGTTTGCAGGGTATTCAATATGTTGAGCAAAGGTCCCTTTTCCTGCAATTCCCTTAGCCCGGGGGTGTTGGGTGAGCTTACGTTCACCACAAAGTAATCCACATAAGGGAACAGGCCATTGAAGCACTTAATGTAATCGCGTACCGCTTCATCGTTGGGGGTATTTTTGTTTTTCCCAATGTTTCCTCCAATTATCAAGGAGTTATCCCTTCCTTTCAGGTTTTGGATGGCAGCATCCAGTCCCAGATTATTGAAACCCATTCGATTGATAAGCGCCGAATCTTTCGGCAAGCGAAACAAACGAGGTTGGGGGTTACCACTTTGCCCTACCGGGGTAATGGTACCAATTTCAATGAACCCAAAGCCAAGAACCGATAAATCTTTATAGAAACGGGCATCTTTATCAAAGCCAGCCGCTAAGCCAACAGGATTTGGAAAATGCAGGCCAAAAAGTGTTTTGCCTAATTTTTCATCCTTTACCAAAAATATTTTTTTGAACAACAATCCCAGTCCAGGAATGGATAAAGCCAAGCGTAAGAGAGACATGGTAAGATAATGTGCCCGTTCGGCTGGAACGAAAAAAAGCAGGGGCCTAAGAAAGGAACGGTACAAGGGCGCAGTATTTGTGGCGAATTTAGCAAAATTTGGTTTTTGCCTTAATTTTAGTTTCTATGTCAACACGCAATATCCCCTTGGCTGAACGTATGCGGCCTGAAACTTTGGATGAGGTGGTGGGTCAGCGGCATTTAATAGGCGAAGGGAAACCACTGAGCAATATTGCCGAGAAAGGCATTTTGCCGTCCATTATTTTTTGGGGGCCACCTGGTGTGGGCAAAACTACCTTGGCCCGGATATTGGCAAGCGGTACTGGCAAAACCTTTTTTACCTTATCGGCCATTAGCGCAGGGGTTAAAGATATTCGTGAAATTATTGACCTATCAAAGAAAGCGGGCGGTGCAGTATTGTTTATCGACGAGATTCACCGCTTTAATAAATCGCAGCAAGACAGTTTGTTGGGTGCAGTGGAAAGTGGCGATATCATCTTGATAGGTGCTACTACCGAGAACCCTTCTTTCGAAGTCAACTCGGCTTTGCTCTCAAGAAGCCAAGTATATGTACTAGAGGAATTGGGCAAAGATGACCTATTACAACTGGCACAACATGCGATAGCAACGGATGAGGTATTGAAGGGAAAGCAAATTGAGCTAAAAGAGACGGAGGCATTACTGAAACTATCGGGCGGGGATGCCCGCAAGCTGTTGAACGTATTGGAAATAGCCATAAATGCTGCAGGAGGCAAAAAGGTAGTAGTTACCGACAAACTCGTAATGGACTATGCCCAACGCAAGATGGCTATGTACGATAAGGCCGGCGAGATGCACTATGACGTCATTTCGGCTTTCATCAAATCCATAAGGGGCAGCGACCCCAATGCGGCATTGTATTATATGGCAAGAATGATTGAAGGCGGTGAAGATCCTAAATTCATAGCGCGAAGGTTGGTCATTCTTGCATCTGAAGACATTGGCAATGCCAATCCAAACGCATTATTACTGGCCACGGCTTGTTTTCAGGCGGTCAATCTGATAGGATATCCGGAATGTGCACTCAATTTAGCGCAAACAACAGTTTACTTGGCGTCATCGGCTAAGAGCAATGCCTCCTATGAAGCCCTAAAGGCTGCGCAGGCTTTGGTGAAAAAAACGGGCGACCTGCCCGTACCCTTACACTTGCGCAATGCGCCCACTAAGTTGATGAAAGACCTAAACTATGGTAAGGACTACCAATATGCACATGGTTTTGAGGGGAATTTCATTGAAATGGAGTTTTTACCCGAAAAGATTGCAGGTACTACGCTATATGAACCCGGAGATAATCCTAGGGAGCAGGAGTTGAGGGCCAATCTCAAGAAATGGTGGAAAGGTAAATACGGCTATTAGCTTTTATACTGCTTGCGAATTTTTCTTAAGTCGCCTAGTATTCTTAGGGCTGTTTTGGCAACATTTAGTTTGGAACCTTTCACATCCTCCCAGTAGCTGAGTGGGTATTCCACTATTTCTATCCCTTTCAGCCGAAGGATGATTTCCACATCGAAGGCCCATTTGGAGATAAACGCTTCATGGCTGATTGTATCAACCAACTCTTTTCTGAACAGCTTTGCCCCACATTGGGTATCGTAGCTTTCCAAGCCAAACATATTGCTTACCACGGTAGCAAAAAGTCGACCTAAAAAATGGCGACGGGCATTGCGGATGATGCGGCTTCCTAACCGCTTAATCCTGCTGCCAAATATCGCTTGGGCGGTAGGTGCAAAATATTCTTGATATCGTAGAAATTGCTGTATTTCGCTGAGTGGAGTAGCCAAATCAGCATCCCAATAACCTACCCAATCCAATTCATGATAGAAGGGCAGTGATTTGGCTTGAATAAAGCCCTGCCTTACCGCTTCGGCTTTTCCTTGGTTTTGGGACAAATCGTATAAATGGATATTGCTAGAGCAACGGGGGCGTATCAAAGCACTGGTTCCGTCAGTTGAGCCATCATTCACAAACAGGAAAAAGAAGTTAGATGGGGCAAGTTGGAAAGGTTGGAAATTCAACCTTTGCTCCTCGTTATAGCAGGGAATGATAATCAGGACTTTTTCTTGCAGATAGCGCATACGGATAGTCCTGGAAATTTGATGCCGATACTGCCCAAAGCAGCATTGATGGTATAATCTAAATCAAGAATGCCTTTGATTAGTTTAGTTAAAAAGTGGTTTTCAGGATACTTCCAATTTCCAACACCTTCAGCAGGAGCGGGTTTGGTCAACTTTTCAATAGCTACCACCAAGCAACGGGCAAAGAAGAGTAATGTATAAAAATAAAAGCTCGTTTCAATTACCAAGCCTTGTTTCTTTACTGTATCGTGTAGCAAGCTTAAGTTATATCGCCTATAATGCTTCAGGAAAACATCGTGCTCGGAAAAAAGGAACTGAAAAGCAGGTACTGTTATCACTAATTGGCCGCCGGGTTTCACTTTTTTGAGCAGCGAGTTTAAAAAACTATCCACATCATCAATATGCTCAATTACATCCATCAGTAGCACCACATCCACCTGTTCGGGCAGGTCGTCGATGTTCATTAGTTGTATCAGGTTGCCTATCCGTTTGTTTTCGGTATAGCCAATATCCACCACATATACGGGCTCATTTACTTGTTGTGAAAGTCTTTCCGCAAAATATACGTCGCCTGCACCTACGTCTGCATATTTTTTATCAGGCCCAAAACGTTTTAAAAGCTTAAGGATACTGGCAGCTCTTGATAGTTCCCAAGGATGCCTGTTTACACTGCCTATTCTTTTTTCTACTAAATCCATCTTTTATTGCTAAGCCTTACACCCCAACTTATAGCTGAAATATTTCTACTTTTGGCCTTACAGCCTAATTGGGGAAGACAAAAGTAAATAAATCCAACTGTCCTAGAAATTATTTGTTGATATGTCCAAAAAGAGCAGCCAACCCATAACGGTAAAAAAGGCTACTGTACCTAACACCAAAAAGCAGCCATCGTTGCTGCCTTTCAACCCTGAGAATCCCATTTTCAAAAAAGTGTTTTTTGGATTAATAGCACTGCTATTTGTCTTGATACCTTTGATGAGCCTTAAAACGGGCATTAATGGCGACGAGCGTTTCCAGGTGTTCATTGCCAAATATATCGGAGGCTTTTATACCAGTTTCGGAAAAGATAAGCGGGTATTGCTTACTCGCGACGAAGTAATGCCCACTTATGAGAAGGGGGGGATGGAAGCCGTTAAGAAACAATTCAATGTTGACCAAGTACCCCAAGAAAACAACCTGAAAAATTATGGTGGATTGTTTGAATTGCTGTCGGCAACGGTTGCTAAAATGTTAGGCTACTCTTCCGATGAGCAAGTAGGGTTCCATACCACAAGGCATGTATTGTTGGGATTGATTACCGCACTGATTATTCTTTTTGCAGGGCTAACTGCCAAGGAATTATTGGGCTGGCGGGCGGCCATCATCACTGCATTGTTGCTGTTTGTTTCTCCGCGCTTCATTGGCGATGGGCTAATGAATAACAAGGATATTCCTTTTGCATTGGGCTACATGATGAGCACCTATTTCATGCTGCGCTTTATCAAGCAGTTTCCGAAACCTGATATAAAATCAACCATTGGCGTTTTAGGTGGTATCGCCATAGCTATGGGTATTAGGGTAGGAGGTTTGTTACTAATCATGGAGTTTGGCCTTTTCTGCATTATCGCTTGGTTTTATGCTGCCAGTGTATTAAAGGAAAGTGGTTTTGATAGTACCGGTCTTCGTAATGCGGTCATTAAGGCTGCTGTGGCTTGTTTTGGCGGTTATTTCTTGGGGGTTTTCTTCTGGCCCTATGGTTTATTGAGCCCTATTAGCAATCCATTAGCAGTATTGGAAGAACAGTCAAAATTCCCAGTATTTATTAACCAACTATTCGAAGGGGAAGTGATTAGCTCCAAAGATTTGCCTTGGTATTATCTCAGCAAGTTTATCTTGATTACCAGTCCAATTGTGGTATTGCTCGGTTTGCCGATAGCCATATATACCATCTATCATTATCGCAAAAATCTAAAACCTGTCTTGGTGTTGTTTGTGGTGTTTGTGGCCTTGTTCCCGCTGCTATATATCAGTTACCAAAAGGCCAACGTATACAATGCTTGGAGGCATGTTTTGTTCATATATGCACCATTGGTGGTATTATCGGGTATCGGGTTCGATTTACTGTTGCGGTTGTTACAGAAGAATGTGTATCAATATGTTGCAGTAGGTGTAATGGCAGTATTGGCCATTATGCCTTTATCGTTTATTGCAGCTAACACTGGCTATGCCTATGTGTACTTCAACCCTTTAGTAGGAGGCATGAAAGGTGCCTACGGTCAATATGTAACTGATTATTGGATGATTAGTACCCGTGAGGCAACGGAGTGGCTAGTGGAAAATGAAATCAAAAAAGCACCAAGTAAAGTGGTGGTCGCTTCCGATTGCGTATATCCTGTACAGGTGTACCTTAACTCGGTAAAAGATAAAGCCTCTTTGATTTATTCCCGTTACTATGACCGCTCTAACAAAGATTGGGATTATGGCATTTTCTATTCCGAATTCGTAAACCCTTATCAATTGCAGAAAGGATTATGGCCGCCCGATGGTACCATATATGAAGTAAAAGCTGGAGGCATACCCCTTTGTGCCGTAGTAAAGCGCACCAGCAAGGCTGATTTGCTAGGACAGCAGGCCATGCAGGCCAATAACTTCCCCAAAGCAGTTGAGGAGTTGGAACGTGCCAAGCAAGTATACCCAAGAAATGAGGCCGTGTACACCAATCTGGGCTTGGCCTATTTGAACATGGGGAATGTTCCAAAAGGTATTGAAGCCCTTTCCAAATCATTTGAGCTGTTCCCATCCGACCCTATCACTAATTATTATCTGGGCGTAGCGTATGTGCAGAACAATCCTCCTAATGTCAATATGGCTATTGAATATGTAGCTAAGGCGGTGCAGTTGAATCCCGGGTTTACACAAGCACAGGAGGCTTTGAACCAATTGAACCAAATGCGTGGCAATACAGCACCTCGCTTTTAAAGAATGTTAAAAGGATGGACGCAAAAGCCACCTGCCCAAAAGACCCATGCCTTTGTAAGGTATTTTATTAATTTTGACACCGCTCATTAAAAACTATTGATTGATGCGAACATATAAGTTGCTCAATAACATTGTAGGTTGGTTTATATTTTTAGTCGCTTTGGTTACCTACACCATGACGTTGGAAGCAACCGCCAGCTTTTGGGATTGTGGTGAATTCATCTCAGGTTGCGACAAAGAACAAGTAGTGCATCCACCTGGTGCGCCTTTGTTTTTATTAATAGGAAGACTTTTCATCCTCTTTGCGCCCAATGTGGCACAAAAAGCTTGGATGGTCAACTTCCTTTCGGGCTTGACTAGTGCCTTTGCTGTATTGTTCCTTTTTTGGATAACTACCCATTATGCCCGTAAACTGGTTTTTGGTAAAAGGGAGCCAAATTTTGGCGAAATATTGACGGTTTTGGTGACGGGTACTATTGCAGGACTATCTTGTACCTTTTTGGATACCATTTGGTTCTCCGCAGTGGAAGGTGAAGTGTATGCCATGTCGTTATTTTTCATGATGATGGTATTTTGGTGCATGACTAAGTGGGAGGATGCCAGCCCTGATTACAAAATGCGTTGGCTGGTGTTGTGTATGTTCTTGTTAGGCATATCCAGTGGTGTCCACTTGTTGTCATTCCTGGCTATTCCCGCTATGGCCTTGATTTATTATTTCAATAGCTATAAACCTACCGTAGGGGGTATCATTATTACCTTAGTTGTTGGTTTTATTGTACTTGGTTTCTTCTTCAAAGGAGTTGTAAATGGCATTATTGAAGGTATTTGTGCCTTCGAACTGTTCTTTACCAATACCTTAAGTTTACCGTTTGGTACGGGCTTTATTGTTTTCATGTTGGCTATAGCCGGTATGTTGGGGGTAGCACTTTACCTGTCACAAACCAAGAAAAACCTACGGGTTGCTGAATGGTTGCTTATCGCTTTGCTGGTTGGTTTTGCAGGTTTCTCAGCTAATAGTACTATGATATGGGTAGTGTTGTTGTTAGCGGGTGGGGGAGCAATTTATTACTTCAACTCTACTGGCAGAACGCAACTGGTTTCTCGGGCTACTTCACAAGCCATCCTTCTTTCAGGTTTGATGGTGGTAGTCGGGTTTTCCACCTACGCTATCGTAATTATTAGGGCGAATGCCGATACGCCTATCAATATGAACAATCCTTCGGATGCATTTACCCTAAAGTCATACTTAAACCGTGAGCAATATGGCAGCAGGCCATTAACGTATGGACCCCATTACGATGCCGAGGTGACTGACGCCGATAAAGATGGCGATTATTTTACCGTAAAAAGCTATAAATACCACCAAGGGGAAAAGAAGTATGAAAAGATAGGCGAGAATATCGACTATGAATTTGCATCAAGCGACATGATGCTCTTCCCTCGTATGGGCTCATGGCAAGACCCTGGGCACGTAAATGCTTACCGTGCTATGGTGCAACCAGATTTTAGGGTAGTAGATGGCGAAGGCAATGAGGTGAAGTATTTCAGCAATACGGGTGATTGGAATACGGCATACAAGCAGGCGGAAGCATTTGCAAATGGTCAATCTGAACAAAAACTAAGGGTAAAAGATGTAATAGGCCAAAAGGAAAACCTGAAGTTTTTCTTTAGTTATCAGATAGGGTTTATGTATTGGAGATATTTCTTTTGGAATTTCTCCGGCCGTCAAAACGACTCACAAGGTAGGTTCAATAACAATGATGGTAATTGGGTGACCGGCTTTAGCTTCATCGATGATGCATTGATAGGCCCACAAAAGAACTTGCCCGCCGAAATGAAGAATAATGCGGCGCACAATGTGTATTACATGATACCATTCATCTTAGGATTGATAGGAGTGATGTACCACTTCAAGAAGGACCCTGAAAGTGCTGGGGTGGTGATGGCGCTCTTTTTGTTTGGCGGCTTGCTACAGATTGTTTATCTCAACTCCCCGCCATATGAGCCACGCGAAAGGGATTATACTCTGGTAGCCTCATTTGTGACCTACTGCCTGTGGATTGGTTTCGCGGTATTGGCCATTGTCGATTGGCTAAAGAAAATACCTACTACTGCCGCGGCGGCAGTAGCATTGGTGATTTGCTTACCTGCGCCTTTGTTAATGGCTACCCAAAACTGGGACGACCATGACCGTTCCTATAAAACTACTGCCCGCGATTTTGCCATTAATTATTTGGAGTCGTGTGCGCCAAATGCCATCATCTTTACCCAAGGTGATAATGACACTTATCCCTTATGGTATGCGCAGGAGGTAGAAGGTATCCGTTCCGATGTTAGGGTGGTAAACCTTAGCTTATTAGGGGTTGATTGGTATATCAAGCAACTTGGCTTGAAAGCCAATGAGGCACCAGCGGTAAAGCTGATACATACTCCTGACAAGTATTTGGGCAGCAACCGCGATATGGTGCGCTATTACAATGGAAAAAATTTGGCGCCTGGTACTTTTGTTGAGTTAAAGGATGTGGTAGGCTTTATTGCCAGTGAAAATATGAGTGAAAAGGTAGAAATGTCCAACAAGGAATGGGTAAACTACCTCCCTACCCGCGATTTCAATATTACCGTAAACAAAGGCGCCGTTCAATCCCTAAAGATGGTTGCTCCTGATAAAGATTCATTGGTGGTGGACAATATGCGTTGGTCATTGGAGTCTAGCAAAACCAGCCTGTTGAAGAATGACCTTATCACCTTGGATATCGTGGCATCCAATATTTGGGAACGGCCAATTTACTTTGCGGTATCCGTTAGCCCCGATGCTTATCTTGGCCTTGACAAGTATTTCCAATTGGAAGGCTTGGCCTATCGTATTGTGCCCGTAGAGTCAAAAGGTACCGACCAACGTAATACCGGTACCGTAGCTACCGATGTGATGTTCAACAATATGATGAACAAGTTCAAATGGGGCGGTATGGAGAAGAAAGATACCATCAGCTACACTTTGAAGCAGAACGAGACCCTGGAGCAAGCAGCTTATAAGCATAACACCACTCCGAGTCAAATTAAGCAATTCAATGGGGGCAAGGATATTAAAGGTGGCAGCACCATTAAATTAATAGTGCCTCATCCTTTCTTTATGGATGAGAACGCCTTGCGTATGACCATGAACGTTAGGGCCAATTTTGCTAGGCTTGCCCGTACATTGATTGAGCAAGGACGGCCCCAGGACGCGGAAAAGTTGCTTGATTATAGTATGTATGTAATGCCACAGGAAAATGTGCCCTTCAATTACTTTGTGGCCGATTATCCTGAATTGTATTATAAAATAGGTGCCAGGGAAAAAGCAGCTTTGTATGCCAGGAAATTGGCTGAAATGTATGAGCATGAACTAATTTTTGCTGCAGATCAAAAGGATTACTCACCAGACTTCATAACTACCATCCGGAATGCTTACTATATTACCAACCAAATGAAAGAGGTTGCCAAGCAAAATCAGGATAAAGCTACCGAAGATGAAGTGGCGGCTAGGATGAAGCGCATGGAGCCTATTGCCCAGCAATATTTAATGATGCCCAACTAAAGCGGTGGCCAGCAGCGAGGACTATCTTATTTATGGTAGGCATCCAATACTGGAAGCCTTAAAAGAGGAAAAGCCCTTTGAAAAGCTGTTGGTGCAAAAACCAACTACGGCACCTGAGCTGAAGCAAATCATTACCTTGGCCAATGCTGCGGGCATACCGGTGCAGTTTGTCCCGCTGCAAAAACTGAACAGCATCACCCGAAAAAACCACCAGGGTGTTATAGGTTATGCATCGGTACTTACCTATTATTTGATTGAGGATATATTGGAGAAAGTGTATGCTGATGGTAGGACACCGTTGTTCCTGATACTGGACCAAATAACCGATGTGCGTAATTTTGGGGCCATAGCCCGTAGTGCTGAATGCCTAGGTGCCGATGCCATAGTAGTACCGGCCAAAGGTAGTGCCCTTTTAAGCGGTGATGCCATGAAAGCTTCCGCTGGAGCATTGAATAAGGTGCCTATTTGTAAGGTGCGGTTTTTAACCGATGCCATCGATTTTTTCAATTTGAACGGCATACAGGTCTATTCATCAGATGTGAAGGGCGGAAAACCTTTATCCCAATGTGATTTTACCGTTCCAGTAGCGGTCATTTTAGGCTCGGAAGAGAAAGGAGTTTCTCCATCAGTTGCCGCCAAGGCCAATGCCCGTTTTTATATCCCCATGATAGGTGAACTCGATTCTTTGAACGTTTCGGTATCAGCTGGGATAGTGCTATATGAAGTTCAGCGGCAAAGGACAATCCCTGCATAACGTTGCTGCTTAAGATAGATTGTGTTTACTCGCTATCGCAATTGTTTTTACAATCATCATTGCAAGAATTACACTTTCTGTATCTCTTTATATTTTGAAATTTTGTTACTTGCTTCTGTCTTGTCAATTTTGGTGGTATTACCGAATAACTATGCACTTTGTAATCTTGATTAGCATTTTCTAAATCGTATTCTACAATAAAATTATAGCTTTCACCAGGTTGTAGTGTTTTGCTTTCGCTTCTTCGAGTAACAACCCCTCTTGCTAATGTCTCAAAAGTTTGGTTTATAGCAAAAGAACCAGGTTCTTTATCAACGTTTTTGATTATAGCCCAAGTTTTAACAAACCATCTGTATTTAGTACAACTTAAACCGAAAAAACCTTTTTCTAAACAAATATTGTCAGTTTGATATTTGGCATCTAGGACTTCATACTTTCCATCTTCATTCCACTCTTCAATAGCAGTATAAGGGACTTTTTCTATATAGCAGACTTCTGTTTCATTGCAACAGGAAGTAAAAAATATAAAACTACAGAATACAATAATGTAACTAAAGAAACTTTTCATCAGCCTAAAAATTACGTATAATGATTAGGATGCAAATTAGCTATTTAAATTTAATGTCAAAAGCCAACTCTTGAATAAGCTTTAAATTTCGCAATAGTGAATGGCTATTTAAGAGATAAATTCCCAATCATATCCTTAGTCATTTTATCTATGGAATATGCGGGCTGCCAATGCCAATCCTTTCTGGCTTGGCTATCGTCAATGGAACCTGGCCAAGTTGCGGCAATTTGCTGGCGGTAATCCGGTTGGTAGGTAATTTTGAAATGCCCTAAGTGTTTTTGTATGGCTTTGGCAAGCTCCGCTGGTGTAAAGCTCAAGGCGGCAATGTTGTAACTGGTCCTAATACTGATTTGCTCAGCAGGTGCCTGCATCAGTTCAATGGTAGCCCTAATGGCATCGGGCATGTACATCATAGGCAGGCGAGTGTCTTCTGCCAAAAAACATTCATAGCTACCCTTTTCAAGGGCTTGGTAAAAAATGTCCACGGCATAATCCGTAGTGCCGCCCCCAGGAGGGGAGAGGTAGCTAATCAAGCCCGGATAGCGAAGGCTGCGCACATCTAAGCCCTTATGTTCAAAATAGTATTGGCACCAATTTTCTCCCGCTAGTTTACTGATGCCATATACGGTTTGTGGTTCTGCCACAGTGTGTTGGGGGGTGTTGTTTTTTGGGGTGCTATTGCCAAAAACGGCAATGGTGCTAGGCCAAAACACCTTAGCTACCTTTAGATTGACTGCCGTATCCAAAACATTGAACAAGCCGGTCATGTTAATTTCCCAGGCCTTTTTGGGTTTCTGTTCCCCCGCTGCGGATAAAATGGCCGCTAGGTGATAGATTTGGCTAACCCGGTAATCGCCCACCAACTGTGCCAATCGCTGTTCATCTAAAATGTCCAACTGCTCAAAAATGCCCTGTTGTTTTGAGGGATACTTAATGTCGGTGTTGATAATATTTTCCTCTCCGTAAATTTTGGACAAAGCCAAAGAGAGTTCGCTGCCTATTTGTCCGTTCGCTCCCGTTATCAGTATCCTTTCAGGCATGAAAATAATTTTTTCAAAAATAGTAAAATTGCTTTTCGCTACCCAGCATACTTTCCGCACTAAACGTAATTGAAACGGGTTGTTGTGAATAAATACATTATAGTTTATTTTTGGTTTTATGAGAACGGTCCAATTAAATTTACCAGATAAGCTGGATCTTGACCCAGATGAAGTGGTCGTTTTTTTGGCTGCAAAACTGTTTGAGGCCGGTAAACTTACTTTGGCACAAGCTGCACAACTAGCAGGGATGGAAGCCATGGAATTTGCAGAGTCATTATCGCGATACAGTGTTTCTCTTTTTAATTATCCTGAATCGGATATTCTCAAAGATTTTGAGAATGCCTAATGCGGTCATTGCGGATACAAGCTGCTTGATTTTACTCACCAAAATTAACGAGTTACATTTATTACCAGCAGTTTACACAAGTGCATACACTAGTCCTGAAATTGCGAAAGAATTTGGAAGGCAACTTCCCGATTGGTTAAATATCCAATCTGTAGGCGATAAGGAGTTGTTGCAAAAGTTAATAGTTTTACTTGATATAGGAGAAGCTAGTGCTATAGCTTTGTCTTATGAAATAAAGGATTCAATTCTGGTTTTGGATGATTTAATGGCGCGCAGAGTGGCTCAAAACATGAAAGTGCCTTTTACCGGTACATTTGGCGTTATTCTGAAAGCTAAACAATGCAATGTTGTCAGCAGCGTAAAGCCTATTTTAGAAAAGGTTCGCACCACCGATTTCTATTTTTCGGAAAGTATTTACGAAACTGTTTTAAAAGCGGCTGGTGAATGGTGAATTGTACCATTCGCCTAAATAATATTACTTTTATCCCGCTTTGAAATCGGTGCTATGAACAACTTATTTTTTAAGGAAAGATTACTGCCCCACCTAATAGCAGTAGCTATTTTTACGCTTTTATCGGCTGTGTATTTGGCACCCCTGTTAAGTGGGGAAAGGCTGGAGCAACACGATTACGTACAGGCTATGGGTCAGCAGCATGAAATAACGGAACATGTGGCCAAAACAGGTGAGCAAACGCTTTGGACAAACTCCATGTTCAGCGGTATGCCCTCTATTCAGATTTGGCTGGCATATCCGGCTAATTTAATTGGCCAAATAGGGGTATGGTTGCAAAACATCTACATCCACGAAATTTATTACCTCTTCATGCTCATGTTGGGCTTTTATATTATGTTGTTCCCCATTGCGCGCAATCATTGGATAGGAATTATAGGTTCCATCGCCTTTGCTTTTGGCTCTTTCAATCTCATCAGTATCGAGGCGGGCCACTTGAACAAGGTGTGGGCTATGGCCTATATAGCCCCAATATTGGGCGGCTTGTTCCTTGCCTTTAGAGGTAATTTGCTCACTGGAGCGTCCATATTCGCTGTGTTCTTGTCGTTACAATTAAGGGCCAACCACTTTCAGATTACTTACTACACCTTTATTGCCTGTGTCATATTGGGCCTATACTTTATTGTGGAAGCCATTTTGAAAAAGCAATTGCCTGTATTGGGAAAAGCGGTAGGCATTTTGGCACTAGGGACAGTATTGGCTGCTGCGAGCAATACAACGCAGTTGTGGGGCACCTGGGACTATGCAAAAGCCACTATTCGGGGAGGCAAAACCGAGTTGACCACTGTTAACAAAGAAACATCGGAAGGTGGCTTGGATAAGGAGTATGCCTTTCGTTGGAGCTATGGGATTGACGAAACCATGACTTTGATACTACCTAATTTTAAAGGGGGCGGTTCTTCACAAGATTATGCTGGCTCAGAAGCCTATGATAAGCTTTTCCCGCAATATGTAAATGGTTTTCAGCAGCAGTATGGGATGAGTAAGGAGCAGGCCGAAAAATCAGCCGGCCAACAATTAGGTGCAGCCTATTATTTTGGCGACCAACCTTTTACTTCGGGTCCGGTGTATTTTGGTGTCATTGTGTGTTTTCTATTTGTACTCGGGCTTTTTATAGTCAAAAGCCCGGTGAAGTGGGCATTGCTGGCTATTGCCATTCTTAGCATCATGATGTCATGGGGAAGCAATTTTTCTTCACTCAATTATTTCTTGTTCGATACCCTGCCCATGTTCAATAAGTTTAGAACACCCAGCATGATATTGACCCTTACCAATGTGGTATTTGTGTTTTTGGCTTTTTTGGCGGTAAAAGAACTCTATGAAAGCAATAGTAACGATGCTGCGATAAGCCGAGGTATTAAAATAGCGGTAGGCATTACCTTAGGGGTGCTGATTATTTTTGGCTTCCTTGGCAGCATGTTCATGGATTTCAAGGGGTCTACGGAAAATGCCGACAGATTGAGCCAAGCGGGTTTATTGGAAGATATAATCAGGGACAGAAAAGCCCTGCTTCGCCAAGATGCCATTAGGGCTATATTACTATTAGGTATTTGTGTGGGTTTGATACAGGCTTTTTTGAAGAAAAAACTTCAACCTCAATATTTTTTGGCTGGTTTGGGATTGCTGGTGTTAGTTGATTTATGGACGGTAGATAAGCGTTACTTCAGCAGCAGCGATTTTGTTAGCGAAGCGCAGTTCGAAAGCAATTTCAAACCTTCCGAGGCTGATTTGGCGGTATTACAGGATAAAGACCCTAATTATAGGGTACTGGACATGACAGGCGGTATTTGGCAAGATGCCATGCCTTCTTATTTCCATAAGTCCATCGGGGGCTACCATGCGGCCAAGCTGCGTATTTATCAGGAATTGATTGAAAGGCAATTGACCAATGACCTGAATACCTTACAAGCAGGAGCCAAACAAGGACAACTACCTACCAACCTGCCAGCACTGAATATGTTGAATGCCCGTTACTTTATTTTTGGGGAAAGTGCACAACAAGTAGCAGTTAATAGTGGTGCATTAGGCAATGCATGGTTTGTACAGAACATTAAATGGGTAAAAACTGCCGATGAGGAAATGGCTTCATTAGGAAGTTTCAATCCGAAGGTAACCGCCATTATGCGCAGTACTTTTGAAAAGGATTTATCAGGTTTTACCCCAAGTACCGATACAAGTGGTAGTATACAGCTCACTAGTTATCAGCCTGATTATCTTACCTATACTTCCAAAGCTGCTGCACCGCAACTGGCGGTTTTTTCAGAGATATGGTACAAGGATGGAAAGGACTGGCAAGCATATATTGATGGCAAACCTGTGCCGCACTTGAGAGCCAACTATGTGCTGCGTGCCCTGCAAATACCAGCGGGCGAACATAAGATTGAATTCAGGTTCCAACCTGCTTTCTATGCCCAAGGAAACATTGTTTCCCTGATTGCTTCCTTATTGATTTTGGGTCTTATCGGTTTCACTATTTATAGGGCGGTGAAAACCTATCAACCAGCACCGATGGTGACTAAAACCACGGCCCCGACAACAACAGGCAAAACCATAGGCAAACCCAACAAAAAGTAACATGTATGCGGCCGTCATTATCGAAACCAGAGAGGTATCGGGCTATGGCGACATAGTACGGGCGCATCTGCAATATTTACCTAAGGATTGGCATTTGGAGGTTTTTTGCTCGGCAGGCAACGGGTCATTTGTAGAAAAAGAATTACAAGGTCTGGATTATCACTTGACACAGGTGGTGATCAATAGCATCAAAGATTATAACCAATTGCTGATGAGCACCGCGTTTTGGCAGCCCTTAACTAAATACGAGCGCATCTTAATGTTCCAAACCGACAGTGCTATACTGCGAATAGGTGTAGAGGAGTTTTTGCAATGGGACTATGTGGGTGCACCCTGGCCGTTCAGGCATAGGGGTGGCAATGGCGGCTTCAGCATCCGCAACCCCAAGGCGATGATAGCCGCCATTGAAAAATATGGCAACGCTTATCCCAGCCTTGGCTTGGTGTTAACATTAATGCGCATGAAATTCCGCCGTATGTTTATCAAGAACAAAACGGGAAAGAACAAAGGACAAATGGGCTATTAAGCATGAAAAAGTTTTTAGGTTTCGATGTTAAAATCAATGAGGACGTGTTCTTTAGCCGCTACGTGGAAAAAGTAGCACCCAAGGAAGTAAACCAGCGTTTTTCCTGCGAAACAGAATTTCGTTTAGGGACCTTTGGATATCACGCCATCGATGAATGGCTATCAGAAGAAGAATGCCAGCGAATCCGAACGCAATACCTACCCACCGACAAGCATGAGTGAAATCCGTAAACAGGGTATAGCCAATGCAGCCATATCTTTTATCGGTATCGGTTTGGGCTACCTTTACACGGGTTTATTGGGGCCATATATTTTTACTCCCGAACAGATAGGGCTTACCAGTACCTTAATGGCGGTCGCTTTAATC
This sequence comes from Chitinophagales bacterium, assembly GCA_033762815.1. GTDB lineage: Bacteria > Bacteroidota > Bacteroidia > Chitinophagales > CAIOSU01 > JANRLF01. The sequence goes on along the minus strand of JANRLF010000004.1, from coordinate 81,582 downwards.
ACCTCCCATTTATCGCGCTTTGGGGCACCGTATATGGCTATTAAGTTTTTTCCGCAGTTTAGTGGTAGTGCCCGCGAAAGGCAGTCCTTGCACAATTTTTTGTTCTTGCTCACCACTTTGGGCTTCTTTGTGTTTTTGATAGCATATCTATTTTTCCAGCCCCAAATTGTAAGTGTGTTTGGCAAGCGTTCACCATTGTTTGCCAGCTACAACCGTATGGCCATCATAATGGTGGCTTTCATGTCTTTGTTTGAGTTGTATATGGCTTATTCGCGTGCCTTGCTGCGTACGGTGATGCCTGCCTTTCTGCGTGATATCCTCTGGCGGCTCATTGTAATTGCTGGCATGTTGGCTTACTATTTCGGTTATATCAGCTTCGATGCTTTTGTATATATCTACGCTTGTGGTTTTGCTTTGCCGACATTGGTATTGGTGCTTTATCTCTTCTACTTTAAAGAACTGGGCACCCAAACACACATTGACCTAAAAGGCAACAGGACTGAGATATTCAAGTATGGCAGGTATGTGTTTATTGGCACCCTCACTACCATCACTATCAATGAAGTGGACAAGCTGATGATTTCAGGATTGATAGGGGAGGGATATACCGGCATCTATCAAGTGGCGGCATTTTTTAGCCAAGTATTGTTGGTGCCTTCCAGGGCTATACTTACGGTGGCTGCGCCTTTATTGGCTGGCTTTCTACTCAACAATGAAATAGAAAAGGTAGAGCGTATTTATAAGAAATCCTCCATCAATCAGTTGGTGGTGGGCTTGTTTTTGTTTGTGGGTATTTACATCAACCTGCATAATATTTTCCGCATCTTACCGCCTGAATATGCCCAAGGCAGCTCGGTCATCATCTTCCTTTCTTTGGCTAAACTATTTGATTTGGCTACGGGCGTTAATGGGGAAATCATCCTTAATTCTAAGTATTTCCGCTTCGATTTATATTTCAACCTAAGCCTTTTGCTGCTCATAATTGCTACAGACTATATCGTAATACCCATTTACGGTATCACTGGTGCAGCCATGGCTTCTGCGGCTATCATTTTACTGTACAATGGCGCCAAGTCTTTCTTTCTCTGGCGGGTGTACCATATACAGCCTTTTTCTGCCAAAACCTTGGTCATTATCGCCATAGCACTTATTGCTATTGGCATCAATCTGTTATTGCCAGTATTGGACAGTTTGTTGCTCGATATAGCCTATCGCTCAGCCATCATGTCCATCCTTTTCATCGGCCTCACCATTTGGTGGAAGGTTTCAGGGGATATGAATGAAGTGTTTAGTAAGGTGATTATGAGGATTAAAACCTAGAACTAATCATTGGTCTTAAGCTTAACAATATCAGTTTTTAATTGGGGCAAGCTTTTAACCACAATTGCCCAAAGAATATCCTCTGATACAGAATCGTATCCATGCATAATCCGGTTGCGGGTATCTACTATCTTTCGGGCATGGCTAATTTCAATATCAGGATGGATTTTCAAGATGCGGTTTACCGCTTCGCCAATGATGCTGATATTTCGTTCAATAGCTCTGCGGGTTTTTAGGTCTTGCTGAAACTCTATAAAATTATATGGTTTCGGCAAAAATTCTTCTATTTCAGCAATAGCTTTAAGTATATCAGAAAGCCAACTTTCAATATCATGACCCATATACCAATACCTTTGTGCGGTCAATTTCCTGCTGGAGGAATGCGTTTCTCATCGATTTCTGTTCCAGCAAGTCGATATCATGGTTGAGCAACTGTTGCAATTGAAATTTCAGGTTGAAATAGCTGTCGGCGTATATCAATGGATCCTTATCATCAATATCCACCAATAAATCGATATCACTGTCATTACGCATAGCCCCATTAACTATTGAGCCGAAAGCAAACAATGATTTTACATGGTTTTCTTTACAGAGTTTGGAGATTTGGGCTATATTCTTCTTTAGAAGTTGCATTGAAAACTCAAAATGGGAAGCTTAAAAATCAAACTTAATACCTTGTGCCAAAGGCAGGTCGGTGCCGTAGTTGATGGTGTTGGTTTGGCGGCGCATGTACACTTTCCAGGCATCGGAACCAGATTCGCGGCCGCCACCTGTTTCTTTTTCGCCGCCAAAAGCACCGCCAATTTCAGCCCCACTGGTGCCTATGTTCACGTTGGCAATACCGCAGTCGGAACCATCCACGGAAAGGAAACGCTCGGCTTCGCGCATGTCCAAAGTCATGATAGCTGACGAAAGTCCTTGAGCTACACTGTTTTGTATCTCAATGGCTTCAGCAATGGTTGAATATTTTAGCAAGTATAGAATAGGTGCAAAGGTTTCCTGTTGCACAATCTGGTAATAAGGTTTCACCTCAGCGATGGCAGGCAATACATAACAGCCTGATGCAAAATCATCCCCTTCCAATACGCCACCTTCAACAGCAAATGTGCCTCCTTCTTCCTTCACCTTACTTAATGCTGACAAATAGCTATCCACCGCATCGCGGTCAATCAATGGGCCCACGTGGTTGTTCGGGTTCAAAGGGTTACCAATTCTTAGTTGTTGGTAAGCTTTTACCAGTTTCTCTTTGAATTGCTCATAGATACTTTCATGGATAATCAAGCGACGGGTAGAAGTGCAACGCTGGCCGCAAGTACCCACTGCCCCAAAAACGGCACCAATGACAGCCATATCCAAATCAGCTTTCTCGCTGATAATGATGGCATTGTTTCCCCCTAGTTCAAGTAAAGCTCTACCTAATCTAGCTCCAACTGCGGCACCTACGGCTTTACCCATTCGGGTAGAACCAGTGGCAGACACTAATGGGATTCGGTGGTCGTTGGACATTAACTCGCCGAGGTTGCGCCCGCCACTAACAATACAGGACACGCCCTCGGGTACATCGTTGCGCTGGAACACGCGGTTCACGATATTTTGGCAAGCAATAGCGCATAGGGGTGTCTTTTCTGATGGCTTCCAAACGCAAACATCGCCACAAACCCAAGCCAACATGCTGTTCCATGACCACACAGCCACAGGAAAGTTGAAGGCACTAATAATCCCAACCACACCTAACGGATGGTACTGCTCGTACATACGGTGTTTTGGGCGCTCAGAGTGCATAGTAAGGCCATGCAACTGGCGCGATAGGCCTACTGCAAAGTCGCAGATATCAATCATTTCCTGCACTTCGCCCAAGCCTTCTTGGTAAGACTTGCCCATTTCATAAGATACTAGCTTGCCCAACGGTTCTTTGAACTTGCGCAGCTCTTCGCCAATCTGCCTTACTACTTCACCACGTTTAGGGGCGGGTACTGAACGCCATAACTTAAATGCTTCTTCGGCCACACACACGATGGTGTTGTAGTCTTCCTCGCTGGTTTCATATACGCTGCCTATTAAGGTGCCATCAACGGGCGAGTAGCTCTTGATTAAATCGCCTTGGCTGTTAATCCAGTTGCAGCCTGTAGAGCCCCCAGCATTGAATTCGTTCAATCCCAGCACTTTCAAAAAATCCAGTTCAGTCTTTATAGCGGTTGTATCCATATCGTTATATTCTATACTAATTTAGGCATTTCGAGGTTAGCATGCAGCTAAAAAGTAATCGTCTTAACCAGCTTCAATGGGTTCAGGTTATTAAAATTCAAAGTAAAGGTGATTAATTCCCCATACTTCCTTCCACGCAAAATATTGTTTTTGTCATCCGATTTTTTGGCAAAATACCAGTTGCCCGATTGTAAAAAACGGTCGTCCGTTTGGCGTAGCAAGAAGAAAATAGGGAAGTTGATTTCCAGATTGTTTTTGAACAATACTACCGAAATTCCTCCTTCCAAAGCAATGGTTGCGTAATCAATTGTTTCTCCAGTGGCCGCTACCGTGCCTTTATTGCCGAAGGCAGCAAGGTTAAAATAGGGCTTTATAGGAGTTTTACCGGGAGGATCGATGCTGATGCCCAGGGAGGTAACCCAATTGCGGATGAAAGAGCCATAGGGGTTGGGGGTACGGAAGCCAGCGTCTTTTATCAATATTTGTTGCGAGAGGAAACCATTGGTTTCGTTTCTGCCGAGGAACAATTCATCAAACAAATAATCTTTTTGAAACTGGCCAATGCCCGTGCCGTATGACAAGTGGAAGCCTGGGTCAGGGGCATTCGTTGGGTCATCGTCGTTCCAAATAAACCCTCCGGCAAAAAGCCTTAAATTTATACCCCCACCATGCCTATTATAGGTCAATTGGTAATTGCTTTCCAAACTGGTTCGCACAAAATCATTGCCTTGCTGCAAGCTTATTTTGGCATACAAGGGATACATTTTACGCTTTACATCCCATTCAAAAGTTGCCTCATTGATGGTATAATGGAGGTTCCTTTTGCTTTTTATCGCAGGCACACTTGGGTCAAACAAATCATATTCTACCACATCCTGAAAAATAGTAACGCTACGAAGCGTAAGGGTTTTGAATAAGGGACTGCGGGGATTTCGCTTTTTAAGAGTAAGCGTCAATTGTGGCTGTATTTTGTTGTATTGCAGTTCATCTACCTGCCTTTGGTAGCTGAACCGCTTGCCAAAAACGCTGAAGTTAAGCGTTCGAACCTTGCTTTTAAAGGGTGTCCATGTATATCCAATCCTTCCGGCCCCTACAAATGTATTAGTGCCTACCGCGTACATGGGCAATAACTCGTACTCAAAAGCCTTATCAGGGATAAAATGGTTGTAAAGTGCAACACCCAGCATTACTTTATCATAATTGTTCCAACCTAGGGCTGGGGTAAACATCAATTGGTTTTTATAAGGATTGTCCAAGCTACCCAAAAATTGGAATCGGATGCGCTCCGCTTTATGCATCAGGCCCTTTAAACGGTAGCTATCATTGTTGCGGTTGTATTCTACCATTTGCATGTTTCCATCAAGTCGAAGGAAATCGTAATCGCCTTTTGGGAAATTTACCGTGGCGTCTTTTGGGGTACCTTCATACCATACCGTAGCTACAATGCTGTCATTTTTAAATGCGGAAATAGAGTAGGGAAGTGTTAAGTTGGCCTTGTTCGTAACCGTAACTTTTATGCTATCGCCGTTTTTGTCCAAGTTTTTAATGGCATAATCCAGCTTGCCGCTTGAAGGAGCCAAAGTGTCGAAAAACCATCCCAAATCTTTTCCTGAACTTATCTCCAAAGAAGCCTTCATATCTGCAGGATAAGGGTGGCGCATTTTCCAATCGTCAAAATAGGCCTGCATGCCTTTATCAAAAACATCTTGGCCCATATAGCTTGCCAAATGGTTCATGGCAAGGGCAGATTTCATGTAGATGATAGCACCATAATTCAATTCCGTATACTTGTCAGCAGGGAGCCCCATTGCTTGGTCCAGGTTCTGACGAGCAGAGAAGAGGTAAGCTAATTCGTTAAGGTAGTTGTGCCTATATTGGGCCACATCCAAAAATCGGGCTAAGCCTTTGGGAACCCCCAGCAGGCCCTTTTCAGGATATTTATTTTCCAAGTACCTATACTCATAATAGCTGTTAATGCCCTCATCCATCCAAGGGTATCTTCTTTCATTGGTGCCCAACATTCCATAAAACCAGTTATGGCCCACTTCATGTACGAGCACATCTTCAAGGGTACTTTCACTGTTCACCTTCCCAATAATAGTGATGGTTGGGTATTCCATGCCTCCACCTGCACTCAATGCACCTTCCACAGCAGTCACTTGGTTATACTGATAGTCGCCTATCCATTTGGAATACCAATAAATAGCATCGTGCAAATAGCTGAGGCTGTTTTTCCAATATTGGGCATTAACGTCAGTAAACATGGCCCACGTGGTAACTTCCTTCTCCGAATTGGGAAGTGTAACACTCCCTTTCAGTACATGGAAACGCTTATCGGCAAACCAGGCAAAGTCATGGGCATTGGTTAAATGGTATTGGATGGTTTTAGTTTGCGTAGATGATGCCGGTACCCCACCACCGCCCAACCGAAATACCGGACGATAATTCTTAGAAGCTTCTGCAATAGAATCGAGCCATTCCAATTCTTCTTCATCCTGCAAATCGCCAGATGCACCCACCACATAGTTTTCAGGCAAAGTGATGCTTACATCAAAATCTCCGAACTCCGAGTAGAACTCCCCTTGGTCAAGATAGGGCATGGGGTGCCAACCATCCTTGTCATATACCGCTGGCTTAGGATACCATTGCGATATTTGGTAAGACTGTCCTACATGGCCCAAACGGCTAAAGCTATTAGGGATTTTTACTTTAAATGGGGTGCTGATGGTAATGGTTTCCCCAGGCCTTAGGCTTTCAGGGAGCACAATCTTGCAAATGTCGATATTCGTGCTGTCTAGTGCCCATTGCGCCACCTTGCCATCTACCGTAAACAGCAAACTATCTATATAGCCTCTTTGCTTCCCCGTGGAATAGTAAAAATCGAGCTTGTTATTTTCTGCCATTTGCTTGGCGAAAGCGGTGCCATTGTTTTTATAGGCATTGGGCCATAGGTGGAAATACAAGAAACTCAATACATCGGGCGAATTGTTGGTATAGTTGATGGTAATATTGCCGTGCAGCAGGTGTTGAGCATCATCTAATGCAACAGCTATTTGATAGTCAGTACGCTGTTGCCAATAATCGGGTGCCTGAGCCAACACGTAGCTGTTGATAAATAGGATAGGAACAATAAATAAATGTTTGACATTAACATTTGAAAATACCATATTGCGTAGGCTTTTGGCCTTTCGCCGAAGTTAAGCAGAAAAATTAAAATTGATTTTTCTGAGGCTTAGTGGTAACTTTACATAACCCTCTAAATGAGTGCCTATGTTGGAAAGAGAATTCGATGATGCTTATCATGAGGACGTTGCGGAGTTGATTGAGCATTACGAAAAGATGGTGAAGGACAATGCGAATTGTTTTTTTGAAGAGGCATCTTTCGATCAAATATTGGATTATTACGAGCAAAGACAGAATTTCAAGAAAGCTAGGGAAGTAGTTGATTTAGCTATTCTACAACATCCTTTTTCAGCCTCATTCTTGGTCAGGAAGGCCCAAATTTTGTTTGAGTCGAAAGAGTTTGACTTTGCTTTAGACCTTTTGGACAAAGCCGAGATATTCGATGCTACCGATACTAATATCTATTTGCTACGATCAGACATTTTTGTTTGGATGGGCAAGTATCAAAGGGCGGTAGATACCATTCGTACTGCTATATCAATATCGGAAAAAGAGGAATTGCCAGATTTGTATTTGGAACTAGCAGATATTTATGAGGAATGGGAGAAGTTCGATGAAGTATTTGATTGCCTAGTAAGGACATTGGATGCCAATCCTGCCAATGAAGAAGCACTGAACCGTATTTGGTTTTGTGTAGAGTTTACGGAAAAGTATCAGGAAAGTATTGATTTCCATACCAAGTTTATTGATAATGAGCCTTATTCTTATTTGGCTTGGTTCAACCTTGCACATGCATATGCTGGTCTTGATTTGTATGAGAAAGCGGTAGAGAGCTTTGAATTTGTAATGGCCATTAATGACAATTATGAGTATGCTTACAAAGACTGTGGCGAAATCCTTTTCAAACTTGGTCAATTTGAAAAAGCTGCTGAGTATTTTTTGAAGGCTTCTGTACTATCTAAGCCCTATAAGGAGCTTTATTTTAGTATAGGGGAGTGTTACGAAAAAATCCAGAACTACAACAGGGCCCGCTATTATTTCCGCAAGGCCACTAACCTTGACCCTTATTTTGATGAAGCTTATTTCAAAATTGGTTTGAATTACGAAGTAGAAGAACGGTGGGAAAGTGCTTTATCGGCTTACGAACGGGCTTATAAACTTGATAATGAGAACCCGGGGTACACTATCGCTTTGGCTAATGCTTATCGTCAAAACAATGATAATGGAAGAGCCATCGAGTTTTATCAAAGAGCGGTAGAGTTACAGCCTGATGACAAAGACAATTGGCTTGATTTGGCATATTGCCACTTTATCAACGAACAATATCGCGACGCTATCAATACTCTTGACCTAGCTGCTCTCAACTTTGAGAATGGGTCGGATATTTGCTATACCCGCAGTGCATTTTATTTTGCGGTAGGCAATAAGAATGAGGCATACCTGAACTTGGAAAGGGGTTTGCTACAAAATTACAAGCAGCACAAAATGTTGTTTGAATTGGCACCTAGTATGAAAATGGACGAACAGGTAGTGCGTATCATTGATCAGTACCGCAAAAACTGATTACAGCCTCTGGGTCAGTTTCTTTACCAGCTTAGCTTCACTGAAGAATTCCTTCGCAATTACCCGTAACACTGTGTAAATGGGTATTGCCAGTACCATGCCCCAAATGCCGCCCAATGTTCCGGCAGCAAGTATCACGATGAATATTTCCAATGGATGCGCCTTAACGCTATTGCCAAACACAATGGGCTGTGTAAGGAAGTTGTCAATCAGATGGATAATGCCAAAAACCAAAGTTATTTTAAAAAGCAGTGGTACCAACATAAAAGGCAAACCAGGCTGCACACTGGTAGTTATGCCCACTACTATGCCAAAGCAATAGCCAATAATAGGGCCTATATAAGGGATGATATTTAACACTGCTGCCACAATCGCTATAACTAAGAAATTGTCAATCCCGATGATATAGAGCCCCACCGCCACCATCAAGAAGATAGAGGTCAATTGGATAATAATCCCCAAAAAATAGCGTGTCAGTAAATGTTTTATAATATCTAAACTATGATGCACTTTTTGTTCATATTCTGTCGGAGAAAGGGTGAGGATAATATTGAAGAACATATCCTTGTCCTTTAGAAAGAAGAACAAAATAAAAATAACGGAAAAAACGGCAATAAATATCTCGCTAGCCATAATCATCATATTGTCCAAGGCATATGACATACTTGAAAAGCTGACCATTTCTTGCAGGGTCCTTTGTAAATGCTCGGCAATGGAAGGGTCGTTTTCAGGTTTCAGGCAATAGGTCCTGAAAAAATTCTCGGTGTCTTGCAAGGGCATTACCAATCCTTCGGAAATCTGGTTGATATCAATTGCTGATATGTTCCTTAATTCTGCTGAAATGATGGGCGCAAAAGCAGCAATGAGCCCAGCAACAATAATCATCATGACGATAATGGTAAGTACCGAGGCAGTTGAACGGTCGATACCCCACCGACCGATTCGCATTCGGGTAAAAAAACTTACCAGTGGCCTACCTACTAATGAAAGTGCAGCGGCTAACAGAATGTAGCCTACTATCGTTGAAAAGACCCATAAAATTACAGCTAATGCCAGTAACGATAGCAGTAGTATTAGCCAGCGGGGAAATTCATTCATAGTGGGGCCAGTTCAAAAAACACTATGCATTGGCCTTCTAAAAATGTGCCAGTATTAGAATTTAATGATAAAGTAGGTAACCAAATAAGGGTCCAACACATTATGGGCTTGGCCACCACCAACTGAACCTGTATTCAATGGGCGTTGTACTTGCTGTGTGCCATCTCCATCGCCCACGCGGATATCGCCTCCATAACCGTAAGGGTCGTTGCTAATATAGCTATTATCGTCGTTCGGGTAAACGTCAGTATAGCTATGGGTATGGGCTGGAATTTCCCCACTAGTTAGCGTATGGTTCTTTTCTCCGCCCGTTTCACCCATTAAGTCGAAACTTGCATCACCGGTATTTCGGCCAATCGGATTTCTTCCAGAGAAGTTGGGGACGTTAAAGTTTGCACCAGAGCCTCCATAAGTATAACCAATAACAGTAAACAAGTTCGGATAAGTGGATGTGTTATAGCTAGCCCCATCACATATCAACCAACCACTAGGTGCACTGGTACCAGCAAACATAACAATGGAGCCTGTAGGGGAAATACCCGTTGCTCCAGTTGCTCCCGTGGCACCTGTAGCTCCAGTTGCGCCTGTACTTCCTGTAGCGCCAGTAGCTCCTGCGGCACCCGTATTGCCAGTATTACCTGTAGCTCCGGTTGCGCCTGTGGCTCCAGTAGCACCAGTAGCACCAGTAGGTCCCGCGGGTCCTTGAACACCAGTGGCTCCGGTAGCACCCGTGCTGCCAGTAGCCCCAGTTGGTCCGGTAAGGCCTGTAGCCCCTGTTACACCTGTGGCACCAGTCAATCCAGTAGTGCCTGTTGCTCCTGTAATACCAGTTGCCCCAGTCGCTCCATTAGCACCCGTAGCGCCAGTTGCACCAGTAGGTCCTGTGGGCCCTTGAATACCGGTTGCGCCAGTGGCGCCAGTGCTGCCTGTTGCTCCAGTAATACCCGTTGCACCAGTAGGACCCACCAATCCGGTAGCGCCAGTAGCTCCGGTTGCACCCGTTGCGCCAGTGGCTCCTGTAGGTCCTGTTGGTCCTTGAACCCCTGTAGCGCCAGTAGCTCCAGTGGCACCAGTTACCCCTGTAGGTCCTGTCGCTCCATTTGCACCTGTGGCACCAGTAACGCCAATAGGTCCTTGTGCTCCTGTGGCACCTGTAGCCCCTGTTGCTCCCGTGGCACCAGTAGGTCCTGCGGCACCTGGGCCAGCCAATAATGGCCTCCATTGGGCACCATCAAAGTACCAGAATTGGTCAAAATTAAAGTCATAAACCAATAGGCCCGTTGCAGGATTGCTAATATTCAAGCGCTGGGAGGTAGACATTCTTGGCACCAATATACCCTTATCGGTAGCGGTAACATCTAAAATAGCGGTGGGGTCTGGGTTCAAAATGCCAATACCCACGTTGTTTTGAGCTTTAGCATTAATTGCAAAAAGCACCAAAAAAACAGCTAACAAACGAAGTTGGGGAAGTTTCATAGAGAGTCTTAATAAACGAGCGCAAGTTACTAATAAGTCCCTCACCCGTGTTAAGCTCTACAGTGTAACAATGTTAAAAAATCTTTATCAATCAAATGGCAATACTGCTAAACACTTAGCTTTTCTGATTTGCGGGCCCCCATTAACTTGCGCTTGTAGGTTACGTCGTCCACTATCATTTTGCTTAGTATTTCGTGCATTACTTCCGTAGTGCCTGCTCCTATGGTCATCAAGCGGGTATCGCGCCATGCACGGGCAATGCCGTAATCTTCATGGTAGCCCCAACCGCCATGTATTTGCATGGCTTCGTGAATCACTTTAATACACTCTTCGGAAACGAAGGCTTTTGCCATAGTGATGATTTGGATTGCCTCAGGGCCCTTCTCAATAAACTCATGTACGGCACGGAAAGTAATGGAGCGGCAAGCTTCAACGGTAATGGCCATTTGCGCCATCTTGTGACGCAGTACTTGAAATTTTCCTATAGGGCGTCCAAATGCTTCCCGCTCTTTCGAATACTGTATTGCTTTGCCCAAAGCCCATTCTGCGGCATAAGTACCCATTACGGCTGCCACCAAGCGCTCTTCCTGTATATTGTTCATCAGGTAATAAAAGCCCATATCTTGCTGGCCTAGTAATTGCGACTTTGGTACCACGCAATTTTCAAAATATAATTGACCTGTATCTGAAGTGTGCATACCTAATTTGTCGGTTACTTTCACTGCAGAAAAACCAGGGGTATTGGTTTCAAATATTAAGAGGCTAATATTGTAATCAGGCCCAGTGCGTACCACCAATACAATGAAATCGGCCATGGTGCCATTGGTAATCCACATTTTGGCACCGTTCACTAGGTAGTGGTCGCCTTTATCTTCCGCACGGGTTATAATACCTCCCACATCTGAACCGGCATTGGGCTCGGTAATGCCCAATGCAGCTACTTTCTTGCCTTGTAGGGCGGGAGTCAAATATTTTTCTTTCTGTTCAGGTGTACCTAAAGCATTGATAAGTGGCAATGGCAAATAGGTATGTGCATATAAGGACATGGCCAATCCTCCCAAATTGGAATAAGCCAATTCAGAAGCAATTACTACTGCTGCCCAAATATCCATGCCGCTACCACCTACTTCGGTAGGGTAGCTCACTCCAAAAAAGCCCTGTTCGCCCATTTTTTCGAAAATATAGCGCGGGCAATCATGGTTTTGCTCCCATTCCTTGGCATGGGGGACCAGTTCCGTTTCAACAAACTTTCTGAAAGATTCGCGGAGCATCTCATGCTCGGGGGTGAAGGGATTCATCATGGCTAAAGCTTATGTTGCGAATATAGGGAATAAATGAATGAGTGTAGAACTAGTGTTTGACTGCATCCAGTACCATTTGCTGCGAACGGATGAGTTAGAAACTCCTGTTAAATCCAACTACCCAGCGAAACTTGATGTTATCGGGTTCGGCAGCGGGGGCATTGCTGATATAAAAAGGCACATCGAAACGGATGGTAAATGGCTTTAATGTTTCAAAGGGGCCAAAGCGTTTAATGGTCAGTGCAGTTCCTGCACCAGCATCGGCCCTGATGGATGAAATAGCCTCGCCGTCATTAGTTTGATAAACAATAAAGCCAGCATCGCCGAACAAGTATAAATCTAGGTGGAACAAGTCCCGGATTTTTTTTGGTTTAAAAGGAATCAGTCGGTCAATATCAAGCTCCGCATTTAATGCCCCACCTGAGTTGCCTTTATAGGCACGATAGGTTACACTATCTTTTTCTTCGATAACGCTATAGCCTGCATAGCCTCTTAAATTTAGACCGCCACCTTGTTGGAAATGGTTGGTGGCATTGTCATTGTAGCCCAGCCATTGCTCAGGTACAAACCCTTTGGAGCGGGTAAGGGCAAACTCCATCAGGTCCTCAGGGCTTGCGCCTGCAAGGTACAAAGCCGATTCGGGAGCCACATTGCTGCCAGTTCCATAACGGCCATACAGGCGGGTACGCAGGTCGAATTTCCATAATGCCGTATTGTTGGTGGCGGTAATGGCCAGATAATGGTAATCGAATTTGCTCATCCAAGCGGTGCTGCGCAAATAGTAACTTACCCGTCCGTTTCCTTTTTGATAATTGTAGTTTTGGATAAACTCCACATTCAAGGAATAGTTGTGCTTGTTCACCAGCCATTCATTGGGATATAACAGATAATCCAAATGACGTGCACGTGGCCGCACCATCGATTTCAGGTTGACATTAAAGCCGAACTTTGGGCTCACCTGCTTGTAAAAACCTAATACATAGGCCTCCAAGCCATCCAAAAACTTGGCGGAGAAATAAACCTTACTGTCGCTTATCCATTTGTTAAGGCTGGTTTCGTAATAGAAGTTATAATTCAGCTTATCGAATTTCTTTTTTTGAGAGTCAGGTATATTGAAGCTGGACAATGCTTGGCCTAGCCCGGTATTGCCCCAAATGGTAAGGCGGAAACGCTGGCGGCTGCCCAAATAGTTACCGTTCATGTGAAAGCCAGGCTTAAAGCCGTCAAAGGCGTTCCACCATAGCTCTGGCCTTAGACGTAGGGTATATTCTTTCCAGCTTGGTCGGTTGTATACATAGGAATCAAATGCCACGTCAACTTTCGGCTTTCTAGCATTATTCAGCATATTGATATCAGCCAAGCGTTCGGAAGGGTCAATAATAATGTCCTTTATTTTTGCTGGAACGCTTACCTGAGCAATGTATGTGGGGTGCAATTTGTCCCAGCCTATCCAACGGGGCAGAATACTATCATTGGTCTCCTTTTCAAACCAGGTATTGGGTATATAGTAGCGAACGGTATCACCATTCTTTAGAACCAAAGCCACGTCTATGGGCATTTGCATTCTGCCCTTGCGTTTTATTTTGAATTGGTACTGCAACTGTCCGTCATCGGTTTTTCCAGTCTGTTTCATTCCCACCACTTTATAATCGATATTTTTAGTGGTCTCGAACCATTGGTCGAAAAACCAATCAAGGTCAGTATTAGTGTATTGGCTGATAGATTTTCTAAAATCCTGTATGTACGGGTGGACATAACTCCATTGGCTGAAATAGTGCCGCATGGCATTTTGAAACAAGCTATCGCCCAAGGTATATTGCAAATTGTACAGCATGGTAGCGGTCTTCATATACACATGCCTATAGCCGCCACCTTGCCCCAATGCGCCATGAAACATATCAGAATGGGTATTGAGTGGCTCGTCTTTATAGTAGCTTGCATCGAACAAGTAACCATCGTACACCCTGATATTCCTAATTTCATCTGGCTGCCTGAAACGACCTTTCCAGCCCTTTTCTTTGGGTGCATCAGTATAAATACCATCTATCTTTTCCAATGACCATGCGGTAAGGAATTGGGTAAAGCCTTCGTCCAGAGCAGCTTGGTAAGTCTCATTGTTGCCTACCATACCATAAAACCAGTTATGGCCCACTTCATGTGCTATCAGACCTTTGTTGGAAGGATAGGAACCACCGCATAAGGTCAACATGGGATATTCCATTCCATCTTCGGCATCGGCAACCACCATTTTAGGATAGCCATACATGCCGAAATCTGCGGAATAGATTTCTACTACTTTGGCGGTAAAATCCGCAACCTCCTGCCATTGCGATGCATGGGGTTCTTGTACAAGGGCTATGCAGCGGACACCCTTCCATACCGTTTCCCCAATTCGGTAATGTGGATTTGCTGTGAATGCAAAATTGTGCACATTTTCCGCATGGTACTTCCAAGTCTTTTTTTGTGTGGAATCATAAGGCACCACCACAGAGGGCTTTTCATTCCAAGGCTTGTTCTTAAAATTTTTAATGTCCAGTTTAGCTTTCAGTTCGGCCGGCAGTACTTCATGCTCATTCTGCAGCACGCCAGTTGCTTCTACTATATAGTTGTTTGCAAAGGTCAATTCTACGTCCCAAGTGCCGAATTCATTATAGAACTCTCGGTTAAGGTGTTGATCGGTATCCCAACCCTTTTTGCTGTCGTACACGCAAATAGCGGGGTACCAATGGACACCATTCAACTGTCTGGCACCAAATGAATTGAATGTTTTCATTCTTCTCCGTGTGCTACCTGTATCGAAATAGGTAAAGAAATCTATATCGAATGTAGTACTGCTATTGGGTAATAAAGGTTGTTCGAGCCAAACTTTCAACACCGTATTGTCTTGTTCGGTCTTGAGCTTCTTACCGTTTACTTTTATGAAATCTACCTCGGTGCCTAAGCCCATACTCTCATAGCGACCATATTGGGTTTTTACACCATTGTTTTTTTGCAAATCATCCAAATGAGCACCTGGTTGAAACGCCTCTTGATAAAGGTGGAAAAAAACAAAGTAAAGCGTATCTGGTGAGTTGTTCCAATAGGTCAACCTTTCTTGCCCATCAATAGTAAGCGCCTGCTCATCCACTTTGGCCTTTATTTGATAATGAACATCCTGTTGCCAATAGCTAGGGTAGGGCAGCCTGTTTTTCCAATAATATGGGTTTTGCGCACTGCGGTAGTTATTGTCAGGACCCCCTGGATTATAATTTGATTGTGACCATGCAAGGGTTTGAAACGCCAACAGTAAATAAAAAGTGAATAATTTTTTTCTCATTACAGCAAAGGATATGGATATATTTGCGTCTCTTGATGCATAACTGCCCAAAAGGCTCCATTCAAAAATAAGACATTGGATAGGGAATCCCAACTTTACCGCATTGCGCTCACCTTTCTGCCAACGGTGGGCGATATACTGTTGAAAAATTTGGTTAGTTATTGTGGTGGTGTGCGCGAGGTATTCAATGCCAGCTTCACCAAGTTGAAAAAGGCTCCTGGCATTGGGGAAAGGAGGGCAAAGGAAATATTGCACAACGATGTATTGAAACGGGCTGAAGAGGAATTGGCTTTCGTGGAGCGCAATGATATCAGTACGTTGTTCTATTTAGATGCCGATTATCCCAAGCGATTGTCGAATTGCTATGATAACCCCATCTTGTTATACTATAAAGGCAATGCAGACCTTAATGCCCAAAAAGTATTGAGTATAGTGGGTACCCGTACTGCTACTGAATATGGAAAGGCAGTCAGTGAACAGATAGTGGAAGCATTGGCCGAAAAGCAGGTGTTAATAGTAAGCGGCATGGCCTATGGCATTGACATTTATGCCCATAGGGCAGCATTGAAGGTTGGGCTGCCTACCGTTGGGGTGTTCGGGCACGGACTAGATATCGTGTATCCTGCTCAACACCGAAGTACTGCTGAAAAAATGCTGTCAAATGGCGGACTTTTGACGGATTTTCCTAGCAAATCGAAATTTGAAAAAGGCAATTTTCCACGTCGAAACCGGATAGTGGCTGGCTTGGCTGATGCTACAATTGTAGTGGAGACTAAGGTTAAAGGAGGAAGTATGATTACAGCGGAAATTGCCAATTCATATGACCGTGATGTATTCGCTGTTCCTGGCAATATCAACGCAAGCAATTCACAGGGCTGCAACTATTTGATAAAAACCAACCGTGCATATTTGTTGGACGAGGTAGAAGAACTATTGGAGATTTTGGGTTGGAAAGAAAATACGCTCAGTCCCCCAGTGCAAAAACAACTTTTCCTTGATTTAAATGAGGATGAAACCAAAGTAGTAGAATTGTTGAAGGAAAAGCCTTTGGCCATTGATGAACTTAGTTTCCGTTTATTGATGCCCGCCAGCCTAATTGCCGCCAACTTGCTGAATTTGGAATTGAAAGGCGTAATCCGTAGCCTGCCAGGAAAGGTGTATGAACTAGCATAACATGACTTAAGTCATTCTTTACCGGACTTTTCATCATTGTAGGACAGCAGTATAACAGCTATTATTGGGCAAAAAATTATGAATATCTATATATTGCTAGGGCACCCTGATAAGCGAAGCTTTAACGGTCAGTTGGCAGACGCTTATGAAGCCGGTGCCAGGGCAGAGGGCCATACAATAAGACGACAGAACTTGGGTGACTTGCATTTTGACCCCATTTTATGGCAGGGTTATAAACATAGGCAGGAATTGGAGCAGGATTTATTGCAAGCACAGGAAAGCATTTTATGGTGCAATCATTGGGTTATAATCTACCCTATTTGGTGGGGCTCCATGCCAGCTTTGTTGAAAGGTTTTTTCGACCGAACACTTTACTCGGGTTTTGCTTATAAATACCATGAGAACGACCCTTTTTGGGACAAACTTTTGAAAGGAAGAAGCGGCCATATAATCACTACCTGCGATGCCCCCCGTTGGTGGATATGGTATATGTACCGTAATAGCGATCTGAATAGTGTGCGTCGCGCAACCCTCGAATTTTGTGGGGTTAATCCAGTTAAAGTAACCCGTATCGATAGGCTGAAGTATAGAGACGAAGCATGGAGAACGCAATACTTAAGGAAGTTTTCCGCAAGCATTACCAAATAATTACTTTAATCGTGGAATGGATTCTACATATAAATCCCATCAATATTTGGAAATTCAGTATTTACTTGTGCTAAAGGCTAAATATAAAACATGGCACGATAATTAATGTGTCAAGGGAAAGTATTTTAGAATGCCCCCTATCCCACAGGAATCAAAATCATTTTGGAAAATGCCTCCTGGCATTGAAAGCTTTTTTGCTATAGCGGGAGGTTTAGCCAGTTTTACTGCTCGGTTTTTTAAAGAAGTATGGTTTCCGCCATATGAGTTGAAAGAGGTAGTTCGGCAGGGCTACAATTTAGGCTATAGTTCCCTTTCATTGGTGGGCATTACCGGCTTTATCATGGGCCTGGTACTTACCATGCAAAGCCAACCTACACTGGCGGTCTTTGGTGCCGAAGCATGGCTACCGGCCATGGTTACCATATCTGTAATCAGGGAAATGGGGCCCGTAATCACTGCATTGATATGCGCCGGCAAGGTTGGTTCAGGCATTGGTGCGGAATTGGGTTCCATGAAAGTGACGGAACAAATTGATGCTATGGAAGTTTCCGGTACCAACCCTTTCAAATTTATAGTGGCGACAAGGGTTTTGGCGGTAACCGTTACATTGCCTATACTAGTTTTTTATGCTGATGCTATTGCCATATTTGGAGCTTACATTGGCGTAAACATTACTGGAGAGGTAAGCAGCACTTTATTCATCAACCAAGCATTGAGGTCATTGGATTGGATTGACATTATCCCATCCACCATCAAAACCATTTTTTTCGGTTTCGGTATTGGCATTGTAGGCAGTTATATGGGTTACCATGCTACAAAGGGTACTGCAGGTGTCGGGCAAGCAGCCAATTCGGCTGTGGTTATTTCCAGTTTATTAGTTTTTATTATCGATATGGTAGCTGTACAGGTTACCCAAATATTCATGTAAGTAAAAGGCGGTAGGTGAGAGAGGAATTACTACAGGAGAGACAAAAAAGGTTTTCGACGAAAGACCAATCGGTAGTAAATGCCAAGGACTTGAAAAAGTCATTTGGTGAGAAGCAGGTGTTGAACGGTCTTGACTTTTATCTGAATGATGCAGAAAATGTGGTGATTTTGGGAAAATCGGGTTCTGGTAAGTCTGTATTCATTAAATGTATAGTTGGGCTTTTGAAACCCGATGAGGGTAAATTGCAGCTTTGGGGTAAAGATGTAAATGAAATGGGCCCGAAGGATTGGGAGCAAATCCGTCGCAAAATTGGTTTTTTGTTTCAAGGGGGGGCACTGTATGATAGTATGTCGGTGCGGGAGAACATGGAATTTCCGGTTAAACGCCAACTGCAAGAAGTAAGTCAATCAGAGTTGAATGAAATGGTGGAAGAAGCATTGGATAGTGTAGGTCTTTTAGATGCGATTGATAAAATGCCAGCGGAACTATCGGGCGGAATGCAAAAGCGGATGAGCTTGGCAAGAACACTGATATTGAAGCCGGAGATAATTCTGTATGATGAACCCACCACTGGATTGGACCCTGTCACTTCAAGGGAAATAAGCCTGTTGATTAGAGAAATGCAGGAGAAGCATAAAATATCATCCATTATCATTACCCATGACATGCCTTGTGCACGCATTACCTCTGATAGGATGTATGTGCTAAAGGAAGGAAAATTTACTGCAGAGGGCACTTTTGAAACTTTGCAAAACACGGATGACAAATGGGTGAAAGATTTTTTTATTTAACGATTCAATACCATGGAAAAAGAAAGACGTAGTCAAATAAAAACGGGTGTATTCGTGTTGCTAGGTTTAGGCCTGTTTATCGGATTGGTTTACATATTGGGCAGTAGGCAAAACCTCTTCGGCGGCACCTTTAAAGTGGTCTGTGTTTTCAAAAATGTTGGGGGATTGCAGGCAGGCAATAATGTCCGTTTTGCGGGAATCAATGTTGGCACAGTAACCAATATCAGCATCCTGAACGATACTTCGGTGCAGGTAGTGCTATCTGTTGATGAAAAAGTTAGAAAGCACATTAAAAAAGACTCGAAGGCTAGTATAGGTTCAGAAGGTCTTATGGGCAATAAGCTAGTTACCATTACCAATGGTTCTTATGCATCTGAGCAAATTGAAGATGGGGAAGTATTGTTAACCATAAAGCCAGTGGATATGGAAGATGTGATGGTGTCAATAAAAGAAGTGAGCGATAATGCCGCGGAACTGACCGCCAACTTATCGGACATAAGCGAAAAAATCAAGAATGGTGAGGGTACCATAGGGGCTTTAATGACCGATAAAACCCTGATAAACAATGTAAATTCTGCCATTGTGAGCATTGATGATGCTGCTTCCAGCTTTGATAGGAACATGGATGCCTTGAGCAAAACATTTCTCTTTAGGAAACAACCCCAGGAGGAGGAAAAGAAAAAGTAACTAACAATTGAGGAAATAAGTTTTTTGACCGACTTCGTGAAAAAACCTAAATTTATCATCTTCTATTACATGTATAAAAGTAATATTGGCGCTAGTTGTTTAGTTAAAGTATGGTTAATGAACGGTGTGCTGGTTCTGTTGGCTTAATTTTATGGTAATTGAAAAGAACTAATGGTGCAAAAGCGGATACTTATATGTGATGACGATATAGATATCGGGTTGGTTACAAAGATAATCTTGGAAGCTAAGGGCTATAAAGTGGAAATTTCCCCTTATTGCAAAGATATTATTGCTTTAGTGTCTGAAACTAAGCCTGATTTAGTATTGATGGATTTGCGCATACCGGAAGTAGGAGGTGAGGAATATACTCGAATATTAAAAACTACCGACTTAACTAAAGACCTTCCCGTTATACTGTTTTCTGCAAACAATGACGTACAAAAGATAGCGGAAAGGGTAGGGGCGAATGATTATATCGCCAAGCCCTTCGATATAGATAGACTGGTGAAGGTGATAGAAACCCACATCAACTGATCAATCTATAAACCTAGATTTCTCCTCAGGTGTTGCTATGCGGCAAGTATCCCGCTTCCCAAACCATTTGTATCGGTTCCGAGCAATGAAATTATAAATAGCATTTCGGATAAAAGGGGGCAGTATAATGAAAACATATAACAATGGCCACAAGCCGTTCAGTTGCTTTGCCACCTTTAATGCCGCTGTTGAACGAAAGTAAAATTTCCCATTTTCCATTAATACCACTGAATCAAAATCGCTAGTCTTATAGCCAGCTTGGGTAAGCTGTTGTTGTGCATAATCAGATTGCAGCGAAGCAAATTGGAAATAGCCATTTTTGTCCCGTTTCATGATAAAGTTAACAGTTGCATTGCAAACATTGCATACCCCATCGAATAAGAGAACAGCACCCAATCTATTGTAGTTTTATAAAGCGGCTAATTTGGCTTTGCCCTTCATTATCAATTAGCCTTAAAAGATATAAGCCATTTTCAAGGGTAGTCACCTCCACGAAGTTATCGGTTGTCGTTTCGGTAAAAACTAATCTGCCGGCCAAATCAAAAATTTGCACTTGTGCTTGGGCATTGTTTGAAGGTTTATTAAAAAACAATCTATCTTTTACGGGGTTAGGGTAAACTAACAAGGTTGGTTTGTCACCGTTATTTTCATCAATCCCCACCAAATCGACATATTTACCTACTAGGGCGCGAATCATGGGTGCACCAGCCGATATTTGCGATTCGAACCAAGTATCATTGGTGTTAATGTACATATGCTCCCTTGCGCTGTTGTTCATGTCCAATCCTACTTGTATATTGATTTGCCCAGTTTGTTGCCAACCAATGTACATGGTATCCTGCACCAATAAGGGTGGGTCAATAATATAAGTAGCGAACCCGTTTAAGCTGTCCACATACCGTGGTTGCTGAAAATCGATATAATAAAGCGTGTCATCCTGCCCTTGGGGATTATTGGCTTTATTAATGTTGTTCCAAACGAACAAAGAGAATAGTTCATTACTGGCATCTTGGTCGATGTGTGTGAAGTGTATCTGTACCGCCCTCAGGGTATCTGGGTGATTGAGATGGAATTGATAGGCAAACTTCTTTAACCCCGTAGCTCCAGCAAGACCATAGCCTTTTTCAGCAATACCATCGTCATAAGCAAAATAGTTAAAAAAGTTAACGCAGCCCAAGGCCGTATCATTATCCCTGTATACGTCGCTGCCAGGCGCATCGACGAAAGTGCGCAATGCTATCACCACGCTATCGGTATCTGCAGGGGTATAGGTAATGGGGGTAAAGAAATCGGTAGTTCTAAAAAAGCAACGCTCTTCTTCCGATTGTAGGGTAAACCCCCCTGTAAACGGGGTTGCATTCAACACATCGCCGCTGCGCTTTTCAAATACATCGGCAGTAATGTCAGGTGAAAAAGCAGCTGATTGGTTGTTTTTCAAACAAAAGGCTATCGTATCCCTCACTTCCTGTAATTGATAATCATAAAAGTGCCCCCAAGGCATGGAGGTATAAGTGCGCAAAAAGTTGCTCGGCTCAATGGTAAATGTAAGGTCGCTTTTGCTGGAATCGGTAACGGTGCGGTTGTTGTTCAAATTAACGTAGTCCAAGTGCCAGTGGTCATTATTGCCAGTAATGGTGGCCCTATTTCTAAAACGGAACTGAAAATCGTTACGGAAAAAAAATGGATTATCAATCAAGATGAAAACATCCTGGAATATTGGGTTGGTAACATCTGAGGTATAGCCGTCCTGCGACCAGACAATGTTCCAAACCGAATCATTGATGCTGAATTCAAGTACTAAAGAATCGCCTCTGTCCGGAAAGTCTCCAATCCCTTTTGGCTGAAATGCGAAACTTAGGTACACGCTATCATCTACAGTCACACTGCTTAGGTCAATGGGCTTGCTGGTCAAAGTATCGGCACCTCCATCGATAACCGTATTGACACCATTGTTGTGCGGCCTTCCTACTGCATTGAGGCCATCAAAAGTGGCTACCCCTAAACTGATTTTAGCGGTTGCGTAGGTGTTGTTGATAAATACTTGGTTATCAATCCATTTTGCTGTATCAGGGTATTCACTGCGGTACGAGAAATCGTCTCTAAAGGGCAATTGCAAAGTATCGATAGCACGGCTTTTGAAGCTGTTGGCTGTTTTTCCTATCAATGCGGGGTTGTAGTCCAATTCCGAAACCACTTCCACTTGGCCCCAAAGTGGAAGGTGCAGTAATACCATGCCCGCAATAAACCATATTATGTTGCTTTGCTTCATCTTTTATTCTACTGCGCCATCCTCAGTCGCCGCTTCGTTTTCAGGTACTTCGTTAGAGAAAAACAAATCTACTGCTTCGCCCATTTTTATGATTGCCCCCTGTTCAGGTACAGTACGCACTATTTTAGCACTGGCACTATCGCTTACGCTGCCATCGTAAACAGTGGAACCAATATTCAACGAATACTCCATCAATACTATTTTGGCTTCCTCATACGATAAGCCTACCAATGCCGGAACTTCGCCTTGGCCTTCCGAACCACTACCTATTACTAAGTTAATGGTACTTCCTTTAGCAATCATGGTGCCCGAATCGATGGGCTCCCCATTGTACAATTGCTCCAATACCGCATCTTTGGCAATATCGGGTTTGTATATTTTTTCCCCGAGTTTTAAATCTCTACTTTCCAGTTCACTAATAGCCTGCCTCAATGATTTGTCAATCAAATACGGCATTTTTACTTTTGGTGCTTTTTTGGCATTGATTGTCAGGTATATAGTGCGGTGTTCTTTAACCTTTGCTCCAGGCTTTGGGTCTTGATCCAAAACTGTTTCGCCCTTTTTATTGGCTTGATAAGTTGAATCACTTACGATAAATTCCAGCTTGCTATCGCCCAATGCTTTTTTTACCTCGTCAATGGTCATTCCCCGCAAGTCGCGTACAGTGATGCTCTCCCCATGATTGGTATAACTATCGAGCGATGCCAGCACACCACATGTGGCCATAAAAAATAGCAATACTGCTATCAAAACATTAATCCAGAAAACCCTGCTAAGAAGGAATGCCTTAAGATTGTCCAACCTGGTTGCGTTTAAAACTGTATGCTAATATCTTATCAATAAAATCATAAGGCTTATACCCATTAATGGCCGCTTGATGGAAAATAACGGTTGCTGGGGTCATGCCAGGTAACGAATTTACTTCAATTATTATTGTTTCCACATCCATGTTATGCGAAACACGTACAAATGCATCAATACGGCAATAGCCTTCCACTTTTAAAATGGTAGCAACTTTTTTTAGGTCAGCTTTTACACGACTTGCAATGTGTTGATATTCAATAGCGTCTTTGCCAAAACGGGCTGGTGTTATATTTTGGCCTTCCCCAGCCAAGAATTTCTCTTCCAAAGACAGCACTTCAGCTCCCGCAAGGGTTTCTGAAGGCTCGAACACTTCATACTCAGGGCCGTGATCAGTCCAGTGGGTAAGCATGCCGCCTGTTATTTCCAAAAAATACTTCGCATTTTGCTGATCGATAAAATTCTCTACCAAAACCATTTCTTTCTTCGAGAATTCTTCTTTCGGTTTCAGCTTTAATACCTCTGCTGCAAATGGGTTCAAATCGTCCATGTCCCTGAACAATAAAGCTAGGAACGCTTCCAGTTCTTCTCTTGACTTTATTTTTTTTACAGCCGAGCTACAACCATCATCTACCGGCTTGGCTATGAATGGGAAACTGTAGTCTCCCAATATACGGTCAATCAGGCCGCACATATCTTCTTGGTAATCACTTTTATGATACAGGGTTTGATGAGCTACAGTAAAGCCGTAGCTTTTCAGGAGCTGGTTAGTATCATATTTGTTAATAGTGATGGACGAGCTTTCCACTCCCGAACCATTATAGGGCAATCCTACCGCTTCCAACTTTTGCTGTAAGGCTCCGTCCTCACCCGGGCGGCCATGCAAAGCTATAAATACAGCATCTGCTTTTTCGGCCAGTTGCTTGAAAGTTAAAGGGATAGGCTTGAATACAATATCCTTATTGGCATACTTGTCGGTAATAGTGGCACACTCCTGTCTTATCGCATCCAGTAAAGGGTGTCGCTTGGCATTTAGTACCTTTTCTTTAATATCGTCCGCATTGTCTTTTAGCAGCACGTTGATAGGGATTTGATACAAATCAAAATGCTGGTCATTGCCTGTTAGGAATACGGGAAATGGTTCATATTTATCTGATGAGGCCAGTTTCTCAAACACGTTTCTGCCACTTTCTACGGAAATGTGCCGTTCTGATGAATAGCCGCCCATGATAATTGCCACCCGTTGTTTATTACTGCCTTGTTGGCGCAAGTTTTCCAGCCGGGTATCCAATTGCTTCAAAAGATTATCTACTTGTGGCTGGTATTGGCTGCCATATAACCTTTCTTGTAGGGAAACTCGAATAATGTAGGTTAGGAATTGCGATGGATTCAAGCCAATTTCTGCTGCCTGATGAAAGAAAAACGAGGATGGCAACATACCCGAAGTGGTATTGGGGTCATTCAAATAGATGGTGCTATCCTGCTTTACAAAACCATCGATACGAGCATACACATGGAAGCCAAAATAATGGAACAATTCTTCACAATCCCTTCTAATGGCTTGTATGTCCTCATCAGGCAGTTGTATAGGGGTGATTTTTCTTGATAGGCCTGCCAAATATTTTGAGCGGTAGTCAAATACTTCTTTTCCCTTTACAATTTCAGTAGGAGGGAGTGCCACTGCTTTTCCGTTTTCAGTGCGGATAACAATACATGAAAACTCTTTCCCTTCTAAAAACTCTTCTAAAAGCACCTCGTTTTCATTATCAAAAGCTTGCAGCAATAAGTCTTCCTTATGATTGGTAAAATGTTGCTCAATGTATTGAAGCAATTCTGTAGGCTGGTAAACAATGGCGTTGCCAATTTTCAAGGGAAGGCCCAAGCCTTCGCGGATATCGGTAAGGTTGCGGACAAAAGCCACTTTTTCTTCCCTGCTTTTGGTCAACCATTCCCACGACTCTAGGCGCATCTGGAAGAAAGCCTTATCCATTGCTCTGATAAATGCCCCCAATTCAACTGATACTATAGATACGCCAATGGATGAACCTTGATTGGCAGGTTTTACTACCAATTTATCGCCCAAGATGCTTTTGGCCTGTTCTAATAAATCAGTAGCAGGTATTTGCTCCCACATTGACCGACTAACAGAAATGAACTTAGGCACATGCATGCCACTGCGCAATTGTACCCTTTTTTGGAACCCTTTGTTCATGCCAATGGCTGATGGCAAGATGCCAGAGCCGGAGTATGGAATAGCCAAAGTTTCCAACAGGCCTTGAATTTGCCCATCCTCACCAAATACACCGTGTAAGGCTAAGAAAGCAAAATCAATGTATTGGGGCAATTCATGTGGCAATAGTTTTTTTCCAACTTGCGCAATCAGTTGGTCGTATTCGTCAGAGCTCAGCTCAGCTAAACTTTCCAAATAGATTTGGAATTTCTCAGGGGTATCCGGTATAAAAGAAAGCGGGGGATAAAAATCGCGGATAGTGCCTTTATAAATGTATTGCCAGTCGAGCAATACAAAGTTGCGGCGGCTGTCAACAAAGATAGGTACAGGTTCGAAAATGGCCTTGTTCAGATTGTCATATACCGTCCTGCCACCGGCGAAAGAGATTTCCCTTTCCCTGGAAGGCCCACCGAAGAAAATGCCTATTCTCATTACCGCAAAAATAAATAATCCTTAGCTATAAGTGAGGAGAGACAAATCAAGGCTCTGGTTCGTTTAACTCAGGCTGCCTGGGACGCTTATGGTTCAAAAGGGTATCGAATGTTTTGGAGGGATGTATTCTTCCAAATGAATCCCAATATGCTTCCTTAGTCATAGCTATATAATGGATTGCTCCGTGTTTGTATTGCTCCATTTGAAAAATATTGTGTCCTATGAAAAACAGTACCAATATGCTGGCAGCAATTGCAGCATTACGGCCTTTATCATAACAAAACTGAATACTGGCCGCTAAAGGCAGCGCAAGCAGTCCATACAAATCAATAAAAGCTCTGTTCCCATAGCTACCACCATACCACCAACTCCACCAGCACATGAGTACGTACAAGCTTAAGAACAGTAAAGCAGGCACTGCCCATCTTGCCGCCTTAACATAACGATTTAGAAGTGGCAAACCTAACCAAGCCAGCACCATAACGGGTGTATACAGCAACCAACCTTTTTTATAGCTGAAAAGACCATTAATGATTTCTGGATCGTCCCAGAAAAAACGCTCGTGCTGGTAAGAGAAAAACAGCCAATTTCCAGCTTGGTAATGCCAGTAAATGAATTGGGGAATCCAAGGGATAAAAAAACACATGCCCATCAACAGTAATTTCCATCTTCGTGAAAACAGTAATCCTATTTGATGCAATATGCCATTTTCAGTACTTAAGCCCCATAGTGGAATAAAAACTAGGATAAAAACATTGGTCGGCCTAACGAGGGCAATAATTCCTGACAGTAGTCCAATTATTATCGTGCTGGAAATAGTGGGACGTTCCAACCATTTAATATAACAATAAAGCCACAATAGCAGTAAAGTGAAGCCATAAACATGCGGCATGCTGGGGGAACTGAAAGTATAAAACAGCAAATTGGTGCCTAAGAAAATAGCCAGCAATGTAAGGCCACTGACAATAGGATTGAAAAAACGATCAAGAAGCCAACGAAGCAGCAACAATCCTATACTTGCATACAGGCCTGCCCCAAGAACGATCCATTTGACATATTCCTCACTAAAGCCTCCATGTAAATCCCCACGGAAATATTCAGCTATATATGCGATTAAAAAAAATGGCAGGTAGAGCAATGCCATACCATAACTGGTTTTGATGATGCGTTTGCCAGTCGGGCTTAGGTGATAATGGTAATGGCCATCAAGTGCGCCTGGTTCCTCTTGAACATAACTTAGGCTTAAATCGTGGTGAATAAACGTTGCCGGAAGGTATGCGTAATAAGACAACGCATCATAGCACAGCACACAATTGTTTCTGCGCCAAGCCATATCTGTGAAATTGAATATCCATATATAGGATATCAACAAGAGGCATGTGAGTTTAGAAAGCCAAGTTTTATGAAAAAGCATTGTCGCTACTATTACATGCGAAGATGCGGTATATGTATCTTATTACACAAAAATTTGAAAAGGTAACCCTAATACCCTTCACTTAAAGGCAACATTTTTTGATAGACAACGTACAAGTCCAATGTGAGAGCATTGGCTTTATCTAGCTGGTGCGGTGTGGAACTGAAAATGGTGTGGTATGATGAACGTGAGATGGAGGGGCATTTTCGGCCTAGCTTTTTTATTGGCTCTTGGTAAAGTATCCTTTGCGCAAAATAATCAACAAGTTTATTGGTACGTAGATGGCGAGAAGCAATCATTTACATTGCAGGCCGATGAAGCTGTATTGAAGCTGAACGGACGAATGGGCAGCCAATTGCCTGTTGCTGGCGTATTGAAACAATTGGATGCTGAGCAAAGCAGTATGGCCGGTTTTGTAAGTCTTCAATTTGAATCAGCAGCTGAATTACAAGATAAACAAAGCTATCTGAGCAACTTAAGGGGCATCTACCCACAAGGCAACCTTATATTAACCTTGCAACAACCGGGCAAAGAAAAGCCACTACGTATTGATGAGAAGTTATTCGTGGCTTTTGAACATTATGTATCGTTCGATGAAATAGGACAATTTGCTACTAAATACAATATGGAATGGTTGAACCCTATTGCCAACCTGCCTAGCAACTATAAGTATGTATGCATTTTTCGCCAGAAAGATTTTTCTATCAGCAATAATACAGCACTTCTATCAGCAAAGATTGTTGAATCAGAAGGCTCAAGGATAGCTTTTGCCAATCCTAATATCGTGGCGTTGCCCAATGAAGGCTTCCAGCCAGATGGAATTAATGATAACGATTTGGACAAGGCATGGTATATCGATAATCATGGGCAACGAATTAATTGTGCGCCAAATGGTGGTACTACGGGTGCAGATGCAGGCATATTGGAGGTCTGGAATATGGGTTATACTGGTCAAGGTATCAGGATTGGTGTAATCGACTTTGCTGGATTTGACTATAATCATCCTGATATGCAAGGCCAGTTGTTGCCTGGGTGGAATTGTGTGAACAATACGCCTTACAATGCCTCTAATGCCCCTTATGATGCTACATTTGGTGGTCATGGCATGGCGGTAGCAGGTATTATTGGCGCCAAGGGCGGTAATGGTGTTGGTGCGGCAGGGGTGGCCTATGGTGCGCAAATAATCCCGTTTTTGGTAAATGGACAAGAAGACATGCAATTGGTGATTGCCATGCAAAAAGCGATGGAACCAGAGTTTAATGTGGACGTGCTGAACTTCAGTTTGGGCATTGACCATCCCAGCGATGCCATAAGAACACAGATTGAAAATCTTGCTACTGCAGGTAGGGTGAGATATGGCAATACCTTAGGTGTAGTAATGGTGGCTTCGCACGGCAATAATGGGTACTATGACGGCGACCTGCCCCAATGGCCGGCAGCCTACCCGCAAGTAATAGCAGTAGGTTCTTCCACACCCGATGATAAGGCGAAAGTTAGCTCTGACAACTGGAACCTGAACGGGACAGCTTGGGGCACCAACTACGGCGATAATCTTGATGTGGTAGCACCAGGGGTATGCATTTATACTACTGATATGTCAGGAAGCCAGGGCTATATCAGCGGCGATTATACCGCCTTGGGTAAAACTTCTGCTTCTGCGCCCATTGTAACCGGTGTGGTGGCTTTGCTCCTAAGCAAGAATGCTGATTTACACGCTGATGAGGTAATGGATATCTTAACCCAAAATGCAGATAAGGTAAATGCTAATCAGTATGATTATAACTACGATGGTAATATACCTGGAAGAAGTCTTGAAACGGGTTTCGGTAGGATAAATGCATTCAGGGCATTAGGCGGTACCACAGTGGGTATTGGTGATGAGCCTGCACCAGAAAGTGGCTTGACAATTAGTGTAAGTTCTCCAGTGCAGCATCAAGCTACAATACATTACCATTCCACTGGTGAAAAAGTTGACCTCACCATGCAAGTGTTTGATTTGAGTGGCAAATTGTTGCATACCCAAATGGTGGGCAAGCATGAAGAGGAAATCACTTTGGACGTAAGCGAAAACACTCCTGGTATGTATATTGCACGTTTCATGAACAAGGAAGATGAACTGGTGCATACTGCAAAGTTTGTGAAGCTTTGGTAGTCGATTGGTTCTTATTAATCCTCATTCATTTAATCTAAGCAATCATCTATCAGTTGAAAGAGCTTCTGAAATATAAGTTTCCTATAGCACTTACCTTATGCTTTACTTTGTTTTCTGCTTTCATGGGGCAAGGCGAAGACAAGTTAGCTTGGTACTATGATGGTAGTGTGATGGAATGGCAGGTACAGCCCGATGTGTTTGCTTTCCGTATGAAAAACCACGGACAATATGAGCAGGCTTATGATCCTCAAATTGTAGAGGCCTCCATCTTCAGACAACATAATGAAGACAAAATCAACTTGGTTTTTTTCAATGCAGCTAGTAGCCCAACGCAGCGAAGAGCAATAATTGAAGGAATAACAAGCAATGCGGCATTCGAAGCATCGTTCCCTTCTATTACTATGGCACCTGAGGCCGTTTACACGGAAAACCTATGGTATTTTGCCAATGATAAAATTTTGGTGAAGTTTAAGAATGACAGTATAGCAAGGGCTTATTTGGATGATTTGAAACTACGTTATGCACTAACACAAGTAAATGATTTGCCTGCTAATGGTAGTTTGGACGCTTTTACCTTTATTTTCCGCTTTCAGCCCAATGAGCTATATTCTAATGCCATAATTCTTTCCAGAACGATGTTTGTTCAGGATAGTAGCATCCTAAGCTCCGTGGAGCCCAATTTAGTAAAAGTATATAGCCAACCCGTGATAAGCACTGGTGGTACTGCGGACATTGATGTTAGGGAGGCTGCTTTTTACGTGGTAAACGACCACAACTTAAACCTCATAATATGTAGTAAAAAAAATGGGTTGAATTCCATTGAGCGGGTTACGGTATATGACCTCTTTGGCAGGGAATTATATACACATCCATTGACTACCGATAACGAAAGAAACGAGGTAGACATTAGTAACTATAGCTCAGGAATATACTTCGCTTGTCTAGAGGATGTAAATAGAAAAGCAATCAGCACCAGAAAATTCAAAAAGTTCTGATTGTAATTTATCCACAACTTTGGCAACCCTAAACATCATTGGGAGCTTATAGTACCATCATTCGCAGGATTTTTTTATACAAAAGGGCATTTATCCACAACGTGGGATTTTGCGGCGGTTTGAAATGGCTGTACGTCTATCTATCTTCACACCCTAATTCTTTTGGAAGATGTACGACTATATAATAGTTGGAGCAGGTTCGGCCGGTTGTGTGTTGGCAGCAAGATTGACAGAAGACCCATCCACTAAAGTATTGTTGTTGGAGGCAGGGGGTGCCGATAAGGAGAAAAAGATACATATACCGGTAGGGTTTCCCCAACTATTCAAAACCGATTACGATTGGGCTTACCATACTACGGAACAACAAGCACTGCTGAACAGGCAAATCTATGTGCCCCGAGGAAAAGTGATGGGTGGCAGTAGTAGTCTCAATGCCATGATTTACATTCGTGGCAATAAGGAAGATTACGATGATTGGGAGCGGGCAGGAAACAAGGGATGGTCTTTCAATGATGTATTGCCCTATTTTAAAAAGGCTGAAGATCAACAACGGGGTCCTTCTGAATTGCATGGTGTAGGCGGCCCTATGGCAGTTACCGATCCCATTTCGCCCAATATTCTTTCCAAGTTGTTTTTGAAAGCAGTAACCGAGGTAGGACAGCCCCTCAATGACGATCTTAATGGCCCAAAGCAAGATGGTTTTGCCTTGGTTCAGCGCAACATTAAAAACGGGAAAAGGGTAAGCAGTGCTGTGGCATATTTAAAGCCCTCATTGCAAAGACCTAACCTAACAGTGGTATCGCATGCACATGTCACGAATTTATTGTGGGAAGGAAAACGGGTAACGGGTATTGAGTATGAGCGTGGCGATAAAAGACACATTGAAAATTGTACTAAAGAAGTCATTTTAAGTGCTGGGGCCATTAATACTCCGCAAATCATGATGTTGTCAGGCCTTGGGCCAGGCCAGCACTTGATGGAAATGGGCATACCTGTGGTGCATGATTTGCCCGGCGTGGGTCAAAATTTGCAAGACCATCCATTTGTAATGCTAGTGGCACGTTCAAAAAAAGATGTAACACTGGATAATGCCGAAAATACCTGGAACATCCTTCGATACTACTTATTCAAGAATGGTCCATTAACCAGTACCGTGGCGGAGGCATGCGGATTTGTTCATTCGCGTCAAGGTTTGCCAGCACCGGACTTACAGATATTCTTCGCACCTGCTTTTATGGTCGATCATGGTTTTACAAGACCTGAAGGCAGTGGTTTTTCATTAGGGCCGTGTTTAGTAAAGCCAAAAAGTAGGGGAGCAGTTACGCTTAAAACACCCAATTATAAGGACCATCCTAATATCGACCCGAAATTTTTGACGCAGGAAGAAGATATGGCCGCAATGGTTGAGGGCTATAAGGTAGCTGCCAAGCTTTTACATACCAAAACTTTCTTGCCATTCTTTAATAATTATTATTCCCCATTGGAGCGCTTGCACAGCGTAGGTGAAATCATGCAGTTTGTTCGCGAGAAAATGGAGGCAATGTATCACCCCACTGGCACCTGTAAAATGGGCACTGATAACATGGCGGTAGTAGGGCCTGATTTAAAGGTACATGGGGTGGAGGGCTTAAGAGTGGTAGATGCATCCATAATGCCTGACATTGTAAGAGGAAATACCAATGCACCCACCATTATGATTGCTGAGAAAGCTGCAGACATAATTAGGGCAGAAAAGCGTTATTAGGTAACTTCGCCCAATATTATGAATCCTTATCTTGCTCTCCTGAGGGTTTTTAGGCCTCTCAATATTCTGTTCGTTTTACTTACCATGCTAATGGTACGGCACTTTTTGGTGCTACCCATTATTGAGCAAGATTTTCGCATAGGGTCATCCATGTATGAATGGCAGTTTGCGCTCCTATGCGTGGCAGTATTACTGATTGCTGCTGCGGGATATTTAATCAATAACTATTTCGACGTAGGGATTGACCGCATCAATAAGCCCAATAGCAGCCAGTTGGGCGGCCTTACGCTTAAACAGGCAGAACGTTGGTACGTTACCTTGAACCTAGTAGCCATCTTTATCGGCTTGTTTGTTGCCTATCAAGTAGGCAACTATCGATTGGTTTACATTTTTATAACTGTTACAGGCTTATTGTACCTGTACTCAAAGGTTTTGAAAAAAATCCCTTTGTTAGGCAATGTACTGGTTGCATTAGTAACAGCTATGGTAGTATCGATGCCTATTTTTTTTGAAGAGCCATCTATATTCAGTAGTGATCCGCTTTATTTGACTGCAGGCAAATACTTATGGTGGAGTGCAGGGGTGTATTTTGTTTTTGCCTTCTTTGGAAACCTGGCCCGTGAAGTGGTCAAAGATTTGGAAGATATGCGGGGAGATGAACTAGGTGGGCGGTTTACCATTCCCGTGGCATGGGGCGAAAAATCGGCTAAATTCATTGCCATCTTTATATTGTTGTTATTGGTAAGGGCACTGCTTTTCGTGCAGCAAAAGCATATCATTGCGGGCAGCTTCGATTTTCCAATTTATACGGGTATATTGATTGACCTTCCTGCAGTTGTTGCCATGATAATGATATATAGGGCCAATACGACGAAAGATTATCATCGGATCAGCCAATTGTTGAAGGCCATTATATTGCTGGGCATTCTATCCATGCCTTTGTACGATGGCTTAGTTATTGGGCAGTAGGTCAATATCTTCCGGTGTGTCCACCGCTTGGCTTTCGTATTCAGTAATGCCTACTTTTATACGATATCCATTTTCCAACCATCTCAATTGTTCCAATAATTCTGATTGTTCAAGTGGGCTGGGTGGCAACTTTACTATCTGATTAAGAATATCAATCGGGAAACCATAAATACCAATATGCTTGAAATAGTCTATCGTGTTTCCAGAACGGTTGTAAGGAATAGGGGAGCGGCTGAAATACAGTGCGTCATCATTTAAAGTGGTTGTTACCTTAACGGTATTTGGGTTGTCAATCAATGGCGAATTACTGCTAATCCTTTTTTTGAGGGTCACTATGGCATCGTTGTTTTCTTTTAACATTGCCGCAACGGTGTCTATTTGTTGGGGGAAGATATAGGGCTCGTCACCTTGTATATTGATAACAGCATTGGCCTTTGTATCTATAATCATTATAGCCTCGGCGCAGCGCTCGGTGCCAGTTTGATGGGTGTCGGCAGTTATAATGATGTTCTTCGTAAACGAGCTCGCATGTTCCGCAATAAGTTCATGGTCGGTGGCAATATAAACGGATTGCAGCAATTGGGCTTTACAGGCTTGTTCAAACACCCGCTGTATCATGCTTTTGCCTCTGATATTCGCCAATGGTTTCCCAGGAAATCGGGTAGAGGCATATCGGGCGGGAATAATACCTATAATTTCCATAGTGCCTAAACTGCTCTTACAATTAAGTAATTGCCCTGTGCCTTTACTACTTTTACTGCATTGCCTTTGCTGATAAGGGCACTATCGGCAGTAGCATCATAGCGTTGTTCGCCAATATCCACTTTGCCTGCGGGCCTTAAATCGGTTGCAGCAATACCCTCTGAACCTACCAATTGATTGAGCTCAATACCGGCACCTACGTATCCTTTACTTACTTCTTGTGTATGTGTAAGTGCTACTTTCTGAAATACCCGGCTTTCAAAAATCTGTTTGCTCAAGGCAAGAAAGGAGAACAACATGACTGACATGGTGATAATTACCCTAAAGAAAGCAAACGAGATATCGCGGCCACTGGTATAGCTGAAATCGAAATCGACATTGTTCAGTAAAGAAAGGGTCAATCCTGTTACTATCATCAATATTCCGGAAATGCCAGCTACACCAAAGCCGGGTATAACAAACAGTTCCAGTCCAAGTAATATCAAGCCTACTATAAACACCAATATCTCCCAGTTTTGCGCCAATCCATCTATATAGAGTGGAAAAAAATAAAATACGGCTGCAATGGCGGCCACAGCCAAAGGTAAACCAGTGCCAGGTGCTTTAAACTCATAAATAATGCCTCCAATAATCAATAGCATTAGAATGCTGTTCACTGCTGGATGCAACAAGAAACTGACGGCAGTTTCAAGGAAATTGCTTTGATATTTTTCTAGTCGATAATTTTCAATGCCTAATTCGGTGATTACTTCATCCATACTTTCTGCTTGCCCTTCAGAAAAGCCGAGCTTAATGGCCTCTGTAGTGGTAAGTGTTAAGGTTTTGCCTGAATCGATAATACCAGGAATGCTGCTGGCGTCGTCCACCATAGCTTCGGCTATTTTGGGGTCTCTACCTTGAGCTTCAGCGGTTGCGCGCATTTTGCTCCGCATATATGATTGATACTTGTCCGGCATACGGGTGCCATCCTCTCCATTCACAACGGTAGCAGCACCCATGTTGGCCCCCTTTGACATATAGATACTATCACAAGCAATTGATATCAAAGCCCCTGCCGATGCGGCATTTTTATTTACCCATACTACGGTAGTTGCTTTTGCGTCCATCAACAGTTGGCGAATATTATCCGCCACGTCAACCCGTCCCCCATAAGTATTCAGTTCCATGATGATATAATCTGCTTTCAACGCTTGGGCCTGGTCCAATGCTTTGCGTACTTTTCTTTCCGCAGCTGGCATGATATCATCATTCAATGTGAATGTGAAAATTACTTTTTTGCCGCTAGCTGAATCGGTTTGGGCAAAAGCAATATTGACCATTAAGCTGTACGTTAATACAAAAACCAGTGAGTAAATGATGCTTTTCATAAGAAAGTAGGGGGCATGGCTGTTGTAACTTTGCAAACTGGGGATATGCCCTTTGGGATAAAATTAATAAATCAATAGATATGCTGTGGAGGCAAATAGTTATTTGCATGTTTTTGGTGGTGGCGTTTCAAGCAGCTTGGGCCGCCAACGATACGATTTATATCGATAAGCTACCTTATACCATACACCAAATAAGGGGAGGGGAAACATTATACACCATAGCGCAAAAGTATCAAGTCGATATTGCCTCGCTAAAAAAAGCAAATAGGATTACAGATGACCAAGCAGCCATTAAGAATGGCGACCTATTGATTATACCACTCAATACCCCCAAACCGGTAGCAATACAGAAAAAAGATGCAGGTGTATCTACTGTTAAGAGCACACCAAAAACTACCCATACAGTTAAACAAGGCGAAACGCTCTTTGCCATTGCCAAACAATACCATACTAGTACCGCTGAGATTAAAGCAGCCAATGGAATGGTTGATGATAAGGTATCTATTGGGCAAGAATTGATTATATCCACTATCGGTAATGATAAGGTTTCGTCGCAGCCTAAGAAGCCGATAGCGGAAAACAACGCAGCTCTTACTAAAACGACTCCCCAGCCGCAAACTGCCCCAATGGAAAATATCGGCGACCCTAAGCTGGATATGGCAATGCTTAACAGCCTAAAGCAATCGTTTGCTAACGAAGAAGTTGGAAAAGGCACCGTAGAAGTAACTAGGGGAATGGCGGTAAAAATGGCAGACCAAGGTACCGAGAATGCGTCCAAGTTTTATGCCTTGCACAAAACTGCCGCTGTTGGCTCCGTGCTTAAGGTGCGCAATTTGATGAACAACCGCATCGCTTATGTAAAAGTAATCGGTAAGTTGCCTGATACGGGAGAAAACAAGAATTTAGTCATTAAGATATCTGGTGGTACGGTGGCATACCTTAAAGCCCTTGACCAAAAATTCCAGATAGAAGTGACTGAATACAAGTAAATGGACCGAGCCCTACAATCGTTAAAAGCTTTATTGGATAAACGAGAGGCTGACCATACCATTCGTGCACTTGCCCTAAAGGGGCATTTGATTGATTTTGCTTCTAATGATTACTTAGGCTATGCCCGAAATAGAAAGTTAAATGATTGGGTAAATCAAGAAGTGGCAAATCATCTCGATTTGCCGGAAGGTGCAACTGGAAGTCGGCTTATCAGCGGCAACCATACTCTTTATGAAGCGTTGGAACGAGAAATAGCTGCTTTTCATGATGCTCCAGCGGGATTGATATTTAACTCGGGCTACGATGCGAATATCGGCTTGTTTTCCAGCGTTCCCCAAAAGGATGATTTGATATTGTTTGATGAATTGGTCCATGCATCCATCCGTGATGGCATCAAACTAAGCAGGGCTAGCTCACTTTCTTTTAGACACCATGATTTGGGAGATTTATATGCTAAACTACAGGGAAACTACCGTCATATTTTTATAGCTACGGAAAGTATTTTCTCCATGGATGGCGATTTGGCTCCTCTTCAAGAAATGGTAGCTATATGCAAAAAAACCGGTGCTCATTTAGTAGTGGACGAAGCACATGCTACCGGTGTTTTTGGAGCTAACGGGGAGGGGCTGGTACAGCAGTTAGGCTTGCAAGAATATTGTTTTGCCAGAGTACATACCTTTGGCAAAGCCCTAGGCGCACATGGAGCTATTGTACTGGGCAACGAACTGCTTAAGCAATTTTTAATCAACTATGCTCGGTCGTTCATTTATACAACTGCTTTGCCCTTGCACAGTTTGCTCCGTATTAAAGGGGCCTATGCGCAGCTCGGAAATCGAATGGAAGAAGTGGATCAGTTAAGAAACAACTGTAAGTTGTTTAAGGATTTAATTGGCGTGGTGCCCAGTAATAATTTAATAGCCAATGAAGGCCCAATTTTTAGCTTACTTATACCTGGTAACCAACAAGCCAAAAATATTTCAGCCCAATTAGAATCAGCAGGCATTTATTGCAAAGCTATATTGTATCCAACCGTAGCCCGTGGGCAGGAAAGAATTAGGGTATGTATGCACAGTTTCAATACGAAAAGTGAAATTGAATTATTAGCAAGCACCATAAACCAATTCTTATCATGAGCAAACTTTTCATCACTGGCATTGGCACCGATGTAGGAAAAACCGTGGTATCAGCTATTGTTTGTGAAGCCTTGAAGGCTGACTATTGGAAGCCGATTCAGTCTGGCAATATAGAAGGTACCGATAGGGCAACTGTCAAAAGTTTGGTAAGTAATGATACTTCCACTTTCCACCCTGAGGTATATAACCTGAAAGAGCCAGTATCGCCCCATTACGCTGCACAACTGGAAGGAGTGGAAATTGATATGGACAAGATTGTATTGCCGGAAACTAAGAGACCTTTAGTAATTGAAGGTGCAGGTGGTTTGTTGGTGCCATTGAACCGCCAGCATTTAGTGGCTGATTTAATTGTACACCTTGAAGCTCCTACCATTATCGTTTCTCGCAACTATCTGGGTTCAATCAACCATACCCTTTTAACCATAGAGTTTATGCGCTATCGAAACATAGCGATAGCAGGTATTATTTTCAATGGGCAGCCCAATCCTTCAACAGAAGAAGCAATATTGCATTTTGGCAATATCCCATTATTGGGTCGTATTGGCCAAGAGCCAAACCTTTCGCCACAAGTGATAAGCCGTTACGCAGAAAGTATCAAGAAGGAATTGAACCATATTATTGAAAAAGATGAGTTTATCTAAGCGCGACCAACAAGTAATTTGGCATCCCTATACCCAAATGCAGACTGCTAAAGCACCGTTGGCCATTGAAAGGGGCGAAGGAGCATATCTGATTAGTGATGATGGCACTAGGTATTTGGATGGCATTAGCTCATGGTGGGTAAATATCCACGGGCATGCGCATCCCTATATCGCTGAAAAGGTAAACGAACAGTTACATAAGCTCGAGCATGTAATATTTGCTGGCTTTACCCATGAACCTGCCGTAAGGCTTGCAGAAAGGTTGATTGAAATCCTCCCTGGTCGTCCCTCGAAAGTGTTTTACTCCGATAATGGCTCCACCGCAGTAGAAGTAGCCCTTAAAATGGCATTACAATATTGGAGCAATCAAGGTGAATCTCACCGCAACCGCATTATTGCATTTAAGGGTGCCTACCATGGCGATACTTTCGGGGCGATGTCCATAAGCGACAGAAATGCATTTACCAAGCCCTTTTGGCCATGGTTGTTCGAAGTAGAATTTGTGGATGTGCCCATCGATGGGAATGAAAGCGCTTTTATTGAGCAAATTCAACTTTCCTTAAGTAAAGGCAATATAGCCGCTTTTGTTTTTGAACCCTTGCTGTTAGGTACCGCGGGCATGTTGATGTACGGAGCTAAAGTATTGGATGAAGCACTATCCCTTTGCAAGGCGGCGGGCGTAATTTGCATAGCCGATGAGGTATTTACGGGCTTTGGCAGAACGGGTAAATTGTTTGCATCGCATTATCTGGAACATGCCCCTGATATCTACTGTCTTTCCAAGGGATTAACGGGTGGCACCATGGCTTTAGGGGCAACTGTTTGTAATCAGCAAATTTTTGATGCTTTTTTATCCGATGATAAACTGAGGATGTTTTTTCATGGTCATTCCTTTACGGCCAATCCTGTAGCTTGTGCCGCTGCCAATGCCAGCTTGGATTTGCTACTGACTCCAGAACGAATGGCAGATATCGAACGGATTTCCCAGCACCATCAACAATTTGCGGCAAAGCTAAGTGAATATGGGCATGCCCAAAACGTGCGCTGCCTTGGCACCGTCTTGGCTTTCGAGTGTAAGGATGTGGACCAGCGCAATTATTTCAGCAACCTACGCGACTATATTTATCAGTTCTTTTTAGATAGGCAGCTTATTCTCAGGCCATTAGGCAACACAGTGTATGTTCTTACGCCATATTGTATTACTAATGAACAATTGGAGGTTATTTATGGCGCTATTGAAGCTTTATTGAAGGATTTAAATCAGCAATAAAAGCACCTGCTGTCCAATTATTATGGCATTTAAGCTTTAGGCCTTTGCATTCTTCTTCCCATTTGTCGGCCCTGTTTTTAGTGTTGCTGCGGTCAATAATCAGCATCTTAAAATCGTACAAACGAGATAGGTCTTTGATTTTAACCGATACATTATTGGTCAACACTAGGTATTCTACCTTCAATGGATGGGCTGGAGATATTTTTTTCTTCCATTCTGATAAAACCACCATTCTTAAATTACCAAATTGCAGGTATTCATTCTTTCTGAAAAAAGGTTTGCGAATGTATCTGCACTTTTCATCGCGGCAAGTTTCATACGGTGCTTCCAGGTCCATATACCAAATGTTAGGCATTAGATGTCTTTGAGCCTCATTGTCATTAGGATCAATACTTTGGTCAGTCAAGAGCCAATTGGTTTTGCCTATTGCAAAGTCAATGGCCGTTCGTTTTTCCATGGCATATACGGTTAGCTGTTGTTGTCTAAGTTGCCGCAGATCAGCTTCTATCAGCAATAAGAGCAACACACATGCGCAAGAGAGTGATAGTAGTAGCCATTTGGGACGCCAAAAATATAGAAAGGCCACGCCGAATGCGATTGCAGCAAACAAGGCCAGCACTTGCCCAAAAGAATAGTGGATGCCACCATAAACCGCATCAGGCTGTTGGCTAAACCAAGCTATGCACCAGTTCATCGCCCTCACCAAATAGTTAATCATTATCGCTACGTAAAATGATAAAATGTAGATTGGCGAAAACACCAGTAACACCACACCAAGTATCAATAGGACAAATGATGCAGGCACCACAATAAGGTTTGCAGGTATTGATAGTAATGGAATTTGGTGGAAGTAATAAATGGTTAGTGGAAGTGTGGCCACCGTTGCGGTGATGGATAATACGATGGATTGCCAAACCCATTTCACCGGCTTCCATTCAAAGTATAATAGTTTTTCCACTTTGGGGTAAAGCAGCAGAATGCCTGCTACGGCTAAATAGGAGAGCTGAAAGCCAATGTCCATTATCAAATATGGGTCAATGACAAGTAAGAAGAATGCTGAGGCTGCTAAACTATTAAAGGTATTTACAGGGCGTTCCAAGTTTCTGCCAATCAAAACAAATGAAAACATAACGGTAGCCCTCAATGCGGATGGCGACAAGCCCGATAGACCTGCGTAAATCCAAAGCAAAAGCAGTATAAGGGCTAGGCGCAAGCGTTTT
Source organism: Chitinophagales bacterium (assembly GCA_033762815.1). Lineage (GTDB taxonomy): Bacteria > Bacteroidota > Bacteroidia > Chitinophagales > CAIOSU01 > JANRLF01. The sequence goes on along the minus strand of JANRLF010000004.1, from coordinate 41,090 downwards.
GCCTTAACAGTATTGCCCAGAAAGCCGAAAATCCAATGGAAGATGCCATACACAATACCCACATGCAATCCTGAAACCGATAAGATGTGTATGGTACCAGTGGCTGCATAAGCCTTCACCATATCATCATTCAACATATCACGATTGCCTATAACCAAGGAACTGACCAAGGCGCTGCTTGAAGTGTTTAGCCAATAACTGAAAACACTCTGGCACTTATCCCTTAAAGAGAAAACCAATTGCAATAAAGGGTTTCCTTCACCAGTATCCACTAGTTTCCATTGTTGGGGATAAGCGTAAGTTTGATGGTAGATATTTTTAAAAGAGATGTACTGCCTATAATTGAACTCATGCGGGTTTGCAGGCATTTCGGTTTCTTTAATCATTGAGGTTAACCATAGAGCATCGCCATATTTAAGGGCAGTAGCTTTGCTATCTATAGGTAGATAAACCATTAACTTGCCACTTACGGAGTATTGGTTTTCGGCAACTTTCAACTTTTCTACTTGGGCAATCAGTTTTACACTGTTGGGTCGAATTGATGGTGGTTCAGTTATGCGTACTACCAACTGGCTACCTTCCAAGTACTTGCGACTAAAATGATTCTGGTATTCAATGGCTTTATGCAGGCTGGTAATGCTAATTCCGGCACCTACCAGCGCAATAAATAGCACTAGAGATACTCCCAATTCAAACTTGTTTTTCTGACGGAGACTGGCAAAATGTTCAAATGCAGCTGCTATTGCAAACAAAGCAATAGTGCCAACTAAAAAAGGGAGAGGAGGGAGGTTTAGAAAAATACTTAGTGCTATGCCAATAAAAAAGGCAATTAGTAGCCTGACATACACAATATGCTTTAGGTCAGAATGCACCCTGAAATATATAAAGAAAAAAGGGCTTCCGAAACTCGGAAGCCCTTAAAGGTATTAGATACTAGTAACGATTAGTTACCTGAGTAGATGTTTACTTTTTTAGTAACTGTTCCTTCTGCAGTTCCTATTTTAACAACATACATTCCTGAAACAAGTGAAGTTAAATCAACCATGTACTTGCTTTGAGGAGCAACGTTATTGAAGTTCACCGCTTTAACGGCTTCGCCCAACACATTGTAAACGGTTACATCCATTTGCTCGAAGCTAAAATTACTCACTTCAATATTTACCAAACCAGTTGTAGGGTTAGGGAAGATAGTAAAGTTGGCAGCCAATTCAATGTCATTGATGCTTGTAACCCTTACAGTATCGCACACCTTCTTAGCTGGCTTGTTGAAAGGAGCAGCATTGAACACATTGGTAGCGGTCAAGCATACATTATAGTCGCCTACGGAGGTGAAAGTCTTAGTTGGGTTACGGGTGGTATTTGAAGTTCCGTCGCCAAACTCCCACAACCAAGCGGTAGGGTTGTACAATGATGAATCAGAGAAAGCCACTGTAGTAGCCACGGTTGGAACTGCACCAAACTTAGTATCAGGCTCAGTATTTACAATTACGTTACGGGTAATCGTAGCTGTGTTACCTGAATTGTCAGTTGCGGTATAAGTTACTACATAGTTGCCACGTGAGTTGCTGTTAACGGTGGTAGCTGCATTGCTAGTTAAAGAAGCAATACCTGAACAGTCGTTAGCATCAGGCAATGTATCATTGTAAGTATCGCCTAAATAAACATAGGACGTATTGCTGCCGTTGAAACTCAAAGTTGGAGGGGTACCGTCAGGAGTAACCGTTACAATACGAGTAGCGGTAGCAGTATTGCTGCCATCGGTAGCGGTATAAGTAATGGTATAATTGCCCGGAGTAGTATTGTTCACACTACCTGCAACGCTAGTAGTGATAGGCCCAGTACAGAAATCATAAGCAATAGCACCTTGCTCAACATACGTATCGCAAGCTTCGATAGTATCAGCTGTACCACCAATTACTTGAATTACAGGGGCAGCATCAGAAAGAATCACGGTTCTTGTAGCAGTACCTGTATTGCCGGCACCGTCAGTAGCGGTATAGGTAATGGTGTAAGTTCCAGCGGTACCAGGGTTGCCGGGAGTACCTGAAGGTACAGTACCTGAAGTAACGATGGTAGCTGTAACATCGCCACTTACATTATCATTAGCAGTGGCACCTGGGTCAACAAAGAAATTACAAACATCCACATTCAAGGTGTCGTCGCCAACAAGGGTTACCACAGGGTTCACCACATCGGCGCTGGCAACCACTCTTACTATTCTTTGTACGGAGCAGGCAGCATTGCCAGCAGCATCACTTACGGAATAGGTCAAAGTATAAGTGCCGTTGGCAGCGGTATTTACAGTACCAGAAACAGTCACATTAGCGCTTACGTTTCCGTCCACATTGTCATTTGCCGTGTAACCAGGATCGGTAAAAGTAGTGCCATTTACAATGGTAAGCGTAGCTCCGCCATTTAAAGTAATGGTAGGAGCTTGAATATCACTTGTAAAGCTGCTTAAAGCATGCTGTACATTTTGGATGTAGAAGAAACTAGCAGGGTCTGCGTCTGAAAGCGTAAGTTGGTTCAATTGACCAAATACGGTAGGCACTGTAATATTGCCACCTTGAACAAAGCTTGTTGGGGCAAACGAAGCAAATAGTGCTGCACCCTCCCAAACTGGATCGCCTTCGGTATGATTCACTACTGGAGTAGCCAATCCTGTAGCAACATCTATTGCGCGGGTTTTTAAATTGGGCAAAATATTGTCGCCACCAGTAAAGGCGGGATCTGAATCAGCCCAGCCGAACACCACTTTGCTACCGTCAGGACTGGTTGAAATTTGTGGACGGTTATCCTCTGTTACATCAGCGGTAATATCACCTCTGAAGGTTTGAATGCTATCCAACAATATGGCGTTCCAACCACCACAAGCATTGCCATCGTAGGTAATGTCATAAATCCTCATTTTTGCACCAGTACCAGAGGAGATAGCATAATCGTTGCCAGTGGTACCAATTACTACAGCAGTGTGCGGATTACCATTGATATCAACAGCGATATCAGCATCGAAAGCGGTAGTAGCACTGTCGGTTAAAGGGTCAATCAAGTTATTCACTACCAAATCGAACTGTTGCAAATCCACATCTATTGGGCCGCTCCATGTAAAGCCGCCATCAGTGGTGCGGTAGTAGAATGGATGGAAAACTCTTGGGCCACCAGCTACAATATCCCCCAAGGCAACAATCCAACCATAACGACCGCTTGGGTCAAAAGCCATATTGATGGATGTCACTTGGCTACCGCCGTCGAAATCAAGATCGAAAGGAGGCAGGAAATTTTGGTATAAAGACCAAGCAATGTCATTGTTGGTACTGCTCCAAACGCCTCTGTATAACAATATAGAAAGATTGTCAGTACCATTGTTGGCGAAATCTACCGCCCAAAAAATACCGGGAAGACCATTGCACAAACCTTTAACTACAGCAACATCGCTATTGTTAGGTGCCAAAATATTCTCTGTGAATGTTGCAGTATCATTGTTTAGGCGAGCCACACCGGTAAATACTCCATCCCAGTCAGCATTGCCGTTAGAGAAAGGCAACCAAGCACCTACATAAGCCAAATAGGCATTTTGTACTTGGGTATTGCCTACCGGGTTGTAAATAGTGGCATTAGGGTACCTTCCAGCGAAATCGGTGTTATCGCCTGTTGGGTTCAATATGCCATTGTTCAAATCCCAAGTATTGCCTCCATCAGTTGAAAGGTCATAGGTGTATTGACCGATGTTGTTGGTCAAAAACGGGGCAATAGTATTATCAACGCGGTGGATAAAAGCCACGGTGTTCAATGTTTGGTTAGCTGCCACACGGTTCACTTGTCCATCCAATATGGTAAACAAGTTGCCTGCAGTACCTAGTTGCACCACGTTAACTGCGCGCGTACTGCCAATAAAAGCCGGCCTGTTAGCCATCAGGTCAGCAAATGTTTGTGAAGGAGTGCTGTTGGAACGATAATCGTCATGAAAACAAGCCGCATCTTTCATCTTCAGGGGAACGATGCCGTTACCCGGAGCCTGAGCCGAAAGCGCAAACCATGAACAACTGATAAAGAGTAAAGAATAAAGCCTTTTCATACGCCTGTTGGTTTGATTTTATTTAAAGGTGAAGCTTCAAAAATACGATTTTCCGAGTAATACACAACCGTATTGTTTGCATTATTTTAAACTTTTGGTAACACTACTTCTTCTTAGGTGCGGGTTTGGTGGCAGGGCGCTGTGTTTGTTGCTGTTTTTGTGCCTCTTCAAGCCGCTTTCTTAGCTTTTCGCCAAATGAGTTTGGATTTGGCCCCTTTTTCTTGTTTTCCTGAATCTGTTTGTGCAACGCATCCTCATTGATCAGGAATTTTTGGATAAGGAATTGCTGAGCGTAGCTGATTAAATTGTTCAAGAAATAGAAATAGGTCAAAGCCGCAGGGAAGCTGTTGAACATGCCTAATAGCATTATTGGAAATATATAAGGCATGTACTTCATGGGACCCTGATTGCTGCCTGTTAATTGGGCATTGGTCACCGCATATATAATGGAGGTAACCGTCATTAGCAAGGTAAAAAGGCTTACGTGGTTGCCATAAAAGGGAAGGGTAAAACCATTTGGGAAGTTCCAGATAGAATCGTAAGTGGAAAGGTCGGAAGCCCATAAGAAACCCTCCTGCCGCAATTCTATGGAGGAAGGGAAAAAGTTGTACATGGCTATCAGCACCGGCATAATCAAAAGCGTGGGGATACAGCCACCTAAAGGGCTAACTCCTGCTTTGCTCATCAGTTTCATTTGTTCAGTACTGAACTTCTGCTGGTCATCTTTATATTTTTCTTTCAACTCGTCTAGCTCAGGCTTCAATACTTTCATTTTTGCCATTGAAAGTTGTGAGCGATAGGTGAGAGGGGTTAAAAGCACCTTGATGATGATAGTAAGTATCAATATTATCCAGCCATAATTACTGACGTACTGTTCAAGCCAGTTGAAAATGGGTATAATAATCCAGGTATTGATGAAAGAAAACCAACCCATCTTAATGGTTTCTTCCAAATCGATATCCAGCTTTTTTAGTGTTTGATAATGGTTAGGACCGAAGTAATAGTCCATATGGTAGCTCACAGAAGGGCTGTGGTTATATGGAAGCGAAACCTGAGCGATAAACTCCTTCAAGTATTTATTTTCACCTACTATTTTTGATTCCAGCTTACCGCTTTGCAGGCCCGATTCGTCTTTGATATGCAGCGTGGTATTGAAAAATTGCTGCTTGTAGGTAATAAAGCTTAAAGGGGCTTCAGCTACTTTTTCATCATCTTCTGTCTCGGATAAATGGTTAACACTCCCATCTTTAACTTTATAATGTAAATTGGTGTATTTGTTTTCACTGGTTTTATCTCTCTCTAGCAAAGGCACTAAGCGGTTCCAAAGAATGGTAATACTGCGTGCGTTAGTAGGTATTACTTTATCAAGGTTCACAACATTCACTTCATAGCCAACTTGGTAGCTATTGGGCGAAAGCGTGTAAACTTGTTCAAAATAGCCATTACCGGTAGGAAGTCGCAGCGCAACCACCGTTTTATCGCCTTGCTTTTTGGGGCCATCGGTTTGGAAATAGAAATCTTTGGTTTGAAGGGGTTGGCTGATACCATTTTGATAAAAAATGAAGGTTTGTTCATTTTCGGCACCTTGCATCAAAACCAATGGGGCTTTATTGAACGTCTTATATTTTTTTAGTTCTACTTTGCTTACCGCGCCACCTTTAGTATTAAGGCTGATTTTTATCAGTTCGTTTTCAAGGATGATGGTATCATTCTGGCCAGTAAGTGCGGCTTGGAAAACCCCGGCCACAGGCGCCTTAACGGTATCAGTTAATTGGCTTGGCGTATCTACTTTTACCGTAGTGCTTCTGCTGCCCGAGAGCGTATCAGCAGGGGCTGTATTGGGCTGTACCGCCTCCTTTTTAGCTTGCTGGTTCTTTTTTAACTCTTTAGCACGCTGTGAATTGTACGCTACGTAGCCAAAAAAAATCAGTATAATTAGGGCAAAGCCAATAATCGAATTCCTATCCATTCCAATGCACTATTGAGGGCTGCAAAGCTACGAATAAGAAATAATATTTTTCCCAGTGCCATTGGCATTGCTGTGCATTTCTTTGTTGGCCAACACGGCTTTCACAAAGCCAACAAACAGGGGATGCGGATTGTCAACGGTACTTTTTAGTTCGGGATGGAACTGTACGCCTATGAACCATGGATGGTCTTTCAGCTCGATAATCTCCACTAGATTGTTCTCTGGATTCAATCCACTAGCTATCATACCGGCATTTTCGTATTCTTCCAGGTAAGTGTTGTTAAACTCATATCGGTGCCGGTGCCTTTCTGAAATATTGTCTTGCTGATAGATGGAGTAAGTCAAGGTATCGGGCCGCAAGTGGCAAGGATAAGCGCCCAGCCGCATGGTGCCACCTTTCTCTTTTACGTTCTTTTGCTCCTCCATTAGTGCAATGACATGGTGGGGAGATTTGGGGTTCATTTCAAATGAATGCGCGTCCTTATACCCCAATACATTGCGACCAAATTCTATCACCGCCGTTTGCATACCAAGGCAGATACCAAAAAACGGCACCCGCATTTCGCGTACATACTTAATGGCGGCAATTTTGCCTTCAATTCCACGGGGTCCAAAGCCTGGTGCTACCAATATGCCATCCAAATGGCCTAGCATCTCTTCAGCATTATCTACAGCCAAGTCTTCCGAATGGATACTTTCAACCTGTACTTTGCATTCATTTGCCACCCCAGCATGGATAAATGCTTCCAAAATGGATTTGTAAGCATCCTGAAGTTCCACGTACTTACCAATTAAACCGATACGAACGGTTTTGGTGGGATTTTTCAGTTTGAATATAAAATCTTTCCAACGGCTGAGCTCCGGTTCGTTTTGGAGCGGTAGGCTCAATTTGGCAAGTACCGTTACATCCAGTTTTTCTTTCAGCATTTCCAATGGCACCTCATATATCGTGTCACAGTCCAAGGCTTGGATAACGGATGCAGGGTCAACATTGCAGAAAAGCGCCAATTTCTCTCTTAAATCATCTGACAAGGAGTGTTCTGTGCGGCATACCAGTATATCAGGCTGTACGCCGTTTTTCAGCAATTCCTTTACCGAATGTTGGGTGGGTTTGCTCTTCAATTCCCTAGCGGCACTTAAGTAAGGAATCAAGGTAAGATGGATGACCAAACAATTTGCTTGGCCTAGCTGCCAACGCAATTGGCGCAAGGCTTCTATATATGGCAATGATTCGATATCCCCTACCGTACCACCTAACTCGGTAATAACAATATCGTACTTCCCCGTATCGCCAAGCAGTAATGCCCTACGTTTTATCTCATCCGTAATGTGCGGTATCACCTGTACCGTTTTTCCCAAATACTTTCCTTCCCGTTCTTGGTTAATGACGTACTGGTAAATTCTACCGGTAGTAACATTATTCGATTGGGAAGTAGGGATATTCAAAAATCGCTCGTAATGCCCTAAGTCCAAATCGGTTTCGGCACCATCTTCGGTTACATAGCACTCTCCATGCTCGTAAGGATTGAGCGTACCTGGGTCAACATTGATGTAGGGGTCAAACTTTTGGATAGTTACTTTATAGCCCCTTGCCTGTAGCAGTTTTGCCAGCGATGCCGCTATGATACCTTTACCCAACGACGAACTAACACCACCAGTGACAAACACATATTTACTCATGCAAATGGGGGACCTAAAAGATTACGTAATGCGAAATACGTGCTCAAAGTTACACAATTTCTGCCGAAAAAGTCTGATATTTCGATTTTCTAACTACTAAGGTTTTCTTCCTTTATGCATGACCCCAATCCTTTTCGCCCAAAGAATAATGATTTTCAAGTATGGAAGTTGTTGGGCAGCGGGATACTGATAGCCATTATAGTCTTTCTAGGGGCTTTTTTTTCAGAGGTGGATATTTTTATCTCGTTGGGAATGGCTGTGGTAGCGGGTATTGTTGGTGCTGTAGTGGTCTATAAAGTTTAGTGCAGCGAAACAATTATCGCTTTTTTTTAGTTGAACAAGTTGATAGGGTGCGACGTATAATGTTGCAACACCAATATCAACCGGACAAGATGCGATTGGAAGAAGAAATCAAACAGCCTTTCTTTAGAAATGAATTACAGAAGGCCAATGTAAATGTGATTTATACCTATTACTGGTTGTGGGACAGAATAAAAGCAGAGCTAAAACCCTACGGCATTACTCCCCAACAATTCAACGTATTGAGGATTTTGAGGGGACAAAACGGTAAGCCCATATCTACATCAGATATCCGCGAACGGATGCTCGACCGTATGTCGGATGTATCAAGAATTGTAGAGCGATTGCACAAGCAGCAACTGGTGATTAGAAAAACCTGCAAAAGCGATAAAAGGCTAGTGGATGTGCTAATTAGCCAAAAAGGCATCAATTTGCTTTCTGAAATTGATGGTCGCCAAGAGTTTATTGACAAATCTTTATCATTGAGCCTGGATGAGGCAGCCAGCCTTAACCAGTTATTGGATAAAGCAAGGGGTAATGAACCCAATCAATAAATACGAAACAGTCACTTTAACCTATTTTATTCAAAATCAATTGTTTCCGCACATTGCGTAAGAATTTGGTGTTAAGTACTTATTATTAGGTTTGGTTGTGAGATATGAGACAAAGGACACAAGACACAAGAGACATTTTTTTTAATCAATGTTGGGAGAAAAACATGAAAAACACCTCATTATTCCATAAGTAATTGACAACTAAGTGAATAATCAAAACTGAAATACCACTGAAGCACCACTGAAGCACCACCGAAGCACCACTGAAGTACCACTGAAGTACCACCGAAGCACCACTGAAGTACCACTGAAATACCACTGAAACATGATTTTCGGGACATGAGTATTGACTTTTATGCCATTTTTTGAGCCATATTTTCCATACAAAAATGATAACTTTGCATTCCATTAACATCGGCCCAGATGTTGAAATTGGTAGACAAGCAAGATTCAGGTTCTTGTGCCCGAAAGGGTGTGCAGGTTCGAGTCCTGTTCTGGGCACAAGGGTAGGGACATTGCGATTGTTTAACGCAGCTGTTTCTGCCCTTTTTTATGCTGGTTCAATAACGCCTTCAACCAACTCTTAAAAATCATGGCAACTAAGAAAATACTATTGATGGCTACTATGTTACTCGTATCTTTTGCTTCAGGTTTCGCATTCAAAGGCATGCTGACAGATGGACATCAAACTGCGGAAAAGAAAAAAGTGACCGGTATAGGCGGCATCTTTTTTAAGTGCAAGAACACCAAGCTGCTGAAGGAATGGTATAGCAAGCATTTAGGGCTAAAAACCAATGAGTATGGCTCCGTATTTGAATGGCGGCAAGGAGCCGATACTACTAAGAAAGGTTTTACGCAGTGGAGCCCATTCAACGAGAAAACCAAGTATTTCGAGCCTTCTACAAAGGATTATATGATCAATTATAGAGTGGAGAATATGGACGCTCTTGTTGCGGAGTTAAAAACCAATGGTGTAACCGTTCTGGATACCATTGAAAGCTATGACTATGGAAAATTCGTCCACATCTTGGATTTGGAAGGCAATAAAATAGAACTATGGGAGCCCAACGATGAAGTGTATGAAGCAATGGGGCTGCAAGCAGGATATGAGACCACGAAATAACAACATAAAAGTATCCACTTTTTGGCCTCATTGAAAGTTTGGTCTGTTTTTAGGAAGTAATCGAGATTCTTATTTTATAAAAACTAAACTACTATATGAACATTCCACAAGGTTATCAAACGGTAATGCCCTATTTGATCATCCGCAATGCGGATCAATTCTTTGATTGGATGCAACAAGTTTTTGGTGCGACTGAAAAAATGCGCGTTAACAATGAGGATGGCAGCTTGATGCACGGTGAGCTGCAAATTGATGATAACAACACCATTATGTATGGCCAAGCCAGCGCCGAGTGGGGCGAAAACACGGGAGGCTTCTTCATATACGTAGCGGATGCTGACGCTACCTACCAAAAAGCATTGGATAAGGGAGCCTCTTCCTTAATGGAAATGAGCGACCGTGACTATGGGAGAACGGGAGGGGTGAAAGACCCTTTTGGCAATACCTGGTGGATAACCACCCACGTTAACTAAGCTGTCCGCTCAGGTAATTCACTATTTCATGGTGCTCGCCACGGCGGGCATCATCCAAGGGTGTATTGCCCCAGCGGTCGAGAGCATTGATTGCGGCTCCTTTGTTCACTAGGTATTGCACTATTTGCAGATACCCTTCAGAAGCCGCCAAGTGCAAAGCCGTACGGCCATCATAGTCCGCATCGTTGATGTTTACGCCACGTGCCACCAATTGCTTGATTTCCAATAAATCATTGGTGCTAGCTGCAAAGCAAAGACTGATGACGCCATCTATCTTCGATTCGTTTTTCCGCAAGCGTGGGTCCACTTTATTGGAACTGGCACTGATGAGGCTATCATAGTTGTGGAAGTTAAAATCTTTCACCAATTCCTTGCAAAATTCAAGCCCCCGGACGCTGTTGCCATGTGCATCCAATCTGGGCGACCATACCGCCATACCTAATAGGTTGGGCACTACAATCATTAATCCCCCGGCTACACCGCTTTTGGCAGGCAAGCCGATAGTAAAGGCAAATTCACCAGAAAAGTCATACATGCCGCAGGAATACATCAACGACAAGCAATTTTTTACCGTATCAGGTTTAAAAATACGCTCCCCAGTTATTGGGCAAATACCCCCGTTGGCCAAAGTGGCGGCAGCTATGGAAAGGGCATCGCTACTTACTTCTATGGAGCAGCACTGGAAATAGAATTCAAGGGTGTCTATCAGATTGGTATTATCAGGAAAGGCCTTGTTCTCGCGCATGAAGTAGCCCAAAGCGAAATTGCGGTCTGCTGTTTGCCTTTCCGATAGGTACACCGAATTGTTGAACTTGGCAGGTAAGCCACCGCATAAGCGCGTCCAAGTATCCAATACATAATCGAACCTATCGGCCATTTCCAACTGCGGCTTTACCATGGAGCAGGTCATAATGGCGCCTGAATTAATCATGGGATTGTGGGGCAGGCCTTGCTTATTGAGTGATAGGCTGTTGAAGCTAATACCGCTGGGCTCCCTGCCCACATGTTTGTGCACAAATTCTTCTCCCAGTTCTTCCAATGCCAGGCAGTAATTGACAGGCTTTGATATGGACTGTATGCAGAAAAACTTATCGGCATCGCCAAAACTTTCCCTTTGGCCACTCACCGAACATATCGATACTGCATATTGCTCCGGGTTTACCCTGCCCAATTGGGGAATATAGGTTGCTACTTTTCCATCGGTAACGCCTTTGGTCTTTTCAAATATGGACTTGATTTTGTTCGTGAACTCTTTAAAAGCGGGTATTTCAAGGTTTCCCTGTATCGCATCGCTTATCAATGAACCCTTACTTTGTTTGATGATTTCCTTGAAGTCATCAAATGTCAGTTTGCGGTCCTCAATAATGCCTTGTTCTAGATTGCTGAAAATGCTCAATTTAATGCGCGGGTCATCGGACTTAATACCAATATCCTTCAGCACTTTCAGCATGCGCGATAAAGGCACCAGGCCGCTAGAGTCCAAATCCAAGGCATTGAATAGCTTGAAATATTCCAAATCAAGCAAGCTCATTCCAGCGGCGTGGCTCTCTTTACTAAGGGTAGCAGTGCCATTGCCGGAGCCTTTGGCCCCGGCTTTAGCGGTTTTCTTTTCTGGCATAGTAATTACCTTACGAATAACAGTTCACGGTACTTAGGCAACCTCCATAGGTTGTCGTCCACCAGTTTCTCCAATTGGTCAGCGTGCTTCCTTATTTCTTCAAAGTAAGGTTTGATTTTATCGGAAATCAATTGTGCCACTTGTTGCTCATCGGTCTTGCTGAATGCCTTTTCTTTCAAGGCAATCATCTCCTTTACATTTTCTTTCAGCTCGGCGAAGTGGTTGTATACCAGTTCTACTTCTTCCTTAGTTTTGTCTGCCGCTTTGTTCAGCCCCATTTCTTTCAAACCACGGTAAGTATCGGTAAGCATACCGATATATTGGAAGGCCGAAGGCAAAATGTGGGTATGCACCATTTCTTCAATCACCAGCATTTCAATTTCCATTTGCTTAATGTACTGCTCAAGCAATACATGGTAGCGGGCGTGCAGTTCTCTGGAATTGAATATATTATAAGAAGTGAAAATCTTCTCAGCTTTTTCAGAAACAAAGGCTTTCAAAGCATCTGGAGTCGATTTGGTGTTGCTCAAGCCGCGCTTGTTGGCTTCTTTTTCCCACTCTTTGGAGTAGCCATCGCCGTTAAAAATCGCTCTTTCGGCTTCTGTTACATAACGTTGCAAAATGGTGATGATAGCAGTTTGTTTTTCAGTGCCTTTGGCAATTAGAGCATCTACCTCTTTTTTGAATTCTACCAACTGGTGGGCTACAATGGTGTTTAAAGTCATCATGGCTGCAGAGCAGTTGGCGGAAGCACCCACGGCACGGAATTCGAATTTATTGCCAGTGAATGGGAAAGGAGAAGTACGGTTGCGGTCGGTATTGTCCAGCAAAGCCTCAGGAATCTTAGGGATATTTAAGTCAATGCTATCCGCGGAATTTTTCCCATCAGAAAACAGGCCTTCTTTTTTGAAGCGGGTCAATACTTCTTCTATCAATGAACCGGTAAATACGGAAATGATGGCGGGAGGTGCCTCGTTAGCTCCCAAACGATGCTCGTTGGCAGCACTGGCAATACTTGCGCGCAATAAATCGGCATTAGCTTCCAAAGCTTTGCAAACATTGATGAAGAAAGTAAGGAAGTACAGGTTGTTGCTGGGTTTTTCGCCAGGGCTCAATAAGTTCTTGCCCTTGTCGGTGGCCATGCTCCAGTTGTTGTGCTTGCCGCTACCATTTACACCAGCAAAAGGCTTTTCATGGAAAATAACCCTTAAGCCATGTCTTCTAGCTACCCTGTCCATAATGTTCATCAACAACAAGTTATGGTCAACGGCTGTGTTCAATTCTTCGAACATGGGTGCGCATTCGTATTGTCCTGGTGCCACCTCATTGTGGCGCGTCAACACCGGTATGCCCAAAAGCAGACATTCCCTTTCGAAATCCTGCATATAGTTTTGTACCCTTTCAGGAATGGTAGCGAAATAATGGTCTTCCAATTGTTGGTTACGGGCAGGTTTGCCACCGAACAAGGTTCTGCCGGTAATCATCAAATCGGGGCGTGCATTGTAAAGGTTTTCGTCAACCAAAAAGTATTCTTGTTCCCAGCCCAATGTAGCGATAACGTGATGCACGTTTTCATCAAAGTAATGACATACTGCTGTAGCAGCATTGTTCAATACTTCGCTCGATTTCAGCAAAGGCGTTTTATAGTCAAGCGATTCACCAGTATAGGATATATATATGGAAGGAATGTAAAGGGTTTTGCCGTTTTCGGTTTCCAAGATGAAAGCAGGGGAGGAGGGGTCCCAAACAGTGTAGCCACGAGCGGCAGCAGTACTTCTCAAGCCACCATGGGGAAAGCTGGATGCATCTGGTTCGCGTTGCACCAATTCGGCTGCGGTAAGGTTTTCCATGCCCTGTACATTATAGTCCAAGGAGGGTTTATAGAATGCGTCATGTTTTTCCGCAGTGGAACCAGTCAAAGGCTGGAACCAGTGTGTATAATGGGTTACGCCATTGTCGGTAGCCCATTTTTTCAAACCCTTGGCCACATTTTCCGCGGTAGCGAAGTCTATTTTTGCATTTTGCCTTACAGCAGCTACTATTGCTTTATAAGTACCTTCCGAAAGGTACTCCTTCATGGTTTGAAGGCTAAAAGTGTTCTGCCCGAATATTTCCGATATTCTTTTTTTGCTATGGCCGTGGCCATTGCCATTTCGGTCTAAAATTTCTGTCGCTGAGGAGCGGATGCTTTGCAAAGCACTATAACGAATGCCGTTCATGTTATGATTTTTTTCAAAGCTAACAAGGTGCACTTGCCCCTGAAACACCATTAATGGTGAAAAAATAAAATTCACCCTTTAGGGAGATGTGTACGGGGAAAAGGCATGTAAAAATAGCTTTTACAAAAGCAGTTTTTCATAATATCACCCTTTAGGGTAGGGTGATATTATGTTTGCGTAAACTGAATAGTGCTTTTACAGCATATTGTTGTAAATGGCATACTTTACTAGCCCAGCGGTATTTTTTGCGCTCAGTTTCTGCAATAGGTTTTTCCGGTGGGTATTGATGGTTTCCACGCTTAAATGCAGTTGTTTTGCTATATCAGGATTAGAATACTCTTTAGCAATCAGTACCAGTATTTCCCTTTCCCTTTTACTCAAGGAAGGCATGGTACCGGGGTTGCTGCCTTTTTTGTTATCCAGCAAAGTAAGGGCAATTTCATTGCCAAAGTATGTTTTGCCGTCGCTTACCGCCCTAATCGCTTCCAATAGCTCTTGCCTGCCTGTGTTTTTCAGCAAGTAGCCCATCACGCCATAATCCCTCATTTTTTGGATATAGGCCTTTTCATGGTACATGCTCACGGCAATCACTTTGGTATTGGGGTACTTTTCCTGCAATTCTTTTGCGGCTTCAATACCGTTCATTTCGGGCATATAGATATCCAACAACACGACATCTACATAGTAGGCATTCATTTTTATCAATAGATCTTCCCCATTGTCTGCAATCGCAACTACCTCCATATCTTCTTGCTTATCAATCAACTCCCTAAGGCCTTCTAGGAAAAGCTTATGGTCATCCACCAAAATGATTCTAATCTTATTCATGCTTTCAAATTCTCCATGGGTAAATAAATGGTGAATGTGGTACCCTTTCCTTGTTCGCTTTCTATATGGTAATGGCCGTTGAGTGCCATTACCCTGCTGGCGATATTGTTCAATCCCATTCCATTTTTTTGTTGTATGATTAACTGTGGGTCAAAACCTTTACCATCATCTTCCATAATAATAACTAAATTATCATCATCAGTTATCACTTGCAAACTTAACTCACTGGCGACAGCATGTTTTAACACATTGTTCAACAATTCCTGGCAAATACGATATATGCTTAAATTGCCAGCGGTGCTGAACGAGGAATTGATTTTAAAATACTGGTGTATGGTGCCGGTGAAGGATTGCTGGCTATCTTCCAACAAATGCTTTAGGCTGTCTTCAAGGCCAAACTGTTCCAAAACATTGGGTAGCAAGTGGTGGGCAACATGCCGCACCTCAGTGGTTATTTCATCTATTTTTTTTGTGATAGCCGTTATTTGGCTGTTCACTTTTGGGTCTTCTGCATCTATATTGCTCAGGTTGAGTTTTACTAAAGAAAGGTTATGCCCAATGCCGTCATGTAGCTCGCGGCCAATGTGCTTTCGTTCATGTTCTTGACTTTCAATGGCCAACTTGATTGCTGTTTCACGGCTTTTGGCCAATGCCTCGCTTTGCTGGGATAGCTGTTTATTGGCCATACTTAATTGCTTGAAATAAGTAGCAATAAAATTGACGGAAGGCCTAAAAATGAACAATCCCTCCAATATCAAAATGATAAGTGTGGTAAACATCAGTATCAGTTCCACCCGCTTCAGCTTCCACACTTTATTTTTGGCTTCCAGGTCATATTGGAAGGTGATTTTGTCCATAATATTAAGAAATAGTTTTTCGCTCCTTAATATCTTTTCCTGTGCAATGGATAGCGATTCCGGATTGGTCAATGCCATGTTTATGGCCACTACCATATCTTCATAAGGTTTTGATAACTCGCGATAGAGTTGCCGTATGGTATCAGAGTTGCTGATGGAGCCGATGCCCAGCCCATTGCCCTGCTGCAATACCTTATGGGCAACTTGCCATTCTTGATAACTGGTCAATAATTCATCTATCACCTCAGGATGCTGCACCGTGTCTTTCAAGAGCAATGTATTTTTTGCGATACGTTGGCTCAACATTCTTTGCCTGCCCGATATGTTAACAATACGGCTATCATTTTCCTGCCGCTTCAAAGCACGATGAATGAAAAACTGGCTAACTATGGTAAGCATGGCTATGAGCGACAAGGCCAGCACATATACCACCTTTAAACGATTAGCTGGGCTCTTGTAAGGAAACTTATCCATGAGGGCAAAAATAGTGGCAGCTTGTAAATAAAAAGCAAAGTCCGATATTTACCTTATACTAATTAACATGGAGCGATACAAGGATTTGGAGGTAGTGACCATCAAGAAGAGGGAGGATTTAAGGAAGTGGTTGAAACGCCACTATACACAAAAGGAAAGTATTTGGCTGGGCATTTATAAGAAGCATGTGGGTGAATGGCACGTTCCTTATGAAGAGATAGTGGAAGAGGCATTGTGTTTTGGTTGGATTGACAGTAAGGCCAATAAATGGAATGACGAACAATATCTATTGTTGTTTTCACCCAGAAAGCCCAAGAGCGTCTGGTCGAAGGTAAACAAGCGACGTATTGAGCAGTTGATGGCCACTGGCCAAATGACCGATGCCGGATTAGCTAAAATTAATGCTGCCAAAGCAGATGGCAGTTGGGAAACACTGGATGCAACAGAAAACTTGGTGATACCCGATGGATTGAAAGGCGTTTTACAGAAAAATAAAACCGCCCTTAAAAACTTTGAGGCATTTCCACCTTCAACCAAAAAGAATATCTATTGGTGGATTGAAAGTGCCAAAACCGATACGACCAAACAAAAACGGATAATGCAAACCGTAGATATGGCAGAACAAAACTTAAAAGCCAATCAGTACCAAAAGAAAAACTAGCCGAAGTTGCCGCTTACGTAATTGGCGGTGAGGGTTTCTTTAGGGTTGTTGAAAATATCGGTGGTAGGCCCAAACTCAATCATTTCGCCTAAATACATAAATCCGGTAAAATCAGCTACCCTCTGTGCCTGCTGCATATTGTGCGTAACAATGATGATAGTATATTGCTCCTTTAGTTTCAAAATTAGCCTTTCCACTTTTTCAGTAGAAATAGGGTCCAATGCGGAACAAGGCTCGTCCATCAATATAACTTCGGGCGAAACTGCTATGGTACGTGCTATACACAACCTTTGCTGCTGGCCACCCGAAAGCTCCAGTGCCAATGTGTTCAATCGGTTGTGTACTTCATCCCATAGGGCACTGTGGCGCAGGCTTTCTTCGGCCACTTCGTCAAGTTTCTTTTTATTGTTTTCGCCACCGATTCTTAAACCATACACCACATTATCATAAATGGATTTTGGGAAAGGATTGGGTTTCTGGAACACCATGCCGACTTTGCGCCTTATACCAACCACGTCTGCATCCTTGGCGTATATGTTTTTGCCCTCCAGCAATATTTCTCCTTCAATAGATAAGCCGGGGCTACCATCGTGCATCCTGTTGATGGATTTCAACAGCGTGGTTTTACCGCAGCCCGATGGCCCAATTAGCGCAGTCACCTTATTGTTGGGGAATTGCACATTGATATTGGACAGCACTTTCTTGCCATTCCATGATAAGTGTAGTCCCCGTGTTTCGATTTTGCTTTCCATTCCAATTAGTATTTGCTCAATCTGCTGTAGCGGTATCGGATGATGGATGCTACAATGTTTAATAAGAAAACAATAACAATCAACACCAGTGCAGTTCCGTATGCCAATGGCCTTACTTTTTCGATATCGTGGTGTTGGGTGGATAAAATATACAAGTGATAGGGCAATGCCATAAACTGCTCATACACCGTACTTGGCAGATAGCGCAAATAAAATGCGGCACCTGTAAAAAGAATGGGGGCCGTTTCGCCCGCTGCCCTTGAAAGGCCTAATATAGCCCCTGTCATAATTCCTGGTACGGCACTAGGAAGAACGTTGGTGTATATGGCTTGCCACTTGGTTGCTCCAAGCGCCAAAGCCCCGTCCCTATATGATTTCGGTACCGTTTTAATAGCTTCCTCGGCGGTGGTTATAATGTATGGCAAAGTTAACAAGCCCAGGGTAAGGCCAGCAGATAGGAGGGAGGTGCCAAACTGTAATGCTTGAACAAAAAGTGCCACGCCAAACAGGCCATAAATAATGGAGGGCACCCCAGCTAGGTTGCGAATAGCCGCCCGTACCAATTGATTCAATTTATTGTCGGTAGCATACTCGCTCAAATATACTGCGGCACCAATGCCCAAAGGGATAGAAAACAGGGCGGTGATTAGCGTTACGAACACGGTACCCATTATAGCGGGGAATATGCCGCCTTGGGTCATCCCTTTTTTGGGATAGGCGGTAATAAACTCGAAACTTAGCGCAGGCCCGCCCTTACCAATAATGTCGTACAGGATGATTCCCAAAAAAGAAACCACCAAAAGGGCGCAAAACAGCAAAAGCCCAATTCCCCAAAACTGTTTTATCTGGTTGGCTCTCATTTGTTGTAACGGTATTTTTTAGCCAGCCTTTCCGCTGTGATGTTTACCATTAAAGTGATTAAAAACAACAATAAACCTACTGCAAAAAGACTATTGTAATGGATGGTGCCATAAGGCACTTCGCCCAACTCAATAGCAATAGTAGCGGTCATGGTGCGCACGGAATCGAACAGGCTAGTAGGCATAGCTAGAGCATTGCCAGTTGCCATCAGTACGGTCATGGTTTCACCAATAGCCCTGCCCATGCCCAAGATAATGGCCGCTATAATACCTGATGCGGCTGCGGGCAAGGTGATTTTGCTGAGCGTAATCCATTTATTGGCACCTAAT
This sequence comes from Chitinophagales bacterium, assembly GCA_033762815.1. Taxonomy (GTDB): domain Bacteria; phylum Bacteroidota; class Bacteroidia; order Chitinophagales; family CAIOSU01; genus JANRLF01. Next base: position 22,317 of record JANRLF010000004.1, on the reverse strand, counting down.
GCCAGTGAAGCATCCTTGTAGTCTTTAGGTACGGAAGAAATTGCATCTTCCGCCACGCTGATAATGGTGGGCAATGCCATTACTGCCAAAAGTATGGCGCCATTTAAAGCATTAAGGCCAGAGTTGAGCCCAAAAGTATTTGCCAGAAATGGCCCTGTGAGCACAATGCCCAAAAAGCCAATAGTAACCGAGGGTATACCGGCCAGTATTTCAATGGCAGGCTTAAATATCAGCTTTACTTTGGGCGGTGCCACTTCCGATAGATAGGCCGCGGCGCCTATACCCAAAGGTACGGCAATAAGCATGGACAACACGGTAACCAACAAGGTGCTTACCAACATGGACAAAATTCCGTAAGCAGGTTCTTTGTATGCAGAAGGGTTCCACTCGCTGGTAAATAGGAAATCAAACAGCCCCACTTGGGTAAAGGTACGGAACCCATTCACCAGCAGAATAAGGAAAATACCCAACAGGATGATAATGGACAGATAACCTGCTATTGCAAAGAAATATCTGGCTATTTGGTCTTTAGTTCGGTTGTTCATGGCACAATCCCCAATTGACGGTTATACTCCCTCTGTTCGGTTGTGATGGGGAAATAACCACCTTCCAATACCATTTTTTGACCTTCGGGACTTAGCTCAAATTGTATGAATTTCAAAATCGTACCTTGTGGCTTGCCGTTCGTAATTTGAAACAAAGGCCTGGTTAGTGGGTAATTGCCCGATATGATGGTCTCAGTGGAAGGGGTGATATAAGTATTCAAGCTATCGTTCTTTACTTTCAAGGCTTTCATGCCTTCTTTCATTTTTCCATCCTTCATCATGTGCCCAACACCTACATAGCCAATTCCTGCTTGGTCGGTTTTGATTGCCTCTACAATTTGTGAGGTACCGTTCATGGCTTTTACATTGGTTGAATAGTCACCTTTCACCACAAAATCTCGAAAAAAAACAAAAGTACCCGAATTGCTTTGCCTACCATAAGTAGAGATGGGCATATCCTTGCCACCCAATTGCTTCCAATTGGTAATTTCACCCCGAAAAATGCCCGATAGTTGTTCGAAATTGATGCTATCAACAGGATTGCTGGGATGCACAATAATGCCCAACCCATCTACAGCAAAAATGATAGGGTAGGGGTTTACCCCGCTTTTTTTTGCGTGCTCAATCTCATCTTTTTTCATGGGGCGTGATGAATTGGCAATATGGGTCTTGCCATTAACTAGTGCAGCAATACCCACCCCTGAGCCACCCCCCGTTACGGCTATGGAAGCGGCAGCATTGTTCTCCATGAATTTTTCAGCAAGTGCCAATGCCAGATTTACTTCTGTGTCAGACCCCTTAACCTGTACAATACTATTGGAAGGAGCTCCACAGCCAATCAAACAGGCGGTAGCCATGGTTGCTAAATAAAATCGAATGGTAGCCTTCATCGAGTGCTGCGCAAGTTACTGATTATGATTTCCTCTATAGAAAGAAATGATGTTAAGCGAAAGTTAAATTGCTAATAATGAAAAAGGCCGCTTCTTTTAGAGGCAGCCTTTTGTTGTTGCATTTTAAAACTGAAAACATTACAAGCCAAAGGCGTAATAGTAGGTGCCCGGATAGTTGGGGTAAACCCCTTCAATCATCACCCCGCCACGTTTTTCTGCCAGTATGTTGTTGATGTCTTCTACCTTGCCCACCTTGGTCCTATCTATACGGGTAATGATAAAGCCTTCGCGCATATCAGTGTACTTGCGTATTTTGCCGTCGTTTATCTTGCTGATTTTCACACCGCCATCAATGCCTAGCTTTTTCTTTTCGGCGGCAGTTACTTCTTCAAATTCCACTCCCAATAAAGCACCTACTTCAACTGCACCTTTTTTCAGCAATTCGGTATTCATGTTCTTGTTTTTCAATACCACTTGGGTTGATTTGCTGCTGCCGTTGCGCTCATAAACGATTTGCAACTTATCTCCAGGGCTGAACTGTGCTACCACTTCCTGCAATTGAGGTGAGGTATTGACAGCAATTCCATTGATGGACTTGATTACATCGCCTGATTTAAGCCCAGCGTCTTCTGCTGCGCCGCCTTCCAATACATTCTCCACATATACCCCGCTCAGGCTTTTCAGTTCCTTTTCCTTGGCAAGGTCGCTATCAATAGTACGGATATTTACGCCCAAGAAGCCCCTTTGTACCACACCATACTCTTTCAAGTCATTTACTACCTTATATACCAGATTGGAAGGAACTGCGAAAGAATATCCTGCAAAAGTACCGTTAGGTGATGCTATAGCAGTATTAATACCTATCAATTGACCGCTGGTATTTACCAAGGCCCCGCCACTATTGCCCGGGTTAACGGCGGCATCGGTCTGTATAAAGGATTCAATAGCAGCATTATCTTCTAAAATGTTAATATTTCTCCCTTTGGCACTCACTATACCCGCAGTAACGGTTGATGACAGATTAAATGGATTTCCCACAGCCATTACCCACGAACCAATCATGACTGAATCGGAATTGGCAAAAGGGATAAAGGGCAAATTCTTTTCATCTATTTTCAACAGGGCAAGGTCAGTAGATGGATCTGTGCCTATTACCTTGGCGGTGAACTTATTATTGTCATTTAGAATGACGGTAATCTCGTCGGCATCGTTTACCACGTGATTGTTTGTTACGATATAGCCATCGGCGGAAATAATAACCCCAGAACCGGAAGCCATCCTTGGCTGCGGGGTTCCATAATTGTAGCCCCAATTGTCTCCAAAAAAGTCGCGGAAGGGATTGAAGAAATCGATGGGCTGTTGTTTACTGGTAGTTACCGTAGTTACGTGTACTACTGCTGGGGTACTTAAGCTTGCCGCTCTTGTAAAGTCCAAACTTCCTATGGAAGGCGCATTTGCATAACCCGATACCATGATGGGCTTAGCAGTATTATCATTCGTAACATAAATAGACTGTTTGCCGGCAATTTTTCCGTAACCATAAATAGCCGCAAAGGCACTCAAAAATGAAATTGCTACCGTAAGGATTACGTGTTTGGCTTTCATGATGTTTGCTGATTTTAATTTTTTTAACTGGTTTTATTGCTCAATTTTGATGCCTGTTTCAGGCGTTGTAATATTAACTATGACAAACTGCAAAAAGTACAGTGAAACTTGTCACTTTGACATTAATTTGCAGTAATTAACACTCTTTAACTGACAGATGTTCCAGCACTAATGATTATCAATTTCCATAAACTGCACGGTACTGGCAATGATTTTATCCTTATTGATAACCGACAGCAATTGCTCCGTGGCGATGAGTTTATATTGTTCGCCAAATTATGCACTAGAAGATTTGGCATTGGTGCCGACGGATTGATTTTAATTGAAGACCATCCTGAACTGGACTTTGAAATGAAATACTATAATGCCGATGGCCGGCCCAGCACTTTATGCGGCAATGGGGGGCGTTGCGCCATCCGTTTTGCCTCTAACTTAGGAATCATTGGCTTGAGCACCGTATTTCAGGCAGTAGATGGGCCACATGAGGGCAAGTTGCACTCAAATAAGCTGGTGGGATTGAAAATGGCAAACGTTTCAAAACTTGTACAGGGCGAAGGGGACTATGTATTGGACACTGGTTCACCTCATTATGTGAAGTTTGTACGCAACCTTGATGAATTTGACGTGGTATCCGCGGGCAAAAAAATTAGGTATAGCGATGTTTTCAGCAAGCAGGGCATTAATGTCAATTTTGTGGAGTTTACGGATGATGGAATCAAGGTGCGCACTTATGAGCGTGGAGTGGAAGACGAAACCTATTCCTGTGGCACAGGGGTAGTGGCGGCTGCACTAGCTACAGCGGTGGAACTCGGTTTTGATCAGGGCATTGCGGAGTTAAAGGTGCGCACTTTGGGCGGTAATCTGAAAGTGGATTTCCATATTGGGGAGGGAGAACATTTTTCCGGCATTTGGCTTACCGGTGCGGCGCAATATGTCTATAGTGGATCGTTCGACACAATGGATTTTCTTTGAAGCTGTTTTAAGCTAAAGTTAAATATCGCTTTGTTTATCTTGAAACATTAACTGTAAAACCTTGTTAAAACCTTATTTGGCCTCAATTACAAACTACTTTTAAAAAATTAACTTGATTTCGGCAAAAAAGGATATTACATTGTAGTAAGAAATGACAGTCAATGTATTGACTATTTGGATGATTCTGACTAGTTTTACTTGTTGTCTTTCGTTTACGGTTGGGGATGGATTTTGTTACAACAAAAAAGTGAAAAAATGAGAAAAAATTACCTGGTAGTGTTGTTTGCCCTGATGGGTGCAATGGGCGCGCAAGCTCAAACGGCGTTCTATAATGCCGGCGCAGTGACGGTGGAGCCAACTGGATTGATTTATGTAAACGGCAAGGTGCAGATAGCTTCTACTGGTTCCATGACAAATGATGGCACATTGGAAATTAAAGGAGATTACCAAAACGATAGGACAGACGGAACTATTTCCAATGGCTCTTCAGGTGAAAGGCTGGTTAAGTTTACTGCCACTGCTGGTACACCGCAAATGTTGACAAATTCCTCCGGCAATTTGGTGTTTCAAAACTTGGAAAGTACCAATGGCTACACGGTTATAGCCAACAACCCTTTCGGTGTGGAAGCTACAGCCGATGTTAGGGTAAATGGAACCCTAAACCTGAACGGTGGTGATTTGATTATGAAAAACAGGAATTTAACAATAGGTTCTAGTGGCACTGTTACCAATTTCAATCAGAACAATCACGTCTATTTCACTACTGGCGAATTCAGGAAGAAGATTGTTTCTGGCCAACCTTCTACACTACACAGTTTCCCTTATTACAGGGGTGATTTTACGCAACTAACTAATATTCCTAGTGCGGAGCGCTACCTTCCTGTGGCAATCCGTCTGAATACAGCCCCCGTTCAAGCAGATGAACTTAGGGTTAAATTTATTCCTCAATCAAGTTTAGGTAGCATCTTCCATGTAGGTCAATGTAACCTTCCTGGATATCCTGGCAACAACATCACCCTTAACCAAATGGTACAAAACTTTGGTTATTGGCAGATAGATGCCGTTAACGCTAGTGGAACCAATATTGACAATTTCAACGGTTGGTTGTACGATATCACCTTGTCGCCTTCACCTACCGTAGTAAATGCTTTGGCCGCCGGTCAACCTGCAGGCTCTGATTATTACAAAATTATTAGACAGCCTTCCCATGATGCTTCAGGTGCTCCAATAGCTCTAAGTTCTGACTGGACCAGCAGCGTGCTCAATTCTGGAACATATTGCGATGGTATAGCTATCATCTCTTCTTATGTTGCCAATTACCCTGCCGGTATCACAGCTACCTCGTTGAATAAATTTTCCGCATTCGGTGGTGCCGGCAACTATGGCGGTGCAGGACTGCCGGTTGAACTGGTATCAGTAAATGCAGTGCCGGTTGACAATAAATACATTGATGTAAGATGGGTAACCGCTACGGAGACCAATAATGCTGGTTTCGAAGTTGAAAAGAGTTTCGACGGTGTTTCTTTCGAAAATATCGGATGGGTTGAAGGCGCTGGCAATAGCACTTTGCAATTGAACTATAATTATGCTGACCACGATGTGATGTCTAACAAAAACTATTACTACCGTTTGAAGCAGTTGGATTTCAACGGCGAGTTTGAATACTCCTCAATTGTTACGGCACGTTTATCTTCAGAATCTACTTTTGCGGTTAGTGAGTTTATACCTAACCCTACCAGCAATGTAACCCGTATTGATATCACTTCCGATGATGTAAAGCCCGTAAGTATTACCCTTTATAACACATTGGGCCAAGCAGTACAATCTGTTACAAAAGATACTGAAATCGGTTCAAACCAGTTTAGTTTTGATATCAAGGATTTGGCTGATGGTACTTACTTTGCTATTATCAAAGTAGGTGAGGAAACCTTCAACAAAAAATTAGTTGTAACTAAATAATTTCAATAAATTTGCAATAACTAAAGGTTAGGTTTTATGCCTAACCTTTTTTATTTACATACCTCCCAAACTATCGGAATATGAAATTGCAAGTACAGGCAATCTGTTTCTTTTTGATGCTATCATCTATGGTTTTTGCGCAGAAGGGCAAAGAAACTAGCCCAGTTTCACCGGTGGGCAACGTTACCAGCACTACAGCGCCTTATGATGTGAACAAGGCTATTTACCGCAACGCTCTAAAGTACAATGATTTTCAAACTGCTATCAATGCAGTGTTCAATATGATTGCCTATAACCCAAATGAGGCTACTTTGAAAGATACATTGACCTACCTATATTATAACAACGGTCAATACGTACAATCGTTGTTAGTAGGCACGGAGATATTGGAAAAGAGCGACACCAATCAGAACATCCTTGAGATTGTTGCCATCTCTCAGCAGAATCTAGGCTTATACAAGGAATCACTGGAAAGTTATGAGAAGCTATACAAACTTACCAAGAGCGTGATGCACCAATACAAAATTGCTACCCTGCAGTATACCTTGAAACGCTATGGCGAATGCGGTGCTACTATTGACAAAATATTGTCCAGCAAGGATAGCGACCAAAAAATCAATATCAGCGATGCCAACCGCCAATCGCAAGATGTTTCTATTAAGGCAGCGGTGTTGAACATGAACGGCGTAATCTATCTGGAATTGAACCAGCCTGAACTAGCGAAGAAAAGCTTTGAGGACGCGCTGAAACTTGAACCTACCTTTATGTTGGCGAAAAACAACTTGGAGTTGGCCTCAAAACCAACGCAACAGCCACAAGTACAAACTCCCAAAAAATAGTAAACATACGTGAGTAGTTTTACGCCCATAAAATTTGTTAATTTGCGCCTTTGATTATATAGGCCATTAAACAGTTCAGGCCATGGTTGAAATCTTCAAAAAGATAGAAGGGGAGCTGACAAAGCTCGATGCGCCTGAAAAAGATTGTTGGGTAAACATCTATCCTCCCTTCGATACGGAAACCTTGGAAATACTGAGTGAGCAGTATCAGGTACCATTGGATTTTTTGACCGACTCAATTGACATCAACGAGCGTTCTCGCTTTGAAGTGGAGGATGATATTAAACTGATAGTACTCAACACCCCCATCGTTAACGAGGGGGAATTGATCAATGATATCAATGTGCTTTATATAACTATTCCTATTGGGGTAATTTTGACCCCTGAGTATGTTATTACAATCAGCCCGTATAACAATCCTGTTATTGATAGTTTTATCAACAAGCGGATAAAGCGTTTTGACCCTGCCAACAAAACCAGATTCGTGTTACAATTGCTGGATAGGAACGTGTTCTATTTTCTTCACTATCTAAAGCAAATCAATAATAAGCGCACCCAGTACGAGGAAGAACTTTACAACTCGTCGCGCAACAATGAACTGTTGGAGCTCATGAACCTACAGAAATCATTGGTATATTTCGTTACCACTTTAAGGGCGAACGAGCTGTTGATGATGAAGATGCAAAGGGTAGATTTACTGGCCCTGAAGGATGATGAAGAACAGCACGATTTATTTCAGGATATATTGGTAGACAATAGCCAGGCTTTGGAAATGAGCAATGTATATACCAACATATTGAATGGCACCTTAGATGCCTTCGCTTCCATTATATCCAACAACTTGAACGTGGTGATGAAGCGGCTTACATCAGTAACGATTGTTCTGATGGTACCAACTTTGGTGACCAGCTTTTACGGAATGAACATGAAGCTTCCCGTTTCGGAAGGGAAGTACGCATATTTGTTTGTTTTGTTGCTTTCTACAGGCTTGGCAACTATGCTAGCCTGGTTCTTTCTTCGCAAAAGATGGTTTTGAATCTTTAACCCAAGCTTATCGTTAAAAACAAAAATACACCCATGCACAAGTTTTTTTTACTGTTCGTTACCCTTTTGTTTACGCTTCGAGCTATAGCTGGCGGTACCGAGACCGTTGAAATTAAAACATCGGCTATTTGCGGTGAATGCAAAGAGCGGATAGAAAAGGCTGTTTTTGAAATTAACGGAGTAAAGTCTGCTAAGCTGGATTTGAAAACTAAGGTGCTTACGGTGAAGTTTAGCCCAGATAAAACAACTGTTTCGGCCATTCGCGAAAAAGTATCGAAGGCAGGTTATGATGCTGACGACCTTAAGGCAGATAAAGCTGCATTTGAGGCCTTGCCAGCTTGTTGCCAAATGGACCTGGGATATTAGGCTATGGAATTGAAAGATTTGCCTCACCGGGCAAAACTGAAGTTAAAGGAAAATAAGCGCTACTTTGCCCGATTGAAGCAAAAGCCTCCAAAGCAATTGGACGACGTAATGGTGCAGCTACATCAAGAAGCTTTTGAACAAATTGATTGTTTGAAGTGCGCCAATTGCTGCAAAACAACTAGCCCTGTGTTTACCCAGAAAGATATTGAGCGTATAGCGAGTTACTTAAGAATGCGTCCTTCCCAATTGGTAGAAAAATACCTGCGTGTGGACGAGGACCATGATTACGTATTGCAGTCTTCTCCATGTGCTTTCTTGGGCAGTGACAACTACTGCTCTATTTATGCCATTCGGCCAGTGGCCTGTCAAGGCTACCCGCATACCGATAGGAAGAAATTCCATCAGCTATTGGATTTGACACTTAAGAATACGGCAATCTGTCCAGCGGCTTTTCATATAGTGGAAAAGCTAAAGATAACTTTCCCTGTTTAAATCTTATACAGAATTTTACATTGGGTAAGCGGCTATATTTGTATCTTTATGCTCCCAATTTATCAATAGCCGTATGAAAAAAATCATCTATCTACTCACCTTTCTATTTTCTGCACATTTTTCTTATTCGCAAAGCCATTGTTATAGCCACCAAGCAACAGAGAAGCGTTTCCAAAAGCACCCTGATTTGGAAATGGCTATGCAGTCAATGAAGCAAAACTTACTGTCTGCGGCACCTGGCAACAGCAGGGGCACTCGCACCATATCGGTAGTGGTGCATGTAGTTTATAATACTACTGCGGAGAATGTTTCTACAGCCTCCATCAATAATCTAATCAACACTTTGAATGCGGACTATTCCGCTACTAACAATGATTTGAGTCAAGTGCGCTCGGCTTTTACAAGCGTGATAGGCAATCCGCAAATACAGTTTTGTTTGGATACTATTATCAGAAAATCAACCACTAAAACCTGTTTTGACCCGGATACGGAAACTGATGATATGAAATTCAACTCATCAGGGGGTAGTAGTGCCATTAATAACAGTCAATTTCTGAATATCTGGATTGTTGACCTTTGCGGCAACACGAACGGCGGCGTAGCGGGCTATGCTTATCTGGGTACATCTGGAGTGCATGGAAGTAGTATCGATGGATTGGTGATTGATTACAGCTTAGGTTATAACAATGGCTTGGGACGCACCGCCACCCACGAAATAGGCCATTACTTTGGATTGGAACACCCATGGGCAGATGATGCTTCATGCAGTACTGACGATGGTTTTACGGATACCCCACCTACTAACGGACCCAACTATTTTTGCTCTGCAACCATCCAATGTAGCGCTCCAAGCCCTGGTACCCAATATGAAAACTTTATGGATTACTGCAGTGACCCGCACATGTTCACCACTCAACAAGCCAATTACATGAACCAAGTATTGACCCAAATTAGGTCAAGCCTTTTGAACTCTTCGGGCTGCAGCAGTGGCGCACCTACTGCACCAGTGGCTGATTTTACTTCAAGCACTACTACTACCTGCCCTGGTGGTAGCGTGCAATTTACCGATGCATCATCGGGAAGCCCAACTTCTTGGTCTTGGTCTTTTCAAGGGGGCACGCCTTCTACTTCTAGCCAACAAAATCCTACTATTACCTACAATACACCGGGTACCTACAACGTAACACTGACGGTAAGTAATAGCAATGGAAGCGATGCCGAGACAAAGACAGGGTACATAGTAGTATCAAGCATTAGTAACCTTCCTTTGGCAGAAGGCTTTCAAGGTACTTTCTTGCCCACAGGTTGGGGTTTGGTCAATCCTGGTAGCGACACTATTACCTGGCGAAAGGTGACTAATGCCGGTGGATATGGCACTAGCAGTAGCTCTGTGATGATTAACAATTACGACTATTCTACCATCGGGGCTCAAGATTTGTTGCTTACCCCTATTTACAATTTTACCAATGTAAATAATGGTAGGCTCACTTTTGATTATGCCTATGCCCGATACAGTACTAATGACAATGATTCCTTAGCGGTGTTGGTTTCTTTGGATTGCGGAGAGAATTTTTATCTATTGCAACAAAAAGGGGGCGCAAGTTTGGCTACTGTATCAGGTACCGTTACCAGCAGATTTGTCCCAACTTCCAGTCAATGGAAGACAGATACCATTAGTTTGGCAGTACTAGCGGGCGAACCTTCTGTACAATTCGGTTTTTTGAACATAACTGACTATGGCCAACAACTTTTTCTTGACAACATTAATATTGCAAATGTTGCCGCAGCACCTGTAGCCAACTTTGTTGGTAATCCGCTGACGATTGCTCCTGGTGGCACCGTTAATTTTACCGATTTATCTACCAACTCGCCTACTAGCTGGAGTTGGTCTTTCCCTGGCTCCGTGCAAGGGTCTTCTACTTTACAAAACCCCACTGGTATTCAATATAACACGGTGGGCACTTATACTGTAACATTGAACGCCACTAATGCACAAGGGGTTGATTCTGAAGTCAAGACTAATTATATCACCGTTACCAACTCCGTTCCTGCTGGTTGTGATACCTTGACCAATATCAATGCATCCACTTCTTTATATTCCATTCCAGTAGATGCTGCAGCACCAGTTGATAGTGGATACTTGGCTGGCCATAATGTGTATGGCGATTTGGCTAAAGCGGATAAGTTTAGCAGCTTGCCTGCTGGATCCCAAATTACAGGCGGTTTGTTCTATTTTGTAAAGGCAAGATTTGCCAATGCCAATTCAAAAATAAAAGTGACCGTATGGGATGCCAATGGCACAGCGGGAGCACCCGGAACGGTTTTGGGAAGTAAAGACGTTAATATTAACACCCTATCTACAACGGCTATTACTTCAGTGACATTTGCAAGTCCAATAACCATCAATGGTGCCTTTTATATGGGTATCGAGTTGACCTATGCAGCAGGAGATACCGTTGCCTTGGCCGCTACGGACACAACATCTGCTGCGAATACGGCATGGGAAAAATGGTCTGATGCCACTTGGCATGATTTCACCTCGGCTTGGAATTTTCCTTCCAACCTAGCAATTTTTCCAATTACTTGTACTTCAACCGGACCTGTCCCAGTAGTTGATTTTAGTGCAAGTGCGACCAGTGTTTGCGCTGGCTCAACTGTAACTTTCACTGACAACACTACCAATACCCCAACAAGTTGGGCATGGACATTTGCTGGAGGTACTCCTTCCACTTCTACCAGTCAAAACCCTACGGTGACCTATAACACACCTGGCACCTATAATGTAACTTTAATAGCGGTGAATGCCAATGGAAGGGATACATTGGTAAAAACAGGGTATATAGTGGTCCGCAACAATCCGACGGGAACAGTAAGCGTAACTAATGTTACCTGTTTCAACGGTACCAATGGCAGTATCAATCTGACTGCAACTGGAGGAACTGCCCCTTACACTTACCGCTGGAGCAACAGTCAAACCACCGAAGATATTTCCGGCTTGAGTTTTGGCTCATATACGGTCACTATTACCGATGCCAATGGCTGTACTGGCACAGCAACTGGCAACATTTCCCAACCAACGGCCATTACCATAGCGGTTAGTTCTAATGATGCTACCTGTAACAATGCCAATGGCTCGGCAACTGCCTCAGCCACCGGTGGTTCTGCACCTTATACTTTCAACTGGAGCAATGGTTTATCTGGAGCTACCACATCTGGACTTGCTCCAGGCGTCTATACCGTTACTTTGACCGATGCACAAGGTTGTATCAGAACTGCAAGCACTACCGTAACTTCATCTGGCGGTATCACTGTTACTGCTAATGGCACGACTACTACTTGTGGCAACAGCAATGGTACTGCAACAGCAGTGGTTACTGGCGGTACAGCTCCTTATACTTATGCATGGAACAATAATCAATCAACAGCCAACCTTTCAAATCTAGCAGCAGGTACTTACACCGTGACAGTGACATCGGCTAGTGGATGTTCCGCATCTGCTACAGCTACCGTGAGTGGTTCTACAGGTATTAGTGTATCTACTAGCTCAACACAAGCTACTTGTGGTACCAGCAATGGCAGTGCCACTGTTAACCCTACAGGTGGAAGTGGATATACCTATTTATGGAGCAATGGTGGAAATAGTGCAACTATTGCCAATATACCTGCAGGAAACTATCAAGTGACGGTAACAGCCACAGGAGGCTGCACCGCGACTGGTTCAGTTGCTGTTACCAATGTCGGTGCACCTACCATTTCATTAGTGTCTTCCACCAATGTGTTGTGTAATGGTGGAACAAACGGAGCCATCGACATCAATGTTACTGGCGGTACTTCACCATATACTTATAGCTGGAGCAACGGCCAAGGTAGTCAAGATTTAACTGGGCTTGCTGCAGGTACTTATTTAATTACTGTCACTGCCGCAAATAACTGTATCGCTACCCAAAGTTATACAATCAACCAGCCTACTGCCCTTACCGTAAATGCCGTAGCACAAAACATCAGTTGTTTTGGTGGCAATAACGGAAGCGTCACTTTGAATGTTTCAGGCGGCACACCAAGCTATACTTTCAATTGGAATAATGCCTCTACCAACCAGAATCTATCGAACCTTGGAGTTGGCAATTATGCCGTTACCGTTTCAGATGCCAATGGTTGCCAGAAAACCACAAGTGCGTCCATCACTCAACCATCCTTGTTATCGGTTTCTGTGGGCGGCACCAACCCTGGTTGTGGCTTAAATAATGGATTGGCTACAGCTTCTGCTACCGGTGGTACTGGTTCCTACAGTTACTTGTGGTCCAATAATGCTACCACATCAATATTGAACAATTTAGGTGCAGGCACTTACAGTGTTATTGTTACCGATGCCAACGGATGCACAGCCACTGCCAGCACCACCTTGTCTTCTCCGTCAGGGCCATCACTTACCACTTCATCCACACCAGTTAGCTGTGGAGGTACTGCTGATGGTAGTGCGACGGTGAACGTGGTTTCGGGCCAAACTCCATACACCTATTCTTGGAGCAACGGGCAAACTTCAGCCACTAATGCTGGTATCGCTGCTGGTAGCTACACAGTAACTGTTTCCGATGGCAACAATTGTTCGACTTCAGCCACGGTCGTTGTCAGCTCTTTAGGCCCCAACGTAACAGGAAGCCAAACCGATGTTTCAGGTTGTAATGGTGATAATACTGGTAGCATCACCGTTTTGGTATCTGGCGGCACTTCCCCTTATACTTATAACTGGAGCTCAGGCCAAACTAATGCCTCTATCTTTACACTTACTGCTGGTACATATACCGTTACTGTAACTGACCAAAGCGGGTGTCAGAATGTTCAACAATTTTTCATCACCGAACCCGATGAGATAAGTGTAACCATAAATACTACCCCAACTTTAATAAACCAATCAACTGGCAGCGCTAGCTTGTTCGGTTTGGGTGGCGGTACTCCTCCATACAGCTACCAATGGAGTACTGGTGCTACTGGAACCTCAGTTAATGGATTGGCTGCAGGTAGCTACTCCGTTGCAATAACAGACGATAACAACTGTGTGGAGACATTCAACTTTACCATCACTTCCACCACTGGTATTGCTAATGTGGACGAGCTAGTAAGCTTCAAAGTGTATCCAAATCCTAACAGTGGCAAGTTTTCGGTAAGTGTGGATTTGCCGGAAGTGTCAGATTGTAAAATTGAAGTGTTTAATGTCATTGGAGAACTGGTGTTTACAATTCAAGCTCCCGCAACCAAGCAAAAAGAATTTATTATTGATCTATCGAGCCAAGCCTCTGCTAACTACTACGTGAAGTTGAGCAGCGAGAAGTATAACTTGGTGAAAAAGGTCACTAAATTGAACTAAACCAAAAAGCGATGTGGGTGAAAAGCCCACATCGCTTTCTTTCTTTTTGGAGGCATCCTGACAAAAACCTAAGTCGTTGCTATTCAGAGCAACATCAGCGTATTTTCGATTTTCTCCATCATCGCATCGCTAATATCTAGATGTGTGACAAAGCGTAGTTGGCCGGGTGCTAGGCTTATGGCCAATATCTCATGGGCTTTCAGCACTTCATCCAATCCCTTGCCATTAAATTTGGCTGTATCATAATGGAAAATGACGATGTTGGACGCTACCGGCTGCATGTGCTTTACCCAGCTACATTGCTCCAAGGTACGTTTAATTGCTTGGGCTTTTTCGTGGTCTTCTTTCAGTCGTTCAATGTGATGGTCCAAGGCATAAATGCCTGCCGCTGCCAATGAGCCGGCCTGGCGCATACCCCCGCCAAACACTTTCCTGATGCGCCTAGCTTTCCGAATGTACTCTTTTGTTCCTAACAATACTGACCCAACCGGAGCTCCCAATCCTTTGGAAAGGCAAATAGAAATGGTATGGAAGGTGGCACCATAAGCCGCAGGAGTATCTTGGGTTACCACAAGAGCATTGAACAATCGGGCACCATCTAGATGTAATGCTAAGCCTAATTCTTTGCAAGCGGCAGCTACCGGCCGTATCTGCTCCAAGCTAAAAACCAAGCCCCCTGCGCGGTTGGCAGTATTCTCCAGGCAAACCAAACTGGTTAAAGGCTTGTGCGGGTCATTGGGATTGTTGAAGTTTTCTTTTATTTCTTCAGCCGTAATAAAGCCAGTGTTTCCCTCAATTAACCTTACAGATGCCCCAGAGTTGAAAGCGATGCCCCCGCCTTCATAATTATATACGTGCGACAAGCGGTGGCATATCACTTCATCACCCGGCTGGGTATGCAGCTTAATGGCTATTTGGTTGGTCATGGTGCCCGATGGGCAGAAAATAGCAGCTTCCATACCGAACATACTGGCCATCTTTTCTTCCAAAGCATTCACGGAAGGGTCTTCACCGAAAACATCATCGCCCACTGCAGCTTCCAGCATGGCTTGGCGCATGGCGGGGGTGGGCCGCGTAACCGTATCGCTCCTTAAGTCAATCAAAACCTACTCTTTACGTTATTGAAAAAATCGACTATCAAACTCGGCTTCAAGAGAATTGGAAAAATGAAACCAAACACTGCTCCCCAAAAGTGTGCGTCATGGCCAATGTTGTCTTGCCCACGCCTGGCCATATATTGGGAGAACATGAGATAAACGATGCCGAACACCAAAGGAGGCAAACAGAATACGAAGTAGATACAGATGCGATTGTCCCAAGGGTCGAACAAAATGCTGCTGAATATTACGGCAGAAATAGCTCCGGATGCTCCCAAGGCCAGATAAGCATAGTCATCCTGATGCTTGAAATAGCTGAAAATACTAGAAGCAATAATGGCCAGCACATACATTAGGGCAAAAAAAACGGGCCCCAAGGAATCGAAATGATAAAGAAAGATAGATTCCACAAAGGGGCCAAAAAAGAAAAAGGAGACTAAATTGAATAATAAATGGCCGAAATCGGCATGGATAAACCCCGCGGTGAGAAAGCGGTACCACTCGCGGTTGCGCTTAATCCTATAAGGATTGAAAATCAATTTGTCCCTGATTTCGGTACTTTGGAAAGACCACATCGATAAAGCCAACGTGACTACCGTAATGGCTGTGGTAATAGGAGTGAATCCATTCATTGGTGATGGTATGGTTCGTTGTTAATAATGGTATGGGCCCTGTAAAGTTGTTCCATGAATAAGAGGCGGATAACTTGATGGGAAAAGGTCATTTTTGACAAAGATAGCGTATCGTTGCTTCTCTTAACGATAACAGGGTCAAAACCGTATGCGCCCCCAATAAGGAAGATAACCTTGCGTTTCCCGGCTACCATTAACTTACTGATATAGCCAGCGAATGCCACCGAATCAACCTCCTTCCCATGTTCATCTAACAGGATAAGGTGGTCACTATCGTTAAGTTTGACCATGATGGCTTCCGCCTCTGCTGCCTTTACTTGTGTCGGCGATGCGTTGCCTTTGTGCCTGCTTTCGGGGAAAACCACCATTTCAAAGGTAGCGTAATGTTTCATCCGCTTTGTATAGCGTTCAATCCCTTCTGCCAGCCAAGCATCCGTTTTCCCAACCAACCACAATTCAATCTTCATTGCTTCTATCGATTTGCCCCAATATGCTATGAAAGTAGTAAATTTCATCTGCAATGCCCACCATCACTGCGCTTATATTAGGAGTACAGGTATAGAAGTAACAAACAGCAATGAAAATCTATCAAAAACGTACTCAATTCGTACCAAAAAAATACTGAAAACATCTCAATTCGTACCGAAAAAAATTAAATAACGTCTTTAACTAAACGGTGTAAAGTGATTTATTTACAGTAGTTTATACAAAAATGGGGTAATTTTTTTGTGTTTTTTGCACCCAAACATGTTTATGGCATTTGTCCTAGTCTCTTGTGATAGGGGTAATGGTAAGCACTTAACACTACATTTGCAAGTATTGATTGGAAGTAAACTGACTTTTAAGCAACATCATAGTAGGTATATGGAAATTGCTATAAGGAACTTACAGACCGTGAGGATTTATTTCGCCAGTTAATATTTTTCATTTGGTGCATTGAAAATAGTAAAGTACTTTAGGCTGGAGAATAAATGATGAGCAAACTTTTCTATACTGGGGCAATACTTGTTTTTTTATTGGCTATCGGCTGTGGCAACTCGAAAAAAGATGTGAAAGAGCAGTTGATAGGCAGATGGGATTTTGTACAAGTAAACACGGGTGGGCAGGTAATTGCTGCCAAAAACATGAACTATCCCATTATCGAGTTCAAACAAAATGGCCGGGTAACCACGGTAACGGGCAACCATAAGGTGGAAGAAGATTGGGTATTGGCAAATGACTCGCTGATAGTCCTTTCCAGTGCGGTAAAGCCAGATAGCCTGCGCATTAACTTATTGAACAAGGAAAATATGGTATTGGAAAATACCCAAACCCATGTGGTGATTACCTTAAAGCCCTCTACAGGGGAACATGATTTTGAAAAACAACTGAAAGAACGTGAAGAGGGCGAAGAAGGGGAACGGAAAGAAAGTGAACACCAATAGACATGGATGTTTCTAGTATCATATCGATTATAGCCGCAGGAATTATTTTGGTGTTGGTGGAAATTTTCTTGATTCCAGGCACTACAATAATGGGCATTATCGGGTATGCCATGATTGTGGTTGGGGTAGTGCTCTCTTACACGCAGTTTCCCAATTCCAATATCGGGCATTTTACCCTCGCAGGTACCAGTATAGCCACGGGTATATTACTTTACCTAAGTTACAAAGTGTACACCTCACGCAGACTATCTTTAAATGAAGTAATTGATGGCAGGGTGAATGTATTGGAAGATGGCCTAGTGCAGACTGGTGATATCGGAAAAGCAGTTACCTTTCTGCGCCCCCATGGGAAGGCCGACTTTGGCGACAACAGGCTGGAAGTATTTGCGCAAGATGAATACATAGATGCTGGTACGGAAGTTACCGTCATTAAAATTGAGAACAACAAAATATTTGTAAAACCTACCTATAAAATCACCTAACCATGTCTTTAGCAATTATAGGGGTAGTCATACTCCTGGTACTTATTGTTTTTATTTACCTCATTCCATTTCCCTTATGGATTTCGGCTATTTTATCAGGGGTGTACGTCAACCTGGTACAGTTGATGTTCATGCGTTTTCGAAAAGTGCCTCCGGGCATCATCGTCAATTCATTGATTACGGCTACGAAGGCAGGTTTGCACCTTACCCGCAACGATTTGGAGGCGCATTATCTGGCAGGTGGTAGGGTAGTTTCGGTAGTGAATGCTTTGATATCTGCCCAAAAAGCGAACATTGATTTGGATTTCAAGGCAGCAACTGCTATTGACTTGGCTGGTAGGGATGTGTTCCAAGCAGTTCAGATGTCGGTTAATCCAAAAGTGATTGATACCCCACCCGTTACTGCTGTGGCTAAAGATGGTATCCAGTTAATTGCCAAGGCGCGTGTTACGGTGCGGGCCAATATCAAACAATTGGTGGGTGGAGCTGGTGAAGAAACAGTGTTGGCCAGGGTAGGTGAGGGGGTTGTGTCCTCCATCGGTTCGGCCATCTCCCATAAGTCAGTATTGGAAAACCCTGATTCCATTTCCAAAGTGGTATTGTCCAAAGGGCTCGACTCAGGTACTGCATTTGAAATCCTGTCCATTGACATTGCCGATGTGGACATAGGAAAAAACATTGGTGCCGTTTTGCAAACCGACCAAGCAATAGCAGACAAGAATATTGCTCAGGCAAAAGCCGAAGAGCGTCGTGCTATGGCAGTTGCCCTTGAACAGGAAATGATAGCCAAGGCACAGGAAGCTAGGGCTAAGGTAATAGAAGCGGAAGCCGAAATACCGCTGGCAATAGCTGAAGCTTTCCGTAGCGGCAACTTGGGGGTAATGGACTACTACAAGCTGAAGAACATTGAGGCCGATACTGGCATGCGCCAATCTTTCAGCAAGTCAGGAGGGAAGAAAGAAGAAGATAAAGGCAGCAAATAGATTTCCATAAATCGAACCGATTTGCTATTTTTGCATTCCTTTTAAGGAAAGCACCCGTAGCTCAATTGGATAGAGCATCTGACTACGGATCAGAAGGTTTGGGGTTCGAATCCCTACGGGTGCACATGGCCTTGGTATTTCCAGGGCCATTTTGTTTATAGGCGTCTACTACTAAGAAGTGTGGGCATAGCGCAGGCGCTCTATAGCTGCTATGCATCGGTTTTCGTATTTTGTTTGACTAATAGAAGCAATGGCATCGACACAGGAGATTTATTTAATCAGGCACGGGGAGACAGAACAGAACCGCAACAATATCATCCAAGGGCGGGGTATTGACTCGGTGTTGAACGAAACGGGCATCCGCCAAGCATGGGCGTTTTACGAGCATTACAAGCACCTTGATTTTGACCACATACTTACTTCTACCTTGCAGCGCACCCAGCAAACTGTTGGTCCTTTTTTACAGAATGGGTATAACCACACGGCTCACTGGCAGTTGGACGAAATCAATTGGGGCTATCATGAGGGAAAGGCACCTACCCCTATGTTGACAGAAGAATACAAAATGCTGCTGGACAGTTGGCGAGCGGGGCAATTGCACTTGAGCATTCCCCAAGGCGAGAGCCCCTTGGATCTGCAAAACCGCCAATTGGATTTTATTGAGAACATATTGCCGCAGTATGAGGGGCGAATTTTGATTTGCACCCATGGTAGAGCTATGCGCATTATGCTTTGCACGCTGTTGCAAAACAACCTTTGCCTGATGGACGATTTTCCGCATAAAAACCTTTCTTTGTACATTGTGAAAGGCAACGGCAATGGCCGTTATGAGCTGGCAGGATTTAATTTACTCGACCATCTGAAAAATATTTGACTTTCAGTAAATCATCGCTTAACTTGCTGTAAAGCCTTTCATAGGGCTAGAACATTAAAAGAGGAGTGGTGATGAAGCGGTTGATGGATTATTTGTTGGAAAAGCTTTCGGAATATCAAGATAAATTAGATGTATCACGTGGTGGCCAGTTGCAGCCAGTACCGGTACCAGTGAAGTCAAATTAAGTGAGGTGTGATGAGTAGGGATAGAATAGTATTTGACGAAATCAGAAAGTATGATAAAGAAGTGGATATGGATAGGGTTGTTGTTTTCTGCAGTATCGGTATTTGCCCAAACACCGAAGGGATTTCGTTATCAAGCAGTTGCTAGGGATGCATCTGGGGCCGCGCTGGCCAATCAGAACATTAAAGTAAGGATATCTATTAAAGACGGCAGTGCTACTGCGCCTGCGGTGTATATTGAAACACACAAGGCAGGCACCAACGAATATGGCCTTTTCAGTATTACTATCGGTAATGGTGCTGCGCTAAATGGCAGTTTTGCTGCTGTACCATGGTCAACGGGCAATAAGTGGCTCAGTATAGAAATTGACCCCTTGGGAGGTGAGCAATTTGTGTTAATGGGCACCAGCGAACTGCTTTCGGTACCTTATGCTTTGTTTTCTGAACAAGCCGCTTCGGTACTGAATGATACCAGCGCTACCAATGAATTGATTAACAATGTAGTATACGATACTGCCACCAAGGTGCTTTCCATTTATGATAAAGGTGGCGCCCACACGGTGGTGATTGATAAAAATGCCGATAATTTGACGGATAATTCATTAAACGATTTATCCGATGTGGCTGCTAATGCCAACACAGGCCAAGTTCTTAAATGGAACGGTACGCAATGGGTGGCTGGCGACGACAATGATACCCAACAGCAACTGGCGATAATCAATAATATCCTAACCCTGAGCCAAGGAAACAATGTCAACCTGCAACCCTATTTGGATAATACAGATAGTCAGCAACTTAGTTTTGACCCTTTAACCAATCAACTGACCTTGAGCAATGGGGGAGTAGTAGACCTTACGAACCTAAATGATACCCTTTCACCCAGTTATAATACAGGCTTACACTTCGATAGAGTCACCAAAGAGTTGACGGTAACCGATAATGGAACGGCTTTCACGGTTGATTTATCAGACTTAGCCCAGGACCCAGATGCTGATAGCACGAACGAATTACAGGATTTGATGCTGAACGGCAATGTATTGAGTCTTACCAAAAGTGGACAAAGTGTATTGTTGCCTATAAATACCGGTCCTCAAGGTGCTACTGGGGCAACGGGTGCTCAAGGGCCTAAAGGCGATGCAGGAGCTGACGGAGCACAAGGTCCGCAAGGGCCAATGGGGCCTCAAGGTTTGCAGGGTCCAATTGGACCCACGGGAGCAACTGGAGCAACAGGTGCTGATGGGGCACAAGGGCCTATGGGACCTATTGGACCTACTGGTGCGACAGGTGCAGATGGTTTACCAGGTGCACAGGGTAACCCTGGTCCGCAAGGCCCAATGGGTCCACAAGGACCAACAGGAGCCACGGGAGCAACAGGTGCTTCAGCCAACTTAACCGGAACGGGCAATTTTTTGGTGAAATTCCATGCCAGTGGTACTTCTGGCATTAACTCGCAATTATTTGACAATGGCACTTCAATCGGTATCGGGGTTGTTAGCCCTGATAGTAAGTTCCAGGTAAATGCACCAAGTGGTAATGTATTTAAGCTGCAATCGGGCGGCATTACCCGCATGGTAATGGTTGCCAATGGCAATATCGGTATTGGGGCTGTCAGTTCGCCCAGTTATCAGTTAGATCTCTCCAGTTCGAATAGCATTGCCGTTAGGTTCAACAGTACCTCTGCTAGCGGTACTGGTTTGGTAGCCAATGGCAACAATGTCACTGGCCTATCTATCGCTGGCGGAGCAGGGGTGACAGGCAATGGCACCATTATAGGGATGGCAGGCATAGCAACCCAATACAATGTGAGTGCATTCGGCGGATATTTTTATAATGATGGCATTTATGCCTATGTAGGCGGATGGCAGTTATCCTCAGGTGTGTTTACCCCATATAAAATTTTGGGCAATGGCACCGTATCTACTATTGTTGAAAATGCAAAAGGAGAGAAGGTGACCATGTTCGCTCCTGAAGCACCTGAAGTTTTGTTTCAAGATTTTGGCACAGGGAAGTTAATAAATGGTAAAGCGCATATTACCATTGATCCTAGTTTTTCAAAGAATATACAAGTAGATAGCTTGCATCCTATAAAAGTTTTTGTGCAATTGGAAGATGCCTGTAATGGCGTGTACATAGCCAATAAATCAGCCAATGGATTTGATGTTATGGAACTGCACAATGGCCAAAGCAATGCTGCTTTCTCCTGGTTTATTGTTGCTACTAGAAAAAATGAATTGATTAATAGTGCACAAGGTATTCAAAAAGAAGCTAATTTCAATGTCCGCTTTCCCTTGGCCCCAGGCCCACAGGAAATGCTGCCCTTAAACAAAGCCAACAACCAATAAACTTACAACTACAAACCACCTTTATGATACGTCTATTTACATTGCTATTTATACTTACGGCCAGTTTGGCGTATGCGCAGATGCCCCAGGCCATCAAGTACCAGGCTGTTGCTCGCGACGCCTCCGGGCAGATACTGTCGAACCAGAACGTGAGCGTCCGGGTGAGCATCATCGACAGCTCGGCTGCGGGCACGATCGCCTATGCGGAGAGCTTCAAGACGGGC